>JAEWEV010000029.1 GCA_023389155.1 Pseudomonadota bacterium
CATTGGCATTCGCCGTTGTTGCAGCCGCAACGTCAGGTGTAGCATCAGCGCAAACCGTCGATAACTGGGTTAATCCATACGGTCTGGTCTGGATGAACGGCACGAATGAACACTGCTGGCGCGACAATTTCTGGACACCTGCAACCGCAGCTCAGGGTTGTGGCGCTCCAGTTGCTCAAGCTGAAGTCGTTGCCAACAAAGTAACCTTCAACGCCGATACATTCTTCGACTTCGATAAAGCAACCCTGAAACCAGAAGGCCGTAACATTCTGGATCAAGTTGCCCAGCAAGTTACTCAGCTGAACCTGGAATCTCTGATCGCTACTGGTCACACCGATTCCATCGGTACCAACACCTATAACCAGAAACTGTCTGAGCGTCGTGCTGCTTCAGTCAAGAACTACCTGATCTCCCGTGGTGTTCCTGCTGACCAGATCATCGCTTCCGGCCGTGGTGAAACACAACCCGTTGCATCAAACTCCACTCGCGAAGGCCGTGCTAAAAACCGTCGTGTAGAGATCGAAATCGTAGGTACACGCCGCTAATCTAGCGTCTCCTGCCAAACAGCTCCTAGTAGCAGTAAAAAGGGCTCCTTTCAGGAGCCTTTTTTACGCGCGCACGTCAATCTCTACCCCACTCTGGCGACGACAGCTTCTATTGGTACCGTACCTGGCCAGTCAAGTAAAATCGGCAGTCGTGTAAAATCGGGCTATCATATACTGTCACATCCATTTTTACACCCTCCCGACTTCCCAATTTTGCATATGTCCCAGATCAGCGCACCCTCGTCCCTGCTCGTCAACGCCAGTCAGTCAGAACTGGATAAATTCGGTGATCTTGCCGCAAAATGGTGGGATCCGACCAGCGAATTCAAACCTCTGCATGCTATCAATCCGCTAAGACTGGAATGGATTACTTCACTCGCGGGCGGCCTTAGCGGCAAATCGATCATTGATGTGGGTTGCGGCGGTGGCATTCTTGCTGAAAGTATGGCTGCAGCGGGCGCAACGGTGACAGGTATCGATCTTGCGCAAAAATCGCTGAATGTCGCGCGTCTGCACGGACTGGAAAGCGGTGTACAGGTAGAGTACAGAAATATCAGCGCGGAAGAGATTGCAGAAGAACGCCCTGCCAAATACGATATTGTCACCTGCATGGAAATGCTCGAACACGTTCCCGATCCAGGATCCATCGTAAGGGCCTGCTCGACGCTGGTCAAACCTGGCGGTCTGGTCTTCTTCTCGACCCTGAACCGTAACATGAAATCATTTCTCTTTGCGATCGTTGGCGCGGAATATATCCTCAACCTGTTGCCGCGCAATACCCACTCACACAGCAGCTTTATCCGCCCAAGCGAGCTTGCGGCCAGCGCGCGCGCGGCAGGACTTGAACCCATGGCCATGAAGGGCATGCAATACAATCCTATCACCGATGTGTATTCTCTGAATAATGACACCTCGGTGAACTACCTGATGGCGACCTGCAAATGATCAATACGATCCTTTTTGATTTCGATGGCACTGTCGCAGACAGCGCACCCGATCTTGCACATGCGGCAAATATGCAACGTGAGCTTCGGAATTTGCCTCCTCTGCCATACGAAAAGCTGCGCTGCGTTGCCTCACAGGGAGCGCGCGGATTACTGCGCGTTGCGCTGGATCTGACGCCCGACGATAAGGATTTCGAACCCACCAGACAGCAATTTCTGGAAGACTATCGTGCCTGCATGACCCGTAATACCACCCTTTTCCCAGGCATCGGCGAACTGCTGGAGCAAATTGAGGCCGCGGGACTGCGCTGGGGTATTGTCACCAACAAGGCTGAGGCGCTCTCATTTCCCATGTTTGATTATCTGCGCCTGACAGAGCGCAGCGTGGCCAATGTCTGTGGAGACACGACGGCCTTCTCCAAGCCACACCCGGGGCCCCTGTTGCACGCGGCTTCGCTGGCGGGAACGGCGCCTGATGCATGCATATACGTGGGTGATGATGAGCGTGATATTATCGCCGGCAAGGCAGCTGGTATGCCCACCATTGCCGCCGCATACGGATACTGTAACAACGCTGAAGAAGTCGAAACCTGGAATGCCGATCAAATCGCTCACCGGCCGGAAGACATCTGGGATGCCGTCATAAAAATCAAAGAAAAGGTGGAAATAGGAAAATCATGAAGATACTTACGTATTTACAGATAGGCGTAGCGGCATTGCTGCTGTCTGCTTGTGCACCAATGAATAACCAGGCGGATCCCGGGGGCGGAATCGCGGTTGACACCAGCGGCTTGCCGATTACGCAGCGCTCAGTAACCACTCCTGCCAACTGGGCGGAGCTCATGAAAGAGATCCGCGCATCCGACACGCAAAATCTGGGCGTCCAGGTAAATCGCGTCCGTGACGGCAGTGTGAGGGTCATTCTGCCCGGTGGTACCGCCTTCCGCGGTGGCAGTGCCCGATTGAACAATAAAATGAAGCCGGTACTGAACACGGTGGCGGCAGCCTTCTCTCGCTCACCCTATTTACGTATCAAAGTTGTGGGGCATTCGGATTCCCAGGGTGATCCGGTCACTAACCAGACGCTGTCCATCACGCGCGCGACGGCTGTGGTCAATTATCTGATTCAGCGTGAAGTGAAAAGTGTTCTGATTGAGCTTGAAGGCCGAGGCTCCATTGATCCGCTAATGAGCAATTCGACGGCCCAGGGTCGCGCCGCCAACCGGCGGATTGAGCTGTATCTGTACGAAATTCGCTAGCAGCGCCTTTGGGCATGGCGGACAAAGCAAGTTCGGCAGCTCACAGACCGCAAATGCAGATATCCGCCGATAAGGCATTGATGCAGATTATTGCTCGAAATAATATTATGTGCGTTCAAATTTTAAGGTCAGGCAAACATCCCGGACGTCGAGTCCACGCAGCACCATTGCCAGACAAAGAAAAAGGGAGCCGAAGCTCCCTTTTTTATCCGTTCTGTTGCCAAGTGGATAAAGCTCCTAGCGAGCCAATATTAGGCTGCTAATGCGTAACTTTCGTCATTTGCATTTAAAGGTTTTGCTTGATTTACGGTCATCGCCTACCGGCTGCCGATCTTCCTATCTTTTCCTGTCGAAACCATGGCGTCCCCATCAACAGCATACTCGCATCTAAAACCCGGGCTGTATCAAATACCCTAAATACGCTGTTGGTGGAGACGGCGGGAGTCGAACCCGCGTCCAGAAAACATTCAGTCAACCAGATATACAGCTTAGATTAGATAATACCACATAAACCGGCCAATTGACAATGCGGGGCAGCTCGTAAAACCCATTGTATTTCAACGGGTTACTTGTCGTCGTCTGCCAATAGGCGCTGCCAGCCAGCGGCCCCCAGCTCGCGCACGACCCGGATATTACGCTCAAATATCACGCCAGGATCCGGATACTGCGCCGCTGCCTTATCCAGGCTGTCTTCACGCAACAAATGCAGTATCGGATAGGGCGCACGATTGGTGTAGTTACTGATGTCGTTCGCTTCTGTATCGGCGAACTGATACAGGGGGTGAAAGCTCGCAATCTGAATCTCACCGATCAACTCCATGCTATCGAGCACGGCATCGGCAATGTCCAGATAATCGTTGAATGCTGGAAACGAATCGAACATACAGGGTACGACCAGCAGCGTTGTGTCAATCTGCTCTTGCGACGTATCGACCAGCATTTGCAGCTCGTTCTGCAGTGCTGCCGTGATTGTCTGTATGTCCTGCGCATCACTGATGGCGATTCGCACCTGTTCCTTCATATAGACGCTTTTGGCAAAGGGACAAAGATTGAGGCCGATAACGGCTTTTTCGAGCCACTGGCGCACACGGGCTTCTACGAGACTGGTGTCATTCATGATGAAGTGCTGAATATCGGTGAGGAAACGCAAGACCCGGGGCGCAACAGCCAACGCAGCATTTCTGCTGTCGTGATGCTTACCACCGCGAGCCCCTCGTAACTTGTTAGAATGGCGAGTTCACTTGGCAATTTTCCGGGCTTGTCATCAGGCCCCCTACTCATGACAGATACTAGCACAAACGCCCTTTTTATTATTGCCAGCGCCAGCAATGCGCCTTACGGACGAAATACGCTGGGCCATAGCCCTTCGGGCACGGCCGCAGCCTCCCAGCCCGCCACCGCAGATGGCAAGACCGATGTTAACAGTCATCAATACAGCCAAAGTGCTGATACGTCTGATACTCCGGGATTACCGAAAAACATTGCCGGCGCAAGCATGCCCAGCGAGACTGCCAATGGCTTTGCGGATCTGATGGCCACCGTGGCCAGCATCAATCAGCACGCCCCGGGCTGCCGCATCGCTGTTGTCCAGTACTCTGCCTACCCGCTCACTCAGTCCCAGCACGAGACGCTGATTCAGCATGTAGATTATCTGATGGATTACTCCGGAAATGAGCAGATACAGGCGTTTGACCGCAAGCTGGCAAGCAGCGAGGCCATCGCTGCATTCAGCGAATTGACCAGTCTCATGTGGTTCCTTCAGCTGGGACAACATCATAAGCTTTACGAGCCGTTCAAAAGAGTCTTCAAATTGTCACCAGGGACACAGCTTACCGCTGCAATCAAAGACAGTGCCCATTATGCACAGAACGCGCAGGGGCGCTATGTTTTTCCCAATGCTGTGCTGGCGCATACCGCGTCGGGTACGATGGCACTGCAATTTTCCAATACGTTCTATAGCATGGATCCGATGCTGATCCCCTCATTTACTGGTACGCTTGAAGTCATGCTGCGAACCATGCAAGACGTACACGCTCAGGGTCAGTCGGTTTCTATTGAATGTCTGCTGTACAAACTGATCGATGCGGGAAAAATCTTCTACGATCTGAAACCTGCCATTTCCCGAGCTCCGATATCACAAGCCTGATTATCGAAAAAAACGTCATTTACGCAGGCGGTGGCACAGCAGATCCACCGCCGCGTTGACATCTTCCTGCCAGGCTGGCAATGACAATTGAAATACCTCGGTAATTTTACGGGTGCATAAGCGGCTATTCATTGGTCGCACGGCAAGACTTCCATAGTCCTTCGATCTGATTGGGCTCACACGCTCAAGTGCCAGCTCAAGTCCGTTGCACTTCATACGTGCAAAAATATGACAAGCGTAATCGAACCAATTTGTTTCTCCTGCTGCGGCCAGGTGATACAGACCACCGTAACGACCAGGTTCCCGACATTCCTGAAGAATGGCTCGCACCGTGACATTTGCAATCAGCCGCGCATGAGTCGGAGCGCCGTACTGGTCATCCACTACAGATAGCGTTTTACGCTGCATGGCCAGCTGCATCATGTGCTGCAAAAAGCCGTCGCCCTCGCATCCGTATATCCAGCTGCTCCGGAAAATCAGATGTCGGCAACCACTGCGCATGATCGCCTCTTCGCCAGCCAGCTTGCTCCTGCCATACACATTACAGGGGCAGGCAATATCTGTCTCGCGCCATGGCCGGCTGCCGGATCCGTCAAAAACGTAATCGGTGGAGTAATGTACCAGCAAGGCGCCACACTCGGCTGCTGCCCGTGCCAGCGCGGCGGGTGCTTCGGCATTGATCAAGGTTGCGGCTGCTTCATTGGCTTCCGCTTCATCCACAGCCGTATAGGCTGCGGCATTCACAATTATGTCAGGCGCGTCTGCCAGGGTTCGCTCGTACAGACGCAACGGGTCCCGAAAATCTGCTTTCCAGAAATCGTTCCTGTTGTCAGCAGGCCTGGCATCAGCGATCGCTCCGGCCTGCGCTTCGCGCCAGCTCGGTGCAATTACATGCCCCAGCGAGGCCAGCGTCGGAAGCAGGACGCTGCCCACCTGGCCTGTCTTTCCAAAAAGCATTATTTTCATGACATCAGTTGCATCGTATGCAGCTTCATGACCGGTTCTTTACTTGCGAACCCGGGCATGTCACGCCGGACAGGACAATTGCAATGCCAGGATCGCCTATTCGTCGGGATCATTGAATAACTTGCCAGTATGTCGGCGGAAAAATGCGCTCACGTCATCCACAATCAGGAACACTGCGGGAATTACGAGCAGACTCAGGAAAGTTGAGGTAATCAGTCCTCCCAGTACTGCAATAGCCATGGGAGAGCGAAACGCCGGATCCGCCGAACCCCAGCCCACAGCCAGCGGCACCATCCCTGCCCCCATGGCAAGCGTTGTCATCAGGATGGGACGGGCACGCTTGTGACACGCATCCCTGAGCGCATCCAGACGGCTCATCCCTTTTTCCTTGATGGCAAGGATCGCGTACTCGACCAACAGAATCGAATTTTTGGTTGCGATCCCCATCAACATGATCAAACCAATCAGTGACGGCATTGAAAAACTCTTATGCGCCAACAGCAAACCCACGAATGCACCGCCCAGCGACAGCGGCAACGCTGCCAGAATCGTAAACGGATGCAGAAACTGTTTGAAAAGCAAAACCAGCACAATATAAATGCAGATCACGCCAATGACGATAGCCAGGCCAAAACTCTGGAACAGTTCCTCCATGACTTCTGCATCGCCAATATCGATCACTGAGACACTCGCCGGTAACGTACGCATGGCCGGTAATTGCCTGACCTGCTTCAACACGTCGCCGAGCGCCACGCCGGAAAGTTCTATTTCAAATGTAATATTACGGGCGCGATCATAACGGTTGATCACTGCAGGCCCGCCACCCAGACGCACATCGGCGACGCTGCTTAGCGGTACAGGCCCTTTTGCACCTGGCACGCGCAGGTTCTCAATAAAATCAAGATCCTGAAGCGCCCACTTTTTCAATGCGACAACAATGGGAACCTGCCTCTGGTCCAGATTGAGTTTCGACAGCGACACTTCGAAATCACCCGCCGTCGCAACGCGCAATGTATCCGCCATGGCAGCACTAGTCACCCCCAGTTGGGCAGCATCATCAAAACGGGGATGGACTTCAATTTCCGGACGTACCAGACTTGCCGTAGAAGAAATATTGCCCAACCCCGGAATCGTGCGCAATTGTCGCCCGACTTCCAGGGCCGTCTTCATCAATGCGTCAGGCTGCTCGCCCGACAGTACCAGCATATACTTTTCTCCTGATCCGCCAAGCCCGACTTTAAAGCGTACGCCTGGAACCTGGGTTAGACGCTCGCGAAGATCCGCTTCGATTTCCTGCTTGACCGGTCTTTCGCCACGAGGTTTGAGCTGTACCGTCAATGTTGCCTTGCGCTCTTCCTGTGTCTGGCCACCCGCGAAGGGGTCACCGCCGGCAGCACCGCCGCCTATGCTTGTATATACAGAGTGCACGGACGAATTCCCCATCACCAGCTGGCGAACGCGCTCCGCTGTCTTCTCAGTTTGTTCCAGTGGCGTACCGGGCTGCAGCTCAACGTATACCTGCGTCTGGGACATGTCATCTGCTGGCATAAATCCTGTAGGAAGCAAGGGAATGATTACAACCGAGCCCACAAAGAACATCCCGGCAATAACAACAGTGATCCAACGATGGCGAAGGGAACGCTCAACCCACTTCATATACAGTTTCATCCAGCCGGGATCTTTCGGCTCTTCCTTCTTGCCTTTCAAAATGTACGCGCACATCATAGGCGTGAGCATACGCGCGACGACCAGTGAAGCGAACACGGCCATCGCGGCCGTCCAGCCAAACTGCTTGAAGAACCTGCCGGCAATACCACTCATAAACGCGGTCGGAAGAAACACGGCAATCAGGGTAAACGTAGTCGCGACTACGGCAAGACCAATTTCGTCTGCCGCTTCCATGGCCGCCCGGTACGGCGTTTTTCCCGATTGAAGATGCCGTACGATATTCTCCACCTCGACAATGGCATCATCCACGAGAATGCCTACGACCAGCGACAGTGCCAGAAGCGTCACCCCATTGATGGTGAAACCGAAGAAGTACATCCCCACAAAAGCGGGAATGATAGACAGGGGCAGCGCCACAGCCGACACCAGAGTGGCCCTGATATCGCGCAAAAACAGCCAGACCGCAAGCACGGCAAGCAGCGCGCCTTCATAGAGCATGTGCATCGCCCCATCGTATTCAGACTGTACCGGTTCAACCATATCAAATGCCGTCTGAAATTGCAGATCCGGGTATTGTGCACGTATCTCGTCCAGCGCCTGCATCACGCCACGGCCCACATCGACCTCGCCCGCACCACGACTGCGGGCTACCTCAAACGATACTACCGGTTTTCCATCCAGAAACGCCGCCGTGGTCGGGTCAGCAAAGCTGTCAGTGACCGTCGCCACATCGCCCAATGTCATGACCTTGCCATTACTCAAGGGAATCCGAAGATTACGAAGCTCAGCGGCGCTTTTGACAGATCCCAGCGTACGAATTGGCTGCTTCTGCAGTCCCAATTCGGCCTTGCCGCCAGACTGTTCCTGCTGCACCGATTTGAGCTGCCGGGAGACATCGGCAACGGTTACACCCAACCCCTGCATCAGTACGGGATCCATATCGACCCGAACCTGCCGATCCCGCCCACCCACACGACTGACTTCTCCTACCCCGGATACCGTCAACAGCTTGCGGGCAATCGTATTGTCGACGAGCCAGGACAAATCCGTTTCGTCACGCCGCTCCGAACTGACGGTGAAGGCCAGGATCGGCTGTTGCGCCAGATCCAGCTTGGTAACAATGGGCTCCTGCGTGTTGGCGGGCAGATCGTTACGCACAGACGCAATCGACGAACGAACGTCATCGACGGCTTCCTGTATCGGCTTTTCGAGTTCGAACTGGGCCGTCGTGGTTGCAACGCCATCCTGCAAGGTGCTGAACACATGGTCTATACCCTGCACGGTCGCCAGGTTGTCCTCGATCTTGCGAGCGACATCATTCTCCAGCTGAGTGGGTGTTGCCCCTTCCAGGACTGTTGTGACCACTACCGTTGGCAGATCGATATCGGGAAAATTCTGGATCCGCATTGAATGGAACGCATACAGCCCCATCAGGGTCAGCATCACAAAAAGCATGCACGCCGGTAAGGGATTTCTGATAGACCAGGCCGATACGTTCACGATCAGCTCCCCGGGCTCGCGAGCTCAGACGTGGCCCCGCCACCCTCGGGTGAATCGTCAGAAGGCTGGGCAGCCGCGTCGGCTTTCCTCTCGGGCTCTACAACGCGTACCGTATCACCATCATTCAGAAAAGCGGCGCCCTGGGTTACAACCTGATCGTTTTCACGCAGGCCGGATATTACCTGCAGCGTGTTGCCGGCAGCCACGCCTATCTCTACTTTGGTCTGCGCAACCTTATTCTCCGGTCTGAGCACAAAGACAAAATTGAACCCGTCGCGCAGAACCAGGGCCTGGCGAGGTATCGTCAGACTCTGCCGGGGCTCAAGCTCGAACCGGCCACGCAGAAACATCCCTGCGCGCAATTGCGGATCTGGCTCAAGATCAACATAAACGATACCCTGACGCGTATCTTCATCCAGTGTCGGCGCAATCTGTCGCACCTTGCCCGAAACCTGCCGGTCATCCGGCAGAAAGAGCTTAACCGGCATGTCATCACGAATCTGCATCAGATTGCGCATACTCAGCTGTGCCTGCCATTCAAGCCGGTTGTCCACAACCAGGTGAAAAATTTCCTGGCCCGGGTTAACAACTGCACCCAGCACTGCGTTTCTAACGGAGATCACGCCATCGGAGGGCGCGGTCAGTTGGGTGTACGAGGTTCGCTGGCTCTGGGTTTCCAGCGCAGCTTTGGCAGAAGTGACATCTGCAAGTGCATTCTTTTCACTGGATAGCGCCTGATCCACCTCAGACTGGCTGATCGCACCAGAATTGCGAATCTTCCTGATGCGATCGGCGTTACGTTTGGCAGTATCCAGCGAAGCCTGGGCCTGACGCAGGCGCGCCTGGGCCTGCGTCAGATCCCCGCGACTGGACGTATCCTCAAACTCAGCCAGCAACTGGCCTTTTGTGACACGGTCGCCAACATCGGCATGCAGTGCCTTGAGCCGCAGCCCGTTCGTCTGTGCACTGATGCTGGCATCACTCCAGGCGCGGACATTGCCGGTAGCGCCGATACCTGGCGTCACCGGACGGGGGATAACTTTCTGAACTGTCACGGTCAGCGCCGGTCGTGCCGGATTTTCCTGGGCGTAAGTCATGTCCATGGTAAGGACATGCAATGACATCACGAGGATCGCGGAATGCATCAGTTTTGTAAACGGATTCAGCACGGGTACCTGCCTGCTCGATTGCAAAAAAAACAGACGTATCGTACTGGTAAATGCGATACGTCTGTCCTGAAGTATTGTGAGTCGTTGTAACTGCCTGGTTCAGTGATTACTTTTTCGCGGCAAGGTCAGCCACGATATTGGCCGCTTCCTTGATGGCGATATCCAGGCTTTCCTTGCGTTTTTTCTCATCCGCCAGCTCCTGGGTCAGATTGCCTTCACCAGCGGCCAGACCATCATCTAGGCGGAACGAATTGACATCAGACTCACCCAGTTCCTTGCGGCGCGCTTCGAACCGCGACTGTTCTTCGGACATTTTTTCCCTTTCCTCAAGGCGGGTTGCATAACGCAGGGAAATGACCTTTTTGTCGGATGTCTTGCGTGCATAGGCCAGCTCATCAAGCAGCAGCTTCCAGCTCTCGGACTTCTCGGCACGCTGTTCATGCAGTGTTTTAAGAGAACCGATTTTTTCGGCAAGCGAGTCATAGCCATTGTATTTGGTCGGCTCAATTTTGCTCCATGGCATGGCATTCTCGTAACTGGATTCACCCAGTTCGGTAGGATCGAAAGCCGATGGGAAAATGATGTCAGGTACCACGCCCTTTTCCTGAGTAGAGCTGCCATTGACACGGAAGAATTTCTGGATTGTCCATTTCAGGGAACCCAGCTCTTCGCCTTCGTGACGACGCAGGAATTCGTCCAGACCACGGATGGTCTGCACGGAACCTTTACCCCAGGTAGGATCGCCAATCACAACACCGCGCCCATAATCCTGGATGACGGCGGCAAAAATTTCTGATGCCGACGCAGAAATACGGTTAACCATGACTCCAACGGGTTTGTCCCAGACGATTTTCCCTGTAGCACTGCGCACGTTGGAAACCGTACCCTCGGCGGTACTAACCTGAACGATCGGATTTGGCCCACCCAGGAACAGGCCACTCAGATTGGCCGCCTCACTGAGCGAACCACCACCATTGTTGCGCAGATCGAGCAATACCCCGTCTACCCCTTCTTTGTCCAGCTTGGCAAGAATGGTACGCACATCACGCGTTACGCTTTTGTAGTTGGTTTCGCCACGGGCTTTTGCATCAAAATCTTCGTAGAAGCTGGGGATGGTGATGATACCGACCTTGCGTTTGTTACCTTCCCCACCGGCTTCGTAGATGCGGTAGCGCGCAGCCTGGTCTTCCATGGTCACTTTCTGGCGAACAATGGAAATCGTGGTGTGCTTGCCTTCCATGCCTCTCTCGGCAGGAATGATCTCTATGCGCACAGTGGTCCCGCGCTTGCCGCGGATCAGCTTGACGATATCATCCAGCCGCCAGTCTACGACATCTTCCATGGGACCGGATGCGCCCTGACCTACTGCGACGATGCGATCGCCAGGATTAAGCTTGCCCGATTTGGCTGCCGGTCCGCCCGGCACGACTTCGCGAATCTGTCCGTATTCGTCACGCTTTTGCAGCACGGCGCCGATCCCGTCCACCGACAGGCTGATCTGAACATCGAAATTCTTGGCAGAACTGGGGCTGTAATATGATGTATGTGGATCCGTGCTATTGCCATAGGCATTGAGGAACATTTCGGCAACATCTTCGCCGTTCATGCGCATGATCTGGTTGCGATTGTTGATATAGCGCTTCTTGAGTTTCTCAACAATCACGCTGTCTTTGCTTCCAGCCAGTTTCAGCCGAAGATAATCGTTCTTGATACGCTTGCGCCACAAGTCATTGATCTGGGCCTCGGAAGTGGGCCACTCAGCCTTCTTGCGATCCAGATTGAAAGACTCTTCCTTGTCGAAATCAAAGGGTTTGTCCAGCAGTGCGAGCGCATGATCAAAGCGCTGCTCAACGCGATCACGATACTTCTCGAACATCACAAATGCTGGCGCAAGGCGTCCTGTCATCAGCATGGTATGAATGTTTTTACGTACAGGTTCGAATTCGTCGATATCGGATTTGAGCAGATACATCTTTGCCGGATCCATCATCTTGAGATATTCCTTGAATACCGCATGGGACATCTTTTCGTCCAGCGGCTTCTTGTCGTACTCAAAACGCGTCAGGATATTGGCAACAATGATCGCCGCCTTAGCCTGGTCAACAGTCGGTTCAAGCGCCTTTTTTTCCGGCTTCTTCAGAGAAGGCGGCGCCTTGCTTGGATCTGCGGCAGCGTTGCTGTTCTTCGCGAGTAACCGATGCTGCGTGGATTGCGACTGTTCAAGCCGATCAATACGGTTCAGCGCTTCCGAGTCGGCATATACGCAGGCCGAAGTGGCCAGAAGTGCCAGAGCCGTTGCCAATACTTTCAACTTCATACAATGCAATCTCAACGAATGGATAGGATAATAGGGATTGATTCTAACGAACTGCGATCAATTTTACCCATGTTTTTCGCCAAACACATGAAATCACAAACAAAATAAGCACATACGTTAGAATCTGACTTCAATCCATTACAAGAATTGACCCCTTATTTCAGGAGCCGTGTTCATGCTAACCCGCCGTCCACGCCAAATGGCCACCCGCAAATTGCAGACACTCGCCATTTTTGCCATGCTCAGTACACCCGCCGCAGTTTTTGCGCAAAGCGCTGGCGACTTTCCAGCGTGCCTGCAAAAATTGCAGCCTCAGGCGGCGCGCGCGGGCATCTCGGCGCAATCCTTTGCGCAATTTACCCAGGGCGTTGCACCTGATCTGAGTATTCTGGAAAAACTCAACTATCAGCCGGAATTTCGCCAGCCCATCTGGGATTACATGGCCGGGCTTGTGGATGAGCAACGCGTCCGGGAAGGACGCAATAATCTGTCACGCTACGGCGACATTCTGCGCAAGGTCTCTGCACAATACGGCGTCGATCCTGCGACTGTTGTTGCAGTATGGGGCGTCGAAAGCAATTATGGGCAGACGCAAGGGAAATATCCACTGATACAGGCGCTGGGCACTTTAAGCTGTTATGGGCGCAGGCAAGCCTATTTCCAGAAAGAATTTTTTGCCACCTTGCGCATTCTGCAGTCTGGTGACATTCAGCCGCAACGCCTGATCGGGTCCTGGGCAGGAGCATTTGGTCATACGCAGTTCATGCCCTCCACTTTCGAGAGGCTAGCTGTGGATTTTGACGGCGACGGACGCCGTGATCTGATGGACAATGCCGCCGATGCTCTGGCATCCACCGCAAACTTTCTTGCCAAGGGCGGATGGCAAGCGGGGCAGCCCTGGGGCTTTGAGGTCCGTCTGCCTGCGGGGATGTCAACCGCCGGTGAAGGTCGGCGCAAGAAGAAAACCGTGGCAACCTGGGCGGCTCGCGGCGTAACAACCGTGGAAGGACAGCCCCTGTCGTCACGCGTCTCCGACTCGCAAAAAGCCGGCCTGCTGACTCCGGCAGGCGCCACAGGTCCAGCATTTCTGGTGTTCCGCAATTTTGACGCGATCTACGGCTACAACGCGGCCGAAAGTTACGCCCTGGCCATTGCGCACTTGAGCGATCGCCTGCGCGGCGCCGGCCCATTCCACACGCCATGGCCCACCGATGATCCAGGACTGTCACGTGCAGAACGCATGACGCTGCAGAAGGCACTGCTCAGGAAAGGCTATGATATCGGTGAGGCTGATGGCTTGATTGGTAGTAAAACCCGGGAGGCCATTAAAACGGAACAAAGCAGGCTCGGCCTGACACCGGATGGTCGTGCAGGACAAAAAATTCTACGCGCCCTGCAATAAAAACTTGCACGGTAAAAAAAATTCTGATATAGTTTCATGCTTCGTTGAATCGCGCTTTTCTTGTTGTCTGTGCAGCGATGCCCAGGGATATAAAAGGTAGTTTAATGAAGCCTTACATAATCGTTAGTTGAACGAGAATGTGCGGAATGGCTCTTTAGCTCAGTCGGTTAGAGCGACGGAATCATAATCCGCAGGTCCCCCGTTCGAATCGGGGAAGAGCCACCAACTCGCACTTCTGTTCATACAACGAAATCAAGCACTTAGGCCGCCTCGCACGCGGCCTTTGTTGTTTCTGCGGTATTCGTTTCCGGTAGTTTCCGGTAGGTATGGCAACTATCTGATCGGCTTTCTACCGTCACTGGCAGTGGCTACTTTTCACTACTCTTTCCTCCGGGTAATGCCGCGCAGGCGGTGTCACCCAGCCCGGCGTGCATCCGGACAGATCTCATGTTGCCACCGCATTTACTCCTCAGTTTGTTTATGCGACTCCTGAAGTGCTCTTTTCCTCGCCCGGGTATCCCAGACGATGACCCCCAGCACGGCGTTACAGATCACCCAGATCATGACAATCATCGACAGGCCCATCCCTGCCGAATCCTCGGTCCCATGAGGAAGCGCCTCTTCCTGGGATGCCTGGCCAATCAGCCCGAAAGCGCCCATGGCAATCAGCACCCAGCAAATCATCGCGACATTGAAGACGATAAACCCCCATTTGGCCGCTTTGCCCAATAAGGATCTTTCTGGTCTGTTCAGTTGGAAACCACAAGAAACGCAGCTGGTTACCGCATCTTCAAGCTCGGTCGAACATTTAGGGCACGTTTTCATAGCAAATCCTCCGCCAAGCTAATTATTTTTGTTAGATTTCCGATATTACACCTGTCTTGGCAATGTGACATCCGCATTTGAGCAACAAACGCAACCTTTCATACGCCATGGTTCTCGCCGACAAGAAAAGATGCCGGCATGGGTCTGTATTTGATTTTTGTGATGGCCATGGACGGTTACGCGAAAAACAGCGAAAGTGACTCCCAGTATGCAAACTAGCTCGGCGTTACCCATAGAGGCCATCAACTTGCGATGATATGCAGCCATTGCACCCCTGAACCTGTGGCAGAGGTGCCCCGTCCGTACAAATCACGGTTCAGGCGGGACAGCACAGCTCAAGAGATAGGGATTTGCTTTCGTACTGGGCGTAAATATTCTAACGAAGCTGTCAATACCCGAAGCAACCCTGCCCGAAGCAACCCTGATAATCCAGCCGTACTAATCAATAACGGACATTACACCAGATTCGCTGGTTTCCCTGAGAAAAAGTGATTGATATTGTCAAATGCAATAGAGAAATAATTCTCGTAATTGTCGCGTTCGACATATCCCAAATGCGGTGTGCATAATACATTTGGCATACCGACCAGGGGCGAGTGCGTAACCGGTTCGCTGTCGTAGACATCAACTGCCGCAAAACCCGGATGGCCCATTTCCAAGGCTCGCTCCAGCCCGCCACGCTCGATAAGCTCTGAACGACTGGTATTGACCAACAAGGCCGTGCTTTTCATTCCCAGCAGGTCTGCCTCTTTTACAATGCCGCGGCTTTGCTCACTGAGACGAATATGCAGGGTGACTACATCGCTGCGGGAAAAGAACGCCTCACGAGAAGGAGCAACGTCAAATCCCTCTTCTTTGGCCCTGGCTGTCGACTGCACCCCGCCCCAGACCCAGACGTGCATGCCAAATGCCTTGCCATACCGGGCAACCTGCTGACCAATCCGACCATAACTCCAGATGCCCAGCCGCTGCCCCTGCAGCTGTTGTCCCAGACTGCCCTGCCACAGCCCGCGCTTCATGCGGTTCGCCTCATCAACGATATGACGCCTGCTAGCCAGAATCAAAGCCCACGTAAGCTCAGCCGTTGCTGCGCCAGAGCCTTTGCCCTCTGCCACCGCAATACCGAATTTGCGACACGCGTGCAGGTCGACATGACCTGATATTTTACCAATCTGACTGATCAATTTCAGTCTGGGCAGCCTGGCCAGGATTGCCTCATCAAGACGCGTCCGCTCTCGGGTCAGTACCAGTGCGTCTGCATGCTGAAAGCGTTCAACCAACCTGTCGGGCTCATTGCAGGTGTCATTATAAATTGTCACGTCATGGTCACGAAGTTTCTCGAAACAATGTAAATCTCGTACGCAATTTTGATAGTCTTCGGGAATAATGATGTGCATATTTCGGATCCATGCCTGACTCGTGAATTTCAGAAAATTCTAACCAGAAAACAGGCTGCTGACAGCCAGTCAATTCCATCAACTGGAATTACAGATTCAAGCTGCGTCATTTCCGTTGCGCT
Source organism: Pseudomonadota bacterium (assembly GCA_023389155.1). GTDB lineage: Bacteria > Pseudomonadota > Gammaproteobacteria > Burkholderiales > Burkholderiaceae_B > Advenella. The sequence goes on from JAEWEV010000029.1 coordinate 16,261, forward strand.
CCGAATGGATGGGAAACACGATTGTAATTTTCAGCCCGGGTCCGGCATCTTTAAAATCCAGCGTCCCGTCGTGCATCGCGACAATCGCCATCACACTTTTCAGTCCGAGGCCAAAACCAGTAGCGTTCGGATCAAGCTGATAGAAATGCTTGCCTACATTCTGATACTCCTCTTGCGGAATGCCCGGACCATCGTCCTGCACCGTCACAGTCAGCTGCGCATGACTCGCGCTAAGCGTCACCCAGACATGTTCCCGCGTGTACTTGAGGGCATTATCCACCAGATTAGCCAGCATGCTGGCCAGCAGATCTGCATCTCCAAACAGTTGGCAATTCCCATCAACCGACAGGGAAAGCTTACGCTGCAGATCTTCTGCAAATGGACTGTACAGGTCAATCACATCTTCCGCTATTGCCGAAAAATCGCAAGTGTGAAATTTTTGCCGCTGCACACCTGCTTCGATTTCCGAAATTTGCAGCAGTTTCTCAAAAAGCTGATTCAGGTTCTCGACTTCCCTGACCGCAAAATGCGTGGCCTGTAGTACGTCTTCAGCAGTATGACCCGGTCGTTGAACAGTTCGAAGCCGACTGATGATTCGGGTTAACGGAGTTCGCAGATTATGGGCTATGGTATCCGAGACATGACGGACACCGCTCATGAGCGCTTCAATCCTGTCCAGCATGTCATTGATTTCGTGGCTCAGATGATAGAACTCATCCTGTATTTCGGACAGCGGAATCCGCGAAGACAATTGTCCGCTGCTGATCAGCGTCGCTGTTCTATGGATACTGCTTACGCGATAATCCAGCTCCCTGCGAAAAATGAATGTTCCGACGATGACAAGCATCAGCGCCACAAACAAGGTCACCAGGCAGGCCTGGCCGATAAGGGATATCGTCCGGTTGATGTCGGCCAAATCCATACCAACGATCAGCGTGCTCCCATCGGAAAGAGGAAGAACCTTGAATCGCCCCATGACTGGCACGCCATCGCTGGTGACTTGAGCTTCAGCGATCTCGGTAAGCCTGGATACCGGGGCAGCATCCAGGTTACCAATGACCTTTTCACCGTTCTGATTCAGCAGCAAATAAAGTTCCCGGTCAGAGTCCACTGCATCGGACAGGGTAAAGGCCAGAGAGCGGACCAACCGGTCCGAGCCTCCGGTTTCAAAATCGGTGACCAGTCTATGAGTGGTCGATGCGATCTGCCGCTGCAATTGCGAATGCAATGCCCCTACTACCTGAAGATAAATGAACGCCATCAGCACCAGGATGGAAAACAGTGCAAGCAGGCCGTAATTGAAAGTCAGGCGGAATGAGATGGAACTCCACATCCGTCCCAGCGACCGGGCGGTTTTGCGGATCATGTGGTGACGAGATCCTGTCCTGTCGGCGAGCCCTTCTCTGACAGCACATAACCCTCTCCCCAGACCGTGTGGATCAGGGGCGTGTCGTGGCCACTGTCAATCTTGCGACGCAGACGACTGATCTGTACATCAATCACATTGGACTGAGGATCGAATCTGAAATCCCACACAGCTTCAAGCAGCATGGTACGAGTCACCACGTTTCCCGCGTTCTGCATCATATGGACCAGAAGCCGGTATTCCCGTGGCTGAAGACTGATCACTTTGCCTGCACGCTCGACTTTTCGCTTGATCAGATCCAGTTTCAGATCGGCCACCTGCAACTGTTTGACCGTATCATCTGTCCCGGCCCTGCGGATTAGCGCTTCGATGCGGGCGATCAGTTCCGAGAAAGCGAACGGTTTTGTCAAATAGTCGTCACCACCGGATTTGAGACCGCGAACACGCTCGTCCACCCCAGACAGGGCGCTCAGAACCAGTACTGGTGTTTTATTGCCCAGCGCACGCAGGGTAGACAGGATCGAGAGGCCATCAATATTACCTGGCAGCATTCGATCAAGAATAATGATATCCCACTTCTGCTCAGACGCGCGGCGCATGCCATCTGCGCCATTGCCGCATACGATCGCGTGGTGACGCAACTCGCTAAGGCCATTGGCAATATATCGCGCATTTTCGTAATCATCTTCGATGATCAAACAGTGCCACATGGGCAAGTCCCCCGTTACTAACCGAATTTCCCTGGTGCTACATCATTTCACACATATTTGGCGGCCACCCCGTTTGCAAATGACTGCCGTCAATACGTACGTTACCAGCAAGAATTCCAATATACATTTTTATTCATCTGCAATCATGACAAAACGGTAATGTTTTCGTCATCCACTGAAAGACATCTGTCTCTTTACAATCTTTCGTCTATACACCTGCAATTTTAGTGGAGACTTAAAAGGTACAGATTATGCATATAAAAAACCAACAGGACTTCTGGTCCGGCCTGATGTTTGTGGCCATCGGACTAGGATTTGCCGTATTTTCCTACAGTTACGATATGGGTACGCCAAGCCGTATGGGACCGGGTTATTTCCCATTCTGGCTGGGCATCTGCATGGCGCTGCTCGGCGCCGTCGTCTTTGCACTTTCCCTTAGGGGCGAACCCAAGGAAGATACCGACGTCGGTCATTTCGACTGGGATATTCTTTTCATGATCATCGGCAGCATCTGTCTTTACGGCATTATGCTTGACCATCTTGGCCTGTACGTTGCCACTCCGCTGCTGGTTATCTTCTGCAGTCTGGCAAGCCACGAGTTCAGCATTGTGATCGCTGTAGGCAATGCCATTTTCCTGACTATTTTCGCCTGGCTGGCGTTCGTCAAGGGTCTGGGACTGATATTCCCGCTTTGGCCTGAACCGATTGCTGAATGGAGTCTGCTCGCCCAGATTGTGATTCCCGTGGGCATTATTATCGCCGTTGTCATGCTGGTGCGTCGGATCAAAGGAAAATAAATATTATGGAATTAATAGAACATTTGGCGCTGGGGTTCTCGGTCGCGTTTACGCCTGAAAACCTTCTGTATGCGCTGCTCGGTTGTATCCTCGGAACATTGATTGGCGTGCTGCCCGGTATCGGCCCTGTCCCTACCATCGCGATGCTGCTGCCATTGACTTACATCCTGCCTCCTACCGCAGGCCTGATTATGCTCGCCGGTATTTATTACGGCGCTCAGTATGGTGGTTCAACCACGGCCATTCTGGTGGCGCTACCGGGGGAAACCTCGGCGGTGGTCACGGTGCTGGACGGGCACCAGATGGCCAAGAACGGCCGAGCGGGGGCGGCGCTTGCCATCGCCGCACTGGGCTCGTTCTTCGCCGGCTGCT
>JAEWEV010000002.1 GCA_023389155.1 Pseudomonadota bacterium
TTGACACGCCCAGTCGTTGCGACACTTCAGCCACCGGGCGGTGGTGTTCTGTGATTTGCTTTATCGCTTCGAGTTTGAATTCTTCCGTAAATCGGACCTTGCTCATAATAATCTCCATCTGTGAGTAGTATGAGGCTTAAAAGTGTCTAGTAAACCCTGGCCGATTCAAAAAAGCCTCTAAAATTAAGCTCAAAATTCTCATCATTAGTGAAAAAAAAGTGTGGGTACACAGATTGCCAAACAGGCTCCGAAATTTTATCGGAGCCTGTTTTTGTTTGTGCAGAGGTTCGGAAGGTTGATCACCAACAGGGCTTTGATTAGGGGAGATTTCGCTCGACTTGGTTTTAGCATTACATCTGCTACGGTTTGTCAGGCATAAACGAACGAATAGATTAAAAGCGATAGTTACAGAGAACTATTGAAATAATTTGTAAAATTAGGTTTAGTCTTCAGGCGTGTCTCTTTATAATACCCGTAAGTGTTTGTTTCTCAATAAATAAGAACATTTCTACATGGGGTGGGTGCGACGCAGGCCCGCCAGGCTAGATGTCTGCGAACATAAATATATCGAATTTAATCAATCCTGATCGGCTGATCAGGGTATCTATTGCGGCTGAAAATGCCCAATTCCTGTTTGACGCCATGCAAGGCACAGACGGGATGTCTACTCTTTCCGACTATACCGTAAGGCTGTTGCATCGCTCGATGCAAGTTGATGTGAGGGCGTTGCTTGGCAAATCCCTGACACTGACTATTCACACGGCGGCAGCGCCCCGGCATATCAACGGCGTGATTGCCAGTTTTGCACTGGTAGGCCAGGAAGGCGATGCCGACCGTTACTATGTGTACGAAGCGCGCGTGGTGCCCTGGTTCTGGCTGGCGACACACAAGAAAGAATTCCGCATCTACCAGAACCAGTCTGTGCCAGAGACTATCAAACAGGTGTTGGCGCCCTATGGTTATGCGTTTGAGTTCGATCTGGTGGAAAGCTATGCGCCGCGTGTCTATTGCGTGCAATATGACGAAACTGATTTTCAGTTTGTGAGCAGGCTGCTGGAGGCTGAAGGCATTCATTATTACTTTCGTCATGAGCAGGAAAAGCACACGCTGGTCATGAGCGACGAAATCCAGAGCCACAAACCGGTAGACGGCTACGAACACGTGCCGTACTTTACCGAAGACAAACTGACGCTGCCACAGCGGGACTATATGACACAGGTGGCCGTGTATCAGGATTTGCGGCCAGGGCAATACACCACCAACGACTATAACTTCACCACACCCCGCGCAGACTTGGCGGCACGCCAGCAAATCAAGCTGGATCACGCGCACAATGAAGCGGAGGTGTATGAATGGCCAGGTAATTACGGAGATGAACCCCTGGGCGAACGCTATGCTCGTCAGCGCATGCAGGAACAGCACCACGTTCGTGATACCCGGACGCTGCGTAGCACGGCTCGGGGCGTGGCTACCGGTTCGCTGTTCAATCTGGTGCGCTGCCCCCGCACAGAAGAAAACCGCGAGTATGTGGTGCTAGGCACCCGCTATGATCTGAAAGAGAACAACTACCATTCAGTAAGCTCGCCGGAAGAGGCTGCACAAAACGGTCGGCGCTGCGTTTTTGATCTGACCGTGCAATGCACCACCTTGCCGTTCAGGCCGCCGCGCATTACGCGCAAGCCGCGTACCCTGGGGCCACAGACTGCTGTGGTGGTGGGTCCCGAAGGCAAGGAAATCTGGACCAATGAATATGGCCAGGTCAAGGTGCATTTTCACTGGGACCGCTACGACAAGAAAGACGAAAACAGTTCGTGCTGGATCCGGGTTTCGAGCAGCTGGGCCAGCGGCAACTTTGGCGCAATCCAGGTGCCGCGTATCGGTGATGAGGTCATTGTGGACTTCTTGAACGGGGATCCTGATTTGCCGATTATTACAGGCCGGGTATACAACGCGGCCATGATGCCGCCGTGGAAACTGCCGGAGAATGCTACACAGATGGGGCTGTATTCACGCTCCACACCTGATGGTAACTACTACACAGCCAATGCGATCCGCTTTGAAGACAAAATGGCGCAGGAAGAGTTATTTATCCGTGCTCAAAAGGATATGAACACGGAAATAGAAAACGATGCATCCGAAATAATCGGCCGAGATTCTGTCGAATTTGTTGGTCGAGATAGAATTACAAAAATCAGAAGAAGTGCAAAAGAAATTGTTGATAAAAACTTGAGAACTGATATCGGTGGAAATTCCACGACGACAATCAACGGGGATTTCAAAGTCTTAATAGGAATGTCAAGCTCTCCAAGAGACGCCATGCAAACGCAACGTGGCGTATTTTCAATGTTCTCCGAGCACGCGCATGATTTTAGCCTTATGTCTGATGAGAGTAAGGGAAACGGCTCTTACACGTTGAATGTTAGAGGAGACACATGGAATCGTGCTGGTGGTAATGCCACAGAAATTGTGACAGGTGACAAAACGGCCTCTTCACGATCAATGATGTTTTCTGCCAGATCCGCCTTGGTGCACGAAGCAAAAGATATTCTCACTTTATCGAGTGGTCAATCGTCAATTCAACTGACCTCTGACGGAACCATCAAGATCACTGGACTCCATATCATTATTAATGGGAAAAGGATTGATTTAAACTAAATGGACTACACCGGAGAAGAAATAGGATTTGAAGCCAGTGTTAACGGATTTAACGCCGATAGCGAAGAGATTCTCTATTATTTGCCGCCGGGAGTTAGAGCAGACGCCATCCCAATTTTTGATGAGGAGGAAAATGCAGTCATAGGTTTTCATTGGGTTGATCCTTCTGTTCCAAAGGAAAATCAACGTTACGCTCCTCATGTAACTTATGATCTCGAAGGTAATATCGTATCGCAGAATCATATTTATGATCCTCCAATACAGCCGGTGTATCCGCTTGAAAACGCAATACTTTTTTTTGTTGGTGGTACGGGGATACGAGCCATTTTCAGTGGCGGCAAGTCGCTGATAGTGGGGGGAGGTACCCGACTGGCGCGTAGCTTCGCAATTGGTGTTGGTTCGGGACTAGTAACACAGTCAGCAATGACTGCTTTGAAAGTTTCCTTCAGGGTGCTAACGACTCGGGAAGTATTTAAATTCACTGCAAAAACGTTAGGCCACATGGGAGAGCAGGGAAGATATGTTCCCACACAAATACTCTATCTTGCCTTTAGGTATGGTAAAAAAACCCCTGATCCGAGAGGGGTGGCTGGGCTTTTTCGGTATGAAATTCCTCTTAAAACCGTTACATCAAAAACGGGAGAGGTACGTCATCGGGTCCTGGAAGTTGTCATCAGAGACAAGGACTTAACCATAATGCATTTTTTATATAAGTAGTTAGGTATGCGTGTGAATCTTGTTGAAACGAATGTGCCAAGTGCGAATAGCTCGTACGATCCATATTATTCATTCTACTATACCGCTGAAGTAATGGCTTCCAGAGAAGAATCTATTCCCTGGTTAAAACTTCGCGAAGATACCAGAATTTATTTTAATGACAGTACTGGGGTAACTTTCGATCTTATATGCAATGAAGCCGGAGTTATTTCAAGTATTGCATTTCGGCAGAAACTCGTTCCTGGCGAATTATATTCTGAGTTTGACCATCTTCTTCCTGTTCCAGAGAAGACCTTGTTGGGCGTCGTCGCGAATCCCGAAATTGAGGAATATGATATCGAATTGATTCGACCTTTGCTGGTGAAGTCACCCATATATGGCGATGCGATTTTAGTTCAGCTTGATGAGTTTTTACCAAAAAATTGGTATCCCATATCCAAATCTGCATTTATTGGTACTGATAAGCAAAATAATGCTAAAGCCTTTCTGTTTTTTAATATGGAATTTACGCCTACTGAGTAGTTTCCGTTAGTTAAGTGTGACTATTCTAAATATGGTGGCTGTTATTTTGGAGGCTAAAAAATGACGCACTCAGCAGCGAGACTTGGGGACATGGCGTCTGACCATGATGGTGCCCCACCAACACGTGGTACAGAAGCTTCCCCAAATGTGACTATTGATGGTATCCCCGCAATGCGCCAGGGCGATGCCTTTGAATCGCATGCCTGTCCTGATGAGTCTGAGCATAGCCGTACTCTTGCGGGCGGTTCTGGCTCTGTCTTCATTAACGGCAAACCTGCTGGCCGAATGGGGGATACCATATCATGTGGCGGCACAGTGGTTGAGGGATCTCCCACCGTTATGATTGGGGATTAGGTAACATTAGTGGAGCGCTGTGACGTTGGTTACGTTAATATTCAGTTCGTCCTCAATAGTCCCAGTATTATCACAGCATTATCAATTAGCTCCGCAAGATCAGCCTGTTTCAAGCCATCAGTTTCAATCTCTGTTGAGATGCGAGTGCCGGAAAATTGCTCAGGACTCTGCTTAAACAGTTCGTATTGTTTGCCGCCTGTTTGCCGGTCCCCATCAAAGCAAATCCCCCAGCGCTGTATCTTGTAGTATCTATATAGGCTTTCATGTCGGATTACCCTTCCCGGAATGTTGCAGATCGTTGGTAAAGGTTGATTCGCCGTGTTGGACTAGCTTGCGTCCGGATAGTTTACGCAAGGCGACGTAGAACACTGGGGTCAGAAACAGGCCGAACAGAGTGACACCCAACATGCCGGCGAACACCGTGACGCCAGTAGCTGCGCGAATTTCTGCGCCGGCGCCATGGGAGAACAGCAGCGGAACCGTACCAGCGATGAAGGCAATGGAGGTCATGACTATCGGACGCAGACGCAGGTGGCAGGCTTCCAGCGCCGCCTCGATGATGCCGCTGCCCTGCATTTCCAGTTCGCGTGCGAACTCAACGATCAGGATTGCGTTTTTGCATGCCAGGCCTATCAGCACCACCAGGCCGACCTGTACGAATACATTGTTGTCACCACCGGTCAGCCACACGCCGAACAGCGCGGACAACAGACACATTGGCACGATCAGGATGACGGCCAGCGGTAGCGTCCAGCTTTCGTATAACGCGGCAAGCACCAGGAACACCAGCAGCACGGCTAGCGGGAACACCACTAATGCAGCTTTGCCTTGCGTCGCCTGTTGGTAGCTAAGATCCGTCCATTCGATTTGCATGCCAGGCGGTAGCACCTTCTGCGCCAATTCGGCAATTTTGCCCATCACTTCATTCGACGACAGCACGTGCGGATCCGCGCCACCGGCCAGGTCGGCGGCTGGATAGCCATTGAACCGCAGCACCGGATCGGGGCCGAAAGTTTGTTTGATTTTCACGACGCTGCCGATCGGCACCATCTCGCCGCGGTCATTGCGAGTGCGCAGATTGGCGATGTCTTCAATATCGTCGCGGAACTCGGCGTCAGCCTGTGCAATCACCTGCCAGGTGCGGCCGAACTGGTTAAAATCATTGACGTAAGCCGACCCAAGATAGGTCTGTAACGTGTCAAATACGCTGGTCAATGGCACACCCTGGGCCTTGGCCTTGACCCGATCCACTTCAGCATCAAACTGCGGGACGTTGGCCCGATAGCTGCTTGCCGGATAGCTCATGCCAGGCGTTTGCGAAATCGCGCCTTGCAGCGACCCCATGACATTCTGCAATGCACCGTATCCCATCCCTGCGCGATCTTCAACATACAAGGAATAGCCCGCGCCATTGCCAAGTCCCAGGATCGGCGGCGGCAAGACTGAGAACGTGACGCCTTCCTGCAATGCAGAAATCTTCTCGCTGATCTCAGCATTGATTTGCGCGGCACTGCGGTTTCGTTCAGAAAACGGCTTCAGGACAGGGAAAGTCGCACCCGTATTCGGTGAATTCGTGTTCTGCAATGGGTTCAGACCCGGAAATGTCACGGTATGAGACACGCCCTCGGTGTGCATGGCGATGTCTGCAACCTTTCTGAGCAGCGCGTCGGTGCGTTCGAGCGATGCTCCTGCTGGCAGGATGACACCGGTGACAAGATAGCCCTTGTCCTGATCGGGTACGAAGCCGCCTGGCACCGCCTTGAACATCACTCCGGTACCGAGCAACAGCAACGCATACACTACGAATACCGCACCGCGCCTGCCCAGCACTCGAGACACGGCGCCCTGATATTTGGCTGCACTCTTGTGGAAGAACCGGTTGAATGGACGGAATAGCCAGCCGAACAAGCGGTCGATCACGCGCGACGGGACATCTTTTGCGGCATCGTGCGGCTTGAGCAATCGCGCAGCCAAGGCGGGAGACAGGGTCAGGGAGTTGACTGCCGAGATCAACGTGGAGATAGCGATGGTGGTGGCGAACTGCTTGTAGAACTCGCCGGTCACCCCCGAAAGGAACGCCATCGGCACGAATACGGCGCACAGCACCAGTGCAATGGCGACGATTGGACCGGAAACCTCCGTCATCGCCTGATGCGCGGCGGCCATCGGCGTCAACCCTCTCTCGATGTTGCGCTCTACGTTTTCGACAACGACGATGGCGTCGTCGACCACAATGCCGATCGCGAGCACCAGCCCGAACAGGCTTAGGGTATTGATCGAAAAGCCCAACAGGTACAGCCCCGCGAAGGTGCCGACTACCGACACCGGCACCGCGACCAACGGGATGATCGACGCGCGCCAGGTCTGCAGGAACAGGATGACCACCAATACGACCAGCAAGACCGCCTCCAGCAGAGTGCTGACGACCGCCTTGATCGAGTCGCGCACAAAGATGGTGGTGTCGTACACCGACTCATAGCTGACGCCGGGTGGGAATCCCTTCTGGATCTCATCCATCGTGGTGATCACCTGGTTTCGGATATCCAGCACATTGGCGCCGGGCGTCTGGAATACTGCCAACGCCACGGTGTTTTTGCCGTCCAATTGTGAGCGCAAGCTGTAGTCGTTTGCGCCAAGCTCCAGACGGGCAACGTCGCGAAGGCGCACAATCTCGCCGTCACGACCGCTCTTGAGTACGATATCGCCGAATTCCTCGACGGTGCTCAATCGTCCCTTTGCATTAATCAAGCTCAGAAATTGACTATTGGGCATCGGTTCGGCGCCAATCTGGCCGGCTGACACCTGCACGTTCTGCTCGCGCATTGCGGTGACTACGTCGCTTGCGGTCAGGTTGCGCGCGGCAATCTTTCCAGGATCGAGCCAGGCTCGCATCGCGTAGTCGCCGCCGCCAAATACCCCGACGTCGCCGACACCCGGAATCCGTGCAAGCGCGTCCTTGACATGCAAGCGCGCGTAATTGCGCAGATACTGCGAATCGTAGCGGTCGTCCGGCGAGACGAGGTTAACAACCATCAGGAATGTCGGTGACTGCTTTTGCACAGTCACGCCCTGACGGCGCACGTCTTCGGGCAAACGCGCCTGCGCCTGAGCAACGCGGTTCTGTACCCGCACGGTGGCATCGTCGGCATTAGTGCCAGGGCGAAACGTTACGGTCATTTGCAGCACGCCATCGGAGCCGGCGACCGACTTAAAGTACATCATGCCTTCGACGCCGTTGATCGCTTCTTCCAAAGGCGCGGACACGGTTTCGGCAATGACCTTGGGATTGGCGCCCGGATACACGGTGCGTACCACCACAGACGGTGGCACGACGTTAGGGTATTCGTCAGCCGGCAGGATCGGGATCGCAATCAGGCCGGCGGCGAAAATCACGATAGACAGGACCGCAGCGAAGATCGGGCGGTCGATGAAAAACTTTGAAAAATCCATAGCGCCGACTTCCTCAGTTACTCGCGACGTTGGCTGTGATCGGCTGCATCGGCACGATTTTTGCATCAACCGGAAGGCCCGGCATGTACACTTTATCCACGCCGTCGACGATCACCTTGTCACCAGGGGCGAGGCCGCTTTCGACAATGCGCAGGCCGTTGGCCTTGCGGCCAAGCTTGACGTCGTGGCGCTGGGCCTTACCCTTCTCGTCAACAATCCACACATACTTACGATCCTGGTCGGTCAACACCGCCTTGTCGTTGATCAGCAGCGCATCGAACTGTCCGCTTCCGAGCAGGCGCACGCGTGCGAACAGGCCGGGAGTGAGAGCCCCGTCTTTGTTGTCCAGTACGGCACGCATACGAATGGTGCCGGTGTTGCTGTCGATCTGGTTGTCAAGAAAGTCCACGGTACCGCGATGCGGGAATCCATCTTCGTCAGATAAGCCGACCTGTACGGGCAATTTGCCGTCCAGCTCGCTACCACGCCGACCGTTGCGCGCCATTTCCGCATAGCGCAGGAACGCACTTTCATCGGCGTTGAAATACACATATACCTTTTCCTGCGAGACCAGCGTGGTCAGTACACTGCCTGCATCGTCGGCGCTGACCAGATTGCCGGCTGTGACTTCGGCCCTACCAGCAAGACCCGAAATCGGTGCGCGTACTTGTGTCCACTCAACGTTCAGAAGCGCGGCACTCACGGCGGCCTCCGCCGCCTGCGCATCCGTTTGTGCGACTGCGGCGGCAGTGCGTCGTTGTTCGTACATCTCGGTGGACACGGCCCGCTGAGCAACCAGCACCCGCGCCCGTTTGGCTTCGCTGGCGCTTTGGCTGGCATGCGCGCGGGCGCGCGCGAGTTGGGCTTTGGCCTGTGCCAAGACAGTGCGGTAGCTGCGCGCATCGATGACAAACAGCACATCGCCCTTGTGCACCTCCTTGCCTTCGGTGTAGGTGACGCGCTCAATGTAGCCGGAGACGCGCGGGCGAAGCTTAACCGTTTCAACCGCATTAATACGGCCGTTGTAGTCGTCCCACAGTCTGACATCTTGCTGTGCTACTTGGGCGACGCTGACTGAGGGAGGTGGCATGGACGCCGTTTTGGGCTGGTCACTGCAACCAGTCAGCGTCATGACGGTCACGGCACTGACAATCCAGGCGGCCAATGTTGGTCGCTTGCGGTAAGACATAAAGGAGGAATACATTGAAGATGCTTCTGTTGAAAATGAAAGAAAAAATTAAAACGGGACGCTGAATCACAACGGAAATATGGTGTGTTGGTCAGCGCTGAGTGCAGAATTCGTTTCGGTCTGGCAAGGTCAAATGCCAATTGAATACAATATAGTCTTAACCGCAAAATTGATAAATAGTGAAGAATACGATAGACTGTTGACTATAAAGACAACAATTTCCGCGAATTTGAGCAAGCCATTCCAGAGGGTCGGGTTCACCTCGGTCTGTTGGTTGATACCTAAATTTAAAAGTTCCACCTACTATGACTACAAGCACATTAATAGATCTACCGGAAATGAGATTATTCGCGGCGGTTGTGACCGATGGCTCCTTCACGGCGGCCGCGGATCGGCTCGGCACGGATAAGGCGCGCGTCAGCCGCATCGTCCGACGTATGGAAGAAAAACTCGGCGCTCAGCTTCTTACCCGCTCGACACGTCGTCTCAGCGTCACCGAGGTTGGACGGGACTACTTCGAACGCGCCATGTGCATCCTGACTGCCGCCGAGGCAGCCCAGGCTTCGGTAGCGCAACAGTCCAGAGAGCCAAAAGGACTGATCAGAATCACGGCGGGTGCTGAGTTCGGGACGATGGTCGTGGACGAATGGATCACGGCGTTTCTGCGGCAGTCACCGAAGGTGACGGTGGAGGCGGAATACACGAGCCGCCTGGTCGACATCATTCATGAAGGGTTCGATATCGCGATTCGCGTCGGTACGCTCGATGATTCAGGGCTCTCTGCGCGCAAGCTCGGCGAGATGGTTTTCGGGCTGTATGCAGCCCCTGATTATCTGAATCGCGGACCGGCGCTATCCACAGTTAGCGATCTGAAGCATCACGATCTGATCATGACGAGGACGCGTGGCCGCTCGAACTGGACCCTTGTCAATGGACCAAATACAGAGAAGATCACGGGGTCCCCACGCTGTGCGGTCAATAGTACGATCTCTGCGAGAAACCTGGCTCTTGCAGGACTTGGGATCGCGCAGTTGCCTCGTTTCATGGCCGAGCCGTATCTGACCGATGGCACGTTGTCACGGGTACTTCCTGATTGGGCAGATGCCCCCGCTCCTGTTCACGCCGTATTCGCATCAAGCCGGTATATGGATCCCAAAGTGCGCAGTTTTGTGGATCTTATTTTGAGCACGTTTAAATGCGGTGACTGTAGTTCACGGGGAATGACGGACCAACAGGAGCAGATTGCAGCTTAGCCACTTACTATTGCACCCATCGAGTTAGTCGATTTACCGCCCTGTGGGCAAGATGTAGAGTTCCGGCGGTGCTAACCAACATCAATGAACAGTGTAAATATTTTTATCTTTTTAAGATGCTGTAAGTAAAGAAACTGTAGTTAATAACGCTAGTTATTAGCTACTTTGCCTTGTGAATAATGGAGTCAATGGCTTCACCCCTCTGTACGCCAGCGAGCGAGCTAATATCCGAATCGATATTGCAGCGTAGCGCGAATGTTTACGGGCGTACCGTAGTTGGTCGAAACACTTCGCGGCGGTGATAACAAATCGTTTGCTTTCTTTGCATCCCTTTCCTAGAATGAAGTCCACCGGTGATAGGGCCGGGTGATATTTGTGGAACAGGAAGACAACAGATGGAAGACTTACGTGTAGGGGTGGCAGGCTTTGGCGCCATAGGCCGTTCGATTGCAAGCCAGCTTGCTCAAGGTATTGAAGGCATTCGGCTTGTAGCCGTGGGCGTACGCAACCCCGACATGCCGCCTGAATTTAACTGGCAAGGGCAGGAACCGCCGCGGTTTGTACTGCTGGACGAGCTGGAACCGTATTGCGACATTGTGATCGAATGTGCCCCCGCCCATCTGCTGCCCCGTATTGCCATGCCGTTTCTCAAGGCGGGAAAGAAGGTTGTCAGTTTGAGCAGCGGGGCATTGTTGGCGCATCCCGAACTGGCGGATCTGGCCCGAGCGCATAATGGGCAGATCCTTGTTCCATCTGGGGCGATTCTGGGGCTCGACGCCATACTGGCTGCGGCCGAAGGTACGATTCACTCGGTCAAGATGACTTCGCGCAAGCCGCTTAAGGGGTTTGTGGGGGCGCCGTTTCTGGAAAAACAGAATATCGATGTGATGAGCCTGAAAGAGCCCACGCTGATCTTTTCGGGTACAGCGCGCGAAGCGGCATCAGGATTTCCGGCCAACTTAAACGTGGCCGTCAGCGTGTCGCTGGCGGGTGTTGGGCCTGACAAAACAATCCTCGAGGTCTGGGCAGACCCTACCCTTGAACGCAATACCCATCATATAGAAGTCGTGTCCGATTCGGCGCTGCTGTCCATGGAAATCCAGAACATTCCTTCGGAAAATCCCAAGACGGGGCGAATCACCGCGCAGAGTGCGATTGCTCTGCTGCGTAAATTGCGCGCCCCGCTAAGCATCGGTACCTGACTTATTTCGATACCACTAGATATGTTCACAGGTGCCCCAGATGACAACACCCGAGCCAGTGCCATCAGGCACTTTTCTCGGCAACCCGACGCATTGCCGTATCCCGGAAACGGATATTTTGCGGAATGGCGCAAATAATCAGTATTGCAGTGACGACGCAGGCCAGTGAAATCACATATAAGCCCATCGATGCGCTTCCGGTCACATCCTTGACCTTGCCAACCATGTAGGGCGCAATAATGCCGCCGATCTGGCCGACAGAATTGATTAGGGCTACGCCAGCGGCCGCGGCGACACCACTCAGTATGCGTACGGGAAACACCCAGAATATACCGAAAGACGCGATAATACCCGTCGCGGCGATACTCAGGCCCAGAACCAACATCACAGTGTTATTCCAATAGATCGCACACATGACATAACCCACGGCACCGGCCAGTGCACAGCCCGCCAGGTGCCAGCGGCGGTCGCCGGTCCGGTCGGAACTTTTACCGATCAGGATCGTTCCGACAATCGCAGCGATGTAGGGCAATGTCGTTATCAGACCGATGATCAGCGGATCCTCCGTGCCTGCCGTCTTGACAAGCTGAGGCATCCAGAAAAGCATGCCGTAGATCCCCATGCAGAGCCCGAGATAGATCAGCGAGAATAGATAAATGACCGGCCGTTTCATCGCTACGCTTAACGAATGCGTGTTGTTGACTTTAGGATCATTGCCAATCTCGTTTGCCAGCATGACTTTCTCCTTCTGGGACAGCCATTTGGCATCTTCGATGCGATCGTTGAAGGCGAACAATACGACAAAACCCAGAATAATCGAAGGGATTCCCTCGATCAGGAACAACCATTGCCAGCCGGGCATGCCGTAGACGCCATCCAGCAGTTTCAGAATACCACCGGAAATCGGTCCGCCGATGATTCCGCACAATGCAATGGAACCGAAAAACATATTGTTCATGCGTCCGCGGTAGCTGGCGGGAAACCATTGCGTAAAGAAGTAGAGCACGCCGGGAACAAATCCAGCCTCAAGCACCCCGAGCAGAAAGCGCAACGCATAGAAAGAGGTTTCGTTATGAACGAACATCATGGCAGCTGAGGTCATGCCCCAGGTAATCATGATCCGCGCGATCCACCGACGCGCGCCAACTTTTGCCAGAATAATATTGCTTGGAATTTCGAAAAGCAAGTAGCCGATGAAGAATATACTGGCGCCAAGCCCGTAAGCTGCTTCGCTCAGACCCAACTGCGATTGCATTTGCAATTTCGCGAAGCTGATGTTGACGCGATCCAGATATGCCATGATAAAACAGGCAATGATCAGCGGTATGATCCGCCACGCAACTTTGCGCAGCAGGTCTGCCTTTTCGTGCTCCTGCGACCCAAGCGGTGCCTCTACTTTCGTATCCACCATTGTTCGTCTCCTGATTTTAATAATATGCGCCGCCATGCAATGCATGGCGATTTGAGTGAAATGGGTTTGCTTCTGTGTCTTAACCTCGTCCCACAAATGGCATCTTGGTAGCCATGACTGTCATAAACTGCACATTGGCATCAAGCGGAAGGCTGGCCATATGAACAATGGCATTTGCTGCATGGACGACATCCATCGTAGGTTCCGGGACGCGTTCTCCGTTTGCCTGCAGCACGCCCGTCTCCATGCCGGATACCATTTCTGTCGCCGCGTTGCCGAAATCTACCTGGCATACTGCGATGTCGTATTTGCGGCCATCAAGCGCGCAGGCTTTTGTCAAACCGCTAACCGCGTGCTTGCTGGCGGTATAGTCGGCTGAATGCAATCGAGGTACATGTGCCGACAAGGAACCGTTATTGATAATGCGACCCCCTCGTGGCGTTTGCGCACTCATCTGCCGAAACGCCGCCTGCGTGCAAAGAAACGTGCCGGTAACATTCACATCAATAATCTGCTTCCAGCGTTCGTACTCGAGTTTTTCCACCGACTGTCCGGCAACGCCCAATCCAGCGTTGTTAAACAACATATCGAGCCGGCCAAAAGCGCGCTGCGTAGCGGCCAATAGCTGATCGACGGAAGACGGCAGGGAGACGTCTGTCGGTACGGCAATAGTCCGAATGCCATGATCCGAGAAAAATTTATCGCAATCGGCAATAGTTGCTTCGAGGGTTTCCAGATGACGCCCGGCGAGCGCTACACGCCATCCATCCGCCAACAATGCTCCCACTGTCGCCCTGCCTATGCCGCTACCTGCTCCGGTGACAATTGCGACCCGATTATGGGGAACGCCACTTGAATCCGGTTTGTCTCTCATGTTCCCACCTCCTTGTATTCGTTTTGTGATGCTCCCGCTCATTGCGCTAATGAATATTCCTGACGCCGATTACAGCGACTCATTCAGCATTGCCATGTAATCGTCCACCGATGCCTCCCGCGGATTGGTTTTGTGGCTATGGTCGGCAAGCGCGCCCTTGATTACCTGGGGAAACAGGGATTCCGGAACCTCAAGGAGGGCGAGCCCGTCGGGCAAGCCCAGACGAAGGGTCATGCTTCTGATTGCCGGCGCCAGTTCATCAGGAGAATCGAGTCCCATGCACGAACTAAGTCGTTCGAGCTTGCGCTCCCCGATGACCGATGGCGCGGAGGCATTGAAGCGGATTACCGCTGGCAGGAATATCGCATTCAAAGTGCCGTGATGCAGCGTCGGATTAAGTCCGCCGAGAGAATGGCTAAGGCTATGTACGCAACCCAGGCCTTTTTGGAATGCCAGGGCGCCCTGCATTGATGCACTCATCATGTTCAGACGCGCTTCCCGGTCATGAGGTTCGCTAACCGCAAGTTCAATATGGGCCCATGCGCGGCGCAGTCCGTCCAGCGCTATGCCATCGGCTGGCGGATTGAACTGTGGAGACAGAAAAGTCTCAATACAGTGGGCGATGGCATCCATGCCCGTGGCCGCCGTCAAAAGAGGCGGCAGGTCGAGCGTCAGCTCTGGATCGCAGATAGCGGATTTGGGCATGACGTGTGGCGACAGGATGCCGACCTTGCGCCCATCATCGAGAATCAGAATGGCGCCTCGTCCGACTTCGCTTCCTGTACCGGCTGTTGTAGGGATCGCAACGACAGGGGCTGTCGCTGAGGTGATATTGCCCATTCCTCCTTCGATGACAGCGAATTTTTTAAGCGGACCTTCATGTGTCGCGCAAACGGCTACACCCTTTGCAAGATCAATAGACGATCCGCCGCCGATGGCAATAACTCCATCGCAATCATTTTCGATGTACATGGCCGCAGCCTTTTGTACTGCCCTTTCATTCGGATTGGGTGGCGTTTCGTCGAAAATAATTGCAGGTTCTCGCTGTTTTAAGTTGGAAATGACCGCATCAACAAGTCCTATGGCGCGCACGCCTTGATCAGTGACGACTAATGGACGTTTGATTCCGATACGGTCGCATTCCGCTTGTAATAAACGAACGGCTCCGAAGTCAAATTGGATGTGGGTGAGATATTGGATGAGCGCCATTTGAGTTAATAGAAAGTTATAATTGCAATTGACATGAGGACAATAGCTTTCCTCTGCCGCCTGTTTTAAGCCTATTGTTTATGCCCTAGTATGGGCAAATTTGAAATAATATCCACTGAAAATTGCGCATACAGGTATAACTGTGGGTTAAGTCATGACACCTTCTTTATCTTCCATTGCATCGAGACTGCACGTGAGGCATCTTCGGCTGCTGATTGCCATTTACGAACACGGTTCGCTGTTACGTGCGGCTAATGAAGTGGCAATTAGTCAGCCTGGCGCAAGCAAAGCGCTCCAGGAGATTGAAACCACTTTCGGATCACCGCTATTTAATCGCACCAATCGGGGACTGGAAGCAAATGACTTAGGCTTATGTGTTGTGAAGTATGCCCGTATGATTTACACCGACCTTGGGCACTTGCGAAATGAATTAGAAGCTATTCAGAAAGGAGATGGCGGCCGTGTTTCTGTCGGGTGCATCATGGGTGCAATACCCTTGCTTACTGATGCCGTTTCTGACCTGATGCAGACCCATCCCGATATGTCAGTCGAGATCGTTGAGGATACCAGCGCTACACTACTGAGCTTAATAGATGCCGGCAGACTTGATATGGCGATATGTCGCACGACAGTCAGCAAAACCCCGGAAATTTATGAAAGCGAGTTTCTCCAGTCAGAAGAGTTGAGAGTGATTGCCAAGTATCAAAGTCCGTTAGCGCAAGCTGAACGTTTGACTGTCCAGGACCTGGCCCACTGCAAATGGATTGTGTACCGTGCCAATATGCCGATGCGTCTTTTGCTTGAGCGTGAGTTCTACAATGCAGGGATTCGTTTTCCGACTAATTTGCTCGAAACAACTTCCCCGTTTGCAACTTTGACGTTATTGATGAGAAACCCGTCCTTTGTTGCTCTGGCGTCGACAGATGTCGCTTCGTTTTTCGCCAGCAACAGCCTGGTTAGCATATTACCGTTTGAGTTTACGCTAGGCAGCGAGCCTTACGAACTCGCTTATCGTCGAGGACCGCCGTTGTCGATCGGGGCGAAATTAATGAGATCCTGTTTAATGACTCGTCAATAGATCAATCTATCGTGGATAAGCCGCTATAGTAATTTTTGCTCCTTTACCAGTTCAATAAATCGTAATGCCAACGGCGACAAAGGAGTAGTGTGTCGGTAAAGAATACCTACTTTGCGAATAAAGCGACCTTCTTCAAGAGGCAATGCTACAAGCCCATCTCCAGCTGCGCTATTGAGCGTTGATTCGCTCATCAGACCGATAAGATTCGTGTTCTCAATAAGCGGGTTTAATTGACCAGACGTTCCATTATTGAACTCAAAAACCACCCGTGGTGGTGGCAGACCGGCCTCCGCCAATCTGCCTTCTATCTCCCTGCGAATGTTCACTGATGGTGCGGGTAGCAACCAGGATTCGTTGCTTAGATCTTCAATTCGCAGCTTTCCAAGTTTCAATAATGCATGTCGTTTATTGACTACCAGAACGATTGGGTCGTCAAGCAACGGAACTGCCGTCAGATCGTCATGTACTTTTCGTGGTAAGGCGCTGATACATAAATCAGTATCGCCGGCGTGTAATGCTTCCTGCAAAGCGTCATTTAGGTTAAACATCAACCGCAAGCGCGCTGCAGGACGTTGTCGCTGCAGTTCCAGCGCGACTGGAACAAAAACACGTTGAATGTATAGTGAAGATACGCCCACCCGCAGCAGACCGCGTTCGCCTAAGTGCAAATCAGATGCCTCCTTGACAGCGTCGTCCAACCCAGCGCGAAGCTTTCGTATACGTTCATAAAATGGTTTTGCGGCCGGCGTCAGTTGCATACCTGAGCTGCTCCGTACAAATAACGGAAAACCCCACTCGCTCTCCAATCGGTGCAGCGCTTGAGTGATTGCTGGCTGGCTTACTTCAAGCGCTTCTGCAGCCCGGCGAATTTTGCCGTGCTCAGCGACAGAAAGAAAATAATCAACATCAGGCAGGCGGATATTCATGGGAATTTGGGTGATTTGTTGGTGATAAGCATATCTTATCAGACCCTCTTCTCTGCTTATCCCGTGGTGATCAGCTCGGCGATACACTGAGCTGAAAGGAGACATGATGAATATCGGAATTTATACAGAACGCAGCGCACTGTTCTGGCCGCAAGGAACAGCCATTTTGTTCCGCGACCGCGCCATAACTTACGCTGAGCTTGAAAAACGCTCCAATCGCCTTGCACATGCTCTGCTTGCTTTCGGCCTGAAGAAAGGGGATCGAGTCGCAATCGTCTCACATAATCGGCCGGAAATCATAGAGCTGGAATGTGCGCTGTACAAGGCGGGCTTGGTAAAAGTCGCCCTCAATGCCCGACTGGCACAGGATGAATTGCAGGATGCACTGTCCAATGCTGAACCTGTCGTCTGCTTTTCGGATCCAGAACATCGGAGCATGATCGAGCAAGCAACGCAAAACGGGATTTCCCTGGCTCATCTTGTGGCCTTATCTTCGGAAGGAATTGCTGAAGGCTGGCATGAGTATGAAACATTGCTCAGCAAGCATTCAGACAAACATATTCATGTTGATATGGTAGCCGACGATCTTGCTGTGCTCCATTATACGTCAGGCTCTACTGGCAGATTGAAGGCGGCAATGCAAACCGTGGGCAATCGTATGGCCTCGCTGCGCAAGAATGTCATGGGTCGCATGAATATGCGTGGCAGGGAAGTACTTTTGCTGAGTGGTCCGATTACGCACGCCAGCGGGATGTTCATTCAGGCAATTTTGTACCAGGGAGGTACGATTCTGTTGCTGGAAAGATTTCAGCCAGGACAAGTCTTGGAGGCGATTGAAAAACACAAGGCGACAATCTGCTTTGTAGTCCCTACTATGATTAATGCGATGCTGGCAGATCCCGGCATTAAAACGCGTGACTTATCCAGTCTACGTCTTCTCCTTTACGGTGCGGCACCCATTTCGCCGACTCGTATACGCGAGGCATGGGCGGCATTCGGCCCCGTATTGTCCCAGGGTTACGGGGCTGGTGAAACGACAGGTGGCATTATAGCGTTGAGCGTAGAGGATCATCGAATGGCAATTGAGGGAGGACGCGAAGAACTTCTGGGTGCCTGCGGACGAGCTTCCTGTGAGTCTGAAGTGGAAGTCCTGGATGATCACGGCAGACGCGTACAGGGTGATGAAATCGGTGAAATTTGTGTGCGTGGGCCAGATGTCTTTGCAGGATTCTGGCGAACTCCGCAGGCAACTGCAGATGCCTTTGATGAGAATGGTTGGCTGCGTACCGGTGATCTGGCTCGAATGGACGATGCGGGTTATATCTATATCGTAGACAGACGCAAGGAAATGATTGTGACCGGCGGATTCAATGTCTATCCGAACGAAGTTGAAAGTGTGCTGGGACAACATCCTGCTATTCACGAGGTTTGTGTTATCGGGATACCTGACGAACGGTGGGGAGAAGCTGTGACTGCGGTTGTTGTTGTGCGAGATGAGAAACAGACCACAGAAGAAGAGATCATGAACTTTTGTCGCCGTAAGCTTGCTGATTTCAAGCGGCCTCGGTCTGTGATATTTGCTGATCAATTGCCCAAGAACGCAAACGGCAAATTATCGCGCAAAGACGTTCGCGAGCCATACTGGCGCGGTAGAACCCGCCGGGTCAACTGAAGCGGAGATAGCGATGAACCGGGACACGATACCTTTTGAAGGCTCTTTGGAAGCGCTCAGGTTTATTGAGCGAGTACAGGATTTTATTGAAAACGACATAACCCCGTTCGCCCTGGAGCACGGTATTACG
This sequence comes from Pseudomonadota bacterium, assembly GCA_023389155.1. Classification (GTDB taxonomy): domain Bacteria; phylum Pseudomonadota; class Gammaproteobacteria; order Burkholderiales; family Burkholderiaceae_B; genus Advenella. Next base: position 18,643 of record JAEWEV010000002.1, read on the forward strand.
TATGAATCGGGCGCTCCACGCGAACTGCTTAAGCAAGTGTGGGAACGTTCGCGCACACGTGGATTCTACGGCGTCACTCTTCCCAAAGAACTGGGTGGAGCCGGATTTAATATTCGCGATCTCGTTCTAATCAAAGAAGCGATTTACGCGACCGGAACAGTACTGGCTCCCCATATCATGGGAGAGCTTTCCGGCCCGCCCCGAGTAGGCGCATTGGCTCGTGCCGCCACAGCTGATCAAATGGAGCGCTTTATTCGGCCAGTCGCCCGGGCTGAACAGGCCATTTGCTTTGCAATTACAGAGCAGGAGGCAGGCTCTGATGCCGGCGCCGTGCAGACAAAGGCCCGACACGACGGCGATCAGTTTGTACTGAATGGAAGAAAGCGCTACATTTCTGGCTCACCATTCTGTGATTTGGCTGTGGTTATTGCGTCGACCAGTGACAATCCACAGAAACGTGAAGTCTCTGCATTTTTTGTTGAACGCAACCGGCCAGGCTTTGCGGTTGAGTCGGGATATAAAACGCTGGCAGGCCAGTCGAGTACCGGGGATATTATTCTGACAGATTGTCAAATACCCGCCTCCAACATGATTGGTGCGCAGGGGCAAGGGCTCTCAATGGCGCTCGGTCGAATATCCGTCAACCGATTGATGCATTGCCCGGCCATGCTTGGTCATGCAAGTGTTGCTCTGCAAGATTCTATTACACATGCCATGCAACGCCGACAGTTCGGTCAGCCCATCGGAGCATTTCAGGCGATACAGCACATGTTGGCAGATATGGCCACCGAACTGGCTGCAGCGCGAGCTCTGGTTTTGAGCGTAGCGCACGCGCTCGACCAGGGAGAGGAAGGGCGAGCTCAGACATCAATGGCGAAACTCTTCTGTTCGGAAACAGCATTCCGCATTGCCGATCGTGCCGTACAAATTCATGGTGGGCAAGGCATAGTTCAAGGCAATCGCATAGAGTTTATGTTCAGGTTGCTACGCATGTATCGAATCTTGACCGGTACTAGTGAAATACAACGCAATACCATTGCCCGTGTCCTGCTGGATGATGCTTCTCAATGACGAAATCAAAAATGTAATAATGAAAAGGAGACAAAACATGAAAAACATAATCAAAAGAGTCGCGCCGATTTTGTGTTGTGTCGCGGCGGTAACATGGAATACCAGCTCTGCACAACAAAGCGAGTATCCTTCGTCTGCGATTACTTGGGTCGTACCCTACCTGCCTGGAACGGGGCCAGACTCCAACGCGAGAATTATAGCGAATGCGATGTCAGATGTTCTTGGACAGACTATCGTAATAGAGAACCGTGCCGGGGCAGCCGGAAATATTGGTGCCGCGGCCGCGAAACGCGCGCGGCCGGACGGCTATACATGGTTATATTCATCGACAGCTATGGCAGACAATATGCGGATTTACGCAAATCCCGGCTTTGACGTATTGAATGATTTCACTCATGTAGGAAGTATGTCCCAGTCAGACTCTGTCATTATCGTTCGTCCTGATTCGACTTACGACAGCTTCCAAACCCTCATCGATGAATTAAAAAAAGCGAAGCAACCGCTGACTTATGCGTCTGGTGGGGTAGGTACGCCTTCGCATCTGGGCGCCGAGCTGGTTCTTGCAAAGACCCACACTAAAGCACTGCAAATACCATACAAGGGCGCATCCGAATCATTAAACGCTGTTATTGGAAGACAAGTCGACTTTGCCCTCGTGTTGGCATCTGTTGCCATTCCTCAGATCAGGGCGGAAAAAATCAAACCGCTTGCAGTCTTGACCAAGGAGCGTAATCCTCAAATACCCGAGGTACCGACAGTTGCAGAGTTGGGAGTGCCGGACGTCGACAATGCCTCAATCGGTGGTATTTCGGTTCCTAAAGGTACTCCAGAGAGCACGGTTAGCACTATCAAGCATGCATTGGATGTGGCACTCGGCAAACCGGAAGTTCGCAAGCAACTTGAAACCACCGGCGTTTCAATATCACAACTGAACGGCAAGGAATACAGTCAGCGTCTAAAGGATCAAACCGCATGGACTGAACAAATGATGGCGATTACTGGTTTGAAGCCGCAGTAGCCAAATCAATATTGTCACGTTCATTCAATAATATTGCGCGGGAGAGGATGATTGCAATGAGCCAATTGTTGTATACGCGGCTCATGTTCTCCTCTCTTCATTTTTTGTGATGGCGTTACTATGAATGTCATCTCGATCGCCGGGCCCGGACCTATCACCGCCAGCCCAATCACAGTTGTTGTGAGATTGTTTATCGACGGGAATCTTGTAGGCCTCCTTCACAGAAGCCTGGCTAGCCTATCTGGTAACAAATGACCGGCAAAGGCATGGTCGGTCAGACATATTCCCAGGATACTTTCGGTAGCGGCTGGGACGATACGTTCCGACCTATGCTTTATTCCTTCAGGCAGTCGGTCATGCATCTGACATTCTTTGTATCTGGCCTGTTATCGACGTAGAAGTTGTCCCGGTTCGGCATTTTTACCGCCGCCAGCGACTCAGCATTCAGCGTTGTGTCAGCAGGCAGAATGCCATTTTTGCTGAGCAGATAGGCTGTCACTCCGTATACTTCGTCATTAGTCAGCGATTGTGGGCTCTGGAACGGCATGGTACGGCGCACATAATCAAAGATGGTGGTTGCATAGGGCCAGTAACTCCCGATAGTTTTTACCGGCTTGTCAGTTGCAAGACTGCCCTGTCCACCCATCAGTCTGGGGCCAATTCCACCTTCCAGATTCGCGCCATGACAGGCAATACACTGAGTTTTATACAACTGTTCTCCCATTGCAACCGTCCCTTCTCCTTCGGGCAGTCCGGTTCCGTCCGGGAAGACATCAATATTCCAACCGGCGATCTGTTCTTGAGTGGCTGGTGTACCCAGTCCTTTGAATTCGCCAGGCTGTTTAGCGTGGATGCCCGATGAAATGAGTGCAAACGCAGCACCGAGCATGATTGATTTAAGCGCGTCCATTGGTCACCTCCCCGGTCGTGGCGATTCGCCAGGGCTGAATCGCGTTATTGTGATAAAAAGAGACTTTTCCTCGTGCCTCGATAAGCTGCTCGAGCGAAGGCTGAACATAACCGGTTTCATCAACCGCACGACTCATAATGATCTGTTCTTCGCCATCCCAGTCAAAAAGGAAGCGGAATGCCGTTAACGCCTTGCTCATGACGGGCGCTTGCAGGGTGGCCGGTTTCCAGGTATTGCCACCATCAGTTGAAACATCGACTGCTGTAATCTTGCCGTGTCCACTCCAGGCGATGCCACGAATTTCATGCGTGCCCTTGCGCGTAAGCTTATGCGTACCCGACGGCTGCGTGATAATGGATTTGCATTCCATCACAAATGAAAATTTGCGCGCACGACCGTCAGCCATCAAATCGGTATATTTGCCTGTTTCCTCTCTCGTATAGCCCGGCTTATCGGTCACATGTAAACGGCGCAGCCATTTAATACTCATATTCCCCTCGAAACCCGGCACGAATAATCTGATTGGATACCCCTGTTCCGGCCTGAGACGCTCGCCATTCTGACTGTAGGCAATCAATACATCATCGAGGCACTTTTCAATCGGAATACTGCGTGTCATGGCTGCACCGTCAGCGCCCTCGGCGACAATCCATTTGGCTTCTTTTTTCAAGCCGGCATGCTCCAGAAGTGTTTTGAGGGGCACTCCTGTCCATTGAGCACAACTGACCAGTCCGGCCACTTCTGCCGCCGTTTTCCCGTAAGGAGGAACAAAAGACGGATTACCGGAACACTCCAGAAAATAAACCGGAGACACACAGGGGAATTGTCTGAGTTCATCCATGGTGAAGACCAACGGACGATCAACCAGGCCGTGTAGCATTAGGCGATGCTCAGCCGGATCGATCTGAGGAACGCCAGCATGATGTCGTTCGTAAAAGAGACCATTTGGCGTGATTGCGCCATCCAGTTCCTGCAGGGGTGACGTGCTGTAAGCCGACATGGGTTCTTTAAGTCCCGGATACATATGTCGAATTGCGCTTTTCTCGAACGTCGAGGGTTTACCGTAAGGATTGGCAGTGGGGTTACCTAATGTACGAGTCCATTTGGGGATTCCTGGTGGCGACTCAAGTGCGGTATCCTGAGGTTGGGTCGCCGCAAAACCGTCTTTATTTACAGCGACAGCGGCGGTAACGACAGCGCTGCTCTGCAGCAGGAAATTACGTCGGCTGGTTTTTGCACTCATTCCTTTTTTCTGATTCACCGATGCGTAGGTGGCTGCGCGCTTAGATTCTTCTAATTCGTTCATAATTTGTCTCCATCACAGTCATCATTGTCATATGAGTTACCGACCGACCGATCGGTTTAAGTCATCTTAGCTGCCTCTTCATTTTTTTTCAAGTATCTGTTGGTGTTAAAATCGCCTCTTCACCGAGCATTTGCGTTTCCCGACGCTCCTTTCATGAATGCAACCGAATCCAACCTTCAGGCCATCACCGAAAGAAATACACAACAACGAATCATGAAAACAGCTGCGCAGCTTTTTGCGACTCAGGGTTTTCATGCCGTTGGCATGCAGTCACTCTGCGAGGCTCTAAACATGAGTCGTGGAGCCTTCTATCACCATTTTCGCAGTAAAGACGATGTGCTTGATGACATTTGTACCAGGTACATGACCGAACTTGTCCAAAAGGGAAAGCAAACAGTCAAAGAAGAGCCGGACCCCTTGCAGTGCCTGCAAAGGCTCGGTCGGGATTTGCTGGAGACCATTGCAGAAAATCTTTCCGAACTGACGGTCTGCTTTCGCGAAATACAAAGTCTCAGTAGTGAGCGTCGTAAGAAAGTCATTAATCTGCACCGGAAATACGAATCGCTGTGGAAAGAAACCGTAGAGCGGGGCGCTAAGGCGGGGGTCTTGCTTCCCTATTCACGCGTGCGGCTGAAGGCCGTGCTGGGTATGTACTATTACAGCTATATCTGGATAAACCCAAGTCATGTCGATGAGCTCCATCAGGCCATCAGCGCATTCAATGATATTGCTGTAAAGGGCCTGGCAAAATAAATAGAGAGGCTCGCAGGGAGGAGTCGTCTTGAGAGTACCTGCGATATTAGTGCCCTTGGCTGGGAAACTGCCGGTTCGAAGACGATGAAAATGAAGAAGCTGTTGATTAGTATCCTGTCCAGCTTTATGAATTCATAATCACCAGACGCAGACAAATTGAAGCGAAAAAAGCAGGATGCGGCCTTAAAAGTTCGCTATTTAAGTTCGCTATTTATAGAGACCGTTACGTCAGAACGGAAAAACACCGGTAAGATGGTTATCTAATCAAATGAGGGCAGGTCATGGGTATAGATAGCGTGTTAATTGTTATTGGTATTGCCGCGTTCCTTGTTTTCCATTACTTTTTTCGAGCAGGCAGCGACCCCGAAAAGCAGATCTGGCAGATAATTTCCAAAGATCGTATTTGTCATCATGCTGGTATCGACGCGAACGACATTAAGTTGGCAGTAACCAGCTTCAATGAGGTGAATGCAAAGGGTCAGCTCCCGGCGCAAAAACAGTACAATTTTCAGATTTCCTGTGCCTTGCGGAAAGCTGAGAGCAAGAAAAAAACGTGGGTAGTAGTTGGAAATGGATACAGCGTCAATTTAACCTCTGATGCAAAGCTCGTAGAAGATCAAATTGCTGATGACATACGCAATTGCTTGGCTAATCAAGGAGTCAGAGATCGCACATGACATGAATTCGTCTTATATCGCTATTTGCAACTGGCGGACGCTGTTTATGCCTTAACTTGCTCTGGCAGCCATTGTTGCCCTGGCCCACCAGACCAGCTCGTCAAATGCACTTTTCGCAGAAGGCAAGAGATTAGCCTCAATTTCCTCGATCGGCCGGTCTTGGCCGAAGGGAGAAACAGTAAAGAAATCTCCTCCTCCGATATGGACGGCTGAAGCCGTAGAGACCATTTGCAGCTCAATACCGATCTGTCGCAGATGCTCTATTGAACGCGCTGCGCCTACGCCGCCATAGCCGATAGCGGTAAACGGTTTGTGATTCCATTCCAGATACGCTTCGTCCAGGGCGTTCTTGAGCACGGCAGGCAACGAGTGGTTGTATTCCGGTACAACGAAGATGAAGCCGTCATATTTGTTAACAGTCTCCTGCCATCGGATCGCCTCTGGGTTTTGGCTTGGCATGAATCTGTTCGAGGCTATCTCGTCGAAGAACGGCATCGGGTGGTCACGAAGATCTACCAATTCTACATCAATATCAGTACGCGCCTTAGCCTGCTTCAATATCCATTGCGCCGGTTTCTCGGCCAATCTTGACGGGCGGGTAGAGCCGATGATGATTGCAATTCTTGGTTTGGTGTTCATGGTAAGTCCTATATGCTATGCTGATTTTCAGGAGTTATTACATTACGCCAAGTTATCGGGAGCGACAAGGAGGCACTTTGAGGAAACCTACTCACCGCGAAGATACTGCTCAGTGCGAGCACGTCAACAGCATGATCGCGAGGATCAGTGATAAGTGGACGATGCTCGTGGTACATATTCTCGGAAGCGGCCCTTACCGCTTCAATGCACTGCGTCGTGAGGTCGGCGAGATCAGCCAGAAGATGCTGGCCTCTACCTTAAGGAATCTGGAGGAAAACGGCTTTGTGTCACGTACCGTGACGCCGGCAAAGCCGCCTCAAGTTGAATACGCATTGACTCCGCTGGGACGGGAACTTCTGGTGCCTGTGCGGGCACTCTCTGAATGGGTGATCCAGAACTCGCTGCGGATGGACTCAGCGCGTGCAGCCTACGCCGAGCGCCAGAAAATCAAGGACGCCACAAGGATCTAAAGTGATGAAAACATTTGCAGGAAAAGTCATTGTCATTACCGGTGGTACTTCTGGCATTGGACGGACTACCGCTCTTGCGTTTGCCAGGGAAGGAGCAAATGTAGCCGTTGTTGGACGGCGGGAAGCTGAGGGAGAAGAGACAGTCGCCCTCATTGAAAAAGCCGGCGGCAAAGGCCTTTTCGTACGGGCAGATGTTTCAAATGAAGATGAAATTGCATTTGTGGTTACACGCACCGTTGAAGTGTTTGGCGGCTTGAACTTTGCATTCAACAATGCCGGTATGTTCCTCCCGCCTGCACCCATTACAGAAGTGTCATCTGAGGACATTGACCGTGTCTTGGCGGTCAACGTACGTGGTGTCGCGCTGAGCATGAAGCACGAAATTCCTGCAATCATGAAAAGTGGTGGAGGAGGCATCGTCAATACCGCATCGTTCCTGGGAGTCCGAGCGTTTCCTGGCTCGGCGATATACAACGCGAGCAAATCTGCCGTCATCGGGTTGAGCAAATCGGCGGCGGTGGAGTTTGCCAAGGAAGGCGTTCGGGTCAATGTGATATGTCCGGGTGTTATTGACACGCCCATGAATGAGGAAATCAGAGCCGAAGAGAGTGGGCGCCATTTTCTCAATGAATTGCAGCCCATGAAGCGAACTGGCCGTCCCGAAGAGGTCGCCGGGGCGGTACTGTATCTTTGCTCGCCAAGCTCAGGCTTCACCACTGGCGCAACGCTTAGTGTGGACGGAGGAATTACGGCTTAGATATGCCGAGTGTGGTCAGATCGGTGTGGCGTGCGCGGCGTTCGTTGGCTACGCGTTTATACCTTAAGATGTAGAATGCAAGTATCAAGCACTGAAGTACCGCAGCAGCTATCAGTCTAACACTGGAGTCTGGAGGATACTCACGCATCGATTAGTAGAATGAACGAGACACAATGAAACACGATACGCCCACCTGGCTCATGCCTGTAGCCGCTATTCTGACCCTTCAAACTACTTCCTCGTTCCTTTCTCGTCTCATTCCGATTATCACACCCGCCGCATCTGAGGAATTCGGATGGAGTGGGAGTGCAATCGGCTACTTTAGCGCAAGCAACTCACTTGGCAGTCTGGCCATTTTGCTGGTCGGCTCCGCGATGCTCAAAATGATTGGGGGCATGCGTACATTACAGCTGACACTGGTGCTGGGAGCAGCCTGCATGGGTTTTTTCCTGCTGCCGAGCATTGGCGTGGTGCTGGCCGCATGCTTTGCGATGGGCATCAGTAACGGCGTTGCGAACCCCGCAGGAAGCGAGGTGTTGCTGAAATTTTCTCCGCCCCGTAAACGCAATCTGATGTTTTCCATCAAACAGGCAGGAGTGCCGCTAGGCGGCATTATTGCAGGACTGTCCATACCGGCGATGGTCGTTTTATGGGGTTGGCGCGTGGCGCTATTTGTTTGCGCATTAATTGTTCTTATTCCAACCGTGATCACCTGGTCTCTAAGTGCGTCCCTTGACAGCGTGGATAAGGGCAAGCGACGCCTGGTCTGCTTACCAACATGGCAGTCGGTCAGAAACCTCGCTGTGCCACTGGCGTCACTTACTAACGGCCCTGGTTTATTGAAGATGTCGATTGTCGGCAGTTTATTTGCCGTGGCACAAAGCTGCTGGTTTACATTTACTGTCGTATACCTGGTCGACGTTCTTGGTTACTCTCTTGGCCTGGCGGGCGCTGTATTTGCCATTATGCAGACAGGTGGAGTGTTGGGACGTATTGTGTGGGGCTGGTTATCGGACTATGTGGGTTCATCCGTAGCGACATTATCGATAACCGCAGTGTTTTCAGCAACGACAACGGCATTGATGGGGCTGACCAACCCCTCGTGGCCGGTCTGGACGGTCATGCTTCTTGCATTCGTGGCGGGAAGTACCGCTGCGAGCTGGAATGGTGTTCAGATAGCCGAGGTTGCGCGCCGGTCGTCGCCAAAACAGGTCGCCGAGACGGCTTCGGGTGCAAGTATTTTGGTGAACCTGGTCAATATGATTGCGCCCACCTGTTTTGCATCTTACGTGGTATTCAGCGGACGCTATGACTATGCTTTTATTTGTGCAGGGTTGTGCACATTGCTGGTAGTCGCGGTGTTGCCTCGGGACAAGCCTCGCGCCGCCAGGGATTCCTAGGGAACTGGCAGCGTTTTGAATTGCATCGCAAAGTAGTTAAAAAAAAGAATTTCTTACGCACTTATTAAGTAAGGCGGCATTTCAACAAATATTTAGCCTGGCAATGATTGGCACGGCAAAGCCGCGCATTGTATGATCAGAGGCGGCATTCAGCCTAACGTACACAATTGTCATTGCGACAGTGGCGCCGTCAATTCCACTATCCAATCGATGAAAACCCGTAATTTTGCGCTAATGTGTCGATTCTGAGGAAACGCAATGTACATCGGTATGGGTTCAAGCTGCCACGCCTCGAACAGCCGGATCAGGTCACCCCGTTCGACATGGGACTCGGCCATATAGGTTGGCAATCCAAGAACACCCAATCCCGCCAGGCCCGCAGCAAGGTATGCGTGGCCTTCGTCTACGACGAGCGAATAGCGCCCCTGTATGTCTACGTTTTCGCCGTCTCGCTGCATCGTACAGGGGAAAACGCGCCCGGTGCGCGACCATAAGAAACCAATAATCTGGTGTTGATCGTCCTGCAACTGGTAAGGGTGAAGTGGTACACCAGCCTTGGCCAGATATGCGGGTGCAGCGTAGACCCCGAGTTCCAGATCAGCAACATGACGTGCCACCAACGACAGGTCACGGATCGGGCCTCCCCGTACCACGCAATCGACATTTTCGTCGATCAGGTCCACGACACGATCACTGACACCCAGATGCAGCTGGATATCGGGATATCTGGCATGAAACGCCGGTAAGGCCGGCATGAGGACCATGCTGGCAAACGGACTGGGTACATCAACGCGTAATCTTCCTCGTGGCGCCAACGCGGCGCTGGAAAGACTGGTTTCAGCATCGTCCATGTCGGCCAATAATCGCACAACACGTTCGTAATAGGCAGCGCCGTCGGCTGTAATATTGACTTTGCGTGTTGTGCGGTTGAGCAGTCTGACCCGCAGTCGTGCTTCCAGTTGCTGGATCAATTGCGTCACGCTGGTCTTGCTCATATGCAAGGTCTCGGCTGCCTTGGTGAAGCTACCGGTCTCCACTACACGTGCGAAGGCCTTCATCGCATCGAATCGGTCCATGATTACCCCGGGCTATTGGATTGTTTGGGAATTCAAAACAGTGATGGGTACGATTGCCAGTTTATCGGAAACGGGTGGATTGTTAAAGTTCGTTGTCACCGGGCCAATCCGGGCTCATTTCTTATGGAGATAGAATGATGACAACACGCAGCGTGGTTTTTCCACCAGAGCGTCAGGATCTGTATGAGCGTAACAAGTACTCGCCTGCCGTTTGCTCAAATGGCTTTTTGTTCGTGTCGGGTCAAGTTGGGAGCCTGGCTGATGGCTCACCGGAGCCGGAACTGGAAAAACAGGTTCGACAGGCATTTGAAAATCTCAATGCGATTCTGGCAGCCGCGGGTAGCAGCTTCGACGACGTGGTCGACGTTACCGTATTCATGGTCGATCCACAGGCGAAATTCGAACGCATCTGGAAAGTGGTGCCTGAGTATTGGGGCGATGCGCCGTATCCGACGCTTACCGCCGTTGGTGTCACGTGGCTATATGGGTTTGACTTTGAAATCAAGGTGATTGCGAAGGTACCCGGGACGGTACAAATGAAATAATGTAAAACCGTTCCCGTTGTGCGTTCGGTGCTATCGTTACGTGGCTATGTATCTTGCGTAAAAACGATACATCAATCTACCGCAGGAATCTGCAGCCCCTTTATGACAGCGGAGCGAGCAACAAAAGTATCCAGCACACGCTGTACTTCAGGGAAGTCGTCAAACCCGACAAGCTCGCGCGCCTCGTAAAACCCAATGAGGTTGCGCACCCATGGGAAAGTGGCAATATCTGCGATACCGTATTCCTGTCCCATTATCCAGTCGCGATTTGCCAGGCGAGTGTTCAATACGCCAAGCAGCCTTCTTGATTCGGCAACATATCGGTCTCTCGGGCGCTTGTCCTCATAGTCCTTGCCTGCAAATTTATTGAAAAATCCAAGCTGACCAAACATTGGTCCGATGCCACCCATCTGGAACATCACCCACTGCAGCGTTTCGTATCGCGCAACGGGGTCTTGCGACATGAGTTTGCCTGTTTTCTCAGCCAGGTATATCAGAATGGCGCCCGACTCGAACAGAACAATTGGCTGCCCGTTGGGTCCATCAGGGTCAAGGATTACGGGAATCTTGTTATTAGGATTGAGCGACAGAAAAGCGGCTGACATCTGATCCTTTTCCTCGAACGATATGCGATGGACTTCATATGGCAGGCCGAGCTCCTCAAGAGCGATGGAGACCTTGACACCATTAGGCGTCGGCCGGGAGTACAGCTGCAGGTGCTCGGGATGCTGAGCGGGCCATTTTTGCGTAATGGCGGGATTCAGTTGATTGATGAATTGTTCAAAGTCCATGATTGTCAGCCTTTTTTGCATACTCACAAGTCATCTATCTTAACCATTTTTAAGGGAAAATCTTAGAAAGAGGGCATTTTTATTGCATACAGGAGAGTGACATCATGGCGCGGGCTCTATGCGGGATGACCGCGGCCTGCGGCAGGGATCATCCATCGATTCCGTTCACATCAAGCGGCCAGAACAAACACTTTAGGCTGGCTGGGTACTGCCCGTATGCCTACCATATTGAAAGTATTCTGCAATGTGATGCTGCCAAGACGCGTGGCGGGCAGGCCGCGAAGCAGTACGGTAAAGGCCCCGGTCAAGTCACGCTTCAGACTCATGACGGTATGCGATACTACGCCGCCGATCACACCTGGAATATCGCCCAGACTGATCGGTGTAAAGGTCATCATGTTGTGCGCGGGAGCAAAGCACTTCAGGATATTGAAGCAGATCGGGATGGCCATCATGCCCATCGCAATATTCGGGTAAGGGACGGGAATCGTAGGTGGCGTCAGGCATACATCGGGAAATGCCAGATCCAGTCCGAACATTTGGGTATTTGCTAACATATCAACTCCAGTTCGCGCCAGGTTGCAGATGGGCGCTAAAAAGTTCAGCTTCAAAAAGTTCAGGGTCTTTTTCTATGACGCCTGCCTGTTTTTTCAGGGATGAGTCTGTGACCAGTGCGCGGTGCAGTCGTGTGCGTGACAGTCTGGTTTGAATCCAGAGTATGCCGCTCAGGTTGGCACCGGTAAAATCCGCGAAAGACAGGTCGCTATGGCTGAAATTGGCGTTCTCGCAGTTGGCCTGATGAAACACGCTCATGTCCAGCCGCGCCCCGGAAAAATTGCAATTGGCAAGACATGACTCCGGCCATAAGGTTTGATGCAGCCGGGCGCCGGAAAAGTCGGCTCCGGTCAGATCCGCCTGGGGGAAAAGCGCGTTGCCGGCTACGGATTCGCGGAAATCCGCCTTTTGCAATTGACACCCCTTGAAGCTGCATTGTGGCAGTTCCGCGCGAATAAAACAGGCTCCTTTGAGCGAACTGTCGATGAACTGGCAGGCCTGCATATGTCGCAGTGTCAGGTCTATACCATCCATAGGACATTCGAAAAATACCACCCGATCAAAACCGGTATCAGTCCAGGTTACTTGAGTGAGATCACAATGCGCGAAAGTAAATTGCTCCAGCATGTTTTCGCTCATATCTGCGCCAGCAAGATCAACGTGATCCATCAATGTCATGACGTTGCTGTCAAACAGAAGGCGACATCCCTGCATATTGCATTCGCGAAATACCGAGTTTTCGCTGGTGACATGCTCAAAATTGCAGTTGTAAAGGGTGGACTCATTGAACTGGGTAACGTCCAGGACTCCATTTGCAATATTGCAATCGTCCAGATGGGACTCTGTGAAAAGGGCGAGCTTCAAATTGCTGTCACTCAGGTCACACTTTTCGAATCGGCAACGCAGAAATACGGCTTCAGCCAGGTTGGCTTTTTTCAGTGAGATTCCCTTAAACGTCACTTCCTCGAATGTCATGGCCGAAAGATCCTCTCCGGCCAGGGAGAAATCGACGATTTCATCGCTGAGTGAATCGCCAATCCGGGAAAGTTCGCGTAACTTTTCAATCGTAATCATGAGCCTTTTCCCCGCCTTTTTGGGTCGCGTATGGGGTACAGATTGGCCTGTGCCGTGTAGGCGCGATCCAGGTCGCTGGTTTCATCCAGGCGGGCACGACCCAGGTTGGCGCGAAAAAAGTTTGCCTTGGAAAAAGCCGCATTCTCCAGGTTTGCCTTGGTCAGCGTCGCCTGTATCAGGTTGGCTTGTTCGCCCTGGGCATGTCGCAGATCTGCGCGCACGAACAGGGTGTCACGGGCGACCATTCTGGTGAGGGTGCTGCCTCGCAGCGACGCTTCAGACAAATCGGTCATGCTCATGTCAGCCTGCGTAAAATCCTGTCCGTCCAGCTGCAAACCGCGCAAATTGCATTGCTTGAACTGCGCGTGAGCAAAAGAACAGTCCTGTACAGTCGTGTGATAAGTCATTGCGACGTTCAGAAATTTGCCAAGACCGAAAACTTCATCTTGCAACGCGCTTTCCACGAAGTGGCTGCTGTCCAGGAACGCGCCGGCATACCGGTTTCCTTTCATTTTCGAACGCAGGAATGTTGTGCGCGTCATGCGTGCGCCTAAATGATTTTCAGTAAATTCACACTCTGTATAGATGCACTGGAAGAGTGCTGCATCGGCAAATATGCACTTTTCGAAGCGAATTTTGTTCAAAGGCAACTGTGCCAGGTAAGCATCGGAAAAATCACATTCGAAAAACGTGCTCTGCTCAATCGTGCTTGCGTCCAGACTGGCTCCCGCAAATCCGGTACGATTTGCGTTGATGATCGAAAGATTGGCACTGTTCAGATTGGCGCGGCTCAGATCGCAATCATCCAAGGTCGCGCGGGCCAATACCGCTTCGGATAAATTACAACCGGACAGATTGGCACCGCTAAGGTCAACTGCCTCCATAAAGGCACCACTCAGGTCTGCGCCGGATAATTGCATTCCAGACAGATCGGCGCCCGTCAGGTCCATCATGGACAGGTTCCTGTCGGCATCGTATCGCTTCTGCACTTGTTTACGCATCTGTTCGCTGCGATGTGCGCCAACGCGGGTGACTCCCTCCTGCATCTGCGCAGAATATAAATACATTTTGCGATTGAGCGGTTCCAGGCGCTCCAGCCGTTTGACTGCGGCGAATTCGGGCGAATCATGTAACTCGGCTGCTTTTTCAGTCCATAACTCGTTAGTTTTCCGAAAGGCATCGTCATTCATGGCTTTATGCGCATCGACATTGATGTCTCGCTCCTGCACGGTTTCGCCCGTTTGGTTTTCTCCGGTGAGGGCGTTGACGGTTTCTGTCTTGGCGCCAGACTGGTCATGGTGTGTTGTGCTAGCCTCGGATCGATTTCGGTGCTCAGCATCCAGCATATCTTTGGATTGATCGGCGAACTGTTCCAGATCAGCCTGCATCAGCTCATCTATTTGTTCGGCAATCGGTCGTGGCGGTCCCGGTGGTGCCTTGATCTGATTTGCGAAAATGGCTTCGGTCAACTCCGGGGTTTTCGAGTGCTTGCGCATTTGAGCCTGGCTTTCGGCCTTGGTTTGTTCAGCCTGCTCGGGCAGCGCTTTCAACGTTTCGATCAGGTCCGGAATATCCTGCACCGAATATTGCCGTTCCGGTCCCATTACAATTGGAAGATAATCGTCAGGATCATGGCCGGATTCGGCAATCGCCGCGCGCTGATCTTTGATTAACTGATCTTTGCGCACGATAGCCTTTTGCCAGCGCGCCAGACGGGTAACTTCCATGTCCGGAAAGTCAAGCGGGTTCAGCAGCTCTTCTGGTACCAGTTCATTGTCCCGAAAAGCGTACGTACCACCATTCTCGGGATCACGGCGTTGTTCCATCACTCGCTGGTACCAGGTGGTGTCCCGCGCCTGCCCGGGTAATTCCAGGGCAGGCATAATGCATTTGACGTCCGCTGCATCATCCTCGGCAATCTCCAGTGAGCCATGATAGATCAGGATCACTTTCTTTTCATGTGGTACGAACCATGCGGTAGTGGCGCGTAGCGGGATTTCAATCAATTGCTCATGATCCCGCGTTTTCCTGTCAATTTCGGCGTCAGTGGTGGCCCAATTGCGGTTGTGATTACCCTGAAGCTCATCTTCTCGTGATAGCAAACTTTTGAGAACGAAGCAGCGTGCCTGCCAGTCAGGCAGCTCCCCCTTCCAGTAAGGCTGGCCGGGTGTCATGTTCCAGATGGTGAAGGGGGCAGCCCGGGGCAGGCGATCGCGTTTTGCCCAGCGCTGTTCGGAACTGGCCGCGTTGAATATTGCGGGATTCAGATCGGGAAAGAAGCCGGGGAAATCTTTTTTCAGCCACTCTTCTGAATAATTGCCTCCCAGGTTAAATCGGCTCGGACGTGTCAGCGGAATTGGACCGAAGCTGGCGGGTTCGACTTTACTGTCCGCAGTCCCCATCCGCTGCGAAGGATGTTCCACGTTCGGCGCAAGCCGTGAGGGGATGTTGTCGATTGTGATAGTATCGGCCCCCTTACCTGAGGTATTCTCGGCAAATGACGGTCCACCAAAAGCATTTTCCCAGGTAATCTCCATGCGTTCAAAAGATTCGGGTGCCGTCAGTCGGCCATTGATCCAGTAACGTTGCCCGGAGACTATCAGGCTTTTTTCCAGTTCGCCTACCTGCACGCGCACGGCACACTGGTTGTCCTGTTGCGCAAACTCAGTGGTTGCGAAACCACTGACCAGATATTCGGCCTGGGGTTTGGGAATAAACTGGTCGATCATTCCTTCACAATCGAGCTGGGGCAGAAGATCGCGCCACAGCAAATGATCGGGGTCCAGCCTGGGGTGCTCCCCATCACGGCAGTAATCAGCGACAGCAAATACGGCGACCCCCAGGCGGTGCTGGCGGTGCATCGTGAAGGGGCGCGTCAATGTTCCCAGATAAAATGGTTTTATTATTTTCATAACTGATCAAATCCCGGAAATTATGCGATGGCGATTTGGTCAGGCCGGTCCGGACTGACCCTTAGCGGGACGCGCCTGCCGGGGTTAAGGGAAGACGCTGAGGTGTAGTCTGCCACTAGCAAGGTTTTGGCAATGTGTTCCTGTCCCGTAACAGGGTGTACATAGCGGACTTCCAGACGATACTGTGGCTGATTATTAATCAGTGTTCCTGAAAACTCACTATGTAAAATTTCGCCTTCTGCGGTAACGCCATCCCTGAGCAGACGTCGAGCCCGTCTATCCATGCGCATCTGGGGAAAAATTTTCAGAAAAAATACAAGGAGTAAGACGGCGGCGCTGAGCCATGCCATACCGCCTGCATCCCAATAGCCCTCACGCAAGTATTGCGTTCCCCATATCATCAACGGAATACTTACGAGCAGTGGCAGCAACTGGCAAACGGCCAACAGCATATTCACAGGGCGATTTTCGCGACGGGGGGTCGATTCACTCATACGTGATCACGCCGTCAGATCCAGGCCCGTGCCCCGCACTGCGACGCCGCCAATACGCAGCCGTGCAGACTGAAGTTTGGTATCGAGCGCGCCGAGTTTCTGACTTGTCGCCCTGACCTCATTTTTAACCGCCCCGACCTTATTTGTTACGCCAGCAATGTCGCTCCTCAAGCCCTTAATTTCTGTTTCCTGGCCTTTTAAAGCGATGTCTACGCCTGTCTGTCGAGAGGCCAGCGCAAAGGTTTTCATGTCATATCCGGCCGCGGTCACTGTCGTGCCGTAGATTCCTGCATTCATTGCAGAAAATGAAATGGTAGCGGCCACATATCTGTTGATAGCAATGGGGCCGTTTGCAAAGGCGATACCGTGAGTATTTGTATTGCGCATACCCAATACGGTATCTGTCGATGTACCGTTGACCGTTCCGGTGCGATTGCCCGTTGTGGTCGTTGTTGTACTGCCGTTATAGGTTGTCGTTGTGTCTCCGTTTACGACCCGATTGTGATTCCCATTGAGTTTTTCGTCAATCATCCCGTTGATCGTGGAAGTCAGATCTCCGGTTTGCGAAGAGGTTTTGTTGCCGGTCAGGTCGCGCACGATGTTCCCTTCGACCGTATCGGTGATCGAACCAATCTGGTTTTTTACGACTTCACCTGTGCGTTTATCAATCAAATTGCCTGTGTGATCCGAATTCAGCACGCCATTGATAATGGTGTCATAGTTTGCATTGATTTCACGGCGTACGGCTGCATTGAGTTGTTCACTTGTAATGCCCTGGCGCGTAATATGCGTTTCCTGCATGACAGAGACGTGCTGACAACCGCCCACTGTCGTGCGGTGATTATTGCCAATATGATGATCACAGTCGTTATTAATTTCAAGCAGCATATTGAGCTGGGCTTTCATATGAGCCATTTCGGCACCCAGCTTGTCTTCGAACAGAAGCCAGTTGGCCATGGAAGGGTCGCCGTGTACCGATTGGCTGCGGAACCCGCTTTGTGATGCATTTGCGGGCAGTTCCACCGGAGGCATGTTGTTGGCGTTATAGACCCGGCCTAATACAAGGGGGCGGTCAGGGCAGCCGCCGATGAAGTCGACGACGACTTCATCGTTAATACGGGGCAGTTGCAGGCCGCCGAATCCACCGCCTGCCCAGGGGCTTGATACGCGGACCCAGCAGGAACTGTTTTCATTCTTCTTGCCGTAACGATCCCAGTGAAATTGAACCTTGATGCGGCCGTACTGGTCAGTCCAGAGTTGCTCACCTGCCGGCCCCACCACGCGCGCGGTCTGGGGGCCATGTGTATGAGGAACAGGAGTAGTACGCGCGGCTCGATACTGCAGATTGGTTGGTAGTGCAGTAAAAGTCTCTTCAAAAAAATCTTCCATCCCCGTTCCGCTTGCATAGCCGGCCACGCTCATGCGGTAGCTGACGCTCACCACCAGATACTCGCGATTCTCGCTCTGGCGCGGATGATTCTTCAGGCTGAAAGTATGTCCGGGCGCAATGCCCCGGGCGTTCGTAATGCCGCCAATTCGTTCGCGAACACTTTGCAGTTGCTCTAGTCGAACACGTGAATATTGTTCACCGTGATCGGGGTCCTGATATCCGCCTTGCCATTCGAATATTTCCAGATTGCCTGATTGAGAACCACCGGAGTTTCGAGAAACGGCTTCCAGGCTGGCCCGTGGTTTAGTGAAGTCATAATCTGTTGTGGCGTATCCGTCTGGAGTAATCTGGGCAGCAATCTCCCAGGCTGATACATACTCTTCCTGCGGTTGCGCATGGCGGTCAGGTCCGTAATAAGGGACGGTGGCGTAGGCGGGTTGCGGCTCGTGAGTGGCAATGTCATCTGTGATAACCAGTGTATGCGACCCGTTCTCGTGCTTGAAGTAATAATATATTCCCTCATGCTCCATCAGGCGACTGATGAAAGCGAAGTCCGTTTCCTGGTACTGGACGCAATATTCCCAGTTACGATACGAGCTACCCAGCTTGATCTCAAATGGATAGTCGTAGTCTGCGAGCACTTCACGAATGACATCCGGTACGGTTTTTTGCTGGAATATCTTGTTGTCGGACGTCTGGGTCAGATACCAGAGCCAGGGACGCACAGTAGCACGATAGATGTAATATCTCGAGCTGCTGTTCTCACGACCTACCATGACGCATTTTGCGATCAGTCCGTCCAGGTATCTGGATCCCGAAACGCTTTCGATTTCGATTGTGAGTGACTTGCCCAGCAATTGTTGCAGATCCAGACTATAGGATTCAGCGACCAGTTCGACTTCATACTCAAACAGGCTGGACATGGCCTCTGTGCCCGACATTTGCCTGAACGCCAGAACGCCTTCTAGCGGCGTATGGGCCACAATAGGCCGAAATTCTATTGATGAAGGTATATCCATTTTTTCTCTCCGTAAAGCTTCACTCGCGGCAAGAGTTATATTGTTGGCGGCCGCTCGCTCATGTTGTGTTATGTCACAACCAACTTACCGGAATCACACCGGGCTTACAGTTCAGAGTCGTTTGAAAACGCTACAAGATCTTAACCTTTCGGGGCACAAATGAAGGCAAACTGGCTAAATGTGCGCTTGCGGCATAAAAAGAGATATGAAATATGACAAAATTGTTTCGCTATATTTTTGACGAAATTAACGGAAAATGATGAATATTCAACGGATGTTAGTGTTATATGTTGAATATGTTCGTCATAATAGGAAACGCAAAGCACAAAAAAATTGTGCAGACTGTTTTCAGCATCTTGAGCATTTTGAGATTGTTTCCGGCAATATTTTTTAACAACTGTCTCTCGCCACACTGTAAATAACTGTAAATGATTTTATGGCCACACATGTTCCATGGTAGCCATTGTTCGACCTGATGCAGCAGCAACATAACCGCGGCGTGAGTACGATAGCGTGTTATCGTGGGTTTCAGTACATGATCTGCACGCTACTTGCCGCGAGTGAGGTCAATTCGAGCTGGCTATAGCGCTTGTCATAATACTGCTGATGCGCCCCCATCCAGGTTGATGCTTGTACCTGTGACGTAGCTGGCGGCATCAGAGACAAGAAAAGCGATTACATTGGCCACTTCCTCTGCCTCTCCCACGCGTCCCAGCGGAATCGCTTTTGCCCTTT
Organism: Pseudomonadota bacterium; assembly: GCA_023389155.1. Taxonomy (GTDB): domain Bacteria; phylum Pseudomonadota; class Gammaproteobacteria; order Burkholderiales; family Burkholderiaceae_B; genus Advenella. Next base: position 38,235 of record JAEWEV010000002.1, read on the forward strand.
GTGCGTACAGCGACTCGACAGAGATTCCTTCCTTTTCCGCTTTTTGCTCGTGCTGGCCGGCTTTTACAGTGCCAATACAAACAGTGTTGACGAGGATGCCATCGGGTGCGAACTCTTTTGACATAGCCTTTGTCAGGGCGAGTCCTGCCGCGCGGGTCACGGTGGTCGGTGTTGACTGCGCTGACGGTTGTTTTGCACCAATGTTGGTAATGTTAATGATCCTGCCCGCACCTTGCTGCTTCATGTGAGGGATCGCAAAACGAGCCAGCCGAATGGCGGAAAAAAGTTTCAGGTCGAAATCCTGTTGCCAGATTTCGTCGGTTACGCTCTCGAAAGCTCCCCTGGCAGATGTACCTGCATTGTTGACGAGGATATCCAGCCGTCCGAACCGTTCTACGGTACGCTGGACGAGTTTCAGGCACTCATCCTTGTTGCTGACGTCTGCCTGCACGGCGGCCGCCTGCCCGCCATTTCCAATAATTTCAGCGACCACTTTGTCCAGATTCTCCTGTCCTCGCGCAGCGATGACGACGCGCGCGCCTTCTGCGGCAAGACGCAGTGCTGTCGCCTTTCCAATCCCTTGTGAACCGCCTGTCACAATCGCCACTTTGTTATTCAATCCAAGATCCATTTGTCATCCTTTGCGTTTTGTTATGGTCTGCATGCCCGGTTTAACCTGAGCGCGCGTAACGACATAGTGCGGTGTTGGTATGCATCTCTGACGTCGGAACGCGCTAAGTCACGCCGGCTGGGATATCGTTTCCTGAAAGGACATGATATCGAACTCTGTATCAGTGACGATACTTGCTTAAGCCACAGCGCCTCCTGACGCTTCTTGCCTGTCATATGATACCCGGAAAGAACGTGAGTCAGAATAAACAATAGACTCGGCGATACTTAGAAAATGCCGTAAGGATTTCCATAGATCACGTGTGTGATTAAGTTCAACTTTGTTATCTGCATAGGCCTGGCGATATCTGGACAGAGCTTCACGTTTGTTTCAGACTTTTATGCAGGGATCAGGGCTTCGAATAAGGATCGGTATCTTTCAATAATCTGGCGGCTCGAAGACATTGTTGTCATGCATGAATTTACAATGAAGAAGTTGATTTCTTCAGCGTGCTCGCCAATGGGTTTGCAATTGTCATCGGAGTTGTCGCTGAAAGCGTCATAGGCCACGACATGTACACTGATGGAGTCCCCTTGAGGCGCCCAGAATGATGACAAAGACGATAGAATGGCAATGACGGGTTGGCATAAGGATATCAAAGCCCGCTTTTCAATTTACAAGGATGACAAGCATTGAACGCCTTCCCATTTTCAGAAACGGATCCGGTTGTCTATGATGGTCCGCAGCCGAAAACATCGGAGGTTGTGATCATCGGTGGCGGGATTATTGGAATAACGACTGCCAACTTTCTCGCAGACCAGGGCGTGTCTGTGACTCTTCTGGAAAAGGGGCGGGTTGCAGCCGAGCAATCGTCCCGGAACTGGGGCTGGGTCCGCAAGCAGGGCAGGGACGAGGACGAACTGCCTATCATGATCGAGTCTGAACGCTTGTGGCAGCAGCTGGTGAAGGAGTGCGAAGAGGATATCGGCTTGCGGCAGACGGGCGTGACCTATCTTGCGAGTTCTGATAAGGAGATGGTCAAGTTCGAAGCATTCCTGAAAGTGGCCCATGCCCACGGCATGGATACCCGGCTTCTGAATTCGGGCGAAATTTCGGATGTGATCACGAACATGACAGGCTCCTTCAAGGGCGCGCTGACTACGCCTTCTGACATGAGGGCAGAACCCTGGCTTGCTGTTCCGGCACTTGCGCGCCTTGTTGCTCGTAAAGGCGTGACGATCATCGAGAATTGTGCCGCCCGGGAGCTAGATGTGTCTGCCGGAAGTGTCGGCGGAGTCTGGACCGAGAAGGGATACATCGCCACCTCGGTAGTGCTTCTGGCAGGCGGCGCCTGGTCTTCGCTATTTTTGAAAAAGCACGGTGTGTCCATTCCCCAATTGAGTGTAAGAGCGACAGTCGCCGCCACCGATTCCATGCCCGATATCCACGCGGGTGCCGCAGCGGAAAAACACCTTGCTTTCAGGCGCAGACAGGACGGAGGCTATACGCTGGCGCCAGCGGCGAGCCACCAGCTTTATCTGGGCCCTGATGCCTTTCGGCACGCGACAAAATACTTGCCGGCACTGAAAGCGGATCCACTGGGAACAAGCTTTTCTCCATGGGCACCTGCCGGCTATCCCGATGGCTGGACGACACCCCGCAACTGGACGGCGGATACGCCCAGTCCTTTTGAAAGGATGCGCATACTCAATCCCGCCGCAGACGAATCACAATTGCGATCAATGGCGCAGCGATTCGGACAGCTGTTTCCGCAACTGGGAGAGGTCAATTTCACAAAGTCCTGGGCAGGTATGATTGATATCATGCCAGACACGGTCCCTGTTATTGATCGCGTTCCCACCATAGAAGGACTGATCGTGGCAACAGGGATGAGCGGTCATGGATTTGGTATCGGACCCGGAATCGGGCGCGTGATTGCAGATATGATACAGGGTAACGAGATCGGCCATAATCTGCATCGCTTCCGGTTTTCCCGGTTTACCGATGGTAGTCCGATCCGATTGGGTAACTCACTTTAGGCTGTCATTGGCTGCCATGGTCTTCAGGTAATTCTGGCGGGCCACAATGGCGCAGACATATCTTTGCTTTTCGCGCTGCTCGATGGCACGTTTCAATGACGCTGATGGTTACGCTAACCGATTTGAAAGCCAGTCTTTGAGATTTAAGACGGGGCTTGTGTCGGAAGAATCGCCAGTTGAACCCCACGAGCATCTGTTTGTGTCGTCATAGCCTATCCGAGGCCTCCTGCTGCTACAATCGAGTTCCTGATGCCGATTCTTCCGCTAGTTTTTCTGTAAGTGGATTCTCCGGCCCTTGCCCTATCGTCTCTGATCAAACCCCTATCAGTCCCGGTTGGGGTTTTTGTTTTTCTGAAAATGCAGACCTGCCTTCAATGATTATCCTCAAAAACGTGACCTTGCGTCGCGGCAGCAAAATATTGCTCGACAAAACCTCGGTCACACTCAATCCGGGAGAAAAGGTAGGCCTGGTTGGTCGCAATGGCGCAGGTAAATCCTCGCTTTTCGCGTTGCTCAACGGCACGCTTCATGAGGATGGTGGGGAATTTACCATTCCTGCGCAGTGGCGAATGTCACAGGTGGCGCAGGACATGCCCGAGACCGAGCAGAGCGCGACTGATTTTGTAGTCGATGGCGATACCATTCTGTTGGCCGCACAACAGGAAGTGGCCGCGTCCGAAGCGAGTGACGATGGCATGCGTATGGCGCACGCCTATATGGCATTGCATGATGCAGGTGCCCACGATGCTACAGCGCGCGCGCAGGCACTGATACTCGGACTCGGGTTTAGTGTGGCCGAACTCAACAATCCGGTAAACAGTTTTTCGGGTGGATGGCGCATGCGCCTGCAATTGGCTCGCGCCCTCATGTGCCCATCGGATTTGCTATTGCTTGACGAGCCGACCAACCACCTGGATCTGGACGCTCTGGTATGGCTGGAAGCATGGCTGAAAAATTATGCAGGCACAATCCTGGTGATCAGCCATGACCGTGAATTCCTGGATGCCATCACAAATGTAACGCTTCACATCGATAATGGTAGCCTGGTGCGTTACGGCGGAAACTACAGCAAGTTCGAAGACATGCGGGCCGAGCAAATGCTGCTGCAACAGGCTGCGCACGCAAAGCAACAGGAAAAGGTTGCCCATTTGCAGAAGTTCATTGATCGCTTCAAGGCCAAAGCCAGCAAGGCCAAGCAGGCGCAAAGTCGCGTCAAGGCTTTGGAACGTATGGAGAAGATTGCGCCTATTCTGGCGGATGCCGAGTTCCAGTTCGAATTCAAGGAGCCGTTGAGCTTGCCCAACCCGATGCTGGCAATGACCAATGTCAGTTGTGGTTATCCTCCGACAGAGGGTACGGCGAACGAAGCAAACCCGACGGTGATCGTAAAGAATATCAATCGTTCTGTGCTGGCCGGACAGCGCATCGGCATCCTGGGCGCCAACGGGCAGGGCAAGTCAACGCTGGTCAAAACCATTGCCAATGCGCTGGCACCGATAGCAGGTGAAATAATCACCGGTAAAGGCCTGAATATAGGTTACTTCTCCCAGCAGGAGCTGGATGTGCTGCGGCCTGCCGACACGCCGCTGGAACATATGATACGCCTGGTGCGCGATACGCCCGCCAGCATGCGCCCCGGCGCCATGGATTGCCGTGAACAGGGGTTGCGCAATTTCCTGGGAACGTTTAATTTCAGTGGTGATATGGTCAAGCAGTCTGTAGGCAGCATGAGCGGTGGGGAAAAAGCTCGCCTGGTGCTGTGCATGATTGTCTGGCAGCGCCCGAATTTTCTGCTTCTTGATGAGCCGACCAATCACCTGGATCTGGCAACCCGAGAGGCGCTGAGCGTTGCCCTGAACGAGTTCGGCGGTTCGGCAATGCTGGTCAGTCATGACAGGGCGCTATTACGTTCGGTCTGCGACGAATTCTGGCTGGTATCGCGCGGCGGCATCAGGGATTTCGACGGCGATCTGGATGACTATCAGCTCTATTTGCTGGAAGAAGCCAAGCGTCAGCGTGAATCGGCGTCGGCAATGGCAAGAAACGCGGCGTGACAGCGAGGTCAATTCTGAGTTTCTGCCAAAACGGCAGATCAGGCGGACGTTCTTAATGCTGTTTCAATTACTTTTGGGTCATTTTCTGATCAGACCCTTCTGATACTTAGATGCCAAAAAACCGTCATGGGCAACGCTGGCGCAGCGCAGGAACTCGTCGAGTTCTGCAAATGCATCTGCGCCGGCGTACCAGTTACTCTTTACTTCCCTGAGGTCAACTTGGTGTGACTCGTGATGAGATTCCGATAATCGGGAATATGGTTAGAGAACAGGTTGCCCAGCCCCTCGATATCGTTGCGCCAGTCGCGGTGCAGTTCGCATGCCAGGCCAAACCAGGTCATCAATTGTGCACCTGAGGCAGACATTCGATCCCAGGCAGAGTGGCGAGTGACTTCGTTGAACGTGCCGGATGCGTCTGTCACAACGAACACATCGTATCCTGCTTCAATCGCTGACAGGGCAGGGAAAGCGACGCAAACTTCAGTAACCACACCTGCAATAATCAACTGCTTCCTGCCGGTTTCTTCAATTGCCTTGACGAAATCCTCGTTGTCCCAGGCGTTGATCTGGCCTGGACGGGCAATATATGGCGCATCCGGAAATGCTTCGGTCAGTTCAGGAACCAGCGGGCCATTGGGACCATCTTCAAAGCTGGTCGTCAGAATCGTTGGCAGCTCGAAGTATTTGGCCAGATCGGCCAGAGCCAGCACATTGTTCTTGAATTTGTCGGGATCCATATCCCGGACCAGAGAAAGCAGGCCGGTCTGATGATCGACGAGCAGAACCGCTGCCTGGCTTTTATCAAGACGTTTGTATGGGGTAGTCATAGTCGAGTTCCTTATAAGATAATGAAAGAAATTTGCGATGGGTACCGGACCCATCGCATCAACAACAGCTATGGTGCCGACGCTTCTGCCATCTGGCCAAACCGACCGCTGTTGAAGTCAGTAATGGCCTGCGTAATTTCGGCCTGGCTGTTCATGACAAACGGACCGTAACCGACGATAGGCTCGTCAATGGGCTCGCCGCTGAGCAGTAGCAGAACGGCATCGTTATTGGCTTCAATCGTCAGATGTCGACCGCTTTTGTCCAGAACAACCAGCTGTGCTTCGCGAGCGACGGTATCGCCATTGACCAGCACAGTCCCTCGTAATACCACGAGCGCAGTGTTCCATCCGTCCGGGACCTCCAGCTCGGCCACGCCGCCCTGGTTCATTCGCATATCCCAGACATGCATTGGTGTAAACGTGTGTGCAGGACCTTTCTGTTGCCCATATTCGCCCGCAATCACCCGTACCGATCCTGCGTCATTGGGTATGGCCACAACGGGGATCTCACGGTCAAGGATTGCCTGGTAACCGGGCGCTGCCATTTTGTCCGTGGCAGGCAGATTGACCCAAAGCTGCACCATTTCCAGCGCGCCACCCTTTCCGGTAAAGGCTTCGGAATGGAATTCCTCATGCAGGATGCCTGATCCCGCTGTCATCCATTGCACATCGCCAGGACCAATCGTGCCACCCTTGCCTGTGGAATCGCGATGACTGACTTCACCTTTGTAGACGATCGTCACCGTTTCGAACCCACGATGGGGATGCTGGCCGACGCCCCGTTTGTGCTGAGCTGGTGTGAAGTCTGCTGGACCGGCATAGTCCAGCAGCAGGAATGGGCTCAGTTGTTTTGCGTGGGTTTGATACGAAAACATGGACCTGACAGGAAAGCCATCGCCGACCCAATGGGGGCGGGGGGCGCTGTAGATACCCAGTACTTTTTTCATTGCCATCTCCTTGTATTGACAGTATAGATAGCATAAACTTGGAACAAAGATCTGAATAGATCTGGAATATGGAGACAGAGTTCCAGTTTTGGAACGATAATGGCGATGCAGGATCTCAATAACCTCTATTACTACGTACAGATTGTCGATCACAAGGGTCTTGCCCCGGCCGGCAGGGCGCTGGGTATTCCAAAATCCACGCTAAGCCGCAAACTTGCCATGCTTGAAGAAGATCTTGGAGTACGCCTGATACATCGCTCCACACGACAGTTTGCCGTAACCGACATCGGCCAGACCTACTACGAACACTGTAAGGCCATGCTGATCGAAGCCGAAGCGGCGCAGGCTGCCATCGATATGACCCGGGCAGAGCCGCGCGGCGTGATTCGCCTCAGTTGTCCTGTCGCCTTGCTGCAGGTGAATGTGGCCTGCATGATTGCCGACTTCATGACACTATACCCCCAAGTCATAGTTCAGGTCGATGCGACCAATCGACGGGTCGACCCTGTGGCAGAAGCCATAGACATTGCCATCCGAGTGCGTCCGCCGCCGATACAGGACAGCGACCTTGTGATGCGCGTACTGTCGGATCGCAGTCAATGCCTTGTCGCCAGTTCTGCGCTTGTTGGACGTTTCGGTATGCCCGCAGCACCGGCCGATCTGGAAAACTGGCCAAGCCTTGGGCTGGGCCAGCCTCAACAGCAATTTGCGTGGACTTTATTCGGGCCTGAGTCTGCTCAGGCGATCGTCCATCATACCCCCCGCCTCATCACAACTGACATGATTACGTTGCGCATTGCTGCCATGGCCGGCGTGGGCATTGTTCAGCTTCCGACGTTAATGGTCTGTGACCAGCTCGCCGACGGCACGCTGGTCAGACCCTTGCCTGACTGGCGACCGCGACGCGAAATCATTCACGCCGTGTTTTCTTCGCGGCGCGGACAAATCCCTTCGGTGAGGGCATTGATTGATTATCTGGTAAAAAGATTTGACGAACTGGATGAAGATTGAGTAAGTCGCTATTTTCAAATTTCATTCTCAGTTTGTTCACGCAACGCAGGACCCCGCCAGCTGCGTGAACCCGATATCTGCTGCTCCTGAACGGCATGTTTAAGGTGGCCGGTTATATTTCGGCTTCCAACGCTGAGATATCCATTGTCAAATCATCAGAATACTCTTTAGAATAGTCCGCAAGCGGCTTGACGCCGAAGCGTAAACTGATGGCTCATAGATCATCATGATTTGGCGGGAGCATAGCAGGCTCTTTCTCTACATCAGGAGCCAAAACATGCACAGGATGTCGCGCCAAACGATTTTCTGACAGCCATCTGTCTAGCGTGAACGCCGAATAAGAGTATCCAATTGGAGAGCACAATGCCAAATGATTTCCAGACAGGTCTGATGCAGTACCATCCGCTGTTGATTTCAAGCCTGATCGAACATGCCGAGCGTCATCACGGCGATGGCGAGATCGTTTCGCGACGGGTAGAGGGTGACATACACCGTTATACCTGGCGTGTTGCGGCAAACCGATCCCGACAGGTGGCGCAGGCGATAGAAAAGTTAAATATTCCCTTGTCCGGACGTGTTGCCACGCTGGCCTGGAACGGCTACAGACATCTTGAACTTTATTATGGTGTCAGTGGATCCGGAAGGGTGCTGCATACCATCAATCCGCGATTGCATCCCGAACAGATTGCCTGGATCGCCAATCACGCCGGCGACGAAGTGCTTTGTTTTGATCTGTCGTTCCTGGATCTGGTTCGATCTGTTCATGATAAGTGCACGACCATCCGCCATTATGTGGCGTTATGTGACGCTGATGCCCTACCGGCGGATACTGGCATTCCGGGATTGATGAGCTATGAGCAATGGATAGGTTCGGAATCAGGCGATTATCTCTGGCCGCAGTTTGACGAAAATACCGCTTCCAGCATGTGCTACACCAGTGGGACCACGGGGAATCCAAAAGGTGTTCTGTACAGTCATCGATCAACAGTGCTTCATGCCTACGGCGCGGCGCTGCCTGATTCAATGGCCCTGGCTGCAACGGATGCAATTTTGCCGGTCGTACCGATGTTTCACGTTAATGCCTGGGGCCTTCCCTATGCAGCTGCGCTGACGGGCAGCAAGCTGGTTTTTCCGGGGAGCGCATTGAATGGGGAATCCGTTTATCAGTTGATGGAGAGCGAGGGGGTAACCTTTGCTGCAGGTGTACCAACAGTATGGCAAATGCTTCTGGATTACGTAAGACAGGGTAACTTGCGCTTTTCCACCCTCAAGCGCACCGTCATTGGTGGCTCTGCCTGCCCTCCTTCCATGATTGAAGCTTTTCAGGAAGGGTATGGTGTTGAAGTCATTCATGCGTGGGGTATGACAGAAACAAGTCCGTTGGCATCACTTTGCGCGCTGAAGAACAAGCATCTGGCTCAGTCACGCGACGAGCAACTTAAGCTCAGGCGCAAGCAGGGACGCGCGCCTTACGGCGTCGATGTCAAAATCACAGATGAAAACCACAACGAGTTGCCCTGGGACGGTAAGACAGCGGGGAACCTATACGTCAAAGGGTCTTGGGTTGTGAGTGATTATTTTCCTGCTGACGGTGCATCGCCTCTGACTGATGGGTGGTTTCATACAGGTGATGTCGCTAGCATTGATCCTGACGGTTACTTGGAGATCACCGATAGAAGCAAGGATGTCATCAAATCGGGTGGAGAGTGGATCAGTTCTATCAATATAGAGAATATTGCGATGGCGCACCCCGCGATTCAGCTGGCGGCGTGCATTGGTATCAGCCATCCGAAATGGGATGAACGGCCTGTTGTCGTGGCGGTAAAACAGCCTGGCACGTCAGTGACCAGGGAAGAGCTGCTTAAATTCTATGAAGGTAAAATCGCCAAGTGGCAGATCCCGGACGATATTCTGTTTGTGGACGCCATTCCTCTGGGCGCGACCGGCAAGATGCTCAAAACCAGGGTAAGAACGATGCCGGAAGTCGAGGCGTATTGCAAACGTGAATTGGGCTCGTAAAGGAGTCGGCTCGTTATGTATCAAGAATCGGCGAACGGCAATGCTGAAAAAGCATTGCTGCCCGCCGATTCGTCGTAACACGCAAAGCGATAGTTCGACATGCAGCTATAGGGAAGTACCTAGAAATGATGCTGCATGCCAACTGCAATTAATGTAGATTTGATTTTGACTTTATCATCCAGCGCGTCAAAACGTACGCTTCCGCTGCCGTAGGACGCAACTGCATATACCTCGGTACGCTCTGATATTTCGTGACTGTAGCCAATGCTGCCGATATGAAGGCTCCCTTTGGCATCGCCAAGCAGGCTGTCCGGATTCTTCACATGATTACCCTGATAGGACAGCATGACTTTGTCGTCATCGCCAACGGGGATGGTAAGACCTCCCATCCATGACTGTTGTCGATAGCCGCTGGTGCTGCTTAGCAGGGCAGGAACACCGTCGTCTTCCAGCGCCGTATCAAGAGAATGGATTAGCCCGGAGGAAAGCCCGGTGGCGGGCAGCGCCCCCCGTATCTGGCCATACATGAGGTGAGCCTTGACCACGCTGAAATCGTAAGTCATACCAACATTCCACATATTTGTGGTGGATTTTTCATGATCATCCCCCAGTGTGATATCCGTGCGGAACCGATCATACGTGGCGGCTGCCTCTAACGGACCATTGCTATACGCCAGGCCGGTGGTAATCCAGTTGGACGTATCTCTGTCAACGGTACGCCCTGTAGAGGTGTTGTATTCCGTCTTCTGGTTGCGGCCCGAGAAGCCCAGGCCGAAGCGGAATCCACCCCATGACGGGCTCAGGTATTTTGCACTGTTTGTAATATTGGCAGAGACAGAGTCCCCAAATGCGCCATCTGTGATGCCGGCCTGCTCGTAATCCGTCTCAAACGGATCCAGCGGCGCCAGCAGGTCGTCGGCAACGTTGTATTGTCGTCCCAGCGTGAAGGTACCCCAATCAGCACCAGACAGACCAACCAGTGCGCGACGGTTGAAGAGGGATCCTTCCGACGGCAAACGACCGGTCCCCAGATTGAAGCCGCTTTCTAACTGGAAAATGGCACTCGTACCGTTACCCAGGTCTTCGGTGCCTTTCAGGCCCCATTGGTTGTCTTCTCCTACTCCATCGACGACGCCGATATCACGGGACTTGACCCAACTGTCGCCATAGCTGACCTTTTCCTGCGAATAGCCAACTCCCGCATCGATTAGACCGTAGAGTTGTACTGACGTTTCAGCATGCGCCATACCGGCAAAGCCGCTAAGCACAAGCGCCGAGAACAGACTTTTTTTCATCTTAATTCCTCCAATTACAGATGACAGGGTGACCGGCCCAAAAGCCGGAAGTATTTATAGTTTTATTAGGTTTTTCTAAGCAAGATAGGCTGTGGGCCTGACGATCAGTGCAGCGCCGAAAAGTCCGTTCCCGTATAACGACAGCGTTGTACTCAACGCATTATGCGGGACTTGGTATTGTGAAAATGCGAAAACCTTATTAGTGTTATGGTTTTGCCAGAGATCAATAAATATGCAACTTTAAGCATATATTATCCATTACATATATTACAAATGTGATTGTGTCGGCTAGAGAGAGTCGCGATGCATGTGGTCACGCACGTGTGGTAGTTCCGAATAAACGGCTGGAGTCTCTGGCAGAACTGGCGTTTACTTGAGACTGTTCACATTCTAAAGAGACAGAATGGGAATTTCTGAACGGTTCTGTTGTGCGATAGCGGCGCATGTAAATGTTTAAGTATTGACTTGGATTGACTGACCTCGGCTGATATGATCATGGGCAGATCGAAAATGAGATCTTCATTGAAATTGCAGTTGTCAGGATGAATGCAGGATGTACATTGATCGGGAATTATTGAGTCTTACCAGAGGCTTTCGTCACAGGATTGCACTGGCCGTTGTGATGGGTTTTCTTTCGGTGGCATGCAGCATGCTCCGTTACATTCTGATGGGCTGGCTGATTGCAAAGGTCTTCCAGGGGGTGCCAGTTGCGCAGCTATGGCAGCAGGGCATCGCGCTCCTGGTGGTTATTTTCTTGCGAATGGGTCTGGAGGTATGGCGTGCCGGCATCGCACACCATACCGCGGCAGCGATTCAGGACCGTCTGCGCCTCTCGCTCTATGACAGACTGGTCAAACTGGGTCCTGCGTGGCTGGCGCAACGCCGTACGGGGCAGGTCGTGCTGGCGGCGACGAGCAGCGTCGAACAATTGCAAGTGTTCTTTGGTGAATATCTCCCCCAGCTGATCATTTCGGGCACAGTCCCCATTATTTTATTTGTCATTCTCGCGTGGTGGGACGTTCCCGTGGCTGCGGTGGTGTCCATTGCGGCAATACTCGGCCTGTTTTTACCGCTGCTGCTGACCCATGTGAGCGCGAGGGCGGCCCTATCGCTATCTCATACTTATAAAGCTTTTGGTGACACTCTGCTGGACGGCATCCAGGGGCTGACAACACTCAAGGCATTTGGCCAGAGTATTACATTTGGCAAGCGACTGGCTAAACGCGCACACGAACTGAGCGAAAGTACTTTTTTTGTCACTCAGGCAAATATGCTGAACCGTGCGGTAACCGATTTGGCGATTGCCGGGGGCGCTGCGGGCGCAATTGCACTTGGCGCGTGGCGTGTGACAAATGGTCAGATGTCGCTGGAAGCATTATTGATTGTTCTGATGGCCGGTACTGAAGTGTTTCGACCCTTGCGGGACTTGCGTGCGCTGTTGCACAAGGGCATGACAGCCAACGCTGCGGCTGAGAGTATCAAGGAGCTGCTTAACATTGCGATTCCTGAATCTGGTGGTCAGGGAAATCGTAATACCTTACAGATTCCGTCGTTTGCATTCGAGCGCGTGAGCTTTTCGTATCCTGGGCAGAGGAGGCGAGCACTTGATGACATTTCCTTTTCGGTCGGCGCGGGTGAGCGTGTTGCCGTGGTTGGTCATAGTGGGAGCGGCAAGTCTACGCTGGTCAAACTGTTGCTGGGATTCTCAATGCCGGGTAGCGGGCGCCTGCTGATGGGCGGTCATGACATTTGTGAATACTCCAGCGAGGCACTGCGAAGCAGTATTGCTGTTGTTCAGCAGGATACGTATCTTTTCTATGGATCGGTCGAAGATAATCTGAAACTGGCGGCGCCAGAGGCCACGCATGAGCAAATTCTTGCCGCCAGCCGGGCAGCCAATGCCCACGAATTTATTGAGGCACTACCCCAAGGGTACGATACCGTAATCGGAGAAAGAGGCCTGCGCCTGTCCGGGGGGCAGAAACAGCGCTTGGCCATAGCACGTGCCATCCTGAGAAATTCGCCAATTCTTGTTCTGGATGAGGCTCTGTCGTCTGTCGACGCAGAAAACGAATATCAGATTGAAAGGGCGCTTGAGTTGCTGGCACACGGCCGTACCACGCTTGTGCTGGCACATCGATTGTCGAGTGTGGTCAATGCCGATCGTATTATTGTGCTGCACGATGGGAAGATTGCTGCCAGCGGCACGCATGCGCAACTGTTGCAAACGTCAGATATCTATCGGGAATTGATGCAGGACCAGATAGGTACTGCACAAAAAATTGCGCCAATTGATGCGGTTACGGCAGCGGGCACAGGATTGAATGGGAGGACAAACGCGGTTGCTGCAGAAATATCATCAGCAAGATCTGCGGAGCCGGCTCCGGCGAAAAGTAACACATCCGCAAACTTTCCCGATGAGCCAGGCCCTCAGGTCATCGCACAACAACCCGATCCTGACTTGGAGACGCCCCCAATGACGTCAGGGGTGGACAGGAAGTCGACATCTCGAATATTGACGGTGTTGTTCGGTTATATCGCACCGTGGAAAAAGCAGCTTGTCCTGACGGTTCTGGCGGGAATGGGCAGGATCTACGCATTGATAGGGGTCAGTATTCTTAGTGCCCTCACCGTGGCTGCTGTAAAAAACCAATCCGGTTTTACTCACTATTTGATCTGGATGGCAGTGCTGGTACCTTTAGCCTCATATCTGCAATGGAACGAAACCTGGCGATCGCACGAAATGGCTTATCGTCTGTTGGCCCAGATGCGCGTGAAACTTTATGATTGCCTGGAGCGGCTGGCACCTGCATATATGCTGAGACGCCGGTCCGGTGATCTGACCAGTTTGGCGACACAGGATATCGAAACCGTCGAGTTCTTCTTTGCTCACATGATTGCCCCGGCGTTTGTCGCCCTGCTTATTCCTGCGACTGTGCTGGCAATTCTGTTTTCACTGTCATGGCAGGTCGCGGTCGTACTGATCCCATTCATGTTGCTTGCTGCTTTGCTCCCTGTGCTAATGCGACGCAGAGCTGACGACATTGGCGAGCGGGTCCGGCAGGATATGGGAAATTTGAACGCGTTCATGGTTGATACCTTGCAGGGCATGAATGAACTAATCGCGTTTCAGGCAACATCTGTGCGCCGAAGCCAGTTCAAGGGGCTGATTGCGCGATATCAGGAAGTCCGCATTGCCGCATATCAGGATATTACATTGCAGATGTCATTACAGGAGGTCATTTCGTCCCTGGGGACCGTTGCTGTTCTATGTACCGGAGCGTATATGACTCAGACGCAGGGACTGCAGGCGGCTACCGTGCCGCTGATGGCGCTAATTGCAGTGGCTGCGTTTCTGCCCCTTACTGAACTGGCGCAAACGGCACGTCAACTGGCCGATTCGCTCGCATCGACCCGACGTCTTGATGCCATTGAAAGCGAGCCTGTCCTGATAACTGATGGACCGGAAACGCTTCGGGAACAGCGCGAAGGCCCAGCCATCCGTTTTGACCATGTGCATTTCTCTTACGGCGATCGACAGGTTTTGTCTGACATCAATATCGACATCAAACCAGGAAGCAAAATTGCGCTAGTGGGGTCGTCAGGATCGGGCAAGACCACGCTTGCCAACCTGCTGTTACGGTTCTGGGATCCGCAAGAAGGGAGTATCTGCATTGATGGTGTGAACTTGAGACAATTGCAACAGGACTCTTTACGTCGCAATATTGCACTTGTAGCCCAGGATACATGGATATTCAATCAGACCTTGAAGGAAAATATTCTTCTGGGGCGTCCGGATGCTTCGGCCGAACAATTGCAACTGGCTATCGAACAGGCAGCGCTAACCAGTTTTGTTGCTACGCTTCCCGATGGACTGGATACGCCGGTAGGCGACAGGGGATTGCAGCTGTCAGGTGGTCAACGCCAGCGGATTTCCATTGCTCGTGCGTTTCTGAAAGACGCGCCCGTGCTGATTCTTGACGAGGCCACGTCCAGTCTTGATACGTTGAGCGAGAATTTGATCAATGCCTCACTGAACAGGCTCATGCAGGGGCGCACCACCATCATCATTGCCCACCGGCTTTCAACTGTGCGTTCGGCAGATCGCATTCTGGTCATAGACAAAGGGCGGATTGTCGAATCCGGCTCTCATGAGGCGTTATTGGCTGCCGGCCATTTCTATTCACACCTGGTCCAGCGGCAGACGGTAGCGCGAGTTTGAGGCATTTGATTGGGCTGTCGTCAGCCTCACCGCCGCGCATCACGGTATCGGTTCACTGTTGAACAACAGTATGTGTTCGTGCCTGGGCTAAGTATGGTTGAGCCTTCACGCCTGGAACCAACCAAATTTGTAAACAAAGGCCTTCTCAAGTCAAATATTACTTAAAATAATATACAAATAACGTTTGTGTATATATTAGAGCTACGCCGGGTGGCTCGCAGCTGACTGAAAGGAGACCTATGAGCTATCGTCTATCCCTTAACGTACCGAGATCGGTCTATAGAATGCTGCTGTTCGCCTGTGTGATGCCCGCGGCCCTGCCGGCATTCGCCGCCGCTGACAGTGAACTGATTCGCATTGGTAGTGAAATAGCACAGAAAGGCGCCAGCGGACAGGCGCCATGCATGGCATGCCATGGTGTCAAAGGCGAGGGGCTGGCGACGGCAGGCTATCCTTACCTGGCGGCACAGCCTGCTGAGTATCTCCAGCAGCAACTGACACATTTTGCCGACGGTTCCCGCAAGCAGCCGATCATGCAACCGATTGCCAAGTCGCTTGACGAAAAGCAGCGCGAAGCCGTGTCTGCCTACTATGCCTCGCTGCAGCCGGTGTTTGACCGGGATGCAGTATCACAGCGGGTACAGACTTACCCGAAAGATCAGCCTGGCGCCTGGATGGCTAATCGTGGCAATGAAAACCCTTATATTCCAGCCTGTATACAATGCCACGGTCCCGGCGGAATCGGCGTCGACCCAGTCTTTCCTGCGCTTGCCGGACAATCGGAAAACTATCTGCAAACGCAGCTCACCGCCATGAAGTCAGGAGATCGTAAAGGCGATTCGCATGAATTGATGGTGCATCTGGCGGAAAATCTGAGCGATGAACAAATCCGGGAGGTAAGTCAGTACTTTGCAAAAGACGTCCTGCAACCCGTTGCCAGTCAGTTGACTCCGGAAAAAGGAGTGTCCAAATGAGAACCGCCGTGTTTAATCACAAATGTCTTCCTCTGGCCATTTCAACGGCCCTATTATTAAGTAGCACCTGTGTCGTCGCAGCAGAGAAGTTTATTCCCCCTGCTGCAGACGCAATCCCTGCAGACGAGTTTGGCGATATGGTTCGCAAGGGCCAGGATTACTTTCTTCATACCTCCGAATTGCTTCCCAAATATGTGGGCAATTCGCTCAATTGTGTCAATTGTCATCTGGATGCGGGCCGCAAGGCCGATTCGGCACCCCTATGGGGTGCTTACGTGATGTACCCGGCATATCGTAAGAAAAACGACCATGTCAACAGTCTGTCTGAAAGGCTTCAGGGCTGCTTCAAATTCAGCATGAACGGTATTGCACCCGAGGCTGACTCTGAAGTCATCGTGGCATTGACTTCCTATATGTACTGGATGGCAACCAAAGCACCTACAGGCGTTAAACTGGCAGGTCAGGGTTATAAAAAACTGGCTGCACCAGAGCAGGAAATGGATTTGGAGCGGGGCAAAAAAGTGTATGCGGCCAACTGTGCCGTCTGCCATGGTGACAACGGTCAGGGGCGCAAGAGCGCGGGCAAAACCATCTTCCCCGCCCTGTGGGGAGATGATTCCTTTAACTGGGGCGCCGGTATGCATCAAATGCCCAATGCCGCCGCTTTTATCAAAAGCAATATGCCATTGGGGAAAGGAGGCACACTGACCGATCAGCAGGCTTGGGATGTTGCCTATTTCATGAATTCGCACGAACGCCCCCAGGATCCGCGTTTCACGGGCGATGTGGAAGAGACTCGCAAGAAGTTTCACGATGGGGGCGACAATCTGTACGGACAGAAAATTAACGGAGTGCTTCTGGGCGAAAGCGCAGTGGCGCCAGGAGGTCGGTTAAGAGATGCGATTGAGAAGCAGAAAACACAATAGAAATAAATAAGCTGATTGCGCCTCAAAGCCCGACATTCATCTGAACTGCACCTCAAACAGCGGACTCATTTGCCCGCCTTTTGGAGGTGCAGTTTGTTATGGCTTATCACCCTGAACCAGCAGGCGGCTCCAGGTGTGCGCCGTGCATTTCCCGCAAGGTAATGACTCCTTTGTGTTGAGGTATGGGAACAACACGAGGAAACCCGTGTTGTGTTGTGCATGATACAAAATGTCGCATTTATGTCACATATTGAATATTAAATAATGGGTATATCCCCTATAAAGGAAAACCCTTGTTTTTCAAGGGTTTATTTTTTGTCTATGTCATGGCGTTGTTAAGTACGCGTCATATTGCAAATGAAAAATACCCGTGTGCGAGCGAGTAAATTTCTATTAAGTGATTGATATTAATGATGTAATTATTTTGTTGTTTTGACATTGTGCATCGCTGCGGCTCACTATCGAACCTATTGTATGGCATCAGGCGCGCGACAGAAATAACAGAAATGAAGTGAAAACCCGAAAATCACGCCTTGGCGGTTGTCGCACCGAACCTTTACATACATGTGTCAAATCTTTATATTTCTTCAAAGCTGAACAGTTTCTGAAACTTTTCTGTCATAAAAATTACCCCCACCCCTTGAGGAGATTTATTAAATGAAAAAGACATTGCTAGCTGCGGCATTGGCAGTCGGCTTCGCCGGCGTCGCCCAAGCCGAAACTTCCGTCACTTTGTACGGTATTGTGGATGCTGGTATTGGTTATCAACAGACTAAAGTAAGCCAAGGTGATAACTGGACTAAAACACGTGATATCGGCCTGGTCAACGGTATTCGTAACGGTAATCGCTGGGGCCTGAAAGGCGTTGAAGATCTGGGTAACGGTACAAGCGCAATCTTCAATTTGGAAAGTGGCTTTGATCTGGGCAATGGACGCTCTCTCCAGGGAGGCCGCCTGTTTGGTCGCTATGCGTATATCGGCCTGACCGGTGCTGACTGGGGCACGCTGACACTGGGTCGCCAGCTCAACATTGGTGCTGACACGGTAGCGTCGCTGAATCCGTTTGGTGTCGGTTACAGCCAGGCCGGTGTGCTCTCAGGTGCTTTCGGTGCCTCTACCTATGGTCGTATGGATAACGCCATCAAATATTTGTCGCCAGAGTGGTCCGGCTTCAAATTCGGTGTTGGCTATGCAGGCACAAATACCAAGGAAACAGGCAACATCTACGGCGTAGATTACCTCGAGCAGGATACTTCCCACTGGCTTACGGCTGGCGCCTCTTATGACAATGGCCCGGTTTCAATCGGTGTTTCCTATGACCGCTTCCGTACAGACATCAGAAGTGAAGTTGCTGGTCTAGACGATGATAATACCAAAGGCACCACACATATGTGGAACATCTTTGGTGCCTATGACTTTGAAGTCGTCAAGGCATTTCTGGGTTACGGTCAGATTCGGGGCGCAGCCGCCACAGGCGCGATTGTTGACAGTGGGCTGGGAAGCACAGGTCTGACTTCGGCCTTCAACAGCTTCACTACTGTGACCAATCCTAATAGTGTCGTTAGTGGCCTGAACTATGCACAAACCAACGGTTACCGTCAACAGTCATGGATGGGTGGTGTAACTGCGCCTATCGGTGATGACGGCTTGCTGATGGCTTCGTACCAGGGTAACGCCACCAAAAATACCGGTGATGCATTTGATGGTGTAAAAGGCAAACTGCACATTTTCAGCGTGGGCTACGATCACAAACTGTCTAAACGTACCACTGTTTATGCATTGGCTTCTTATGGTACAGGTAAGCTGAAGTTCAATAACCAGGACAAAGTTAAACTGAAATCCACCCTGGTTACTGTTGGTCTGAACCATCGTTTCTAATCTCGACTGGTTCGTGATGGCCAGCTAAGGCTGGCCATCACACATGTTTCACAATTGAAATAGCATTAAAATCGGGGATCGGCGGTTTGTCGTAGTGCAGCATGTTTGTTATATTTCATGTTGTACACAAGACGTGCGGCTTACTGCCAGCAGGACAAAACCCCCACAGAATCACATATCTCTCCGTAGTGCGAATCCTCAGGGTGCAAATTGGCCCTGAGGATTTTTTACATGTCTTCCGATTCCTGTGATTAAATGGAAGTTCGCATCCATTTCGACACGCGCTTTTCAGGCGCATTTCCGACTGATTGCCCATTATGGTCAATCCAGCAGAGGTGTCATGAAATACCTTTTCGTGTTAGTCCTGTTCTCTTTGTTAAATACTCCGGCATACGCACAGAAATGCTCGGATACAATGACCCAAACCGATATGAACCAGTGCGCCGGCGAGGAGTATAAAAAGGCGGATGCACAACTGAACAAGGTTTATGAAAAAGTATTGGCCAGGGCAGAAGCCGCGCAGAAAACGCAGCTGAAAGCCGCACAGAATGCCTGGATCAGATTCCGCGATACGGATTGTGCTTTTCAGACTTCGGCCACGGAAGGGGGCTCCATCCACAGCATGATGCTTGCCCAATGCATGCAGATTAAATCGCAGGCTCGAACCAAAGAGCTGGAAGCCTTATTGGATTGTAAGGAAGGCGATATGACGTGTGCGTTGAAGCCAGAGTGATTAGGTCATATCTTCGACGCCCTGATAACGAGGCGCCAATCAAGTAGCCGCCCACCCGCCGCTGAAACCAGTCGCGTTGCCAATGCAATCCGTGAAGAAAACACAAGGCGTCGACTAACGGACTGGGTTTTCAGTCGTGATATTGCAACCATCATTTATTTTTGTCAGATGATTGCGGAGTGCCCTTGTCGGTGCGTTGTCAGATCTTGCCCCTCAGGTGATCGATCATGCGAATTGCCACGGCTGAGGTGTGATGCATATGATCGACGCAGGCTTGCCAGGCCGCTGCTTCGTCATTCTCCTCAATTGCAGTACCAATGCGGCGCATTTCCTTGAGCGTATTGCGGATGCGTCCTGGACTCAAGATGGATGTCGCGCGCAATCTTGATATTTTGCCGTGCAGTTCTCGCAGCGTGCTTTTGAGTACAGTGTTGTAGCATCCATCCAGAAGCGCATCGTAAAAATCCTCAATGGATGCAAGTTGCCGGGCAACATCTTCACGCGAAATGGCCGCCTCCAGGTTTTCCAGAGACAGATTCAGGGCTTCGCGCTGTGCAGCGGTCGCCATATTAATGAAATTACGTGCTGCCAGGCCTTCCAGAACGGACCTGATCTGATAGATATCGGCGGCTTCGTGGGCGTCCATTGTCGCCACGCGTACTCCTTGATTGGGCCGCGTCTCTATATAGCCTTCCTGTTGCAGCAGTTGCAGAGCTTCTCTAACTGAAGACCGGCTTGCCCCCGTGAAATCACACAATGCGCGTTCCGTGAGACGCATGCCCGGCGACCATCGCCCGGCCATGATTTCCTGCCTGATTGCATGGGCGATTGCTGAACGTTTCGATGTCATGTCTTGCAGTGTTTCCGGTTTATCTCTGGATGCGCAATTATATACCGCATTGTGCGTGCATAGAATCCAAATTGTCCGACAATATATTCTAATTAATCAGACAATTTGTGCTATATTCCCCATCATAAACAAGCACAGTATGAGGAGACCCGATGCAAGCAATCTGGCAGGAAGCCAAATATCAAATATTGTCCAACGCAGAAATTTCGGATGCGCTGGATTTTTTCGGATTGCCCGGCAGTGCACATGGACTGACTGGCGTCACCGGAAACTTTCGCCTCTGGGGCACTGCCTTCACAGTCCGTTTCGCGCCTTTGGACCGGCAAAAGCCTGGGACGGTTGGCGATTTTATTGACGATGTTCAGGCAGGCCAGGTCATTGTGCTGGATAACGGGGGACGTACCGACTGCACGGTCTGGGGGGGAATCCTGAGTCAGATTGCGCAATCACGGCAGATTAGTGGAACGGTCATCCATGGTGTATGTCGGGATGTCGAAGAAGCCGTGCAATGCGGGTATCCGATTTTCAGTCGTGGTTCATTTATGCGCACCGGCAAAGATCGGGTCCAGGTAGAGGCGATTAACGAAAGCGTCTCTTTGGGTGATGTCAGAGTGAATCCCGGAGATCTGTTATGTGGCGACCGCGATGGTATTGTCGTGGTGCCGGTCCATCGCATTGAGGAAATACTCGACAAGGCACTGGAGATCCACCATGCCGAGCAGGCCATTGTCGATTGCGTCAAGAACGGCATGACATTGAAGCAAGCCCGTGAAAAACTGGGCTATCACAAATTGCAGCGCACTCAATAAACGCAAGATCGGAGGATAGACATGAAGAATAAATACAGAAAGCAGCATCGAATCACAGATGTGTTAGGCGCCGTTGCCGTTGTTGCGGCGGGGCTGACGGCGTCAGCTCCCGCATTAGCGCAGGAAGAGCTGGCATGTAACAACATTGTGATTATTTCACCTTATCCACCCGGCGGAACCACAGATATCCTGGCCCGCCTTCTCGCGCCCGGTATGCAGAAGGAACTGGGCAAGACAGTGATCGTGGATAATAAGGCTGGCGCAAGCAGTAATATCGGAACCGAATTTGTCGGTCGCGCCAAACCGGATGGTTGCACACTCCTGCTGGGCAACAATACCGGTGTGGTAATCAACCGCAATCTATACAAACTACATCTGGATCCATTAAAGAGCCTTGCGCCGGTAGGTGAGGTGGCGTCTGTGCCACTCGTTCTTTACGTCAACCCCAAAAAACTGCCAGTGAATACGGCGCAGGAATTGGTCGAAAAACTCAAGGAAGAGCCTGATCAGTACAGTTTCGCGTCGGGCGGTAGCGGCAGTCCCCAGCATCTGGCAGGCGAAACGCTCAAGCAGATGAAATCAGTCAATATGTTGCATGTACCTTATCGGGGTCAGGGTCCCGCGCTGAACGATGTTATCGCAGGCCATGTGCCTATTGCATTTGAAACGACGACAGTCCTTTTACCGCATGTTCAATCCGGTTCGGTGAAGGCATTGGCGACAACCAGCGCAGAACGCACCAAAGTTCTCCCTGAGGTTCCGACGATGGTCGAGTCCGGATTCAAGGATTTCGTCATCGAAAACTGGTACGGTGTATTTGCACCTGCGGAAACGCCGCCCGCTATCGTGGAAAAATTGAATAAAGCGGTGAACGTTGCGCTGAAAACGCCGCAGATGACCAAGGCACTGGAACAGATGGGATCGTCCGACGTATCGGGTTCTGCTTCTGCATTCTCGGAGTTTATTAATAAGGAAGCACCAGTGTGGACCGATGTCGTACAGAAATCCGGGGCTAAGGTAGACTGACAGAATATTTCAATTCAAGGA
The DNA here is from genome assembly GCA_023389155.1 of Pseudomonadota bacterium. Lineage (GTDB taxonomy): Bacteria > Pseudomonadota > Gammaproteobacteria > Burkholderiales > Burkholderiaceae_B > Advenella. The sequence goes on from JAEWEV010000002.1 coordinate 60,476, forward strand.
GAAACAAGATGGATGCGCTTGCCCGACTGTTCGAGGGAGTTCCGACATCAATTATCAGTGATTCCATGCGGCGCATGGCCGGTACCCGCACGTTGGTTCCCCGCCATAAAAGTGCAACGCTTGCCGGGGTCGCCTATACGGTCAAAGTGCGCTCTGGCGATAACCTTTACATTCATGATGCTCTGCGCAAGGCCAAACCTGGAGACGTTCTGGTGATTGACGGAGAAGGTCATACCGACAGGGCCTTGCTTGGCGAAATCATGATGAGCGTTGCCAGAATGCGTGGCATTGCGGGCTTCGTTGTGCATGGCGCCATCCGGGATGCCGACGCATTTGTAAAGCATGATTTTCCATGCTACTCGAAAGGTATTACCCATCAGGGCCCTCTGAAGAATGGTCCTGGCGATCAGGGTATTGCGATTGCGATAGAAGGCTGCGTCATTCAACCAGGAGACATAGTCGTAGGCGATTGCGACGGCGTGGTGTTTATCCCAAGGGATCAGGCTGAAGCCGTGGCGGAAGCAAGCCGTCGCAAAATGCAGGCCGAAGCCGACGTTCTTGCCGGGATTGCTGCTGGCAAATACGACGATGCATGGATTGACGAAGCCCTTGCTGCCCAGCTTGTCTGAACGGTGCTGGTAGACTGATACAAAGAAAGTCATGGCCACGAAACTTTGTATTTCGTGGCCATTATTATTGCTTGCGGTCAATGCGACGTGGTGCGGTCTGTATTTTAATCAAAAGCTAAGTGAGCTATCTGGCCACGATCTTGAAAAAACATCAGTCCGCTATTTTTCTCATCTCGGGATTCTGTCGATAAATCTCTGCCGCATCCGGATGGCAGTCGACCAGGAACGCCATCATGGTCGTGGCGTCTTTGCTCAGGTAGAACTGCACCATGTACTCATTGAATTCCTGGACACGGTCTGCCGGCACGCTAATCGCGTCAATGCCGTTAGACATGAGGATTCCGTTCATCATGAATCGCGATGTACGCTTATTCCCGTCAAAGAAAAATTGTTGTAAGGCGCCAAACAGGAAAAAGGCCACCGCTCGCTCGAAGGGAGACGGAATGTTGGTGTTTATCCTCTCAATGCCCGCGCGGAACACATCATTGAGCTGAGGCGCGCCGGCAATGGTCGGTAGGGGGGTGTATCGCCCGTGAGTGCCTAGACCGACATCTGGGGTGTAATTCGTTTCCTGGCCCTCCCCGCGGAAATGGCCCCATTCCAAAGCTTCATTTCTGGCAACGAGGGAATGAAGTTCACAAAAAATGGCCTTGTTAAGGTTAAATTTTCTTTCTTTGACGAGTTGCAAAAGGTGTTTTGAACTTTCCGCAAGGTTAAGGATTTGTTCTTGATCCGATACTTTGCGTCCCCCCACCGTTATACCATCCAGTAGCGTTTTCACTTCCGGATAGGTAAAGGGGTTGCCCTCAAGCATGCTTGCGTCCCACACAAAGTCGGCAAGCATTTTGTGAAAGCGGAAAACGGCTCGCTCGACGCTGTGCACCGGGTAGTTTTCTGGAACGGCATTCTGATCCCAATTAAAGCCTAAAGTCTCATAAATGCTCATGATGCTCTCTCATTCAATACATTATGCGAATATTAGCCGATCATTTCGAATTTCGTATTGTTATTCAACTGCGCATCGACTTCAATAGCCGTTGCGGGCCGGGGCAAGCTCAACACCAGGCTCACAACGGCCGTATCAATGCAGTGTGATCCCGCATAATCTGCGGAACATATTCGAGCGTTCCGGATAAATGCTCGCGCAATGCAAGCTGTGCTTTCTCGATATTTTTCTCTGCAATCGCGGCCACGATTCGCTGATGGTCTTTGACGATTCGTTCAAGTTTTCCGATGACGGGCAGATGCAGACGCCTGAGTCGATCCAAATGTCCGCTTCGGCTAATGAGCATTTTCCACATGGGTTCCATGTCTGCCGCAAGATAAAGGGCGTGATGAAATGCCATATCTGCTTCGGTGAAGGCTGCGAAATTTCTGGCATCCCGCAGTATCTCCTGCTTTTTCAGGTGCGCCTGCAGATCGATAATCAGCAGGGGATCGCCGTGTAGCGCAAGTTCGCGCACAATTTCCAGCTCCAGCGAACGACGCAAAAAATGTGTTTCGCGGGCAAGGGTAATGTCAATCAGACTGACTCGGGTCGAGGCTTGTGGGAAGACATCGACCAGTTTTTCCTCGGACAGCCTGAGCAATGCATCCCTTACCGGAGTCTGGCTAACGCCATATTCGTGGGCGAGCGCTGCGCGTGACAGTACGGTACCCGGCGCCAGCTGCAGGGATACGATCTTGTTCCGCAGCAACTCATAAAGCTGCGGAACGGCCTGACGGTCACGATCAAGTCCCATGTTTGCTGCAGGCATGACATGCGAGCCAAATCCTGCCATTGTGCCTGTCAGTAGAATCACAATTGGCTGGTCCAGATAGAGGTCTAGCGACCATTCGCTGCTCTCCATGTCTCAAAATCACTACGGGCCTTTTCATCGGTAGCGGGATACAAACCAATGATGGAGCGGCCTTTAAGGACTTCTTCAGTAACGAAGTCCTCATAAGCAGTCATTTCTACGGCTTCATTCGCAATTTCTTCTGCAAGATGGGCAGGAATGACCACGACGCCTTCAGCATCACCGACGATAATATCGCCGGGAAAGACAGCAACATCGCCGCAGCCGATAGGTACGTTGATGTCCAGCGCCTGATGCAGCGTGAGGTTGGTGGGAGCAGAAGGACGATTGTGATATGCGGGGATGGATAGTGTTGCAATTTCGGGAGAATCCCTGAAGCCCCCGTCTGTCACGACGCCGGCGGCGCCGCGCTTCATCAGGCGGGACACCAGAATGGAGCCGGCAGAGGCCGCTCGCGCATCTTTGCGGCTGTCGATCATGAGCACCGCGCCCTCCGGGCAGTTGTCTACAGCGACACGTTGTGGATGATCCCAGTCCTGAAACACGGCAATAGGATTCAGGTCTTCGCGTGCGGGTATGTAGCGCAGGGTATAGGCAACTCCGACCATAGTGGGCAAATCGGGATTGAGAGGACGAACATCCTGGATGAATTGATTACGCAGACCACGTTTGAATAGCGCAGTACATAACGTTGCCGTGCTGACTTTAGAGAGTTGGCTGCGTACTTCAGGATCAAGCGAGGGGTGTGCGTTGTTGCTGGATGACATGCGTGGCTCCGATCAGTAAATACTGGGTTCGCTGTTAGGCGCACCAAAGCTGGTTTCAAGAAAATCAAGATCACATCCGGCATCGGCCTGCAGAATATGACGTGAGAACATCCAACCATAGCCGCGTTCAAAACGAGGTTCGGGTGGTGTCCATTCGGCGCGTCTTTGCGCCAGTTCTTCGTCGCTTATTTCCAGATGAATTCGTCTCGCAGGAACATCCACGGTGATCATGTCGCCAGTGCGCACCAGGGCGAGATTACCGCCAACGTACGACTCGGGGGCCACATGCAGAATACATGCGCCATAGCTGGTGCCACTCATGCGGGCATCAGACAGGCGCAGCATATCGCGCACGCCCTGTTTCACCAGCTTTGTGGGAATCGGCAGCATGCCCCATTCCGGCATACCTGGACCACCCAGCGGTCCGGCATTGCGAAGCACCATGATATGTTCAGGCGTGACGTCCAGATTTTCGTCATCCACGGCTGCCTTCATGCTTGGGTAGTCATCAAAGACCAGGGCAGGGCCCGTGTGCTGCAGGAACTGAGGCGCGCAAGCGCTGGGCTTGATCACGCAGCCGGAGGGCGCGAGATTGCCGTGCAGAACTGCCAGGGCACCCTCAGGATATAGCGGATTGTCCAATGGCCGGATGACATCGTCGTTAAAAACCTGCGCGCTCTTGATGTTTTCGGCGAGCGTCTGGCCGGTAACTGTCAGGCTTTGGCCATGCAGATGTTCACCGAGGCGACTCATGAGGCCAGGCAGCCCGCCTGCGTAATAAAAATCTTCCATCAAATACGTGCTACCGCTAGGGCGCACATTGGCGATGACAGGAACTTTTCTGCTGGCCGCGTCAAAGTCGTCCAGCGTGACATCGCAACCCGCACGTCGGGACATGGCGACCAGATGGATCACTGCATTGGTGGAGCATCCCATTGCCATGGAAACCACGATTGCATTAAGAAAACTGTCCCTGGTAAGAATACGGGCTGGAGTCAGATCCTCCCAGACCATTTCCACGATACGTCGACCGCAGGATGCTGCCATACGAATGTGATTGGCGTCGACTGCAGGAATGGAGGAGGCGCCAGGCAGCGTCATTCCTATGGATTCAGCAATGGCTGTCATCGTGCTGGCGGTACCCATGGTCATGCAGGTACCTGCGCTGCGGGCGATGCCGCCTTCCACGCCGATCCATTCCGTTTTGCTGATTTTTCCGGCGCGGCGCTCATCCCAGTATTTCCAGGCATCAGAACCCGAACCCAGTGTTTTTCCCTGCCAGTTGCCGCGCAGCATGGGGCCTGCAGGGAGATAAATACAGGGCAGTCCGGCACTGATGGCGCCCATCAGCAATCCTGGCGTGGTCTTGTCGCAACCTCCCATGAGGACCGCTCCATCTACGGGGTGGCTGCGAATCAGTTCCTCTGCTTCCATGGCCAGCATATTGCGATAAAGCATGGTGGTCGGCTTGACGAAGTTCTCGGACAGCGAAATGGCCGGCAACTCAATGGGAAAGCCACCGGCCTGAAAAATACCACGTTTGACGTCTTCTACCCGCTGCTTGAAATGCGAATGACAGGGGTTGATATCGGACCAGGTATTCAGAATGCCGATGACGGGACGGCCTTCCCAGTCTTCCGGTGCATATCCCATCTGCATAATGCGGGAACGGTGACCGAAGGATCGCAAATCGTCGGGTGCAAACCAGCGTGCACTGCGCAGGGAATCATAGGTGCGTTTTGACATGAGAGGGGAAATATCCAGGCAGGTTAAAAGTGGCTTTATTAAAACACTAATATATTAATATGTAAATATATGATATTTGTGAGGCTGCTGATTTCGAAAGCCAATGTGAATTGCTCCAGCGTCACGATGAAAAGGTCAAGCATCGCGCATCCAGCAGGCAACTTCGTATGGCTGGGGCGCCGGGTTCGCTTTCCCGGCAGTACCGATTTAACGGAAAGAGAAAGAAATTCAGTAAGGAAGGGCGGCTAGTACCAGACAGTTCTGGAGCAAATGTGTGGAGACCTTTCTGTTTAGGAAGGGTGTGTCGCATTCCGTGCAAAATGATAAGCTGTAGCATTCTGGACGCGATCCCTGTCAATGAGTTCACATGCTTGATATTGTTCATTTTCCGCTTTTTGCCGCCTCTGCTTTCGCACTTTCGGTCACGCCCGGACCGGATCTGGCGTACGTGGTCGGGCAGAGTCTTGCCAATGGACGACGTGCGGGAGTCGTATCAGCAGCCGGTGTTGCAATCGGCAGTTGCACGCATACCGTGGCCAGCGCAGTGGGTTTGACTGCATTGCTCGCCGCCTCACCTGTACTGTTTATGATGGTCAAACTCCTGGGCGCGGCCTATCTGGTGTGGTTGGGAATGAAAATGATACTGGGTAGCAGGCGACGCAGGAATATGCTGCCAGCCGGCGCCATCGTGCCAACAGCCAATACTCAATCCCTTCTGCTACGGGGTTTTCTGACGACTATTACCAATCCCAAGGTACTGCTGTTTTTTATTGCTTTTTTCCCGCAGTTTGTCACTGTTGGAGGCGAAAGCCAGGTGACGTCTTTTTTATTGCTGGGGCTTGTGTATGCGCTGATTGGTTTTCTTTGTGATGCAACGTTTGCGTGGCTGGCCGCAAGTGCAGCAGGCGCAGTCTCGCGTAATCGGATAGCCAGAGTCTGGATTGACCGTGTGGTTGGATTGGCATTTATCACACTTGGCCTGCGTATCTGGCTCATGAAGCGTTGATTGTAGCGAACCGCTATTTCGCGCGAGTCAGCACGCCCACATCTTCATAGATATTCAAGGGCTTGTCCAGGACACTCAATTTGTCCTGATCTACTATTTGCAGTGTATTTTTTGATCTGACGCCGAACAGCCAGTTGTCGTCATGCTTGTTATCGGTAACCAGGCGCAAGAGAGTATGTGATCCCTTTTTTTGTATAGACCAACTGCCACGCGTCGGCTTTTCTACGGCACCTCCGGTAAGCAGAAATTTTCCGTGAGTATCAAGTTTAAGCTGGATGTCGTCGCCACTGAAAGTGCCGGCCGGCAATGACTTCGCGGCGTCTGTATCGGCAACGGCCGTCGTCTGATGGAGGGACTGGGAACCGTCCGCAGTTTGTGCGTAGCTCTGGGGGCCGGCGATTGACATACAGATCAGAAATAGTATTCTGACGGAATGTAGATGCATCTTCATTGTTTTCCTCACGTTACAAGCGCGTGAACTTGTTGTGACAGATCGCAATATGACGGATGTCATATATTAAAAGGTTTATCATGCAAATGGATATGCATGCCTGCGTGCCATTATCGCATTGCACGGCATAAACGGAAATGATTGTTTCAATCTTGCCAGTTACCAACTCGTCAAAGGACTCTGTATATGATTCATCGTCTTCTACACCCCACAAAAGCGTATCTGCTGGCCGGATTGATTGTGACTGGCGCGCTCGGCGGATGCCAGGCTCTGGATGAAATGGAAGCAGAGGGGTTTCGCAAAGAGTGCGAAAACCTGGGCATGCCGCCTGGGTCTGCGCATTTTGAACAATGTATGCTGCAACAGCAATCGATAAGCGAAAATGAAACTGAGCGCGCAGTAGACCGCGCAGAACGTGAAGAGCAGAGTCGGCATCGGAAATAGCGGTTATTTGCGATTGACGCTGCTGTCCCGTCGATTATCTGACTGTTGCAGCATTTCTGTTTTCAGAGTGAAGTGCTATTCGCTCAAGAGCAGGTATATGTCGGGTTAGCGGTGAAATGCCATAAGCTAAAATGGCATAATGCCAGTCGAATCCTTCTGGCATTGATACGCCCGGATTGAGGGAGAGGGCGCGAGCAGGCATAGACCGTTCGCTACGGGACAGACTGATAACGAAAGGGACAATAACGGTTTGCTTAGATTTTTCCATGCATGTATCACAAAGGTTGTTGTAGCGGTTGCGTGTATTCTGGCGTTTCCCGTCTTTACGCAGGCTGCGTCAGCGCAGCCTGTACCAGCCATTGATCGGGTTGACAGGACGATTACGGTAGGTGTTTATGAAAGTCCTCCTTTTGTCATCACCGAAAACGGACAGTATTCGGGTATGGCAATTGAGCTTTGGGAAGCGCTTTCACACAAGCTGGGATTATCGTCAACTTATCAGAATTATTCGTCTTATCGACAGCTGATTGAAGCTTTGCAGACTGGCAAGATTGAGGCAGCCGTGTCCAATCTGACCATCACCCGGCAGCGGGCGGCGGCCATCTCGTTTACTCAGCCCTGGTACGATGCAGGCCTGAGAATCATGACCAAAACCAAAGGCTCGGGTAAATTTCAGGATGTTCTGGATGGTCTTGCCGAAAGCGGTCATCTGGCAACGTTTTTTTGGCTGCTGATTTTTTCCCTGCTTGCAACCGTTGTGATTACCTTGCTGGACAGACGTCTGGATAACGAGTTTCCGCGCAGATGGAGAGATGGCCTGGCCGATAACTTTTTCCACACAATGTCCATCCTGACAACAGGAAAGACAACGCACAAGAATCTGTTCGGCTGGGTTGGTCGTATCTGGTCCGCCTTATGGATGGTCGTGGGCGTTGCCATTATCGCCTATGTGACTTCGTCAATCACAAGTGTTATGACGACGAATTCACTCACCAACCAGATTCATGCTCTGTCTGATCTGCCTGGCAAGACCGTGGGGGTACTGGGCGGAAGTGTTGGCGAGGAGTATATTCAGAATCTTGGCATTCAGACACGAAGCTATGAAAATATGAACGCTTCTGTCGAGGGGCTGTTGACGGATGAGGTGGATGCGCTTGTTGGCGATGCCCCTGTTCTGGAGTATTTCGCTCATAAACATCCCGCACAACCTGTTCGTGTGGTGGGGACAATGTTCCACCCAGACAAATACGGATTTGGTTTTCCGCTGCAGAGCGATCTGCTCAGACCAGTGACACTCGAACTTCTGGGGTTGAGCGAACAGGGAACGGTAAGGGACCTCAGGGTCAAGTATTTCGGCAATACGCGTTAATTTACGACTCATGTGTGAGCGTCTTGAACACGGGGAAATCTGTCGATCTTATTGTTTCGGCAGAGTGCGCCAATCCAAAACAGTTGGTGCTATCGGGCAAGGTATCGAATAGGTGGATATTTGTACGAAGGGGTTTATGTGCTGTGGTGCGTGCAGACTCGTCAAACGTCCAACGATAAGGTCCTGGAGTGCGGGCGTTTATACCGGATTCGGAAGCAAAGAGCATACTCAGGTGACTTGGATTTTTGACCTGGCAGGGCCGGGTCACAGCGCTGGCTGACATTTCTTCCCAACATTAAGCAATTACTTTAATCTGTAAATAAGGCTTGATCTTCAACTCTATGGGCATAAGATGAAGGCATAGACATACATTGCTCATCAATACCGAATGGACAATACATTTGTCATTTGGACTGGAGGTGAAAATGGTCTGGCACACTGTATTCTTTTCTGTTCTCGCCCTGATATCCGCAATTCTGGGGTTTGGCGGATTTCTCAGTTGGGGGGCGCTGATGGCACAGAGTCTGTTTGTTGTTTTTCTGGTTCTCGCACTACTTACGATCTTTATACGGAAAAAACGGTAGACCGCGAATACCACCCATCATACAGCTGTCAGAAAACATGTGCCCGGCTATTCGGGCACGCAAAAATCAATGTTTATCAGCGATTCTGCGCAATCCAGAAACCATCGACTTCCTGAACCGGTTCGTCTTCGCTCCTGCCAAAATCTTCCTGCTGCCGACCCCGCATTGGCTGGGCGTTGGCATTGATGAAAGCAACGTCATCATTCGTCAAATCAGCGATTGTTCCGCTGATCGTCTCTTTGATCTGCTCTCATTTTTCAGGAGCGATATTCTTTTTGAATTTTTGTCCCTCTGCGCAAATATTTGTGTGAGGGGAAAGAAAAACCGTGCTTCATACGGGCAATGCTTTCGGGGGTTTCATCGCCGCTATAGAATTGCCCCGTAAACCTATGTGTCTGACCCAAAGGCATATTTTCTATTGAAGTCTGTACGCAACTGAAATATCTGCTCATACCAGCCCAATTAACGGTAACTATCGTGGCACACAAGTGCGATAAAATTTAACTTTTAATCAAACCGACAGGAGCCAGGTTTTTCTTTTCTAATCATTCAAAAAATCTTACGGGTATGTACTTCAAAAAAGTACTAATGAAATAATAATCAACGGAGGTATTCATGTCGTTATTTGATTCCCCCGGTAAATACGGGTATGTCTCTCGCGCATTGCACTGGCTGATGGCCTTGGGCTTTATCTGGATGTTCTTTACCGCAACATTGCACTTCTTTGTCAATAAAACGCCAATCACAGATGCGTTATGGCCAACGCATCCTTTAATGGGATTCACGCTGCTATGTCTAGGGGTGCTCCGGCTCATCTGGGCGATTGTCAACCAATCCCGTCGACCGCCTTCTTTGTCTAGAGCAGCAAAGCTCGGGCATGGTGTGCTCTATGCTCTGATGCTGTGTATTCCGACGCTGGCGTTAATGCGTTCCTACGGGTCCGACCGACCCTTTTCTTATTTCGGTATCAAACTGATGGAACCTGTCGGCCAGGAAATACCCTGGATGGTGGATCTGGCAGGCTTGCTGCACGGTGAACTTGGCTGGCTGCTGCTGGCGTTGATTATCGGGCATATTGCCATGGTTTACGTTCACAGACGATCATCCACTACGGTCGATGTTCTGCCACGAATGCTATAGCGGCTTCGTCTGCCCCGCCATTCTCATCGGTACTGGAACCAATGGCAATGGCGGGTGTAAGATAGACGATAAAGGAGCACGCACAATGACAGCAAAATTCAAAAAAGGTGATCATGTCAGCTGGAACTCCGAAGCCGGCCGGGTTTCGGGAACGATTATTGCCGTCCATACCGCTGACTTTGAATACAAGGGATACACACATCACGCATCCGCGGATGATCCGCAGTATGAGATCAAGAGTGACAAGACCGATCATATTGCCGCCCATAAGGGTGGCGCGCTGCGCCATATCAAGTGAAATAACGGGTATCTGTATTGATGATCCATCGGAATACGGGATGGTCATTTTGAAACTGCGCGTTAAACACAATCGAAAAGTTATCGAATATAACGCTTGAAATCAGGCCGCCGCAATAGCACCTGGCCCTGTTTGAATCAGAGAATCTGGCTCTATGACTGCTGCAAATGAACTGGAAGATAATATGGACTTCGACCACTATCTGAGGGCGATACGTGCCTGTCGGGTATGTCGTGACCAGCCCCGCTACGGGAAACCAATGGATCATGAGCCACGCCCCGTCCTTCAGGTTTCGCAGACTGCCTCTATCTGCATCGCCAGCCAGGCGCCAGGCGTTCGTGTGCATGAAAGTGGCAAGCCATTTAACGATGCGTCAGGTGTTCGGCTCAGGGAATGGATGGGTGTGACAGAGGAGGACTTTTATGATGCTTCCAATGTGGCCATCATTCCAATGGGGTTCTGTTTCCCTGGCCTTCGAAGCGACGGGAGCGATCTGCCGCCGCGGCGCGAATGCAGGGAACTATGGCATTCGGAATTATTTGCGCGTTTGCCCAACATCAAACTGCTATTGACTATTGGGGGATATGCACAACGGTGGCACATGGGCGCCACAGTGGCTCGGCAGGGCGTGACCGAGACGGTAAGGTCATGGCGGCACCATTATGACGCCAATCCTTCATTGCGCATCTACCCTTTGCCTCATCCCTCATGGCATAACAACAGATGGCTCAAGCAGAACAGCTGGTTCGAACAGGAGGTGCTGCCGCAATTGCGCCAGGACATTCGTGATTTAATCGGAACCGGTTCCTGTTCTGATTAGTATCCTGTTCTGAGTCGTATGCACGCAGGCAGATCCGGTTAAGTTTACCGACCCAACCTTCGTTAGCAGCAATGCGGCACGGATAATTCCGGGCACGTACCCTTCAGAGTCACTTAGATTCAACGGCGGCGGCCATGTAGCCTCGCCAGCGACAGAAAGATCTCGCGTACCGTGGGTTTGTTTGCCCACGGAATGTTCGACCTGTCTGTGCACGGAGTGTGTCTATTGCATTTAAGCGCTGCCTGCCTTCGTCGCTTTCTTGCGACGGGCAAGCAGGCTGCCGATTAGTGCGACAAGGATTGCTCCGGTGACCTCCGCAGCAATTTTCATCGGGCCTGAAACTTCGCCAAAACGCTCAAGAATGACCTGATCGCTAACCAGCATACCGCCGGCGATCCACCCCAGCAGCGCCGCGCCGAACAGGACTACACCGGGATAACGGTCAATCAGTTTCAGTACCAGCGTGCTGCCCCAGATAATAATGGGAACACTGATGAGGAGGCCGGCGATGACCAGCCCTGTCTGGTGTTCGGCGTGTGCTCCCTGCGCTGCGCCGGCAATGGCGATGACGTTGTCCAGACTCATCACGAAGTCTGCGATGATAATGGTTTTTACCGCCGACCAGATTGATGAGCCCCCGTCGATCTTGTCGTCCTCCTCATCTTCGGGTATCAGCAGTTTGATACCAATCCAGATGAGCAGCAGCGCACCTACAATCTTCAGATACGGGATGGTCAGAAGGGTAAGCGCAAATGTAATCAGTATTACGCGAAGAACAATTGCCCCAGCCGTCCCCCATAGAATACCCTGCATTCGCTGCTTTTTCGGCAGGTTGCGACATGCAAGTGCGATCACAACGGCGTTGTCTCCGCCCAGCAGTATGTCGATCATGATTATTTGAAATACCGCCGCCCAGCTCAGCGTTTGAAAAAACTCAAGCATTACTCCACCCCAAACTCATTTGATATTTGATATAAAAATTAAAATTGAATTCGGATCGGCCTGCCTGGATTGCACACCTGACGGTGGGCAGAGTGCCGCCACAGAACGCAGCGACAGAAAAGCAAAAAGGCCTGATCCCATAAGGACTCAGGCCATTGATTCTAAGAAGATTGACGGACCTTGCCCTTGATGGCAAGGTCTTGCTTACAACAATTAATGTTGCCCGGGCACCGGGTGACATGAATAAACATGACGACCGTAATGACGATGCATCGGCAGGAAGCTACTCCCCTTGATTCAATAAGTATAGCGCGCCGAAAAATTATGTCAAGAGATTCGTGTGCACGCTAACCGTATGCAAATCACGTAATATGTTCGTAAATGCAGTTAAGCTGCGCAGTCAAGTCAACGCAAAGGAGTCATGCATGGCAATCGATAAAAACGTACTCGACGGTTTTACGCCCACTGGCGTTCTGCGGGCCTCTATCAATACCGGGAACCCCATTCTGGCTAGCGTGGACCCGCAAACCGGGCAACCTTATGGAGTATCAATTGACCTGGCACATGCCCTTGCCGAACGTCTTGGGGTCGCACTGGAACTCGTGGTTTTTGACACCGCGGGCAAATCCGTGAACGCCGTAACGGAGGAAGCAGCAGATGTGGGTTTTTTTGCTATTGACCCGGTACGGGGAGCAGGTATTGCGTTCACCGCACCTTATGTCCTGATTGAAGGCGCGTATCTGGTCAGTGAAAACTCACCGTTGCAGGACAACAGTGAGGTCGATCGTGAGGGAACGCGAGTGGTGGTCGGCAAGGGCAGCGCCTACGACCTTTATCTGACGCGTGAATTGAAGGCTGCGGAAATTGTCCGGGCACCCTCTTCGCCTGCCGTAGTGGATACCTATCGTGAACTGGGCGCAGAGGTAGCAGCGGGCGTCAAACAGCAATTGCAGGCAGACGCAGAGCGTCTGGGTGGCTTGCGGATCCTGCCTGGGCGTTTCATGGTTATTCAGCAGGCCATGGGGCTGCCAAAGGGACGAGGTGAAGCTGCAGCACAGTTTCTGGCAACATTTGTCGAAGAAATGAAAAGCAGCGGATTTGTTGCGCGCGCCCTGGAACGGCATGGCATCAAGGGCGCGTCAGTCGCGGACTGATCCTTAGAATCCCAGACCCGATCCCACCCCGAACAGAGTGGCAATCCCAAGGGCCAGGAAAATACAGGCAGCGATGGTATGCACCAGCCTCATGGAAATTCGCTGCCCCAGTTTTTTACCCAGGATAACAGCGGGGACGTCTGCGATCATCATACCTAGTGTGGTGCCGATTACCACATCAATAGGAAATGCACTTTTGGCGGCAAGCGCTACTGTCGCCAATTGTGTTTTATCTCCCATTTCTGCGAGAAAAAAGGTTACCAGCGTTGCACCAAAAACCCCCAGTTTTCTTCCCAGGGGGGCTTCATCTTCTTCGATCCTGTCAGGAATCATGGTCCATACGGCCATTGCGATAAAAGAAATGCCGAGTATCCAGCGCAAGGCGTGGGGGCTGATTGCGGTTGTGATCCATGCGCCAACTGCGCCAGCCAGGGCGTGATTGATGAGCGTGGCACAGAGTATGCCAAGGATAATGGGGATGGGTTTCTTGAAACGGGTTGCCAGAATGAAGGCAAGAAGCTGAGTTTTGTCGCCGATTTCGGCCAGCGCTACAACGCCAGTGGAAAGCAGGAGCGTTTGCATGGAATAATACCGAGGCCGGAAATAGACGAATGACCACCTTTTTCTCCGGCCATCGCGGAAAAAAGTGATCAAAGGTCTGGCCAAGCGGTAAAGCCGTTCACGCCATGATGCAAGCATCAAGTATGTTGACGTGAACCTCAGGAAATTGAGAGGCTACTCCCCAGTGATGGACAGATTATATCGGTTGTTTTTCTCTTGCGGGCGAAAACCGTATGAGCTGTGCGGAGATTGGAAATGAGAATAGATATCGTTTTCACATAAAGCTTATAAGGCGGTTACCGGGCTTGTATGATTGTCGGCCATTTCCTGCATCCGCTTTTTTAGTTCACAAACGCGATAAGTTTAAAGACTTCGTATTTCACTTGAATGCTCATGCCCAGCTTGCGGCTATTACGTTTGCTGCATGCAATCAACAGGGGGGAGGCCGCCCTTGGTGTGAGTGGCTATCTCCCCCTTCGTCACAAAAACAGGTGCTGGTTGTGCCCTTGCGACACAACCAGACCGGATCAGATCATTTCACCATCATTCTTGCTTGCATAACGCAAGTCGCGAATCAGCGCGACCACCAGGACAAGAAGTATGACGGCTGAAATAATAGGCCACACAAGGATATAAGCGGTCAACAATAGTTCATTCATAATCAGGTTCTCCTTTATGCACGTGCCGGGGCGGTATCGCCATCCACGGCGGGCGTTGTTTCCTCGATTTCAGGGGCAGCGGCCTGCTGAAAAGAGGTAACCCGCTCGGCGAGCAGGGCGAAGTCAAATCTTTTGCTGTTATTCCAGCTCATGGCTACACATACCATTGCACTGACGCCATATGAGGTCAGCGAACTGAGCAGGACAGGATATTCACGCAAAAAGCCGATTGCGTTGGGCACAGCAATAATCACAGCTGCGAATGCGACGAAGAGCGCGATTTTGCGATTGAAAAATGCAAATGTCATCAGGCCGACGACAACCCCTAAGCCAACCGAAGCGCATAGCTCGAACAGCACACCGACAGCTCCGTCCAGGCTGAGCAATTCAAAGCGGGCAACGGTAAACATCAGTACGGCACAGATCACAGATGTTGTAAACGCACGGTTGGTGACCTTGTCCCAGTAAAAACTCACGATCACCGGAAAGACAATGGCTCCCCACAGAGCGCCAACGAATACAAGCATGACCAGAATATCCAGCTTCATGCTGGCGAAAATCACACCAATCATGGTGGCCACAATCATCGTCAGGCGTCCCCACCAAAGCATGCGTTTGGGGTTAGGTGTGCCGCGAGCCAGGTTCTTGCCATAGATGTCGGTCATCATGATTGAAGACAGGGCCGAAAGATCAGAGTCAGCCGTAGAGGACAGCGATCCTACAACCAGAATGAAAAACAGGGCAATACCGAAAGGTGGCAGGTAAGTAGACGCCATTTGCGGAATGATGTTGTTCATATCACCATCAGCAGGTGTCAGTCCGGTGAACAGGGCGAGCATACCCAGCATGCCCAGTCCGATTACAACGGCACCATAGCCAACCGTGGCTGTAAGGAAGGTGGATTTGATGAGATCTTCGCGGACAGCGAACAGGCGCTGAGCGATGGTCTGATTGCCGATGGCGTATGCAAGTACGGCAACGAAATAGGGAGCACCCTGTTCCAGAATCGCCGTTGTGGAAAACATATCGGCTTGTTCCGGCGACAGATTTCCCCAGTTTGCCACAAGCATTTCCGTGCCGCCGGCATTGTAGAAAATCAGGGGAATAATCACAATGGCCGCCAGTATCATCGCCACCAGTTGCGCAAAGTCAGTCATGACCGAAGCCCGGAATCCGGACCACAAGGTATAGGACAGAACGCCAAGGCCGGCGATTAACACGCCCTGAATAAATGACAGTGGGCTTAGTACCGAAACCAGGGCCCCGGCGGCAGTGAAGTTGACCATCAGGCTGATGCAACTGCCCAGCAGATTGGAGACGGCCATGATGAGTTGACTGGACGTACCATGGCGCGCATGCATGACTTCAGCCAGGGTATGCGCGCGCGGTGCGAGTGCACGAAAGCGGCGTCCGTAAGGGTAGATGAACAGAATCATCAGGGCACCCCAGAAACCATAGTGCAGAGGTCCGGAGAGACCGTATTTATAGCCCGATGTTGCGCTGGCATAAAACGAGGCAGCCCAGATCCATGTTGCAATCATGCTGGCTGCCGACAGACCAAAGCCCACGGCATTATTGGAGACCATGTAGCTGTCTACATTCTCTTTTTTCTTGCCAATGAATAACGACATCAGAAAAGTCAGGCCGTAAAACCCCACCAGCAACAGTATTGCCGTGGTACCGGATAATTGATAAAAGGCGGATTGTTCTTGCATATACGTTCTATCGTCCTTGGTTAAGGCTGCGCAATCTTGCAGGCGCAGTCGATCCGCTGACCCGAAGTTCGCGAATCCGGGCCAGCGGAGAAAAGAAACACGAATAAAGTGCCTCTGTTGAATCAAACGCATTCACAACGATTGCAAAGCAGTGACGACGATCTGGGACGAGAAATGGCAAGACCAGTTACCAAGTAGTAGCCTGGTACGCTGGCTTCTGATGCCTGTCGGCTCGACGTTGCAATTGTCGTGGCCGCTCCGTTCTTTCCGGACGGAGCGTGCGCTGCTGGTCCTATGGGGCCAGCCGGGATGTTCCGCAGTCAGTGACTGGGTATGATTGTTCGGCAAATGCCGGGCTGCGCAGCAGCCTGATGATGGGAATATTTGCCTGGAAACAAACCTTATGGGTCGTGTCTGCAGCAACGCGCCTGATTTGGACACGGTGTTGTGGAACACAGCATTGTTTGAATGCCCGCTGTTTTTCTGTGTGCAGACCCACAAATTACAGATGAAAATATTATTTCATCTGTAAAACAAGCCGATAGTGTATAGGAATAAGGCTCTCAAGTCCAGCCAGGCGGGCAATGAGTGAAACCCAACACTGGAGTCGCTAGCCAGAAACGCAGGCGATGCTGCTGAAAGGCGCAGAACTGGACTGGCAGGATATAAATAAGAATCATTCTCATAATTGTGGCATAATAAATTCTCCTGTTCTTCTTTCCGGGCTGCTCGTCCGTTCATTTCATGAAAACCGGCTTCGTCAGTACTATCGATTCCGACCATTCTCCCGCCCTGTCACGGACAGCCGGGCGACGTCCCTGGCGTGCCCTGGGCATGGTCAGGCGCGTCGATTTCAACGTGCCCGGCTACCGCTTCTTATCAGACCCGGTCGCAAGCAACGAACCCGTACTTGAAGGGCGGGTTCGCATGATGCAATTGCAGCCTGGCCTGTCCATGCACGGTACCGAGGTGGTGGATCTGCACAATATGGTATCGCGAGTAAACATGAAGGCGGGCTTGCGGGTCGTCGTCGTTCTGGCAGGAGAAGTCGAGGTCAAGATTGGCGGGGAACGCATTAACTTACACGCGGGCGATCCGTCCTGCGCCAGTGCTGCGGTCGTGAGCATGCCTGACGATGCCCTGTTCGAACGCCGCTGGCAGCGGGGGCGCTGGGAGCGCAAACTGGCGCTGCACGTCACGCCGGAATGGCTCCACAATCATGGCTGGGTAAACCGGACAGGGCAGCTGCAGAATACCTCTCCTCAGGAGACGAGCGATAGCAGCACCACTTGGCTAAATTTCCCCCCAACGCTATGCATCACGCCATGGCAGCCCTCGGCCCATGCGCTTGCGCTGGCGGAACAGCTACTGTGCCAGACCACTGATCCGAACGATGAGCTTGGGCGTCTGCGACTGGCCAGCCGGGCACTGGAACTGCTTTATGAAGCGCTAGCCAGCCAGTGCAGGCAGGATGGCCAGGGAGAGATGGTCAAAGGCAGTCTGCGGCCTCGGGACCAGGATCGTATGTTGCGTCTGCGCAGTTTTATCGACAGCGAGATACAGCAGCCTTTTGCCACGCCGACCCGCGTCCAGGATCTCGGACGCCGCTTTGGCCTGAGTGCCAGCGCCTTGCAGCGACAGTTTCGCAGCGCTTTCGGGACGTCGGTCGATGAGTATCGACGGGCCATGCGCCTGCATCAGGCAAGAACCAGCCTGGAGCAGGGGCTAAGCATTTCCGAAGCGGCTTTTCAGGCGGGTTATGCGAGCGCGGCCAATTTTGCCACGGCTTTCCGGCGCCAGTTCGGGATGAGCCCTAAACGGCTTTGCTCACGCATCTGATGGCAGGCGCGCAGACAGTCTGACCGAAGCGCAAAGAACTTTGCGTGTATGTCAAACTTATTTTGTAAATGAGAATGATTCAATATGCCTTTGCCGGCTCCACTTGGGGAGCGGGTGGGGCGCCTGTTGCTGATTGGCGTCCGAGTCAGTTCAGGAACACAGGAAATCAACAATGAAAATGTCTGTCAATCAGGGACGTATCCGACAATTCGGTAGGCGCATGACACTTGCTCCTTGGGCACTGGCGCTTCTTGGTGCCGGCATGGCATATGCCCAGGAAAGTGCGCCTGTCGCCAAGCTTGACGCGGTAGTGGTCACTGCCAGCGGTACGGAGCAAAGCGTCAAGGATGCGCCCGCTTCCCTTACTGTCATTACACAGGAAGATATCAAACAAAGCGGATATACCTCGGTCGCCGAGGCAGTCAGTAAGGTGGAAGGCGTATACATGGTAGGCGGGGATCCCAATTCGCGCGACATTGCCATTCGTGGCCTGCCCGGGGAGTACACGCTGATCATGGTCGATGGCAAGCGGCAGAACACGCGCGAGACCATGAACCGTGGTACGGGCGGGGTTCAGTATGAATTCATGCCGCCCCTGGCTGCCATTGAGCGGATTGAAGTGGTGCGGGGCCCCATGTCATCACTGTATGGCTCCGATGCCATGGGTGGCGTGGTCAATATCATTACCAAGAACGTTCCAAAGGAATGGTCTGTCGCGGTAGACAGTTCAGTCACCCTGCAGTCGGACAATGATTATGGCAATTCGCGACAGGCGCAGTTCTGGTTGGGCGGCCCGATCAAGAATGACGTTCTGGGTTTGCAGATCTATGGATCCTATGATGATCAGACTGAAGGCGACAATTATTTTTCCAATATTTCCGGCCCTTATGCCCGTGACAATAAAAGCATTGGTCTGAAACTGGCAGCCAAGCCTGCCGAAAATCAGGATCTGGTGCTGGATGTCCTTTCGCAGCGCCTGACAACGGAAGCCACACCGGGCAAATCCATCCTCCCTTCACTACCCTGGAATCGGGTACAGTATCGTCGCACCTCCTTCGGCCTGACCCATACCGGCCACTGGCGCCTGGGGGATTCAAAGATTTCGCTGTATCGCGAGTCCAGTGAGCAGGAGAACTGGCCCAAAACCGGGGAGTACACCGAGAATCGCCGCATCGTCAACACCACGCTGGATGCCAGCTTCACGATGCCGTTCGCCACGCATACCCTGCGCTTTGGCGGGCAGTATCTGAACAGCCGGCTGGACGGGATTCAGAAAGAAGCAGCGTTCAACAACTATCCCAGCAACACGAACAAGGTGTCACTCAACAATTACGCGCTGTTTGTAGAAGATGACTACTATGTGACAGACAAATTCACCGTAACAGGCGGGATCCGGATGGATCACGACGAGCGCTTCGGTACGCACCTGTCTCCACGGCTTTACGCTGTCTATCACCTGACCGATGCCCTCACGCTCAAAGGCGGTATTGCATCCGGCTTCAAGGCGCCGACCATCCGTCAGAGCAATCCGGGCTACTGCATGTCCACGGGCGGTAACTCCGGATTCCGCGGCCCGCTTTGCGGTAATCCGGATCTTAAGCCAGAAACCAGTGTGACGCAGGAGCTGAGCCTGATTTATGACTGGGCGCAAGACAGCAGCCTGTCGGCTACGCTGTTCAATACCAATTTCAAGAACAAGGTCGCAAGCTACGATACGGGCGAGCAGGATCCGCTTAATCCCGGCACTGCCAACCATCTGTATGTTTATGACAATATTGATAAAGTGCAGATCTACGGTCTGGAGCTGGGTCTGAAACTGCCGTTGAGCGATTCGCTGAAACTGTCTTCAAACTACACCTATACCAAGTCTAAACGCAAGGGCGGTGGTGAGGTGGCATTCAATGGACGTTCGCTGGACGGTGATCCGCTGGAAACAACGCCGGAGCACGTGCTCAATACCCGTCTGGACTGGCAGCCCAGCGAGCGGATCTCTGCCTATGTGCGCTGGAATCTGACCGGCAAGGCGCGTTACGCAGCCTATCGCAATGGCGCCATGGATACGCGAACCCGTCCGGGCGGCGCCACGTTTGACGTTGGTGGCAGTTATCAGGTAAGCAAAAATCTGGCGTTGCGTGCTGCCGTGTTGAACGTGACAGATCACAAGACGCCGCTTGACCTGCGTACCCGGTATGAAGGACTGGATGGCAACTGGATGGTTGACCCAGGCCGCCGCGTATGGCTGGGCGCCAGTATCAATTTTTAGGAAAGGTACGTGTACGAAACAGTGAAAAAGGGGTTGATGGCGGGATGGCTGGCAGCGATGCTGATGGTCAGTCCGCCTCTGTTCGCAAAGATTGAAATTACAGACCAGGCCGGCCGAACCGTCAGCCTGGAAAAGCCCGCGCAGCGAATATTCTTTTCCGAACCGGGAGATTTCACTGTCATGGCCATGCTGGACAAGAACCCCGCCAGGCGTATCGTTGCATGGAATCGCTGGCGCCTGGACAAGCACACCGTTGCTCACTGGCGCAGCATTGACCCTGAGGCTTTCGACAAGATCAGTCAAATGGTGATAGACGGTCCCCAGAACCTGAACGCCGAAATGCTGATCGCCAGCCAGCCCGATCTTGTTGTGCTGGATCAGTTTTTTGGCAATGCAAAGCAAACCATCTCGCGACTGGAGCAGGCGGGGATTCCCGTTGCGGTGCTGAATCTTGAAGCGGATCTGCGCCTGAAAAATCCGACCGAAGGGCTGGAGAAAATGGCAATTCTCATCGGCAATGAACAGCGTGGGCGGGAAGTGGCTGACTTCATTCAGTCCCATCTGGATCGCATTACGCAGCGCGTCGCCAGACTCGGGCAGGACAAGCAGGCCCGGCCCAGGGTGCTGATGGAACCGCACGCGGGCAGCGGACCCTGTTGCATGTCGGTGGGTTCAGGCGTGCTGATGGGAGATCTCGTCGTGCTGGCTGGCGGGAAACTGCTGGGCACCGAGATTGTCGAGGGCTTGTCCGCACAGTTGTCCGCGGAGTATGTCATTTCCAGTGAGCCTGATATCTATATCGGCACCGGGGGGCGGCATATTGAAGCGCGTGGTGGTCTGCTGCTTGGCCCTGACGTGGATCCGGCTGCCAGCCTGGCCAGTCTGAAACGCGTTACCCAGCGGGTAGGCATTGCCCAGACCCCTGCCGCCATGAACCAGAAAACGTACGGCATCTGGCATAGCGGCTATCCCATCGTCAATCTGGAACTGGTCGCCACCTGGATTCACCCTGAGTTGTTCGCGGACATTGATCCTGGCGCTACGCTGGCCGAGATCAACCGGCGGTTCATGGCCAAGCCGCTTGGCGGAACCTTCTGGATCACTCCAAAAACCGAAACAAGTCCACACTGATGCAAGCAGAGCACACCATTGCCCCTGAGGCGGATACGCAAGCCGATGCCCTTCAAGCCCGCTGGATACAGCACCGGCGCATCATGCGACGTCGGCGCTTTATCGTTGTGGTTCTTGCGCTGATTGCGCTAGCCGCCGCATTGACCGATCTGTTTACGGGTAGCGCGGCGCTCTCTCCCGCCCAGATCATTCAGGGGTTATGGAGTCCTGACGCTTTGTCTGCACCCATGCAAGTGGTGCTGTGGCAGGTCCGCCTGCCGGTTGTCCTCATGGCGCTGCTGGTGGGCAGTGCACTGGCGCTAGCTGGGGCAGAAATGCAGACAATCCTGAATAACCCACTGGCAGAGCCTTTCACGCTGGGGGTCTCCTATTCGGCTGCGTTGGGTGCCGCACTGGCTATTGTGCTTGAATGGGGCGTTGCGGGTAACAGCGCAACGTGGCTGGTGCCAGCCAATGCGTTTGTCTTTGCGCTGGTCTCGCTCATGCTGTTGCAGTTTCTGGCGCAATGGCGCGGCGCGCAGGCGCAGACCTTGGTGCTGTTCGGAATTGCTATTGGTTTTTCAGCCAGCGCCCTGTTGTCCCTGCTGCAGTTCATGGCAAGCGAAGAAGCCTTGCAGCAACTGGTGTTCTGGAGCATGGGCAGTCTGGCCAGGGCTGACTGGCAGAATGTCTCCATTGTCGCGGTCGCCCTGGCAGTTACCCTGCCTTTTTCGTGGCGGGCAGCAGGACAGCTGACGGCGCTTCGACTGGGTGAAGAGCGCGCCCGCAGTTTCGGTATTGATGTCACGTCGCTGAGGCGATGGGCGCTTGTGCGTATCAGTCTGCTGGCGGCAACTGCCGTGGCCTTTGTGGGTACCGTCGGTTTTGTCGGCCTGGTTGCCCCTCATGTAGCGCGAATGATTGTCGGTGACGGTCATCGCCATCTGCTGCCTGCAAGTGTGCTGATCGGTGCCGCCCTGGTTGCACTCGCTTCCGTGGCAAGCAAGTCGCTCGTCCCAGGTATTACACTGCCTATCGGCATCGTGACCGCACTGGTTGGCCTGCCGGTTTTTATGGCCCTGATCCTGCGTCGTAGCGGGGGCCAGGTATGACGCGGAATCAGGCGTTGCGGATTGAGGATCTGAGTGTCCATTACCGCCGACGGGAAGTCCTTTCCGGCGTCAATCTGCACGATATACGACCGGGTGAACTGGTGGCCCTGGCCGGCCCGAATGCCGCAGGCAAGTCCACGCTGCTCAAGGCCATTGCTGGTCTGGTGCCTGCAAGCGGGCGGGTTGCTTACGGTAACGATGACTGGTCGCACTGGCCCGCGGGCAAGCGTGTAGAACACATTGGCTTTATGCCGCAGTCCTCTGCGGAGAGCAGCAATCTAACCGTGCTGGAGGCAACCATTGTGGCGCTGCAATGTGGTCGCCTGGGTTCACGGAAAAAAGACGAATTCGACGCCCTGCGTGTGATCGAGCATCTGGGTATTGGCGATCTGGCCCTTCGTCCCCTGTATCAGCTGTCCGGCGGACAACGGCAGCTGGCTGCCCTTGCTCAGGCCGTGGTCAGGGGGAGTCCGATTCTTCTGCTTGATGAACCCGTCAGCGCACTTGATCTCGCTCATCAATGGCAGGTCATGCATGTGGCGCGAAGGCTGGCCGACGAAGGTCGGATCGTGATTGTGGTCCTGCATGACCTTGCCCTTGCCGCGCAGTGGGCCGACAGGATCGCCATTTTGCACAAGCGCCGAATTCATGCGTTTGGACCGCCAAACGACATTATCACCGACACCATCTTGCGGGACGTGTGGGGCGTTCGGGCGCGGGTCCGAACCTGCGAGCTCGGTCGCCCATACGTTCTCGTAGATGCAGTCGCTGCGAATCCCATCGTGAGCGATATGAACCTGCAACAGGATAAACCAGAATGACGACTTTTCAGACAAGCACGACAGTCCGGCACATTGACGCCGAAAATGTACTTGCGCAGTTGCTGGCACATTTGCGTGAACACGATCTTTTTGCTGCCCGCAAGGGTGACGCCTGGGAACTGGAGTATGCCGATACGAAAATTTGCTTTAGAGCTCAGGCGGATGCGCTGTATGCCGATGTCAGGGCGCCGACACAAGACGCCATGTACGAGGGCCGGATGATGGTTTTTCACCATATTCAGGAATTTGGCAACTGTGAAGCACAGGCCATTGTGTGGCAGGGCGACAGCGTGACGCTGGAAAGGCCACCCGCATTCCGTCTCATTACGGTCGTGGCGGTGTCGCAGGTGAGTCCGCATCTGCGCCGGGTTCGGTTCCGCAACAGTGATCTGCAGCGATATGACCGTGATGACAACCTCCATTGCAAGCTGATCTTCCCGCAACCGGACGTGACGGATCCGGAGTGGCCAACGCTGGCGGACAATGGCGTCCCGCAGTTTCCCAAAGGCGAAAAGCGTCTGGATGTGCGTACCTATACCATCCGGCGCATCAGCGCCAGTGAAGGTTGGTTCGAGGTCGATTTCGTGCTGCATGACGATGCCGGTCCCGGCGCACGATGGGCTGCGCAGGCCACCGCAGGTCAGCAGATTGGTATGTCTGGCCCGGGAGGACGCACTGCCTCTGCCGCTTCGTGGATGCTGCTTGCCGGCGATGAAACGGCACTGCCGGCTATTGCGCGAATAGGTGAATCGCTGCCCGCCGGCACGAACGGCACGGTCATTATCGAAGTCCAGACTCCCGAGGACCGGATCTCGCTTGATCTGCCCAAGGGCATGACCTTGCAATGGCTGTATCGCGAGACCGCCGAGGCTGGTTCGACGACTCTGCTGGCTGATACCATACAGGCCTGCCCGATTTCCGCAGGCATTGATCGTTTCGTCTGGGTGGGCGCAGAGTTTTCCACCGCCCAGCGCGTTCGTGCGTGGCTTCGGGATACTGTAGGACTGGGTAGCAAGGAGCAGCTGGTTGTTGCCTATTGGCGCCGCGGTCTGGACGAAACCCAGATGAAAAGTGCGCCGACGCGGCAAACGACCACAACGGCAGGAGACGAGGCACGTTCATGAGCGAGCCATCCGACGGCCCGTCGCGCAATAGGCAGGCACAAACGCAATCCTCCGGGTCGCTTTTCCCGCGCAGCCGGAGCCGGTGGTTTCGCATGACATTGGATCTGGATCCGCTGATCGAGTCGCCTGCTTTTCGCAGTCTCTATCTTGCCCGGTCCGTCTCATTACTGTCCGTCGCCATTCTGGCCGTTGCGGTGGCGTGGCAGGTGTACGCAATCAGCGGTTCGTCCCTGCACGTGGCCGGCGTCAGCATTGGCCTTGCGCTGGGATCCCTGGTCGGGCTGGTATGGGGAGGAGCGCTGGCTGATCACGCGGACCGCCGACGCATTATGGTGTGGGGGCGGGCCGGCTATGTAGGGGTTGTATTTCTGCTTTGCGTTAACAGCATGAGAGCCGAGCCGGGTCTGGCTGTCATCTATCTTGCGACCCTCTTAAGCGGCCTGACCAGTGGCATCAGTGCGCCTGCGTTGATGGCCGTCATGCCGCGTCTGGTTCCGACTCATCAGCTGGCCGCAGCCGGCGCACTGAATGCCCTGACGATGGAACTGAGTCGTCTTGTCGGTCCCCTGATTGCCGGTGCACTGCTTGCCCGGACGGGGATGGCGTCCTGTTTTATCGTCGTGCTGGCCGGCGCTGCGCTGGTTCCCGTTCTTCTTGCGCGATTGCCTCGCGATCTGCTTGCACGAGATCCCGCGCAAGGCCAGGATCAGGCAGCAAAGCCGCCCATTTTTGCACAATGGCGCGATGGCCTGCAGTACGTGAGGCACAACGCCATTATTGCCTGTCTGCTGGCGCTGGATTTGGCCATGATGGTGCTGGCCAGCGTGCACGCGCTTATGCCCCAGCTGGCGAGGGAAGTATTGCAGTCTGGTCCGCAAATGGTGGGATATCTGTATGCGGCGCCAGCCTGTGGGGCGTTGCTGGTTGCCCTTACCTCGGGGTGGACCCGCGAGCTTGCACGTCCCGGACGCCTGGTCATTGCCTGTGCGTTCCTGTGGGGTGTGGCGATTGCATTTACCGGGATTACCGCCGGTGGCTTGGGTGATGATTTGCCCTGGGGAGTGTGGCCCGTGTTGATTTGCCTGGCGCTCGCCGGCATGGCAGGCACAGCGTCAGACATTGTGCGGGGTGCGCTGCTGCAAATACACACGCCGGATGCGCTACGTGGTCGTGTCTCGGGACTGTGGCTGCTGCAGGGGTATCTGGGGCCTGCGCTGGGAGGCCTGCAGGCGGGAGCATTGGCGACCTTGTGGTCACCGGGACGGGCGCTGCTTGCCGGGGGTGCTGCCTGTGCTGTGGTGGTCGGCCTTTGTGCCGCTGCGCCGAAGGGACGATTGCGTCGCGCACTGTGGCAGAATCAGCACGCACGTCAGAATCATGGTTCAGTCAGCAAAAGTTGATCGCAGCAAGATGGTGGTCTAAGCGTTTTCTTTATTCCGACCGGCCGCTGAGGCCAGAACTGCGTCTTTCAATCTGCGGATCCACTCGTTGTCATTGACCGACTGCGCCAGAAAACCTGTTCCGATCATGGCGGCAAAAAGCACCAGAATCTGTTCTTCAGATGGTGCCGGTCCTGCGCCAGTCTCGTTGCCGGTGAGAAGGGCGATTTCCCGAAAGTGTCGATACAGCTGTTCGGTGTGTGAACCGTAAAGATCCGTGGTCTGCGACTCTGACGCCTGATGGCTGACATGCGGGGCAAAAGCAAGGATGGGACAAGTCTGACCAGGCTGTTTTTTCCTGAAATAGTTGCGGATCAGGGCCTCAAGGCTGTCATGTTCCTGCTGTCCGCCTGTTTGAACCGTTTGTTGCCAGCGGTCCCGTGACTGCGAGAACACGGTCGATAGCACTTCATTGACCAGCGCTTCCTTTGAGGCGAAGTGCCGGTAAAACCCGCCTGCAGTCAGGCCAACCGCTGCCATGACATCTGAAATGGAAACATTGTCTACACCGTATTCACGGAAAAGTCTGCAGGCCGCCTTGAGTATGTCGGCGCGATTCTGCTCGGCTTGCTGTCTGGATGAACGACCCATAATACTTCCTCTTGCTGGAACGCCAGTTCAATCGTCAATTCAATATTCAATACTATTAGATTATCACAAACTTCTATTTGTTATCTGCCGGTATTAACGCGCAGATGTCCGGCAGCCGCAGAAACTGTGTCGCGATGGGAACAATGGCCCGCTGTCATGCTGATTGTCATTGAAACGTATAATAGATTGTGTATATAATCTATTTCACCCCGTTTCACCGATGAGAAAATCATGTCTTCTGCAGCTTCGCAAACCCGCCCGCTTTCCGTATGGCAGATACTGATCTGCGGAGGCATGATCGTCACGTTTTCCATGGGCGTCAGGCATGGCTTCGGACTGTGGATGCAGCCGGTCATTCAGGCCAATGACTGGGGGCGCGAAACTTTTTCATTTGCCATTGCCATCCAGAATCTGGTATGGGGCATCACAGGCGTGTTTGCAGGCATGCTGGCCGACCGGTTCGGCGCCTTCAGGGTGATTATTGCAGGTGCAATTTTGTATGCCCTGGGACTGCTGGGCATGGCCTATACCAGCTCTCCGATCATGTTCACCCTCACCACGGGTGTGCTGCTCGGAATGGCGCAGGCGGGCACTACCTACGCGGTCATTTTTGGAGTGATCGGGCGCAATATTCCCGTTAGCCGGCGATCCTGGGCCATGGGGGTTGCGGCGGCGGCTGGTTCCTTCGGGCAGTTTCTGATGCTGCCTACTGAAAACATTCTGATCAATTCCTTCGGCTGGCAGGAAGCGCTGGTTGTACTCAGCTGTATGGTTCTGCTGATCGTGCCGCTGGCATTTGGCCTGCGCGAGAATTTCGCGAGTGTACCGGCAGCAACACCAGGCGCGCCTGTACCGACACAACAGGGTATTGTGAATGCCATTCGTGAAGCATTCGCCTATCCCAGCTTTCGTCTGCTGGTGCTTGGTTATTTCGTTTGTGGTTTCCAGGTGGTTTTCATTGGTGTGCACATGCCAAGTTACCTGAAAGACGAGGGCCTGAGTGCCGAGGTGGCCGGTTATGCGCTGGCACTAATTGGCCTGTTCAATATCTTCGGCACCTATCTGGTCGGGTCACTCGGGCAGCTCTGGCCCAAGCGTTATCTGCTGGCTTTTATCTACATGGCGCGCGGCATTGCCATTACGATATTCCTGATTGTGCCCATCTCTGCAGTAAGCGTCTATATCTTCTCGGCGGTCATGGGTTTTCTGTGGCTGTCAACGGTACCACCTACCAACGCTATCATTGCCCAGATATTCGGAGTCAGGCATTTTTCCATGCTGGGAGGGTTTGTTTTCTTCAGTCATCAAATTGGCTCATTCCTGGGCGTCTGGCTGGGCGGTAAGCTGTATGACATTTATGGAAATTATGACGTAGTGTGGTACCTGGCCATCGCATTAAGTGTGTTTGCAACATTAATGAACCTGCCGATCAACGAGAGTGCAATCGAGCGCAACAAAGAGGTCATGGCCTGAGGTTTGTCGCAACACAACGATCCTGGTGTGTTCGACCAAATCGTGAAAGCCGAAAGCCTGCCCTGGAAATATTATTATTGTGGGCTGCGTGAATCGGCGGGCTGTTGCACCGTAGTGCTTTGGTTTTTGGTATTGCATGGCCGAACCGTCACATAGTCGCGCCGGATCGCGAATGCGCCTGGGCAGGCAACTATCCTGCACAAGCGTCATCGCGTCCGATGTATCACATGGTGTTCAGGCAAGGCTTTTATTCATTTTGGGGCGACGCAAGGCACGAACCTTGCCACTGCCGCCACCCCCACAATAGAAAAGGTCGGCGCCGTCAGATTCGACGCCACTGATGCCCATATCAGCAGGCATGGTCAGCCTATGCAGGACGGCTCCCGTGTCGGGATCGATCCTGCGCAGATCGCTTTCGTCGGCTTCCCAAGTGCCATGCCAGAATTCTCCATCCACCCAGGTTACTCCCGTCACGTACCGGTCCGATGCAATGGTGCGAATAATGTTACCTGTTTCGGGGTTGATTTCAACGATATTGCGTTTACGATACTGCCCAACCCACAAGCTGCCCTCGGCCCATGTCATGCCCGAATCGAAGCCCTGGCCGGGTGCCGGAATCGACGACAGAATACTGCCGTTGGCTGGGTCGATTTTGTTGATACGGTCACCCGCAAGCTGGTACAAATGCGTTCCATCGAATGCAGTGCCGGCATCACAAATGCATTCGAGCGAACTGGATATTGTTTTGTCTGCGGGATTGATTGCCAGCAGCGCAGTGCCGGTGGCCGCCCACACACGGTTTCCATCGAAAGTCACGCCATGTATTGCGTTTGTATTTGGAAAAGGGCCATACTCGGCCACAATGTCTGCGACATCGCTAATCGCTGCGGATGTCTGGGTACTGACTGATTGTGTCATTTCTTTCTCCTGAAGTCGTACCTCGAAGTGGTACGGTAAGTTCATTCTATTTCAGTGGAAGAACAGCAGGGAGTAACAATATTGTCGTGAATCCGGCCAGTGACGGGCACATCCAGCGCTGTGCACGTGATCTGCCGATGGAAAACTGACAATAGCCACTTGAGCACTTCAAACAAAGCCTTGAGCTTTTTGTATCAGGATTTTTACTGAAATCGGAACAGGCGGCATGCATCACGCTAAGTTTGTTTATCCGTGGGCTATGCAGAGGTGATTGAGAGGACATTCAAGGCATCGTTCCTCGAAGATCCAAGAGGTTTAAGCAAGGTTCAGTTTTTCTTCCAATGCTTCCATACCCGCCAGCAGATCCGCGAAAGAGGGAGGCTCTTGCATAAACATTTCGCTCATTGCTGAATAGTCTTGTTTCAATGACGCGATAGCGGCTTTATTTGGTACCGTACGTAGCGAACCGAATACTGCCGTATCGTATCTTGCACTTTTGTCCGGGAACATAAGGTTTTTGTTCAAAACAACCTGTGCAAGAAGGGCAGGGTAATTCAATGCTTCGTCGGCAATACCACTGCGTGCAAGCATTAACGTATCATAATAGTGCCGCGACATACCGTCGCGCAGCTTGCCATTGTGATGGAGTGCATGCAGTATTGTTGTCTTTTCCCAGAATGTACGCAAAATAGCCAGAGTTGACAATTCACACCCGGCATCCGGTAATTCGTCGGGGAATGTTTCTGCCAGATAGGGCGTAATTTGCTTAAACTCAGAGGGTTCGGTGTCACCACGTGCTCCGAACTCCAATTTGATACGCGGCTTAATGTAGGAGCGTTCGGCTTCAGCCTTGGCAAAGCCTCTGTTAAAGTCCAGACCAGATCCACCAGATCTAGGATAGTTAAACAGAATAGTTTGAGCGTCAGGATCATCGTGGTCGAGCTCAACGCTCCAGCCTGTTGTCGAACCAAGAGCCGTTTCTATAACCCTGCTAAGAACGGGCATAACGTTGAACTGGACGTAGTTCTGCGCGGCCACCTTGAGTGCATCAGCACGTCGTTTACGCTCCTTACCGCTTATACCATCGTCCACAGGCGAACTAACATCGCATACAAACGGAGCCGTGCGGACTATTGTCAGGTCGATATCTTCAGAAAACCGATGCGTAATTCCATAAGCTTTGGAGAGCGAGGTTCCGCCCTTGAATGTGAGTTGTCCCTCCAGTTCCGGTGCACTCGCAAGTCGCTTGAGTGTCCAGCACACCCAGAAGTCCTTTTCAATAATAACGGGCGTTAAATCCCGCTGCGCGGCGGCTTCTTCAATAAATACTCGTTGTTCCTCGGCTGGTTTACGGACAAAATTATCCATGTCTGACTGCTCCAATCTTTAAAACAATATCGCCCATCCATCCAGGCATTTTTGAACGTGAGCGCATAAGTGCTTTCATATCACGATCGTCAAGCTGATTGGCTAACCGTAGGATAGTTTTTTCATCGACATTCTTTCGGCCCAAATGCGCCATTGCCTGGATAACCGCATTGACGCGATCTGAAGCATGACCGACCAATGGCACGCGCGAATGTTTGAGCGCAAGCGTTCGGCCTGCAACCTTCTTTACTCGCGAGGGTCCGGATGTTGAATAGGTCGGGCGTGCTGGCACTTGAGTGGACAGCCCCAGCTGGTTAGCTGCAGTAGCGCCTGAGACAGACAGCTTCGCACCGCTTTGGGATGATATGGCTTGTGCGAGGCTGTGTACATTAGGGCTTAGTGCCGCAAGACTGGAATGTAATTTTGGATAGTCATACAAGCCGTGTCCAATGCGCCGAATGCTGCCTGCCTGTTTCAATCTCGACAGAGAAACATCGACGGCCCCGCGCGATCCGAGGTCAATAAAATCCTTTGGCGTAAAGACCCATCCACGCCCCTTGCCGCGCACGCGTTTCATAATTTTTTCAGTGATGCTAGACATGGAAAATAGCCTTTATTGTTAGAAAAAATATATTAAATATCTAACAAATAAATATATAATTGTTATAGTATATTCGTTATATTTCAATAGATTATAACGTTTTTTAAAGATAATGTGCCTGGTATTTATTGTCTGAATTAAATAAGCTACCCGACTTTCCTTCTATTTCAGTGGAAGAACAGCAGGGAGTAACAATATTGTCGTGAATCCGGCCAGTGACGGGCACACCCAGCGCTGTGCGCGTGATCTGCCGATGGAATTGACCTGCCCACTGGCCTGAAGTTCGGCCAGCGCGCGTTGGACCGAGCGCTGGCTGGCGCCGCTTGCCTGCGCCAGTGCCGATGTCGACCACGCTGCGCCATCCGCAAGTAACGCCAACAAGGTTGCCGCTTCACTGTCAATGGGGGGAGCCAGCACGGACACCGCCTGATTGTCCATGGGCAACAGAGCATACCCATCGCGGGTCGCTTCGATGCCGACCACATGGCGCAACAGCTTGCGGAGTCTTCCAATCTGCACTCGCAGGCGAGCGCGATGCGTTTCATCCTGGTGTCTGAGGCGGAACACGTGCGCGATCAGCGACTGTCGTGTCACGTCACCTGGCCATGCCAGGGCAAGCGCACGAACAAGCTCAAACAGTATGGGACGCGTGGCCAATGAGACGACACTTCCATTCGCGCTCACTGTGCGTCGACATCCATCAACGACCAGCTGCGCAGAGGAGAGCAGGGAAGCGATGGCTTCGATTGTCAGCAATGGTTTTGTGTCGCCGCTCATCAGCCGCGCTGCCGGGCGCGTCATGGCTTTCTGCATTAATGCCACTTCCGCTTGTAGCGCAGGGTTTGCCGATTGGAGTGCAAACGCGTGCGCACGTTGTAATGCGATGCACGCCGGCTCGATAAGCAGAGAGCGTAACGACAATTCGGCCACAACCAGTTCTGTCACTGCAGCCAGCGCTGCCGGAAGTAAGTTCGTGTCAAGAGCGGCGATGGCATTTGCGGCATCCTGTAGGCGTCCAAGCAGTAGTGCGCGACGAGCCATAACCAGTCTGGCCTGAACCACATTGGCGTGGTCGCGATGGGACTCAAGTGTAATAAGCGCATCCGGTAATGCACGTACAGGCTGATCAAGTTCGCGCATGGCTAATGCGACTTCGGCTTCCGCAACAATGCAGCGTGCACGCTCAAGGGGTTCATGGGTGCCAAAGCCGCGTGCGGCACGCCTGAGCAGGTCGCGAGCACGCGTATGATCGCCAAGGCGGGCCATGGCAACACCTCGCAGGGCCAGTGCCGGCGGGTCGTCGCGCAGAGCTACCAGTCCAAGCGCGCCCAGCACATCGCCTGCGGCAAGCATACGGGCAGACGCAGCAGTCAGGGAATCCATCGCAATAGCATACACCGTGAGGCAGATGATGGCCTCTATCTCATTTCAAACGTGATGATTGTTGCAGTGCCGTATTACATCGGTAGATACGATCGGTTGTATGCGCCCGATATCCTAATGATGAATATTGTGATAACGTAGCTTCCGAAAAGGCCCGACCGAGAAGGCGTTCGATTACTCATATTCATTTGACGGGAATGAATGAAAACAGCGGATGATCTGCCCTGAGTGACAGCTCATTGACATCCGTGATATAGGCAGGATCCATGCAGCATCAGGGGATTGCGGCAGTCAGTATTTTGTAAGAAAAATCCAACAATGGAAGAGAAAATATATGGGTCAGCTTAATCCTTCAAGGCGACTTTTCCTGAAAAAATCGGTGGTGGCCGGTATTACCGTGTATCTGGCACCGCTCAATAGCAGGGCATACAATGCCCTGTTCGAAGAAAAAATTCTGCAGGCCCCCGTCTGGGATGCAGAGACAAAAAGGATGCGTCATCGTATTGATGCCAAGTCCAAGGTGCTGGGTAAAAAGGTCTTTGCCTACGATATTCGCGCTACCGACATGTCGCACTGGCCGCAGAAACAGGCGCATGCGTTTATCCTGCGAGCCACCCGTGCAGACCGCATATTTGAAGGCATAGACCTGTCGCGCCTGGGAGATGACCTGAAACCGGATCGGCTGGTCACTGCAGAGGATCTCGTTCGTGATGGAATCGCGTTCCCTGAGTTTTACGGCGATGACATGTTGTTGCCTGCTGGCAAGACGCCAGCGTATCTGGGGCATGCAGTGGCGGTACTGATCTATCATGATTTTGCCCGATTCCGCTTTGCGAAGAACGCAATTCAGTTTCACCCCGATGCCATCCGCTATGGCGCGGAATCCGGTCCGCTTGAGCGGGATCCGTGGGCGTCATTCCGTTACGTCCGCGTCGGCGGGAGCACTCCGTACGATGACGACACCTTTTCCAGCCTGAAAGACATGCCGATTTTTCCGGCAGGCTTGCGCAAACGCTTGCCTGTGTGGCCTGAGGGGCGCCAGGGCGGGAAACTGGACGAAGAAGGCATGTATCATGCCGCGCAGATCGATGGCGCGCTGAAGAATCCATCGCCGGAAGTCGAAGTGCTCTCTGTTGACTATTCGACTCAGTCGGTTGACACCTCGGCCATGGAAGCGGACAACACCAACGGATGGTTCGACAAGGACACTCAGACCCTGCATATGGTTATTCCCACGCAGTCGCCGGTAGAACTGGCGACGGAAATTCCGAAAATGCTGGCGAAGATGAATCCTGCCATCAAGCGATTGATATTGCATCCCTGTTACACCGTGGGTTATGGCTCGAAGGACCATTACAGCTTCCCGTTTGTCGGCACCATGGTTGCAATGTACGGCGATGGATTACCTGTACGGCTTGCCAATGATCGTTATGAACACTTCCAGACGTCCATCAAACGTCATCCGTTTGATATTTCATATTCGATGGCAGTCAACAAGAGCACAGGAAAGATTGAAATATTCCAGGGCTATCTGACCGGCAATGGCGGCGGTCGATGCAACTTCACGCCATCTGTGGTTATGGTGGCGGCAACGGCAGCGCAGTCCATCTACTACATACCGAAAAGTGATTTTGCTTCTGTGGGAATTGCCACGCGAGCCATTGATGCAGGCAGTGCACGAGGCTACGGCACATTGCAAAGCATGGCAGCGACTGAAATGATGATGGATGAAATGGCGGCCCGTCTCAAACTGGATCCCATTGATTTTCGAAAACGGAATGTACTCAAGTCGGGCATGAAGAATACGCAGGGTGCCATTCCAGCAGGCGCCATTCGTGCCGACGAAATTCTGGATCTTGCCGCCAGGCACGACCTGTGGACGGCGCGGCACGATCGCAAGACAGAATTTGAAGCGAAACATCCTGGTAAGCGTTATGGCGTGGGTTTTGCCTGTGTGCAGAAAGATTTCGGCACTGGGGCGGAGAGCTCCTTTGCCAAGGTTGAATTCACGCCAGACGGAAAATTGATACTCAGTCACAGTGGCGCTGAAATGGGAACGGGCATGACCACGTCCCAGGCGGTGGTCTGTGCCCAATGGATGGGTAAGCCGGCCGACGAGTCGCATTTTTCCGTCACTGACTGGAACGTGCTGCCGATGGTGGCCACCGCGGATCCTTATATGATGGCCCAGGAAGAGCAGGACAAATTTTCTGAAGATCCCTTCTGGACTCCTTCCTACTGTTCGCCGTCGAGCGCCAGCAATTCCGCCTTTTATTTTTCCCATACCACTCGCGAAGCTGCAAGGCTACTCTTTGAGCACGGTTTATGGCCCGCCGCGCTTTCCATTTGGCAGACGGGTATCGGGGGTGGGCAGGCTGCACCGCTGGTGGTTCGCATGGAGGACGCACGCTGGGCCAGTGGGGGCCTGACCGCCGCAGGCATGCAGGTTCTGCCGTTTGCCGATCTGGCAAAAAAAGCGCATGAGATGGGTCTGATCACAGGTGTGGTGGCCCATGGTTTCAATCGCTGGGAATGGGCGCAGGCTGATTTCACGGTGCGTGACAAAGAACAGCGACTACCGCTAGATGGCATTTCCTTGCGCAAGGGTAGCGGCAGTGCGTACCAGCCTTTGGCACGCAATCGGGTCTTTTATCCGCCCATGCAGCGCAACAATGCCGCCGTGACTTATTACAGTGCCATCGGCACTTTGGTGGAGCTTGCTGTCGATACCGGTACGGGCGAGATTGAGATCATGAATCATCATTCGTTCCTGGAATGCGGCAATCTTATCGTACCCGAACTGGTGTCTGGCCAGCTTCAGGGTGGCATCGCCATGGGGATTGGACATGCCCTGCATGAATATCTTCCGTTGTATGAAGACGGTCCGGGTGACGGCACATGGAATTTCAATCGCTATCGGGTGCCCAGAGCCCGCGACGTGGCGGTGTGGAAGCAGACAGGTGATATTCTGCCGCCCTTGTCAGAGACGGATCCTCCCAAGGGCATGGCCGAAGTCGTAATGATTCCGGTGGTTGCTGCCGTGATCAATGCCATTGCCCACGCAACCGGTCAATATTTTCGTCATCTTCCTGTGCGCGCGGAAAATATTAAAGAGGTCTTTCAATGAGTATCACTAGCAAACCGATTACGTTGACGATCAACGGAAAAAAGCAGGGGCCTGTGGACGTACCGGAAGGCCTGATGATGATCGATTTTCTGCATGAATACGTGCATTTGACCGGATCACGGCTGGGGTGTGGCCAGGGCGTCTGTCATGCCTGTGTCGTGATTGAAGATCATCCTGATGGCACAAGCCAGGAAACGCGTACCTGTATCACCGGTGCGCATTACTTTGATGGAAAAGTCATTCGCACCGTTGAAGGACATGCCACTGTCGATGAGAAAGGTGAGGAAGTTCCATCCGCAGTGCAGCAGGCCTTCATGGATCATTACAGCTTTCAGTGCGGCTATTGCACGCCTGGATTCGTCAACGCCGCAACGGTCTTTATCGAAGGACTCAAGCGTAATCCCATAGACAGGGAAGATCTTGAGCCGGCCATACTGAAGGCGATGGATAACCACATCTGTCGTTGTACCGGCTATGTCCGCTATTACGAGGCCGTGCGTGACGTCGTGCTGAGCACGCCGGGACTGATCAGGGAGAAGGCAAATGGCTAAAAGGCGCGTTCTTCCGATTCTGTCCATTCTTGTGCTGGTCGTGATCGTTATCGTTGCCGTTCTGTGGTGGCGTGAACATCGTGAGAACACGAATCCTGTACAGAAAGTGACGGCGACAGATGAACAGATCGAGCGCGGTCGCTACGCAGCAAGCGCTGCAGACTGTGCTGCCTGCCATACGGTCAAGGGCGGTGGCCTGTTCGCCGGTGGCTTTCCCATGGAAACGCCTTTCGGCACCATTCATGGCAGCAACATTACGCCGTCTGCAGATTATGGCATTGGCCGCTGGACCCGCGAAGATTTCCGTCTTGCGGTCAGGGATGGCATCACACCGGGAGGACGTCATTTATATCCCGCCATGCCTTATAACTCCTATCATCTTATGACAGATGAAGACCTGGACGATATTTATGCCTATTTGATGACACGGCCTGCCATCGACGCTCCAACCCCAGAGAATGATCTGCCATTTCCCTTCAATCAGCGCTTTTTGATGATTGGATGGAATCTTCTGTTTCAGAATAAAGATCCCTTGCCGGCGGCATCTACCGGGGACTCCGAACTCTGGATACGGGGGCGGTATATGACGGATGTCATGGGGCATTGCGCCGAGTGTCATACGCCTCGAGGCATGTTCGGCCAGATGGATCTGGACAAGCCTTTGAAAGGAGGCACCCTCGGACGATTCAAGGCAGCAGACATTACGCCCGACGGATTGGCGGATCGTGGCTGGACACCGGAACATCTCAGCCAATTTCTGGGTACAGGAAATGCCCCTCAAGGCTCTGCTTTCAGTGAAATGCATATGGTGGTTGCCCTGAGCACACAATATCTCAAGCCTGAAGACTTGAAAGCCATGACCACATACCTGATGGGAGATAAACCACCTGCCGCCAATGCGGCGCCAGTCAGGCCAGTTGCCGGGCAGGGCAGAGCGCTCTATCTGAATTTGTGTGCAGGCTGTCATGGCGTGTCGGGCGAGGGCAAACCGCATGTGGCGCCGTCAATGGTCGGCAATTCTACGATTCGTCAGGCGGATGCAATCAATCTGATTGCGTCTATTCTTGATGGCTTGCCAGAACAGGCTTTTCCGGGCCATGCCAATATGCAGGCCATGCCTGGTTTCAGCGGCAAGCTGAATGACGAGCAAATGGCGGAACTGGTCAATTACGCAAGAACATCGTGGGGCGGCCTGCCTGGCGATATCAAGCCGGAGCAAATAGCCAAGCTCAGGGAACATTGATCGTCACTCGGGTGCTTTTAGAGAATGCACAACGGATTGCCTGAAGCTCCGGGCGCGCTGACATAATCTGGGCAGGGCAAGCATAACGCAGGGAATATTGCACAAAATGGTATGACGCGTTCGCTATATGCTTTTCATGTCACGCCCGGATATTTCAACTGCTATTGAACGCTTCAGGTTTAAAAGGATCGGTCAATTTCACTTGAAATGCACAATGCCGGATCATGTACATTTCAGTGTTGTGTTGGATGGTACGGCCTTTCCGCAAGCTCAACAGTGGTGTGCTATCGTGTTCTGGCAAGCTATCCTTTCGGGAGGCACGTCATATTCAGGGCAGGTCGTAGTCTTTAGAACTGGCTGCATTTATGTATATACCCAAACCGGAGCAAAGCGATGAGAAAGGTCATTGTAGGTGCATTTGTAAGTATGGATGGCGTCATGCAGGCGCCAGGCGGCCCTGAGGAAGATCCCGTAGGCGGATTCAGGTTTGGCGGCTGGGTAGCGCCGTATTTTGACGAATCGCTGGGCAGCAAAGTTGAGACGTTGTTTTCTCAGCCATTCGACCTGCTGCTCGGACGAAAAACCTACGATATTTTTGCCGCTCACTGGCCTTATGTGGGACCGCAAGAGCCATTGGGGGCCCTGTTTGACAACGTTACCAAGTACGTTGCGACACGTAATACGAATTTCAGTCCTGAATGGAAAAACACGCAATCATTGGGATCAGATACCGTTGCTACCCTGCACAAACTAAAAGCAGACACGGGTCCTGATCTTTTGACGCAGGGGTCTTGCAATTTTCTGCAGACGCTGCTGGCCCATGATTTGGTCGATGAAATGGTAATTATGGTATTTCCGATCATTCTGGGCAAAGGCAAGCGGTTGTTCAGTGGCGACTCGGCTCCCGCCGCATTCAGGTTGACGAGCACGCAGGCATCTTATCGGGGTGTGATCGTTAACCGTTATGTTCGCGCGGGTGAAATCCAGACAGGTTCGTTTGCTGCCGAGCAGCCGTCGGAAGCCGAACTGGCGCGCCGACAGAATCTGAGCTAACAGTATTTCTGAAAACGATGGGCGGCGACTGCCAGGTTACCAGCGACTATGCGCTGTGCTGCCTGTCACGGCATGAACTAATGGGGGCCGGAAAATGAATTTCGATCGCCATAATAAGGGTAGGAATGCAAATGATGAGAGAGTCCAGGGTCATTGAGAGCGTGCACAACGCTGTTTTTTCATGACAGTATTGAGCGAGAAGCAGATTGAATCCCTTCGCGGGATGACGCCTTCAATTGGGAATGTGATTTACTTGAATCACGCCAGTGCCAGTCTGGTTTCCACGCCCGTTATTGCATCCATGCATGCGTCGCTGGATCAGGAGCTGGCCCGGGGTGTCAATCGGGTCATTCGGGAAATGACTCCTGAAATAGAGCAACTACGCCAGCAAGTAGCCGTCCTGATTGGTGGGCAGGCTCACAATATTGCATTTGTCGATACCACCACCTCTGGCTGGACTGGCGCACTGGAAGCGCTCACGCAAGACAGACGCGCGTTGTCGGTGGTGACCGTCAGAAATGAATGGAATATGAATATACTGTCGGCCCTTTCACTGCAAAGGCGTGGATTGGTGCGCCTGTCGATTGCCGATAATGATGCTGCCGGAAGCTTTGACCCGACTGCGCTGGCATCGGCCGCCAGGGGCGCCGATGTGGTCGCCGTTCCGGTTATTCCCAGTTCCTGCGGTGTAATCAATCCGCTGGCTGCGCTCAGGGCCAAACTTGAACCCGATACGCTGATCTTTGCAGACGCTGCACAGGCGGCAGGCCAGATTCCGTTGCATGCGGCTTCGCTGGGGGCGGATGTGCTGGTCTTCCCTTCAAGAAAGTGGTTAAGAGGGCCCAAAGGGATTGCCGTGCTGTATGTTTCCGACAGGGCGTTGTCGCGCATGTCCGATCCGTTTCGTGTCAGTGGCCAGGGCGGCCTCCGCTGGCGCACGGATGATGAGTTCGATACGCCGGAGGATGCAAGAAAATTCGAGTCTTACGAATTCAATCCTGCTCTGCGCGCTGGCCTGAGAGCGGCAGTAGACATGCTGACGCAGCTCGACCCGCAAGGAATCATGGAAAGAATCGCCTCACTGGGCGAGTATTTGAAGGAGGCATTCAGTCGTCATGGATTGCCTCGTTTGTTCGAGCATCGAAACACCAGTGGCATATGGACCTTTGACTGTCCGCAGATATCGAATATGCAGGATCTTGGCCAACTGCGTGATAGGGGGCTTGAACTAGGTGCAATCTCTGGTGAAAGCAACCGACCTGTCCTGTTAGACAGAGGCGCAATGTTTATATTGCGATTGTCACTACATTACCTCAATACGAAGGACGATATCGATCAGGCCGTTAGTATCCTTGCGGATGCAACAGGAATAAAAAAAACCTAATGGCGATTCCCGTCGAGCTATGCTGAATGTGTCAACTCGCGTGATGCCTATTATCCGTGGCACTAGCAACAGCCGCGGTCCCTATTAACGTTTTCCCTTATTGCATGTGTGATCTCCAGCATAGTACTTTATTAATTAATTGGTTGATTAATTATTTAATTAGCTGTCGACTGTAATTCAAATCCGGGAATGCGTTTGCACGTCATTGCCAGCCATCATTGTTGGAGAGTTTTCATGAAATATCTCACGCTACATATCGTTGGAACAATGCTTGCCAGCAGTGCTGCGCTGGCTACGGAATCATCAGATCCGATCAAAATCGGTGTCATTCAGCCATTAACCGGCTCGGTAGCATACAACGGTCAAGCTTACGTTAAGGGAGCAAAGCTTGCGGTTGCCCAGCGCAACGCTGAGGGCGGTGTAAACGGACACAAGATTGAATTGCAGATTGAAGACGGTCAGTGTCAGCCTGCCAATTCGGTGAACGCTGCGGAAAAGCTGATCCAGCGCAACAAAGTAACTGTACTGGCCGGCGCGTTCTGTAGTTCGGCGACAGCAGCGATCATGGCTGTAGCGGAAAAATATAAGATTCCTTTGTTGTCTGGTGTGTCGTCGAAGGCCGATCTGACCGAAAAAGGCATGAAATATTTTTTTCGCTCTGCTGAGACTGACCGCCTCATGGCAAAAACATTCAGCAAAATTATCGCTAATGACTTGAAGCTCAAATCGGTAGCGTACATCGGTGTGAATGACGATTGGGGTCGCGGCGGTGTGGAAGACTTCGAGGAAAATCTGAGTGAGTTAGGCGTTAAATCCGTGATGAAGGAATATTTTGATCACGGGACCACAGATTTTTACACGCTGCTGACTAAACTGCGTGCGCAGAAACCGGATGGCGTATTTGTTGCCGCCGAGACGCAGGATGGATCCATACTGGTCAAGCAACTCAAGGAATTCGGCATCGATACCAAAGTGTTCGGTGTCGGATCGTGGGCGACATCTGATTTTATCGAGTTGACGGGAGACGCCTCTGAAGGCATTTATGCTGCAGTACCTTATGTGTCCAATATGAAAGGTGAGCGCAATGCGGCCTTTGTGAAAAGTTTCTCTGAAGAGTATAAGAACCTGCCAGGCAAATATGATGCTTCGGGATACAACTCAATGAACATTCTGATGCAGGCAATTGAAAAAGCGGGCAGTACTGAACCGGACAAAATTCGTGACGCGCTCTACGACACGGATTATATGGCACCTAACGGGCAGTTCAAATTCACAGAAAAAGGCGAGGGATACGGATTTGACACTGTGCTGGTGCAAATTCAGGGCGGCAAGACAACTGTGATTACGCAGACACCTACCGAAAAACCGTAAGGACTTCGGTCAAGGAAAGAGGAAACAGATATGGAACTGTTACCGCAGTTTATTGCAAATGGACTGGTTATCGGGTCGTTTTATGCATTATCGGCGTTGGGCCTGACGCTGATTCTAGGCTTGATGCGAGTCGTCAACTTTGCGCATGGCGAACTCTATATGGTTGGCGGTGTCATGGGGTGGTGGGCCACGACCAGACTGGGCCTGGACTTTTTCTCGGGCCTTTTGCTTGTTGCCATTGTTCTTGGCACATTCGGATGGTTGATCGATCGTTTCCTCATCGAGCGAATTCGCGACCAGGGAGAAGAGCCTGGGATACTGCTAACGATCGGTCTCTCTATATTTCTGGCGAATACAGCATTGCTGCTGGTAGGAACTGCTCCACTGAAAATTGAATCTCCGCTGGCTGGCGCCCCGCTATTTTTGGGACCCATCGTATTGACCAAGGCGCGCCTTTTTGCCGTAGCCGTCAGCATCGTACTGATGATTGCCACCTATCTGGTGATTCAGAAAACCAAACTCGGGCGTGCAATGCGTGCAACCTTTCAGGATCCGATGGCAGCCAAACTGGTTGGTATCCGGACTGCCAATATCTACGCTGGCACGTTCGCGATGGGGACCGTCATTGCATCCCTGGCCGGCATGTTGCTTGGATCTATTTATTCGACGCAGGTGTCCATCGGCGGCCTGGTCAGCATGAAAGCCTTTGTTGTCGTCATTCTCGGTGGTATGGGCAGTTTTGCAGGTGCCATTGTCGGCGGGCTGCTGCTTGGTCTGGCAGAAGCACTTTGGGGAGGTTATGTGGCGACCGGTTGGGTGGACATTATCGGTTTCGTTCTGGTGATCTTTACGTTGCTATTTCGTCCGTACGGCCTTTTTGTAAAACGCGCGGAGAGAGCATGAACATTCAACGAAATTTCCTGATGGCATTCATGTTGCTGGCAGCGGCATTGCCGTTTGTCATTAACGATCAATATATTCTTCACGTTGCCATTATTGTGATGTTCTATGCTGTTCTCGCTACAAGTCTCAACCTGGTCGTGGGCTATGTAGGCGAGTTTTCGCTGGGGCATACCGCGTTTCTGGGAACAGGGGCCTATGCAGCTGCGCTGCTTTCTACACAGGCAGGCTGGCCGATGTGGGCTACCATACCGGTAGCGGGAGCGTGCGCAGCAATTATGGGAGCAATCATCGGTGCAATCACCTTGCGTTTGCACGGGCCGTTTTTTGTGATTATTACGCTATCCTTTTCAGAAGTTTTACGATTGATTGCGAATAATTGGGTAAGTGTTACCAAAGGGCCGATGGGAATCGCCGGTATACCACAACCGGAGTTTCTGTCCGGCGTCGGTAATCTGGGTGGAAAGCACTTCTATTACGTTATTGCCTGGCTTGTGCTCGCTTTGGCGCTCTATCTTTCATACCGGTTTGTGAATTCGAATGCTGGTCGCGCTGCCGTGGCGATACGAGAGAATCGGTACGTGGCACAGTCCATCGGTATCCGCCCGCTCAACTACTCAATGATGGCACTGGTGTTAGGCGCATTCCTGAGCGGCATGGCAGGCGGATTTTACGCTCATTACATTTCATTTGTCGGCCCGGAAATGTTCCGGTTCGCGTTCATGGTGACGATGATCACGATGGTGCTGATCGGCGGGAAGGGTACGCTGGTCGGCCCGCTGGTAGGTGCGTTGCTCGTCACCTTTCTTGAAGAGTATCTGCGTGAAGCGCAGGAATTGCGATTGTCATTATTCGGTGTGATTGTGATCGCGATTGTGCTGTTTTTGCCTAATGGAATTATGGGATTCGTCTCGAAACGCCGCGAAACGCGGGACCAGAATGGTGCCTCTACGCTGAACATTCCTGTCTCACCGTCAAAGAGGAGATCAGCATGACGCATACCACTGAGCAACCTGTACAGGCGAGCGGCATGCTTGAAGTCAACGGATTGTGTAAGTCATTTGGCGGTATTCACGCTGTCCGAGATATCAGTTTCAAAGTGAGTCGCGGGGAAATCGTCGGACTAATTGGCCCTAACGGTGCCGGAAAAACCACGTGTTTCAACTTGATTACGGGCTTTATCGCGCCCACTTCGGGAAATGTGCAATTCAACGAAAAAGTGGTGACCGGTGAGAAGCCCTACCATATGGCCCGTCTCGGTATTGTGCGCAGCTTTCAGAAGACGAATATCCTAAAGACGCTGTCAGTTTTCGAGAATGTATTAACAGGTCACTATCTGCAAGCGCGCCAATCAGTGTGGAACACATTCTTTCCCACAGCAAAGGTCAGAAAGACTGAAGCGCAGATTCGTGACAGCGCGGCGCGCATTGTTAATACCATTGGATTGTCAAAACACATGAATGTTCCCGCCAGCCAGCTTTCCTGCGGTGAGCTGCGCTTGCTTGAGGTTGCACTGGCGCTGGCGGCAAAGCCCAAAGTCCTGCTACTGGATGAGCCCGCTGCAGGACTTAACAGTCATGAAGCCAGGGAATTTGGCAATGTGCTCCGGCAACTGGTAGGAGATCTCGTCGACTCGATTCTGATTGTGGAGCACAACATGGGTCTGGTTATGAGCGTTTCTGATCGCGTTGTAGTAATGCATTTCGGCAAAAAACTTGCCGAAGGTACGCCTGCCGAAGTACAGAAAAACGCCGAAGTCGTGGAAGCCTATTTGGGCGGAAGCGGGAAGGAGAAATTATGAATGCAATCGTGGCGCCGGAAACAAGCTCATCAGCGGAAAAAAGCGTCCCACAAGCTCCATTGCTTGAAGTGCGAGACTTACACGTGAGTTATGGAAAAACACAGGCGCTCCATGGTGTTGATCTCACCGTTCAGCAAGGTGAAGTCATCGCGCTGCTTGGGGCGAATGGCGCAGGAAAAAGCACAACGCTGCGGACAATATCGGGCTTGCTCAAGCCGACATCGGGAAAGATTACGTTTAGGGGAAATGATATCTCAGGCGTTTCAGCGGATCGGATCGTAGCCCAGGGAATCGCGCAGTCGCCAGAGGAACGTCATATATGGCCAACCATGACGGTTTACGAAAACCTGACGTTGGGAGCGTATTTGTGCAAGAAGGACAAGGAAGTGGAACATCGGGTGTCGGTGGTCTATCACCGATTTCCACGTCTGAAGGAAAGACACCGACAACTCGCG
The DNA here is from genome assembly GCA_023389155.1 of Pseudomonadota bacterium. Taxonomy (GTDB): domain Bacteria; phylum Pseudomonadota; class Gammaproteobacteria; order Burkholderiales; family Burkholderiaceae_B; genus Advenella. Next base: position 104,487 of record JAEWEV010000002.1, read on the forward strand.
GGCACGCTCAGCGGTGGTGAACAGCAAATGCTTGCAATCGGACGCGCACTGATGTCCGAACCATCACTTCTCCTGCTGGATGAACCCAGTCTTGGGCTCAGCCCGCGCATGGCTGAGGAAGTTTTTGATTTTGTGAGAGAAATCAACCAACATGGAGTCACAGTCATTCTCGTAGAACAAAATGCGTTTAACGCCTTGTCCGTTTCAACGCGTGCCTATGTCTACGAAACAGGAAAGGTGGTGGCAGAAAGGGAGGCAGCGGGCTTGCTGGATGATCCGGAATTGCTTAGTGCGTACTTGGGTGCCTAGATGACACGGTAGTCAGGAAAAATGCGCGTGATCGAAGCGCAGTGAAGCGCATGGTATCAAATTAGATATCCCGATCACAACATTTAATTAATTAATTGTTTATTTAATAAATTGCATGTGCTGATTACATATGTGATTGGAACAGGAGAGGAAATAATGTCGAAGTCCACAAGAGTCGGTATCGTGGGAGGCGGAATTGGCGGCGCTGCCCTGGCTCGCGCCTTGCAAAAGAAAGGGATCGAGGCGTTCGTGTTTGAGCGGGCCCCCGCTTTTGGCGAAATCGGCGCTGGTGTGCAAATGACGCCCAACGCGGTGAAGGTTCTCAGAGCCCTGGGTTTGCAGGAGGAACTGGACCGCATCGGCTTTTTGCCCGAGGCGATGGTGGGTCGCAACTGGGATGACGCACGTGAACTTTTCCGCACCCCGTTACAGAAAGCTTGTCGTGAGAATTTCGGCGCTGATTTCCATCACGTTCATCGTGCGGATCTGCATGCCATTCTGTGCAAGGATATTCGACCCGATCATGTGAAGTTCAATAGCATTTGCACAGGCGTCACGCAGACAGAGACTGCTGCCGTAGCTCATTTTGAGGATGGAACAACATTCGAAGCGGATATTATCGTGGGCGCTGACGGCATCCATTCTGTGGTGCGCGACTCACTATGGGGTAAAGATGAGGCCAGCTTCACGGGACATATGTGCTGGCGCGCGCTTGTGCCTGTGGAGCACCATCCTTTGTCATCTGTCAGTCCAGATGCTTCCTTTTGGTTCGGTCCAAAGGCACACATTGTGACGTACTACGTAAAGGGAGGTGCGGCAGTCAACATTGTTGCAGTGAACGAGAGTGCGGATTGGGTGGCAGAATCCTGGACGGAGCCGAGCACTCGAGAGGAACTACTGGCGGCATATCAGGGTTGGCATGAGAATATTATCGATCTGCTTAATCGTACCGATCCAGACCAGACATTCAAGTGGGGCTTGTTCGATCGTGATCCCATGGACCACTGGGCCAAGGGGCGAGTCACGCTTCTTGGGGATGCGGCACATCCAATGCTGCCATTTCTTTCGCAAGGGGCAGCCATGGCGATTGAAGATGCCTTTGTACTGGCCGAAATGATCGACCACTTTCCAACGGACTACGAGGCGGCTCTCCGAAGCTATGAAGCCGAACGACTTCCACGAACATCCAGGGTGCAGCTCGAAGCGCGGGAGCGCGGTCGAACTTACCATCTGTCAACTCCCGAGGAGCAGCGCGCGCGTGACGAAGCGCTCCGCAAGCAGCAGGCGGAAAATCCGAATGCAGTAGGTATCAAGGCTGAATGGGTCTACGAGTACGACGCAACGCGTTGCAAGGAGCGTATCGGTATCACAGAGCCGGCGGCTTGAGCGAGTGAAGGTGACCGTAAAACCGGTTCACAGTTATTTCTAACGCCTTGGTCTGCGTGGATGCAGAGACAGGGCAAGATAATGGCAATGTCGTGATTTAACGTTCCGACGTTGTTGTCTGCAACGAACAATCAAGGAGGGAAAACGATGACAAGTACCTATCTTTACGGTGCCAACGTCTTCGCAAATGACATACGTCAGCACTATTTACGTTTCGGTGGTCAAAACGGAGCGCGTTCCGAGCGAGATCCGATACTTCTTATTCCGGGCATTACAAGTCCCGTCGAAACATGGCGTTTTGTCGCCGAGAATCTCGGCCGTCACTTCGATACCTATGTGCTCGATGTTCGTGGCCGAGGGTTGAGCGAGGCCCACGACGATCTTGACTACAGTCTGGATGCGATGGCGACCGACGTGATTGCCTTTGCGAATGCATTGGAAATTTCATCGTACTCGATTGTCGGCCATTCCATGGGCGGGCGTGTCGGTCTGCGCGTGGCCGGACAACGGGCAACGGGCCTGAAACGGCTGGTCGCGGTGGACCCCCCTGTATCGGGTCCGGGCCGGCGACCCTATCCTGCGAAACTCGACTGGTATGTCGATTCGATAAGACAGGCGAAGCGCGGCATGACTGTTGAACAGATGCGCGAATATTGCCCTACCTGGACAGAGGAACAGCTCAGACTCCGCGCAGAATGGCTGCATACCTGCAATGAAAAAGCGATCAGGGAAAGTTTTCATGCGTTCCAGACAGACGATATCCACGCAGATGCTGGGAAAATCGAAATTCCCGTTCTGCTAATGTGCGCTGAAAGAGGCGATGTTATTCGTGATTCGGACGTGGAAGAGTTACTCGGGTTGTTACCGTCCATGAAACACGTGCGAGTTGAGAATGCAGGGCACATGATTCCCTGGGATAACGAACCAGGATTCTATCGAGCTTTTGGGGATTTTCTGGGACACCCGCTGGACTCGTGATCAACGTATTTTGTCTGAAAAAGATAGGGAGATATGATGGCTGTCCGTGATACTGATTTGATCCAGGCGTGGATCAACGTACTGAATTTATCAAAACTGAAAAGGGGTGATGCTGTCACGGTATTGACCAGTGACAATACCCATCCGCAAACGTTGAGATGTGCAATAACTGCGGCGACGATGTTGGGCGGTGTGGTCAGCCGGCTGGATTTGCCCCCGGTGAACGGAGAAAAATCGCTCAGTCGCGATCCGCTTGCCTATCTGGGCACGACGCCGCTAACCGGAAATCGCGCCGCAATTGCTGCATTGAAGGCGAGTGATCTGATTCTGGATCTGATGACACTCCTTTTCTCGCCGGAGCAGCATGATATTTTGCAGGGGGGTGGAAAGATCCTGCTTGCGGTGGAACCGCCCGAGATACTCTTGCGACTGGAGCCTACCCAAGAAGATTATCATCGGACTCAGGCAGCGTCAGCGCTGCTCAAAAACGCCAAAGAAATGCGCGTTACCTCCGCTGCAGGTACAGATTTGCGCTGCCCATTAGGGCAATATCCCTGCGTATCTGAATACGGCTTCGTTGATGAGCCTGGACGATGGGACCATTGGCCTAGCGGCTTTACATTTACATGGCCTAACGAAGGCGAATCGCAGGGCACGATCGTGCTCTCGAAAGGAGACATCCTTCTGCCGATGAAGTCCTATGTGGGGGAAGACATCACTCTGACAGTCAAAAATGGCTTTGTGACAGAGATCAACGGTGGCGTCGAAGCGGAAATGTTTTCGGAATATATGGAATCGTTCGCTGACCCGGAAGCCTATGCTATTTCACATATTGGCTGGGGACTCCAGAAGCGTGCGTATTGGTCCACGCTGGGTCTGTATGATAGGGAAGCAACCATAGGCATGGATGCTCGCGCGGTAAGCGGAAACTTCCTTTTTTCTCTGGGGCCAAACAACGAAGCGGGTGGCAGCAGGACAACGCCTTGCCACATCGATGTACCAATGCGCAAGTGTGACGTCTACCTGGATGATCTGCAGGTTGTCGCTAATGGAAAGGCAGTCGAAGCGGCACTTGTCTCGCAGGAGGCAACGTCATGACATCAGTGATTCACGCGGAAGGTCAGATTTTTGAACAGCAGGGGTTTGGCAGGGATATCGATACTGCACCTCCCTTCGGGCTACTGATCGTCGATTTTGTCAACGGATTTGCCGATAGTACCGTTTTCGGAGGAGGGAATATTCCAGACGCAATCGAGTCCACCCGTTCTCTGCTGGATGAAGCGAGGCGCCGCCGCTGGCCCGTGGCGCATAGCCGTATCGTTTTCGCGGACGACGATGCCGATCAGAATATTTTCACCAGGAAAGTGCCCGGTATGCTGACACTCAAGGAAAACAGCGTGGCCAGCGCGATTGTGCCACAACTAAGTCCTGAACCAGGTGAACTGGTGGTCAGAAAGACGGTTCCATCGGCATTTTTCGGAACCACTCTGGCGGCGTGGTTGACACAACGGGGAGTCAATACGTTGCTGGTGGCTGGCTGCGTCACCAGCGGTTGCGTGCGGGCAAGCGTGGTTGATGCCATGTCTCTTGGGTTTACCCCGGTGGTGGTGGCAGACTGCGTCGGGGACCGCGCGATAGCGCCGCATCAGGCAAGTCTGTTTGACATGCAGCAGAAATATGCGATGGTGATGGAAAAAGAGGCTGCATTGGCACTTTGCGGTAAGGCTGAATCAGCGATGTCATAAAGCTATCTGGCTTGTCGCAGACGAATCACCAATGCAATACTGGAGGCAGATATGTCAATCTGCCTCCAGTCCCCCCACCATGAATCGGGTCACCTGATCAATCAGCTCTTCGGTATCGTTGACATCATATGTTCCCTTGGGCGCCATTTCCTCCATTCGATGCGTGTCTGAAAATGCGTAAAGATAAGTGCCAATCATGAAGGTGACTCGCCAGCAGGCATCCAGTTCGCTTAGTGTAGGTAACGCTTTTCTGAGTACCGCCACATAACGCTGGGTTGATCCTCCATAAGCTTCCGAGCGAAGTGAGTACGAAATCTCTGAGGGCTCTGTATGCAGGCGAGCCTGAAGCCGAAGAAATGCACGCCCCTGAAAGGTTGCACGCAGAGACAGGACAGGCTCCAGGAAGGTTCGTACAATAGTACGAACCTCTGGGCGTTTCTGGGTCTCCAAAGCTTCCAGGCGCTCCAGGCGTTCGCGGGAAATGAGCTCACCCCTGCGCAAAAAAACGGCTTGAAAAAGGCCGAATTTCGATCCGAAATAGTAGTTGATCAAAGCCTGAGTAACATTCGCCTGGTCGGCCACTTCTCTCAGTGCGGTCCCCGCATAACCCTTGTCCGAAAAAATAACTTCTGCCGCATCCAGAATATCGTCGCGAACTACGCTCGTGCCCTCAGGGCGTCCCGGACCATTGATTTTCCGCGGACGGCGAACGGGCACTTTCTTTGTATTTTGCTCTGATTTTGACATAATTGATCGATTAATTAAATATTTATAAACACGAGTCGAATCACTTCGCCTGCCACCGACCTCATGCACCATAAAATATCATAAATTGAACATCAGGATTGTCATTCTTCGAAAAAGTGCACTAGAAGCGCTCACAAATAGTTGTGCGATCGATACGATCGAACGCCCGGACAAGTTGATGAGAATGAATTGGCGAAACGTGCCGGTGTGAGTGCTGCAACACGAATCTCTTCGACCAGACAACGCTGAGAAGAACAGGTACGCGCATGATGCATGGAACTAAATGCGTGATGCCGTCATAGTGATCTTGCGTTCGCAGGAAGTCGCGTTCTTTATTCGCAAGAAAAAAACGGATGTAAAACGTTCCTCAGGAGAATACCGGGATTGCGGGATAAAACTGACGATATTTCGTTTATGATTAATCTGATTCGCAAACGCGCGCTTTGAATATTGCCGGATGCGGTCAAGCGAACGGCATAGCCGGTAACGAAATAGAAAGGGAAGTTGAAATGAATCTGGAAATAGCAGGCAAGTGGGCTTTGGTGTGTGGTGCAAGCAAGGGGTTGGGTTTTGGCTGTGCCAAGGCGCTGGTCGATAACGGCGTTAACCTGGTAATTAACGCAAGACGTGCAGAGGTGCTGGAAGATGCCGCTGCACAGTTGACAGACTTTGCCGGCAAAGCCGCGCAACGCGATGGCTTTGCTGCTGCAAAAGTGATTGCGATTGCCTGCGATATCACAACTGTGGAAGGTCGTGAGGCCGTGTTCAGTGCGGCTGGCGGACCGGGCAAGGATTTTGACATTGTGGTCACTAATGCCGGTGGTCCTCCACCTGGAGACTTTCGCGAGTGGGAGCGTGACGCCTGGATAAAAGCCATTGATGCAAATATGCTGACGCCGATTGAACTGATTCGCGCGACAGTTGACGGCATGGCCTCTCGCGGATTTGGCCGCATTGTGAATATCACCTCCAGTGCGGTCAAGGCGCCAATCGATATTCTGGGATTGTCAAATGGCGCGAGGTCCGGCCTAACCGGGTTTGTTGCGGGCGTCGCACGATCCAGTATCGCTGCCAAAGGCGTAACGATCAATAATATCCTGCCTGGAAAATTTGACACTGATCGCCTCAAAGGCACAATTGACGCGACTGCGTCCAAGACAGGCAAGGACAAGGATGCGATACGCGAGGCGCAGAAGGCAGCGGTGCCCGCAAGACGATTTGGCGATCCTGATGAGTTCGGTGCGCTGTGTGCCTTTCTGTGCAGTCAGCAGGCCGGCTATATCACGGGACAGAACATGCTGATCGATGGCGGCATGTTGTCAGGCACGTTCTGATTCTGCTGTCAGAATTTCACCTGAAATTGTCTCAGCAGTGACATGTCAGGTGTAATACCTATCCCAGGTTCTTCCGAGAGTGCAATCCTGCCTTCGTCAGGCTTCAGGTAATCCCCTGCTATTAAATCACGTAGTGGATTCGGGTTTGAATCCACTTCCACATATCCCGGTCCGCCAACAATGCCTTTCAAATGCATGGAGGCGACCAGGCCTACGCCGCCGCCCAACCAGTGCGGGCAAAACAGCCGTTTGTTTTCAATAGCGTAGGCGCCAACCGGGATGCAGCCACTGAAGCCGCCCCATTTGCCCAGATCCGGCTGGATGACTCCGAATGCACCGCAGTCCACGGCTTCACGAAATTGTGCTTCACCACGCAGGTTTTCTCCGCCAGCAAGCGCGATATCGCTTGCCGTCGACAATTGCTCCCACTGACTGATGGATGAGTCCGCCGTCAATGGCTCTTCCAGCCAGTCTGGATGGTAGGGTTCCAAGTGACGTACCATTTCCCGGGCAGCATCTAGCGACCATGCCTGGTTTGCATCCACCATCAGCGCGGTATCGTCGCCGAGCAAAGTACGCAGACTGCGCAGATTACCGATGTCGCGATCCTTGCCAAACCCGATCTTCAGCTTGAAGGCACGATAGCCTTCCTGTTGCATGGCAGCAGCCAGCTTTTCCGGATTGTTTGGGCTAATGCCCGAGGCATATACCGAGATATCGGGTGCGCCACCCAGAAGCTGCCACAGTGGCTTTTGTGCCTGTTGCGCGGCTAAATCCCATAGTGCGATGTCAGCTCCGGCAATCGCCTGTGCCAACGTGCCCGGTTCCCCACACTGGATGCCCAGTACATGTAGTCGCTGGTGCAATGTCTCGAATGCCTGTCCGGGAGTATCCCAGGCGCGTTCCATCAATATGGGGGCCACTGACGATTGCAGGATCCGCGCACGATGCTCGGCACCGACGCTGGGAAAATTGCACCAGATTTCTCCCCAGCCGATCAGACCGTCTTCGTTTTCCAGCCTTACCAGTACGGCGGGTCGGTCGTACATAATGCCGAAAGAGGTCTGCACAGGTTCGGTCACCGGTGCCCGAAAGACCAGTGCGTCCACGCGTGCAAGGCGTATGGGTTGCAATTGCAAATGTGAATACCTTGACGGTTCCGATATCTGCCTGACTTCGTTTGCCGTATCAGTGGCTGCCATGGTGTTCCTTTTTTCTATTGAAATTGTTATCGCGAAGATCGCGGCACTTGCGTTAGCCCCGCAAAACCAGATCCGCGCCTTTTTCCCCAATCATGATGGAGGCGGCATTGGTATTGGCCGAGACCATATCCGGCATGACAGAGGCATCGATTACGCGCAAACGCTCTACACCCTGTACCCTGAGCGCGGGATCGACCACGGCATGCGTATCCGAACCCATGCGGCACGACCCCACTGCATGAAAAACCGTGCCACCGCATTCGCGGGCAAAATCGATCAATCCCGCTCTTGAGTCGCGCGCAGCGCCCGGCAGAATTTCGGCATCGACCAGATCGCGAAAGGATGGCTGGCTGTAAATATCACGCAATATTTCGAGGCCCGCTGCCAGTGTGTTGCGATCGATTTCCTCGCTCAGGTATCGCGTTTCAATGCTTGGTGCGGCAAACGGGTCGGCGCTGCGTATTTGCAGTCTTCCCCTCGAGGCCGGTCTGCACTGACATGCTGAGGCAGTGAAGCCAGGATAGTCATGTAACGGCGTGCCGGGCTTGTCTACTGAGAGTGGCATTACATTGAACTGCATGTCTGCCCTGTCGTCTACGGCAAATTCCGTCTTCGCAAATCCGCCTACCTGGCCGGCACCTACGGTAAGCGGTCCTGCATGTTTGAAAGCCCATTGCAGTCCCATCGCTGCGAGCTTGAGCGGATTGCGAACGTCATTATTCAGCGACAGTTTCTTTTTGAGCCTGACGATGGTACGGGCCTGATAGTGATCTTTCAGATTTTCGCCGACCTCTGGCGCATCGAAGACGACCGGAATACCATGTTTTTCCAGCAGGGCCTTGGGCCCGATACCCGATAACTGCAATATTTGCGGAGACTGTACAGCACCTGCAGACAGAATGACTTCGCGTTCGGCCTGAGCCTGATGGACCTTTCCATTAGTGATCCATTCCACGCCGGTAGCGGTGGTTCCCTGAAACAGGACGCGTGTCACGTGCGCTTCGGTCAGGACTGTGAGGTTGGCTCGCGCCTGAATTGGTCGCAGAAACGCTGTTGCCGCACTGGAACGCCAGCCATTTTTCATGCTGAGTTGATACGCGCCCACCCCGAACTCTGTCGCGCCGTTGAAATCCGGATTGAAGGGCAATCCAAACTCCTGGCCCGCCGCCACCCATGCGCGGCAATAGGGATGATCGTTCTTCAGATCAGAGACGCCCAGCTCGCCATGACCACCGTGATATTCACTTTCTCCATGCTCATATCCTTCGGAGCGTTTGAAGAAGGGCAATACCGACTGGAAATCCCATCCGCTTGCCCCTTTTGCGGCCCAGTCATCATAGTCACGGTGCTGGCCACGGATATAAAGAAGTCCATTGATAGAGCTTGATCCGCCCAGAACACGACCGCGCGGCCAGACAATGTTTCTGCCGGCCGTGCCTTCGCAGGGATCCGTGTCGAACAGACGGGAGAAGCGGGTGTCATAAATCGTTTTGAAGTATCCGACGGGCAGGTGCAGCCAGAAATTCCGGTTTGGCTTACCCGCTTCCAGCAACAGCACCCGAACGGCAGGATCGGCGGACAGGCGGTTGGCCAGCACGCAGCCTGCCGATCCCGCGCCAACGATAATGTAGTCATACCCGCCGCTTTGCTGTTGCTTGCTTATTTCACTCATGGTTTGATGACATTCAGATAAAGTTTGGGATCAAAGTATTCCGAAGCCGGCGTTGCGTTGGGTATGGACGCGAAATCAATAAAGAAGTCACTGACACGCTGCAGCCATTGGGTAACTGAGCCATCCGCATACAGTTTGGCCCATTCTTTTGATGTGAACATTTTCTGTGCGGCATACTGCTCTTTAATATCTGCCAGTGGCACTTGCGGATAATGTTTGCTTTGAATGGCTTCTAGCGCTTTGTCCGTATTGGCGACCAGATAGTCATTTGCCTCTGCCCAGCCGGCAATGATTTTCTCCAGAACCTCTTTATTTTTTTCGTAATAATCATTGCGGGCCGCCCACCCACCCATGATGGCAGCTTCAGGATAAAAGCTGGAGGCATCCAGCAACATTTTCGCGTCCGGAACTTTGTTGCGGATAGGAATATTGAATGGAACCCATAATGCGATTGCCGGGACTGCTTTGGAAATAAAGGCAGTGACAGCATCCTGCATGCGCTGGTTGATGATTTTGACGTCTTTCTTCGGGTCCAGTCCATTCTTGCGCAGGGCGTTATCCAGGAACACGTGGGCAGTGGTGCCTGTGGTCGTGGAAATCTGCTTGCCTTTCAGATCCGCCATCGAGTTGATGCCCATATCCGGATGCACCCACAACTGGGCGGTAGCGAATTCCACGTCATTCATCAGGAACACTTTACCCTGACCGCGTGCCGGGAAATTGGACATGACGGCGCCTGTGCTCAGTACATCGATGCTGCCGCCACTCATTGCCTGGAATAGTTCCAGTCCAGTCTGGAACTGGATAAATTCCATCTGCAATCCGTGCTTTTTCCAGATTCCCATGTCTTCAGCCAGCCAGATCTGCCCATCGACAGCCAGGGTATGCAGATAGCCCACTTTGATCTTCGTACTGCTTTGTGCAAACAGTGGCGAGGCGTGTAATCCTACCGCTGCCGTTCCTGCCGCCATCTTGATAAAAGTTCTACGTTTCATAGCAACTACCTCCTTTGGTATTTGACAGCTGGTGCGCCTATGCAGCGCGGTTTTCTTTTGCCAGGGCTTCCTGTGCGGCGTACTCCTGCATCACACTGTTGTGAATGCGTGCGCGCAATGCGTTGAACTCAGGTGTTTCCTGCAGTGAGCGATGTCGTGGATACGGGAAGGGGATCTCGACCACTTCGCGAATACGCGAGGGGCGGGCCGAAATAATCAGGACCTTACTGGATAGATAGACCGCCTCTTCGACGGAATGCGTAATCAGCATGACAGTTTTGCCTTCGGCATACAGCACGTCCAGCAGAAGATCATGCATGGCACTGCGCGTCTGTGCATCAAGCGCGCCGAAAGGCTCGTCCATCAGGACAAATTCCGGGCGTACTGCGTAGGTACGTGCAAGTGCGAGTCGCTGCTTCATGCCGCCAGAGAGCGTCTTCGGATAGGCCTTACGGAAATCGCCAAGACCCATCAGATTCAGGTAACGGTCCACGATTTCTTTTTTCTCTGCTGTCCCCAGATTTTTGCTGACTTTCAGGTTCAACCCGAATGCAATATTCTGTTCTACCGTCAGCCACGGAAATACCCCGTATTCCTGAAACATTACGCCGCGGTCCGGTCCGGGCTGTGCCACCGGTTTTCCCTCCAGCAGTACTGCGCCGCTGGAGGGCTTGATGAATCCGGCCGCCATGTTCATTAATGTGGTTTTGCCGCAGCCTGACGGGCCCACAAGTGAAATAAAATCACCCTGATTCACCGTGAACGACATATCACGGACGACTTCCAGTTCACCCGCAGGCGTATCGAACTGCATGGAAACATTGTCAAAAACAATTCGCTCGTTGTTAGTTTGCATCTTTTATTCTCCTGCCCGATCCTGCCAGCTGATCAATCGGTTTGACAGCTTGCGAATGGCTATATCCATCAGAAGTGCAATCGCACCAATGCAGATAATCCCCACATAAATGGCACGCAGATCAAAGAACGCTGACGCGTTCTGGATCATTGCTCCCAGGCCCTCCTGCGCGGCGACCAATTCTGCAGCGACCAGGGTTGCCCAGGCGACCCCCAGGGCAACCCGCAGCGCAGTCAGCATGTGAGGCACGGTCATAGGCACCATGACTTTCATGAAAATCTCCATATCGGTAGCACCCAGTGTTTTCGCCACACGGATATAAACAGGACTGATCTGACTCATTCCTTCATACATGACGATCACAGCAGCAAAGAATGAGGCGTAGAACAGAATGGCAATTTTGGCCATTTCACCAATGCCGAAATACACGATCACAAGTGGAATAAGTGCGATTGGCGGCAAAGCGCGGAAGAAGTTAACAAGGGGATCGACGAAGCGACGGATTGGCTTGTACCAGCCGATCAGAAATCCGATAGGAACGGCCAGCAGCATTCCCAGCAGCAAGCCCCCGATAACACGCTGAACAGACATCCACATATTGATCAGCAGCCCGCCCTGCGTCAGATGTGTCCAGAAGGTCTGCAATACTTCCAGAGGCGAGGGCAGCAGAGCTGGGCTGATCAGGCCGGATGCATGAACCAGCATCCACAGCACAATCAGACAGATAAACGGGAAAAGGGACCAGGCGAAATTGCCCAGTGGGTTGCTGCTCGTGGCTTTTGCCATCCTTTCGTCTCCAAGCGTTTTTTCAGTCGCCGCACCCGGTTATGTCATAGCGGCATCTGTTGCGGGTTGTTCTGCAGCAGATCGGTATCAATCTGGATCAGCTGCGCCGGGTATTGAATATGTGCGTAATAAAGAATCTTTCCTGCCGGGTCCTTGAAGACACGACAGACGTCAGCAATAGGATCCCCCACACCGATTTGTAAATGTGTTGCTGTTTCGCGATCTGATACGGTAATGCGCATGGTCTGGCGCGCCTGATCTATTTTGATATCGGACCTGTCAGCCAGTTGGGGGACCACTGGTGCGGTTCTGTAGCCGTCCGGGTTGCTGGCAAAAATGGCCTTATCCAGATATAGATCAATCAGGCAGTATGGTGTGTCATTGCGATAATGCACACGAAGTAAACGCTCGTAGCCATCACAGTTGCCATCAAAGCCGAAAGCCGGATCCAGTACCCGTTCCCCAGGCTCAATAGGCAGCATGCGAATTTTGAGCGTGGACACGGCCTTGACCAGCTCATCGAAACTGTTGGCCAGTTTGAACCAGCGCTGCTCGGACAGATCCTTGGCCACAAACGTGCCGACCCCGCGGGTGCGGCGGATAATGCCGCTATCTTCCAGCAGGTTCAGGGCCGCCCGCAGGGTAATACGTGATACATCAAATTCGGCCACCAGATTATCCAGGGTAGGAATCTGTTCGCCAAATCGCCATTGCTGGCTTTCGATCTTCTGGCGCATCAGCTTGGCCACCTGCAGATACAGGGGCATCCGGCTTTCATTGCGCGGCTTTATTTCATTGTGCATAAGGTCATAATAATAAGCACAATTGAAATATACAAGTAGGGGTTAATCCCTAAAAGCCGGGGTCTGGGCCCCGGCAGCCTGAATACATACAACATATATCCGTTCGATCCATGCATGCATCACAGTGGGATGAACGGCAAGGAACAACGCTCTTTAGCATCTATAGATCCGCCCCATAGCGAGTTCAAGCTGCTGCTCACCTCAACCTTTAGCGGTGGAGAAACAGGCAATTGTCCTGGCTCAGATCTGTCGCTGCTGCGAAGATGAGCGTGGCATAACCTGGATAGCGTCAGCGATATTTACGTATCCGTTTTTCTCCAAAAATATTGTTCTGCACCATTGGGCGCTGCAGGAACTCATGAGGGAAACCGGATTCGACATGGGAGATTTCATCCAGGCGCTTTACGTGCTCATCAGGCAAAACCAGGTCCAGGGCAGCCAGATTATCTTGAAACTGACTGAATGTACGCGCACCGATGATGGGCGTAATAGCCGGCGCCTGGCGTTGCAGGATCCAGGCAAGAGACACCTGGGCTGCAGAAACGCCAAGTGCTTTTGCGATAACGACCACCTGGTCTGCGATGTCAAGATTGCGCTCAGAAAGCGATCCCATGTCGACTGCTACTTCCTGGCGGGTGGCATTGGCGGTTTGTGCCACGGAGCCTGCTTTAAGACTATCACGATTGTATTTGCCCGCGAGTACACCGAATCCCAGCGGTGACCATCCGGTGATGCCAATGCCCAGCGCATCAGCCATCGGCAGCAGCTCGCGCTCCACCGTTCGCTGGATCAGGCTGTACTCGATCTGCAACGCGACAAAAGGTGACCAGCCGCGCAGATGCGCCAGGGTCTGCATTTGTGACACCCGCCAGGCCGGCGTGTCCGATATGCCCGCATAGATGATTTTGCCGGCGCGGACCAGATCGTCGAACGCACGCATGATTTCATCTTCTGGCGTCAACCCGTCCCAGGCATGCAGATACAGCAGGTCAATGTAATCGGTGTTAAGCCGTTTCAGGCTGGCTTCGACTGACCTGACCATGTTCAGACGATGATTGCCGCTCATATTCGGGTTATCGTCCTGCATGTTTAGTGTGTATTTGGTTGCAAGTACCACCCGTTCGCGCCGCTTCTGCAGATAACCTCCGAGCATGGTCTCGGCGGTACCGTTAGTGTAATAGTTCGCCGTGTCGACAAAATTTCCGCCTTTCTCCAGATAGGCATCGAAAATGCGCTGTGCTTCGTTGTGATCCGCACCCCAGCCCCAGTCGGTACCGAAGGTCATCGTGCCCAGTGCGACAGGGCTGATACGCAGGCCGGATCGCCCCAGGGTTGTGTATTCGTTCAATTGCATGGTTGCTCCGTGAAAAAAATGATGAGTGTGATTGCTCTGGCGCGTTTCCGGTGTATGACATGACTGCGGCACGCGGTGGAAGTGAGGACCTGCAACCGGAAGCCCGTGTGAACTTGGTTAGCCTTGTTCCTCGAGCAGATGTGCGTAGCTTAATCTGTAGATTGTGTTGAAAAAATGGGGCAAAATGAAATACGGAATGAAGCTGTGCTTAATAATCAGGAGCAAACATGTTCAATATTCCCGGAGACCTTTTGCCCGCGGTGGCGGCGTTTGCCCGAGTCGCCAAATGTGCCAGCTTCACGCAGGCCGCCGCGCAAATCGGCGTTTCGCCGTCCGCGCTGTCCCAGAGCGTGCGCTCCCTGGAGAAACGTCTGGGGGTGCGATTGCTCAACCGCAGCACAAGGCATGTGGGCGTTACCGAACTTGGCCGGCAGTTTCTGGATCAGGTTACGCCGGCACTGGAACAGCTGGGTAATGCGATAGATGGGCTGGATGAACGCAAGGATCAGCCGGCAGGCCTATTGCGCGTCAACCTTTCACACGTCGCCAGTGATCTGCTTCTCAAGCGTCATATTGCCGGTTTTTTTGACACCTATCCGGAAATCCAACTGGAGCTCATGTTCGATAATCGTCTTGTGGATGTCATCTCGGCGGGATGCGATGCGGGTATCAGATTAGGTGAATCACTCGAAAAAGACATGATCGCCGTCCCGTTGGGGGGCCGACAGAGAACCGCGGTTTTTGCATCTCCTGCATATCTGGAGAAATCCGGCACACCGCAAAAACCCGAGGAGCTGATCAATCATCAATGCATCAACATCCGCAGAACGTCAGGCGACATCTTTCACTGGGAATTGCAGAATGACGGTCGTGATTTTGAAATCAAAGTCTCGGGCAATCTGACAGGAAACGATAATACTGCGCTCATCGACATGGTGCGTGAAGGCATGGGAATCGGCTATGCATTTGAATACGAAGTAACCGACGACTTTGGACGCGGTACGCTGACTCCATTGCTGGAAAAATACTGGCCCAGTTTTCCGGGGTTTTATCTTTACTATCCCTCACGCCAGCATATGCCTCGCAAGCTGCGCGTTTTTATTGACTATATGCAGGAGAAAAATCACGTCTCAACTTTGAAAAAGTCGAAGCGCAATTCTCAAGAAAGGCAGCAAGGGTGACACTGCGCCGCCGTCTGTTGCCTTGACCGGGACGACTAGCCTGCCATGGCGAACCCTGTCAGAGCTCGCAGCACCGACTGTGGATTCCCTGTGCAGGGCACGGTGGCGCCGCTGACCAGCCAATCTCGGCACATTGCCGCAGTCCTTGCGAAGATGTTTTGGCTGGTCCGCCCTTGACCCGGTTACTTCGTCCTAGGGGCCGGTTCCAGGCCATTCTGTCGAATGGTCTCTTCTGCAGCAGGCGAGCTGAGATATTTGATCAGCTCATTCGCACCTTCCTGATTCCGTGCATGGCTTGTAATCCCAGCCGAGAAAATAGTGGCTTTTTGCAGCGCGGGCGGGAGGACACCGACAAAGTCGGCGCCCTTGATTGGCAGCAGTTCGCTGACCTGCTGCAATCCCAATGCGGCATCGCCACGTGCAACTACGTTCCCTACCCGCTCTGAAACAATGCGCTTACTCTTTGGTTTTACCTGGGCTTCAATTCCCAGTTTTTTCAGCATCTCCTTTTCATAGTAAGTACCACTTGCACTGGCTGAATACGCAATGGATGGTGCCGCTAGCAAGGCACGTTTTACGGCTTGCGCACTGCTGATATCCGGTTTGCTTGCGCCTTTCTGTACAGAGATGCCAATGAGTGAGCGCACCAGATCTACCTGGCTACCCTGGACCACCTGACCCTTGTCAGCAAGCTCATCCAGGGATTTGCGAGCCAGAATGACCATATCGGCAGGTTCCCCGCGGTCAAGTCTGGCAGGAATGGAATCGGTGGCTCCGCCCATGGATGAGCCATGGATTATCTCTACATGGTAGCCCGACTGCTTTTCAAACTGTGGCGCCAGCGCTTCTACAGATGACGCAAAGCCGCCGGACGAAATGACCTTTATTGTGTTCTTTGGCGCACTGCCCGGCAGATTGCCGCAAGCGGCCAGCACTGTCGATAATGCCAGCGTGGCAAGTAACGCGCGACGACGCAGAAATTTGACTGCCATGATGAGTCCTCCTTGGGGTTGTTGACTTGCTGTCATTCTTTGCGAGCCTTATTTTGCAGCTCGCGTCTGAGTTTAAATGGCGCCGTCGTATTGCGCGCATGAAAGCGTTCCTTTATCACAAATGAAATAAAAAATTACATATTCGCGAAAAGGGTCATTATCAGATACCACCGCGGAAAACGGCTTCAATTTTTAATACGGTTGTTATTACATAATGTTGCAATTATGTTGTGAATATCATATTTCACCCGTAATAAAAGGACCATATGTGTACAAAATACGTTTGATAATAGAATTATTTCTTTTGATTTTGGCCCGCAATATTTTTGATTTCGGAATCGCGAATGCGCGTAATTTTGTACCCACTTAAGCAGAAGTCGGTTTGCATTAATTCAAAATAAATATCGTTAATTTAAGAATAAAACACGCTTAAATCTGCTATATGTTGTTAACGCCACACAATTATTAAAAAAAATAATATATTTTTACATTTGTAAAGTTGTCACCTTTTTCGGCACAACAAATTCCCATTTGTAAACCATATCTCATTGTTTTATAAAAATAAAATTTCCTTCCTGGCGCTAACTACTTAACAAAATTTTCGGTTCTTTATTATTTACCCTCGCAGGACCCAAAATCAGGAAATTTGAAAGCTAAAAAGTTTTGGATTTCTTTTCAGTTTCACAATTTACTTGTGATTTTCGTTCAGTCATAATTCGTAACCTTTTTTGGTAGATCCGATCATTTATTGCCAAGCTTCATCTCGCAAATCCGATCTCTTGTTCACCATTAATCGTAGGTGGTTGCGGTGTGTTCTCGAAGCAGCAGGTGGCCGGAAACGGTCGGATTCATACAGCTTTTTGCTAAGAAAATCTCTCATTGCTATAGGAACAAGATGAACAAGATTCACAAAACCGTCTGGAGTGCGTGCAAAGGCGCGTACGTCGTCGTCTCTGAAAATGCCAAGTCCAAACGCATGGGTTCTGCTGGTGGTGGTTCGTTGTTAACGCAAGGACGAACCCTGGCTGGCCGATTCGTATTCACTGCGTTGTCATACAGCGTACTTATTGCC
The DNA here is from genome assembly GCA_023389155.1 of Pseudomonadota bacterium. Classification (GTDB taxonomy): domain Bacteria; phylum Pseudomonadota; class Gammaproteobacteria; order Burkholderiales; family Burkholderiaceae_B; genus Advenella. Next base: position 121,899 of record JAEWEV010000002.1, read on the forward strand.
TTTGCGCAGCCTGTCTTTGCGAAAACAATGGCCGATTACGACGCAAGCAAGGATCGCGCCTGCTTTTATAATCCAGCCACAAGTTCGGTGATTTGCGGAAGTGACAGTACGGAAGTCGTGCCCCAGTACACCGCGAGTATTCGAAATGTCGTGTTAGGTCATGATGCGCGTGTGAAACTCGGCGGAACAATTGCTGTCGGAGCAAACGCCGAGGCGATGTCCCTCGGATCGATTGCGATTGGTGATAGTGCGAGCGCAGGACATCAGAATCCTCCGGGTACACCGGCAAGTCCCGCGGGTTTCGGAGCGGGTAATACAGGCAACATCGCTATTGGCAACCACGCATATGCTCATGGTATGACAAATATCTCCATCGGTGACTGGTCGGGCCGGGATTCAATCGATAACTGGAATTCCAACACCGTAAATATTGGCACTCGTGCGAATCAAGGTTCTGTCAGCGGCAACAATACCATTGCAATCGGGAATCGCGCGGGCGCACTGACAAGGGATGGCAATGACAGCGTTGATCAGGATTTACAGGCAAAACAGCTTGCAGTGCCAATGAGTGCTCGCACCTCCAATGTTTATATCGGGATGCACGCCGGCCGTCGCACGGTGAGCTATGGGAATATTGCCCTGGGGCAGGAGGCGGCAAAAGATATTCAAGATACGCGCGTCTCAGACAATATTGCCATCGGCAGAGGGGCGGGCCGGGGAATGTCGACCGACGATGAAGATATCGGTTACCACTTTACGGGCAGAAATACCCTGATGGGCTGGAGCGCAGGTGAGCGTTTGAGTGGGGACGGTAACCTCGCATTGGGCAATTTCGCCGGGCAGGCCTTAAGAGGCGATGCCAATATTGCCTTAGGTCACGGGGCGGCAGCAAATGTTACCGCTAAACAGTCAATTATTATTGGTGCCGAAGCCGGTACAATTACTCCCACACATAATCGGAACGTTCTGATCGGACACAGGGTCAACGCAGGACAGAGGACAGATGCGACCGCGGTGGAGCGCGGTGTGGGCATTGGTTACGGTGCTTATGTATCCGGTAACGACTCCGTTGCTATTGGTTCTGGCGCCCGTGCTGGTCGTCCGGATCGAGCAGACCTACCAGGTCTATCCGTCAATGGAGCTATCGCCATCGGCGCAGCCGGAGCAAGAGCTAATAACGGCATTGCGATTGGATACTTGGCGCACACTGAGGGCGAAAATTCGATTGTGATAGGCCGTGACGCATTCGCACCAAAAGAAGCTTCGATTGTCATCGGCGCTAGCCACGCTCTTGGCGGATCGTCAATTGCGATAGGCCGCGCTACAAGAACACTTGAAAATGCAACATCTGCACTTGCTATCGGTAATACAGCATTGGCGCAGAAAGAAGAAGCAATTGTCTTAGGCAACGCGAGTGTGGGAGGGGGTACACGATCGGTCACCGTTGGTAACTCGAATCGCATACATGCGGACAAGGCAGTGGCGTTGGGCAATGATATCTCCGTGCCTGACGTTTTGACGGGTGCGGTGGTGCTGGGGGATGGTTCCCGTGTAGAAGCAGCGGTGCCCACCGCCAACGCGGCCATTAATAATGTGACGTATGGTGATTTTGCTGGTGCAACTCCGGCCGCGGGTGATATCGTCAGCGTGGGCTCTGTAGGTGCGCCTCGGCAAATCCAGAATGTTGCTGCTGGACAAATCTCTGCGTCCTCTACCGACGCCATTAACGGCAGTCAATTGTTTCATGTTGCCAATAAAGTTAGCGAAAATACGGCAAATATCAATAAAGGTATCAATTTCGGAGACGCCAGCACAACCAACAAGTTTGCGCTTGGCGACACGATCCATGTCAAGGGCGACAGCAACGTGCTGAGCAGCGCGACAGGTGACGGTGTGCAGCTGAGTCTGGCTAAAATCGTCACGGTAGGGGAAAATAATCCCGTTACCGTCGACGGCAATGCGGGCACAATTTCCGGACTGACCAATGTCGCGTTTGATGCGAACGCCTCTTACACCGGCGGAAAGGCCGCTACGCAGGAACAGCTGCAGGCTGCCTATAACAGCGTGTCTGGCGTGGCAGGGCGAGGCTGGAATCTGACGGTTGACGGCGCCGATAC
>JAEWEV010000024.1 GCA_023389155.1 Pseudomonadota bacterium
ACTGGGTTACACTAGTGCGTTTTTCCAACCGCTCTTTCTGATTAGGTTACATGGATATCCGACGCACCATACTCTGGATGATATTTGTTTTCTCGGCATTTATGCTGTGGAACAACTGGCAAACCTACACCGGTCATCCCTCTCTTCTTGGCGAACAGCCTACGGTCGCGCAGCAGGACAATGCTGCACCGGCCTCGGGTACTCCGCAAGCCGATACGCCATCTGCACCATCGGTGCCGGGTGCGTCAACCTCTCCTGCCGAAGCGCAGGCAGCAACCGCTGCGCCATCTGAACTTGTCCAGATTGAAACGGATGAATTCCGTATCCAGTTCGATACGATGGGCGCACAGCTGGTTCACGCCGAGTTGCGCAAGCACCGCGACACGGCCGACGAATCCAAGGCTGCCGTCCTTCTGGAAAATAACGATATCTCACGGTACACGGTACAAAGCGGTATTGTTGCGCCCGCCGGTCAGAAGAAAAACTATCCCGACCAGTACAAACCATTCAAACTGGTTTCTACCGAAACGACCCTGTCGGGCGACACGCTGCCCGTGGTTTTCGAGTCGGAATCCGGTGGCCTGAAAGTTACCCGAACCTATACGTTCACCCGCGGGACGTACCGGATTGACGTACAGGATGAAATCACCAATACAAGCCAGGAAGCGCAGCAGCCCTCCCAGTATCTGCAGATTACACGCGACGACAAGGATCCTCCGGGCGCCTCCAGCTTCTATCACACCTTTACCGGCCCGGCGATTTACAGTGAAGAAGGGCGGTTTCAGAAATTCTCCTTTTCTGACATAGAAAAGAATAGCGCCGAATACGTCAAACAGGCGAAAGACGGCTGGATCGCGATGATCGAGCATTACTTCGTCACCGCCTGGGTGCCGCCAGAGGGCAAAGATAGACTGTATAACCTGCGCAAAACGCCTGAAGGCCTGTACGCTGTCAGCACAGTCGAGCCGCTGGGTACTCTGGAACCAGGTGCCACCACCACGACGCGCTCAGAACTGTGGGTGGGTCCCCAGGATCAGGATGCCCTGGCATCCGTTGCTCCCGGCCTGGATGTTGTCGTCGATTATGGCTGGCTAACCATTATTGCCAAGCCCATGTTTGCCGTCATGCAGTGGATTCATTCCATTGTGGGCAACTGGGGCTGGACTATTGTTCTGCTTACTGTCCTGATCAAGCTGATTTTCTTCCCGCTTTCTGCCGCCAGCTACAAATCCATGGCGAAGATGAAGAATGTCGCGCCTCGTATGCAGGCCATGAAGGAAAAATTCGGTGATGACCGTCAGGCGCTGAACGCGGCCATGATGGAAATGTACCGCAAGGAAAAAATCAATCCACTGGGCGGGTGTCTGCCGATTCTGGTGCAGATTCCTGTGTTCCTTACGCTGTATCGCGTGCTGCTGGCCAGCGTCGAAATGCGCGGTGCGCCCTGGATTGGCTGGATTCATGACCTGTCCGTGCATGACCCATACTTTATTCTGCCGGTCTTCATGATGGCAAGTATGTTCCTGCAGATGCGTCTGAATCCGAAACCACCGGATCCGATGCAGGCCAAGATCATGATGTTCATGCCTCTGGTATTCGGCGCCATGATGTTCATGTTCCCGGCTGGTCTGGTTCTGTACTGGTGCGTCAATAACGTGCTGTCCATTGCCCAGCAGTGGTTCATCACACACAATCTGAACAAGGCTGCCAACGACGCCACCATAGGCTGACCGGTTCAAGCCGGTAGATATGGTGATCGCTCCCGGTCACCATATCGGACTTGGCTCTACTGTTCATTTTGTTGCACACGAAAGCCGCTATTGCATCTGCAATGGCGGTTTTTTTTCGTGCTGTTGGTCCGTGGTATGATTTTGCAGGTTGCCTGTTACCGGCTTGCAATCACAGAACACGATAAGAGAGACGCATGAAAAAGCTGGATATCCCCTCCCTGGAGGCCTTTGTGGCCGCCGTAGAAGAAAAAAGCCTGTCCAGGGCGGCACAGCGCGAAAATCTGGTTACGTCGGCTGTCAGCAAACGGATCACCGACCTGGAGAATCACCTGGAAAAAGTCCTGCTATCGCGGCACGGTCGCGGCGTCGAACCCACACCGGCAGGTATGCTGCTGTACCAGCACGCGAAATCCATTCTGCGCAATCTGCGGCTGACAGAAAATCTGATTCATGAATTTGCCAACGACGGCAAAGCGAAACTGCGACTGCTGGCCAACCCCTCGACCATCCTGCAGTTTTTGCCGCAGCAGATGGCGCCCTTCCTGAAATCCCATACCCGCTTGCGTATTGATCTGGTGGAATGCCATAGTTACGACATTCCCCGGCTGATTGCGGAAGACGCCGGCGATATCGGGATTTATCACGCCGATCAGCCCGCCACTGGCGTACTGTCGTTCCCCTATATGCAGGATCGTGTGGGCCTGGTTGTGCCTAACGGACACCCGCTGTCGCAGCGCGAATCGCTGTTTCTGGAAGACGCACTGGATTACGACCTGTTGGGATATTTCCCGCGCCATTCGCTGGATTCCTTCCTGGCCTATGTCGAACCGTCTTTGTCACGTCCGCCCAATGTGAATTTGCAAGTTTCCAATTTCGAGGCAAGATGCCGCATGATCAAGGAGGGCCTGGGCATAGGTGTAGTGCCTGAAAAGATCGCAGCCAATTATCTGCAGCCCATGGGACTGCAGTTGCTGCATCTGAAGGACAGCTGGGCGCTGCGGCAATTCTTTGTGTGCGTGAAAACGGTAGACTCGGAGGAGCCCATGATTCGTGAGCTGCTTAATGCGCTTCGCCTGAAGGCGTGATCTGAGCGTGATGACGGATGTGATGATAGTCGGCCCGCGCTGCAGCGATACGATATAACGTCCACATTACCACGACATTCGTTTCGCGACGAGTGCCGAGTCGGTCATGACAGCCTGCGCTATTGGTCTGTAAAAACGGGCCGGGAAACACCCCCCCGGAAATCAGGTTCGCACTGTGTTCGGAGCGAACCAGCCCCAATTGACCTTGGAGAAACGAATCAGTTCGCCAGATTGCGTAGTGGTCGGCCGTGTACCCAGTTATCCAAATTTTCCATAAAAATGTCCGACACGCGATCTTCATTGCCCCTGGAATGTCCTGCTGTGTGCGGAGAGACAATGACGTTTGGCATGTCCCATAGCGGCGAATCGGCTTCCAGCGGTTCCTTCTCCACCACATCCAGGTAGGCGCCGGCCAACGTGCCATTCTGCAAGGCCTCTATCATCGCGGCCTGATCCACGACTTCGCCGCGCGACGCATTCACGATATGAGCACCGGGTTTCATCGCGGTCAACACATCACGATTGACAAGTTGTCGCGTTCTGTCCGTGAGCGGGCAGGCAAGAATCAGCCAGTCGATATCGGCCAGCACGTCCTGCATATTGTCATAATGAATCATTGGAACCGTGGCGTCGTTACTGACAGCGCTGTTGCGAAGGACGGTCACGCGCATGCCCAGCATGGCCAGGTAACGCTGTATCTTCTGTCCAATTGCGCCCCACCCGGCCAGCAGCACGTGCTGCCCTTCCAGATCAGGCGGCATCAAGTCACCCAGCAATGGCGCCCAGACATGCTCGCGCTGGGCGTTTTCCAGAAAACGAAAGCGGCGGTTCAGAGCCAGTACCGCGCCCAGTACGCTTTGAGCAACGATACTGGAGAGAGCACCGGTAGACGAAGTGACTTTCACTCCTTTATCTCGCAAACGGATATACACCGGACGGTCCACACCCGCTGAATGCACATGCACCCACTGCAGATTGGCTGCGTCTTCCATCATCTGGTAAAACGTCTCTGTACCAGGATCCAGCACAAACTTGGTTGACCTGCCGGTAATATCCCGGGACACAAACGCAATATCAATCTGCTTGAGGGTTTCCTCATCCAGTCGCTCACCGTCATACGGTACGAAGCGAACATGCTCCAGTGCGTAGCGTGACCTTACGGTTTTACGTACATGCTCCAAAACCCTGGAAGAAATCAATACTGTCAGTGCCGGTGTTGCCATGTTTTTCAAATGAAATGGGTTACGTCATACACAAGGATATACCAATGCTGTGCTCGCGCCAGCCAGGAAGTGGGCACTTTGCCCACTTCCCGATATTTGCTCTGGCACGGGCTTACTTGGCAGAGATACCCATTTCAGCCGTGAACGATTTCCATTTTTCGTTTTCATCTTTCACGAACTTGGTAAACTCCTCTGCTGTTCCCCCTACGGGTTCGGCACCCTCGTTGGACAGTTTGGCTTTCACAGTAGGATTCTGCAGAACGGTGTTGATGTCTTTATTGAGCTTTTCAATGATGTCGTCTGGCGTTTTGGCTGGTGCAAAGTAACCGAACCATGATCCCATGGCGAAGTCCTTATACCCGGCCTCTTGCATGGTTGGTACATCTTTGAGCGCAGGCGAGCGCTTAGCTGTGGACACCGCCAACGGAACGAGCTTGCCACCTTTAATATTTCCAATCACAGAGGGCAAGGTGGCAAACATGAACTGAACCCTTCCCGAGAGCACGTCATTCAATGCGTCCGCGCCCTTGTATGGAATATGGGTGACAGTCAGATCACGCGTTTTTGCCATCAGCGCACACGACAGGTGCGCAGCGGTGCCCACGCCCGTAGAAGCACAGTTGTACTGGCCTGGATTTTCCTCAATTTTTTTGGTCAGTTCATCAACTGTCTTGATGTTGAGTGACGGCGACACTACCAGTACGTTGGGCACATCTGCCACCAGCACAATAGCCCGCAGATCCGTCATGGTATTGAAGGAGCTTTTCGCATAAATATAGGGGTTGACGGCAATTGGGCCAATGGAGTTCATCAGGATCGTGTACCCATCAGGCTTGGCACTGACCACCGCCCCAGTGCCGATATTGCCCGCGGCGCCCGGCTTGTTCTCTACTACCACACTTTCCTTCCACATCTTGCTCAATTCATTGCTGATTTCACGCGCGATAATGTCAGTCGTACCGCCAGCGGTGAAGGCAACCACCGTCTTTACGGGCTGAGTGGGCCATTCCTGCGCCATCGTTACGGATCCGGTTACGATGGTGGCACATGCGGCTAGGGTGATTGCTGTCTGTCTGATAGTTGGTTTAAACCTGAACATTTTCTATCTCCTGAATTTTTATAAAAATAAAACATCTGTGATTTCGTCCCCAACCCGCTCCAGAGACGGATACGCACGTTCGGGGAACATCCGAGACGATGGTCTTTTATCGTGCATTGTTAACACCGCAACGGGTGATATCGTCTTGCCGGGCCTTGCGGCACGAAGTCGCGAAACCCGCCGTCAATCCTTGAAACCTGGATCCAGCTTTTCCATCTTTCTTAACAGAGCCGGCCACTCCATCAGCCCGTAGGGCCTGCGTGTACCGGGCTGATAATTCTTGTAGGTCTCTTCGAGTACTGACGCGCTTACTTCGTTCAGCGGCGTATTGCATGACATGGCGGCAATCTGTGCCCGACAGGCAAGTTCCAGCCGATGCATCCAGTTGAACGCCTCGCCTATCGTATTGCCAACTGTGATCAGGCCATGGTTTCGAAGAATCATGGCCTCGGAAGTGCCCAGATCCTTTACCAACGACTCCTGTTCGGTCAGATCCAGCACCACACCCTGATAATCGTGATATGCGATGTGCAGGAACCGCATCGCCGTCTGGTTCAGCGGCAGCAGTCCGCATTTGAGTGACGATACCGCCATACCCGCCCAGGTGTGGGTATGGATGACACAGGCGACCTCGGGACGTGCCTCGTGGATCGCGCTATGAATGACAAAACCGGCCTTGTTGACCCCGTAGTTGAGCTCACCAAAATCCGGTGTACTAAGAATATTTCCTTTGTGATCAATCTTCAGCAGGCTGGATGCCGTGATCTCTTCGTAGAGTAAGCCGTAGGCATTGATCAGGAACGCATCCTCTTCGCCCGGCACGCGCAGCGAGATGTGGTTGGCGATCATGTCAGACATGCCATAGTGGGCTACCAGACGGTAGCAGGCGGCCAGATCCACACGGGCTTTCCATTCCTCTTCACTGCATGACTGCTTTGCGCTGGGGACCTCAATCTGGCTCATCATTTTTTCCTTTCCGAAATATGTATTCTTTTGCATTCAATCGTATTCATAATAAAACATACAACGACATATTCCTCATTGGAGTTAACCCTATATAGCAAGTGAAATGCCGTATTTTTCATGCAAGTGACTGCTCAGCCGGCGCGCTGAGAGAAAGTGCGTTCGAACACCCCTTCAGCGATACGATTTTTCAGTATTTCGATGGATCCGCCCGCAATCATCCAGCCCCGGCAACGACGAACGCAATATTCCACCAGTGATTCCCGGCTGTACCCCATACCGCCCATGACTTGCAGTGCTTCGTTAGCTACGTCAAAGCCGATCTGGTTGCAGTACGCCTTGGCGATTGCCGTCTCGGTCGGTGACGGAAAGCCGCTATCCGCACCCGAGGCCGCCTTATAGAGCAACAACTGGGCGGCATCCAGCTTGATGCGCATATCGGCGAATTTCCATTGAATACCCTGAAATTCGCACAACAACTTGCCGAACTGGCGTCGCTGCAGTGCCCAGTTTTTTGCCTCCTCAAAGGCATATCTGCCCAGTGCGAGCGAACGCGAAGTGTTGCCTAGTCGTTCCACATTGAATCCTGCGATCTGCTTCTTGAAGCCGCCCTCACCCAGCACGACCTGCTCGTCGGGTACATACACGTTATCCATGAAGATTTCGACCCACTCCTCGTCGGACATAAAGGCTGAACGTTTACCCAGGCGCATGCCTTCGGCGCGCGTTTCTATCATGACAGATCCGATTCCCTTGGTACCCGGTCCGAACCGGACGTAAGCCAGAATGAAGTCGGCATGAGGACCGTGCGTTGTGAAAATCTTGGTTCCGTTGATGCGCCAGCCATTCCCATCGCGAGTGGCCGTGGTTTTCAGCTCTGTAACGGCCGAACCTGCGTCGGGCTCTGTCATGCCAACTGCAATCAACGCCTTTCCGGCCAGTAGCGGCTTCAGGTATTTCTCTTTCTGAAAGTCCGAGCCGTACTCCGCCAGCACGCGAATGGCGCCGAAATTTCCGGCCTGAACCACATCCGCGCTGCGAGGACAAACTGAAGCGACCGTCTGTATGGCAATCACCGCGTCCATCAGTGTTCCGCCCAGCCCTCCATCAGCTTCGGCAATCGTAATGCCCAGCAAGCCCTGCTCTGCCATTTTGGCAGATACGTCCCAGGGATAATCCTGTGAATGGGCGCGCGCAACCGCAGAATCCCGCAATTCGTTTTCGGCGAAACGGCGCACCGCAGACTCAAACCCTTTCTGTTCCGTATTCAGTTCGAAATCCATGTTTTTTAAACTCCTGGTGTAATTTTGTGCTTAACCGGTAAACGGTTGTGTGTAATCAGTAATCAATAATTCAGTATTCAGCGTTAGGCTCTGGGTAATCGGGTGTTCCGGCGTTTGGCTCTGAATAATCGGCGTGTGGTGTTCGACTCTTACGAATCGGTGGCCGGTTACCGATCAACGCTGGTGAATACGCTAAGCCGGTATGACAAATCCCCGATGTCAGATTCCAGACCCCGGGTCGCGGGTCCGCAAATGCCCACTTCCGTCAGACAATTACAACCGTCATGCCTCATGCAAACGAACCACGGCATCCACCGCGACCACGCCATCTGCGCGAACAAACAGCGGATTAATCTCAGCCTCCAGCACAGGTTGAGACTGAATCAACGCCAGGCGGGACAGAGCGACAATGGCGTCGGCTAGCGCCTCACAGTCTCCTACCGGCAGATTCCGATAGCCACGAACCAGTTGGGTCTGCTTCACCTCACGAATCATCTGCCAGGCGGCTTCCCGGGATACCGGGGCCAGTCGAAGAGCAAAATCAGGATTGAGTTCGGCAGTAATGCCACCCGCGCCAAGCATGATCGTTGGGCCGACCAGGGAGTCGTGCCGATAGCCGAGCATCAGCTCGATCAGGCGGCTTTCCATTTTCTGCACCATGTATCCGTCAATCACCGCCTGCGGTGCATGCGCCACTATCTCACTTGTCATTGCATTGAGTGCCGCGGCCAGGGACTCATCAGAGTCGATACCGACCTTCACGCCTCCTGCTTCGGTTTTATGCAGAATGTCTCTTGAAACCACTTTCAGTACTACGGGATAGGCGATATCGTGTTTGGACGATCCAGCTTGCACCATCGCGGATGGGACGACATTGATACCCAGGCCATCGAAAACCGCCATGGCTTCGGGTTCGGTCAAATTGCCGCTGCGCGGACAATCCGGAGGTAGCGCCAGGGTTGTCGCCTGCTGCGTCTGCATCGCTGCGACAGGAACGTAGAACGCTGCCAGTGCATCTGCACACGACTCGGGCGTGCGGAATGCGGCAATGCCATTTTTTTGCAGTACTTGCAGTGACGCCATGGCCTCAGGGGAAAGGAACGCGACCAGAGGCTTTCTGGAGCCGTGCTCCGTACCAACCGCATTCAGGATAGGCTGTACCACGTATTGCGGATGAAATTGGGCTGAAGAGCCGGCAATACAAAGTACCGCATCGCACCAGTCTGTCTGCAGGATTTCAGTCAGCAGATCCTGGTACTGTTCGCTACTGGCCGCCAGCGTCAGATCAATCACTGGCGTCTGTCGCAGGTTCAACCCGCGTGCTGCCATATGGGATACGAACTCCGCAGTAGGAGGGACAGCAACGAAACCGTGCAGCCCAAGGTTATCTACAACAGTGGCCGCGCCCCCGCCCGTGGTTGTAATAACGGCAACGCGCAGCGGCGTATCACTGTGCGTGTCCGGGCGAAGATGGGCGTATCGGGCTGCCAGCGGGGTGATCTCGAAAAGCGTTTCCAGCATGCTGACGCGGATCACATTATGTGCACGAAAAAATGCATCAATGGCTGCGTCATTACCTGCAATGGCACCGGTATGAGACTGGGACAGGGCGTCGCCCTGCTCGGATCGACCCAGTTTGTAGGCGATGACGGATTTGCCCGCCTGGCGCGCGCGCTGCAGTGCTGCCGACAATGTTTTTGCATCCCGCAATGTTTCCAGAAAAAGCAGTATCACACTTGTCGAGTCATCGTCGACCATGGCATCCAGAATTTCGCCGACGGTAATATCGCTTTCGTTTCCGACGGACACCAGATGTGAAAAGCCGAATCCTCTTGCCGCGGCGCGGGACATCAGCGATCCCATCATTGAGCCGCTTTGCGAAATAATGCCGATACCGCCCGAAACCAGATTGTCCATCTCAAATGCCGCATTCACCGAGATGACTGCACCGCTATGCACGTTAGCCAGACCGATACTGTTCGGTCCAAGAATACGCACACCCAGACGCTTTGCCGTGGCAGTCAGCGCTTCCTGTCTGACCCTGCCGGCCTCGCCAGCTTCGGCGAAACCATCCGAGTAGATGGTGACCATACCGATGCCTTTGGCCGCACATTGCTCAACCACATCAGTGACCCCGGCGCTGTCGATCATGACGAATGCGTGCTCGACATGATCAGGAAGCGCAGCAATACTCTCCCAGGCTTTGACACCGCCGATTTCAGGCGCAGACGGGTTGACTGGATAAATGTCACCGTCAAAGCCGTGTTTCTGCATGAATCGCAAGGGTCTTGCCGTATTCTTCTTCTGATTGCCGGAAGCGCCAATCAGCGCGACCGAGACGGGCGCCAAAAGTGCCTTATTGAAGGCTTGCCGATCCGGAAACAGGCCAATGCCCTGTTTAGAATTTTCGTTTGTCATTGTTCTTCAATACTTTCACTGTTAACTCAATATCTTGTTCTTCATCAGCCAAGTGACAGCTGTCTGACCTGCTGGTTCTCCAGCGCCCAGATTTGCGCCTTGAGCGCCGCCGCATCGGCGACACCCCTGACGGGCACGACCAGCTCTTCGTACTTGGCCTGAAGTTCCTCGTCACTTAACGGACACTCAGGATCTCCCTTGCGGTCCTGGGCATAGTGCTCATGACGGTCGCCATTATTGAGTTCAATTTCGACGCGCGAAGAACGATGTCTGGGGAACGCGGCTGTCAGCGCGTCATCCTGAATCAGGGTAATTTTTTTCATCAGCTTGCGAATGGCTTCATCATTCAGCCGCTCTGGCTCGAACGCATCCAGCCTGACAGACCCATGACACAGCGCATGCGCAACCACATAGGGCAGGCTAAACTTGCCTTCAAAGGCTGACTGCGGATCCGCGTTGCCGGTCACGTCAATTGCCGTTTTATACGTTGAAATTCGGATAGCGCTGATATCGTCCGCCACGAAACCTTGCTGTTGCTGCAGGGCAAGCACCGCGTCAATGGAAGGGAAGGTATGTCCGCAGCACCCGTGATTTTTCTGGGTGATTCGCGTAATGTTGTATTGCCTGCCCAGTCCCGCGGTTACCAATGGCAGATTCAGGGATCCACCCAGCGCGGCAGCAAAGCCGGCTTCCCCTTCCAGGATATCGGCCACGCCGGTCACGCCGGCCGCTGCAGCGGTTGCTGCGCGTATGCCCACGGCAGCTGCATGACCCGCATGCAGTGCCTTGGTCATGGCATCCGAGCGGAATGCCTGCTGCAAGCCCGAGGCAAACGTGGCGGCGGTCGCAATCGCATGCTGCATCACAGTTGCATTACCTGGTGCGTACAAGGCAGCCGCCGCCGCTGCGGCGCCGATACTTCCAACCGTGCCCGTCGTATGAAAAAAACGATAGTGTGCGGGCTGAATGGCCGCGCCCAGCCGGGTAGATATTTCATACCCGACAACAATCGCAGTCATGAAATCCAGTCCTGTGCTGTCCAGTGTGTCAGCCGCAGCCAGTGCTGCCGAAATAACCGGACAACCGGGGTGATACACCGCATCGCGAAATATGTCGTCAAATTCGACCGTATGCGACACGCTCCCGTTGATCCACGCCGCCGTTGCCGCAAAAGTGGTGGTGCCAAACCCGGGTAGTCGGGCATGACCCACTCCCGTTTCGTCTGCATGCGCCTTCACCAGTTCAATACCGGGCGACATACGCGTGCCCGGATAAAGCGCGGCCAGCCAGTCCAGCACCGCACGTTTCGTATGGTGTGAGACGTCGTCAGTGAGCTTTCGGTTTGCGCTTTCGTGTGCACCGTAATCGGCAAGTTCGTGTATGAGCATAGATTTCCGGGGGTGTAATGGCATGTTTTGAGGCCGTAGACCATTGATGTAACCATTCTAGTAAAGCCCGGGAAACGGGCTTTGAAAATTTGTGAACGCTGCTATCTCCACTCGTGCAAGCTGTCTTGGGCAGGCTGTGGAACGGAAAGACGTTAAAGCGGATTATTTGATTATGACTGTCTGGAAAAGGCGAGTTCGGTACATTGCGGCTCTGCACCTTTTCGATAGAGAGGTGGTGTATCACATATGAATGAAAGAGTTCCCTGTCCGAAAACAGTCAACCCAGCCAACCATCACTATTGGTGATGTTGTCCATGACGTTTGGTTGCTTGTGCAGGCGTGGAAATCAGCTAGACTTCAACCGGAACTGTCGCACAATGCATGTGGCAACTGAAATAAGCCAATATCTGCTCCAAAGCAGGTTTAACGGCAATAAACACAAAGGTGATTGCGTTGTGATCACCAACACGGAGACAAATGTTATGCGTCTGAGCATCCCATCCTATATTCTTGCCTGTATTGCGTCCTTCGGACTGGTAGCTTCCGCCCATGCAGACGTCAGTTTTTCAGAGCGTCCCATTCGATTGATAGTTCCCAGTTCGCCCGGTTCCGGACTCGATAACCTTGCCCGCACATTTGCGCCGAAGATGGCCCAGTCCCTGAAACAGTCTGTGGTTGTAGAGAATCTGGCCGGGGCATCGAATATTTCCGGCACGCGCGAGCTGGTCCGCGCCAAACCGGACGGATATACGCTGGAGCTGATCTCGTCGAATCACGCGGTCAATCCCAGTCTGCACAAAAATCTGCCATATGACTCCGTCAAAGATATTACTCCCATATCCAATCTGGTTACCTCGCCACTAGTGGTAGCTATACCCAACTCGTCCCCATATAAAACGCTGGGTGAGCTGATCGCCGCAGCGAAAAAAGAGCCCCAGCGCCTGAATTATGGGTCCGCAGGCGTTGGCACCTCGCTGCATCTGGCCGGTGTCCTTTTTGAAAAACGTGCGGGCGTGGAATTGACTCATGTTCCCTACAAAGGGGGTAACACAATTGTGAATGATCTGATCTCCAATCAGGTCCAGCTGGCCTTTCTGGCTGTTGCCAGTGTGTCAGAACAAATCAAGGGCAACATGCTGCGCGGACTCGCTGTAACATCGTCAAAACGAAGCCATATTCTGCCTGATCTGCCCACGCTGAAAGAGGCTGGAGTTGACAACTACGCGTACGAGCCCTGGCTGGGCATGATTGCCCCGGCAAATCTGCCCGATGACGTTCGCGATAAGCTGCACGCCACCATGAAAGAAGTCTTCGCCAGCCCTGAAGTGAAAGACAAAGTCACGCGGCTGGGTTTTGACATTGTGCTTTCAAAACCTGAGGCGTTTGCTGACACCATTCAACAGGACATCGACGAGAGCGCCGAACTGCTTAAATAAGCGTACTTTGTCGAGACGTTGCATACCTGGATGTGGTAATGAATTGAGCGATTCATTGCGATACTCCACCACACCTGCGGCTCGTTATCGTCGATGCCAGGTAAAAGAACTTTTCAGGCATCACCATCGTGATGCCTGGCAATAGATAACGGTTTATCCGGCCGGAACATGTGCGTTTACGAACGCCATCAGGCCGCAGACGGGCAAACTCCGTTTCCGGAGTCACACCATGGTTTCTCACTATTTACTTAGACGACCGCCAATGCTCTAATTCCGATCAAGCCTGATTTTCGCGAGTTTGATTTGTGGTCCATTGATCCGACATCCCTGCATTTGTTCATTGCCGTCTGTGAAGCCGGCAGTATTGCCCGTGCCGGTGAGCGGGAACTGCTGTCAGCCGCCGCGGTCAGCAAGCGCATGGTCGAAATTGAAAGAAAAATAGGGGCTCCCCTGCTGCTGCGCAGCCAGCGTGGCGTGACTCCTACGGCAGCCGGCCAGGTTCTGCTCAGACACGCGCGCAGCATTATGGTGGACTATCGCAAGCTGCAGAGTGAACTGAGCGAACACGCACAGGGACTTAAGGGGCACGTTCGCCTGCTTTCCAATGTCTCTGCCATCATGGAGTTTCTGCCGGCAGACCTGACCTCTTTTCTGGAAAGCAATCCCAATATTCAGGTGGATCTGGAAGAGCATTTCAGTAGTGATATTCCCAGGAAAATAGAAGAGGGTAACGCCGATATCGGGATCTGTCGCGATTTCGTCCCCACTGGGAATACCTGTGTCACCCCCTATCGATATGATCATTTCGCGATTGTCGCCAACAAGGCGCATCCCCTGGCTGGCAGAAAATCCATTCTTTTCGAGGAAACACTGGATTATCCTCAGATCGGATTTTCCATGCAGACGTCCATGAATACGCTGATGTCTCACATCGCCGGTCGTCAGGGGAAAACGCTTACCTATCGCACGCATGTCAGTTCGTTTGATGCCGCCTATCGGCTGATCGAAGCCAATCTGGCCATTGCAGCGCTGCCCCGCGAGGCAGTGGAAAGATATGCCAGGCTTTACGATCTGGAACTGATCACACTTGAAGATCCCTGGGCGCGTCGCAATTTTGTATTGTGTACCCGCGCCAATGAAGCCCTGTCAGGTTCCGCCCAGAAACTATTCGACCATCTTCAAGCCCAGGCGGCAGGCGCGCAGACCTTGTCCTGACAGAGATTTGAAACCGCTCAGGCATTCTCCAAGTCCAAGCATTCTTGTGGCAAGAGGCTGGCGGTTGCGCAGGGATATTCGACAATTTTCGCAGTAATGAAGACTTCGCCGCATCAGACAAAAAAATCACAAGCGGGATTTCTCGTGGAATTCATCCTCCATAACAAAAGCCGATGGTCACCATGACCTGAGAGGTGTTACCGCCAGCGACAATTCATCGTAGACTGTGAACTTCGTTTACGGGGAACAGTCATGGCAGATCAGGTGTATATCCAGGAGGTCGGCTTGCGTGACGGGTTGCAAAGTATTGCCGCCATCATGCCAACGGAATCAAAGAAGCGCTGGCTGCGCACTGCGTATGAGGCCGGGCTGCGTCATATCGAGGTCACATCGTTTGTACCGCCTCGGTTGCTGCCTCAGTTGGCTGACGCGGCAGAGATCGTCGATTATGCCTTGCAGCTCGAAGGTCTTACCGTCACTGCGCTGGTGCCCAATCTGAAAGGCGCAGAAAACGCGCTCAAGGCCGGTGTGCATCGCATGGTCGCCCCCATTTCCGTAAGTATGCAACACAGTCTGGCCAACGTGCGCCGCAAGCCACTGGAAATGGTTCAGGAATTCGCGCGTATCCGCGAGCTTATTGACATGAAGAACAGCGACACTACACTCATTGCCGGCCTGTCCACCGTTTTTGGATGTACGCTGCAGGGCGAGGTGCCGCTGGATGACGTCTGTGAAGTCGTCAGAGGAAGTATTGATGCCGGTGCCGATACCGTGGCGCTTGCCGATACCACCGGACACGCCTCACCGGGACAGGTAAATGAGGTGATTATTGCGGTCCGGGCTGTGGCCGACGCACGCCTTCGCAGCATGCATTTTCATGACACACGTGGTATGGGTCTTGCCAACACCGTTATTGCCCTGCAGAACGGGATCCGCGAATTTGATTCGTCGCTGGCTGGCCTTGGCGGCTGCCCGCACGCCCCGGGGGCGACCGGGAATGTCGTTACCGAAGACTTGGTATTCATGCTGGAGTCTATGGGCTATCAGACCGGTATTTCAATTGAACGTCTGCTGGCCTGTCGGCAGATCCTTGCCGAGGCCTTGCCTGATGAGCCTCTTTACGGTTTCATCAGCCGGGCAGGCCTCCCAAACACATACTTCAAGCAGCAAAGAGCATCGCAATGAACCCGGAAACATCTAAGAAACTCCCCCTCGAAGGTATTCGCGTCGTGGAAATGTCGCATATGGTCATGGGGCCGACCTGCGGCATGATACTGGCCGATCTTGGCGCCGAAGTCATCAAAGTCGAACCATTGTCCGGGGATAAAACCCGTGAACTGCTGGGCGCCGGCGCAGGCTTTTTTCGTACGTTCAACCGCAACAAGAAGAGTATTTCGGTCGACATAAAAAACAAACAGGCTGTGGACGCTGTCCTGAAACTGGCTGATTCAGCCGATGTCTTTGTTGAAAACTTCAAGCCGGGCCGCATGGCTTCGCTGGGTTTTGACTATGAAAACCTGAAAGCGCGCAATCCTGGTTTGATTTATGTATCACATAAGGGGTTTCTTCAGGGGCCGTATGACAAGCGACTGGCTCTGGACGAAGTGGTGCAGATGATGGCGGGCCTGGCCTATATGACAGGTCCGGTGGGCCGACCCTTGCGCGCGGGAACATCAGTGAACGATATCATGGGCGGCATGTTCGGCGCGCTGGGGGTGCTTGCCGCCCTGTTCCAGCGCAACAGCACAGGCGAAGGTAAGGAAATTCAAAGTGCCCTGTTTGAAAACTGCGTACTGCTTTGCGCGCAGCACATGCAGCAGTTTGCGGTCACAGGTGTGGCCGCCAATCCGATGCCCGAGCGTATCAGCGCCTGGGGTATCTATGACACCTTCGAAACCAAAGGCGGCCGTCTGATGTTCATTGCCGCCACGGGCGATGCGCCGTGGAAGGAGTTATGCGACATTCTGCAACGGGACGACCTTTATCAGGACACGCGCCTGAAAACCAATAACGATCGTGTTATTGCCCGACCCTGGCTGATTCCGGACTTGGGCAACACAATCCGGCAATGGGATGCCGAAACGCTGGCACCGGCATTTGAAGCGAGGCAGATACCCTTTGCCTACATTACCAAACCCGAGGAGCTGTTTGACGATCCTCATCTGCAACAAAGCGGCGGCCTGGGTCGCCAGGTGCTGGAGGATGGCTCAGACACGCCAATGCCATTACTGCCGATCAGTATCGACGGTGAGCGCCTGCAGCCACGTCATCCCATCGCACGTATCGGTGAGCATACCGAGAGTATCTTGCGCGGCCTGGGGTACGACGCGTCAGAAATCGCACGGCTGGCAGCGGCGGGCGTGCTGAAGCTGGCGTAATATTCCAACTGTCATGGATATCCGGGAAGACGACGCCGGAATATGGGTGCGTGGGGATATTTATTTTTCCGACACATTATTGTTGAGGCCGTATCCGGCATCCTGGGCTACCGCTTTCAAACCAGCGATGGTAAACGTGTGCATATGGCGCGCCATATCCTCTACCGTATGCCAATACAGTGGCTGAATCGGCGTTTCAATCTGCCGGTCAAGTATCAACAACAGTAACACCGGACCGATCACACTTAGTACCGAACGCAGGAGCGCCGGTTCTGTCGCCGGCATGCCAGTCAGCTCTGTTATTACATCACGCAGCACTTCGAATTTGGGCAAAGTGTCTTCCTGCATGATCTGCGATAGCAGCGGGGAAGGCGCCAGTAACTCACGGGCCCACAAGCGGATATGCCAGCTCTTGGCATCATAGGTCGCCCGCAGCAGGCCATGAATCAGCAAGTAAAGTTTTTCTGAAGCCGGGGCGTCGCTGTGGCCAATCTTCCGGACAAAATCCAGGCTCATTACTTCAAGATGCACTTCCTTGAGGAGAACGAGATACAGACCGTCCCGGCTGCCAAAATGATAATTCACCGCTGCCATATTGACACCGGCACGCTCGCAGATTGCTTTGCTGGTGGTGTCGGCGTAGCCTTTTTCAGCAAACAGTTCCCCTGCCTTTGCAATGATCTGCTTAACCGTCGCGTCGCCATCGCTGCGACTGGCCCGGTTAGCACGTGAGGATGGCCGACGACTTTGCAGTTGTGATGTTTTTACACCCGGATTGTTTTTCTTAATCATGGTCGTAATAAAAAATATAGCACATGACATGCTTTACATATAATTCAAATTTGAATTAGAATTATAACTTAAATTTCCCGATCGAATACATTCCGGAAGAAATATTCCAATCATGAACAGAAAAATTGCAGTCGTAGTCATCCTTGCGGTTCTTGCCATTGCGGCAGGGTCCTGGTGGTTCTATTGGCGCCCGGCTCCCACCTCCGATCATCTCACGCTGTATGGCAATGTCGATATCCGGCAGATTTCACTGGCCTTTGAAAACAGCGACCGGGTCCGGGAAATGCGCGTAGAGGAAGGCGATCAGGTCAAGGCGGGGCAGGTACTGGCCACGCTGGACACACGCAGCCTGACGCTGCAGGCTGCGCAGGCCAGGGCACAGGTTGATGCGCAGGAGCAGGCGTTATTACGACTGAAAAACGGTAGTCGTCCCGAAGAGGTCGAGCAGCTGCAGGCACAGGTCAAAGCGGCCGAGGCAGAAGCCAGACAGGCACAGATCCGTTACAAAAGGCTGAAGGATATCGCCACACGTTCAGGGGGTCAGGCCATCAGCAAGCAGGAAGTGGACGACACCATGGCTTCCGCGCAGGTCGCAGAAGCCCAGCTGGAAAATCAGCGCAAGGCGCTAAAACTGTCGCAGATTGGTCCTCGCTCAGAAGACATTGCACAGGCGCAGGCACAACTGGAAGCCGCAAAATCCAATCTGGCCCTGCTGGAACATCGGCTAACCCTTTCGGTACTCAAATCACCCACAGACGCCATTGTGCGCGCCCGCCTGCTGGAGCCCGGAGATATGGCGTCGCCTGCCAAACCCGTCTACACATTGGCTTTGACTTCGCCCAAATGGGTTCGCGCGTATGTAAACGAAATCCAGCTTGGCCATGTCAAACCTGATATGACGGCAACCATACGAACCGACAGTCATCCTGACGAGCCCATTTCAGGGCGTATTGGCTACATCTCGCCCGTTGCTGAATTTACACCCAAAAATGTGCAGACCGAAGAGCTGCGCACCAGCCTTGTCTACGAGGTAAGGATTCTGGTTGACGATGCCGAAAACCGTCTGCGCCTGGGTATGCCGGCTACTGTGAATATTGCCCTTGAGAAGGCAGTGCCCGACAGGGACGGCAAACTTGCGCCAGGAGATCGCAAGTGAGCAGCGATCGCGTGGCACCTGGCAACCCGCCGGTCACGGTAAATGGCAATCAGACGGCGGTTGACGGCGACACGCAAAACAGCAGCAGCGTCACACTTGCCGTCGACGCCAAGGGAATCGGCAAGCGTTTCAAAGTCAGGGAGACCGGCGAAATCGTGCAGGCGCTGGATCAGATTGACCTGCAGGTAGCCACCGGACAACTTACGGCAATTGTGGGCCCGGATGGTGCGGGCAAAACCACATTCCTTCGGCTGGTTTCCGGACTGATGCAGCCAGACACCGGAGACTTGCAGGTTCTGAACACAGATGTCATTCGCAACCCGCAGCACGTTCAGAATCGCATCAGCTATATGCCGCAGAAGTTCGGGCTGTACGAAGATCTCAGTGTTCAGGAGAATCTGGACTTGTACGCGGACTTGCATGGTGTACCGCAAGAAGTACGGCGGGAGCGCTTTGCCAGTCTGCTGCAAATGACAGATCTGAAGCGGTTTACCTCGCGACTGGCGGGTAAGCTTTCAGGTGGCATGAAGCAAAAACTGGGACTGGCCTGCACACTGGTTCGGTCTCCGGAACTTTTGCTTCTGGACGAACCCACGGTGGGAGTCGATCCGCTCTCTCGGCGAGAGCTGTGGGAAATCGTACAGAAACTGAGGGAGGCAGAGAATCTTTCTGTCTTGCTGACTACCGCCTATCTGGACGAAGCCGAGCGCTGTGCCAGCGTCTACGTTCTGCACGAAGGCCGCCTGCTTTCCAGCGGCCCTCCGCAGAGAACAAGCGATCACGCCCGTGATCTGTGCTATCTCGTGACACCGAGTGACACTGAACATCCACGCGATCTGCAGGCCCGATTGCTCGATAACACCACAGCTGTCATTGACGCTGTACCAGAAGCAGGAGATGTGCGCGTGATCCGGCGCGCTGACGTTAATACCGAAAAGCTGCAATTGAATGGGCGACACCTGGTACCCACCGAAGCAAAGCTTGAAGATGGCTTTATGGTACTGCTGCGTACGAGAAGCAGCCAGCATGCGGCAGACAACCCTAGCGGCAACGATAAAAACAGTGATACGGACAGCGACTCGAACATCCTCAACGAATCACGAATGTCATCCACCCCTGCAACCGCGGCTGCCGAGACATCTCTGACACCCATTGACTCTTCTCGCGCAGCAAAGCCGCATGCCAGCGCGATAGACGTGGCCGCAGTTGGCACTAAGCAGCGCGACCTGCATGAACACGCAAATACAGAATCGAAGAACGATGCCTTTAGCCTTGACGCCGTCACAAGCCAGGAGACAACGCTTGAGACCGGGAGTGAGGACAGCAAAAATCACCGCGAGAATCTGAAGCATGCCGAGGCCAATGTAGTGATCGACGTCAAAGATCTGGTCAGAAAATTTGGCGATTTCACGGCCGTGGACAGCACGACCTTCAACGTCAAACGCGGTGAAATTTTTGGACTGCTTGGCCCTAACGGCGCGGGCAAAACAACAACCTTTCGCATGCTTTGCGGCCTGCTGCCGGCCACTAGCGGGCATGCAGAAGTAGCCGGTATGGATATGCGCAAGGCACGCGCAGAGGCCCGTCAGCGCATAGGCTATGTCTCACAAAAATTCGCACTCTACGGCAATCTGTCAGTCATAGAAAATCTCCGTTTCTTCGGACGGGCGTACGGCTTGTCACGCAAAGACCTCGCGCGGCGCATTGACGCCGTTCTGACCCAGTTTGAATTGCAGCGTTACGAAAAAATGCCTGCAGGTCAGCTGCCGGGAGGCGTCAAACAACGTCTTGCCATGGCCGTAGGATTACTTCACGAACCCGATGTACTGTTTCTGGATGAGCCCACCAGCGGCACCGATCCGTTGGCTCGACGCGGATTCTGGCGCCGCATCACTGAACTGGCCGGAGGGGGCACCACAATTGTTATTACCACACACTTCATGGAAGAAGCCGAGTATTGCGACCGTATTGTCATCCAGGATGCCGGAAAACTTGTCGCTTACGGTACGCCCGATCAAGTGCGAACACAGGCAGGTGGATCAACGCGAATGACCATGCAAACCGCATTCATCCAGATCGTCGAACAGGGGCGCAGTGAGCGGAATAATAACGAAAAGGTGGCGGCATGACGACACAGCGGATACCGCCATCCCCAACATCAGAACAGGAACCGCCGCAGGCACCACTGATGCAGACCGACTATCAAAGCAGCTTCTGGATTCGCCTGATTTCTCTGACTCGCAAGGAATTTCGCCAGCTCTGGCGCGATGCCAGCAACCTGCTCATTGGTATCGGACTGCCGATAGCGCTGATTCTCATCTTTGGCTATGCCCTCACCTTCGATGTGCGCGAGGCCCGCATCGCCGTGGTGCTGGAAGACCCCTCGCCAGTCGCGCACAGCCTGGCGTCCAGTCTCGAACACTCGGAGTATCTTATTCCTGTCAAGGTGACCTCCATGCACGAGGCGACCCGTATGATGAAGGCACACGAAGCAGACGCAGTGCTCAGGATTCCATCTGACTTCGCGAGGCGTTTGTCTTTGGGCGACGCGCAGGTACAGACTTTGCTGCTGGGGTCGGATCCGACGCGAGCCAGTGCAGTGCGCAGCTACCTCGAAGGTGCCGTGGCAACATGGGGAGAGAAACAGGCATCGCGCAGCAATAGCGTCGCGGGCCAGGGCTCTGTGGTAATTGTTGACCGCATGTGGTTCAACGCCGCCAACAACAGTACCTGGTATCTGGTTCCCGGCTTAATTGCACTTATCATGACACTGGTGGGAACATTTCTGACTGCATTGGTGATGGCAAGGGAATGGGAGCGCGGCACGATTGAGGCGCTGTTTGTGACGCCGGTGCGCCCCGTCGAGATTCTTATTGCAAAAATCATCCCCTATTTCTTCATCGGATTGCTCGGTATGGTCTTGTGTGTAGTCACGGCCCGCTTTCTTTTTCATGTGCCACTATACGGTTCCATGTGGATCCTGGTCATGTCATCGATGCTTTATATGCTGGTATCACTGGGTATCGGCCTGCTGATCTCTGCCATGACCAAAAACCAGTTCCTGGCCAGCCAGGTGGCGCTTCTGGCAAGTTTTCTGCCGGCCATGATGCTAACCGGTTTCATTTTTGACTTGCGCAATGTTCCAACAGCGGTCTACGTCATTGGCCAATTGGTGCCCGCGACCTATTTCATGGAGCTGGTCAAGTCCCTGTTCCTGGCCGGCAACTACTGGCCGATGATCATCAAACACTGCACGATCCTGGCGATCTATGCAGTCGCCCTCCTGGGACTGGCGCGCTTTGTCACCCGCAAGCGACTGGACTGAACACTATGCTGTCAATCTTCAACTATCTGCTGCGTCTGCTCAACCTGTGCCAGAAAGAATTCATTGCTGTGTTAAAGGATCCCGCCAATCGCGTTATCCTGATAGTGCCTCCGATTCTTCAGAGCATGCTGTTTGGTTACGCGGCAAATTTTGACCTGACCAATGTACCCTACGCGGTTCTGGACGAAAGCCGCGGGGGCGCCTCTACCGAACTTATCGCCCGTTTTGACGGCACGGGGGTATTCCATCGCGTTGCTACTTTGGAATCTGCCAGTCAAATTTCAGATGTGATTGATACCGGCTCAGCACTGCTTGTTGTGCATTTCAGCCCCGATTTCGAGCCGTTGCTTGCCGCCGGAAAGGCCACCCCGCTGCAGGTCATACTGGATGGCCGCAATTCCACCACAGCCGGCGCCGCTACCGGGCAGCTGCAAGCCATCGTCTCGGCCTATAACCAGCGTGACACAAGCCAGGTCAAACCGGCTGTCTCCGTCACCTCGCGTGCCTGGTACAACCCCAATCTGGAGACACGCTGGAATATTGTGCCGGCGCTAATTGCCTCACTCAGCATGATACAAACCATCATGCTCGCCGCGCTGTCTGTCGCCCGCGAACGCGAACAGGGGACTTTTGATCAGCTGCTGGTCACTCCCTATACGCCCCTGCAGATCATGATCGGAAAAGCGCTTCCGTCCATCGCTATTGGCCTGTCACAGGCCATGCTGGTTCTGTGCATCGCGTTGTACTGGTTCGATATTCCAATGGCAGGCAGCTTCTGGTCACTCTTTCTGGCCATGCTGATGTTCATGATTACAATTGTAGGAATCGGCCTTTCCATCTCGGCGCTCTCTGCCAACATGCAGCAGGCCATGCTTTACACGTTTGTGATGATCATGCCCCTGACCCTGCTGTCAGGGCTGGCAACGCCTATAAACAACATGCCACATTTCATGCAGATCGCCACCTATGCCAATCCCTTGCGGTTCGCCATTGATCTGGTGCGCCGGATTTATCTGGAAGGCTCCCCGCTTACCCTGCTATGGCATGACTTTGTACCGTTTGTTGCCATTACACTTGTGACCATGCCGCTTGCTGCCTGGCTGTTCCGCAACAAGCTGTAGTCGCAGGCTTTATCACGGCATCGTAGCGGCAAATATAAAAAAGCCTGAGCATGATATTGCAGATGCAAATGCAATCGCAATTGATGCTCAGGCTATGGCCTCACCCCTGGTGGCATTACCAATACGGAAAAAAACCTCAAGCTGCGGCTGTCTGTTCCGCTTGATTGACTGGATGCACTGTTCTGGCGGTCAGCACCAGGCGATTCCAGCCGTTGATCGAAATAATCGCCAGGGTGTACGCCGCGATCTGCGCCTCGGAAAAGAACTCGCGCATAGCGTTGTAATCCTTATCGGGAGCGCCGGTTTCTGAGACGAGCGTAATCGCCTCGGTCCAGGCGATGAGTGCACGCTCTTTGGGACTGAATACCTGCGCTTCCTGCCACACGCAAAGCAGATCCAGCTGTTGCGGATTCAGCCCATCATTTCGCGCTTCCTGTAAATGCATGTTCACGCAAAACGTGCAGCCATTGATCTGTGATGCACGAATTTTAATCAAATGCAGCAATGGTTTTTCAACGTCGGGATTCTGCATGACAGCAGACTCCAGCGCGTACATGGCTTTATAAACAGCAGGGGCAGTTTTGGGGAAATCATATCGGGCTTGCATTACAGGCTCCAGAAAATTGCATTTGAATTAAAAAACAAATCGATGTCTCGAATTGAACAACGACTTGATGTTATCCCGTTTTGTGGCCAGTCGAAAGAGCCAAGATTGATCACTTTTACTGGTCCATATAAAATTGTCTGATCCGTTTGGATCCACGAGCAAAGCCGAGCTGATATCCAGCAGTACTCTACTGAACCCCACTCTGCTCAACGCTACGCCACTTACTCCTCTTCGTACCACGTCTTGACTTCTTTTTCCTTTACCCTGTCTTTCTTAGCCTTGCCTCACCTCGTCATGCCATCCTATGCCTTGCCGCTCAGAAAGGCTTTAAGCAGCTCACAAAAGCGGCAGGATACGTTTACCGAGGTCGCGTGCTGCCTCGCGTGATGGCACATTGGTAAAACTCAGCAAAAGCCCGTGACTGGAGGAAGGCTTCAGATACCACCGTGACAGCCCATCGGCGAACATTCCTTGTTCCCGTATGCGGCATGCTAGCGCAACGTCATCGAACTGCGCAGCGTCGCGCGCCCGGAGAATCAAATGCATCCCGCCAGGCTGCAGATCTGCGCGCATTCGATGTCCCAGGATATCCATCAGCCCTGCCGCTACTTCTTCACGTCTCTCGGTATACAGTCTGCGCATCCGCTGAATATGACGGCTGAAATGGCCTTCTTTCATAAACGCCGTGACGATCGCCTGCGTAAGTGCGGGCACGCCCCCTCCAAGTGTTTTAACAGCCGCGTCAAATCTGCTGACGATTGCCTGAGGAACGACAAAATAAGCCAGACGCAAGCCAGGAAACATAACCTTGCTGAACGTGCCTGAATAGATCACCCTGCCCTGTGAATCCAGACTTTTAAGGGCGGGAAGTGGTTTGCCCTGATATCGATATTCGCCATCGTAATCGTCTTCCAGTATCCAGGCATTGTTTCTTGCGGCCCAGTCCAGCAGCGCGAGCCGGCGAGGCAGGGACAGCGATACGCTAAGGGGGCTCTGATGTGCAGGGGTCACGACAGCCAGACGCGCATCGGGATTATCACGCTCGCCATCCTGAACACAAACCCCCTCCTCATCTACCGGCACCGGAACCAGTTCAACAGCGGCCTTTCTCAATACATTCCGTGTCGGCTCATACCCGGGGTCTTCAACCCATACCTTATCTCCCGGCGCAAGCAAAGTACGCAATAGCAGATCCAGTGTCTCGCGATAGCCGGATGTAATAAACACCTGCTGCGGTACGCAATCAATTCCCCGTGAGACACGCAAATAGCCTGCAATCGCTTCGCGTAAAGGCGTTGCACCACCAAAGAGTGGGTAAACCATGTCCTGCGGCTGCGTGCTGCGGGCACAACGCGCCGCAAGGCGCGCCCATACCTTTCTTGGGAACGCGTCAAGGGCAGGCAATCCGAGTTGAAAGGGTGGCACGGCAGGCTGTCGTGGCAAAGCGGCTAGCGGCGTAGCTGCAGGACTTTGCAGTAACGATGATCCGCCCGGCATGTGATCCAGACCCGGCATCACAATGGTTCCTGCCTGCCCTTTTGCCTGCACATATCCTTCTGATACCAGTAGACTGTATGCCGACTCAATCGTACCGCGAGCCAGCCCCAGTTCCTTTGCCAGTGCACGAGCCGCCGGAATGCGTTCGCCCGGGGCAATTAAGCCTTCGGTAATGGCATTACGCAGACGCAAATAGATCTGCTGATACAAAGGCACACTGGCTTGTGGATCAAGCGAAGATAAACCGTAGCGTTCTGGCTGATTGATGGGAGCGGCAGGCGTCATGGACTAGTCCGTATCTCGTTTCTTGGCTCTTCTGATTATGGCATAGGGAAATTAGCATGTGTACATAGACTGGAAATTACACTTGAAATGGAGTAGAAAGTGCCAAATACTGCTGAAATCAATACAGCGCCGACTCGTGCCGTAGCTACCGAGACCTTGCCAGGCGCGGCCTCGGATGCCTTAACATTGGCACATCTGCAGACCGAAAGCCAGATTCGCGCCGCTTTTTCCGTCATGCATCAACTGCGTCCACATCTGAAAGATGCCACCGATTTTCTCACCCGCGTGCAGCGCATGCAGCAAATCGCCGGGTACCGAATTCTGGCTGTTATGAATAACACAGACGTGATATCGGTGGCAGGCTATCGACTGCAGGAAAACCTGATTTACGGGCCGTTTTTGTATGTTGACGATCTGGTCACCCTGGAAACGGCAAGAGGCCAGCACTGTGGCGCAAAATTGCTGCGGGCTCTGCAGCAAATCGCCATCGAGGCACGATGCACGCGATTGGTACTGGATACGGGTCTGGCAAATTCACTTGCGCAACGCTTTTACTTTCGCCAGGGCCTGCTCAGCTCGGCGCTGCATTTCAGCATGCCACTGTCCGACAGTCAGGGCGGCTATCGATGAACGCGTCACGATCTACGGATATGCCGAGCCACAATAGGCGCCCACATGATGACAATCGCAGCCCAGACAGTTACGCTGGAAGGTAATTAAATTTTCGGATTACAGATGAAATTATTACATTTGACATTCAGCCCGCGCGGCGAGGAATCAGAAAGTACCCAGCTTTCACAGGCCATTGTCGATCGGCTTTGTATTGAGCACGCAGTCGGAAGCGTTACCCGTCGCGACTGGAGCGATCACGCGGTTGTGCCCATTGATGCCACTTATGCAAATACCCTGGCCAATGCTGCTCATAGCAGTCCTGGGATATTACCTGGCAGTACACTGGACCAGTCAGAAATCCTGATACGCGAACTGGAAGCAGCAGACCGGGTTGTGATCGGTACGCCCATGCATAACTTTACCGTCCCCGCCTCTCTTAAAACCTGGATTGACCTTGTGGTACGCGTCAACCGCAGCTTCATCATTACACCCGAAGGCAAAGTTGGCACGCTCAATGACAGGCCCGTCTATATTGCTGTAGCATCCGGCGGCTTCTTTGGCGCCGATCACAATCGTCAACCCGATTTTCTGACGCCCTATCTGAAAGCCATTCTGGCAACCATCGGCCTACACGATCTGAGATTTTTTTCTGCTCAGGGAATGGCACTGGATCGGGAAAAAGTTGCGGCTGCAAGAGCCGTGGCCTTGAATCAGGTCAGGACTGATATTTGTCGCAAAGTGAATCAACCAAGGGGATAAGCAATAGGGTACACAACCGGTTTATCTGGAATAAGTGCGCAAAACAAGGGCATAGGCCTCGAACGACTCTTCTCGGGTAGACAGGCTCGCCGTCCCGTGAACAAAACCTCACTGTGGAAGAGGCCAACGTCCTCAGCCGCAGCCGCCTTCTCCGTGCCTGAGAGGCCTCATGAAGCAACGGTTGTCGTGAGGCAATCGGGTAGTTGTACCGCTTCGCGTTTAAATGCCCTGACCGCCGGAGACTTCGATACGTTGCGCGTTGACCCAACGGTTGTCCTCTGACAGCAGGCCGGCGATCATCGGGCCGATGTCGTCAGCTACCCCGACGCGGCCCAGCGCAGTCATCTGCGCGAAGAACTGGTTGAATTCAGGCGTATCGCGCACGGCGCCACCAAGGAAGTCCGTCTCGATCGCGCCCGGCGCCACGACATTGACCGCAATCTTGCGACGTCCTAGTTCCCTGGCCAGGTAGACAGTTAGGATCTCGATAGCGCCCTTGACTGCAGCATAGACCGACCAGCCCTCTGCGGACACGCGGGTCAGGCCGCTAGACAGGTTCACAATACGACCGCCATCAACCAGCAACGGCAGCAGTTTCTGCGTCAGGAAGAAGACGCCTTTGAAGTGGACATTGACCAGCTTGTCAAACGCTTCCTCGCTCATTTCCGCGATCGGTGCCACGTCGCCATGTCCGGCATTGTTGATGAGGTGATCAAAATCATCGCGTTGCCAAGTTTCGCGAAGCACGGTCTTCAGACGCTCAACGAAAGCCGGGAAGGTGGCGACGTTGGCGGCGTCCAGTTGTAGCGCAACGGCCTTGCAGCCCAGCTTTTCGATCTCGGCAACCACGGTTTTGGCGTCGGCTTCGCGGCTTTGGTAGGTGACGATGATGTCGCCTCCCTTGCGGGCGATCGAAAGGGCTGTGTTGCGGCCAAGGCCGCGACTGGAACCGGTGACGAGAGTAATCTTACTCATGACATAACTCCTGGATGGGTGGTTAACGGAAGAATCCATTATGCTTCCGAGGAGCGCGCATAGTTTTGCCTGAATCTCTGAGTTCTTGGCCTAATTCCTCAGACGGCGCAATCTCCGGTGACGGGAATCCGTTATGATTGACGCGTGAAAGAGGATCTCTGCGTGAACGACTCATTAATCAATGCCGTACGCCGGTACGCCACCACCTATGCCGGGCCCGCCGGCGTGGCAACAACCTCTATTGCTGGCCTGGCTACGATCCGGTCGCTCAAGCCCAGTGGTCTCGAATATGCGATTTCCCGACCGCTAGCCTGTCTTGTTTTGCAGGGGAGCAAGCAGGTTACGATGGGGACGCAGACATTTTCGTTCACGGCGGGAGAGTCGCTGCTGATCACGGGAGATGTGCCTACTGTCAGCCAAATCACGCGGGCAAGTGCAGCCGAACCCTATTTCTCGCTTGTGCTCGACCTGAATCTGGCGATCATCGCGGAACTTGCTGTGGAAATGAAATTGGGGCCCGTAGCCCAGGATGCGCCGCTGCGGGTCGAGCCGACCGATGCTGACGTTGCCGATTCTGCCTTGCGACTGATGCGTCTGCTAGAGCGCCCTGCAGCGCTGCCCGTGCTGCAGACGCAGCTCGTGCGCGAATTGCACTACTGGTTGCTGGTGGGCAAACACGGCTCCATCATTCGGCAGCTCGGCTGGCCGGACAGCCATGCGCAGCGCGTCAGCCGCGCGGTCGCACTGCTACGCGCCGAGTTTACGCAATCGCTTTCTATCGAACGCCTCGCCGCAGCGGCCAACATGAGCCCTTCGTCTTTTTATCAGCACTTCCGCGCGGCGACTTCGTTGTCACCACTGCAATTCCAGAAGCAGTTGCGTCTTATCGAAGCCCGCCGTCTGATGACGTCGGAAGACGTCTCTGTCAGCACAGCTGCGTTTGCTGTGGGCTATGAGAGCGTGCAGCAATTCACGCGAGAATACCGCCGGATGTTCGGCTTACCACCCGGAAAGGATGCAGGACTTATCAGGAGCGGTGTGGAGATGTTGGGGTAAATGGGTCGCCCGGCTAAAGCGTCGCCTGGCGGCGGTAATGCCTTGCGCGATAGTTTTTTCCATCACCGGCAGTTATTAATAATCCTTAATAACTGCCTCAGGCAACAATTTTCCTATCAAAATGCGTTTCAAGTACTGATTGATAGCCAGACAACAGAGACATCGTCAAGTGACGCCAGTCTGATTTTGCTGCCATCGCGGCAGGCAGCAGCGTCTGTTCTTCCTCGTCGACATTTGCCACTCAAAACTGTCGTGTTCTCAGTATTGTGTCGTTGATCCCGCTGACCCGTTCGCGGCGAAAGGCTTCGCGGCGGCTGAGAATATCGTGCTTATTTCCCAATACAGAAATTGGAAAATATCTCGCCCAGCAAATCGTCGCTGGAAAACTGCCCTGTAATACTCCACAACGCCTCATGCGCCAGTCGCAGTTCTTCCGCAAACAGATCGAGTACCCGGTCGTTTTGCGCGGCGTGCTCTCTTGCGTTGAGCAGGTGTTGCGCGGCTTTCTGCAGGGCTTCAAGATGACGCTCACGCGCCAGCCATGGTGATTCTGCACCGGGATTCCAGCCGGCAATCTGCAGCAATTTGCTGCGCAGCACGTCCAGGCCGGTCTCATGCACCGCGGAAATCAGAATTCGTGAGACTTCATGCGAGCTTGCAGTATTGCCATCTGAGGAAGGGCGCGCAATCAGTGTCTTGAGCGCTGCATCATCAAGCAGATCAATTTTGTTGAAGACTTCCAGCACCGGCGTTCGTTGAGGAAGGCGGCGCGTGATGCCCGCATCAAGTTCGTCATTGGGCGTGCGTGCGTCCTGCAAATGAATAATCACATTTGCTTTTTCGATCTCGGCCCAGCTTCGCGCAATGCCTATGCTTTCGACGGTATCGTCCGTGTCACGCAGGCCGGCTGTATCGACGACATGAATAGGCACACCCTCGATGTGAATCTGCTGCGTGACTTTGTCGCGGGTCGTACCGGCTATGGGAGTCACAATTGCAATATCGTCGCCCGCCAGCGCGTTAAGAAGGCTGGATTTTCCCACGTTAGGCTGACCCGCCAGCACGACATGCAAGCCTTCACGAAGGATCATGCCCTGGCGTGCCTGACGGACCAGGGCCGCCATATCAGCGATGATTCCGCCCAGCGTTTCACGAGCCTGATATTTTTCAAGAAACTCGATTTCTTCTTCCGGAAAATCCAGCGTCGCCTCTACCAACATGCGCAGATGGATGATCTGGTCAGCCAGATTATTAACCTCTGTGGAAAATGAGCCACTCAGCGAAGCCATGGCACTACGCGCCGCCGCTTCGGAGGACGCATCAATCAAGTCGGCGACTGCTTCGGCCTGCGCCAGATCCAGGCGATTGTTCAAAAATGCGCGCTGCGTGAATTCTCCCGGTTCGGCATGACGCATGCGCATAGGTGCTCCAACCTGCAGGCAGCGATCCAGGATGCGTTTAAGTACTGCAGGACCACCATGACCCTGCAACTCCAAAACGTCTTCCCCGGTGTAGGAATGAGGCGCGCGAAAATACAGGGCGATGCCTTCGTCTATTGGCTGGCCCTTGCTGTCGGAGAATGGCAGGAAATAAGCGTGACGTGCTGCCAGCTCTCGCCCGAAGAGCTGTGATATGACATCCGTCAGGTCGGGACCGGAAATACGAATGACGCCAATACCCCCGCGCCCGGGAGCGGTAGCAATAGCGACAATAGGATCGTTGACTGGTGAAGACATAAGGGTAGGTTCGATGAAGTTAACCTATTATATCGGTTATTTCATCGAATAAATTGATGTCCGCAAGCGATGAGCATTGCATCAAGGCATGGGCGGTGAGTCGTCCTGACCTGGAAATAACCCGCGCTAATCCATGCCGTCAAACCGCCCTATTATCACAATTGAATTAACTTATGACTGCAAACCCATAGACATTTTTCTAAATGGTGCTAGAATGGAATTTCAGCCACTTGCCCGCACTTTGTGCGGGCATTTTTTTCGCCTGTTTTTGGCGGATACGCTACTTGATTCCGCTTGCATTGCCCAAACCGATGATCCCCTCAAAGCCGATAACGCGATTCGCTGTGTCCATGACGCGTCACGCCTGACACGCGCGTTATCTAATCTATCGACCAGGCCGGTCACCGGACAGACAACGGTGGCAAACTGACCTGAGTTATCTGTTCGCCTGTGTCCGCCGCCTGCTTTACCTGATTATTTGGCGAAGAGCTGGCTCATATCCTTAAAGGCCTTGAACTCTAGCGCATTACCACAGGGGTCAAAGAAGAACATAGTTGCCTGTTCGCCTACCTGGCCTTTGAAACGAATATGTGGCTCGATCACAAACTCGGTATTGCGTGCTTTCAGGCGATCGGCCAGGGCTTCCCACTGATCCCATTCGAGAACAATGCCAAAATGCGGAACCGGCACATTATGGCCGTCTACTGCATTGGTATGCGCATGTTCCTGATTCGATGTTTTTGGATGCTCATGAATTACCAGCTGATGACCATAAAAATCGAAATCCACCCACTGATCGCTGGAGCGCCCTTCCGGCAGGCCAAAAACTTCTCCATAGAAGTTGCGCGCGGCGGCGAGATCGTAAACGGGAATGGCCAAATGAAATGGTGACAGACTCATTATTTTTCCTTGCGGTTTAGAGTATTGGTGAACGGGGCGGATCCTTGCACGGCAGCAGAAAGGCCAGTGAACCAGCTTTCTCACCGATCCGTTGATCGACTTTTGGATGCCGCAAATATTGATTTTCATTGTAGTTCGGCTGTTAAAAAAATAAAATCAATATATATTTGTATGATTCACAAATAATATTGATATATACGAACGTATGATCCGCGAGCTAAAAACTTTAATCGCCATCTCACGCGAAGGCTCATTTGCCAGCGCTGCGCAGAAAATCGGACTTACGCAGGCTGCAGTCAGTGCGCAAATGCAACGTCTGGAGGCAGAGCTGGGGTTTCCCATTTTTGATCGTAGAGGTCGATCGGCGAAAATCAACGTGAAGGGGCAGCAATTGCTGCAACAGGCGCAGGAATTGCTGCAGCTCTATGGCAATCTGGGCGTCACTCCCGTTGATACCCCGAAAGCGCTGCAAATCAACGTTGGTGCCATTGCGACACTACAACGTACGCTGTTGCCACCCGCACTCGCAAAATTTCATCAGGCATATCCCGGTTGTCATACCCGCATCATTCCAGGTTTATCAATGGAGATGGTCCACCTGGTAGACGCTGGCGATGTAGATCTGGCTGCGATCGTGCGCCCGCCATTTCAACTGCAAAGTGACCTGCGATGGCAGATCCTGGCACAAGAACCCTTTCGACTGATCGTCTCACGCCACGTCAAGGGCGATGACTGGGCGCAAATTCTCTCGGAACAGCCCCTGATACGCTATGACCGGGCTTCATTCGGCGGACGGCAGGTAGACCGTTTTCTGAGGGACATGCACCTGCCGATCCGTGAAATCTGCGAGTGTGATGAACTGGAAGCCATTGCCAAACTCGTTGAACATGGCGCAGGCGTAGCCCTTTTCCCTCAAACTGCGGCATTCGCAGCGTGGCCTCAGAACGTACGTTCGATAGATCTTGGCGCGCATACCTTCTATCGGGAAATCGGCTTATTACACAGACCGGACGCTACGCTGTCCGAACCGGTAGCGCAGCTTGTCCAATTGATCATCCAACAGGCCGGCGCGTAAATTGCGCATTCTTCATGTTTGCAGATTTACGTGAAGGATCGCCGAAGGATCGTGCATCAAGCGGCAGAAAACACGATCGCGTACATCCCCCGCATCCTCAGAATTCGGTCTTTCATGCCACTTGTCATCGGCCTGGCACCTTGATTTATTCAGGAGATAGTCAGATAGTGCTGTTCATGGCATGGATACCACGTTATATGACAAGTCTTGTATAAGACTTTTAAATTTATACAGTTTTCCTTCGCATTTTTTCTGTCGAATACGTACAATAAGGACTTAACGTATGTAATTTTCCTGGAATATGATGCAGCGCTATCTGGCCGGATTTCTGTTCGCACTTGCTGGTGCTTTGCTGGCCAACTGGTTGCACCTGCCATTGCCCTGGATGATCGGGCCGCTGCTGATAACAGCCATTTCAAAATTGCGCGGAGCGCGTACGCAATCTCATGGCGTATTTCGCAGCATGGGACAGTGGGTGATTGGTACCTCACTGGGGCTTTATTTCACAGACGAAGTATTGCGCATCGTCCTGGATAATACGTTTGTTATCGTACTGGGAATGCTGTTTGCGCTGTTCCTGGGCTGTACGGGCGCTTTATCATTGCGCCGCTGGGGTGATGTCGATTTCAAGACCGCCTGGTTCGCCTCCGCAATCGGCGGTGCCAGTGAGATGGCCAATCTTGCCGAAAGAAATAACGCTCGCATTGATCGGGTGGCATCTGCCCATAGTCTGCGCGTCCTGCTTGTCGTCGTGGTTGTTCCATTTGTGTACAAGTTCTTCGGACTTCACGGTCTGAATGTAAATGTGACGTATGCCACTGCCTTTTCCTACAGTGGCTTCGTGCAGATGCTAGCTATCACAAGTGTGTTCGGTTTTCTGTTTGGGAAGCTTCGCATTCCCAACCCCTGGGTGCTTGGTCCCTTGTTCATCATGACAGTATTGACAAGCAACCACATCGAACTCTCTGTCATACCACCCGAGATCCAGCATCTGGGGCAAATGTTTATCGGCTGGTCACTAGGTGACAAGTTCGGGCCCGATTTTTTCAGGCGAGCCCCAAAATACCTGGGCATCGTCGCTTTGGTTTGTCTCGGCTCCCTGGCGCTTGCGGTGATTTTTTGCTTGTTGCTGTCGCTTATTTCCGATATTTCGCTGGCGACGCTTTATCTGGCTAACAGTCCAGGTGGCATTGCGGAGATGACAATCACTGCAAAGGTCCTTCAGTTGAGTCCTCCCGTAGTCACGGCCTTTCACGTATCGCGAATGGTGTTTGTACTGCTGGTGACCGGCCCCCTGTACCGGATACTCACGACCAGATATAAACTTAAATGAAACGCTTAGCTCCCGTCCAGCAGGACATCGCGATCAAACTGATACCGTTCATCGTAGGATGTGCGCTGTTCATGCAGATGCTCGATGCAACCGTGGTGGCAACTGCCCTTCCAGCCATGGCAGCATCGCTCAATTCCACGCCAGTGCGCATGAACGTCGCAATCACGGCCTATCTGCTTGCGGCTGCGATGTTCGTACCTGTCTGCGGCTGGGCGGCTGACCGCTTTGGCGCCAAACGTCTTTTCCTGTTTGCCATTTCCCTGTTCGCCCTGACTTCACTGACCTGTGCCCTGTCCTGGGATCTCACTTCTCTGACTGTGTCGCGCTTTATCCAGGGTATTGCAGGTGCAATGATGGTGCCGGTAGGACGTATCATCATGCTGCGCACCATACCGCGTAACCAGATTCTGAAGGCGACGTCGTTCCTTTCTATTCCGGCGCTGCTCGGCCCCATTCTGGGCCCTCCCCTTGGAGGATTCCTGGTAACGTACGCTTCGTGGCACTGGATTTTTCTGATTAATATTCCGATTGCTATCATCGGCATTGCTCTGGTCGTCAGGTATGTTTTTGAATTTCGCAGCGAGAAAAAGCCCCGTCTGGACTGGGTAGGGTTCATATTGAGCAGTGTCGGGATGGCCACATTTGTCATTGGCATCGAAGCCGTCGGCAACCATACCCACGGATATCTGTATCCGCTAATACTGCTGTGTACAGGGTTGATATGTTCTATCCTTTATGTACAACATGCCAGAAGGCATCCCGATCCCATCATTGATCTGTCACTGCTGAAAATTCCAACTTTTTCCGCCGCCGTGATCGGCGGCAATATGACGCGTCTTGCTGTCGGGGCGATGCCCTTTCTGCTCACGCTGCTCTTTCAGGTGGGTATGGGCTATTCCCCACTGGCGAGCGGAATGATCACCTTTTCCATGGCCATTGGTTCACTGATGATGAAGTTCATCGCTACGTCGGTATATGGTCGCTGGGGCTTTCGCAAGGTTCTTCTGATAAACGGCACGCTCACCGGTCTGATGACAATCACAAACGCGTTTTTCATCGAAAACACACCTGTATTACTGATGGGCACGCTACTTCTGATTGGCGGTTTTTTCCGGTCACTACAGTTCACTGGTGTTAACAGCCTTGCCTTCGCCGATATCGAATCAGAGCAAATGAGCCAGGCAAGTTCTTTCTCTGCCACCGCACAGCAGATCGGAATCAGTCTGGGAATGGGCATCGCGACCGTGACTCTTGATCTGAGTATGCAATTGAGGGGTGCGGACCACGTATCGATTGGTGATATTCACGTCGGTTTCTGGGTAATTGGTTTACTGTCTATTGCTGCTGCGTACTGGTTTTACAAGCTTGATCCCAAGGCCGGCGAAGGAATTACCGTTCATAAGGAGAAAAAGAATCGCGTCAGATTCAGAAGACGGCGCAAATCGGTGAAAGCGGCCACATCCGGCAATAGTGCCAGTACCCCGCAGCCGCGAGCCGGCAAATCCAAAGCCTGATTCAGCGCGTAATTATTATCAGCAAGCAGACAACATATTGTCTGCTTGCACCAAATGCGTGATCTTCTGAACGCAATTAAGTAAAACACAGCATCAGATTAATATTTCAATTGAAATAATTACGATCTGCTGCACCAGGCTGTCCGGTATATGAATTGAGTTAGTCAGAAAATTGTTCCTGGGCTATTAGCGATTTCTCCTGGCCAGAAAAACGCTCACAGTGCACGATACTTTCTTAATGACAATGAGCGGCCTGAGTTACAGCGTAACAACGCCGATAAAATCTCGGATCCTGGCTAAACCAAGAGCAATCTTGTCTTACTTCATTTCTGCGAGACCGGGAAAAATCGGTACTATTTAATTGCAGCCGCAATCTGTTTGCCCAGTTCGGCAATTTCTTCCATATTCCCTTTCACTTCGCCGTGACGACCGACCTTCTGCCCTTCATAGCGTGGAACAAGATGGAAATGCACGTGGTGCACGGTCTGTCCGGCTACTTCCTTGTTGAACTGTGACATGACAAACCCGTCTGCCTTGGTTACCTCAAGAAGCGCTGGCGCTATTTTCTTGGCTGTCGCCACACACGCTTTGGCCCCCTCTTCCGACAGATCCAGCAACGTCTCGGCTTCTTCCTTTGTCAGAATCAGCAAATGCCCTTTGGTTTGCGGCATGATATCCATCATGGCAAAGGTCTTGTCATCTTCGTAGATTTTGAAAGATGGCGCTTCTCCACGAAGAATTTTTGCGAAGATATTCTGATTGTTGTATGCCATGTTTGCTCCTGTTTGAGTTTATCGATAATGCACCACAGCAGACCTAATGCGTCTAAAAAATGTTGCGGCGCAATAAATTGAACTGAATATTAGCCCCAGCGTAAAGAATTTTTGGGCTTTGTACGCTAGATTATAAGCAGGAATTGATGAGCAAACAGGGGATCTTTTGGCGTGCCAGTATTTCATTCATTAGAAGGAGACGGAATACTTTTTCTGCCAAACTGTCCCGCGAATCCTTCCTCGGACAGGCCACTGACCAAGCCCCAAATTCCCAAACAAGTGCATATTGCAAGCCCCTGACGGGTGAGCATACCCCACGATACGCTTGCTATCCTGCCACTTCTCTATCCTCATCCATTACCGTAACTCCCCCTTTCCTCGCTATTGCATAACCCGCTATGTGCCCCTTTTGCCATTGCACAATCCCGCGATGACGCTACCCCGCTGTTGCTATCCTCCAACTTGATTCCCTCAGGTTCTTTATGACTCGCTTCCCGGCTGCCCTAGCTATTACCCTGCTTCCAAAATTACCGCTTTCCACATCCTTATTGCCTGAAAACAAATCCGTCGCAACGATCGAAAAATTCGTCGAGCTCGCATAAGGAACAATCAAATAAACTCATTTAAGACTCTTCCAGAAGGCCGAAAAGCGCCGCCATTATCTCGACTTCTTCCTTCCTAGTCGTTTTTTCCATCGCTAGCGTTAGTGCTTCCCACCTATTCCTTACTGCCTGTTCGCCCCAAGACGCCCAATTATCGGTCTTTACGCGTGCTTAACTAGCCCTTCTTCCATACTTTCTACTCTTAATCTCATACCACCCTGGCATCTTAAGTTGAATCTCTGTGTCTTGTCTGACACCCTTACCCCAAAAACCTGCAGCCACCTGAGTGAAAGCGCATCCGTTTACCTCAACGCGTCAGCAGGTTTGAACTCAATCGTCTCTGAAACTCCGGACGTCACTATGCTTGTCTTTTCCACGTGGAACGCCACCGTTTAGCTGTCGCAACGCAGAAAAAGCAAATTTTGGGCGCCAGTAAAATTGCCTATTATGAAAATGATACGGAGAGCGTCGTTTTTTCGCTGTGCTTATAGTCCGGTCAGCTTGGGTAGAAATGGCTCATTATTGCGATTCCTAACGCCGGCCAAGCCTATTTTTCCAATTTGCCTAGCGGAGGGATAACGATACCGTCCATCAGAATCAGCCGGATTGATCAAATGAGACCTATCTATCGGCGCGAACGACCCGTTTAAATACGTGAATCCCGGCAAATTCATGGCGTTACACGCGCTGCAGAAATACGTGACGCAGTCCACAAGGTGCAGTTACCGGCTAAGTGTTTTTTCCCGGTTACTAATTCACGCAGTAATTTATCGCCACCGTAAAGTGCCTCGGCTGTCATTCTGCTGAGGTGTTATCTCCTTGCTGCAATCCCTAACGACTGACATCTTCCAGCAATCCGATCTTTTCCCGTACTTCATAGTCAATCAGGATTCCGCTCCAGGATCAAGGCCAGTGAATAATGGAACTCTCTAGCGGATTCACGGGTTATATCCGTAGATACACAGTTTCGATGCAGATTTTGTCCATTCCCCAAAAATACCAGTGATGTACTGTTCTTACCGCCCCGCTTCGCTCCATCACCAATAATTCCCACTTTTTCATGGTAAATCACCCCTGAAACGAAGCGTTTCAGCACACTTGCCCTGTGGATAAGCTCTGGGAGATAGATTGTGCATAACTTATGTATCAAAACTTGATAAGCAATGGGAAATTCCCAAGTGCCAAAGTTGTTCATTTTTGTACACTGGCCAAAAGCCAGGTAGTCACCAACTAAATTTGACATTAAGTTGTTGAAATCACGAAAAAAATACGTAATTTCAACATATGCACAGAGTATCTATCTCTTAATCTTTTATATATTCAAACAGATTAATAACTAGAGGTGCTTCAGCACCGATAATGCCTGCTCCAGGGTTTCCTGTTTCTTTGCAAAACAGAACCGTACGAGATTATGGTTAGACGACGAATCTTGAGGATTTCTGTAGAAAGCTGACACTGGAATCAGCGTCACTTTTTTCTCCTGGGTTAGCCATTGGGCGAATTCAAGTTCCGCGTCCTGGGATATTTCAGAATAATTGGCCAGCAGGAAAAAGGTTCCTTGGCTGCGAATTGGCTTAAATCGCGTATTTTTCAAACCTTCATACAGGTAATCGTGTTTTTCCTGATAAAAAGCGGGCAAGGAAAGATAGGTAGAAGCATCGGCCATGTATTTGCCTAATGCGACTTGCATCGGCGAACTAACGGTAAAAACCATGAACTGATGAACTTTACGTAATTCCGCAGTCAAATTTGCTGGTGCGCAGCAATATCCAATTTTCCAGCCAGTGGTGTGATACGTTTTTCCAAATGAAGAAATGAGGAAAGTTCTCGCTGCAAGACTTGGCCGTGTGCAAAGGCTTAAAAATGGTTTGCCATCAAAAACTATGTGTTCATAGACTTCATCGGCTAGTAGTAAGACATTGCTATCCTTAATAACCGACTCTAAGGCATCAAGATCCTGCGCATTCAGGGTAATACCCGTTGGATTATGTGGAAAATTGAGCAGCATAAGGCGGGTTTTATCATTAATGGCCTCCCCTACCCTGTTCCAATCTACTGAATAGCTGCCGCGCCCTTCTGCTGGAGCCAGCAAAGGTACGAAGACAGGAATACCACCTGCAAGTTTGATTGCAGGCACGTAGGAGTCATAGCACGGCTCCAGCACAATCACTTCATCGCCGGGGTTGACCGCTGCCAGTATCGCGGCCATTAGCGCCTCTGTGGCGCCGCTGGTAACGGTAATTTCCGTATTCTCGTTGTAGATTTGTCCGTAAAGGGTTTTTACTTTGCTGGCGATGTTGCTTCGTAGTAACGAATCACCGGGCATGTAGGGATACTGGTTATGTCCGGTTTTCATGGCTTCAGATACTAGATTTACCAGTTTTGGGTCGGGATCGAAGTCCGGAAAGCCTTGACCAAGGTTTATTGCCTTGAAATCAGCTGCCATTTTGCTCATTACGGTAAAAATTGTGGTTCCCACGTCGGGAAGTTTGGAGGAAATGCTTGCAATCACTTTTTTCGTCTCGTACTGTATTAATTTTATCAACAGGGCTATAATCCCTATTATGCCTGATTGTTGATGATCTTTTGCACAAATAATACCTATATATCCACAGCATATACCTAGCGTTATCAACACACTTATCCACAGTTGTTCCACGTGGAACAATTGATCTGATATATTTTCTTTGCTGTTCCGTTTAAAATAGTCTTATACATACTGCTCACCAATGTTCCACGTGGAACATTTCTTGTTTTCACAATTGAAAGAATATAATGAACTACCCAGACGAATTTGACGTCATTGTTGTTGGTGGAGGTCATGCCGGCACCGAAGCCGCGCTGGCTGCTGCACGCACGGGCTCAAAAACCCTTTTATTAACACATAATATAGAAACGCTTGGACAAATGTCTTGCAATCCGTCTATTGGCGGGATTGGAAAAGGGCATCTGGTCAAAGAGATTGACGCTTTGGGTGGCGCGATGGCTCTTGCTGCGGATGAGGCTGGTATTCAATTTCGGATTCTCAATAGTTCCAAGGGACCTGCAGTTCGGGCAACTCGTGTGCAGGCGGATAGGCTTCTGTATAAGCAGGCAATCCGCTCGCGCCTGGAAAATCAGGAAAATTTGTGGATATTTCAGCAAGCGGTCGATGATCTGATTCTTGAAGGAGATCGCGTTGTTGGGGCGAAAACGCAAATTGGCGTTATTTTTCGATCCAAATCGGTCATATTGACCGCAGGAACGTTCCTGAACGGACTAATTCACGTGGGTTTAAATCATTATTCAGCGGGCAGGGCAGGGGATCCACCTGCAATCAGCCTCGGACAGCGCCTGAAAGAAATGAATTTGCCGCAGGGGCGACTGAAAACAGGTACGCCACCTCGAATCGATGCCCGAAGTATTGATTTCAGCAAGCTGGAAGAGCAGCCAGGGGATACTGATCCTATGCCTGTCTTTTCCTATATGGGTTCGGTAGACATGCATCCACGGCAAATATCCTGCTGGATTACGCATACGAACAGCCGTACCCACGATATTATCCGTAACGGCCTGGACCGCTCACCTATGTATACCGGTGTGATTGACGGGATAGGGCCGCGCTATTGCCCGTCAATTGAAGATAAGATTAATCGCTTTGCGGACAAAGATTCGCATCAGATATTTCTGGAGCCTGAGGGTCTGTTGACCAATGAGATCTATCCCAATGGTATTTCCACCAGCCTGCCGTTCGATGTTCAGCTGGATCTGATTCATACCTTGCCCGGTCTGGAGCAGGCTCATGTGCTGCGTCCTGGTTATGCGATTGAGTATGACTATTTTGATCCACGTGGACTGAAACGCAGCCTGGAAACGAAAGCCATCTCGGGGCTATTCTTTGCTGGACAAATTAATGGTACAACAGGCTATGAAGAGGCGGCCGCTCAGGGCTTGCTGGCTGGGCTGAATGCATCCCGGCATGCCAGAAACGAAGAGCCCTGGACACCCAAGCGAGATGAGGCTTATTTAGGAGTGTTGGTTGATGATCTGGTGACGCGTGGCGTGACAGAGCCGTATCGCATGTTCACCTCAAGGGCCGAATACCGGCTCAGTCTGCGTGAAGATAATGCAGATTTCAGACTCACGGAAATAGGGCGCCAGCTCGGTCTGGTGGATGATTGTCGATGGGAGTATTTCAGCCGTAAGCGGAATGCCGTGCAAGAAGAAATTTCGCGGTTAACGGGAACACGTGTTTCAGCACGAACATTCAACGCAGAAACATCAGAAAAGCTGCTGGGCCATGCACTGGAACGTGATTATTCTTTGGCTGACCTGCTGAAAAGACCGTCGGTAACCTATAAAACGCTAATGGCTGCGGCCACCCAGGATGGATCAACTTTATCTCCCGAGCAGACGCTTAGTGATACGGTCCGGGAACAGGTTGAAATTCAGGTTAAATATGCCGGATATATCGCAAGACAACAGGAAGAAGTCAGGCGCCAGAGCTACCTGGAAGAGCAGAAGATTCCGGCAGAGCTGGACTACGATTCCGTAGGGAGTCTGTCGTTCGAGGTGCGCCAGAAACTGAAAGATGCCCGCCCCGAAACAATCGGGCAAGCGCGACGCATTTCCGGTGTGACACCGGCCGCGATCTCTATTTTGCTGATTCATTTAAAACGCTTGCAACTGTCATCCAGGACACTGCGCAAACCCGAACATACCAGCGTAGAAGAATGAGTCCGAACCATGAATGAACGTGTGCGAGACGGACTTGCGCAGCGTATTTGCAGCGCGGCAAAGTTACTTGGCCTTCCTATGAGTGAGCAACAGACGCAGCAGCTGATTGCTTACCAGGATCAGTTATTGCGCTGGAATAAAGTGTATAACCTGACCGCGTTACGCGATACGGATAAAGTGCTGGTACAGCATATTTTCGATAGCCTGGCAACCCTGGCGCCGCTGGATGACATATTTGCGCCGGGCCGCAAAATTTCTGTGCTGGATGTGGGTTCCGGCGGTGGCCTGCCAGGGGCAGTCTTGGCTATAATGAGGCCTGACTGGCAGGTGTGCTGTGTAGATGCAGTGGAAAAGAAAACCGCCTTTGTTCGGCAGGCCGCGGGTGTGCTCAAGCTATCCAATCTGGTCTCCGAGCACATCAGGATTGAGCGCAAAACACCAGCCAGCGCTGATCTGGTGATCTCGCGTGCTTTTGCTTCATTGGCTGACTTTAGTGACTGGTCTGGCATGCACGTGGCGCAAACGGGCCATCTGGTCGCAATGAAAGGGCGGCTGGCGCCGGAAGAGGTCGCGCAGCTGGAGGAAAAGGGTACATGGAAGGTTGCGCAGGTTCAGAAACTGAATGTGCCGGAATTGGACGCAGAGCGTTGTCTTGTATGGTTGCAGCAAGTAGGAAAATATGACAAATGAAATAAAATTACCCCGCGTTTTTTGTATTGCAAACCAGAAGGGCGGGGTGGGTAAAACGACAACAGCAATCAATCTGGCCGCAAGTCTGGCACAACACAAGAAAAAGGTGTTGCTGGTTGATCTGGATCCCCAGGGAAATGCAACCATGGGCAGTGGCATTGATAAAAATAGTTTAAGCTTAAACATTTATCAGGTACTCATTGGCGAATCCGGTATCCGCGACGTTCGAGTTCGTTCAGAAACGGGCGGCTACGATGTGCTGCCTGGAAACCGCGAACTGTCCGGCGCTGATTTTGATCTGTTTGAGCTGGAGAATCGCGAGCATCAGCTCAAAAATGCCATCGCCGAGGTGGGGCAGGACTACGATTTCGTACTGATCGATTGCCCGCCTACCT
Source organism: Pseudomonadota bacterium (assembly GCA_023389155.1). GTDB lineage: Bacteria > Pseudomonadota > Gammaproteobacteria > Burkholderiales > Burkholderiaceae_B > Advenella. The sequence continues at coordinate 42,138 of JAEWEV010000024.1, forward strand.
TATCACTGCTGACATTAAATGGGCTGGCGTGCTCAAATGGTGTCATTATTCCCATGCAGTGCGAATACTTTGCTCTCGAAGGCCTGTCGGATCTGGTCAACACAATCAAACGCGTGCACAAGAATATCAACCCGAGTCTGAAGATGATCTGGCTGCTGAGGGTCATGTTCGACGCACGTGTCACATTGCAGCAGCAGGTATCAGAGCAGTTGATGGAGCACTTCGGTGATAACGTGTTCAAGACAGTCGTGCCGCGCAATGTGCGCCTGGCCGAGGCTCCGAGCCACGGTATTCCCGGGATACTGTACGATAAATCATCAAGAGGCGCGAAAGCGTACCGTGAGTTTGGCGCAGAAGTAATCAAACGCGTCAAGGCAATGGATAAGGAATAAGAGGAAATCATGGCAACAGCGTCATCGAAAACGGCCGGCAAAGGCGCAAGCAAAAGCGCGGGCAAAACTGCTGCAAAGCCGGCGGCAAAATCTGCCGCTAAAACGGCCCCCGCAGCAAAAAAAGCCAAGGGTCTGGGTCGTGGGCTCTCAGCACTGCTGGGTAACGACATTAACGTGATAGAGGATCTTTCCCGGGAGGAGAAAACGGTTTCTGAACTGCCATCGAGCGTTCCCCTGAATCAGATTCGCGCTGGTAAATACCAGCCGCGTACGCAAATGGACGATACGGCCCTGAACGAGCTGGCAGAGTCCGTGCGCACTCAGGGCATCATGCAACCTATTCTGATTCGTCCCATTCCCGGCGATCAGCCGGAAAAATACGAGATTATTGCGGGTGAACGGCGTTTTCGCGCGGCCCGGCTGGCCGGCCTGGCAGAAGTCCCGGTGCTGGTCCGTGAAGTGGCGGATGAGAACGCCGCCGTCATGGCCCTGATCGAGAATATTCAGCGCGAGGACCTCAATCCGCTGGAAGAAGCACAGGGTGTCAAGCGCCTGATCGACGAGTTCCAGTTTACGCACGAGCAGGCGGCCCAGGCGATTGGCCGTTCGCGCTCACTGACCAGCAATCTGCTGCGGCTACTGAATCTGGCGCAGCCGGTACAGACCTTTCTTCTGGAAGGAAAGCTCGATATGGGACATGCACGGGCGCTGCTCGCAGTGGATTCGGCCACCCAGATCATTCTTGCCAACCAGGTGGTGGCACGTCAGTTGTCCGTTCGGGAAACCGAGAAACTGGTCAATCAGGCCGGCAAGGCAGCGCAGGGCAAGGGCCTACCCAAACCCAAGGCGGTCAATCGTGACGTGGAACGCCTGGAAGAGGCGCTTTCCGACCATCTTGGCACTCGGGTGAGTCTGAAAATGGGCGCCAAGGACAAGGGCCAGCTGATGATCGATTTTCATGGCTGGGAACACCTGAATTCACTGCTCGAAAAGCAGGGGTTGGGCAACATTCTGGAAAGCTGACATTTTCAGCATTGCAAGGCCCGATTGCGGCTAATTTCCGACAGTTTTGGGAAAAAAACCGCAAATCGGGCCGTCGGTTGTGCCTGTCGCAAATAGTTCTTGACAGTGTGCCATAAATCCTACATAATCCGTAGTTCTCTTGGTGGAGTGCCCGAGTGGCTAAAGGGGGCAGACTGTAAATCTGTTGGCTTACGCCTACGTTGGTTCGAATCCAACCTCCACCACCAGCCGAATTTGTTC
>JAEWEV010000007.1 GCA_023389155.1 Pseudomonadota bacterium
CGCTTCACGCTTCCTCCCCACGCTCGGTCACCCTCACGCAGTTGCGCTTCACTTCATTCGTTGTGATCCACTTACGGCGGGACTTGCACCCGCAGGAGTGCGCCCATGCTGGGCGCACACAAAAAAAGACTGACTCCCATCAAGAGAGTCAGTCTTTTTAACACCGTTCAGTTACCAATGCCGACATTCAGCAGCAGGCAAGATCCGGCTCGAGTGCTACGGAACGTGAAGGGTTCAGCCTAGAGGCAAGAATGCGCTTCGACGGACCGGCCGGACTCAATGGTAAACGTTTATTTCACCGCTGTTTTACTGCCATCTTTGTGCCAGGTGTAAATATCGAACTTGAAATCGTTCAGGTCGCCCTGTTTGTTCCATGACAGGTCGCCAATGACAGACTTGACGGTATTGCCATGCAGCCACTCGGCCACGGCTTCCGGATCTGTGCTTTTAGTCGCTTTAATGCCTTCAATAATTGCCTGTGTGGCAGCGTAGGAAGTCAACTGGAACGCCCCGGACGCATCACGCTTCTTGGCTTTGAAAGCTTCAACCACGGCCTTATTCTCTGGTAACGCTGAATAATCGGCAGGCAGCGTCAGCAGCATGCCTTCAACCGCGTCACCTGCAATGGCATTAATTTCCGGATTACCGGTTCCTTCAGGACCCATGAATTTGACTTTCAGACCTTGCTCTGAGGCCTGACGCATGAGCAGACCCATTTCCGGGTGGTAGCCACCGTAATACACGAAATCGACGCCTGCTGATTTCATTTTGGTGATCACAGACGAATAGTCGGTTTCGCCAGCGTTAATTCCCTCGAACAGAGCAACGTCAATATTTGCCTCTTTGAGGTTGTCACGCACGGAGCTTGCAATGCCCTGCCCATAAGACTGTTTGTCGTGCAAAATGGCGACTTTGGATGGCTTGACACTTTCAGCGATGTATTTTGCGGCGGCAGGACCCTGCTGATCATCGCGTCCAATAGTGCGGAAGACGAAATCAAAATTCTTGCCATCGGTCACGTTAGGTGCAGTTGCAGATGGCGTGATCATAACCACCCCTTCCTGGTTGTAGATTGATGCTCCACCCACGGTAGCGCCTGAGCAGACAGGTCCTACAACAAAACCGATTTTATTGTTGACCACGTTATTGGCGGCTATCGGCCCCTGCTTGGGTTCGCATGCGTCGTCCACTTCGACCATTTCAAACTGCTTACCATCGTAGCCGCCGGCCGCATTCGCAGACTCGATCGCAGTACGCATGCCCTCGCGAACCATGTCGCCATACTGTGTCACAGGTCCGGTAACAGGACCAACAGCTGCGATTTTGATGGTATCAGCAGCGATTGCCTGCGAAGACAGCGCCAGGGAGGCAGAAAGAGCCACAGACAGGGCGGATGCTTTCAAATATTTCATGGGTAATACTCCACTAATGTAATAACACGTAATCACGTTTAACGTCGCTATTCTCGCACTTTTTTGGCCTTGCGGACTATTTCTGCCAGAATAGTCAAGGTAAACCCTGATCCGCTCTGCGCGCGTCACGCTCAGGTATGTCTGACCTTCTGGCGCGACATCCGGACACCGGTCAGATCGCATTGATAGATGCAATCGGCCAACGCGTCAATGGCCTGCAACCTGGGGAAGCTGCGGCGCCAGATGAGTACGACTTCCCGGTTGGGAATCGGATGCTTGAGAGGAACGTAGTAGACCAGATCCTCTTCGGATCTGGGTTTTTCGGGCAGTGCCGTCATGGGCAACAACGTGATCCCCAATCCGGCAGCGACCATGTGGCGAATGGTTTCCAGCGACGAACCTTCAAAGGAACGCTGTATCCCGTCGGTGGCAGCAGAAAACCGCGACATTTCCGGACATACCTCCAGTACCTGATCGCGAAAGCAATGTCCCGCACCCAGTAACAGCATGGTCTCCTGCTTCAGCATTTCGGTATCAATTTCTTTTTCCTTTGCCAGTCGATGATGCCGTGGCAAGGCGGCGATAAAATCCTCCTCATACAGAGGACGTATTTCAAGGCCGGCTTCGGGCAGTGGCAACGCAACGACCGCGCAATCGATTTCGCCCTGCCGGAGCAGTTCGAGCAGGCGAACGGTAAAGCTTTCCTGAAGGATCAGCGGCATTTGCGGGGTCAGCCGCAACTGCAACGGTATGAGTTTGGGCAGCAGGTAAGGGCCGATGGTATGGATAATCCCGACGCGTAGCGGTCCGGTCAGGGGATCATGTCCCTGTCTGGCAATTTCCTTGAGATTGGCGCTTTCTTCAAGAATTTTCTGTGCCTGAGTCACGATGCGCAGCCCGATGGGAGTGACTCCCACCTCGTTACCACCCCGTTCAAAGATAGCCACACCCAGTTCGTCTTCGAGTTTTTTAATAGCGACCGACAAGGTCGGCTGACTAACAAAGCAGGCTTCTGCTGCTCTGCCAAAATGCCGTTCCCGGGCCACTGCGATAATGTATTTTAATTCGGTAAGCGTCACGCCAGGCTCCGCAAAAAATAAAGGTCAAATGGGTTCATTATTCCCGCCAGGGACAGGCTCGTCCCTTTGAAACTGAAAAACCCGGTCGCTTGCGGCAATGGCCACCGAGACTTGCCGCAAGGCCGTGTCATACTCTGAGCAGATCTGCACGCTGTCGCGCCCAGCGCTGCAGGTGGGCGGCGGCTGCCTCTGGATAGACAGTCTGCAACTGCTGCGCAGTATCACGTGCTTGCTCAGCAATGGGTGCGTCCTGGTCAATGTCAGCAAAACGCAGCAGTGCCGTGCCAGATTGACGCAAGCCCAGAAACTCACCCGGGCCACGCTGCTCCAGATCACGCCGGGCAATTTCAAATCCGTCCTGGGTTTCGTACATTGCCTTCAGGCGTGCAGTTGCAACTGTCGATAAAGGCGCCTGATACAGCAACACACAAACCGATTCATTTTGCCCCCGCCCAACCCGACCGCGCAACTGATGTAACTGAGCCAGACCGAAGCGTTCGGCATGCTCAATAATCATCAACGACGCATTAGGTACATCCACACCCACTTCAATGACCGTTGTCGCCACCAGCAAGTCCAGCTCATGGCGGTGAAACGCCGTCATGACCGCCGTTTTTTCCTGTGTAGGCAGGCGTCCGTGCAGCAGCCCGATACGCAAGTCAGGAAGTTCTTGCTGCAGTCTGACGAACGTATCGGTGGCTGTCTGCAATTGCAGCGCCTCGCTTTCTTCGACCAATGGGCAGACCCAGTATACCTGCCTGCCCTGCCGAATGGCCTCATGCACATGAGAAAGCAGCTCATCGCGCCTTGAGTCGGCAAAGAGTTTGGTTGTGACTGGTGTGCGTCCCGGTGGCAGCGAGTCAATCACAGAGACATCCAGGTCAGCAAAAAATGTCATGGCCAACGTACGTGGAATGGGTGTCGCGCTCATGCTAAGCTGATGGGGTGCAATGGTCTCCTGCTCTCCTTTGCGTGCCAGGGTTAGTCGCTGGCCGACCCCGAAGCGATGCTGCTCATCAACCACAATCAGCCCCAGCGATGCAAAGGACACGTGCTGCTGTATCAGCGCCTGTGTACCGACAACCAGTTTTGTAGTGCCATCCGAGACACGGTCAGCTGCCTGCTGTTTCTTTTTCGGCGTGAGACTTCCGGCCAGCCATCCTGTCTCAATACCCAGCGGGGCAAACCATGCGCTGAGCTTTCGGAAATGCTGCTCGGCCAGAATTTCTGTGGGGGCCATGATGGCCACCTGGTAACCCTGGTCGATGGCATGCGCCGCCGCGATTGCTGCCACGACTGTTTTGCCACTGCCCACATCTCCCTGCAATAGTCGCTGCATGGGATAGGAACGCCGCATATCCGCGAGGATTTCATCGCATACTTTTTCTTGGGCCACTGTCAGTGTGAAACCGATCTGCGACATCAGCTGCTCGACCAACCCGGATCCCTGCCTGGTCATGGCATACGCCCGCCTCTTCTGTCGTGTCGCGCGAGCCACAGACATCGCCAGCTGCTGGGCAAGTAATTCATCGAACTTGACACGCTCCCAGGCCGGGTGCGTTTTTTCTATCAGGGATTGCGTGTCAGCATCTTTGGGTGGATTATGAAGGAGTTCGATCGCATCGGCAAAAGTAGTCAGATCGTACTTGCGTCGGATGGCTTGCGGCAGGGTATCGTCCAGACACACGCGCGACAGCGCCGCATTGATTGCCTTGCGAATTTGCGGCTGGTTCAATCCCTCAGTGGCGGGATAAACCGGCGTCAGCCTGTCGGACAGCGGCGCTCCCGCACGACTCACTTTGGGATGCACCATTTCGAACCCCCAGAACGAGCCGCCACGAACCTCACCGCGCACCCTGACCAGACGCCCTTCTTCCACCGCCTTGATCTGGCTGGGGTAAAAGTGCAGCCAACGAAGAGACAGCTGGCCGGAATCATCCGCTATCGTGGCAACCAGTTGCCGCCGGCCGCGGATCTGTACTTCTGATTTGCGCACGATCCCCTCCACCTGCGCCATTTGGCCCGGATACAAAGACCCAATGGCATGCAGCGCGGTTTCGTCTTCATAGCGCAGCGGCAAATGCAAGACAAAATCAAAATCGCTGACCAGTCCCAGCGTTGCAAATTTCCTGCTGATTGCATCGGGAGCGTCAGATTTGGCAGTGGCGGTCGGCATTGATGAGGAAACGGCGCGAATCAGACGACGATAATCGCCTCGACTTCGAAGAGCGCCCCCTTAGGCAGAGCGCTGACCTCGACCGTGGACCGGGCTGGAAATGGTTCCGGAATCAGCTCTGACATGACGTTATTGGCGATGCCGAAATGCGTGAGATCGGTCAGAAAAAGCGTGAGCTTGACAATGCTGTGAAGTGAGCCACCAGAAGCATGAATGACGGCACTCATATTATTAAATGCCTGGCGCACCTGTTCCTCGACCTGTTCTGACACCAGGTCGCCCGTAGCAGGGTCAAGACCAATTTGGCCAGATAGATAAACGGTGCTTCCCGCGGGCACCACTACCGCCTGCGAATAAGGGCCAATGGCGCTTGGGGCTTTTTCTGTCTGAATGACTTGTTTGGTCATGAGATTCTCCAATGAACGGACCGATTACTATAGGCAATAGCAATAGTATATACACATTCAGGCGGAAAACAGAACCGCCAACGATGGGGATCACGTCACCTCATGTACTTGTCCGACCTCTGCGCTTTTTCACCAAAGCAAATTTTTCTCTTTGGAAATTGATGGCAAACCTTACTGGAAACATTGTCATTTCCTAAGGAAAACGGCCTGAGCTCGGGCGCACGCGTATCGCAAGACAATATGCGCCTATCGCTGCTTGTCCGACCTGCTTCTCTGCAGTGAAACAACAGACCCCTGGCAAAACCGTGAATGCTGAGCTGGCTGGCAACAATTTCATAAAAACTTGATATATTTCATAGCTGAATTTTAGCTGAAGAGATATACTGCAAATGATTCTTATTTGAATCGCGATAGGTCACGCATTCCTGCCCGATTACCTGCCCGATAACTTATCGCTTCACCACGACTTATTGCTTCGCTTATGCAGGTGTGTAGAACTTGCCGTGAGCCCATCGAAACTGGCCAAAGTGATGCGTTAGTAGATGACGCATTAATAAGTGAAGTATGTCAACGTGAAGCCTTAATTAGCGAATAAACCAGGGGCCGGGCACAGCGTACGACAGAACCAATTTTTCAGCCGACTTAACCCTTGTTGAATTCAACCCACTTTTATCCGATCTAATGAAGGAAGTCATGAAACATCTCTCTCTTCTTGCCAAGGCGCTGGTCTGCGCCGGAGTCCTTGCTGGTGCCCAGGCGTACGCCGCAAGCGAAATCAATATTTATACTACACGCGAACCCAAGCTTATCCAGCCCATACTGGAAGACTTTACCAAAGAAACGGGTATCAAAGCCAACACTGTGTTCGTCAAGGACGGTCTGGCGGAACGCGTCAAAAGCGAGGGGGAACGCTCTCCGGCCGATCTTCTTATGATGGTGGATTATGGCAACCTGATTGACCTGGTCAATGCGGGTGTTACGCAGCCTGTGCAATCTGCTGCACTTGACGAAGCCATTCCTGCCAGCTTGCGTGATTCCGAACATCACTGGTATGCCCTGTCCACGCGTGCCCGCGTCCTGTACGCAGCCAAAGATCTGAATCTGGATAGTTTCACCTATGAAGAACTGGCTGATCCGAAATGGAAAGGCAAAGTTTGCATCCGCTCGGGTCAGCATCCCTACAACACCAGCCTTATCGCAGCGATCATTGCGCACGATGGCGTTGAAAAAACCGAGGATTGGCTCAAGGGCGTCAAGGCCAACCTGGGTCGCAAGGCAGCAGGTGGCGATCGTGACGTGGCCAAAGACATTCTTGGTGGAATCTGCGACATCGGTATCGCCAACTCCTATTACGTAGGCAAAATGCGCAGCGAGGCACCTGATTCAGATCAATACAAATGGGGCAATGCCATCAAAGTCATTCTGCCCACCTTTGCCTCCGGCAAGGACAATGGCACGCATGTCAACGTAAGCGGCGCGGCCGTTGCAAAACATGCGCCCAACAAGGAAAACGCTGTCAAGTTGCTTGAATACCTGGCTTCCGAGAAAGCCCAGGGCCTATATGCAAAAGCCAACTTTGAATATCCGGTGCGTAAGGGCGTTGAACTGGACCCCATCATCGCCAGTTTTGGAGACCTGAAAGCCGATACCACACCGCTTGCTGAAATCGCGAAGCATCGCAAGCAGGCAAGCGAGCTCGTCGATAAAGTGGGTTTCGACCAATAACAGATCTATGGTGTCTGACAGAGAACGGTAAAGCTGATGTACTTTGTGGTGCCAAGGCCATTCTGTGCACCGTTCTCTCCTTTATCTTTTTTCAGTACCCCGGGCTTGATGCCCGGGTTTCGCATTTATGATTACCGGTATGCGCAATCCCTGTTATGCAAAACTTGCCTCTACCCGCAGAGGCCCTCCCAGTCTGTGGATTGCGGCGGGCGTGGCTCTATGCGTGCTTGCTCCCGTACTGGCATTGATTGGTGTCGCAGTTTCGGGAGCAACCGACCATTGGGTGAATCTGCTGCAGAACGTGATTCCAGTGTCGCTATTGAACACCGCGACGCTGCTTCTTGGCGTCGGCATACTGACCGGCCTCATCGGTTGCGGCAGCGCCTGGCTTACAACTACGTACCTTTTCCCGACACGCAATATTATTACATGGGGTCTGCTACTGCCTCTGGCCGTCCCAACCTACATTATTGCCTTTGCCTATCTTGATGTGCTGCATCCCCTGGGACCAATACAAACCTGGATTCGAAGTCTCCTGGGCTACGCATCACCCCGTGACTTTCGCCTGCCCGATTTGCGTTCCATGGCAGGAGCCATCTTCCTGCTGGGGCTGGTTTTGTATCCCTATGTCTATCTTAGCGTTCGGGTCATGTTCATGACACAGGCCGCCAGTCTGCTGGAGGCGGCCAGAACCCTTGGTTGCTCCCGGCGTAAAGCATTCTGGAGAATCGTCGTCCCTCTGGCGCGACCTGCAATGGCCGTTGGCATCACACTGGTGCTACTGGAAACATTGAACGATATTGGGGCATCCGAGTTTCTGGGCATACAGACAATGACGATCTCCATCTACACAACGTGGATAACCCGCTCAAACCTGCAGGGAGCGGCACAAATTGCCATTATCATGCTTGCTGTTGTCACCCTGCTCATTTATCTTGAGCGTTATGCCCGACGGCGTCAACGCTACGCCGTTACGCAGCGAATGCGGCCGCTGCAGCCTGTACGGCTTACCGGCGTTCCCGCCATTATTGCCATTCTGCTGGGCTGGTTTCCCATTGTGGCGGGATTCGTCGTTCCATTCTGGTTCCTTGTCAGCGAATCAGTCAAGCGCCTGTCATCGCTTCATGCCGTCTCCACCGAACTGCTCAAGGCAACCTACAACACCCTGGCGGTGTCGTTGACGGCAACGGCGGTAACCCTTGCCCTGGGACTGACCATCGCATGGTCTGCACGCTACGCGCGAATCAGTATGGCTCGAGTGCTGGCCCGGTGCAGTAGCCTGGGTTATGCCATTCCCGGAACGGTACTGGCTATTGGCCTGCTTGTTCCCTATTCATGGGTTGACCGGCTGATTTCGTACGTATTGTCTGCGCTGGCAGGCATTCCACCTCAGCTCTATATCATGGGCTCTACCGCTGGCATCATCTGCGCTTACACCCTGCGTTTCATGGCTATTTCAGTGGGTAGTGTTGAATCCGGCCTGGCACGCATTCCCCCATCACTGGAACAGGCATCGCGCAGTCTTGGGCACAGTGCATTTCAAACCTTCATTCGGGTACACCTGCCGTTGCTGCGTCCGGCCCTGGGCGCCGCAGCCCTGCTGATTTTCGTCGATGCGATGAAGGAACTGTCGGCTACCTTACTGCTGCGCCCGCTCAATTTTGAAACGCTCTCTACCTGGCTCTATGCCGAAGCAGCACGAGGCACATACGATGAAGGCGCCATCGCCGCACTCATCATCGTTTTCGCCGGCCTGATACCGGTCATTATCCTGGCCCGCACGCAACTAAAGGCAAACTACTGATGGAATCCACTCTCATTCTGAAGCTCAATGATATTCGCCTGGGTTACAGGCATGAAGGCCAAATCAAAACGGTGGTGGATGGTTTCACCATGCATGTGCCTGCCGGGCGCATCGTCTGTCTGCTTGGACCTTCGGGTTGTGGCAAGACGACCATTCTGCGAGCCATTGCAGGGTTCGAGCCGGTCCAGGCTGGCGATATCCAGCTTGATGGCCATATCATCTCTGAGCCTGGACGCATGGTCGAACCCGAGCACCGCCGTATCGGCATGATGTTTCAAGATTACGCCCTGTTTCCGCATCTGACGATCGAACAGAACGTTGGGTTTGGTCTGCGCGGGCTTGCTAAAAGGGCACGTCAGGAGCGCGTTGCGCAACTTCTGGAACTGGTTCGGCTGTCAGAACTGCACGATCGCTATCCGCATGAATTATCAGGTGGCCAGCAACAGCGCGTCGCGCTGATTCGTTCCCTGGCACCGTCACCGCGCCTGCTCCTGCTGGATGAAGCGTTTTCCAATCTGGATACCGAGATACGCAGACAACTTGTCGTTGAGGTGCGAAGCATTCTCAAGGAAAGCGGAATCAGTGCGATCCTGGTCACCCACAATCTGGAAGAAGCACAAGCCATGGCCGATTACATTGGCACCATGAAAGATGGCAGGCTGCAGGAATGGCGTCCGGCAAACCAGCCCGCGCCAGCTCAGTGAACAACACAAGCAGTCAGAGGCATCGTTTCTGATTACCATTGGAGAATGTGCAATCGCCCCCCCTGTGTTCGCTATCGCAGATGCCCTGCAAATGCCGGTTTCCGGTAGCTGAGCTGCTCGGACACCCGGTTCCGGGATCAGATATGCTTCAGATCTAGCGCGCCGCCGATCAGATATTTTCCAGGCCCAGCTCCTTGAGCTTGCGGGTCACCGTGTTGCGTCCGATACCTAGTCTGGCAGCGGCATCAATCCGCCGTCCCCTGCAGTTTTCCAGCGTCGTTGTCAGTACGATGCGTTCAAACTCTCGAGTCAGATGATCCATGATGTCTTTTTCATTGCTCTGCAAACGCTGCCGGACTTCGACTTCCAGCTTGTCCAGCCAGTTCTGCTGATCCCTGCCTTCATTCGCTGAGGCGGAAGACCCGCCAGATACCTGACCGGCGTGATCGGACAGAGACGGATAGGCTGCAGTTTCTGCCGCGCTCTGCTGGGTGCCACCGGGCCATGGGAGCACTTGCGTACCACGCTCGGGCGTCCCAGGAGAAAAACTCAGACTTGCCATTAATTCAGGAGGCAGGTCGTTTTTATCTATCCGCTGGCCTGGCGACATAACGGTAAGCCAGTGACAGAAGTTTTCCAGTTGTCGCACATTACCGGGAAAGTCAAATTCCTGAAGAATTGCCAGTGCTTCAGAGCTCAGTTGCTTGGGCGAAACGCCAAGGCTGCTTGCTGCCACTTTCAGGAAATGGGTAGCCAGCTGCCCAATATCCTCCTTGCGTTCACGCAGCGGAGGAACCCGCAGACGAATTACATTCAGTCGATGAAACAGATCTTCACGAAAGGTTCCCTGCTCCACCCGCACTTCAAGCGGCTGATGGGTCGCTGCGATGATACGCACATCCACACTGACCGGCTGCGAGCCGCCGATCCGATAGAAATTACCCTCAGCCAGAACCCTCAGAAGACGGGTCTGAAGTTCCAATGGCATATCGCCAATTTCATCCAGAAACAGCGTACCTCCGTTGGCCTCTTCGAAACGGCCGCGACGCTGCGCACTCGCACCGGTGAAGGAGCCCCGCTCATGTCCGAAGAGTTCGGCTTCAAGCAGATCGCGGGGAATGGCGGCCGCATTCAGTGCAACAAAGGGCTTGCCTGCACGTGTGCCGTGCTTATGCACGGCACGGGCAATCAGCTCCTTACCGGTCCCCGACTCTCCGGTAATCAGTACCGTCACCTTGGAGGGCGCAAGACGTCCTATGGCTCGAAAAATTTCCTGCATCTGTCTTGATGACGACTGCGTCATCATTTTGTCGTCATCCGATGACAAGGAAGGCGTTGCTACAGTCTCGGGCAGCGGCGGGACGACGTTTTCACGACTGTGTTCATAGGCGCGCTGAATCAGCGCAACGGCCTCATTGACATCGAACGGCTTGACCAGATAATCAAATGCCCCCTCATGAAACGCGGTAACCGTACTGTCCAGATCGGTATAGGCGGTCATCACGATGACCGGCAGACCGGTTGCCCGCTTTTTGATCGATTTAAGCAGGTCGATACCTGAAATATCCGGCATACGGATATCGGTGACCAGTACATCGGGCTGCTCATCATCAAGCGCATCCAATACGTCTCTGGCGCGCTCGAAGCATCGTGGAACCATTCCGGCACGCTGCAGCGCCTTGTCCAGTACCCAGCGAATGGCCTGGTCATCATCGACAATCCAGATTGATCTCATACTTGCTCCAGCGGTAACAACATTCTGAACTCCGTATGACCGGGTACAGAATCAAATTCGATAATTCCTCCGTGCTGATGCACGAGCTCCTGCGCCAGGCTCAAACCCAGGCCAGTTCCCTGGGCACGCCCGGTAACCAGAGGGTGAAAAACCCTGTCCTTCAAATGCGGTGGTACCCCATCACCGTTATCCACCACCGAGACAACCACGACCAGTCTGTGCACTTTATTCTGCAAATAAAATTTATTGAGAATTCGGGTCCGAAGCGTAATCTGCCGCGACGCTCCACTACTGATTTGCTCGGCCGACAGCCGATCTTTTTCGACGGGTTGCCGTGTCGCGTCCCTGGCAGCAGATGCCTCCTGCAGGTTGTCACCAAGCAATGATTGCGCCGCATTGCGCGCCAGATTCAGATAGGCCTGCACGAGTTTTGCCATATCCGCTTTCATGTCCGGCACGGAAGCATCGTAATCCTTCACAATGCTGATCCGCTCCTGATACTCGGCCTTTATCAGGGCGAAGACACGCTCACATACCTCGTGTATATTGATCAGTGATAGTGACAACTGTGACTGGCTTGGACGAATCAGACGGTCCACCAGACCTTGCAGGCGATCCGCCTCATCAATAATGACCTGGGTATATTCCTTGAGCGCGGGATTCTCAAGTTCCATTTCCAGAAGCTGCGCGGCGCCGCGCAATCCGCCAAGCGGGTTCTTAACCTCATGTGCCAGATTGCGGAAGGTATCTTTATAGATCTCAATTTCCTGGAACAGCCGCTCGTTACGTTCTGCCAGCGCGTGCTGTTCAAATTCGCGAATCTCAATCAGGATGCGCCAAGGCATGGCCTCAAGACGTGTCAAGGTGACATTGACAGGCACATTTTCCAGTGCTTTGCGTAGCGCCAGCGTCAGCCTGACGCTGGATAGCTTGCGCCCTGATACATAATCAAGTGCCTTATTGAAAGCATCCGGATCATTGAACAGATCGACCGCAGCGCTTGCTTCCAGTGATTTGAGTGATCGTTCAAGCAGATCCTGGGCGGCGCTGTTGATATGCAGAAGTCGCCCATCGTCATCCGCCAACAATACGGAGGTGGCAAGAAGGTCATATGCATCTGTCAGTTTCGTTGCCATTGAGGGTCCTGGAGTATGAACGACGCAGGAAGCGGCGTTATTGACGAAGCGTCATTATTCCGGCCCGAAGCGGCCAAGCACGCCGGATTCAGCCTTCATTCTTGCGGGTTTGCTACCCCGTCTTCGTAAAACGACTCTGGCCGGGTGGGCGATGTCCTGCTCTTGGACGAACCTTCCCGGCCGCGATGCTGCAATTACACTGAGTAGTACAGATCGTACTCAACAGGATGAGGCGTCATGCGAAGTCGTGTCACTTCCTGCATTTTGAGCTCAATGTACGCATCCAGCATATCGTTGCTGAATACGCCACCACGTGTCAGGAACTCGCGATCCCCATCCAGGGCGGTGAGCGCTTCTTCAAGTGAAGCTGCCACTGTCGGGATTTTCTTGTCTTCTTCGGGTGGCAGATCGTACAGATTTTTGTCTGCAGGATCGCCTGGGTGAATCTTGTTCTGTACACCATCCAGGCCCGCCATCATCAGTGCAGAGAATGCCAGATATGGGTTAGCCAGTGGATCCGGGAAACGGGCTTCGACACGGCGACCTTTAGGATTACCGACGTAAGGGATTCGGATGGAAGCGGAACGATTGCGTGCAGAATAAGCCAGTTTGACCGGCGCTTCGAAGTGCGGAACCAGACGTTTGTAGGAATTGGTGCCCGGATTGGTAATTGCATTCAATGCACGGGCGTGCTTGATGATGCCACCGATGTAAAACAGGGCGAACTCAGACAGACCGGCATAGCCATTGCCCGCAAACAGGTTCTGACCGTCTTTCCAGATTGACTGGTGCACGTGCATACCAGAGCCGTTATCGCCATACAGCGGTTTGGGCATGAACGTGGCAGTCTTGCCATACATATGCGCAACGTTATGGACGGTATATTTCAGGATCTGATTCCAGTCGGCGCGCTGCACCAGTGTAGAAAATTGTGTGCCGATTTCAAGTTGTCCCGCACCTGCCACTTCGTGGTGATGAATCTCTACCGGTACACCCTGCTCTTCCAGGATCAAGCTCATTTCAGAGCGCAAATCGGCAAAGGAATCAACGGGAGAGACAGGCACGTAGCCGCCTTTGACGCGAGGACGATGGCCCAGATTGCCGGATTCGGACTCGGTACCTGAAGACCACGGGGCTTCGTCAGATTTGATTTTGAACGAGCATCCGGACATATCATCTGTCCAGGTGATGCCGTCAAACACGAAAAATTCGGGTTCAGGACCAAAGTAGGCAGTATCGCCCAGTCCGCTGGACTTCAGGTAGGCTTCGGCACGTTTGGCCAGTGAACGAGGGTCACGGTCATACCCTTTCAGATCAGACGGTTCGACAACGTCGCAGGTCATGATCAGTGTAGGCTCTTCCCGGAACGGATCCAACCGTGCAGATTTTGCATCCGGAATCAGGAGCATGTCAGAGGCTTCGATGCCTTTCCAACCCGCAATGGACGAACCGTCGAAAGCCTGACCAGATTCGAATTTATCTTCGTCCAGCAGTTTGGACGGAATGGTCATATGATGTTCTTTACCTACCGTATCTGTAAACCGGAAATCGACAAAAGTTACTTCACGATCACCGATCAGCTTCAGAACGTCTTGAGGGGTTGTCATACTATCTCCATGAGTAATGTTCAATGACAGGGCCTGTATCGGGCCTTATGCCGAGTATTAGAGCAAATTTCGTGCCAACTATTTCATGATCGGTTGCGTAGCAACCCGGAACAATGATGCACTATTTTAGTGCTGTTTGAGATTTAGAGCGCACCTTTTTAGTGCCGACAAAACAATTGCGCACCATGGCACGACATTCCAAGAGCCATGGTTGGGATGAAAAAACGATGGGTTTGCGTCACGAACGTGATCGGGCTGTGTTATCGGGCAAAAACATGGCCTGCAGATCATTAAGAAAGGCGTGTCCTCTAGGCGTGGGTCGAATCGTGAGCGGGTCCGCTTCCAGTAATCCACGATCGACCGCCTTGCGTATGGAAGAAGCCACTGTCAGCAAGGACAGGCTGGTGCGTTCCTGATAGAGCGTCGCCGGCACACCGTTTACCAGCCGCAAGGCGTTCAGCATGAATTCAAAAGGCAGATCATTAACAGCTAGCGTATTCTCGCTCATGCGTCGTCCGGAACCATCTCCGTCCAGAGATCGATCCATCCAGCTTTGGGGATTTTTCACGTTCGCTGTGCGGATGATCCTGTCATGGAACGACAGCTTGCCATGTGCCCCGGGTCCAATTCCAATGTAATCACCAAATTCCCAATAATTCAGGTTGTGGCGGGCCCGACAGCCAGGACGCGCATAGGCTGAAATTTCGTAGTGCTCAAAACCGGCGTCCTGGGTTTCACGCAAAAGCATGTCTTCAATATCTGCCGCACTGTCTTCATCCGGAAGCCCCTTGGGCGGGAATTTGGCGAAAACCGTATTGGGCTCCATGGTCAGGTGGTACAGGGATAAATGCTGTGTACCGAATGCCAACGCACGCTTCACATCATCCTGCGCTTTGGCTACGGTTTGCCCCGGCAGCGCAAACATCAGGTCGATATTGACCTGAGAAACTGATTTCATGGCAAGTTCAATGGCCCGCTCTGCCTGCTCGGCATTATGAATGCGGCCAAGCTTCTCCAGCGAGTCATTGTCGAAACTCTGCACTCCCAGCGAAAAGCGGTTAACTCCCGCCGCCGCATATTGTTCAAAGCGATCCGCTTCTGCCGTACCCGGATTGGCTTCCATGGTAATTTCCGCGTCAGGGCTTAGGGGCAAATAGGAACGAACCATGGTCAGTATCTGCTCGATCGCGTCACCCGTCAGCAGACTGGGGGTGCCGCCACCGAGAAATACCGTATAAACAGTACGTCCCCACACCAGGGGGAGCGTGGCTTCCAGATCGCGACGTAGTGCAGCCAGATAACGGGCTTCGGGGATTTCGCTTTTTTTCTCGTGCGAGTTGAAGTCGCAATACGGGCACTTGCGCACACACCATGGTACATGGATGTACAGGGACAGGGGCGGTAACCCGGATGTGAAATTCACCTGCGGCTTCAGACGCTGCAGCGGAATAAAGTTTTCACTCACGATGCGCCCAGATCAGCCAGCAGGCGTTTGAGTGCCATAGCACGATGACTGACGCTGTTTTTCACCTGAGGATCCAGTTCGGCGGCAGTCTTTCCCAGTTCCGGGATATAAAAATACGGATCGTAACCAAAGCCGTTTTCCCCGGCCGCCTCGAGTGCAATTTCACCATGCCAGGTTCCCTGAGCGATGATGGGACAGGGATCCTTTTCCGATTTGACGAAAACCAGCACTGCAATATAGGCAGCACGACGATCATCCTTGTTCTGCAACTCGATTAGCAACCGTCGGTTATTGGCGGCATCGGATTTTTCCTCACTGAACAGCGTCGCGTAGCGCGCAGACAAGACGCCCGGCGCCCCGTCGAGTGCCGGCACGGCAAGCCCCGAATCATCGGCCATAGCGGGCAGCCCGGTATGCTGACTGGCGTGGCGCGCCTTGGCCAGTGCGTTTTCAACAAAAGTATGAAAAGGCTCGGGCGCCTCGGACACGTTCAGTTCATGTTGGGGAATGAGCCGCATGCCCAATGGTGCAAATAGTGCGCTGAACTCACGCAGCTTCCCCTTGTTTCCAGAAGCCAGTACGACATCCATGGTGTTTCTCTATCCTTCAATTACATATTTGAATCATTCACTGCGCAAGCACCGCGCAGGTGCACAGCCTTTATGCTGGCCATGCAGACTGCTGTTCGCGAAGAAGGCGGGCAATGCCCGATTCGGCAAGGGCCAGCAGGCTGTCCAGATCCTGGCGACTGAATACCTGCCCTTCTGCCGTGCCCTGCACTTCCACAAACTGGCCAGAGCCGGTCATAACCACATTCATGTCTGCATCGCAGGCAGAGTCTTCTTCGTAATCCAGATCGAGGACGGCATGACCTTTGTACATGCCCACCGAAATGGCCGCCACGCGGTCTTTCAGCGGATTGGAAGCCAGCTTGCCCTCTTTGAGTAACCCGCTGATGGCATCGGCCATGGCGATCCACGCCCCGGTAATACTCGCACAACGCGTACCGCCATCGGCCTGAATGACATCACAATCGAGCTGAATGGTTCTTTCTCCCAGCTTTTCCATGTCCATGACGGCACGCAGACTGCGTCCGATCAGCCGCTGGATTTCCTGGGTTCGGCCGCTTTGCTTGCCGCGTGCAGCTTCACGGTCTGAACGCGTATGTGTCGAGCGAGGAAGCATCCCGTATTCTGCGGTAACCCAACCCTGACCCTTTCCCCGGAGGAAAGGCGGCACGCTCTCCAGGACGCTGGCATTGCACAGCACGCGGGTGTTGCCGGCTTCGATCAGCACTGATCCTTCAGCATAGTTGGTGTAACTGCGTGTAACAGAAAGCGAACGAATCATGTCATGTTCGCGTCCTGAGGGACGAGCAAAATTCAGGTTGAGATCTGCGCTGGGCATAATATCCTCATCGATTATCAATAGTTACATTGTAGTGTGCGATACACATAAATTGGTCATTTGCATCACATATAATCGGATCAGTCAGTGAGTGACTTTCCGAATGTACTGAATCTGACACGGGTTCAGTTCCCACAAATCTTAATAATACCGGACGAAATATGATTCACAGCATGACGGCTTTTGGCAGTGCCCGTTCTGAATTTCTCCTTGGCAGCGTAAGCGTAGAACTCAAGGGCGTCAATAGCCGCTATCTGGATCTGGCTTTCAGGATTCCCGATGAACTGCGTCACGCTGAAACGGCACTCAGGGAACTGCTCAGCAGCCACCTCAAGCGCGGCAAGCTGGAAGTGCGTGTGTCTTTCGCGCGGTCGGGCAGTCTGCAGCAACGCGCCTTCGAGGAAGAACAATTAACCCTCATTAACGAGCGGTATCAGGCTGCCCGAAAGATCATTCCCGATCTGGCTGCACCCGGAATGACGGACCTGCTTCACTGGCCCGCTCCCAATGAATATAACGAAGATGATTCGCCAGCCATGTGGCTGAACCAGTGCATGCAGGCCGGGCGCAGCGCATTGCAGGAGCTGATACTTGCCAGGACACGGGAAGGCCAGCGCCTGGCGACAGCCATGCTGCAAGCGGCCGAAGAAATGAAAAAAGTAATACGGACAATCGAACAGCGGCTGCCCGAAATACTTGAAGAATATAGAAAAAAGCTGGCCGGTAAACTCACAGACACACTCAATGCCTCATGCCCTGGGGGGTTCGAGCAAATCAGCGGCGCCGAACTGTCTGCGCGCATTGCTGCCGAATCGTCCCTGTTTTCGCTGCGCATTGACGTGGCTGAAGAACTCACCCGCCTGGACTCGCATCTGAAGGAACTCAGCGTCATTCTGTCTACGGGCAAATCAGAATCCAAATCCGCAGCCAAAACCCTGAGTCTGGGCAAACGGCTGGATTTCCTTTTCCAGGAAATGAACCGCGAAGTCAATACGCTGGGGTCCAAATCCAGCTCACTGGAAATTACCCAATCCGTCATTGATCTGAAACTGCTGATCGAGCAGTTGAGGGAACAGGCGCAGAATATTGAATAGGCTGGCCTGACCCCTCACCTCCCTTTTCGTCACCCAGCTTTACAAACCGTCAGTCCGCTTTTATACCCACGGAAGCTCGGGCGGCGCCAGTCGTCTCATATCGGTATCAACTTTTCCGAACCGGACATCGCCGGCGTTCCAGTCTTTCTGGGCCTGAATAATATCGTTGCGTTGGCCAACAAAATTCCACCAAATCTGGAAATCCGGAATATCCAGCGGCGTGCCACCCAGCAGCATGAGACGGCTTTCACCGGTCGTCCGGATATGAACTTGCGTCTGCCCCGTGCCAAGAAAGCCAAGTTCGTTCAGTTCAAATACCTCGCCGTTGATAGTTGCCGCCTCTCCCGTAACCAGAAATACACCATATTCGAATTCGGGATTCAATGCCAGCTCAATATTTTCCTCGCCCGTGACTTCAATATCGATACCGACCAGGGGTGAAAATTGCCGTGTCGGAGCGCGACGTCCTGCAAAATCTCCTGTCAGGAGCGAAAATGTGGCCTTTCCTTCCGTCCATTCCGGCAATTCGGGATAATGCTCAAAAGCCGGTTCAATGCGCATTTCGGATAAAGGCAGGGCAATCCACAGCTGCACTGCATGCAGCATGTCAATGCCTGGCGGCGTCTGTTCAGTATGCGCAATGCCGTGGCCGGCCGTCATCAGATTCACCTGCTTGCGCCGAATAATTTGCTCGTTGCCCAGACTGTCTTTATGCAGGACCTCTCCTTCCAGCATCCAGGTGAAGGTCTGAAGATTGATGTGTGGGTGTTCTCCGACCTGCATCCCGGGATTGCCGGTTTCAAATTTTGCAGGACCTGCGTGATCCAGAAAACACCAGGAGCCAATAGTCCGCCGTTGCCGATTGGGCAAGGCACGGGCCACGGGAATACCGCCGACATCAGCGATTCTCGGTTTGATTCTCTGTACACTCATGCTTTACTCCATTCATTGAAAGTCGGCGTATCGACGGAATCTGGACCTGAACCGGAAACCGATTCCGGTTACGGCAGGAAACGGGGGCTCAGCCGCGCCCGACAAACGGCATTTTAGTAGCCATGATGGTCACAAACTGTACGTTGGTTTCCAGCGGGAAATCACACATTGCACGCACAGTTTGGGCCACGTGCGCCACATCCATGACCGGCTCGACACGCACTTCGCCGTTGGCCTGAATAATCCCCTTCTTCATGCGCTGCGTCATGTCGGTTCCGGCATTTCCAATATCAACCTGGCCGCAAGCGATATTGTAGGCGCGCCCATCCAGGGACAGGGATTTGGTCAACCCGCTGACCGCGTGTTTTGTGGCGGTGTAGGCAATACTCATGGGGCGTGGCGCGTGGGCAGAAATCGAGCCATTATTGATAATGCGTCCACCTTGTGGATCCTGATGTCGCATGATACGAAAGGCGGCCTGAGCGCACAGGAACATCCCGGTCAGATTCACATCAACAATATCGCGCCATTCCTGGACGGAAAATTCATCGACAGGCACAGGTGTACCTCCCCGGCCAGCGTTATTAAATAGCGCATCGACCCGTCCATATTCACGCTGGGCTGTGTCAAACAGTCTGCGCACCTCATCCTCTTTAGTCACATCAGTGGGAACGACAAGTGCCCGGGTGCCATCCACACCGGCCGCCGTTCGGGTCTTCTCGAGTTCTTCGGCCCGACGACCTGCCAGCACAACGGCATAGCCGGCACTGAGAAGCTCCAATGCAACGGCCCGACCAATGCCGGAACCCGCACCAGTAACTACTGCGACTTTGAGAGGGGGTGTATTCATTCTTGTTACTCCTTTGGAAACGGAACCGCTATCCTAACAGTTTTAAAATAAAGGACATGCGCAACGGATTGACGATGTTTTCATGCTGTTTCACAATGTGCCGCAGCCTGCCCAACCCGAAACGAGCGCCAAGCCTTACAAAAACACAGACAATCCGGGCGAATGCGAAAAAACGCTACAATTTTTGCTATCATTTTCTTTTGCTGCCACCGTTATCATTATGCTTAAATTTCCCGGTAATGTCTTCATGATTATCGCACCAAGCGGTGCAGGCAAATCGAGTCTGGTCAACGCCCTGCTCGCGCAGGACAAGAACATTTCCCTGTCCATATCATGCACCACACGTGAACCCCGCCCCGGCGAACAGGAAGGGCGCGAGTACTATTTCACTACCAAAGAGAAATTTCTGCAACTGCGCGACGCCAAGCAACTGCTCGAATGGGCGGAAGTCCATGGCAATTACTATGGCACGCCAAGAATGCCCATCGAAGCGGCCATCGCCGAAGGCAAGGATATTCTTCTTGAAATTGACTGGCAGGGCGCACGCCAGGTGCGGCAACATTTTCCGGCTGTTACCGGTATTTTCATTCTCCCGCCTTCCATTGACGTTCTGGAAACCCGACTGACCCAGCGTGGTCAGGATTCTGCCAGCGTCATCACCCGAAGGATACTGGCGGCAGGAAACGAGATTGCCCACGCGCCAGAGTGCGAATATGTTATTATCAATGAAGATTTTGCCACCGCTCTGAATGAATTACAGAAAATCGTAGCAGCCGCAAGGCTCCGATACCAGTCTCAGGCAGCCCGGCATTCGCAACTCTTCTCCCAGCTCGGAATTTCCGATTCCGTCCGGTAAATTAACTTGATCATTTAGGCCTACCCGCTAAGGACAACACCATGGCTCGTATTACTGTCGATGACTGCATGACGCACATTCCCAACCGTTTCAACCTGACACTGGCCGCCACATACCGCGCCCGTGAACTGGCCCAGGGCCATGAACCACGTGTTGATCCTGACAAGGATAAACCTACCGTGATCGCACTGCGTGAAATAGCCGAAGGACTGACCGGGGCAGAAATGCTGCGTAAAGTGCCAACCTGATCACCACAGCAGGCAGGTTTCATGGGACTCAAGGACGCATCCTCCTCACTGTTGCACGCACTGCGTGCAGGGTCCCCTTTCCGGCGCAAAAATCGTGGCAATCACAGTCAGGCTGTACAAAATGGCGCTGGCCCGACGAATGTTCCTGGCGGTTCGAATGACGAACAGCGTATTCCGCCACAGGCGGTACCCAACAGCCTGACCCGCCACGAACCGGTTATCGCCTCGCTGGCGCATCTGACCGAGATGCTCTCCACCTACATGGACAGCAAGGAAATTGAAAAAGTACGTGAAGCTTACCGCTTCGCCGACCAGGCTCACCTGGGTCAGTTTCGCTCATCGGGTGCACCATATATTACGCATCCCATTGCCGTTACCGAAATATGCGCGGGCTGGAAGCTCGACTCCAACGCTTTGATGGCGGCACTCCTGCACGATGTGATTGAAGACCAGAACGTTTCCAAGACGGAACTGGCCGAGAAATTCAATCCTGATGTCGCCAATCTGGTTGATGGCCTGACCAAACTGGAAAAACTCAACTTTGCCACCAAAGCCGAACAGCAGGCAGAAAGTTTTCGCAAGATGCTGCTGGCCATGGCAAAAGATGTGCGGGTGATTCTGATCAAGCTGGCAGACCGGCTGCACAACATGCGTACACTTGACGCGGTGGGTGCAGAAAAACGGCGGCGCGTTGCCAACGAAACGCTGGAGATCTACGCACCGATTGCGCACCGTCTGGGGCTGAATGCCCTGGTGCGTGAATTGCAGGATCTGTGCTTTGAAGCGAGTAATCCGAACCGTTATAACGTCCTGCAGAAAGCCGTGCTGGCTGCCCGGGGCAATCGACGCGAAGTATTGACCCGCATTGCCGAAAATATTACATCTGCCATGCCTGCAAACGGCATCGAAGCAGAAATCAGCGGCCGGGAAAAATCACTGTTCAGCATCTACAATAAGATGCGGGAGCAGAAAAAATCGTTCTCCGAAGTGCTCGATATCTACGGATTCCGAATCATTGTGCATACGCTGCAGGAATGCTATCTGACCCTGGGTACCATTCACCAGCTCTATCGCCCCGTACCCGGAAAATTCAAAGACTACATTGCCATTCCCAAGATCAATGGCTATCAGTCCCTCCACACTACCCTCGTTGGTCCTTACGGTACGCCGATAGAATTTCAGATTCGCACACGCGATATGGACCATATCGCGGAAAAAGGTGTCGCCTCTCACTGGATGTACAAGGAAGACGACATCTCGCTGAACGATTTGCAGAAGCAGACTCACCGCTGGCTGCAATCGCTGCTGGACATCCAGAGCCAGACTGGCGATTCCGGCGAATTCCTGGAACACGTCAAGGTTGACCTCTTCCCTGATGCGGTCTATGTCCTGACGCCCAAAGGCAAAATTGTGTCACTACCGCGTGGCGCAACGCCCATTGATTTTGCCTACAGCATCCATACTGACATCGGCAATCAGGCCGTGGCAGCAAAGATCAACGGTGAGTTTGTCCCGTTGAAAACCGAAATCAAGAGCGGTGATACGGTGGAAATTGTCACCTCCCCCGCTTCCGAGCCCAATGTGCAATGGCTCAACTATGTACGCACCGGCAAGGCGCGGTCCGAAATCCGCCATTTTCTCAAGACCGTCAAATACGAAGATTCTGTGCAGTTTGGCGAAAAAATGCTCCGGCAGGCGCTGCAGGAACTCAATATACCGCTGCCTGCCGCAGACAATGCCGAGTGGGAAAAGCTGGCACGCAGCTCGGGAGCATCATCGCGTGAAGAAATCCTGGCCGACATTGGCCTCGGACGCAGGCTCGCTGCAGTGGTCGCCCGCCGCTTTGCCGTAGAAAATGAAATGCTGGCCACCAGCGCAGCCGTCCTTGACGAAGTGTCGGTGGCACATGCCGGTATGATATACATTCAGGGCAACGAAGGGCAGGCCGTCCAGTTATCAGGCTGCTGTAGTCCGATACCTGGGGATAGCCTGATTGCCCTGATCCGTCCCGGACACGGACTGGTGGTGCATACAGATGATTGCCCCACCGCCTCGCGTCTTCGCACCAAAGAACCCGATCGCTGGGTTCAGGTCTACTGGGACGAAGAAACTGCAAGTCATCTGCCCGTGCGCATGGAAATTGTTATTCGCAATGAAAAAGGCGTACTTGGACGAATCGCCGCGCAGATTTCCGCGGCAGACTCCAATATCCTGACCATGTCCATGAATGAAGATGCCCAGAATCTGGCCATCGTGCATTTAACCATTCAGGTTCATGACCGCAAGCATTTGGCTCGGGTCATCCGCATGGTGCGCAGGGTTTCACAAGTGCAAAAAGTCGCGCGCCTGAAAGTCAGACCAAATCAGGATCCGGTGCTGTAGCGGCAAGCCGGCCTGAAATCAGGGTAATCTTCTGGTCACAACGGGTAGCCAGCTTTTCGTCATGTGTGACAAGCACCAGGGTAGCGGCTTTCTCCCGATTCATTTCAAACATCAGTTCTGCGATACGCTGGCCGGTTTCGGTATCCAGACTTCCGGTAGGTTCGTCGGCAAACAGAATCGCCGGATCCACCACAAACGCACGGGCCAGCGCGACGCGCTGTTTCTCGCCACCCGACAGGGTCTTGGGGTAGTGACCCATCCTGGAGGCCAGCCCCACCCGATCCAGCATCTCGCGGGCCCTTTCCTGAGCCGCCTGGCCCTGCAGTTCCAGCGGGAGCATGACATTTTCCAGTGCAGTCAGATTTGGCAGCAACTGGAACGACTGAAAAACAAATCCGATATTTCGCGCCCGTAGCACCGCGCGCGCATCTTCATCCATATCGAAGATATTTTTTCCCATCAGCTTCACATACCCCGAGGTCGGCGTATCGAGACCTGCCAGAATACCCAGAAGCGTCGATTTACCCGAGCCGGAACTGCCTGTAATCGCTAGTGTTGAGCTGCGTTCAAGCACGAATGAAATATCATCTAAAATGTGCAGCGTACCTGTTGCTTCGGCAACGTGTTTTTTCAAATGAGAAACTTCAATGACAACATCTGCTTCCATGATTCGGCTTTTTTCCATTCTGATCAGTTTTTGCTTATTGACATGGCAGGCCGGGGTAAATGCCCAGGACAAACCGGCAGAAGCTGCCGCACCCGTCATCCTGGTGGTCGGCGACAGTCTGTCTGCAGAATATGGTATCAGACGGGGTGCCGGCTGGGTGCAGTGGCTAAAGGATAATAAAAAAGAAATACTGGGTGATGCAGAACTGGTCAATGCCAGCATTAGCGGCGATACAACGGCCGGTGGCCGCAGCCGTTTGCCGGCCTTGCTGAAAAGACACCAGCCCACCATCGTGATACTGGAGCTGGGTGCCAATGACGCTCTGCGAGGATTGTCCCTGGATGCCAGTCGCGACAACCTTGCCAATATGATCGAACAGGCAAAAGCCCAGAAGGCACGCGTGATACTGATTGGTATGCAAATTCCCCCGAATTTCGGTCCCGACTACGCCAATCAGTTCCAGGCCATGTTCGGTACCCTGGCAAAGGAAAAGGACACCGCGCTGGTGCCCTTTCTGTTTGCCTCATTTGCGCTGGATCGCCAGATGTACCAGGATGACGGCATACATCCTTCAGAACAGGCCCAGCCGCTGATGGCTGAAACGGTGTGGTCCGTTCTCGAAGACGTCCTTACTGATTATCGTCAGAATCGTTAATGACTTTGGCTGCCTCAGGATGAATCGTGACGTCATGCGCCTGCCGGATCATCCGCGTTACGCTTTGCGCGACCTGCGCGCCGGTACCTGCAATTGTCGCCTGACGCAGGTACTGATCGAACATTCGGCGTGCATCTTCCGCGGGTTCTGTGACTTTCTCGATCTGGGCAATCGCGTACCCGTCTGGCACTTCAAAGCCAACAAATGCCGGTAATGAGTCTGACGGTGCATTCATAATGGCGTTGAGCATGGTCGGCGGCAACTGCGATTGCGTTAAACGGCTGATGGTGGTTTCCTTGCCAAAACCGGTCAGATCGCCGGCGCCCTTCTCTTTGAGCATGGCAAGTTCAGCTTTCCCATCTTCGGCGGCCTGCTGTTTGCCCTTTTCAACACGAATGCGATTAAGCACCGTTTCCTTGACATTGGAGAGCTCTGGTACGGCAGCGGGAATGTCTTTGGCAACGCGAACTACCATCAACTCAGACGGTGAAATTTCAATAACGCCGGAATTCTGATTCTGCTTACGAACTTCATCAGAAAACAGGGTTTCACGCACCCGGCCCGACTCAAAGTAACTCGCATCTTTACTGTTGATTGCCGCCTCCGGCCCTGCTTCGTCCGCTGGCAACAGCGCGGATTCGCCGACGCCGCTGACATGGCGAATCTGAAGCTGCAACGCATCGGCCAGAGGCTGCAGGGAATCACGCTCTGTACTGGCGATCTGGGTGAGCTTGGTGGACAGGTCGGCAAATTTTTCCGAAGCCTGCTGCAGACGAATTTCCTCTTTCAGGCTGTCTTTCAAACGATCAAGTGATTCGACCTGACCAGGCTCAATCCTGGCGATCTGAAGGATGTGCCAGGCATTATCAATTTTCACCGGATCGGTAATGCCGGGGGCATCAGGGCCAAATGCAGCATCATCGAGCGCCGCAATATCACCTTTTGAAATGGTGCCCAGACTGCCGCCCTGGTTTTTGGAGCCAGCGTCATCGGAATAGGTTTTTGCCAGTTCAGCAAAAGAGGAAGGATCTGCCTTCGCCTTTTCTGCGACTTCATTCGCCTTGTCCTGAGCTGCCTTGATGGCTGCCTCGTCTGCACCGGCAGGAATCTGGATCTGAATATGATTGATCTGACGGCGTTCTTTTTTGGTGTACTTGGCGATATTGGCTTTGTAATAGCTTTCGACGTCTGCATCCGACACCTCACCGACTGTCTGCAGCGCCGCATCCTGATTCAGAACAACGTAGTCGACATCGACGTGGGCGGGAATTTCAAGAGACTGCTTGTTCTTGTCATACCACGCCGAGATTTCCTCATCGTTTACCTGTATGGACTGTTCGTACGCAGCGGCCTCGAAATTTTTTAGCCTGACCGTGCGCTCTTCTGTCATCGCGGTTTGCAGCAGCGTGGCCGTTTGGGCCGGAATGGCGACAGTGCTGGCGATAGGCTCGAGCAACTGGGCAAATGCCAGGTTCTGGCGCACATATTGCTCGTAGTCAATGTCACGGATATTGCGCTCGGCCAGGAACTGACTGTACTTCTGGAATGAGTATTTACCGTTATCCTGGAAATCAGGCGTACTGGCGATTGCCTGGCGAACCATATTGTCGGTCGCATTGAAATGGCGATCGACCATTTCCTGCTGCAGCACCTGATTGTCGATCAGTTGATCAAGCCATGCCTGCCGGTTGGCGGGCGTGTCTACCGCATTGATATTGAAGTTGCTGCCGTTCTGTTCACGCAGCTGGTTCAGGCGCTCGCGCCATGACTGATCAAACTGGGCCTGGGTAATGTCATTTTTCCGGACTGATGCCAGTTTGACGTCGCTGCTGGAGAACGACTGATAATCGGAAATACCGAAAAATACGAAAGACGGCACGACCAGAATAAACAGGACAATAAGCAATAAGCGTTTATGCGTGCGAAAGGATTCTAGCATTGTGTTCCCGACCAAGATTGATGTCTGATACAGAGCGAAAAGCCGCCCATTGGCCGGACTCTTCAGAATAACCGCTTATTTTAAGCGTTTTTTCAATTAAAATAAAACTTTAGCCTCAAATCAGGCAATTGCCTGTAACGTTACCCGCGGGCACGCTACGCTACAATCCGCTGCTTTCGTTGCAAACGTACTGTCATTGCCCTATTTTCACGACTCTGGTGAACCATGCCTTCCAATTCTTCTGTCCACTGGCCCTACCCCCGCGTAATTGCCCATCGCGGAGGCGGCCGCATCGCTCCGGAAAATACACTTGCAGGCCTGCGCTGCGGTTATGACCATGGCTTTGACATGTCGGAATTTGACGTCAAACTCAGCCAGGATAATGTGCTTATCATACTGCACGATGACAAGGTGGATCGCACTTCAAACGGCACAGGTGCGGCGGCAGCCATGCCTTTTGCCGAGCTGTCACAACTGGACATGGGTAGCTGGCACTCGGCCTGGTATGCGGGTGAACCGCTGCCGGCATTCAGTCAGTTTGTCCGCTTCATTCTTGAAAACCGGCTGTTATGCAATATCGAAATCAAACCCTGCCCCGGTCGCGAGCAGGAAACAGGCATAGCGGTGGCTGAAGCAGTCAATACATGGTGGCGCGATGATGCCACTGCACCCCTCGTTTCCTCGTTTTCGCGCGAATCCCTGGCTGCATTTGCGCAGCATGCCCCAGGCGTGCCGCGCGCTTTTCTGATTGATGAACTGCCTGACGATTTCGACGCGATTCTGCAAACACTGGGTTGCCAGTCCATCAACCTGAACCAGAAAAACCTGGACGAAGCGTCCATTTCCCGTATTCACGCGGCTGGCTATAAAGTCTGCGCCTATACGGTAAACGACTATCAGCGCGCCAAACAACTTCTCGGCTGGGGCTGTGATGCCATTTTTACAGACGAGCTTATCCGTATACCAGCCGATCTCGGCGCATATTAAAGTCCAGCCACATGTTCAGTTATCGCCACGCCTTTCACGCAGGTAATCACGCAGACGTGCTCAAGCACGCCGTTCTGCTGCATATCCTGGAATATTTCAATCGAAAAGAAGCACCTTATTGGGTGATTGATACGCATGCCGGTGCAGGTGTCTATGATCTGACCGACGCCTGGGCCGAAAAAACCGCCGAATTCCGGGACGGAATTGAAAAACTGTGGCGCTTGCCGGATCTCCCTTCGTTACTTGCCGACTATATTGAACACATCCGACAGCTCAATGACGATGGAGGCCTCAATGTCTATCCGGGTTCGCCCTGGATTGCATTGCAGTTGATGCGTCCGGCCGACAAACTCAGGCTCTTTGAACTGCATCCTACCGAAATTATCCGCCTGGATGAAAATATTCAAATGCAGTCACGGGATGTAGCAAGGCAAGTCAGCGTATTTGAAAAGGATGGATTTACCGGCCTGCTGTCGCAACTGCCGCCTGCGTCTCGGCGCGGCATTATTCTTATTGACCCCTCTTACGAGGACAAGAACGACTACCGGCATACGCTGAACGCCGTCAGGGAAGGATTGAAAAGGTTCGCAACGGGCTGCTTTGCGGTATGGTATCCGCTGGTACGACGCAAGGAAGTTCATGAAATGCAGAAACAGCTGGAAAAACTGCCTGGTGTCAGCTGGGTACATGCCCGCCTGGCTGTGAAAAAACCGCCGGAAAATGGTTTTGGCCTGTACGGCAGCGCCATGTTTGTGATCAATCCGCCGTACACCCTGGTTGCGGCATTGCGCGAGGCCATGCCCGTTCTGGAAAAGCAATTGGACCAGGACGGCCAGGCCCAGTATTCACTTACGCATCAGGATAATTAATTTCCAGCACTTCCAGCTGCTTGACCCCTGATGGTGTTCGCAATGTCACTGTATCGCCTTCCTGTGCCTTGAGCAGTGCTCGGGCCACAGGAGAAATCCAGCTGATTTTTCCCTGCAGGGGTTCGGCCTCGTCGACGCCCACGATGGTCACACGAAACGTTTCACCCTGTTCATCACAGTACTCAACCTCAGCGCCGAAAAAAATCCGGTCGCGATCCGGCTGCACGCCAGGATCCACTACCTCTGCCATTTCAAGTCTTTTGGTGAGAAATCGGATTCGCCGGTCAATCTCGCGCAATCGTTTTTTACCGTAAAGATAATCCCCGTTTTCGGAGCGATCTCCATTTGACGCTGCCCACGAAACGATTTGAACCACATCCGGCCGTTCGACATTCATCAGATGCGTCAGCTCTTCACGCAAGGTGTTATAGCCCTTGCGGGTCATGTAATTGCGGGTGCCCGGAGGTAAGGCAACGGCTTCGGGATTTTGATCCTCGTCGTCGTCATCTTTCTCTTTTACAAATGCTTTATTCATAATTTCAGTTGAACTCTTTCCAAACAGGAACCAGATCAGAAGGCATGGGAGGCAATTTTCCCAGGTCCATGCGACTTTCCTTCGGACTATGAAAGTCCGATCCGCAGGATGCAAGAAAGCCGTACTGCCGCGCAACGTTAGCATATTGATGATACTGATCGGGCGTGTGCGAGCCTGTAACCACTTCAATGGCCCTGCCGCCCATCAGCTTGAACGTACGAAACAGCGTCGTAAACTCTCTGCGTGAATACTTGTAGCGGCCGGGATGCGCAATCACGGCAGTCCCCCCTGCGCCGTGTATCCATTCGAGCGCCTCATCAAGCCCGGCCCAGTCGCCTGCGATGTAAGCGGGTTTCCCATCAGCCAGATACTGATCAAACACCTCCTGCATGGTCTTGCAATGTCCTTCTTCAACCATATATCTGGCAAAGTGCGTGCGACTTAGCAGATTGGGGTTGCCCGCGTACCGCAGCGCGCCTTCATAGGTGCCGGGAATGCCTAGCTCGGCAAGTCTGTCTCCCATGGCCTGAGCACGGGTTTCGCGATCGCGACGAATCTTTTCCAAACCGGCGTTCAGTTGTGCATTGGCAATGTCAATATTCAGTCCTACCACATGCAGGGTACGTTCGGCCCATGTCACCGAGATTTCGATGCCCGCAACAAATCGCATGCCCAGACGCTGCGCCTGCTCCCGGGCCTGGGGAATACCGCGGATTTCATCGTGATCGGTCAGGCTCCAGAGAGTCACTCCGTTGGCATGCGCACGCGTCGCTACCTCGGCGGGCGTCAGTACCCCATCCGATGCGGTAGAGTGGCAGTGCAAATCTGCCTTAAATGCCAACGACTCAGCCATGTTTTATTCCATATTCGCAATTAATTTCCGATGAGCACAAAATGTACTGTTGTCACCGGCCCCCAGGCCAACGTGGCTGCCGGACGCAGATGCTGCGCAGCCCTGCGCAGGAAGTGCACAAGACTGCAGACACGTACACAACACTACTATCGTATCTCTGATATTTTACGCGCTCCAAAGCGCGATGATGCGATCGGGCGTCTATTGGCACGAGACAGATGTCATTGGCACAGAACAGACATGCTTAAGATGCCCAAAATACGGTGCATCACACATAAATACTGTCGACCACACATAAAGTAGCCAAAGACCAATATGCAGCAGGCATCAATTTTGGCAAAAGCAAGGGCGTTACACGCTCCTGCTAAAAACAAGACCGCGCCGCGGGACTTAATCTCCCGTCGCAACGCACGTCAAGGCGTTGCCGATATCACGCCCAAAATGGCGAATCCGGAGCGATACTCAGGATAGCAGAAACTGTCTGACTGCCTGCACTTGTGATGCCGGAAGCAAGGAAGGCGCGTGTCCTGTTCCCTCAATTTCGATCATCTTCAAATTGCTGTTGCGCTGTTGCATCTGCCGCGCAGTCTGCGCACTAAGCAGATCGGATTGCTCGCCACGAATCAGCAGAATCGGGCATTGCAACGAGTCAAAGGCCCCCCAGAGCATGGCCTCACCCGCCTTGAGTATTTTTTCATCCTTCAGACCTTCAAATGCCTGCGCGATGGAAAGATCATAGTGCTGCCTCCATTTGGCTCCGTCCTGAACCATCACGGCCCTGGTAAATTCAATCCATTGTTCATCGCTAAGCGGCCCAAAGGAGGCAGCATTGGTCCTCATATGCAATACTGCTTCTTCAAAGGAATCGAACTGCATCGACACCCCGACATAACCCGCAATTCTGGCGATAGAGGCGGGTTCGATTGCTGGTCCCACATCATTCAGTATCAGTTTACGCAGCGACAAGCCCGTTGTTTTGGGCAGCGCGTTCCGATCAGATTCCGCAATTGCGTGTTCCGCCATCCCCACCACGCCAGCGAAAGCCAACGCGATCAACCCACCCATGGAGGTGCCCAGCCAGTCAACTGACTGGGGTTGCAATCGTGCCAGCAGCGTCGTGATATCCGACACATACTGCGGTACCACATAACTGGCCGGGTTCTTCAGAAAATCGGATGCGCCCCGTCCTGCAATGTCGGGACAAACTACACGATATTCACTGCACATGGCTTTGGCGACTTCGTCAAAATCACGACCGTTACGCGATAGTCCATGTACACACAGCAGAATCTTTCCGTTGTCCGGATCACCCCATTCCCGGTATGCCATACGATGAATACCCGCGGGGCTCATGCAGTTGACAAAATTTTGGCGAGGCGATTCCATAATGGCTCCTTTTGTATGGCAGGTGAATCGAATATCCCGGACAGGGCTTGCACAACTGAAAGTTATCATAAGCTAAAAACCGTCCCAGTATCTCGCTTGCGATCCTCTTGCGGTATTTACCCGCAGCCCGTCAAATCCGGATCGAATCTCGATCGCGCCCGAGGTAATAGTATCGACAAACAGTTGTGAGGCCTGACGCCATCGCTGCACGACTGCAGGCGACGGATGGCCGTAGCGATTCAGATACCCGGCCTGCGCAAACGCAATCTCCGGCTGTACAGCCTGCACGAATTCAGGCGACGATGAGTGAGCAGATCCGTGATGCGGGGCCATGACAACATCGGTTGCCGGAACCGGTTCCGGCAAAGCCAATAACGCAGCTTCTACCGCAACGCCGATATCGCCCGTCAGCAATGCCGAATGATATTTCCCTGCGATTCTCAACACGCAGCTCTGTTCATTTGTGGCCTTCTCGGGTTGTCCCTGTATCCTGTCAGGATGGTAGAACTGAAACCGGACGTCGTCATATTCAAACCGCACATGACGTGCGCAGAAATCAAAGGTTGCACGGGGATTTCTGGGCTGCAGGTCCCGTTCCAGCAAGTGCTGTTCACGCGCCAGATGTGCATTTAGCATGAAGGGCGCGTAGGCGTGGGCAACATTGATTTCCTGCAGCACACTTGCCACCCCGCCCACGTGATCCAGATCCGAATGGGATACGATCAGCTCATCTATGGATGATAAACCCAGTGCCCGAAAATACGGAACTACGATTCTTTTGCCTGCATCGCTGCTTACGCTGCTACGCACGCCTGTATCATAAAGCAGATCATGATGCGCCGTTCTGATGACGACCGCAGCGCCCTGTCCTACGTCCAGCGCCGTCAGAAACCACATTCCGGGCTGCGGGCGCGGGGAGCGGAAAAACAGCACGGGAATCAGCAGGACAAGCGCAGGAAAACGTGGGCAAAATCCTTTGGGCAGAGTAAATATTAATATCCCGATCATGCCAAATGCAATCCAGTGAAATGGCGGTGCCGCAAAAACAGGAGCCGCCCATTCCACCTGAGCCAGTGACGCCGCAATACCCAGAACCCTTGCCAGCAACGCGTGAACAGTCTCTGCAAGCCAGGATGTGACGGTCGGCCAGTATGGGACGACACAGCACACGCCCAGCATTAATGCCATCGGCGTGACCAGCGCACCAATGACGGGAATGGCAAACGCATTCACCAGCGGCGACACGAACGCATATTGATGAAATAGTCCGACCAGCAAAGGCAGCAGCGCAAGACTCATAAAGAGTTGTATGGCCGCGGCCTGCCAAACTTTCCGTGCCGCTTTCGATAGGATGCCAGTTGTTCTGGCACTGCCTTTTGCCTCACGGGCGCTCCACAGCATCAGGCAGGCAATGGCTGCAAAGGACAGAATGAATCCAATGGACAGGACTGCCCAGGGATCCAGCAGCAGGATAAACAACCCCGAAGTTATCAGAAGTGTAGCCGCGCGTATGCGAAGGCGCAGCGTTACCGTTGCACAGAAGAAGGCAAGCATGATAAATGTACGCTGAGCCGGAATGCCCCAACCTGCCAGCAGGCAATAGCCGCCCGCGATAACCAGACCGACAGCGGCGGCAATGACTTGGACCGGTTTTCGATCAGCCAGCAACTTCCCATGCCATTGGAGGCGCTTCCAGATTCGGAACACGCCCAGGCTTCCCAGCGCAGCCAGCATCGTGATATGCGAACCGCTAATCGAAACCAGATGGGTAATACCGGTCAGATTGAATATCTTCCAGTCCTCATCAGAAATACCGTTCTGGTCTCCCATGACAAGCGCAATAATTACCGGACCATAACGCTGGTTCTGCAATACGCGATTCATGGCAGCGCGCAAATCGAACCGCAATCTTTCGACTGCAGTCCCCCATTCGCGCCAGGGATTGTCGCGAACCAGATGCGCTTTGCCGTTGACAACACCACTTGCACGAACACCTGACGCAAACAGATAGGCATCATAGTTAAAACCGAAGAAATTACGTGATGTATGAATCCTCTTCAGTTTTACCGTCATCTCCCATTCCTGGCCAGGACGAATATCAGGCAACCCGCCAGGCGGTCGCTGTGGTTTGCTGTAAGGGCCGCTACGAGGATCCGTATACCAGCGCAGCAGCACAGTCTGCGGTAAACCAAATCGTGAGCTGTCACGGAGAGTCCGCGCCTGAAACTCCCAGCCATTGGTCAGATCTCGTGGCAATCCCGTCACCCGTAGCCGTACTGATACCGGACGATTCTCCAGGCCACGATCCAGATGATCTGCCAGTCGGATCTGCGCACGCCACACGGAATACATCATGCCGGATGTGATACAAAGCAATCCAGCCGATAGATAAACAAGGATGAATTTCAGCCGCAATGTCGAATATGAAATTGTCGGGTTGTTTCCGTGCCTTGCAATACGCCGCAAGGGCACTGCGTTCATTTTTATATTGCATTTGTAGTTTTGATTTCCGAAATCACGTTCCTTGAAATGATATTCAGTTGATGCGGCCGTGCCGGTCAAGACTTTCTCTCCGTTTGCCTTATCCATCGTCAGGTCAACGATGTTCATTGCATCAACTCGCATGTGTCGCGCGTTTAACCGTGGCGTATTTGTGTGAGAACGCAGTATTGTGATCCGGCTGATTAGCAGACAAAGCAGCCATATAAGCAATAGCGTCTGCAGCGACGGCAGCGCCGGAAGCCACTGCACAATCGCCATTCCGAAACAGAGAAAAAACAGCCAGAAAAATGCGGGCACACGCAAGGGCAATCGACATGCGTTTGAGCGCCCCGCCCCGTGTAATCGTGAGCGCAT
Source organism: Pseudomonadota bacterium (assembly GCA_023389155.1). GTDB lineage: Bacteria > Pseudomonadota > Gammaproteobacteria > Burkholderiales > Burkholderiaceae_B > Advenella. The sequence goes on from JAEWEV010000007.1 coordinate 33,768, forward strand.
GCGTGAGTGCAGGCGTCGAATTGGTTCCGCAAAAACTGGGCGTAAAAAAAGCCGTTGGAAAATTAAGAGCACGGGTGAACGTTGAGCCAGGACGATTAATAAGGATGATGCCTGAATTGTTCCTGTTTCCCCTAAGCTGGAAAACTCCGTTGGGATGGTTTTACCTATGCGTATTTTTGGTAATTAGGTTTTTATCCCTGCTCTCGCTGATGATCCCGTGCTCACCTTGGCCGCTGAATACAAATGATGGTCGAAGACAGAATTGATTTACGCCTTCAATCTTGGCAGCACGCGATATGCTGTTTCCGCCGTCTGCTTCGCAATTTCCTCAGTGGTAGCGCCTCGCAATTGCGCAAGCGTTTCTGCAATTGCCGGAATCTGCACGGGTGTATTACGGGGACGATTGCCCTGCAGCCAGGCTGGCGGAATATCCGGGGAGTCCGTTTCCAGCACCAGGTGGGAAAGCGGTATTCGGCTGGCCAGGCGACGAATCTGACGGGCACGCGTAAAGGTCATTGCCCCGCCCAGGCCAAGTGCAAATCCGAGCTGAACGAAGTGATCGGCCTGCTGGTCACTGCCATTGAACGCATGCGCAATGCCACTAATACCTGTAAACCTGCGCAGATACTTGAGAATCATATCCTGTGAACGCCGCACATGAAGCAGAACCGGTAAATCATGCCGGCGTGCCAGTTTGAGCTGCGCCTGATAGAAGCGTTCCTGGCGCTGGCGGGGTTCTCCCGTGGCAATGTCCTTGACGAAAAAATCCAGTCCTATCTCGCCAATGCCGATGAAGCGGGGATCATCCATGGCGCGGGCAACGTCCTGCTCCAGGATATCCAGATCGTCGTCGTCAGACTGCTCAACCAGCAACGGGTGAATTCCCAGCGCATAGTAGCCACCGGCAAAGGAATGGGCCAGATCGCGCACGGACTCGAAATTGTTTCGGCCGACAGCGGGAATGACAATGCGGGCTACGCCGGCCTGTTCCGCCTGCACGATAACATTATTGCGATCGCCATCAAACTCTGATGCATCGAGATGACAATGTGTATCGATGAACATAATCTCTCTCCTGCCCTATTCTACCGCTCAGAGATGTGCGAATAAATCGTGATGTCGCGCCTGCCCTGACGCCATAAACCGCATGAGGAACCCCGCCGGTCCGGTCGGCATAACATTTGACCGCATGCAATACTCTCCAATTTGCAATATTATGCTGATTGCAATATACCCCGTTCCATCAGCAGTTGCCGGTCGGCCAGCGCCGCCAGTTTGGCATCGTGAGTGACAATGACAAATGCAGTCTTGAACTCTTCATTCATCTGCTTGAGGAGGGCAAACATGCTGCCGGAGGTTTCCCGATCCAGATTGCCGGTAGGCTCATCGGCCAGAACACACACCGGGCGCGTGACCAGTGCACGTGCCAGGGCCACGCGCTGCCGCTCTCCGCCAGAAAGTTGACCTGGAGTATGGTGAATACGTTCCCTGAGTCCGACCCTTTCAAGAACCGCTTCTGCCTGCGATCTTGCCTTCTTGCGATCCACCCGGCGCACGATCAGCGGCATCGCGACATTATCCAGAGCGTTGAACTCATTCAGGAGGTGGTGAAACTGATATACAAAACCCAGACTCTCGTTTCGAATATGACTGATCTGCTTCTCCGATAGAGAGCCGGTCTGCTGTCCGTTGATCAGTATGTCACCTGAGGTGGGCTTATCCAGCAGGCCGAGCATATGCAGCAATGTGCTCTTGCCTGAACCGGAAGCGCCAACGATGGCGACCATCTGGCCCGCAGCAACCTGCAGCGACACACCTTTCAGAATATCCAGGCGCGAATCACCGTCTTCATAATATTTCGCGACATTGCGCGCTTCAAGCGCATACCCTGACTGTTGCACTGATTTGATTTCCTGATTAGTCATGACGCAGTACCTCTGCAGGTTGCAGACGGGAGGCCCGCCAGCTTGGATAAATGGTTGCCAGTAGCGACAGGACAAGGGATGTGACGCCGATCAGCGCAATATCATCCACTTCCGGGTGGGACGGCAGTGTGCTGACAAAGTAGATGCTCGGATCCAGAAAGTGAATGCCCAGCAATCCTTCAATAAATGGAATCACAACATCAATATTGTAGGCGACCAGACATCCGAAAAGAACACCCAGAAATGTGCCGATAAAGCCGATAAGCGATCCCTGAACAAGAAATATCTTGCCGATCTGAACCGGGCTCACGCCCAGCGTGCGCAGGATGGCAATATCCGACTGCTTGTCCTTGACAGCCATGACAAGCGAAGACAGCAGGTTGAATGCCGCTACCGCCACAATCAGTACAAGGATCAGAAACATCATGCGTTTTTCAGTTTTGACAGCAGCAAACCAGGTCCGATTATCCATCGTCCAGTCACGTGCCACCACGCCGGGTGGCAGCGAGTTTGTCAACTGGGTTGCGACCTCAGGCGCGTTGATCATGTCATGAATCTTCAGACGAACACCGGCAGCACCGCCATCGCGAAACAGCACCGCTGCGTCCCTGACGGAAATGAACGCCATATTGGAATCATATTCATAGTGCCCGGAGGAAAAGATCCCCGACACCGTGAACTGTCGCATGCGCGGAGAAAACCCCGACGGATTGATCGAGCCCTGCGGAGTCATCAGCAACAGAGTATCGCCAACGCCCACGCCCATATACTGCGCCAGATTGGTACCTATGACCAAATGAAAACTGCCTGGCTCAAGACTGTCCAGCGATCCGCTGACCATCTGCTCGGGTAATTCGGACACCTTCCCCTCGTTGGCAGGATCAATACCGCGAATCTCCACACCTTTTAGGACCTCTCCCCGAGCCAGCATACCGCCTGCCGCCACAAAGGCCGACGCGCCCTGCACCTCGGGATTCTGCTTGGCTTCCTGTGCCAGTTTCTGCCAGTCATCCGTCACGGCCACCGGGTCTTCGTTGGGTACAATCAACTGGATATGCGGCAGGACCGATAGCATGCGGTCACGAACGTCTACCTGGAAGCCGTTCATGACGGAAAGGACGATAATCAGTGCCGCCACGCCAAGCGCAATGCCGACCATGGACGTGCCGGCGATAAACGAAACAAACCGGTCGCCTTTTCTGCCGCGTCCCCGCGTCCGTGTCAGGCCGGCGTACCGGGCACCAATCCATAATTCAAAAGGTATTTTCACGTAGTTTGATCTTTACAAAGATTACAATTCCAGTATGGAACTGATCATTATAGGGGCACTGCCCCCGTCTTCTGTGGCTGATGAAACCGCCCGTCACATGGAAAAAACGGCACCACTGCTCACACGCCTGTTCGAGCATGCCCGAGCCGATGTCCAACGTGCCGATCCGGACCAGACCGGCTGCACTCCCTACGAAGCCTGGCTACTGCAACGCCATCGGTTCGAACCACAGGAGTCGCAAAACCCCTGTGCCGGCCTGGCTCCCATTCTGGTTCGGGGTACCGTCGCCGACGAACCATTATGGCTGTTCCAGCTAGCCCACTTCGGACTAAGCAACAGCGGCGCACGTATGCTTACCGCCGGGGATATCGGTGTAACCGAACAGGAAAGCTTAGCATTATATGAAAGTGCCCGTGAAATATTCGCCGATACGCCATTCTCTCTGAAAAGCCGCACACCTGATGGATGGACAGTGGATGTCCCGGAAAGTTTCAGCCTGCCCTCACGCAGCCCCGGTCTGATTGCCAGTGCGGATCTGGCCCACGTATGGCCCCAGGAAGAATCTTCCAGGCCCCTGCGGCGGTTGCTGAGCGAGCTGCAGATTGCCTGGCATCACCATCCGGTGAACGAAACACGACGTAACGCACAAATGCCACTTATCAATGGCGGCTGGCTGTTTGGCGGAGCCAGTCCCAATCAGTTAAAGGCACCGGAAGCAGCCCAGCCGGCAGTGGTACGGGAACTGGAAACGGCGCACAGACAACATCAGTGGGGGCAGTGGCTGGCACTACTGCCGACAGTTGAACAATCCGTCGTTCGCGAGCTGGGGACTGGCCTGCGTCCCGATGCTTCCGGTAATCCTGTTACCATGCCCCTCAAGCTCATCCTGACCGGCGAAGACCGCTGGATGACTCTTACCTTCGAACCCAGGCCGGCCCTGCTCAAATGGATACCCGGCAAACGCAAGCAATGGAAGCAATGGTGGTCTCAGTAAAAATTACAACCCGTCCCCCGAACCCGGAATGCGAAAGCCGGCTACAGCAAAATGGCATTCATGTCCTGCTTGCCCGCCTGTGGGCTGCGCGTGGCGTTGCCACACCGGAGCAGACCCGCCAGACCTGGGCCGACCTGATCAACCCTGCCGAACTCAGTCAGGCTGATCGCGCTGCTGCCATTCTGGCCGATGCCATCTCCGCCAGACAAAAGCTGCTTGTGATCGCCGATTACGATTGTGATGGCGCCACAGCATGTGCTGTCGCGCTGCGCGGTCTGCGTGCCTTTGGGGCGGACGTGGACTTCCTGGTTCCCAACCGCTTCGAAACCGGCTATGGCCTGTCACCTGCCGTGGTAGATCTGGCAAGCCGCCATCATGCCGGCAAACCGGACTTACTGATTACGGTCGACAATGGCATTGCCAGTATCGACGGCGTTCAGGCCGCCAATGAACTTGGCATGAAAGTGCTGGTCACCGATCACCACCTACCGGGTGACACACTGCCCGATGCCGTTGCGATCGTCAATCCCAATCATCCGGATTGCGGCTTCCCCTCAAAGAACCTGGCGGGCGTAGGCGTGATCTTCTACGTACTGCTGGCGCTTCGCGCCGAATTTCGACGCCGCGGCTGGGTGGAGCCCAAAGGCGGACCGCGCCTTGATGCGCTGGCTGACCTGGTTGCACTGGGAACGGTCGCCGATGTGGTCAGGCTGGATGCAAATAACCGGCTGCTGGTGTCACAGGGTCTGAAGAAAATTCGCAGTAACCAGTTACATGCTGGCATCAAGGCACTTTTCCTGGTTTCCAGTTGTGATAACCGTCAGGCAACCGCACTGGATCTGGGCTTTCGCATCGGGCCGCGAATCAACGCAGCAGGACGGCTGGCAGATATGAGCATTGGCATTCGCTGCCTGACCACCGACGATGAAGCCGAGGCCCTGGCGCTGGCCAGGGAACTCGACACCATCAATCACCGACGTCGGACCATCGAACAGGATATGAGCGAACAGGCGCACGCCAGTCTGGAAGCACCGGGCAAAGCGCGCAGCGCAACGGTTTGCGTGTTCCACCCGGAGTGGCACCAGGGAGTCGTAGGTATCGTGGCGTCGCGCCTGAAAGAGAAATTCTGGAAGCCTACCCTGGCTTTTGCTCCGGGAGATCCGGGGCAATTGCGAGGTTCGGGGCGATCGGTACCGGACGTACATCTTCGCGATGTACTGGATCTGGTATCCAAAACGCACTCTGGCATGATTCTCAAATTCGGTGGCCACGCCATGGCGGCGGGCCTCACCCTGCGTGAAGAAGCCTTTGCCGAGTTTGAAGAAGCTTTCGATCTGGCCGTGCGTCGTATCAGTGGCAAGGACAGTTTCGAACCGCTGATCGAAACCGATGGTTCGCTCGATCCCCTGTATGCCACCCCAGAAGTGGCATCCATGCTTCAGGAACACGTGTGGGGGGCCGGATTTCCTCCGCCGCTTTTTCGCGACACCTTCCGGGTGGTGAGCCAGCGTCTGCTCAAGGAAAAACATTTGAAATTGCGGCTGGAGCGCACAAATCAGCACTATGATGCAATCTGGTTCAATCATGCCGAGGCAGTCCCTGAATATATCGATCTGGTGTATGAAATTACGCCAAACGCCTGGAATGGCGTTGTAAACGTGCAACTGATGGTGCGCCACGCCGAGCCTGCCGCCTTCTGAATGCGCTGAACACTGGCGGGATCTATTACGATTGCTATCAATCTGCCGGTTTTCGGGTATTCTTGTTACAACGCTTACCGTTCCGGCAAGGCAAGCGCGACAGAATTTGTTACGCTGGCTTTTTATTACACATCACGATCTCCATGAAATCCGTTTCTGCTTTTCTGCTTATTCTGCTTGCCCTGGCTGGCTGCACCACCACCGGTACCCCTGGCCAGCATATCGACGGTGTCGTTGGCACGGTAGGTGGTGCGTTCGGCAACGTCTCTGGTCAGCGCCCTTCACGCTGAGACCGACTGTCACGCTGAGTCTGTCCACCTTGTGGTTTTCTCGGGCCCTCCAGTCGAATTCGGCGGCGGACGCCCTCTGACTATATTGCTTTCGCCTTAACGTTTTAAGGCGTGTAGCCGGCAAATTGCCGGTACCCACCCTGGGTGCGCTAAAATAAAGGGTTAAGCAAAATTACACAGTAAGGATCATTCGCATGGAAGCAGAACGTCAGAATCAACTCGCCACCCGACTTGCCGATTACGCAGAGCGCGAAGGTGCGCTTCGGAGGTATCTTTGACGTCGAATCCAAATCGGAACGACTGCAAGTAGTCAATCTGGAACTGGAAAATCCCGACGTCTGGAACGACCCGGAAAAAGCGCAGGAACTGGGGCGCGAGAAAAAAAATCTGGAAAACGTGGTTGTCGTACTGGATGAGCTGCGTCAGAATATCAGGGACACCCAGGAACTATTTGAGCTGGCCAGTGCCGATGACGACGAGGACACCCTGCTCGCGATCGAAGATGATGCTGATGGTTATGGCAAAATCATTGACGGCTTCGAATTCCGTCGCATGTTTGCCAATCCTGCCGACCCCCTCAACTGCTTTGTTGATATTCAAGCCGGTGCTGGTGGTACCGAAGCCCAGGACTGGGCCTCCATGCTACTGCGTCAATATCTGAAATATTGTGAACGCAAGGATTTCAAAACGGAAATTCTGGAAGAATCCGACGGTGACGTAGCCGGTATCAAATCGGCAACCATCAAGGTTGAAGGTGAATACGCCTTCGGTTATCTGCGTACGGAAAGCGGCGTACATCGTCTGGTGCGCAAGAGTCCGTTTGACTCATCAAACGGTCGGCATACTTCCTTTGCCAGTATCTATGTGTATCCCGAAATTGATGATTCAATCGAAATTGAAGTCAACCCAGCCGACCTGAGGGTTGATACCTATCGCGCCAGTGGTGCGGGCGGACAGCACATCAACAAAACCGACTCGGCTGTGCGTATCACACACACGCCTACGGGTATTGTCGTACAGTGTCAGAATGATCGCTCGCAGCATCGCAACCGTGCGGAAGCGATGTCCATGTTGCGTTCCAAACTGTATGAGCTGGAAATGCGCAACCGTCTGGCCGAACAGCAAAAACTGGAAGACGCCAAGACCGACGTGGGTTGGGGTCACCAGATCCGGTCCTACGTGCTGGACAACAGCCGTATCAAGGACTTGCGTACCAACGTCGAGATATCCAATACGCAGAAAGTGCTGGATGGGGATCTGGATCCGTTCATCGAAGCCAGTCTGAAACAGGGAGTCTGATATGAGTGGAACCATTGCCATCGTCACAGGCGCCTCGCGTGGCCTGGGCGCTGCCCTGGCCCGCAATCTGGCCAGCCATGTGCAGCAGCTGATTACCGTTTCACGCAACATTGATGACGAAACGACGCGGCTTGCCGATGCGTCAGGCTGCCGTCACACTCACTATGGACACGATCTGTCCGATGTGCAACATATCGAAGCCGCGGCGCTGGGCATTTTCGCACAACTGGATCAATCGGCGGATCAGTACCTGCTTATCAACAATGCCGGTTCACTAGGCCCTGTCGGGCAATTCAACACGCTTAAAGACGCCTTGGCAGTATCGGACACGTTCAATCTGAATGTGACCAGCGCCATGCTGCTGACCACCGCCCTTTTGCGCGCGACAAAAGATCTGGATGCCGATGTGCGGGTTGTGAATATTTCTTCGGGTGCCGGCCGCTCGCCTACGGCCGGATGGGGCGTGTATTGCGCTAGCAAGGCTGCGCTTGACATGTACACTCGTGTCGCACGCCTGGAAGCCCCTCAGGCAAAACTGGTCTCTCTGGCGCCCGGCGTCATCGACACAACCATGCAGGAAACCATCCGCTCAGGCAGTAAAGACGACTTCCCCGATCTTGCCCGCTTCCAGTCCATGAGTGAGTCAGGAGCACTGGCCAGTCCCCAGGCGGTTGCAGACAAAATCCTCCGGTATGTCAACAGCGACGACTTTGCGAGCAAGGAACTCGACGACATCCGACAGTACAGTTAGTATCCGGCACCGCCAGCACAGGGAGCGGGTTTTCCCTCCCTGACGACGGCATCGTGTTACCCAATCATCATGTCACGCCAATAGCGCGTGGCTGGCAACGCAGAATATCAGCACTCTTATGAACGACTCTCAGAAAGAAGCCCCCGTCACCGAAGTGGACGAAAACAAACTCATCGCAGAACGACGTGGCAAACTGTCACGCCTGCGCTCCGCCGGTGTCGCCTATCCGAACAGTTTCAAGCCCGAACATAAAGCCCGGACGCTGCATGATCAGTTTGATCAATTCGACAAAGAAACACTGGATCCGCAGGCAAATCCCGCAAGCGTAGCCGGTCGGATGATGCTCAAGCGCGTCATGGGCAAGGCCAGCTTTGCCACCATTCAGGATGCCAGTGGTCGCATCCAGATTTATCTGGACAGAAAAGGCGTGGGCGAAGAGATCTACGAACAGTTCAAGACCTGGGATATCGGCGATATCATCGGCGTCAGCGGTCGTGTTTTCAAAACCAACAAGGGTGAGCTGTCCATTCATGCGGAATCCATCAACCTGATTTCCAAGTCATTGCGCCCTCTTCCGGACAAATTTCACGGTATTGCCGATCAGGAATTGCGCTACCGGCAGCGCTACGTTGACCTGATCATGACGGAGTCATCACGCAATACGTTTAAAGTACGCAGCAAGGCCATCGCTGCCATGCGTGCCGCGATGAACGATGCCGGCTTTCTTGAAGTGGAAACCCCCATGCTGCATCCGATTCCGGGTGGTGCCGCAGCCAAGCCGTTTGTGACGCATCACAATGCGCTGGACATGCAGATGTTTCTGCGCATCGCACCGGAGCTTTATCTGAAACGCCTTGTCGTAGGCGGCTTCGAGCGCGTGTACGAGATCAATCGAAATTTCAGAAACGAAGGTGTCAGTCCCCGGCATAACCCCGAATTCACAATGATGGAATTCTATGCCGCCTACACTGATTATCAGTGGCTCATGGACTTCACTGAAACCCTTCTGCGTGAGGTTGCGGTCGAAGCTACTGGCAGCGCGGTACTGGAGCATCAGGGCAAACCGCTGGATCTGAGTCAGCCCTTTGACCGGCTTACGATCACCCAGGCCATCATGAAGTATGACAACGGTTATACCGAAGCGCAATTGAGTGATGTTGATTTTCTGCGCAATGAGCTGCGCAGGCTGGGTGCAGAGGTAGATGGCCCGGTTCTGGCGCGGGCAGGCCTGGGTGCATTGCAATTGGCATTGTTCGAAGAAACGGCTGAATCACAATTGTGGAATCCGACGTTTATCGTTGACTATCCGGTAGAGGTCTCGCCTCTGGCGCGCGCTTCCGACGCCAATCCTGAGATCACCGAAAGATTTGAACTGTTCATTACCGGTCGCGAGATCGCCAATGGCTTTTCGGAACTGAATGATCCCGAAGACCAGGCTGCGCGCTTCCAGGCGCAGGTAGCAGCCAAGGATGCGGGTGACGAAGAGGCCATGTATTACGATGCAGATTACATTCGCGCACTGGAGTACGGTATGCCTCCGGCAGGTGGTTGCGGTATCGGCATTGACCGGTACATCATGCTGCTGACCGATAGCCCGACCATTCGGGATGTACTGCTTTTCCCGCACCTGCGCAAGGAAGACTGAATCTGTTCATTAACATGCCGTTCGTGATTCGCGCGCGGAGATTATTTCAGTTGCAATATCTATTATCGTATTGAAACCTTATCGCTACTCTTGTATTGCAACTGAAATATCGACTATCTTTTGTGAATGATCAAATCTCCAGGGTGGACACAAATCCACCCTTTCTTCTTTGATCTCTCCCACAATTGCTTTATTTACTGGCGACCATCTAACTTTTCAGCAAACGTACAAATTGCTGTCATATTAGACCTGTAATATTCCCGCATTATTGTCAACCGGATAATGCGTTATGAAACCCGCTCTGTTTTCCCCTTCCCGCCGCCGCAGCCTGAAAGCCCTGGCCAGTGCCCCTATGCTGCCCCTGACCACCGGAGTGCTGGGCAGCCTGGCCGGTGTTGCTACTGCCCAAACAGCCGAGGCGGTGCAGAAAGCTTTTGCCGCGGCAGAATTCGTCGGCATGGCGGCGCCCACACTGGATAACCCGGCCGCGCTGGCTGACACGACGGTGGGATCATCCCTGAAGATCCACTGGGCCGACAAAACAGAAACCACATTCGAACTGGCCTATAAGCCTTTCTTTCTGACCGGCGACAAGGTTCCCGGTGACGATGGCCAGGCGGTGGTTGCGGGTGGCTATTTTGATATCAACAACGAACCCATCATGGACAACTCTGTCGCAGGCAAGGAACGACAGATTTTTTCGGACAGCCCTGACGGCACCTCCCTGCTGAAGCTGGAGAACGCCAGCGTTGAGGGAGTTAAGGGAAATGCGGTCTTCGCAGTTGTACAGTTTGAGTACACGACACGCAATCTCAATGGCGATGATATGTACGGCAAACTGCCTTCTCCTATCGCCGTTCTGACCCTGGACCAGGATCCGGAAACAGGTCATCTGTCTCTGGTGAAATATCACAATGTTGATACTTCTGGCGTGCACGGGCTGTGGATCACCTGTGGTGCCTCGCTCTCGCCATGGAATACTCATCTGTCCAGTGAGGAATATGAACCAGACGCCTTCAAAGTTGCCAAAAACGACGAGTTTAAAGGTTTCAGCCGCGCTCTGTATGGAGACGAGAAAAAAGCCAACCCGTATCACTACGGTCATATGCCCGAAGTCACGGTCAATCCTGACGGTACGGGGAGCATCAAGAAACACTATAACCTTGGCCGGATCTCCCATGAGCTCATTCAGGTCATGCCAGACAAGCGTACGGCACTGATGGGGGATGATGCCAACCACGGTGGCCTGTTCATGTTTGTTGCGGACAAGGAAGCCGACCTCTCGGCTGGCGATCTTTACGTCGCCAAGTGGCATCAGACCAGTGGCGAAGGTCCCGGATCTGCCGATCTGAGCTGGATTCACCTGGGGCATGCGACCAGTGACGAAATCGAATCCCTGGCCGACAAGCTCAAGCCGGAAGACATTATGGAAGTGAAAACTGAAGACCCTTCTGATGACGCATTCAAAAAAATTGTTTTTGACAAAAAGGTTAACTGGGTCAGACTGAAACCCGGTATGGAAAAAGCCGCTGCATTTCTGGAAACGCATCGCTACGCTGCACTTGCGGGAGGCAGCATGGGTTTCTCAAAGATGGAAGGCACCACGGTCAACGCAAAAGACAAAATTGCCTATTCAGCCATGTCCTATGTTCGCGACGCCATGCTCGATGGCTCCAGCGACATTAAGGTACAAGGGCCTTACGCGGGTGCCGTCTACGCACTGAATCTGAAAGATGGCCAGAAAGATAATAATGACAAACCAATTCGCAGCGCCTGGGTGCCTGTGGATATGAAACCGCCGGCAGAGCTTGTGGGCGAAGATCTGCCGACACCGGACGCGTTAGGTAATACGGCAAATGTAGACAGGATCGCCAATCCCGATAACATCAAGTTCTCAGAGAAATTGCGCACGCTGTTCATCGGTGAAGACAGTGGTACGCATGTCAATAACTTCCTCTGGGCTTACAACGTGGATACCAGACAGCTCGTACGCCTGCTCTCCTGCCCCGCCGGCGCTGAATCAACAGGCCTTCAGTCCGTAGACGAGTTAAACGGCTGGACTTACATCATGAGCAATTTCCAGCATGCAGGAGACTGGGAGACAGGCAAAGGCGGAAAACCCGGCCTGCACGACGTGGTGAAAGACAAAGTTGCGGCACTGATCGACGAAAAGTATCATGATCGCTTCAGTGCAGCAGTCGGATACCTGACCGGAAAGGAAAAAGCCGTTAAGGTCTGACGCCGATCTCGTCATAGCTCAAACCGGCCTCTCTTTCCGCGCAATGTGGATTGCATTCTCGAGGCCGGATCGCAGCTGCTTCGCGCATATGGCCACAAGGAAATCCTTCAACCTGGGGCATTGCAATTTTTCAGGGTGCTTATCAGAGCACTTGCCAGGTATTTATCAGCGTAGTTCCACTTGCGGTTTGCAATGTTTTTCAGTGTCATTGGACATTGTTTCACGGCCCGGAATCGGGCTATTCCCGCTGTAAGTACGCCATCTTTCTCCCGCTCACGATGCATTCAAACCGCAAATAAGCCAACGCCCCGGCGACGGATTTTCTTCTCTGGCGGCGCCACCCATGAATCTTCGTACTTCGCCGCAAGCACCGCCATACCTAGCGGAAACGATAATAGCGAAAACGACTATTTATGCGCTGCGGGCGAACCAATAGAATTGTTCACAGTTCCAGTTCGAGTTCAATTCATGAAGCTTAGCCATTTCATCCTGATCCTTTTGCTATTGCTATCGGGATCGCACACACAGGTCGTCGCCACTCCACCGACTCACCAATACCCTCAAGCGGTTCCTCCCGCTACCATTACCGGCGTGATCGGCATTTTCTGTCCTAAAGAGGCATTCAACAAGGCGAAGTGATTTTCCAGGTGAGCCACCACGCCAAAGTACCACCGATTTACCTGTCACGGGGCCAACGGTGCAAGCACATCTCTCGAGTTCAGACCCTGGCCCACAGGATCAGTCCGATCGATAAGCGGCAGACTCATACAAGAATCGCCCCTGAAACCAATCAGCGGTTCAGGGGCGATTCTTTGCCGTAACAGCACGATCACGTATCAAGGCGACCTGCTCTGTCCAGCCAACATTGCCAATCAAAGGTGCCTGATGTGGCCATGCTGCTCCGCTTGCTTAGTGATTTTCCTTGGCGTGATTGATGGTGTACTTGGGAATTTCCACTACCAGGTCCTGATCAGCCACGATGGCCTGGCATGACAGGCGTGATAAAGATGTCAGCCCCCAGGCCTTGTCCAGCAAATCTTCCTCATCATCCGTAGCATCTTCCAGCGAATTGAAACCTTCCTTAACGACGACATGACACGTTGTGCAGGCACAGGACAATTCGCAGGCATGCTCAATTTCGATGTGATTATCCAGCAGAATCCGGCAAATAGAGGTGCCTTCAGGCACATCATTAATGACAGCGCCCTCGGGACAAACATCAGGATGCGGTAATACAGTTATTTTTGGCATAAATCGGGTCCGTTAACCTTTATCTTCAAGCGATATCATTAAGCGATTTGCCGGCAAGCGCATCGCGAATGCTTCTGTCCATCCGGCGTGCGGCAAAGTCTTCGGTAGCTTTGGCAAGCCTGTCGGTGGCATCCCGCCAGTCCTGAATGTCGTCAGCATCAGACAAGCCCGATAGCGATTCAATATGAGCCGTAATCTCCCGGACTTCCTCTTCGCTCAACAAATCACCATCTTTTTCCATTGCCGCCCTGACCGAATCGGCCAGTTGCCGCGCATCCACCTGCTGCTCCCGCAACATGCGCTGCTGGGAGTCTTCGCCGGCATTCTGCATGCTTTCCTGAAGCATTGCAGTAATCTGCTCGTCCGTCAGCCCATAGGAAGGTTTGACGGTAATTTCCGCCACTTTTCCCGTGCTTTGCTCAGCAGCACTCACGCTCAGCAGCCCGTCAGCGTCTACCTGGAATGTGACCCGGATACGAGCCGCACCCGCGACCATAGGGGGAATTTCGCGCAACTCGAACCGCGCCAGCGAACGACAATCGCTGACCAGATCGCGTTCACCTTGCAGGACATGAATGCTCATCGCAGTCTGGCCATCTTTATAAGTGGTGAACTCCTGCGCCCTTGCCACAGGGATGGTACTATTGCGCGGGATAATTTTTTCTACCAGCCCGCCCATCGTCTCCAGCCCGAGCGAAAGGGGCGTGACATCCAGCAGCAGCCAGTCCTCACCTGGGGCACGATTGCCGGCCAGCAGATGAGCCTGACGCGCAGCACCCAGCGCCACCACCTTGTCCGGGTCCAGATCGGTCAGGGGTTGCTGGTCAAAATACTCGCGCACCCGATTACGTACGACCGGCATACGCGTTGCGCCGCCTACCAGCACTACACCCTTGATTTCTTGCGGTGTCAGGCCGGCACTGTGCAAGACATCGTCGACCAGCGTCAATGTCCGGTTGACCAGATGCCGGGTAATGTTTTCGAAGTGGTTCTGCGGAAACATCTGATCAATGTTCAGGCCGTTAGACAGGGAAACTTCAAATGCAGCCTTGCTGGCACCAGAGAGTTTTTCGCGCATCTGGCGCGCCCGGCTCAGCAGCAAACGGCGATCAGGCATGGAAAGCGTTTCCTGGCTGTGATGCTTCATGATGTCGGCCACAATCGCCTCATCAAAGTCATCGCCGCCCAGTTGCGTATCTCCGCCAGTGGCAACAACTTCAAACACCCCCTGGCTCAGGCGCAGGATGGAAATATCGAAGGTTCCGCCGCCCAGATCATAAACCGCAAATACGCCTTCGGAGGCGTTATCCAGACCGTAAGCAATGGCAGCTGCAGTTGGCTCATTAAGCAGCCGCAATACATTCAGCCCGGCCACCTGCGCTGCATCGCGCGTGGCCTGTCGCTGGGTATCGTCAAAATACGCCGGTACGGTAATAACCGCACCCACCAGATCATCGCCCAGCGCATCTTCGGCACGCTGCCGTAATTTGGCCAGGATTTGTGCAGACACATCAACCGGCGTTTTATCGCCCTGTCGGGTGCGGATACGCACCGTGCCTTCTCCTGGTGTAAATTCGTAAGGCAGTTTCATGCCTACGGCTTCGTCGTAAGAGCGGCCCATGAGCCGCTTGACAGAAACCAGCGTGTTCAAGGGGTCGCTGTTCTGCTTGCGTACTGCCGGATAACCGATATCCACGCCCTGTCCATCCAGGTAACGCACAACCGACGGCAGCAGTTCCTTGCCATTTTCGTCGGCAAGAACTTCTGGAATGCTGTTACGAACAGCGGCGACCAGCGAATGGGTGGTACCCAGATCGATACCAACGGCAAAACGTCGTTGATGGGGAACCGGAGAGTCTCCGGGTTCGGAAATCTGTAGGAGTGCCATGCTTTTGAGAAATTATTTAGGTTGACGCAGTAATGACTTTGCGTCCTGATGAATTTTGGAAATGAACATACCCTCGCGGACTTTTCCCGTGGCGGCAGCAATGTCCCTGTCTGTGTCGATCAGTGTTTCCAGCTGAGCGTACAGTTCGGCCTCGGCCTGCTCCAGGGTCTGCAGAAAGGCTTTGACTTTTTCCGGGTCAGGCTGCTCGCGCAGTTCGTCCAGCGCTTCGTGCCATTCCATTTGCGCCATCAGAAACTGCGGAGCCATGGCGGTATTGTTTTCGGCACCCACATCCGCGCCAGCCAGCTCGCAAAGATAGCGGGCTCGCGACAGCGGATTTTTCAGCACATGATACGCTTCATTGATCCGCGATGACCATTGCATGGCCACCCGTTTTTCGGCAGCCGAAGCAGTCGAAAAACGGTCAGGGTGCACGCGGGCAGACACGGTTTTCCATGCCTGCTCAAGCGCGGGGACGGAAAGCCCGAATTGCTGGGGTAGTCCGAATAATGCGAAATGGGATGCCGCCTGTTCTGCCACGCTTACACCGTAAATGATTCGCCGCAGCCACAGCTGGCTTTTTCGTTCGGATTGGTGAATTTGAAACCTTCATTCAATCCTTCACGGGCGTAATCAAGCTCGGTGCCATTAATATAGGGCAGGCTTTTGGCGTCAACAAACACTTTCACACCATGACTTTCAAAGACTTCATCGCTGGTGTCAGGTTCGTCGACATATTCCAGTTTGTAGGCCATGCCGGAACATCCCGTTGTACGTACCCCAAGGCGCAGACCAATCCCCTTACCACGCTTCTGGAGGTAGCGTTCGATATGCTGCGCCGCTTTCGGAGATAAGGTAATTGCCATAGTATTCAAACCGTGTGTTTATCTTTGTAATCCTGAACTGCTGCCTTAATGGCATCTTCAGCCAGGATGGAACAATGGATTTTCACTGGTGGCAGCGCCAGTTCTTCGGCGATCTGCTTGTTGCGGATATCCAGTGCCTGATCCAGGGTCTTGCCTTTCACCCATTCGGTGACCAGCGAGCTGGACGCGATGGCCGAGCCACAACCATAGGTTTTGAAGCGTGCATCTTCGATTACACCTTCATTGTTAACCTTGATCTGCAGCTTCATTACATCACCACAGGCAGGCGCACCGACCATGCCGGTACCAATCGACTCGTCCCCTTTCTCAAAGGAACCCACGTTACGGGGATTTTCGTAGTGATCAAGAACTTTATTGCTGTATGCCATGATAATTTCTCCTGAAACTGTTAATGCGCTGCCCACTGAACACTGTTCAGATCAATGCCTTCCTTGGCCATTTCCCAAAGAGGTGACATATCGCGCAATTTGTCGACTCGGGATTTGATGAGTTCGACAGCGTAATCGATTTCGGCTTCGGTTGTGAAGCGTCCGATCGTGAAGCGGATGGAACTGTGAGCCAGTTCATCATTGCGTCCGAGGGCACGCAGCACATAAGAAGGCTCAAGACTGGCAGAGGTACAGGCAGAGCCACTCGATACAGCCAGCTCCTTGATTGCCATGATCAGCGATTCGCCTTCTACGTAGTTAAAGCTCACGTTCAGATTGTGCGGTACGCGTTTTTCCATATCGCCATTCAGATAGACCTCTTCAATGGACGACAGGCCATTCCACAGACGATCACGCAAGGCACGGATACGTTCGTTTTCGGCGTGACTCTTTTCCCTGGCAAGACGGAACGCTTCACCCATGCCAACGATCTGATGAGTGGCGAGTGTGCCGGAACGGAAACCACGTTCGTGGCCGCCACCATGAATCTGCGCTTCGATGCGGACACGAGGCTTGCGACGAATGTACAGGGCGCCAATACCTTTAGGGCCATAAGTTTTATGGGCGGAAAAGGACATGAGGTCCACTTTGAGCGTTGCCAGGTCGATGTCGACCTTGCCTGTCGCCTGGGCCGCATCCACATGGAAAATAATGCCTTTTTCGCGACACAGTTCGCCGATAGCAGGAATGTCCTGGATCACGCCAATTTCGTTATTGACGAACATGACAGAAATGAGCGTTGTGTCCGGGCGGATCGCGGCTTTGAGTACTTCCATGTCAATCAGGCCGTCGTCCTGTACGTTCAGATAGGTGACTTCAAACCCCTGACGCTCCAATTCACGCATGGTGTCCAGTACCGCTTTATGCTCGGTTTTCACTGTGATGAGGTGTTTGCCACGCTCTTTGTAGAAATTGGCAGCGCCTTTGATGGCCAGATTGTTGGATTCGGTCGCGCCGGAAGTCCACACGATTTCACGCGGATCAGCATTGACCAGATCTGCGACCTGCTTTCGGGCGTTCTCGACCGCCTCTTCAGCAGTCCAGCCAAAAGAATGGCTGCGGGAGGCGGGATTGCCAAACTCTTCGTAAAGCCATGGCACCATTTTCTCAACTACCTCAGGGTCAACCGGGGTGGTTGCTGAATAGTCCAGATAAACGGGTAATTTAAGCATTCTATACTCCACTGATTAAGCGATAACGGATGCCAGGGCATCAGGTGTTTTTTTCATTTGTACAACCGGGGCGTCGGACTGGTGTTCAAGCTGACGCATGCGCTGCTGGTCAACCAGATCCTGCAGCGACACGGAGTCGAGATAGTCAACGACGGTGCGGTTCAGACGCGTCCACAAGTCATGCGTCATGCATTTGCCGCTAAGGGCGCCATTCTTGCCGGTAGAACAGTCCGTTTTGCTGCCGCAACTGGTGGCATCAATAGGCTCGTCAACCGCGAAAATAATGTCGGCAATCGTGATATCGCGGGCGAATTTGGCCAGCGTATAGCCGCCACCTGGGCCGCGCACGCTGTCAACAAGTTCGTGACGACGAAGCTTTCCGAACAGCTGTTCCAGATAGGACAGCGAAATATTCTGACGCTCGCTGATCGCCGCAAGCGTAATAGGCCCGCCATTCTGGCGTAAAGCGAGATCAATCATGGCGGTTACAGCAAAACGACCTTTTGTAGTAAGACGCATAGCGAATCCTTTGCCAATAAACTGAGTAATTTACTCAAGTATAGCAAATTCCCCAGTAAATTACTAGGGATTAATGCGATGCAATAAAAAGGTGTTGCTGTTGCCTTGCGGAGAGAGGAACGCCCGGGTGAAACCAGGCGTTTGGCGGTAGAGCGACACAACAAAAGCCGCGTACATCGGCGCGAAGCGACGGGAAATGGCGACCACGACGAATAGCGCGATCGCCGCAGAACGTGTCCCCGGCGAGGCAGCGCGATGTTGCATGACCCGATGTACAGCCAGACTCACGCAGCCTGGTACTGTTTGACCCGTTTGCTGATGATCTCGAAAACGCCCTGACAGGCGTCTTCCAGGTAATCAAGCATGCGTGTGAAGCTGTCGAGCCCGCCGTAATACGGATCAGGCACAGTGGCTTCTTCGTAATCGTTGGCAAAACGCATCAGCAGCATGAGTTTATGCTGTTGTGGCTTCGGGCAAATCTGTTGCAGATATGACAGATTGTCCCAATCCATAGCCAGAATGAGATCAAATTCCTTGAAATCATTCGGCGATACCTGACGGGCGCGACATTGCGAGATATCGTAGCCGCGCTTGCGCGACACCAGTTGGGCACGACCATCCGGAGGATCACCAATATGGTAGTCCTGAGTTCCGGCCGAGTCTGTCGTAATGGAGTCCTGCAGGCCTGCCTCTTCGACAAGGCGACGAAAGACCCCCTCCGCAGCGGGAGAGCGACAGATACTGCCCATGCATACAAAAAGAACTTTAGTGACCATAGCCATATAGTGTGATGGAAAACCCTAAGAAAGGCAAGAAATATTTACGTTTCGACTTGAGTTATATAGCGATTTTTTCTTAATAATCAAGATGCTAAGAACCATGGACTGAATCACGCAGGAGATACTTAAATCATACACGCTTTAATTTCAAGTGAAAATAGTCAAGTGCCAAATTTTTAGTGCAGAGCACAACTTTTATACAATTTATGCACCAACATGGTGCTTACCTGAAAATCCGTTGCTGCAATGCACACTTACCGCACTTGCAACCTATTGTAAGCCCCTGACCGACAAATTTAAACCGTGGCGTTTGCAAAAATGGGGGCGGTCAGTTCCAGTGATTTAAGCCGTGTCGGCACATCGTAAATGCGGGATGTAATCATCAGCTCATTCACCCCTGTTGCGTCGATGAAGCGCTCAAGGCCGTGCTGGACGGTTTCGGGAGACCCCACCATAGAATAAGCCAGCTTCTGCTCTACCCCCGCTTTTTCCATAGGCGTTACCAGCGCATCCAGATCCTTGACCGGCGGCGGCATTTTGCCCGGCTTGCCGCGGAATAACTGGACAGATGCCAGTTGCATGGAAGTATAGTGATAGCGTGCCTCTTCGTCACTATCGGCAGCAATCACATTGACACAGGCCATGGCATACGGTTTTTCCAGCGCCTCTGAGGGCTGGAACATTGTTCGATACACGGACAGTGCGGGCATAAGATCGGTCGGCGCAAAATGCGAGGCAAACGCAAATGGCAGCCCCAGGTGTGCGGCCAGTTGTGCGCTGTACAGGCTGGAACCCAGAAGCCATAATGGCACGCGCAACCCCGCACCGGGTACGGCCCTGACCGCCTGGCCGGGGCGAACGTCTTCAAAATAGGCTCGCAACTCCTGCACATCTTCGGGGAAACGCTCCGCAGCAGCATGAATATCCCGGCGCAATGCCCTGGCGGTTGTCATATCGGTACCAGGCGCCCTGCCCAGGCCCAGATCGATACGGTCAGGATAAAGTGACGCCAATGTGCCGAACTGTTCTGCGATCACCAGCGGAGAATGGTTGGGCAACATGACTCCGCCCGAACCGACGCGGATGTGCTGCGTGCCACCGGCGATGAATCCAAGAGCCACGGAAGTCGCTGCACTGGCAATGCCCGGCATGTTGTGGTGCTCCGCCATCCAGAATCGGCGGTAGCCCAGTTTTTCGGCAGTCTGGGCCAGTGTCAGGGAATGACGCAAGGCGTCTGCCGTAGTCTCGCCTTCGTTAACAGGCGACAGATCCAGGACGGAAAAAGGAATCACAAAAGCCTCGCTCTATTCAGACCCGGACGGGTCTGGGATATGATCACGCGACAACAGAAAAATAACACCGGCTGCCCCCATTATGGCAGGAGAAGCTGACCCTGACTATCGACATGATAAATTAGTTGACTAAGCAATAATAATACAGGCAAGCATCGGAAAAGGTAAAGACCCTTTTCGCTTCCTGATTGTTTGAATCAGACTTGCGACAGGCTTCGCAAAAACGCCTCGTCTTCGCGTGTCAGCCAGCCTTTTTCTCTTGCGGTCTGAATGAGATCAGGACGTCGTGATGCCGTCAGCCGCAACGATGCCTCACGGCGCCAGCGTGCGATATTTTTGTGATGACCTGAGGCCAGGACAGCAGGCACCGGCACGCCATTAAAGCATTCCGGCCGAGTATAATGCGGGCTGTCGAGCAGACCCGACAACGAATCCTGAAAGGAATCCTGTATGGCCGAGTCTGCCGTATGCAGCACATCCGGCAACAGACGAATGACAGCGTCAATAACGGCCATTGCCGCAATTTCCCCGCCAGATAGAACGAAATCCCCCAGCGACAGCTCTTCGTCAACATACTGGTCGATAAAACGCTGATCGATGCCTTCATAGCGCCCGCAAAGCAGGATGGCACCTGGACGTTGGACAAACTCCTGGGCCACATTCTGATCAAACCGGCGGCCTGCCGGGCTCATGAGAATGACAGGCAGTCTGGTCCCTTCGACAGATTCCTGATGCTTGCGTGCGGCGTTCAAGGCGCTCTCTAGCGGTTGGCTGAGCATCACCATGCCCGGACCACCTCCGTAGGGGCGATCATCCACCGTATGATGAACATCGTGCGTGTAAGCGCGCGGATTCCAGGTATTGAGCGCCCAAATACCCTGTCGATGAGCCCTGCCGGTTACGCCTGCGTCACTCACTGCAGTAAACAGCTCGGGAAACAGGGTAATGACGTCGAACCGCATCAGAAATCCAGGGGAAAGCGGGTTACGATGCGTCGGGCAGCGATATCGACCTGCGGCACGTGCTCGCTCACAAACGGCACCAGCCATTCCTGTACCCGCCCTTTGGCATCCAGAATCGGCGCGAGCTCACCCTGTGCGTCAAGATGATGGCGAGCCACCCGCAGCACACCGTGCGCCCCGTTGTCCATGACCTCAAGCACCACACCCACCAGCTCGCCGCTGTGTTCCAGGAAAACATGGCTGCCAATGAGGTCGACCCAGTAGTACTCATCATCGGAGGCAGCTGGAAACAGGCTGCGCGAGGCAAATACAGACGCGCCTTTCATCGCCTCGGCCTGATCCCGGTCTTCGATACCCTGAAGTGCCGCAACCAAATCACTGCCCTGCTCTCTGACGCGTCGGGCCTGCACTTGCGTGTGCGGCGTAAGCAGCGAGCCATCTCGCGGAGAAACGCGGGCCAGCCACCACTGCTCGATATCCAGCAAGGCACTGCGGTCGTCCGTATAGGGCTGGATTTTCACCATTCCCTTGACACCATAGGCCGACACTATGCGGCCAAGCTCGACCAGATCGTCGGGTACTGCGTTCATTCTAGCTCCAGGCATAGAAAAATTCGATGAATAATAAAAACAAATCGCTCACGGGTTTCGGTAGTACCCAGACCCGAAGCGCAAAAATAATGCCTCAATCTGACGCCTCAACCAGGAGCGCAAATGGCAAAGCCCCGGCATATAGCCAGGGCCTGAGCCAGCACGATACCCTTCGGGGCACCGGCCACAGCAACGCCGACGCTTGATTCAGAAGCGAACCTTAAGCAGCAGGCAGGTAAAAATCCGCTTTTGAATAAAGCCGCTTTGAACGCCTTGAATTCAGGCGTTGGTTGCTTTGGCCGTGTATTCTTTAACCAGACGGGCAACAGCAGGAGACAGCTGAGCACCGTTGTCGACCCAGTGTGTAACGCGATCAAGTGCAACGCGCAGTGCTTCTGTGCCTTCTTTGGCTACAGGATTGTAAAAGCCGATGCGCTCAATGAAACGACCATCACGACGGTTGCGTGAATCCGCAGCAACCAGATTATAGAACGGACGTTTTTTTGAGCCACCGCGGGCCAGACGAATAACCACCATAGGTAGACCTTTGTGAATGAGTTCAGGAATTCTTAAAACAGAATATGATAGCACCAAATGCTGGCAGCTGCCAAGAAAATTCCATAAAAATTAGAGAAAAACCGAATTAAAACAACAGACTTAGCGTCGTTGCAGGTAGTGGATTGCTCCGGTGTCAGTTTCTTCCTGCGATAACAGCGGATTGTGCGTCTGCTTGGAAAATGCCTGGAAATCACGGATTGCATTGCGGTCCGTGGTAATGATTTTAAGCACTTCCCCGCTCTGTATGGTGGCCAGTGCCTTCTTGGCACGCAATATCGGTAGGGGACACGTCAGCCCCGAAGCATCCACCACCTGAACAAATGCAACATCTTCAGACATAGCCATCCTTTTGCTTCGACCCCTCTGGCAGGCACATTCAGGCAAGCTACGCCAGACGGATCGGTGTATTGTGTTCCAGCTGATTAGAGCCGTGATTCAACCCAGTCGTGCACACCGGCTACAGCACCAGACAGTGCTGCAACATCGGTACCACCGCCCATGGCCATATCGGGGCGGCCACCGCCCTTGCCACCGATCTGCGCCGAGACATGGGAAACCAGATCACCGGCCTTGACCTTGCCTGTCAAATCCTGGGTCACGCCCGCTGCCACGCTGATTTTACCGTCACTTTCTGCCGCCAGCAGAACAATTGCACTTTTGAGGGTATTCTTCAGATTGTCAATCAGGCCACGCAGTGACTTCGGATCCGCGTTAGGAATGACCGCAGCGAGCAGCCGCGTCCCTTTTACCTCTACCGCCTGCGATGACAAATCCGCACTGGACGCCGCCGCCAGTTTGCCTTTCAGTCGATCAATTTCTTTTTCGCCGGCACGCAGCTGCTCCTGGAGCAGGCGGGTTCTTTCAACCAGCTCTGCAGGGTTGCTTCTGAGAACAGAAGCCGCCTGCTGCACGGACGCGTTCAGATTCTGCACCCAGTCAAAGGCATTGCGGCCGGTGACCGCTTCGACACGACGCACGCCCTCTCCGACACCGCCTTCAGATACGATTTTGAACAGGCCGATATCACCCGTACGTGCCACATGCGTGCCACCACAAAGCTCGCGTGAAAATCCGATATCCAGCACCCGAACGCTGTCGCCGTATTTTTCACCAAACAGCGCCATGGCCCCTTCTGCGACCGCGTCATCAAAAGACATAACACGGGAGCCAACCTCATTATTGGCCAGCACCTCGCGATTAACAATGGCTTCCACGTCACGAATCTGTGCGGAGGTGACCGGCGCACCGTGGGAAAAGTCAAAACGGGTTTTGTCTGCGTCGACCAGTGAGCCACGTTGCTGTACGTGCTCGCCAAGTACCTGCTTAAGCGCTTTGTGCAGCAGGTGCGTGGCCGAGTGATTACGCATGGTGTCCTGACGCCTCTCGGTATCGACCAGCGCCTGTACTTCATCGCCCACCTTGATGCTGCCCAGACTGACGGTACCATGATGTCCGAACACATTCGGCTGGATTTTCTGCGTATCAATCACATCAAAAGACGAACCGAAACCATTGAGTACGCCACTATCGCCTACCTGACCGCCGGACTCGGCATAGAACGGTGTATTGTCCAGAACAATAATGGCATCCTGGCCTTCCTGCACGGAATCAACGGCAGTACCGTCGACATACAGGGCCTGGACGGTCGCCGTGCCATGCAACCGCTCGTAGCCATCAAATCGTGTGGGCGTGCCCTCGTACTGGAGATTTGCCACCATTTTGAATTTGCCGCTGGCTTTTGCCTGCGCTTTCTGCTGCGCCATGGCCTCATCGTACCCGGCCTGATCAACGCTATAGCCTCGTTCACGGCAGACATCGGCAGTCAGATCGAAGGGAAAGCCAAAGGTGTCATACAGGCGGAATGCCGTCTGTCCATCAAGCTCGCCACCTTCCCGCAGGTCTGCAAGCTCGTCGTTAAGAATACGCATGCCGTTGACCAGTGTTTCCTGAAAGCGCACTTCTTCCTGGCGAATCACGGATGCCACACGATCAGCCGATTTGGCAAGCTCGGGGAAAGCCGCTCCCATTTCCTGCACCAGGTCATTGACCAGCTGATGGAAGAATGGCGTGGATTTACCCAGCTGATAGCCATGGCGCAACGCACGCCGGATAATCCGGCGCAGCACATAGCCACGGCCCACGTTACCCGGAATGACGCCATCTACGATCATGAAGCTGCAGGCGCGAATATGATCAGCAATCACTTTGAGCGAATTATTGGACAGATCGGCGGTACCGGTTTCACGTGCTGCTGCCTTGATCAGTTTCTGGAACAGATCGATCTCATAATTGGAGTGCACGTGCTGCAGGACGGCAGCAATACGTTCCAGTCCCATGCCCGTATCGACACAGGGGCGAGGCAGCGGCGTCATATTGCCCTGCTGATCACGCTCAAATTGCATGAAGACCAGATTCCAGATCTCGATATAGCGGTCACCGTCTTCTTCAGGTGATCCCGGCGGGCCGCCCCATACACCAGGGCCATGATCATAGAAAATTTCGGAGCATGGTCCGCAAGGGCCGGTATCGGCCATTTGCCAGAAGTTATCGGATGCGTAGCGCGCGCCCTTGTTGTCACCGATGCGAATGATGCGCTCGGCGGGCACGCCGATCTCTTTCAGCCAGATATCATAGGCTTCGTCATCTTCCTGATAAACGGTCACCCACAGTTTTTCTGCCGGCAGACTGTAGACCGTTGTTAACAGTTCCCAGGCATAGCGGATGGCGTCCTGCTTGAAATAGTCACCAAAGCTGAAGTTGCCCAGCATTTCGAAAAAAGTGTGATGCCTGGCCGTATACCCGACATTTTCCAGGTCATTATGTTTGCCGCCGGCCCGCAGGCAGCGCTGTGACGAAGTCGCGCGCGAGTAAGCACGGGTTTCCTTGCCGGTGAACACGTCCTTGAACTGCACCATTCCCGAATTGGTGAAGAGCAGTGTGGGATCATTGCCCGGCACCAATGATGAGGAAGGCACAATCGTATGCCCTTTTGATTCAAAAAAGTGCAGGAACTTCTGGCGGATGTCAGCGGCTTTCATTGATAGGAAATGGCAGAAAAATTTGATAACCCATTATTATAAGATGTCTTTTGATAATTGCGCGTATTGGCTAGAGAAATACTAAAGGAATATAAAACAGCAGACTGCCCGCGAATGCAACATGGCCTCCCGGGAGCCCCATTGCTGGCGCACGATACCCGGAAGGCCTGCGATTGATCTACTCCGCCTTAGCTGCGGATAACGTCGGCTTCAGAGGTGAAAGAATCGGCAAAAAACTCGTCTTCAGGAAGCCCGCAAAGGCCGGTATATTCGGTGCGGGCGCTATTGACCACTATCGGCGCCCCACAGGCGTAGACCTGATGAGCAGAGAGATCAGGGAAATCCTGAATGACTGCCTTGTGCACAAAACCAATGCGGCCGGTCCAGGCGTCTTCAGGCTTTGCATCGGAAATGACTGGAACATAGGTAAAAAATGGCAGATCCTTCTCCCACTGCCGTGCCAGTTCGTCCATATACAGGTCGGCCGGCCGGCGCCCGCCCCAGTACAGCGTCACGGGACGCGTGATCCCCTTGGCGATGATGTGTTCCATCATGGCCTTGATAGGGGCAAAGCCGGTACCGCTGGCAAGAAAGATGACAGGTTTGTCGCTGTCGTCGCGCAGGAAAAATGACCCCAGCGGGCCTTCCACTCTAAGAATTTCACGCACTTTCATTTGGGTCGCGCCGGCGCCAAATACGTGATCGGTAAAGATCCCACCCGGCAGATGCCGGATATGCAATTGCACCGGTTCGGTGCCGTTGGGCGCCGTCGCCATGGAAAAGCTGCGCCGCTTCCCATCCTTCAGAATAAACTCGATATACTGCCCCGCATAGTATCGGAATGGCTCGGTAGCAGGCAATTGCAGTTTGACGACCATCACATCGTCGGCGAGCTTGTCGAGCGCTATCACGCGCGCCGGCATCTTGCGAATCTGAATATCACTGGCCATTCGGACTTCCCGCACCTCGATATCCATGTCACTGGTGGCGTGGGCCTGGCAAAACAGCGTATATCCATCGCTGATATCTTCAGCTGAAAGAATCTGGGCCGGCGCCGGGCCGGCCTCAAATGTCCCCGACAGCACCTTACCCTTGCAGGTAGAACAAGATCCGCTACGGCAACTGTATGGCAGAACGAAGCCAGCGTCGAGCGCGGCGTCCAGAATCGTCTGTCCCTCTTTCGTTTCGAACTGATGGTTGCTGGGATGGACCGTTACTTTAAAACCCACGACTTTACTCCTTGTCTGTCGCCATCACAGGCAACAAAGTTATGTTTTTCATGCGCACATCAAACAGTCGCCCCTTGCGTGCCCGCTTGCCCACGTAATCGGCCAGCGCCTGCAGGCTCAGGATGTTTTCGGTATGTTTGTTGCGATAAATGCCGGAAACCGCAATGCCGCCGTCGCCGACAGGAATGATCTGGGCGAGGCTGTCGCTCGTATCCAGAGACATGAGCTGGGTGCCTCGGCCTCCACCCGCAAGGGTCTTGACCTCTGCCAGATCAATAATGAGGATTTTCCCCTTGGCAGTGTACATGGCCAGATGGGTGCTACTTTCAAATACAGGCACCGGGCGCAGCAGATGCTGCTGTTGCTCGACCGTGACAAACTGTTTACCCGCCTTCTGCCGGCTGGTCATATCCGACAGCTTTGCGACAAAACCCAGACCATTGCTTTGCATCAACAGCCAGCGACTTTTTGCTGCACCGGCAACAAACTGCGTGATCTGCGTGCCGCGTTCGAGATCGACCATCGAAGTGATAGGCTGGCCATCGCCCCGGGCAGACGGCAGCGTGGAAACAGCGACGGAATAGACGCGGCCATTGCTGCCAAGTGCGATCAGGGAATCGGTACTCTGACATTCAAACGCCGCGTACATGCGATCACCCGTCTTGAACCCGAACTGCGTATGGTCATGACCGTGGCCCTGACGCGAGCGCAGCCAGCCTTTTTCGGATACGATCACCGTAACCGGTTCCTGAACGATACGGGTTTCAAGCACCGCCCGTTCCGCCTCTTCGATAATGGTTCGGCGCGGATCACCAAACTTTTTGGCGTCAGCTTCAATTTCCTTGCCAATCATACGCTTGAGCGCGTTTGGATTCTCCAGCAGCTCCTGCAGCTTTTTCTGTTCTTCGCGCTTGTCATTAAGCTCCTGTTCAATCTTGAACCCTTCCAGTTTCGCAAGCTGGCGCAACCGCATTTCCAGAATGTCTTCGGCTTGCCGTTCAGTCAGCGAAAAGCGCTGCATCAATGCAGGACGAGGCTCATCGGATTCGCGAATGGTCTGAATGACTTCATCAACGTTCAGGTAAACCACCATGCGCCCTTCCAGCACATGGATGCGGTCCAGTACCTTGTCCAGACGATGCTGGGTGCGACGTGTCACGGTCTGAGTGCGGAACGTGAGCCACTCTTCCAGCACAGTGCGCAAGTTACGCTGGCGCGGACGGCCATCAATGCCAATGCATACCAGATTGATCGAAACGGTTCCTTCCATACTGGTTTGTGCCAGCAACAGGTTCACGAATTCGTTGCGGTCGATGCGAGAGGACTTGGGTTCGAAGACCAGGCGTACTGAAGCCTCGCGACCAGATTCATCACGCACGGCATCAAGCATCGCCAGCATGGCAGACTTGTTTGCCTGTTGATCGGATGTCAGCGTTTTTTTGCCTGCCTTGACTTTCGGATTGGTGATTTCTTCAATTTCTTCCAGTACCTTCTGGCACGAGGTGTTCGGCGGCAGTTCCGTTACAACGAGTTGCCACTGACCGCGCGCCATTTCCTCAAACTCCCAGCGCGCACGCGCCTTGAGTGAGCCACGGCCTGTCGAATAAATAGAAGCGATATCGCTGGCCGGCGTTATGATTTGCGCGCCACCGGCAAAATCTGGCCCGGGAATCAGCGTATACAGTTCTTCGTCACTCATGCGAGGGTGACGCAGCAACGCCACTGCCGCTGCCGCGACCTCCTGCAGATTGTGGGAAGGAATTTCCGTTGCCATTCCAACTGCAATACCGGATGCTCCGTTGAGCAGCATCACCGGCAGTCGCGCAGGAAGCATCTGCGGTTCCTGCTGACTGCCGTCGTAGTTGGGCACGAAATCGACCGTTCCTTCGTCAATCTCCCCAAGCAACACATCGGCAATCGGAGTTAGCCTGGCTTCGGTATATCGCATGGCCGCGGCGCCATCACCATCACGTGAGCCAAAATTGCCCTGACCGTCGATCAGCGGATAACGCAGGGTAAAATCCTGAGCCATGCGCACCAGCGCATCATAGGCAGCCTGATCGCCGTGCGGGTGAAACTTACCGAGCACATCCCCCACTACCCTGGCCGATTTCACCGGTTTGGCGCCGGCCCGCAGGCCCATTTCGCTCATCGCATAGAGGATGCGTCGCTGCACAGGCTTCTGCCCGTCGCCAACATCCGGCAGAGCACGGCCGCGCACGACAGACACCGCATAATCCAGATAGGCCTGTTCAGCGTATAGGCCAAGGGTGATAGTTTCGTCGTCGGGACGTTCTGCTTCAAAAAGGTCCGTCTGGTCTTGATCAGTCATTACACATCCACTTCTGCTAAGTTACCTTTGTCTTCGAGCCAGCTGCGTCGCTGAGCCGATTCGCCCTTACCCATCAGCATGTCGAACATCTTGCGCGTCTGATCCGAGGTGAGTTCGCCATAACCGACAGGCAGAAGGCGCCGGGTGTCCGGGTTCATCGTCGTTTCCCACAGCTGTTCGGCACTCATTTCACCCAGGCCCTTGAAGCGACTGATGCTAAGGGATGCAGGTTTGACGCCGTCCTTTTGTACCAGCTTATCCTGCACGGCATCGAGCTCAGACTCATCCAGGCAATACAGCTTGCGCGCAGGCCGCTTGCCCTGCGCCGGAACATCCACGCGAAACAGGGGCGGTTTGGCAATAAAGACAAACCCGTTTTCCACCAGGCGTGGAAAATGACGATAGAACAGTGTGAGCAACAACACCTGGATATGCGAACCGTCAACATCGGCGTCTGACAGGATGCAGATACGGCGGTAGCGCAATCCGGACAGGTCCGGGTTGTCATTGGGGCCGTGAGGATCCACGCCAATGGCAACGGCAATATCGTGAATCTCGTTATTCGCAAACAGCCGGTCTTTTTCCACTTCCCAGGAATTGAGCACCTTGCCGCGCAGCGGCAGGACAGCCTGAAACTCTTTGTTGCGGCCCATTTTCGCCGAGCCCCCAGCCGAGTCCCCTTCGACCAGGAAGACTTCGGTACGGGTGCTGTCAGAGGATTCGCAATCGGTGAGCTTACCGGGCAAAACGGCAACACCCGAACTCTTGCGTTTCTCTACTTTTTGTGCAGAGCGAGTCCTGACCTGTGCCTGGCGAATGGCTAGTTCAGCCAGTTTTTTGCCTGCCTCAACATTGCTGTTCAGCCGCAATTCGAATGAGGTTTTGGCAAAGCCTCCGACCAGTCTGACGGCGTCGCGGTTATTGAGTCGCTCCTTGATCTGTCCCTGGAACTGGGGATCCAGTACCTTGGCAGAAAGAACAAAGCTGGCGCGTGAAAATACGTCTTCAGGAAGCAGCTTAATGCCCTTGGGCAACAGATTGTGCAACTCGATAAAACTCTTGAGCGCGCTGTAAAGACCTTCTCGCAGGCCTGCCTCGTGTGTGCCTCCGGCAGAGGTCGGAATCAGATTCACATAGGATTCCCGGACGACTTGGCCTTCGGCAGTCCAGGCTACTGCCCACTCTGCTCCCTCGCCGTCTGCGAAATAGTCGTTGGATTTATCTGCATACTGACTGTCTGCAAACACCGGCACCAGTAATTCATCACCCGCCAGCGACTCGGTAAGGTAACCCGTCAGTCCGCGTTCATAAACCCATTTTTTCTGCTCGCCCGTTTTCGCATTGTTCAAAACCACGATGACCCCGGGCATCAGCACTGCTTTACTGCGCAACAGCCGAACCAGCTCATTCATCGGAATCTGGGCAGTATCGAAATACTTGGGATCAGGCCAGATGCGAACCCGCGTTCCGGTTTTTTTTCGGGGGACGGCATCACCCTGGCGGCTCAACGGCGTGTTGAGATAGCCACCATCGGCAAACACCAGCTGGTACTCGCTGCTGTCACGCCAGACGGTCACTTCCATACGGGTGGACAGCGCATTGGTAACCGATACCCCTACCCCGTGCAGACCACCAGAGAAAGCATAGGCGCCTCCGGCCTTCTTGTCGAACTTGCCCCCGGCGTGCAGGCGCGTAAATACAATTTCTACCACCGGTGCCTTTTCTTCGGGATGCAGGCCCACAGGAATACCGCGGCCATCATCCTCAACAGTGATACTGCTGTCGGTATTGACAGTCACGGTAATCTGCCTGGCAAAACCGGCCAGTGCTTCATCGGCGGCATTGTCGATGACTTCCTGGACAATATGCAGGGGATTCTCGGTGCGGGTGTACATGCCCGGGCGTTCGCGCACGGGCTCCAGACCCTTCAGGACCCGGATGGATGCTTCGTCATAGCTTTGCTTGGCGGCCACGTGTTTTCTCAATACTGTTCAAAAAAACAGACATTTTACGTGCTCAAAGCGTTTTTTGTCGCTCAATAATCACGCTTTCCGACAATCTTTATCGATAAATGGTATTCTTACATTTAACTACAGACGCATTTGGCAACTGTATGTCCGTCAGGGGTACCCCTCCTTCGACTGGCCCGGTATCAACCGCCCGCAACGGGATCTAAACTGAAAAACCTTTCCGTTGCAGCTCACATCAAAACCTATCCGCTTTGATCGTCCGCGTTCCGGGGTCATCCCAAATACGTTAAATTTCAATTCTGATTATTCTTGGCTACTGTCACCGAAACATTATGAGCGATCTGATTAAACACGCAACCGAAAAAACATTTGAAGCCGAAGTGCTGCAATCGGAAGTGCCGGTGCTGGTCGACTACTGGGCGCCCTGGTGTGGTCCGTGCAAGGCGATTGCACCGTTGCTTGAGGAAGTATCCCGCGACTATGAAGGCCGTGTACAGGTAGTAAAAGTCGACGTACAGGATCATCCTGAAGTGGCTGCCCGCTTTGGTATTCGCGGCATTCCTACATTGATGGTATTTAAAAATGGCGAGGCTGTGGCGACGAAGGTCGGTGCAGTCAACAAAACCCAGCTGACCGGATTCATTGACGAATCCATCTAAGCTATTTTTCGCGCGGGCTCATTCGTCAGTCCGCCACCCTGACTCTTATTCCAATTCTTATCTATTCGTACTATAAATAATGCACCTTAATGAATTAAAGGCACTGCATGTGTCGCAGCTGCTCGAAATGGCTGCAGGTCTTGAAATCGAAAATGCCAACCGCTTCCGCAAGCAGGAACTCATGTTTGCCATCATGAAGCGCCGGGCAAAAATGGGCGAGCAAATCTTCGGCGACGGCGTTCTGGAGGTCTTGCCCGACGGCTTTGGCTTTCTTCGATCTCCCGAAACCTCCTATCTTGCCAGCACAGACGACATCTACATTTCTCCGTCGCAAATCCGCCGCTTCAACCTGCACACAGGTGACTCGATTGAGGGTGAAGTTCGCGTACCCAAGGATGGCGAGCGCTATTTCGCCCTGGTCAAGGTAGAGAATGTCAACGGTGTCTCGCCTGAATTGATGAAACACCGCATCATGTTCGAGAATCTGACACCGCTGCATCCGGATGATCCACTGATTCTGGAACGTGATATCAAAAGCGAAGAAAACAATACCGGCCGAATCCTGGACATTTTTTCTCCTATCGGCAAGGGCCAGCGTGCCCTGATCGTTGCCAGCCCAAAATCGGGCAAAACGGTCATGATGCAGCACATCGCCCACTCCATCACCACCAATTACCCTGACGCCACCCTGATCGTACTGCTGGTCGATGAACGCCCTGAAGAGGTTACTGAAATGACCCGCACGGTACGCGGCGAAGTGGTTGCCTCAACCTTCGACGAGCCCGCAACACGTCACGTACAGGTTGCAGAAATGGTCATTGAAAAGGCCAAGCGTCTGGTGGAACTCAAAAAAGATGTGGTCATTGTGCTGGACTCCATTACCCGTCTGGCCCGTGCCTACAATACCGTTGTGCCTTCTTCAGGCAAGGTGCTCACCGGTGGTGTGGATGCCAATGCGCTGCAACGCCCCAAACGCTTCTTCGGCGCGGCCCGCAATATTGAAGAAGGTGGTTCACTAACCATCATCGGCACGGCGCTGATCGAAACAGGCAGCCGCATGGATGAAGTGATTTACGAAGAATTCAAGGGCACCGGCAACAGCGAGGTACATCTGGAACGTCGTCTTGCAGAAAAACGGATCTACCCGGCCATCAATCTGAACAAATCAGGTACCCGTCGTGAAGAATTATTGATGAAGCCCGAGAAACTGCAACGGGTCTGGGTGCTGCGCAAATTCATCCACGATATGGACGAAGTCGAAGCCATGGAATTCATTCTGGACAAGATTAAATCTACCAAAAACAACGATCAGTTCTTCGATATGATGAAAAAATAGTCCAGGCTTTTTCACAAAAAATACCTTCCTCTGCGAAGGTATTTTTTTGTCCGTGGTTCAGACAATGCGGTCGAGCGATCGGAACAGGCACAAGCTATTCAAGGATCGCCTTCCACGCCTGTGGTTTTTGCCAAGCGTTATTAGGTTAGGTTTGGACAAATATGGACAACAAGGGCGCCACGGCAAAATCACTAGCCGGTAATGCGCACAAACGGTTTTTGAGCTGATGCCTGAAAGGTTACTGACAGGCGCTGCCTACGCAATGCCTACGCAAGTACAGCGCGTGGCCTGCATATGACAAAAATCGCAGATCCGGCAAGGCGCAACGATCCTGATCGGGTGGAAATTCAAAAGCCTGCGTCACAGGCACAGGTTTAATCATTGTATAGGCTCGATTGTCCCCAACTCTTCCATACCCGTTCAGTCAATACACAAAAAAAAGCGACCGACAGTATGAGTGTCGAGTCGCCCAGAGAGAGTAATCGGAATGAAGGGACTTTGCGAGAACTTCATCGGTTTTTCTTCAGTTGCCGCCTCTCTGGGCGCATACATTATTGAGTCATCTAACGAGAGTTTGACCGCCGGGCATGCATACTTTTGGCCCGATAAACGCCAATGACAGCAATACCCGTGATCTTTTGCTCGTCTCCCGGAACGCATTCAAGCGTTATCCGGGATCAGCCGCATCCGGGATTTTCTTCGTATCTGTCAGCATGCTGACACACTTAGAAGAATCCGCGGGCCGCAGCAGTCAGACTATTACTGGGTACCGCCGGCTGGAGCCTCACCTGCAGGCGCATCGCCAGCCGGTGCAGGAGTCGTACCATCAGCAGGGGAGGATTCGGCTGGTGCAGCTGGCTCAGCAGCAGGTGACGGTGTTTCCGGTGCTCCTGGTGCTTCTGAAGTCGCGCCTGGCGCCTCAGGCGCGGATGAATCGCCTGCGTTGTCACATCCGGCCAGACCCAGGAATCCTGCAAAAACTGCTGTCAGTACCAGTGATCGTGTCGTATTAAGCTTCATGACTTATCCTCTTTAGTTGAAATGCAAAATCAGTAGAAACCATTATT
Source organism: Pseudomonadota bacterium (assembly GCA_023389155.1). Lineage (GTDB taxonomy): Bacteria > Pseudomonadota > Gammaproteobacteria > Burkholderiales > Burkholderiaceae_B > Advenella. The sequence goes on from JAEWEV010000007.1 coordinate 67,838, forward strand.
CGCACTTTCACCCGAAAGATCATTACAGAACGGCCATAAAATGCTTGCATTTGTAACATCTGTATTTTTTAAGGTATTCGTCAATTTTCGTATCTGGTTGATTTGTATAATAAAAACAATAAGACACCGCTTTCGGGGTGTCTTATTATTTAACGTTTTGAGGATATGATATCGCCCATTTGCCACTGCTGCCAGTCCGACATAGAAGCCGTGGCCGGGCATCACAAGGTATCCGGAACAGTCTCACGCAGATACGTGACTCAGCCACGCATCTACCTTTCTGGCATCCCCAGCAATAACCCTGCTATATGACTCGCGCCGTGACGCCTATCCTGTCGATCAGACGATGCGAACGTTTAGCTGGCCAAGACCTTCGACTTTACCGACAAGCTCGTCACCCACTTTCACTGCCGCCACCCCTTCAGGTGTGCCTGAAAAGATCAGGTCCCCAGGCTGCAGCTCGAACAGTCCGGACAGATAAGCGATAGATTCAGGAATGGACCAGATCAATGAGGCAATCGTGCTTTTCTGGCGGGTCTCCCCGTTAACATCCAGTGAAATGGCTGCACTATCGATATTGCTGACGCTGGATGCGGGGTGAATCGGTCCGATAGGGCCGGACAGATCGAAAGCTTTGCCCACTTCCCATGGACGACCCTGTTTTTTTGCCTCACCCTGCAAATCGCGTCTGGTCATATCCAATCCCAGCGCATAGCCCCACACCATCTCTTTGGCCTCTTCTACCGAAACGTCCTTGCCCGCCTTGCCGATGGCGACGACCAGTTCCATTTCGTGATGCAGATCAGAAGTTTTGGAGGGGTAAGGCATTTGGCCGGTTTCACCGTCAGCCACTGGCAACAGAGCGTTGGCGGGTTTGCAGAAAAAGAACGGATCTTCGCGACCGGTAAAACCCATCTCCTTTGCATGCTCGGCGTAATTACGACCTACACAATACACGCGGCGCACAGGAAAACGGGCGTCGCTGCCGACAACGGCAAGGGAAACAACTTCTGGGGCAGGAAAAACATAAGTCATGGCAGTCTCTTCAATGGTCTTGTTTATCATTCATCACTCAATTGTCGCAACAGGCGTGCATTGACATCTGCTTCGCGACTTACAAAAAAAGGGCCCGGAGGTGTACCGCCGCGCCCTTTTTTAAAAGCGTGTCCAAACCAGCGGATTATTTTCCTTTCTGGAATCGCTCGATACTGGACGTAATCTCAGCATGGGCGGCGTCTATCCCTTCCCAGCCTTTTACCTTGACCCACTTGCCTTTTTCCAGATCCTTGTAGTGCTCAAAAAAGTGCTGGATACGCTGCAATTCCTGTTCCGGAATGTCAGTGTGAGACTGCAGGCCGGCGTAAGGTGGGTAAAGTTTGTCTACCGGACGGGCAAGCAATTTGGCGTCGCCACCCGCTTCATCATCCATCTGCAACACACCAAGGGCACGGCATTTGATGACGGAACCCACAACAACAGGGAATGGCGTCAGAACCAGCACATCCACCGGATCTCCATCGTCAGATAACGTATCGGGAATATAGCCATAATTGCAGGGATAATGCATGGCGGTCATCATGAAGCGATCAACAAAGACCGCACCTGTGTCTTTATCTACTTCATATTTAACCGGATCGGCATTCATCGGAATTTCAATGACAACATTGAATTCTTCCGGTGTTTTGGAACCGGCAGGGACATTTTTCAAGCTCATAGTCAACTCTTCAGGTTACTGTGGTTTACGATTTTTCGTTCAGGTCTTCGGAACGGATACCGGGAATCGGAGCGCTGTCAAAGTACTCTTCATCGGTCTCCGGTCGTTTGGCATAAATGGTCTTTTCAGGAGCGCCATCGGCTTGCACCTCCTCCGACTCCATATCTGCGCGCTTGCGGTCCGGCGGACCATCCGGATCAAGACGCGTATCGGCGGCAGGCAAATATTTTTCTCCGACCACGACAGGCAGCATGGAAATGGAGGCGGAAGCGAAACGCCAGTGCTTGACGGCTTCTGCCGGCTTGCCCAGCCTGTCGTAGAGCGCGCCCAGCAGAGAATGGGTGCGGGGATCTTCCCGTAGCTTAAGACTACGCGTGAGATACCGCTCTGCCTGTCCCCACAGTTGGGCAGCCAGACAAAGAAAGCCTAATGCATTAAGCAAATCAGGATTGTTCTCGTCTTTTTCAAGCCACTGCTGCGCCTTCGTCAGACGCGCATTAACCTGCTCCGCCGGACACTGTACATAGGAATTGAGCAAACGGGCATCAATATTTTCACGCAGGGACGCCTCAAGAATCTGTCCTGCCGTATCATGATGACCGGCAACCTGAGCTTTCTCAGCAGCCGCCAGTGCAATCAGTGGCATGGTTTTTTCTGCGCTGCTGAACGACTTCCATGTGTTTGCCCAACTGTCACGGGTTGTTGCTTTCATCACAGCGGCCCCGGCGTGTTCGATCAGACGCTGGCCTTCAAAGGGATCAATGGTGCCTTTCTTGTGAAGCTTGCGGACCACGTCCAGCAATTTATCCTGGTTTCCGATTTGCTTGTAACCGCGCAATAGCAGCTTTTGAATATGATCCTGATTTGCGCCGCCGGCTTTTGCCAATGGCTCCAGCAAGGCCAGCGCATGTTTGGACTCGCCCTGCTCCAGCAGCATTTCCGCACGAATGGTCGTTGCCGCATGCTGCATGCGCGGATTGCCTTCTGCCTTGGACTGTGCAGTCAGCAGCAAGGCATCACGCTCTGCGTAACGCGACTGGTTATGCGCTGCCTTGGCAGCCGCAAGGCTTGCCAAGGCTTGTCGACCGCTATCACGGCTACGATTAAGCAGGCGTGTCAGATCTTTCTCTGCCGGACTGCTGCGGCCTTCCAGAAGCTCAACCCAGCCGCGCTCAAGCAGGTCATAATCCTTTCGGGTATGACGGCGCTGGTTCCAGTGACGGATACGGCCGGGCGCATCCGTCAGGAAACCGATGAAGCGAAATACCAGATAGAACACGAAGAACGCCAGAACGATGAAGACCAGACCGGTGGCAAGCGACACTGTACGGCGTTCATCGCCTGTGACTACCATGAAATAGCCGCTGGAATCACGCAGCAGTAAAGCGGCAGCAACAGCGACAGCGAGCAGGACAAGTAATTTCAAACTGGTTCGCATGCATTACTCCTGTCCGGAATTCATGGATTTGAGCTGATTGCGGGTCTCCTGGACTGCCTTCACGCTCTGCGTGATTTCGGGCATCTGAGGTCTAACACCCGCCTTAAGCAAGGCATGAGCCTGCGCCAAAGCCTGTTGCGTGTCGGACGAATCCTGATTAAAACTTTGCCTGAGGCCTTTGACAACATTTTCCAGTGACGACGTCCAGATGCCCTGCTGTCCGTTCAGCAACGCCTGCTGGGCGAAATGCAGATTCTGCTTCAGATTGGCGCGTAACTGGGCTGCCTGATCGACAGTCAGAAGAACCTGATCTGGATCGGCAAGTTTTTCCACACGTACAATACCGCCCAGATCAGAACGCAGTCCATTCCATACTGTAGCGGGCCAGGTTTTTACTTCAATCCAGGCGCGCTCGTACCAGGCTGCAGAGGGATTGGTTGTGTCTACATTAGTTTCATTCGAACTTGAGGTATCCTGAGCAGCACTGTGCGCGGACGTTGCTGCCATGGGCCGCGCTCCCGGCTGATCCGGCGCGATCATTGGCAGCATATCGATTTTTTCGGCAAGCGCCGAGGCCTGCGAGAACAGCATATCCTGAGTACTGACAGGTGTGGACTTCAGAGTGACAATATCTGCCGCGAGCGCGCCCTGCAATCCGGCCAGCACCGGCGAATCCGCCTGATCAACGGTTTTTCTGGCTGTTTCCAGCGATGCGACCGCATTTTCGATGTTACCGGAAATCGCGAGTTCATTCTGAGCCATGCTCACGAGTCTGCTGACGTCATTGAGAATAAATAGACTGGCCTCGTTGCGTGAAGCCTGCAACCTTGCGGATTGCAACTGTTGAAGCTGCTTCTGCGAGGACTCAAGCTGATCACGCAAGGCAATAATCTGCGCAGACTGACGATCAAGCTGATCGCGGATATCCGAAGGTAGTGCCGTGTCGGCTTGCCTGCCCGTGGCATCAGCGGATGCTGGCTGGGTAGCATCGGTCGCGGGTTGAACGGTGTCGCTGTCCGTACTATCGGCAGAGTCCTGGGATTCCGCTGAAGACTCGGTCGATAACGACTGAGCACCTGTTTCACTTGCGCTGGTGTCAGCGGTGGCAGGCTGCTCATTGGCAGCATCGGCCTGCACACTGCTTTGATCTGCACTGCTGTCGCTTACGCTATTGTTTTCGAGACTGTCGTCTGCACTGCTGTCAGCAGCTGGCTGAGCGCCATCGTCCTGGTCCTTTGTTTCGGCTGCGTCGCCTGCCGGGCCTGTCGTGCTGCCGCCATCGCTCGCACTTTCCCCTGTGCCTGGTTCACGGGCAGTATCACCGCCATTATCAGGACCGGGAGGCGTTGCGCCACTCGTTGACTCAGCAGAAGTACTGTCAGAGGACGATGAGGTGGCTTCAGGAGTATCCTGCGTGCTATCCGCGGAATCCGTGGACGGCAGTGTTTGTTCTGCACTGTCACTTCCCGCAGAGTCAGGATTTTGGGTTGTAGCACTTCCCTCTGTCTGCGAACTGGTCTGCGTATCGGATGCGGACTGGTTGTCCTGCGCGTAATAATAACCACCTGCAGCAATGGCTGCGACAACGATGATTGCGCCGATCAGGGGTGCTTTGCTGCCTTTACCGGAGTCTGGTGACGCATCAGCATTGGATGCTGGCGGAACAGAAAAATCGCCGGAACCGGATTCAGTCGCGGTTGCAGGATCAGTAGCGCCAGACTCCTCTGTGGATTCCTCATTGCTGAGCTCAACATCGGTCACCGCTTGCGGCGTCGCATCGTCGGCTTCATTATGCCGGTCAGTCTCTGGTGGATTTTTACCGGCATCCGTATTGTGCGCGTCGTCCCGTTCTTTTTCCATGTTTTTCAATTCCTTGCTGTCCAGAAAACCAATACACCCAATGGCGATCGTTCACGAAAAGATATGTGCATTGTAGTGGATTACGGCGGGCTTTTAATCAGAGATTGTAACGGTATGGAAAATTGCGTCGTCATCGGGAAGGGTCTGCACAATATGCAAGGCGGACACATTCGCACCATGTATCTCCCGTCCCCAGATTTGCTGCAAGCTGCTGACCTGGCTCGCGTGCGTCAATACGAAAGTCGTGGTGTCTGCCAAAACATTGGCATCAACCCCTGACAGGGCGAGGTTCCCCACAAACGCCGCAACGCCCTGGGGACTGGTTATCACGACATATTTTTTTATGGATGGATTTTCAAACAGTTGGCCCATCTGCTGCCTTTCCTGAACATCCCATTGCCTGCCCTGACGCTCGTAGAGTGATATCCGGGTCACCGAAATGGCACGTTCCCGCAATCTGTCGGCAAACCAGGGATTGCCCGTGGTGCCGCAAGCAATCAATACCGAATGCAAGGTGGCAAGCACACCATTACTGTGCAGACTGGCCATCAGGCCCGGCGAATCAAAAGACTGCCCGTCTGAAGGAAGATAAATATGATCTTTGCAGACGCCTCGTCGCTGCAAGGCCTGAGCCGTGCCCGGACCCACACAGCCGGCGTGCAGATCTGCGGGCCAATGCATGCCCTTTTCAGACAGCAGGTCAAAGAAACAGTCAACCGCAAAGCCACTGACAAAAAACACGAGATCGAATACTGACAATTCCGGAAGCGGGTCGGCGATGGTAAGGCGACGCAGCGTCAACGCCGGCAGACTGATCGTTGGCAGCCCCATCTGTTCAAAGCGTTGCTGCAACCGTTCGTTTTTTCCTTTGGGTCTGGTCAGAACGACAGTGACTGGAGCTTGAGGCACGTTGTGAATCACTCGCTGGTGTCGTCGGCCTGATTCGCTTGTGCCAGCGCTGCCAGAATTTCATCAGCACCCTGCTCCCTGAGCGCCTGAGCCACATCTGCGCCCAGTTGCTCCGCGCCTTCCGCACCGGCGGTACGTGTACTGCGCAATACGTTTTTACCATCCGGGCTTGCCACCAGCGCGTGAAGCGTAACGGCGTTATCGGTCAGCGTCGCGTAGGCCGCGATGGGAATCTGACAGGACCCCCCCAGGGCTCTGGACACGGCGCGCTCCGCTGTAGTGCAGGCGGTGGTCGCCGGACTGGCCAGTTCTGCCAGCATTTCCTGCAGATCGTTACGGGACTCCAGAATCTCGATACCCAATGCGCCCTGCCCCGCGGCAGGCAGACTTTCCGATACTTCCAGTCGCGATGCAATGCGCGCACCCAGGCCCAGTCGTTCCAGGCCTGCCGAAGCCAGCACGATCGCATCGTAGTCGCCCTTGTCCAATTTGCCCAGACGGGTATCCAGATTGCCACGTAGCGGCTTGACCACTAGCTCAGGGTAAGCAGCACGAATCTGGGATTCCCGCCTCAGGCTGGAGGTACCAACAACCGCGCCCGCTGGCAGGTCACTCAGACGATGGTAGCGGGATGATACAAAGGCATCAGTGGGATCGGCCCGCTCAAGAATAGCGGCAAGCGCGAAGGGGGATTGCAGGTCAACCGGTACATCCTTGAGCGAATGCACGGCAATATCCGCCCTGCCATCGAGCAAGGCCGCTTCCAGTTCCTTGATGAACAGACCTTTGCCGCCGATTTTGGAGAGGGTCCGATCAAGAATCTGATCGCCTTTGGTTGTCAATTCAAGCAGCTCGACCTGCAACTCGGGAAAAGTCGAAATAAGCAGATCCCGCACGTGATGTGCCTGCCACAGGGCAAGACGACTGGCGCGGGTTGCAATAGTGAGTTTTTTAAGTTCGGTCACGCGAAATACCTGTTAATTATGATCAAAAATGTATGCTGAGGAATCGAAACAAGGCTATATCCGGACGATCAGGCCGGCGGCTGGCCAGGACAAGATGTCAACGAAAATAATTGACGGCAACGGTCACCACGATTCCAATAACCGCAAGAATAAGCAACCCTTGCAATATGGTGCGCTTTGGTTTTTCTTCCATGATGTCAGACCTTCAAACGAGTAACAGGCAAGCTGCCAGAGAACAAGCAAATAACAAACCCCGCGCGACCGAAGTCTGGCGGGGTTTGCTGGCGCTCAGATCGGGATATTCAGGATACCCGGATCAAGCCGAACGAGGAGTAAACTGATTCAGTGCGCTTCGGGTACCTGCTTGCTACCTTTACGGGAAGCAAGCCATTTTCCAACCCCAATCACCAGAATCACGCCAATGACTTCTACTGCAATCTTAACAGTTTGCGGTGCAGGTCCGCCATTGAAAAATGCCCTCTCGGTAAATACGTCAGAGATCAGCATCCCACCTGCCAGCCAGCCGAGCAGACCGGCACCCAGCGTAATCACCAGGGGGTATTTGTCAATGAGCTTAAGAACCAGCGTACTGCCCCAGATAATAATTGGCACACTGACAATCAGACCGAATGCCACATAAGCCACTTCGTGACCCGGCGTGGTTTTCTGCGCAGCGGCGGCAATCGCAATAACGTTATCCAGGCTCATGACAAAGTCTGCAATCAAAATAGTCTTAACCGCCGTCCAGACCGATGTTCCACCAACCACATTACCATGTTCATCTTCTTCCGGAATCAGCAGCTTGATACCGATCCAGACCAGCAAGGCGCCCCCCACAATTTTCAGGTACGGAATTTCGAGCAGCTTGAGGGCGAATGCAATCAGAATCACCCGCATGATGATAGCGCCGAAGGTGCCCCACAGAATACCTTTCATCCGCTGCGCTTTCTCCAGATTACGGCATGCAAGCGCGATGATCACGGCATTGTCACCACCCAAAAGTATGTCAATTAAAATAATCTGGAATATTGCGGCCCAGCTCAGGGTTTGAAAAAACTCAAGCATAATGAAAGATCGCCTCTGTTAGGTTTATATGTTTGCAAATGGACCAGCCGACCCAATCCGCCGGTATCTGTCAGGCGGAAGATCGCATACAACGTCATTCCGCTGTGCACTATGAATGCGAGAACCTGGATGCGAGCTCCAGACCCCGGACATCATCGCGTACTGCGGTTGGCGGTCCGATTGGGACATCAGTAGAAAAAAGGGGCACTTGCGCGCCCCTTTCTCTGCCCCAGACTGCGAGCAATTATAAAACAGAGTATTCAGTAAATTGTCAGTTTTTTGTACGACTCACAAAAAATTTACCCAGAGCAACAACAAGAATCGCCCCGACGATACCCATCGCAATTCCGAGTTGGTGGTGAGTCAGATGGGCCATTGACGCCCAGGTTTCCGAACGGGGTTCAATGACCGGATCTCCTACGAACATTTCACCTGCAATATACCCCAGCAGCGCGGCACCCAGCCATACGATAAGCGGGAACTTTTCGATCACGCTCAACAATAGCGTACTGCCGAAAATCACCAGTGGAATACTCAGGGCAAGGCCGATGATCAGTAGCGTGGTGTCACCATGAGCCGCAGCAGCCACGGCGACCACATTATCAAGACTCATGACCAGGTCGGCAACCAGAATAGTTCTGATGGCACTGAGCAACGACGCGTGGTGTTTCTCGGGCCCTCCTTCATCATCATCCGAGTTGACCAGTGAAACGCCGATGTATACCAGCAGAATCGCACCGATGATTTTCAGATAGGGAAGCATCAGCAGCTTGGCCGCAACCAGAGTAAGGATAATACGCATCACGATGGCGGCACCGGAGCCGATCACAATGGCTTTTTTCTGTTGATTCACCGGCAGCGTTCGCGCTGCCAGTGCTATGACCACTGCGTTATCACCCGACAGCAGAATATTTACCCAAACAATTTCCAGCAGGGCGAGCCAGAACGCCGAAGAACCTACATCCATAGTGAACCTTCCAAATAAGCTTTAAGGAGAAAATGTTGTCTGTATTGTTGTCCGCTCAATTGCTGAGAGGACCCGTTTTTATTTGCGCTTACCATTCTATGAATCTTTGCTTACAGCCCCCTGACTCACGGGTGAATCACAAAAGAAAAAGCCCCTGATATCACAACCTTGCAGGTGTGCTATCAGGGGCTGTTCACTGCGGACCACGAAGATGGTCAGCAATGGGCGCAATTACAGAACAGATTTGAGCAGTTTACCCATTTCGGAAGGATTGCGTGTTGTGCGGATTCCGCAGGCTTCCATGATCTCGAGTTTGGCGTCTGCAGTATCGGCACCGCCGGAAATCAGCGCACCGGCATGGCCCATGCGTTTTCCTGGAGGCGCGGTCACACCTGCGATAAAACCGACTACCGGTTTCTTCATATTGTCCCTGGCCCATTCCGCAGCATTGACCTCGTCAGGACCACCGATTTCGCCGATCATGACGACTGCATCGGTTTCCGGATCATCATTGAACATTTTGAGAATGTCGATATGTTTGAGACCGTTAATCGGGTCACCACCAATACCAACAGCGCTGGATTGTCCCAAGCCAAGTTCAGTCAGCTGAGCAACAGCTTCGTATGTCAGCGTACCGGAGCGGCTGACAACGCCGATACGGCCTTTTTTGCAGATGTGCGCAGGCATGATACCGATCTTGAGCTCATCGGGTGTAATCAGGCCCGGGCAATTTGGTCCGAGCAGCAACGTGGTTTTGTTCTCTTCACGCATGCGATTGCGAACAGCCAGCATATCGCGAACCGGAATACCTTCGGTAATGCAGATGACCAGATCCAGGTCCGCGTCAACCGCTTCCCAGATGGCGTCCGCCGCACCAGCGGGTGGTACATAGATGACCGATACGTTGGCACCGGTTTGGGCTTTGGCGTCCTTGACAGACGCATAGATAGGTACACCTTCGAAATCCTCGCCTGCACGTTTCGGATTCACACCGGCGACAAATGCTTCTTTACCAAAGGCATAGTCACGGCACATGCGTGTGTGGAACTGGCCGGTCTTACCGGTAATACCCTGGGTGATGACTTTGGAGTCTTTATTGATCAGAATTGACATGAAAAATTCCTTGCTTACTTAACGGCGGCAACGACTTTGGTCGCGGCTTCGGCCATGGTATCGGCGCTGATGATTGGCAGCCCGGATTCTGCGAGCATTTTTTTGCCCATTTCTTCGTTGGTACCTTTCATGCGTACCACGAGAGGAACCGAAAGGTTCACGGCCTTGCAAGCCGCAATAACGCCTTCGGCGATCACATCGCAGCGCATGATGCCACCGAAAATATTCACCAGAATCGCCTTGACTTCCTTGTTCTTGAGCATGATCTTGAAGGCTTCAGTGACCTTTTCAGCAGTCGCGCCACCACCCACGTCCAGGAAGTTGGCAGGCTCACCGCCAAACAGCTTGATCGTGTCCATGGTCGCCATGGCCAAACCGGCACCATTGACCAGACAACCGATATTGCCGTCGAGCTGAATGTATGCAAGGTCGAATTTGCTGGCCTCAATCTCTGCAGGATCTTCTTCATCAAGATCGCGGTATTCAACGATGTCGGGATGGCGGAACAGCGCATTCGAATCAAAGTTGAATTTGGCATCCAGAGCAATAATGTCGCCCGAACCGGTCAGAATCAGAGGGTTGATCTCGGCCAGTGAAGAATCAGTGTCCCAGTATGCCTGGTACAGTTTCTGGAACTCCACCGCTGCCTTGTCAACTGATGTGTCAGGTACACCAATACCACGAGCCAGTTCACGGGCTTCTTCATCGGTGAATCCTTTGGCAGGATCGACAAAGACCTTGAGAATTTTCTCAGGCGTTTTCTCGGCGACTTCCTCAACATCCATCCCCCCTTCGCTGGAGGCCATGACGCACACGCGCTGGCTATTGCGGTCAGTAACGATACCAACGTAATATTCTTTCTTGATGTCCGCGCCTTCTTCAATCAGAAGACGGTTCACTTTCTGGCCCTCAGCTCCGGTCTGGTGAGTTACCAGTTGCATACCCAGGATTTCGGACGACAGTTGGCGAACTTCGTCAACAGACTTGGCAAGTTTCACACCACCGCCCTTGCCGCGCCCACCCGCATGAATCTGCGCCTTGACAACCCAAACCGGGCCACCGAGTTTCTCTGCGGCGGCAACCGCTTCGTCTACGGAAAATGCGGGGATGCCGCGAGGCACCGTGACGCCGAATTTTTTCAGCAGCTCTTTGCCTTGATACTCATGGATCTTCATGTATTACCTATTAGCGTAGGATAAAAAAACAAATGCTCAGCAATCAGCGAGCACACGAAATGAGACTGTTGATCCCAGTGACAGCGTCATGACTGCCTGACCCTGCGTTTACTTCCATTCTGCTCACTGACGTACCACTCTGGGTAAAACTCCTTTACGACAGGAGAGGTCAGTGCCAGTGCGTGGCACCCTTCCAGCTGAAAGGGTTTTCTGCCGGTTTTCTCTGCCTGCTCACGGCGCTGTGCAGACAGACTCTGCACGAAAACGGTTGGCAGCAGAACCACCAGTTCGGACATGTGGGTACAGCCGTCAACACGTCCGAAGCGCTCACGCACGGCAGCGCGGAACTGACGGAGCAGATGCAGGCCAATGAGGCCGCGATAGCCCTCTTCGATGGCAGTACAGGCTGCACCATATGGCGCCGCTTCGTACCGGGCCCGGACATCAGTGATCGCCCCATCCTGGGTAACAAGCAGAACAATCGTCATATCGTGAACCGGATCCCCTGCACGGTGTATTTCTCCCCTTTTAGTAGGGAAGTCATAGGCCTTGACGTCTACCAGATGCGCTTCCAGCTCCCAGAGACCGTCCTCCCGAAGAAAGGAATCCATGGTAATGCTGCGGGTGTGAATGGGCGTGCGAGCCGAAGAACCCAGTGACATGTCCGAGTGATTGACGAATGAATTGATCAGTAAACCGATAAAGTATAGCGTACTCGTCTGCGGCCCTGCCGGTAAAAACCCCGCTTTTGTGAAATTTTGCTGCAGGGCAAAAATACTGGTACCCGCTCGGATCGCGCAGAAATGCGTGACAAGAGGCCCAAAAAAAACCACAGGGCACTGAAAAACCGTGCACCTGTGGAAAAGGTTGGTAAGGGGGCGGACTAGGCGGCAGCTCTCAGGGCGCTGGCAGCCTGCACCATCTCAATAAGGGCGCTGCGGGTTTCAGGCCACTGGCGTGTTTTCAGCCCACAATCGGGATTAACCCACAATTGCTTGCGATCCAGGCGGCTGGCCGCCTTTTTCATCAGCTGTATCATCCATTCCCTGTCCGGAACGTTTGGAGAGTGGATATCGTAGACTCCCGGTCCGATATCGTTCGGGTAATTGAAGCGCTCGAATGCCTCCAGCAACTCCATGTTCGAACGTGACGTTTCGATGGTAATCACATCGGCATCCATGGCGGCGATGGATTCGATAATGTCATTGAACTCCGAGTAGCACATATGGGTGTGGATCTGTGTGGTGTCCTCAACCCCCGATGTGCTGACCCGGAAGCAGTCTACTGCCCAGTCCAGATAGGTTTTCCAATCGGCCTTGCGCAGCGGCAAACCTTCGCGGAATGCCGGCTCGTCGATTTGAATAACGCGGATTCCCGCCTTTTCCAGATCCAGAACTTCATCGCGTAATGCCAGCGCCAGTTGCAGGCACGTGGCCTGGCGAGACTGATCGTCACGCACGAATGACCATTGCAAAACAGTGACCGGACCCGTCAGCATACCTTTCATGGGCTTGTCGGTCAGTGACTGGGCAAATGCCGTCCATTCTACGGTCATCGGTATCAGACGCGCGACATCGCCGTAAATAATTGGCGGTTTTACACAACGGGATCCATAGCTCTGTACCCAGCCATTCTGGGTAAATGCAAAGCCAGCCAGGAGCTCGCCAAAATATTCGACCATATCATTGCGTTCGGGTTCACCATGCACCAGCACGTCCAGACCCGCTTCTTCCTGGAATTTGACCACTTCGCGAATTTCTTCGCGGATCGCTTCCTCGTATTTGGTGTCGGATATGGCACCGGCTTTCCAGTCGCGACGCAGCTTGCGGATCTCGGGAGTTTGGGGGAAGGAACCGATGGTTGTTGTCGGAAAATCGGGCAGACCCAGGGCCTCGCGCTGCTTGACGATCCTCTCGGAAAACGGCGTGCGATCGCGGGAAATGGAAGTGGCCTCGTCTACACGTGCGGTCACGGCGGGATTGTGGATGCGACGGGACACCTTGCGTTCAGCCAGCGCTGCCCGCTGCTGTTCAAGCGCAGCCTTGTCTTCGTCTGTGGCAGAACCGTTGAGGATAGACGCCAGCAGTCTGAGCTCATCAAGCTTCTGCACGGCAAAAGATAGCCAGCTTTTGATTTCTTCATCCAGCTGCGTTTCCTCGGACAAGTCTACCGGAACATGCAGCAATGATGAAGCGGGTGCAACCCACAGGCGCTCACCAAGCAGCTCAACGGCTTTCTGAAGTAGTGCAGCGGTCTGATCCAGATCGGTGCGCCAGACATCACGTCCACTAATCACACCGGCGGACAGCACCCGGTCTGCAGGCCAGGATTCGAGTACGCGGGCCAGCTGATTCCTGCCGCGGACAAGATCAAAATGCACGCCAGCCACCGGCAAATCGGTTAGCAGTTCCGTATTGTCGGCAACATCACCAAAATAACTTGCCAGGAGAATTTTTACCGGCGCCGCAGCCAGTTCAGCATAAACCTGCCTGTAAGCCTGCTGCCAGGCTGGTGGCAGATCCAGTACAAGCGCGGCTTCGTCAATCTGAACCCACTGTACGCCCTGCTGTGCAAAGCGGGACAATACTTCCGTGTAGATCTCAAGCAGTTTCGGAACCAATGCCAGTTTCGCTTCGTCATCAGCGCTCGAAAAAGACGGACCCTTACTCAGCCACAGATACGTCAGAATACCCGGAATAACGGGCTTGACTGAATAGCCCAGAGACTGCGCTTCTTCAATCTGATCAAATAGACTGGTGCGGGCCAGGTAAAATGTCTGATCGGCTTCCAATTCCGGTACGATATAGTGATAGTTGGTGTCAAACCATTTGGTCATTTCGCACGCCGCAGCAGGTTCGCCAGTTGGCGCACGGCCGCGGGCCATCCTGAAAAGCGTGTCCAGATCGACAGGCTGCCCTTGTGGATGCTTGAATCGGGCGGGGATAGCTCCCAGGGTAGTGGTCCATTCAAGAATATGATCGTACCAGGCAAAATCGCCAACGGTGACGAAAGCGTTACCCGCCGTCTTCTGAATTGCCCAGTGCTGTTCACGCAAGGTTTTAGACGAATTGTGCAATTGTGCTTCGTTAGACTGGCCGGCCCAATATGCCTCGAGCGCCTTCTTCAGTTCACGCTTAACGCCAATACGGGGAAAGCCAAGATTATGTGTTAATGCCATAGGAATCTCTGATATTTGTTAATCACCCACGCGTCGGAACCGAGAATCGTGTTGCCGCGCCGGTCATGGGTGCAGTGAATGTGAACAGATTGTGCCTGCTCAATGGCATGGGCGTGCTTCAAATTCATCGCGTTAATATTAGATTTATTCATACAGTTGGGTATCCCTATGATTTTGCTAATTATTTTGTTGAGCAATAAGGTTATGAGCATGTGATCCATAGTCAAATGGAACGCGCTTGCACTTTCTTGGTAAGATTGCATGAATGAATATTTCTCACGCTGGTAAAAATTAACATGATCGAAGTTAAACATCTTGAAACACTGGTCGCCATCCGTCAGGCTGGCAACCTGCAGGATGCGGCCGAGCGACTCTCCGTCACCCAGTCGGCGTTGTCACACCAGATTCGCGAACTGGAAAACCGACTAAACCTGAACCTGCTGAACCGCCGTACCCGCCCTGCCCGTTTTACCACCGCCGCCTTACGTTTACTGGCACTGGCGGACGACGTATTGCCGCGCATACGCAGCGCAGAGCGTGAAATGCAAAAACTCGCCTCCGGGAGTACCGGGCGACTTTACCTGGCCATCGAATGTCATTCCTGTTTCCAGTGGCTGATGCCCACTCTGGATGCGTTTCGTCTGCAGTGGCAGGACATTTCGCTGGATCTGTCAGCAGCGTTTTCTTTTGCTCCCATTCCGGCCTTGATGCGCGGGGACCTGGATCTGGTCATTACTTCCGATCCTGTTGCCGACGAGTCCGTGGAGTATGTCCCTTTATTCAAGTATGAGTTGGTCCTGGCTGTCGCTTCTGATAACCCGCTGGCACGCAAGCGCTTTATCAAGCCTTCTGATATGGCAAATCAGGTGTTGATCACGTATCCCGTAGACGAACAGCGGCTGGATATTTTCACCGCATTTCTCGACCCCGCGGGCGTTGAGCCGGCCTCGATTCGCAAGTCAGAACTGACTCCCATGATCATCCAGCTGGTAAACAGCAATCGTGGCGTTGCCGCACTGCCCAATTGGGCGCTGACAGAATATCAGGCGCAGGATTGGCTCAAGATCGTACATCTTGGCGAAGCCCCCGGGATCTGGCGCACGTTATATGCAGCAATCCGCGCGGAAGACATGCAAACGCCCTACGTCCAGGCGTTTATCGATCTTGCGAAGGAAGTCTCTTTCAAGCATCTGGCCGGAATCCGCATGGCCTGAGTAACGTGACCAGAGTTGTAAAATTTGTAAATTTTTACACTGCTCATTTTTGGCTTGCAAAGCGAAGTGCCATAGATATATATTCCCTTTAGGGAAAAAATATTGCTATGCGCAAGAACATCAATTTTTTCTATGTTGTAGCGTATTGCGGTTGTTTCTGTGAAACTCTGAAAAAGATAGGAGCAGGGAAATGGCAGTGGGGAGTCAACATTCAGCATCCTTGGATCACCTGGGAAAACTTGCTGCAATGGCAGGGGTAACGATTAACGGCGACGCACCCTGGGATCTTCGTATTATTGATAACAAAGCAGCAGACCGGATTCTTGCTCAGGGAAGCCTGGGCCTTGGCGAGAGCTATATGGACGGCCAATGGGAATGCGACCAGATTGATGAGATGATCAACCGGCTGTTACGGCATCGAATTGACGAAAAAGTAAAAACAGCGGCTACCTTACTGCATGTACTGCGAGCAAAATTCGTAAATAACCAGACCCGCTCCAAAGCCTGGGAAGTTGGACAAAAACATTATGACCTGGGCAACGAGTTTTTCCGCGACATGCTGGATGCGCGCATGACCTACACCTGCGGCTACTGGGACCAGGCAACAACGCTGGATGAAGCACAGGAAGCCAAGCTGGACCTTGTATGCCAGAAACTGGGACTGAAGCCGGGGATGACTATTCTTGATATCGGCTGTGGCTGGGGCAGCTTCATGCGTTTTGCCGCCGAGCGTTACGGCGTAGAATGCACCGGCATTACGATCTCCAAAGAGCAGGCGGAATTCGGGCAGAAAATGTGTGAAGGACTACCCGTGAAATTTGTCCTGCAGGATTATCGGGACCTTCATGGACAATATGATCGTATCGTCAGTCTTGGAATGTTCGAACATGTGGGCCGAAAAAACTACCGTACGTATTTTGAAGCGGCTCGCAAAAATCTGAAAGATGACGGCTTATTCCTGATGCACACTATTGGCGGCGTCATTCGCGATCACGATCCCGATCCATGGATACACAAATATATTTTCCCAAATGGAGAAATTCCTGTTATCGGCCAGGTTGCCGATCATACAGAAGGACTGTTTCTGATCGAAGACTTGCACAATTTTGGCGCTGATTACGACAGAACACTCATGGCCTGGCATGCCAATTTTGAAAAGCACTGGGAGAAGCACGCGCCTCAGTATTCCGAGAGGTTCTACCGCATGTGGCGATACTACCTGCTAATTTGCGCGGGATCATTCCGAGCCCGTGCAAATCAGTTATGGCAGTTTGTTCTTTCCCCTAATGGGGTGGAGGGTGGCTATCGCCGACCCAAGCTTTAAGACTTTATCCTGAACACCAGAGAGTGACCCCACAACAGGCGGGGTGCCGCTATTTCGAATGCGTACGCAAGCGCAAAGCGACAGGAAGGTAGCGACAGGGAGGTAGCGACAAATGGAATCGACAACGACACGCAATAAAGGTTGCGGTCTGAGGAGATTATCGTCTGAGATAATCGAAAGAGCAGGACTTAATCGCCTTCCGGCGAACGAACAATTTTCCTTACAACGTCGGCAGAAAACCCACGGCTAAGCAGGAATCGCGCCTGTTTAGCATATTCTTGAGGCGTCGTGTAAACCTGCCCTTTGAATTTCTTTTCCCAGACAGCCCTGGCGCGCGCCAGTTCCGAGTCCTGCAGGCTGCTAATCGCAGCACTCACTTCATCTTCTGGTAACTGGTGCTGGCGCAGCTTTGCCGCGATTCGAGCCGCGCCCCACTTGGGGGCACTAACATTGGTTGTGGCCTGTAGAAAACGACTGTCGGACTGCCAGTTCTCTTTCTTCAGTCGCCTCATAACGTTGTCCAGATCTTCTGGTGTCTCTGCATGAGGCGCCAGCTTTTTCCGGAGCTCGTATTCTGAATATTCGCGCCTTGAAAGATAGGCTATGCCACGAGCCAGGAGGCTGCGGCCCTGGCCGCGCCTGCCCTGCCCCTGGGAGAAATCACTCATCGGCTTCCGCAGCCTGGGCAACATCTTCAGGATCAGCCTTGAACTCCTGTGCCCGGGCAATGATACCCATGTTTTCACGAACCCGGTTTTCAATATCCACGGCCATTTCGCGATGCTCTTTCAGGTATTCGCGGACATTGTCCTTGCCCTGCCCAATACGGGTACCACTATAACTGAACCAGGCCCCTGCCTTGTCGACGATACCGGCCTGGACGCCCAGATCAATGATCTCGCCCTCGCGTGAGATACCGCTGCCGTACATGATGTCGAATTCGGCCTGTTTGAACGGCGGCGAGACCTTGTTCTTGACGACCTTGACCCGGGTTTCATTACCAATGACTTCGTCACCTTTCTTGATGGAACCGGTGCGACGAATATCCAGGCGCACAGAGGCATAGAATTTGAGTGCATTTCCACCAGTCGTGGTTTCCGGGCTGCCAAACATGACGCCGATTTTCATGCGAATCTGGTTGATGAAAATGACCATGCAATTGGTGCGTTTGATGGATGCGGTGAGTTTACGCAATGCCTGGCTCATGAGTCGTGCCTGCAGGCCGGGCAGACTGTCACCCATGTCGCCTTCGATCTCTGCCCGCGGTACCAGCGCAGCAACAGAGTCGATAACGATCAGATCTACCGAACCGGAGCGCACCAGGGCGTCGGTGATTTCCAGCGCCTGCTCGCCCGTGTCTGGCTGGGAGATCAGCAAATCGGCAAGATTGACGCCCAGCTTTGAGGCATACTGTACGTCGAGCGCGTGCTCGGCGTCAATAAACGCGCAGGTACCACCGATTTTCTGCATTTCTGCAATAACCTGAAGCGTAAGCGTGGTTTTACCTGACGATTCAGGACCGTAAATTTCAATAACACGACCACGCGGCAAACCACCTACACCCAGGGCGATGTCGAGTCCCAGCGAACCCGTGGACACAACCTGAATGTCGTGTTCCACTTCGTTATCGCCGTAACGCATAACGGAGCCTTTGCCGAACTGTTTTTCAATTTGAGAGAGTGCTGCGCTGAGTGCCTTGGCGCGCTCGGCGCTCGCGGCTTTGGATTGCTTGTCGTCCATGGAGGGTCCTTGTGACTGAATAGAAAAACCTGATATCGCAATATATCGTTTAAATGCGGCTGACCAAAGGCGGAAATACCGAAAGTGCAGCATTTTTAACATAGCCTTGGCATGCATATGGCCCAGGCAAGCTACCCTTACGAAGATTTCCTGCAATTTAAAAAACATGATCAGGTTGCAGCCGAGTGCACTACGAAATCGCACCATGCACGATTGCAAGCAGCCGCAACCTGTTCTTCATATTAATTGCGTGACTTTGTCTTCCTCAGATATTGTACATATCATGATGATCAGGCATTATCGCATTCAATTATACTGTATATTTACCCAGTAGTCTCTTTTTTTAACAGATTTATCTGTCACTGTGTGTTCTTTGCCAATTCGATTCAGGTCATTGTCAGAGCTTAGGCTTTATAGTCGCTAACGATGGTGACGAAACGGCAAGTTTCAATCCCCTTTTGTTGTTTCGCCAGTATCAGTCAGTGCTATACCCCGTAAGTTTTTTATAGCACTGAAACCCGTATTAACCTGCCTTCGTGGCAGGTTTTTTTTGCCTGTACACTAGCCTGTCGTACAAAAAGTCCGGCGCGCAGCAGACCAGACAGTGTCTACTCCTGTATTTGCCCCACTGCATTGCGTCAGCAGCACGAAACCTGCAACCTCCGCGCACAACGCCCGCTGTGCCTGCCGGCACCAGACCGCCTCCGTCCCCAGCACGTGGCAGGACAAGGCAAGTCTTCCCAATATTTTACCTCGGGCACCCGGCGCAGAACATGTCCGCGACATCGATAGCCGCTACAATGGATCCTTTTGGCGTAAAAGTATGTGGTTTAAAAATCTGAGCGTTTACCGGCTATCTGCCGACTGGAAACCCACACAGGAAGAGCTTGAAGACAAGCTGGCAAAAGCCGCCTTCGTTCCTGGCAATAAATCGGATATGAACAGCATGGGTTGGGTACCCGCTCGGGAAAACGGTATGCTGGCGCACGCACTCAGTGGTCAGTACCTGTTATCGCTGCGTATCGAAAAGAAACTGTTACCTGCCACGGTGATCAATCAGTTTACGCGTGCCCGCGCCCAGGAAATTGAGGAACAGCAGGGATACAAACCGGGCCGCAAGCAAATGCGTGAAATCAAGGAACAGGTCACCGAAACCTTGTTACCAAAGGCGTTCAGCATTTTTCGCGACACGCGCGTGTGGATTGATACCCGGAATCACTGGCTGGTCATTGATGCTGCCTCAGCCACTAAAGCAGATGAAGTTATCGGCGCACTGGCCAAAGTCATTGATCCCCTTCCGCTAAAAAGCCTGTATACCGAACAGTCCCCCTCTGCAGCAATGACTGAATGGCTGCTTGCCGACGAAGCACCCGCCATGTTCTCAATTGACCAGGATACCGAGCTGCAATCTTCGTCAGAAAACAAGGCGACAATTCGTTACGTGCGCCAGAGTCCCGAAAAGGAAGACGTACAAAAGCACATCCAGTCCGGCAAGCAGTGTACAAAACTGGCCCTGACCTGGTCTGATCGTATTTCCTTTGTGCTAGCCGACAATCTGATAATCAAGCGCATTGCACCGCTGGATATCCTCAAGGAGAATCAGGATCTGTCGTCTATGGATGAAGACGAGCGCTTTGATGCCGACATGACGCTGATGACCGCCGAGCTGGCCGGTCTGCTGGGTGCGCTTGTCGACGCGCTGGGTGGCGAAAAGCAGACTACCAAATGAGGCACGCCATATAAAGCAAAAGGCGGTGCCTGGATGCACCGCCCCTGGTTTCCCGTCATGACGCAAACGCGTAACTAGCCCTGTATTATTGCGCCCTGGCTTACCGCCATGTTAGCAGGGCCGACATTTTCTGCATCGGCAAGTTTGCCGGGCAACAGTCATTGCAGGCGACAAACAAGTCTTGCTCTGCCAGATGCAGCGACACACCGACAGTCAGGGCGCGCAACATCCAAAATTAATGAAGATTGATGGTAACGGTATATGGTACCGGAGTTGCCTTATGCGCAATGGCTGCCTGTTCCTGACGGGTTTCCATATCCGTCTTGAACAGAATGCGCAATTCATACAGACCTTCCGAGGGGATGATGTACTCGGTGTCACGCTGCAGTGAATAGGCCTCCTGACCAAACAGGGCCAGGTCAATGGAAGGATCACCCTTCAGATTCACTTTCAGCTTCTGGTCCTTGAAGGCACGAAACTGGTACGAGGAATAACCGGCACCAAGAATATAACCCGTGTACATAATGGAATGCTCGTTCAGGGGAAAGCGAACGCTCTGGGTCATGTTCGTTAGGGAATTGATGAGCGCTTCGTTGTGTTTTTCTTCCGCCGCCTGTTTGGCGGGAACCGGTTCTGCGACCGTTTCCACCACTTGCTTCTCTATGTATCCGACAATAATGACGCTCAAAACCGTAACCAGGGCAATGAGCGCAATGAATTGTTTACTGAAGGAGTTCACACGCATTTTTTGTCAGATCGAACTTGTTGAAAAACGGACTGTATCATAACCTGATTTATAGACAGCTTACACTGCCCTATCTACCTGAATAAATTATTAAATATAGGGGCCACGCCGCCACCCTGGGGTAAGACAACGTGAAGCGGTTCAATTAGCGCAACAGAACCTTTTCCTTCAGCCTGTTGAGCTGATCCCTGGCTGCTGCTGCCTGCTCGAACTCCAGGTTGCGGGCGTGATCCTGCATCTGTTTCTCCAGCCGACGGATTTCCCGGGAAAGTGCCTTTTCATCTACCAGCAACGCTTCCAGGCGGATATCTTCTTCACTGGCGGTGTCCGGCGCGTCCTGAATGACACCATCGATCATTTCGCGAACCGATTTGCGCACGCCTTGCGGAGTGATCCCGTGTTCAGTATTGAAGGCGATCTGCAGATTGCGGCGTTTTTCCGTCTCCTTCATGGCGCGATGCATCGAGTCGGTGATCCTGTCTGCGTACAGAATTGCCCGCCCATTCAAATTGCGCGCAGCACGACCGATTGTCTGGATCAGGCTGCGTTCGGAGCGCAGAAAGCCTTCTTTATCAGCGTCAAGAATGGCAACCAGGGACACCTCTGGAATATCCAGGCCCTCTCGCAACAGGTTGATTCCCACCAGGATGTCGAAGTGGCCCAGTCGCAGGTCACGAATAATTTCCACTCGCTCAACCGTGTCGATATCCGAGTGCAGATATCGCACCTTCATACCATTTTCGGTAAGGTAATCGGTCAGATCCTCTGCCATACGCTTGGTCAGTGTCGTCACCAATACCCGCTCACCTACTGCAATTCGCAACTTGGCCTCACCCAGCAGATCATCCACCTGGGTCAGCGCTGGTCGCACTTCGACCATGGGATCGACCAGGCCGGTAGGTCGCACGACCTGGCGTACGATATTATCCGAATGCTCGTTCTCATAATCCGAAGGGGTTGCCGAAACAAATACGCTCTGGCGAACCCGCTGCTCGAACTCTTCCATTTTAAGCGGACGGTTATCCATGGCGGACGGCAATCGGAAGCCGAACTGCACGAGCGTTTCCTTGCGTGAACGGTCTCCACGATACATGGCACGCAACTGCCCCATCATCCAGTGACTCTCATCAAAGAACATCAGGGCATCCTGGGGCAAATAATCGATCAGCGTCGGTGGCGGCTCGCCGGGTGCTGCACCTGACAAATGACGGGAATAGTTTTCAATCCCCTTGCAGAATCCAAGTTCCTGTAGCATCTCGATATCAAAGCGAGTACGCTGCTCAATCCGCTGGGCCTCGACCAGCTGGTTGTTGTCCACAAAAAACTTGGTACGATCGCGCAGCTCTTCCTTGATAGTTTCGATTGCCCGCAGGACCGTATCGCGCGGTGTCACATAATGCGAGCTTGGGTAGACGGTGAATCTGGGAACTCGCTGACGGATTTTTCCAGTCAGGGGATCGAACAGGTCTATGCTCTCGAGTTCGTCATCAAAAAGGCTCAGGCGAACGGCCAGCTCGGCACTTTCCGCCGGGAAAATATCAATGATCTCCCCGCGTACGCGGAAGGTACCTCTGGAAAAATCGACGTCATTGCGTTCATACTGCATGGAAACCAGGCGCGCCAGAATTTCCTGGCGGGGCGTTCTGTCCCCCGTGCGCAATACCAACACCATGGCGTGGTAATCTCCCGGATTACCAATACCATATATACAGGAAACGGTTCCGACAATAATCGTATCGCGCCGCTCAAGCAGGCTTTTTGTTGCCGACAGACGCATCTGTTCGATATGTTCATTGATGGAGGAATCCTTTTCGATGAACAGATCACGCGTCGGTACGTAGGCTTCGGGTTGATAGTAATCGTAATAGGAAACGAAATACTCAACGGCGTTACGCGGAAAAAACTCCCGAAACTCGGAATACAGTTGTGCGGCCAGCGTTTTGTTGGGTGCCAACACCAGCGTGGGACGACCAAGCCGGGCAATCACATTGGCCATCGTGTAGGTCTTGCCCGATCCGGTCACGCCCAAAAGCGTCTGGTACATCAATCCATCGTCCACCCCTTGTGTCAAGGCTTCAATAGCAGCGGGCTGGTCTCCCGCGGGGGGGTAAGGCTGATATAGCTGAAACGGGCTGTCGGGAAACTCGATAAATCCGGCTTCGCTCATAGATTGTGATCCAGGGGTTAAATTGGCACTGATTTAGGCGTACAATCGTCCATTATCCACTTTATTTGACTCTCCCTGCAACCTTACCCTCATTTATAACGATGACCACTCTTTTCAATGCCGTCGAGCTTGCCCCCCGCGATCCTATTCTGGGTCTGAATGAACAGTACAACGCCGATACCCGTGACACCAAGGTAAACCTGGGTGTGGGTGTATATTACGATGACAATGGCAAGATTCCTCTGCTCAAGGCGGTCCAGGAAGCCGAACGCCAGCGCGTTGCTGCGCATGCCGCCCGCGGATACCTGCCTATTGAAGGTATCGTGAATTACAACAAGGGCGCTCAGGAACTGCTTTTTGGCAAAGATGCTGCGGTTATCTCCGAAGGCCGCGCCCTGACCTTTCAGGCGCTGGGTGGCACAGGCGCACTGAAAATCGGCGCTGACTTCCTCAAGCAGCTGCAACCGGCTGCAACCGTCTACATCAGCGATCCAAGCTGGGAGAATCACCGCGCCCTGTTTGAGCGCGCCGGCTTCAAGGTCGAAACGTACGCCTATTATGATGCCGAGACACATGGCCTGAACTTCGACGGATTTGCTGCAGCCGTCAAAGCCATGCCGGAAGGATCCATTGTCGTGCTGCACGCATGCTGCCACAATCCTACCGGGGTGGATCCCACACAAGAACAATGGTCACAAATTGCAAACATCATCAAGGAACGCAAGCTGGTGCCATTTCTGGACATCGCCTACCAGGGCTTCGGTGAAGGCCTGCAGGAAGATGCTGCTGTGGTGCGTCTGTTTGCTGACCTGGGCATGTCAATGTTCATCAGTTCCTCTTTTTCCAAATCGTTTTCCCTGTACGGCGAACGTGTCGGTGCCCTCACCGTGGTGACAGCAGACAAGGACGAAGCCGCACGCGTGCTTAGCCAGATCAAGCGCGTAATCCGAACCAACTACTCCAACCCGCCTACTCACGGTGGCATGGTGGTAGCGCACATCCTGAATACACCGGAACTGTTTGCTCAGTGGGAAACCGAACTTGGCCAGATGCGTGATCGTATTCGTGACATGCGCAAGCAGCTTACCGACAAACTGGCTGCCGCGGGCGCCACACAGGACTTCAGTTTCGTAA
The DNA here is from genome assembly GCA_023389155.1 of Pseudomonadota bacterium. Taxonomy (GTDB): domain Bacteria; phylum Pseudomonadota; class Gammaproteobacteria; order Burkholderiales; family Burkholderiaceae_B; genus Advenella. Next base: position 92,275 of record JAEWEV010000007.1, read on the forward strand.
TGGATCAGCGCGGCATGTTTTCCTATTCAGGATTGACCAAAGATCAGGTTGAACGCCTGCGCAATGAACATGGTATCTATGCAGTTGGTAGTGGTCGGATCTGCGTTGCAGCGCTTAACAGTCACAATATCGATAGCGTAGTCAAGGCAATTGCTGCCGTACTTTAAGCCACAACGGGCAAATCCGCGGCCTGCAGGCAATTTGTCACTGAAAATGCTTGCCATTCGAGGATGAATGCGTCAGAATACGGACTGTATATACATACAGTCCGTTTTTTATTATGCGTCATTTCGATTACGGGGAATCATGAGCCTGAAACTCACCGCGCGACAGCAGGAAATTCTCAATCTGATCAAAGCCGCCGTTGATCGTACCGGCTTCCCACCCACGCGCGCAGAAATTGCTTCTGCGCTGGGTTTCAAATCGCCCAACGCGGCAGAAGATCATTTACGGGCACTGGCGCGAAAAGGCGCTATCACCCTTACCGCCGGCGCATCGCGTGGCATTCGTCTGGTAGAAGATGCCGACTCATCTTTCGCGGCCTCTCCCGGGCATGGTTCGGATGGCAGCTCCGGTGTTTCCCTTTCTGACAGCCTGCGCCAGTTGCTGCTGCCAGTCGTTGGTAAAGTTGCAGCCGGCAGCCCCATACTGGCCACCGAGCACATCCATCGGGAACTCGCAGTAGACCCTTCCCTGTTCGAACAGGCGCCCGATTATCTGCTTACTGTCAAAGGCCAGAGTATGCAGAATATCGGCATCATGGATGGGGATCTGCTGGCGGTCAAACGCTCGCAGGATGCGCGCAATGGCCAGGTCGTCGTGGCACGAATTGACGATGAAGTCACAGTGAAGCGTTTTAGTCGAAAGGGTCGAGCCATAGAATTGCTGCCCGAAAATGACGATTTTTCGCCGATTGTCGTGACAGACGAAAATGATTTTGCCATCGAAGGGATTGCAGTCGGTCTTATCAGGCCGCATAATCTGCACTGATTCCCTTTCGGTGCGGTTATGAATGCCTGGCAACAATTCAGAAAAGACTTTTCCACTTCGGCATTCATTGCAGGGTTGATTACCGTTCTGGTCTCCCTGACCGGTCCTGTTGCCATTATCATCCAGGCCGCCAAAATGGGTGGGTTAAGCCAGATTCAACTCACCAGCTGGATCTGGGCCATGTCTATTACCAGCGGTGTTTGTGGGCTGTGGCTCAGTATTCGTTACCGCACTCCCATCGTCTGCGCCTTTTCAACGGGTGGGGCTGCGCTTTTGATTGACGCCCTTCCCAATTACTCCTATAACGACATCATCGGTGCCTATATCTTTGCCGCTCTTCTGGTTGTATTACTGGGCGTAAGCGGACTGTTTTCAAGGCTGATGCAGCACATTCCGCGCAGCATTGTCTCGGGTATGCTTGCCGGCATCCTGTTTGTGTTTGGCGCCCATCTGTTCGTTTCGCTACAGCAGGCGCCTGCGCTGGTATTACCCATTATCCTCGCCTATTTGATCATCAAACGCATCATTGCCCGATACGCAGTACTGGCCGCTTTATTGACCGGTATTGTGGTGTGCATTCTGCTGGGGCAGCTCAATACCGATGTGCTGAGCTTCCGTTTTGTCATTCCTGAACTGACCGTACCCGGTGTCTCCGTCTCCGCGCTGATTGGTGTGGGCGTGCCGCTGGCCTTTGTCGCACTGGCCTCGCAATACGCTCCGGGTGTAGCCGTTCTTCAGTCCAGCGGATACCACCACACACCGATCTCGCCACTCATTACCAAGACCGGCGTTTCTACCATTCTGTTTGCGCCTTTCGGCCTGCATGGAACGACTCTGGCAGCAATTACGGCTGCAATATGTACGGGCCCGGAATGCCACCCGGATCCACACCGGCGATACGTCGCAGCCGTCGTCTGCGGGGCGTTTTACATCTTTTTTGGATTGTTCGCGACCGTGGTGACCACGCTTTTCATCGCCATTCCCGAAACCTTCGTGGCGTCGCTGGCCGGCCTTGCTCTTTTGGGCGCACTCTCCTCTGGACTGGCCGGTGCGGTAGCCGATGAGTCCGAGCGTGAGGCTGGAGTCATTACGTTCCTGATGACAGCCTCGGGCGTGTCCTTTTTTGGTGTCGGCTCGGCCTTTTGGGGATTAATTGCAGGTGTGATCGCCTACGCCATTCTGATCTGGAAGCGCGGGCCCAGAAAATAACACACCGCTCCACGCTGTGTGGTGAACGACACCGAGCGACCTTACATCAGTTCAGCACGGCAGGCGTTATATTGAACGGTGTAGCGGGCAGCCCTGTCCCGTACAATTTCTGCGGTTCTCATCAACCAGGCCTTGGACGTATAGGTCTGCCGGCGATACCCTCCCCAGCCTTCGTGATAGTTCAGATACTGGCCGTAGGCATCCCATTTGGAAGTCCCATTCAGCACCTGGGCCTTGGACATATACCAGCCCATGAAATCCAGTGCATCCGCAAAATCATCGCGGCTCGCACCATGACCGATTTCGCGCTCATAATCGCTCCAGACTTCATCCTTAGCCTGGGCGTAACCATAGGCCGAGCTCACCCGCCCCCAGGGTATTACCCACAGCAGATAGTTTTTCGGTGGCTTGGCATCCTGGCGATAGGATGACTCCTGGTACATCATGGCAAAGGGAACCGGAACGGGCACGCCCCATTTATTCTGCATCTCCAGCGCCGCAGTGTGCCATTTCGGCTTTTCTCTGAAAATTTCACACAAATCTTCGGCGTTTTTTGGAGGAGTTGTCGTGCAGCCCGCCAGTGCTAACACACCGGAAAGCATGCCAAATGTAACTATTGTTTTTAATTGCAGCATGGGACTTCTCACCTGTATTGCATATTTGCCACCATTGTAAAGAATATATTCTGGAAACCGAAAGAAATCATCTAGAATGACACCAACGTTATCTATGCTTCGGCCCCACTATGGCTTATCTGAACCGCTCGAGTATTTACTTTAATACCTTCATCATTATCCTGATTGCGGTCTCTCTCGCATTCTTCAAATTGCTTGTGCCTTTTTACGGTGCCATCTTCTGGGCAATCGTGCTGGCCGTGCTTTTCCGTCCGCTGCAACTATGGATTCTGCAACGGATGCCGGGCAGAAATACGATCGTATCCATTATCACCCTGATCATCTGTCTGCTGATCGCCATTATTCCGCTGATCCTGATCTTCATTTCGCTGATTAATGAATCCGTAATGCTCTATCAACGTATAGAATCCGGTCAATTCAATATCGGCGAGTACGCCGGACAGATCGCCAATGCCCTGCCGGAATCTGTCCGCGGATTTCTGGCACAGTTCGAAATCTATAACTTGTCATCCCTGTATGCCAAAGTATCATCCAGCATGATGCAGGCCAGCAAATATCTGGCAACCCAGGCCTTTGACATCGGGCAGAATTTCTTTTCATTCCTGGTCGAATTCGCGATCATGCTGTACCTGCTTTTCTTCCTGCTCAAAGACGGTTCGGCACTGACGCATCGTATCAAAAATCTGATTCCGCTTACCGACGAACACAAGCAATTTCTGTCCCACAAATTCAATACCGTCGTACGCGCCACCGTTAAAGGGAATGTGGTCATCGCTGCGGTACAAGGTCTGCTGGGTGGTTTGATATTCTGGATACTGGGCATTCAGGGCGCGTTGCTCTGGGGTGTAGTTATGGGTTTTCTGTCACTGCTGCCCGCAGTCGGCGCAGCAATCGTATGGGCGCCAGTGGCCGTCTACTTCCTTGTTACCGGCAGCATCTGGAGCGGCATTATCCTGATCCTGTTCGGCGTTCTGGTCATTGGCCTGTCTGATAATATTCTGCGCCCCCTGCTCGTCGGCAAAGACACCAAAATGCCTGACTATCTGGTGCTGATCTCGACGCTTGGCGGCCTTTCGCTGTTTGGTCTGACAGGCTTTGTCATCGGCCCTCTCATTGCGGCCATGTTTATTGCCATCTGGGATCTGTTCCCTGCCGCGGTTAATCTGAATGACAAAAACAAAGCCGTGCCGGTGACTCACCGGCGACCGCCTCCGCCTGCAAAATAAGCAGAGAAATACGTAATACCTTGTTTCTAATGACGTTTTATGCCGCTCCCGGAAGTTTGGGTGCGGCATTCTTTGTCTGTATAATGAATTCTCCACCCACTACAGACGGAGGCCGTCGTTATGTTCCCTGAATATCGTGATTTAATATCCCGGCTCAAAGAAGAGGATGCCAATTTCAAGCGTCTCTTCAATAAACATAATGATCTGGATCAGGAGCTGCAAAACCTGGAGACGCAGGACTTCAGTGAAAAACATACGGAAATCGAGAAGAAGAAAAAGGAAAAACTGCAACTGAAAGACCAGCTGTACAACATGCTAAAGGAACGAGCAGCCACCTGACAAACGGCGATCAAAAACGGGGCATTGCAGCCCCGTTTTTCAATTGCACCGATCCGTTGCAGGGATTCTGAGCCGGTATATAAGACCGTGTAAACCATCAATGTTCACACATTCAAAATGACTCCGCGTCTGTGCCGTGAATTCAACGTCAAGTGTCTGGGCCTGCGCATGAACGCATCGCTTTTGTTATCCACGCTAAGCGGTTGCCCCATGAAAATCTTCACGTGAGAAATAGAATATTCTTGAGAATCAATGCGCTTTTTTTGCCTGTTTTATTCACAGGCATATTATCAATGGCCGTCTGCTTTGATGTATTGGTCTGTGCCGCCGAATACGGGATAGAGCCGGAGATGGCTGGGTAAATATTGGGAAGATCGCCTGAAAATATTTGATATTTGGCAATTAATGGATTTAGAGTGTATCCGAGAACCTGTTGATTTTGATGATTATTGATTCTATATAATCAACTGATTGAAAAGCTTTGGTGCCCAAGGGGGGACTCGAACCCCCACACCCGAAGGCACATGGACCTGAACCATGCGCGTCTACCAATTCCGCCACCTGGGCATAAACAGAAAACGTGGTGTTTACTGTTTAAGAGCTAAGACAAGGATTATATATAGTTCTCGTGAAGTTTGCCAGTAGGCTTCTCTTTTTTTTCATAAATCGGATAAAAATATTTTCATACGTTGTAAAAACGCTTCAGTTTCCACATGCAGAAGCTACCTTCATACCGCCGGCATCGCTGTCCTGCACTTGAAGCGGTCTGTATCCGGACATGCATCAGCGCGCAGCATCGTCACACCGTTCATATGTCATATAATTGACAGCTATCCCCTGGGCGGCCGCTCTCTATGGCAACCCTTGTCCATTCATTCTTCCCTTTGTTCGAACTAAATTATGTCGCTTTCGAAATCCAGACTGTTCCTGCAACGTATGATTGCGTTTGCTATTGGTTCTGCTATTGTCCCGTTCGTCTTTGCCGGGGACTTTCCTGAAAAATCCATCCGTCTTTCAGTCGGATATCCTGCCGGGGGTCTGAGCGATGTGGTAGCCAGGCGGCTGGCTGAAAAAGTGGCAGATACACTCAAGGTGCCTGTGGTTGTTGAGAATCGCCCCGGCGCGGGTGGCACCATCAATATTGCAGAGGTAGCACGGGCGCGACCCGATGGTTATACGCTGGCATTTTCGGCAACAAGTCCGCTGACCCTGACCCCCTATTTCTCCAAAGTCACTTACTCTCCCGAGAAAGCGGTGACTCCTGTCATCGGCGTGATGTATTCCCCTGTGGTACTGCTGGGCACGCATAGCCTGAGTGCAACAGACTTCAAAGGCTTTATCGACACCGCCAAAGCGTCGCCTGGCAAAGTTCGCTGGGCCACTTCAGGGATGGGTACGATCGGCCATATCATGTTCGGGCAGATCTCCCATGACGCAGAACTGGATATGACCCTGGTGCCATACAAAGGCGGCAGCCAGCAGATGAATGATGCGCTGGGCGGTCAGTTCGAAGTTTTCTCCACAAACGTCTCTGCTACGCTCATTGAAAACATCAAGGCCGGCAAATTACATGCGCTCGCTGTCGGTGCGGATCAACGACTGCAAGGCTTGCCCAATGTGCCTACCTTCGCAGAACTGCAGCAGCCGCGCGCCAATCTGAAATCCAACTTTGGTATTTTTGCACCGGGTGGCACACCCGCCTCGGTCATTGAGGTATTGAACAAGGCTTTCGATGCCGCGCTGCAAGACAAAGACATCGCCGAAAACCTCAGACAATCCGGAAACATCCCCAGCGGCGGCCCCGCCGATGCTTTCGGGAAAATAGTGAAAGAGGAGTCTCGTAACAATCAGGCCATTATTGAACAAGCCGGGCTGGCCATAAAATAAGGGCGATCTGTTTGCCTATAAAACAGTCAGGATCTCTGCATCAGACCTATCGATTTATTTTCCAGCCTGATGCACGAGTGAAAGCAGCCCTGCGGCCAGCGTAAACATGCCGGCAAAGCCGCGATTCAGGACTTTCTGCTGGCGAGCCGTGTGCATCAGCCGCAGGATTTTTGCGGCTAGCCAGGTGTAGCCGCTCATGACGATGACATCCACGATTGTCATCGTTACTCCCATCATCACGTATTGCTGTGCCAGCGGTTCGCGCGGGTCTATAAACTGGGGCAAAACAGCAAGTAAAAAAACCATGGCTTTCGGATTGCTCATGTTCACAAGAAATCCGCGCAATACCAGCCGATGCGGCGATATCGTTGCGGCACCCCTTTCCACCTGAATAAGCCTGAGTGGGGCACGCCATTGCTGCCACGCGAGATACAGAAGGTAGCAGACGCCAAACCACTTGATGAATGAAAACGCCCAGCTGGTAGTGGTGAGCAGCACGCCAACACCGGCCGCCACAATTGTGATTTGAACGGCCAGTGCGAGCTGCAACCCCAGAATATTCCATAAACCCTGACGCAGCCCATGATTCAGGCCTGTAGACATGGATGCGATCGCTCCCGCACCTGGCGAGATGCTGATAATCCAGCACGCCAGAAAAAATGCAGACCACAATTGCCATGACATAACTTAGTACCTTAAAAAACAAAATTGCCGCGCTGCGGCCGCCACGACCGCCCGAATTTGACGGGAGATCTAATATTGACTCAGCGCTCGGGAACAACAGGAGTGGGAGGAAACCGGCGAAAAGACAAGAAAACACACTTTCACCGCGAAGGAAGAATAATTATAAGTCAAATTCTTACGCGTTTACTGGACCACAGGATATCTGTTCGCACGGCCGCCACCTGAAAACGATGACTTTTCACCATTGTCGTGACAGACAAACGTGACATTGCCGCCTACTGTCCGGCAGAACCCGATCAGCCCCCAATTACCAACACCCTTTTGCGGGCATAAGACCGCGCGAGCCGTCATCGTGGTCCGGCCGAACATCATCTGCCGTTTTTGACATTAATTGAAGGTTGCATATCACAAAAGGCATCAAACTCCCGGTAACTAAATTACACTTAGCATTACAGGAAAATTTCAGCATATTCAGGAGAAATCATGCAAAAAGGTACCCGCAAAGGCTTGCTGGCTGCCATCACAAGTGTCGTGGCGTGTCTGACGTTTAACCCTGCGGCCATCGCCCAGGAAACGGATGAGATCCGCATAGGAGAAATTAATAGCTACAAGATATTTCCCGCATTTCTAGAACCCTACAAGAATGGCATGGTACTGGCTGCGGAACAGGCTAACGAGAATGGCGGCATCAACGGGCGCAAGCTGCGCATCATCACGCGCGACGATGCGGGCAATCAGGGCAATGCCATCAAGGAAGCCCAGGCGCTTATCAGCCGTGACAAGGTGCATGCCCTGACCGGCGGATTTCTGTCCAATATCGGACTAGCGCTGGCTGATTTTGCTGCTCATAAAAAGGTTTTCTACCTGGCCAGTGAGCCACTGACAGACAAACTGGTGTGGGCAGACGGCAATGATTACACCTACCGTCTTCGTGCTTCCACTTATATGCAGGTGGCCATGCTGGTTCCCGAAGCGGTCAAGTTGCAGAAGAAACGCTGGGCGCTGGTTTATCCCAATTACGAATACGGTCAGTCGGCAGTTGAAACGTTCAAAACCCTGATGAAGCAGGCTCAGCCCGATGTTGAATTTGTTGCCGACCAGGCGACACCGCTGAACAAGGTTGATGCAGGCAGTGTCATCCAGGCGCTGGGCGATGCAAAACCGGATGCCATTTTCAATGTGCTTTTTGGCCCCGATATTACCAAGTTTGTTCGTGCCGGCACCACCCGCAAATTCTTCGACAACATGCCCGTTGTGAGTCTGTTGACAGGCGAACCGGAGTATCTGGATACCCTTGGCGCTGACACTCCCAAAGGCTGGATCGTGACGGGCTACCCATGGCAGTCCATCGATACACCAGAGCACAAGGAGTTTCTGGACGCGTACCAGAAGCGATTCAATGATTACCCTCGCCTGGGTTCCATTGTCGGCTACATGGCCATCAAATCGCTTGCAGAAGGATTCCGAAAGGCAGGCACGACAGACGTCGACGCACTGACCAAAGCCTTCTCGGGACTTGAAGTGGTCTCACCTTTCGGTCAGATTTCCTACCGGCCTCAGGATCATCAGTCCACGCTGGGCGCCTATGTTGGCAAACTCGACATCAAGGATGGGCGCGGCATTATGACAGACATCAAGTATGTTGATGGCGCCACCGTACAACCCGACGACGCACAGGTCAGCAAGATGCGTCCGGCAAAATAAACCATGGAAAGTCCTATGCCGCGACAGATGTTAACTGCATGACAATGCCACAGGCCAGCTGATGGATTTGACCGGTTTTGCAGTGCAGTTTCTTAACGGCCTGGCAGGTACCTCGTCCCTGTTCATGGTAGCTTGCGGACTCTCCCTGATTTTTGGGGTGAGCCGCATCGTTAATTTTGCCCATGGCTCGCTTTACATGTTCGGTCTGTACTTTGCGTACAGCCTGGTAATGCGCCACCTGCCAGAGGGCACCTTCAGCTTTTGGGGCGGGCTGCTTCTTGCGGCCCTGCTGGTTGGGCTGCTGGGCGCCGTCATCGAATTGCTTGTGCTCCGGCGCATTTATCATGCACCGGAATTATTCCAGCTGCTGGCCACTTTCGCCCTGGTTCTGATTCTTAGCGATCTGGCATTGTGGTTTTGGGGTCCTGAAGACTTGCTGGGTCGACAGGCGCCAGGCCTGGCCGGCTCTGTTCCCATTTTGGGCAGACAGTTTCCCACGTACAATCTGCTGCTGATTCTCGTCGGTCCCACAGTGCTGGGTTTGCTCTGGCTACTGCTCAACCGTACCCGATGGGGTACGCTGATTCGAGCGGCGACACAGGACAGACAAATGCTGGAAGCACTTGGCATAAACCAGAGCTGGCTGTTTACCGGCGTATTCGCGCTGGGTGCTTTTCTCGCTGGCCTGGGTGGTGCTCTGCAACTGCCAATAGAGCCAGCCAATCTGAATCTGGATCTGCTGACGATCGGCGATGCATTCGCCGTGGTCGTTATTGGCGGAATGGGATCAATACCCGGCGCTTTCGTTGCCGCGTTCATTATCGCGCAGGTCAAAGCGCTCTGCATCGGACTGGGAACCGTCCATTTTGCCGGTATTGCTATCGCCTTCCCGCAATTGACGCTTGTGGTGGAGTTTCTGATCATGGCGGTCGTTCTTGTCTTTAAACCCTGGGGACTTTTCGGCGCACAAACAGGCGCACCACGTAATACGGGCGCCCCGGAAGCGCCTTATCAGCCGGCCGGCACGATGCTGAAAGTCATCGGACTTGCAGTGCTCGCGTTATTACTGTGCATACCGCTAGCAGCAGACACCTACCCCTACCTACCCGTGCTGATGCAGGATATGATGATTGCAATACTGTTTGCCGCCAGTCTGCATTTCATTATGGGCCCGGGTGGCATGCACTCTTTCGGCCATGCTGCTTACTATGGTGTAGGCGCCTATGCGGCTGCACTACTGTTGCAGCGATACGCATTGCCTATGTCCGCAGCCATAGCGCTGGCGCCCTTCATTGCCGCTATCGCTGCCGTGATTTACGGATGGTTCTGCGTGCGCCTGTCAGGTATTTACCTGGCCATGCTCACGCTCGCCTTTGCACAGATCACCTGGTCTGTCGCGTATCAGTGGAATGATGTGACTGGTGGGTCAAATGGATTGATCGGCATTTGGCCTTCTGCGTGGCTCGAGGATCCGACACACTTCTATTACTTTACGCTGGCAGTGGTGTTGACGGGCGTACTGATACTGCGCTGGCTGCTTTTCTCTCCGCTTGGATATGCCCTCAGGGCGAGCCGAGACTCGCTGCAGCGCAGTGACGCTATCGGTATCGACGGCAAGCGCGTCCAATGGATAGCATTTGTGATAGCCGGTTTTTTCGCAGGCCTGGCAGGCGCACTTTTCGTGTTCTCCAAAGGTAGTATTTCTCCCGAGGAACTGTATGTCAGCAAGTCCATCGACGGCCTGGTGATGGTACTGCTGGGTGGCATCCAGTCTATTACGGGTCCGCTGACCGGCGCGGCGTTCTATGTCGTTCTGCACGATTACATTACCGGCATTACCGAATACTGGAAAGGCCTTTTCGGCGTCATTATTCTGCTTCTGGTGCTGTTATTTCCTCAGGGTCTTGGTGGAATGGGCAAGCATCTGCAGCGCTGGTTGGGACGATCACGGCGCGAGGATGCTGATCCGGCAGGGAGTGCGTCATGACATTACTGGAAGTGCGTAATCTGAGTCGCAACTACGGGGAATTTATCGCCGTTGACGATATCAGTTTCAAGCTGCAGGCTGGCGAACTGCTTGCCCTGATAGGGCCCAACGGCGCCGGCAAGTCCACCACTTTCAATATGATTGGCGGCCAACTGGCGGTAACCCGCGGCAGCATTCTGCTGGAAGGCAAATCCATCGTAAATCAACCCCCGCGACGGATATGGAAACAGGGTGTGGGTCGAACGTTTCAGATCGCAGAGACATTTCATTCCTTCACAGTAGCGCAAAATATCCAGAATGCTCTGCTCTCCTTTCATGGCCGCACATTCTCGGTATGGCATGCCGCCGACAAACTATACCTGGACGAGGCCCATGCCTTACTTGAACAAGTCGGCATGCTGTCGCAGGCGGACCGACACTGTTCGCAGCTGGCATACGGTGATGTCAAGCGTGTTGAACTGGCCATGGCGTTGGCCAGTCAACCAAGATTGCTATTGATGGACGAACCCACAGCCGGGATGGGGCCTGAGGAACGACAGGACCTGATGTCACTGACAAGGGACATTGCACGCGCGCGCAACACAGGGGTTCTCTTTACCGAACACAGTATGGATGTGGTTTTCGGATTTGCCGACAGAATTCTGGTGCTTGCCCGCGGAAAACTCATCGCGCAGGGTACGCCGGATGAGGTCCGCGACAACCCCGAAGTGAAGCAGGTGTATTTAGGTACCGGACTGTCAGCGCATGTCGCTCCCACGATACATGCGACCGATGACACCGCTGCAACTGAAGGGCTGATTGGAGAACGTTCATAATGCGCTCTGGGATTCCTGACGGCAACCAACACGACAATGTCCTGCTGCGGATACGCGGAATGAATGCCTGGTATGGTGCCGCCCATATTCTGTATGACATTGATCTGACTGTGGCACAAGGCGAAGTTGTGGCACTGATGGGACGCAACGGGGCCGGCAAATCCACTACGATAGAAAGTATCATGGGATTGGTCAACCACCAAGGATCGATCGAGTTCATGGGACAGGAAATCAGTGACTGGAAGCCTTATCGGATCGCTCGCGCCGGTATTGGTTTCGTCCCTGAAGAGCGACGCATTTTTGCCGACCTGAGCGTGATGGAGAATCTGGATACCGGCAGACAGCCTCCGCGATTCTGGCCTGATGGGCAGGCAGCCGCGCACTGGACGCCCGAATCGATATTCACTCTGTTCCCCAACCTGCAAATCATGCAGACAAGACGCGGCGGGCAAATGAGCGGCGGTGAACAGCAGATGCTATCGGTCGCCCGCACGCTAATGGGCAATCCCTATCTGCTTCTGCTTGATGAACCGTCCGAAGGCGTTGCGCCAATCGTCGTACAGCAGATGGCCGACATGGTGCTCTCGCTCAAAAAACAGGGGGTCAGCATCCTGTTATCCGAGCAGAATATGGAGTTCGCGCGACGGGTCAGCGACCGGGCCTACGTACTTGAAAAAGGACAGATCAAGTTTCACGGAAGCATGGAAGCGCTGGCCCGGGACTCGCAGTCCGCTGCCGCCTATCTGGCAGTGTAATCGGTCCCGCCATAACGACAGATCGTCTGCTGGTTTTGCCACAGGATGGGAAACCTGGCGGACGCCCCAACCGGCTGCCGCGACAAAATCTGCAAGGTTTTCAGGGCGCGAATTTCCCGGAGCACGTAACGATCGCCATCAGGCGCCTGTGCTATAATGTGCCTGTAAGATATATGAATAGGCTGGGGGCCGGGGAAACGCATCATGCCGTCATTATGCGGCGCTCTCGCTATTCAGAATAATATCGTGTCATTGCGAGCCAGAGACTCGGCCGCCCAGCCCGATAATAAAACTGCAATTAACCGCCTTCAGGGCATTTTTTGAGTGTTATCAAGGTCACGGCAAAAACGATGCTTAAACACCAGCTTCTTAATAAAGATTCCGTTCACTGTAACACCTGCGTTCTTGGGCATATTTGCGTGCCACAAGGACTCAATGCCCAGGACGCAGCGCGCCTGAACGAACTGGTCAAGGAACGCATTCGCGCCCCCAAGGGAACGCTGTTCTTCAAGGCTGGCGATAAACTGACTGCCTTGTATAGCATTCGTTCCGGTTCCATGAAACTGCAACTGGAAAATGAATCAGGCCATATGCAGGTTACGGGCTTTGTGTTTGCCGGCGAAATCATTGGTCTGGATGCACTGGCAGACAATCAGCATCTTTCCAATGCCATAGCCATGGAAGATACCGAAGTCTGTGTCATTCGCATGACGGACCTTAGTTATCTATCCAAAGAAATTCCTGCGCTGGCCTACCGCATCACGCGTCTGATGAGCCAGGAAATATCCCGTTCGCATAATATGGCGCTCTCACTGGGCGCCATGCGCTCCGAACAGCGCCTGGCTGCCTTTCTGATTAACTTGTCACAGCGATTCACCTGTCTTGGCTATTCAGGCAGTGAATATGTGCTGCGCATGAGCCGCGAAGAAATCGGCAACTATCTCGGTCTGACGCTTGAGACGGTCAGCCGCCTGCTGTCACGCTTTGCCAAGGAAGGCCTGATTCGCATCCATCAGCGTGAGGTGCGTATTCTGGATTTCAATGGCTTGCAAGCCCTGATTCAGAACGAAAATTTGCACAGGATTGAAGTTCATAAAGCGGCGGTTCACGGCTAAACATCATTTAGCCTGGGAACGCTATTGCCGATCGTCACTGTTTGTTCTTTCGGAATGAACCACTTGGGCTCCTTCCCGGCCAATATCTTGGTCTACTCATCCAGTGCCGTCTGTCTGGCGAACAGAGAGATCTTGTTGCCGCTGTTGGCCATGAAGAAACTCAGGGTACTGGAAAACGCTGCCATGAGCCAGAACAGAAAAAAGCCTGCCGCATACGCCAATTCACTGGATATCCGGATATAGCCGAATAACGGGATATCCTTGGGATCAATCAGGGCAAACACGACCCCACTGGCAAATCCCGCTGCAAGAAATGAGGGCCACAATATCCACATCAAGGTACGCATGGTCATTCTCGCGGTGCGTTTACGCCTGCAGAGTCAGGCGTCGTGGGCTTCCCGGGTATACCGCTATCCCGAATCACCATCAGTCCCTGCTTGCGGGCATCCAGACGTACCTGCTGATCTGGATTATTGTAGAAAGCCAGCACAATTGTGATGACACACCCAATGATGGCGACGAAAGGGCCTGCCATCAATATCCATGGCCAGGGCTCTTTGTACCATGGACCGCTGTCTCGTTCCTGCTCCTGCATTTTGTACTCCTTGTCAGTTGGGGACAAAAAAGGTGGTTTCCTGATCTACCGATAATTCGCCGGCTGATTTATCCGTGTTTTCAATATGTAGCGTCAAGGGGTGCAATCCCTTGTCCGCCCCTTCCATCGGAACGCGAACCACCATCGGCACCCATTGATTTGAAAAGGCCGGAACAGCGATCTGCTGCTCGTTTTCTTCACCGGCCAGCACCGTTACCTGTGGCAAATCTGAAGTGGCGGTCAGCACGAATTTCTGGTCTTTCTCAGACATATTGATCAGCTGGATCCGGTATACGTTCTCAATCATCCCACCGGGAATTTCCCGCCCTAGCAATCCGCGATCACGCACAATATCGACCCTGAGTGGCGTGCGCAATGACAGCGATACAATCAGTCCGATAATGAAGATAGTAAGCAGTGTGATGTAGACAAAAACCCTGGGTTTGAACAGCCGCTTTCGTGCCTGCTTGTTGGTCAGACCATCCAGCATTCCGCTTTCGGAAGTGTAGCGAATCAGGCCTTTCGGATAGTCCATTTTTTCCATCACCTGATCACAGGCATCGATGCAGGCGCCACAACCAATGCACATGTACTGCAGGCCGTCTCGAATATCAATGCCGGTAGGACACACCTGCACACAGATGGTACAGTCCACGCAATCCCCAAGACCGACTTCGCTAGGGACGACCTTTTTGGACCGCCGCCCTCTTGGCTCGCCACGAATCTTGTCGTAGGTCACCACGAAAGTGTCCTTGTCTACCATGACACTCTGGAAGCGAGCATAGGGGCACATGTATTTACAGACGGATTCTCGCAGAAAACCGGCATTACCCCATGTGGCAATGGAATAAAAAATCATCCAGAACCATTGCCAGAACGACAGCTGCAGATGAATCAGTTGTGACCCCAGCTCACGAATAGGCGAAAAATAGCCAATGAATGTTGACCCCGTCCACCAGGCCACCATGATCCAGAGAATGTGTTTGCTTGCCTTGATGCGAAACTTGCGCAAGCTCATGGGAGATTCGTCAAGCCGGATTCGCTGCACCCGATCTCCTTCAATCTTGCGTTCTATCCACATGAAAATTTCGGTATACACCGTCTGCGGACAGGCGTAGCCACAGAACAGCCGTCCTGCCAGTGCAGTAAACAGAAACAGGCCGTATGCCGAAATGATCAGAATGATGGCCAGGTAAAATACGTCCTGAGGCCACAGCACGATACCGAATATGTAAAATTTGCGCTCCGTCAGGTCAAACAGTACTGCCTGCCGACCATTCCACTGCAGCCAGGGCAGACCATAGAAAACCAGCTGGGTTGCCAGTACCAGAATAATCCGCCATCTGGCAAAGATGCCCGTGACGGAGCGCGGGTAAATCTTTGCACGGATTTCTTCGACCTGCATACTGCTGTCGTCAGCAGAGACAGGTCTGGGCTGCTTAATTCGTGGCGGTTGCCAGGCAGGAATCTCGTCCGGCCCGGATGACTGCCCTGAGTGCGTATCAGACATAATTGACAATCGTTCTCAATCTAACCTACTTGTTGGATAAACCCCATACATATGCGGCCAGCATGCGGATCTGATCTTCAGACAAAATGTGTTTCTGCGCAGGCATTACCCCCTGGCGCCCATGCAGAATCGTGTTGATAATGACGTCTTTGGAACTGCTGTTGAGCCAGACAGAATCGGTCAGATTGGGCGCACCCAATGCCTGGTTACCTTTACCGTCCATGCCGTGACAGGCGAAGCAGACTTTTTTGTATCCAGCCTCTCCTGCTGCCAGTAGCGTGGGATCACTGGCCAGTCCTGACAAGGAACGCACATAGTTCGCGATCTCATTGGCCTGAGCGGGAGTGACAATCGCACGCAGGGGAGCCATCACGCCGTGACGCCCTTCGCTGATGGTTTTGACAATCACTTCGGGAGAGCCGCCATACAGCCAGTCGCCATCTGTCAGGTTAGGAAAGTTGGGGGATCCCTTGGCGTCAGAGCCATGACACTGCGCGCAATTATTCAGAAACAACCGTTTGCCGATAGCGTGCGCTTCGGGATTTCTGGCCAGCTCTTCCACCGGAATGGCAGAGAACTTGTCGAACAGCGGTTTGATCTCCGCAGCCAGCTGTTCGCGCTCTGCCACTACCTGTTTAGCGGTGGTAAATCCCAACAGACCAGGATAGGAACCCAGCGCGGGATAAAGCACCATAATGCCAAGTGCAATTGCACAAAGACCCAGATACATGAATGTCCACCAGCGGGGAACCGGATTGTTCAGCTCGCGCAGATCGCCGTCCCAGACGTGACCGGTATCTTCAACCTGTGCGGGCTTCTGCTTGAGCCAACGCCGCTGGGTAAACAACAGCCAGATACACCATGCCACGCCGACCAGCGACACGATGGCAATGTAATAACTCCATGAACTACTGAAAAAATCACTCATTTTTTTAACCCTTTACCACGAGTTGTCGTTTCTTCGTCAGGGACGGCAAACGGGAGTTGTGCAGCCTCTTCGTTATCTTTCACACGATGCCTGGACCATGCCCAGGCAATGATGCCTAAAAATGTAATGATCGATATAACCGTCATTACTCCAATCACGATATCCATAGTTTTATCCGTCCCGGATTCCGGTTTAGTTGGATGCGGGCGCTTCTTCCTGCTTGCGCAGGGCCGCCATGTAACCTACCCCCAGGTTTTGCAGATAGGCGATGATGGCATCCTCTTCTGTTTTACCTTTCAAAGCGGCAGGTGCGTCCTCGATCTGCTTGTCGGTATAAGGCACGCCCAGTGTCTGCAGTGCCTTCATCCGCGCCTGAATGTTTTTATTGGAAACATCCTTGTTCTGTAGCCAGTGATAGGCAGGCATATTGGACTCTTTGACTACATCACGCGGGTTGCGCAGGTGAATGCGGTGCCATTCGTCGGAATAGCGGCCACCCACGCGAGCCAGATCCGGACCAGTGCGTTTGGATCCCCAAAGGAACGGATGGTCATACACAAACTCGCCAGCGACTGAGTAAGGGCCGTAACGGGATACTTCGGACTGCAGCGTACGGATCTGCTGTGAGTGACAGCCGACACAGCCTTCCTTGATGTAGACATCGCGGCCGATAATCTGCAGCGGTTGCAGTGGTTCAATGCCGGGGGCTGCCTTCGTTGTGGAGTGCTGGAAGAACAGCGGCACGATCTGCACAAGACCGGCCACCGCGACGACAAGGATCGAAAAGATAATCAGAAGTCCGACATTCTTCTCGAGTGTTTCATGTGTGAAGATGCTCTTTTTTTGATTCGCCATGGTAATTCTCTTAAGCAGCAGTAGCAGGTTGAGCAGGGGTACGAACATCGTGTCCGACGAACTCAGGAACCTGCGGATTGACACCCTTGAGTCCGCGAATGGTCATGATCGTGTTGTAGAACATGACGATCACACCGCCCAGGAAGCTAACGCCACCCAGCACACGGATCATATACAGCAAATGTTTGGAGGCCAGCGCCTGCACGAAGGCATAAGTCAGCGTGCCATCTGCCTCTGTTGAACGCCACATCAGCCCTTCCATCACACCGGCAATCCACATGGACGCAATGTAGAGCACCACGCCAATTGTCGCCATCCAGAAGTGCGCCTCGATCAGGGATTTGCTGTACATGTTTTCACGGCCATAAAGTCGCGGAATCATGTAGTAAAGACTGCCGAAGGTGATCATGGCGACCCAACCCAGCGCACCGGAATGCACGTGAGCAACAGTCCACTCAGTGTAGTGAGACAGCGCATTGACCGTACGGATGGACATCATGGAGCCTTCAAAGGTGGCCATACCGTAGAAAGACAGCGCCACGACCAGGAACTTCAGGATCGGGTCGGTACGCAGCTTGTGCCAGGCGCCTGACATTGTCATGATGCCGTTGATCATACCGCCCCATGATGGCGCGAGAAGGATCAGAGAGAAGGCCATTCCCAGACTTTGCGTCCAGTCAGGCAGCGAGGTGTACAGCAGGTGGTGAGGACCTGCCCACATATAAGTGAAAGCCAGCGCCCAGAAGTGAACAATAGACAGGCGGTACGAATAGATTGGACGGTTGGCCTGCTTGGGCACGAAGTAATACATCATACCCAGAAAACTGGTGGTCAGGAAAAAGCCCACGGCATTGTGACCATACCACCATTGCACCATCGCATCCTGCGCTCCGGCGTAAGCAGAATAGGAATTGAACCAGCTGTATGGCAATTCAATGTTATTGAAAATATGCAGAATGGCGATGGTCAGAATGTATGAACCATAGAACCAGTTTGCCACATAGATGTGTTTCATCTTGCGCTTGACAATCGTACCGAAAAACACGATTGCATATGCTACCCAGACCAGGGTGATCAGGATATCGATCGGCCATTCAAGTTCCGCATATTCCTTGCTGGTTGTAAAACCGGCAGGCAGCGTAATGGCAGCGGCCACAATGACCACTTGCCATCCCCAAAAAGTAAAAGACGCCAGCGGTCCACAGAACAGCCGCGCCTGACAGGTGCGCTGGACGACATAGTAGGACGTCGCAAACAGTGCGCTACCGCCAAAGGCAAAGATGACTGCATTGGTGTGCAGTGGACGCAAACGTCCGTAACTGAGCCAGTCAACGAAGTTGAGATCTGGCCATACGAGCTGCGCAGCAATAAAAACGCCGACAGCCATGCCTACAATTCCCCATACAATTGTCATGATGGTGAATTGCCGCACGACCTTGTAATTGAAAATCTCCGCATTCTCGGAGAGCGCATTCTGGGTACGCATAACTTTCCTCTAAAGAAAAAAACCTATCCTTCCATCTTAAATAGATCACAGCAAGGCGACTTGACAAATATCAAGCACCCTTCAGACGGCGATGAAACTATTTGAAAATAAAAAAAAGCCTCGATATGGCGTTACGGAAAACAACAGATTGCCGTCAGTTTCCGGAATCGCCGGACATGAGGCGCACTGTATTTTGCTGGCTGCGATTTCATTGCAAAGCTGGTAACAGCGCAGAACATAGCCATCTACGGCCTTGTCTTCGCCGAGCGACTCGCACGGCCAGCATTCGCATTATTGGCTGCCCGATATTTACCTTTTTCGTTCGGCCGGCTTTCCGTGTCCCGGTCCTGCAATATGATGCTCGCATTCTTGTCTGTATCTTCAAACTGCCCTGCCATGATGGCCCAGTAAAGTACGCCGCCGATAACCATGACAAACAAAAAGGCGAGGAAAACCAGCAGAAAGAAAACGTCCATGATGATTCAGGCCAGACGGGAGTGGATTGCACCGGACTGCGCCACACCAGGATCGCGGTATGAATAGCTGCGATAAAAATGCCAGGCATACAGCGCGACCGCAAGCGAGGAAACCAGCATGGTGATGGCGGCCAGCCACGGCTGAACCCAGCCAATCATGGCAAACGGAATCATGAGCAGGTGCCATGCCAGGGATCCGTAAAGGCTGCGGCGCGCCACGAGCAAGGTCTGCCTGCGAAGCGCAGCCAGTTCAGGTGCAGAGAGAGAAGGATCAGACAGGATGATGGCGCGCGCGGCGGCCTGCGCCGAAGGCACCGCCATTGCCATCGCACAGGGACAGCTCATGACGAACAATGCGACCAGCACCGGGATGGCGTGATTCGCGTCGATAAACCAATACCAGACCAGTGCCGAAAAAAGGGAAAGCACGATCTGGGCCAGTACAAAATACAGACCTACGCGGTCTGCTGTATGTGCCAGCTGCGTAGACTCCTGCTCGAACATCCCGTCCACTTCCCTGCCGGCAGACTGGCTTGCGGACAGCGAAAGGTACCGTGCTGTGAGCACAAAGGCGACGAACATGGAAATGGATTCGTAGTACACCTCACCAGACTGCCGGTAGGTGGCCACCACGCTTGGGATGAACGCAACAATGATACCCAGCCCGATGGGCCAGTTCATTGACCGCTGATGGGTATCCCGAGTATCCGCAGAAATGAAACCACGCCAGATGGGCCAGGCGCAATATAGCAGGAGCGGAATGCTGAGCACCAGACTGCACCAGTTCAGGACAACGATTGCCGTATCCAGGGTATCGACAGTCTCAAGATCGGCGTAACCCTGACGGAGATAGCCCGGAAAGGCGAACATCATCACCTGCATCATGACCAGCCAGGCTAGCCCGAGACGCGCGAGCATATGCCGGCGCTGCAGACGCTCCTGAACACCCAGGGTATCGGGGATCGAAAAGATGGATTTCGGCTTCATACCTTCCGATCATAGTCCTGATCGGAAGACGCCTTCTTGATTTAAATCAAACTACTGCGGTTCCTTGTGTGGCATGCAGGAAATTCAGGCGGGATTGAACACGCCCTGCGACAGGTAACGGTCGCCACGATCACAGACGATGAATACGATCGTCGCATTATTTACCCTTTCGGCCGTCCTCAAGGCTGCCACCAGAGCACCTGCGGAAGAGATTCCTCCAAAAATTCCTTCGCTGGCCGCCAGGTGACGAGCCATGTCCTCTGCCTCCGGTTGCGAAATCAGTTCGAACTGATCCACGCCCGCAGAGTTGTAGATGGCAGGCTGGTATTCTTCTGACCACTTTCTGATTCCCGGAATGGATGCGCCGGGCGCTGGCTGCGCACCAATAATCTGGATTTGCGCATTACGTGATTTCAGATAGGAACCTACGCCCATAATGGTGCCGGTTGTTCCCATGGCACTCACAAAGTGCGTGATCTGCCCCTGCGTCTGGTGCCAAAGTTCAGGGCCAGTCCCTTCGATGTGCGCCCGGGGATTGTCGGCATTGGCAAACTGATCCAGCACTTTGCCCTTGCCATCGGCCTGCATGCTCATGGCCAGGTCCCTGGCATATTCCATTCCCCCCTTATCTGCCGGTGTCAGGATGAGCTGCGCACCGTAGGCATTCATGGAAGCTCTGCGCTCAACAGACAGATTATCGGGCATGATCAGAATCATCTTGTACCCACGAATGGCAGCCGCCATGGCCAGGGCTATACCGGTGTTACCGCTAGTTGCCTCAATCAGCGTATCACCAGGTCGAATTTCACCACGCGCTTCCGCGTGACGGATCATTGACGCAGCCGGGCGATCCTTGACTGAGCCCGCCGGATTATTCCCCTCTAGCTTGGCCAGAATCACATTGCCGCGCGCCTCTCCGATGTGCTCGGGAATGCGTTGCAGGCGGACCAGGGGAGTATTGCCGATTGTGTCTTCGATTGTGGGGTACGTTATCGTCATGATTGTTGATTTGCAAATGAATGCCTGCCCTTGAGCAATGACAGGCAAGGTCGGGAATGGTGTCTCGTCTCGGGAGGGAATTGGGACGGAGCAAAGCCCGGCACCCCAAGTCCTCCTGAGAGTCAATCATAGCACCCCTCCCCCCGTTTTCAGGATTTATACCATGAATGACGAATGGGTTTTACCAACTCTCAGGTCAAGAGAGGTTGCGACATCACATTGCTGCGCTAACCCGCCCTGACGCCAGATGGGACGCTTTGACAACATATACCGGCCAAGTGAGATATCTTACGGGGTCATGGTCTGCTCAACCGGCCTCTGATGATCGCCCTCTTGTGTATCCGCTGCGGGTAATTTTTGTGAAGTGGCACTGGCGTCCTTACGCGGTTGTGGTCGAATCAACATAGGCATGGCAGGGGTGGACGATGCCGTTGCCTCATTACGGTGCACCGTCGCTCTGGCACCTTGTCGCCCTCTCCCCGATCCCGGATTAGCAGCGCCTGATTCTGTCTGAATAGACACGGAAACAGCCTGCTGAGAGCCAAATGCTGAATGGGCAGTGTCATCACCCCGCGAATAGGAGATCCCTGCCGGACTGCCTACCGTGACGCCCTGTGTGCGCAGTTTATGCAATTTTTTAGGACCAAAGCCCGGAACTCTGGCGCCAAAATCATCCAGCGAAAGAAAGCGGCCCTGCTTGCGGATAGACAGAATACGGTCAGCCGTCTTGTCGCCTATTCCCTTTATCGACCGCAATTGAGCTTTTGTAGCGTTATTGAGGTCCAGAGCGTGGGCGGGCACACGCATGAACAAAAAGAGGAGCAAGGCAAAGGAAAACCGAAGGAGTGCGGAGAAAGAAAAGATAGAAGTCATAGTCAGGTCAAATGAAGGAATAAATCTTCAGTTTGCCTGACCTGATTCCGAGGGGAGCTGTATGAAGACATATCAGTCCAGCGTTAGAACCCGAAGGAACACGATCGTCTTGGTACGCCGATTCAGCGCCGCGAATAGGCGTTAGGCAAGACTCGGCTCAGTCTTCCGGCCATGGGCACCCGATTGTTACCCTGTCCTGAATCTGTCACTCAGCCTTGCTGACGCAGCGCACGAATATAGCGTGAGACACCCTGCTCTACATCATACATATCCGCCGTGAATCCTGCTGCACGCAAGCGGGTTGTATCCGCTTGTGTAAAGCTTTGATAGCGTCCCTTGAGATCGTCCGGGAAAGGGATATAGCGAATCAAGCCTTCCCGTACAAGCGCATCCAGGGACAGGCGAGCTTCATTGCGCTCTTCCCTGAGGGTGTTTACCACGGCGCAAGCGATGTCATTAAATGGCTGGGCACGTCCGGTACCACAATTGAAAATACCGGACTGTTCAGGATGATCCAGGAAAAACAGATTGACGGCGACCACGTCATCGACCGAAATGAAGTCGCGTCGCTGGCCGCCATCCTCATACCCGTCCCAGCCGCCGAACAGACGGACATGTCCTTCCGACAGAAACTGGTTCATATTATGGAAGGCAACGGATGCCATGCGCCCCTTGTGCTGTTCATTGGGGCCATACACATTAAAATACCGCAGGCCGACAACCTGTGCCGTGCGATGATCGAAGCGTTCGCGCACGACCTGATCGAACAGAAATTTCGAGTAGCCGTATACATTGAGCGGCTTTTCGTTTTCGAGTGCCTCAATATAGTCCGGCCCCGCTCCGTAGACGGCAGCGGAAGAGGCATAAATAAAGGGGATACTGCGCGCCTGGCAGAAATTGAACAGCTCCAGCGTAACCCGGTAATTGTTGTCCATCATATAGCGGCCGTTGCGCTCGGTCGTATCCGAGCAGGCGCCCTGATGAAAAATGGCTGTAACAGGCCCGAACTGCCCGCTATTGATGCGCGCGCGAAATTCGTCCTTGTCCATGTAATCTGCAATCGTTCCCGAGCGCAGATTGACAAATTTATCTCCGTCGGTCAGATCATCAACCGCGAGAATATCGGTAATGCCTCTGTTATTCAGGCCGCGGACAAGATTGCTGCCAATAAAACCTGCCGCTCCGGTTACGATAATCATGTCAGTTCCTCTGCACTTACAATAGATGTTCCCAGTTTTCCCACTACTATACCACCAGCCTTGTTGGCCCATTCGACCGCTTCCTGCCAATCGAGACCGGCAGCGCGAGTGACGGCCATCGTAGCCAGAACCGTATCGCCGGCACCCGACACATCAAATACCTCATGCGCTGCGGCGTCGACATGGAAACGCCCCGTCTCGGTATACAGGGTCATGCCCTGCTCAGACCGGGTAATCAGCAATGCCTCAAGCTGCAGCCTCTTGCGCAGATGCTGTGCAGACTCTGTGAGGGCCGATTCGGTTTTCCATTTTCCGATGGCCTGTTGCATTTCAACGCGATTAGGCGAAATCAGGCTTGCGCCGGCATACCGGTCGTATTCGTCCCCTTTGGGATCCACGAGCACGGGCAGATTGCGCTTGCGTGCCAGTTCAATGAGCACCGCGCAGTGGGTAAGCACGCCTTTGGCGTAATCGGACAACACAATAATATCGTGCGCGTCCAGCAGCTGTTCATACTGCTTTTGCAGATTCACGAGTGTCTGTTCATCAGGCAAATAATCGAAGTCGATACGCAATAACTGCTGCTGGCGACCCAGCACCCGCATTTTTAAGGTAGTGTGCATGCCGGGGTCTGTTACCAGGTGGGTGCCAATCCCGGCCTGATCCGCCAGCGTGGCAATCTGCCTGCCCGCCTCATCATCACCGACGATGCCCAGCAACGTAACCTGACCGCCAAGGGCAACAATATTGCGCGCGACGTTGGCGCCTCCACCCAATCGGTCTTCACGTTTTGCCACACGGACAACGGGAACGGGTGCCTCAGGAGAGATACGTTCGACTTCGCCAAACCAGTACCGGTCGAGCATGACGTCTCCGACGACAAGAACGCGGATCTGTCTTATTTTTTCAATTGGAAAGGCACGCATACAACTTATTCCTCAGGGCGGCGTGGCGAATAGGTTTCCCATGAGTTGCAGCCTGGGCATTGCCAGTAATAGGTTTGCGCCTGAAAGCCGCAAACGCTACAAGCGTATTTGTCCATTCGCCGCGTGTGTTTCTCAATCATGGTTCGCAGTAGTGCAAGATTGAAATCGGGCATACGTTGTTGCAACTCACCCTGCCCACCCGACTGCTGCTCATGAGCCAACTCGGTATGTAGCACTTTGTCGAAACCAAGCAGTGACGGATGCTGACGCAGTGATTCCTGCGCAAACTGCCAGGCAGGAGCAAAGCCCTGCTTGCGCAAGGCAGAAAAAACGACTTCAAATACATCCAGAGAAGGATGAGAAAAATAATGCGCTTTCAGCAGATCAACGGCCTGGGCACTTTCGTTGGTTACCGCAAAATTATCCATGATCTGTTTTGCGACCAGGCCGGCAAATTCGGGAGATCGCTCAAGTGCAGAAAGCAGCCATTGACGCTCAGTGCCATTGTCGCCGAGGCGTCTGGACAGGTAAGCGCGCAGCATCGCAATACGGGCATAGGAAGCCTGTGATCCGGCTGAAGTGTTCTGCCCGGCTTCATGCTCAGCCGCATCCAGTTCCGCTGCGGCGCTGGCAAAATCCGGTTCTTTGGCCATCAGGACCGCCTGGGCACGTTCGCAATGATAATGCACGCGTTGCGGCAAAGGTTCATCGGTCAGTTTGCGCAATTGCGCTGCAGCGGCAATGGCCTTCTCCCAGTCATGTTCCGCTTCGTAAATTCGAATAAGTGCGCGCGTTGCAGATGTCCCGTAGCTTGTGCTCTGTACTTCGGTAAACGCCTCTTCCGCGCGGTCGAACATACCCGCCTTGAAATAGTCCTGGGCAATTTCATGCAGGGCATGCTCTCTGTCGGGTCTTGGCAAATCGGAGCGTGAGAGCAGGCTTTGATGAACACGAATGGCGCGCTCAATCTCGCCACGCCGACGGAACAGACTACCCAGTGCAAAGTGCAGTTCTGTTGTTTCGGAATCCAGCTTGGCCACTTCAATGAATGCATCAATGGCCTTGTCATGGTCTTCGTTCAGCAGAAAATTCAGACCCCTGAAATAGGAGTCTGGCAGGTTTCGGCTTTCCGAAACTATCTGCCGCACGTCGACCTTGGCAGCGATCCATCCTAAACCGAAAAGGATGGGAATCAGGATCAGCCACCACGCTTCAAAGTCCAACTGCAGTCTCCCTGACAGGCGCCGTTTGCAGCGCTGTCGTGGCAGGTGATGCCTGAGCCTGGCTGCGCAGACGCAACTCTTCGGCTTTGAGGGCGTTCAGGGAATGACGGGTATCGGCCACATCCCGGTTAAGCCGCTCCACTTCGCCTTTTAAACGGCTGACCTCGCGGGTTTTTCGTAAGCGCGTAGGAACACTGACCAACCAGGCAAACAGGGCGCCGACAAAAAAGGCAAGCAGCAGAACGACGATAAGCGGTACCGCATTGAAGGTATAGTCTCCAAAAAACCGTACCGTGACGGGGTCGGTATTTTTGAGGGCAAACAGCAATACCAACAGAAAGAGTACGATTCGCAATGCCCAGACAATATAACGCATCAGCCTGCTCCAGAAATTGAATTATTCGCCATTGTAATGCGAATTGTGCCTCAAAAAACAAAAACCCCGACTTTGCAATCGGGGTTTTTGGACTTCACGGAAACGACAGCGTATCAGGCTGAATCAGAGGTTGGCAACCTTGGCCGCCTGGGCGTCAAAATTGTCTTTCTCTGATGCATCCTGCTTTGCATCGTCAGCAGAGGTAAAAACAGAATCAACGCGCTCGCGCAATTCCTTGCCTGCCTTGAAATGAGGTACCCGTTTACCGGGAACCATCACCTGTTCGCCAGACTTGGGATTGCGCCCAACCCGTGGAGCACGCGTTGACAGCGAGAAGCTACCAAAACCGCGGATCTCGATGCGCTGACCTTTGGATAAGGCTACGGTCATCGCATCCAGCATGGTTTTGACAGCGAAGTCGGTGTCACGGGCGGCAAGCTGTGGATAGCTTGCCGCTAGTGCTTCAATCAACTCTGATTTAGTCACAGCTTAATCGTCTTTAGCTTGGTCGAGCTTCGCTTTGAGCAAAGCACCCAGGTTAGTCGTACCGGAAGACGCACTGGTATCGCTCATACGCTGCAGTGCATCTGCAGTTTCAGCATTATCACGTGCCTTGATCGACAACTGGATAGAACGTGCCTTGCGGTCAACGTTCAGGATCATGGCTTCGATATTCTGACCTTCTTTCAGGACAGTCGTGGCATCTTCGACACGGCCGGCTGAAATCTCGGAAGCACGCAGGTAACCTTCAACATCCAGTGAAAGCGTAACAACAGCACCCTTGGCTTCAACAGACTTGATCACGCCAGGGACGACAGCACCCTTGTCATTCGTTGCAACGTAGTTGTTGAACGGATCGCCTTCAAGCTGTTTGATACCCAGTGAAATGCGCTCTTTGTCGGTATCGATAGCCAGAACAACTGCGTCGATCTCGTCGCCTTTCTTGAAGTTGCGAACAGCCTCTTCACCGGAGTCTGTCCAGGACAGATCAGACAAATGAACCAGGCCATCAATGCCGCCAGGCAGACCAATGAATACGCCGAAATCGGTGATGGATTTGATCGCGCCATGAACTTTGTCACCACGTTTAAAGTTGGTGGCAAAGTCTTCCCACGGGTTCGCACGGCACTGTTTCATGCCAAGTGAAATACGACGACGATCTTCGTCGATTTCCAGGACCATGACTTCAACTTCTTCACCCAGACTGACCACTTTGCGTGGGTCCACATTTTTGTTGGTCCAGTCCATTTCAGAAACGTGTACCAGGCCTTCAATACCGGTTTCCACTTCAACAAAGGCACCGTAATCGGTCAGATTGGTCACTTTACCAAACAGGCGTGTACCTTGCGGGTAACGACGTGCCAGACCGACCCATGGATCTTCGCCCAGCTGTTTGACGCCCAGGGAGACGCGGCTCTTTTCCTGATCGAACTTGAGAACCTTGGCCTGAACTTCCTGACCAACAGACAGGACTTCGGATGGGTGACGCACACGACGCCATGCCATGTCGGTGATGTGCAGCAGACCATCGATGCCGCCCAGGTCGACGAATGCACCGTAATCTGTGATGTTTTTGACTACACCGGTAACAACAGCACCTTCCTGCAGGTTTTCCAGCAGCTTCTGGCGCTCTTCGCCCATGTTCACTTCAAGCACAGAACGACGTGAAAGCACGACGTTATTGCGTTTACGATCGAGTTTGATAACCTTGAACTCCATCGTTTTGCCTTCGTATGGCGTTGTATCCTTGACAGGACGCAGATCAACCAGTGAGCCGGGCAAAAAGGCACGAATGCCGTTTGTCATAACAGTCAGGCCGCCCTTCACTTTGCCAGTGATAGTGCCGGTAACCATTTCGCCGGACTCGAGTGCTTTTTCGAGTGACAGCCATGCAGACAGACGTTTTGCACGATCACGGGACAGGATGGTGTCGCCGTAACCGTTTTCGAGTGAATCAATGGCAACGGAAACGAAGTCACCTTCGTTAACTTCCAGTTCGCCCTGATCATTCAGGAATTCTTCGATAGGGATGAGAGATTCAGACTTCAATCCCGCATTAACTACGACAAAGTTGTGGTCGACACGAACCACTTCGGCTGAAATCACTTCACCGGATTTCATATCCTGGTTTTTTACGCTTTGAGCGAACAGATCGGCAAAGCTTTCGCCACCAGTGGCGTCTTGTAAAGAAATGGATGACATTGAAAAAATCCCGGGACCGTAACGGTCTCCTGGCCTTAAAAACACGCTTTGGCAGAACAACCTGCCGCGGCGGAGTGAAAAAATCTTTCGTTTCTACAAAAACGAAAGCCCTTGAAATTCAACGGTCATGCAGATGACTTTCGTATCTGCCAGGTCCGTTGAAAACTGGCCTGTTCATATGAGCGCATATCGCATGATACTGCCACAACAGGAACAGGTACTACAAATCTGACTGCACAACCTGACCACCACAACCACGATCCGCTGATAGACGACGGTGGGCAGGATCCCCGATTGTCCCGGACAGGGACTGGCACGCTACCGTTGAGCAAGCACCGCCATTTACCGCGACTGCTTGAAGCCTGAGCCCGGCAACCCTGTGTTGCCGGATGGCATTCCGCCTGGAAACCATTGTTCAGGCTGGTTTTGACAGCCTGTTTCGCCAGTGTGAAAGGATGCAATTGACTGTCTGATCTATATTCAGACTGGAGGAATCAACCACAATCGCGTCATCTGCCGGCTTAAGCGGCGCAACCGACCGGTTCTGATCACGGTCATCGCGCGCCTTCAAATCCTGCAACAGGTCGCCTAGATTAGCAGAAAAACCTTTTTCGATCAACTGGTTATAGCGTCTTTGAGCCCTTGCGGTCACGTCGGCGATCAGGAAAATCTTGAGGGGCGCGTCTGGAAACACCACTGTGCCCATATCCCGGCCGTCGCAGACCAGGCCGGGATGCTGGCGAAACGCGCGCTGGCGCTCAAGCAACGCATCCCGCAAGGGTTGCACCGGGGCAATACGCGAAGCCAGCTCACCGATATGCTCCTGGCGCAGCTGCTCGGTCACATCGTCGTTGTCCAGCAACACTTTGCCGTCCAGAAAACGGATGTCCAGTTGCCGGGCAATGTTCGCCAGGGCCTGTTCATCCGCATGATTTACCCCGTTCCTGAGAGAGGATAATGCGCTTAGACGGTAAAGCGCCCCGCTGTCGAGTACTGACCAGCCAAGGGCCGCGGCGACTCGGGCCGCCACTGTGCCCTTACCTGACGCTGTAGGGCCGTCGATGGCAATAACAGGAACGGAATCAGCCATATTCGATCCCGAAGTCATGATGTCTCCTGTTCTTGCGGGCTTACCAGGGATTCATAGACCCTGAAATAGGTCGGAAATGTTTTGCTGACGCAATCGGGATCCAGAATGGTGACGCCAACAGGGCCAAAGGCAGCCAGCGAAAAACACATGGCCATGCGATGATCATCATAAGTGGCGATATTCGCCGTACGCCATTGCCCTGCTGCAGGTGGTGTAATACGTATCCAGTCCGGGCCGGACTCCACTGTGGCTCCCAGCTTGCTCAGTTCCGTATGCATCGCGTGAATGCGGTCAGTCTCCTTTACCCGCCAACTGCCGATATTACGCAATGTACACGCGCCATCGGCGTATAGCGCCAGCATGGCCGCAGTCATCGCTGCGTCCGGAATCAGGTTGAAATCTTCATCAAATGCCGGCAGCGGTCTGTCAGCAACACTTCCTTCCCGACCCACCACGAGACACTGCTCTTGGTAGGTGACGTTTGCGCCCAGCCGCTCGATGAAGCGGGCAAATTCGATATCGCCCTGGATGCTGTCGCTGCCAATACCGTCAATGGTGACGGGACCCTGACCCAGCAAGCCCATCGCCAGAAAGTAAGAGGCGCTGGATGCATCGCCCTCGACACTGATGCGCTGCGGTGTCGTATATCGGCTGTCTGCTGCAATTGTGAAGCGCTGCCAGCCTTCCTGTTGCACCGTCACGCCGAAGCGCGCCATCAGGCGCAGCGTAATCGCGATGTATGGCCTGGAAATGAGTTCACCCTGCACCTGCAGAACCACATCCTGCCCGATGCCTGCCGCCAGCAGTGGCGCAACCATTAGAAATGCGGTAAGAAACTGGCTGGATACATTACCCTGAATAGGAATCGGACCGTCAACCCGCAGTTGCGCAGGAGCAATCTGCAATGGCGGGTAGCCCTCTGTGGCTTCATAAGTAATGTTTGCACCAACCGACTGCAGAGCGGTCACCAGATCCCCGACGGGACGCTCATGCATGCGCGGCACGCCGTGCAGCCTGTAGCGTCCGCCTGCAAGCGCCAGGGCTGCCGTTAGTGGTCGAAAGGCCGTGCCGGCATTCCCCAGAAACAGATCCGCGGTTTTTTCAGAAAAATGACCGGCACTATGAACCGTGACCTCTTCCGGACTGGTTTGATCCAGTCGTAATCCAAGGCTGCGCAGTGCACTTAGCATGACTCGCGTATCGTCTGAATCCAGCAGACCTTCGATACGGGTGCTGCCTTCGGACAAAGCCGCAAGAAGCAGCACACGGTTGGAAATACTCTTGGAGCCCGGCAGAGACATCTGCCCGCTGGCCCGCGTCACCGGATGAAGATAATGTGTTGCCTCGCTCATGATGGCGGGTTCTCCCAATCTCGCCGCGCCTGGGCCGCAGCCGTCAGCCACGCTTCAAACGCATCCATATTGCCGCTTTCAAGCATTTGCCGTGCCTGTTCCAGGCACGCCTGAAAGCGTGTGATTTCCTCAAGCATGCAGTCACGATTACTTGAAAAGATATCGCGCCACATGACAGGGGCACCGGCAGCGATACGTGTGAAATCGCGGAAGCCGCTGCCAGCAAACTTCAGTTTAGTGGCAGTCATTTCGTCGTTCAGCAGACTGTACATAAAAAGCGCAGACAGCAAGTGCGGCATATGACTGACCGCAGCAAAGATGCGGTCATGCTCTGCTGCCGACAGGTGGCAGACATTCGAACCGCAGGCCTCCCACAAGCGCGTCATGGTATCGATCACATCCGCCGCGTTTTCTTCCAGTGGCGTCAGAATGACCTGTTTCTGCTCGAACAGAAAAGGCTGCGCCGCCTGGGGGCCGGAAGTTTCAGCACCAGCTATCGGATGCCCGGGTATAAACTGCCCTGCTTTGTCACCCAGCGCGCGTCTGGCCGCAACAATGACCTGCTGCTTGGTACTGCAGACATCGGTCACAATTGTTTCTGGTTTCAGGAAAGGTCTAATCGATGAGCAAACCGATTCGAATGCCGAAACGGGGGTAGCGATCACGATAATCGTAGCCTGCCCCGCATCTTCGAGGGTGCCGACCCTGTCGACAATACCCAGTTCCACCGCCTTCTGAACGCTGGCCGGATCATGACTGATGCCGATCACCTCGCCCACTGCGCCACAGCGCTTGAGCGATAGTGCCAACGAGCCGCCAATCAGGCCGACACCAACAACGGCCAGGACAGGGATGTGAAAAGCCGCCGGGGCGGCTGTAATGTCCTCGCTGGCCGTCTGTGTATTCACTTGCCCAGCACCTCTTTGAGCGCGGCAATAAATCGCGCGTTTTCCTCCGGCAATCCGATAGAGATCCGCAAGTGTTCCGGCAGGCCGTCTCCTATCACCGGACGCACAATCACACCTCGCTGCAAAAGTGCCGTATTCACCGTGGCTGCGTCACCCACATGCAAAAGGATGAAGTTGCCATAACTGGGTACAAAAGCCAGCCCCAATTCCGTAAACTGAGCCGAAAGCCAGGCCTTCCCTTCGCGATTGAGCTCATAGGTTTTTTCCAGAAACGCAGTGTCCCTGAGCGCAGCAATGGCCGCGACCTGGGCCACAAGATTGGCGTTAAATGGCTGGCGAACCCGGTTCAGATAGTCTGTCAGCTCGGGACGGGCAATGGCAAATCCTATGCGCAGCCCCGCCAGACCATAGGCTTTGGAAAAGGTGCGAACTACGATCACATTGGGAAAATCCCGGACCAGCGCCGTGCTGTCAAAGCGCTGAGCCGGATCCAGATATTCGTTATAGGCTTCGTCGATCACCACTGTTACGCGGTTGGCGTAAGCTGCATGCACTTTCTGCACAAAGGCGCGAATTGCCTCGCCTGAGTGAAAGGTACCTGTGGGGTTATTCGGATTAGCCACGAAAACCAGACGGGTATCATCGGCAATAGCGTCGAACATCGCCTGCAAATCGTGCCCGTAATTGGTCGCAGGTACCTGGATGTGCGTCGCGCCGCGTGCCTGGGTTGCAAGCCGATAGACAATAAAGGCGTGCTCTGAATAAACGCAGGATGCATGCTCATCAAGAATGGCAAGCGAAATAATTTCCAGAAGGTCATTTGAACCGTTGCCCACCGTCAACCAGTCTGCCGGCACTTTGTAATGCTCTGCCAGCGCCTGTTTGAGCGAAAAGGCATTCGGATCCGGATATCGGCCCAGCGCTTGCCCGGACACATTCTCCAGGAATTGCGCAATGGCCTGGCGAACCGATGCCGGCATGCCCAGCGGATTCTCGTTCGAGGCCAGCTTGACGATGCTTGCGGGATCCAGCCCGTATTCACGCGCCAGATCATCAATGGGCTTGCCAGCCTGATAAGGCATCATGGCATTGACGTTACTGCTTATACCGAAAACGGTTGCGGCACCGGACATTCAAACCACCTTCTTATTGCATTGGGTAGGAACCCAGTATCTTGAAAAATGCGGATTGCTGTTTCAACTCCTCCAGCGCCCGCGCGACGTTCTCGTCAGAGCTGTGTCCGAGTACGTCTACATAAAAATAGTATTCCCACTGGCCCGTGCGTGCAGGTCGAGACTCGAACCGAGTCATGGATACGCCGTTACGTGCGAAAGGGCTGATCATTTCGTACACTGCCCCAACCCGATTGGGTACGGCGAAAATCAGGCTGGTCTGATCACGACCGCTGGGCGCCGTTTCGATATTGCCAATGGCCAGAAAACGGGTCTTGTTATTGGCGTCATCCTGAATGCCGGAAGCAACCAGACCCAGATTCCAGAACACCGCAGCTGTTTCGCCGGCAATCGCCGCAACGGTTTCGTCCTGCGCGGCATGCCTGGCGGCTTCGGAATTACTGGCAGCCGGTACGATTTCCAGCGTGGGGTAATGCTGTGACAACCATTTCTGGCACTGCGCCAGCGCCTGCGGATGCGCCATAATGCTGTGGATACCGTCCATGGTACCGTGCTGGGTCATCAGGCAGTGACGGATGGGGATCGAGCGAACGCCGTGAACCTTGACGGTGGAATTGAGAAAAAGGTCCAGCGTGCGATTGACCGCACCTTCGGTAGAATTTTCTACCGGCACCATGCCCACGTCTGCCTGACCTGCCTCGACCGCACGAAAGACTTCATCAAAAGAGGGGCATGGCAGGGAGTGAACAGAATGCCCGTAAAATTCCATGGCTGCCTGCTCGGAAAATGAGCCCTCAGGGCCCAGATAGGCCACGGTCAGGCCTTTTTCCAGCCCACGACAGACCGAGATGATCTCTGCCCAGACGGCACGCACGCCCGTCTCGGTGAACGTGCCATAGCGGTTGAGTTCCTGCAGCCGGCGGATGACCTGTGCTTCGCGCTCGGGTTTGAGCACGGCACTATCGGTCTGAAACTCGTGTTTTACCTTGCCGACATCAATCGCGGTCTGGGCTCGCTGATTCAGCAATTCCAGAATGGTCTGATCAATCTGGTCTATTTTTTCGCGCAGCGGTTTGAGCGCATCCTGCAAAGACTTATCCATGGGTACGCTCGAACTCCTTCATGAATGCGATCAGCGCCATCACTCCGTCCATGGGCATGGCGTTATAAATGGATGCCCGCAAGCCACCTAC
This sequence comes from Pseudomonadota bacterium, assembly GCA_023389155.1. Classification (GTDB taxonomy): domain Bacteria; phylum Pseudomonadota; class Gammaproteobacteria; order Burkholderiales; family Burkholderiaceae_B; genus Advenella. The sequence goes on from JAEWEV010000007.1 coordinate 125,932, forward strand.
CGACTTGTGTCCTTTGAGCGCGAGCAGATGATGCTGCGCGGCTTCCTTGAGGAACAATTGAGTCAGTTCATCGCTTGCCAGCGTAAAGGGAACATTCATGCGCGAACGAAAAGCCGGTTCGATCGGATTCGAGTAAAAGTCGCTGCTGTCGATCTGTTCGTACAAGGCTTTTGATTTGGCAATATTCTGCTTTTCAATTTCAGCGAGTCCGCCCATTTGCAAAAGCCATTTGAAAACCAGGCCGCAGATATAAATGCCATAGCTCGGTGGTGTGTTAAAACGCGACCGATTTTTGGCCACATTCACATAATCGAAAGCCGACGGACAGCATGCCAGTGCGTGCCCGAGCAGGTCCCGGCGCACGATCACCATGGTCACACCGGCTGGGCCGGCATTTTTCTGCGCGCCGGCATAAACCATCCCTGATCGGGAAACATCCAGCGGGCGCGACAGAAAGTGCGATGAAGCGTCCAGAACCAGGGGAACATCGGGCGCCCCAAGCGCATCCATATCGGGCATCTGGGCGATCTCAACTCCACCTATGGTTTCATTGCTGCAGTAATGCAGATAAGATGCATCTGGCCGCACTTGCCACGAATCCAGGGGAGGAACCCAGCTCCAAGGGCCGTAAGTCACACCGTCAATCTGCTTTTCGGTATCGGAAGCGGCGGCGATGCGAATGTTCCCGTAGCGTTGTGCTTCCTTGTGCGATTTGACCGACCAGCTTCCGGTAAGCACGTAGTCGGCCGTGTTCGACGGATGCCTTGCAATCAGGTTCATAGGCACGATCGCGTTTTCGGCTGTCGCCCCGCCCTGCATGAACAGCACTGCGTAGTCATCCGAAATGCCCAGTAGCTTGCGCAGATCGTCTTCGGCTTCATCGCAAATCTGCGTGAATTCGGCGCCACGGTGGCTCATTTCCATAACCGACATGCCGCTGCCGTGCCAGTCGAGCATTTCAGCCGCCGCCTGCTCTAGTACAGACTTGGGCAGGACAGCCGGGCCGGCCGAAAAATTCCAGTATTGCGTACCCATTATTAACCCTGAATGAAGGTGATTACTCTAAAAAATCAGGCTTCGCTGTCGGCATCCGGTGAAGCCGGATCCGCATCATTGCCCGGGGAATCGGCGTTGCCATTGTCGACCGGGCCTGCTGCATCCCCTTCCGCACTGGTAGCGGGAGTTTCGTCGGTTTCGTCGACATCTGCATCACTTTCCACGACTCGTCTTACGCCTGAAAGCGTGCTGCCGTCATCAACGCTGATCAGCGTAACGCCCTGTGTGGCGCGACCCATCTCGCGTACCTCGGATACCCGGGTACGGACCAGGACGCCTGCCGTGGTGATAAGCATGATTTCGTCTGTCGGATTTACCAGCACTGCCCCTACCACCTTGCCATTACGGGCGCTGGTCTGAATAGCAATCATCCCTTTGGTGCCGCGACCATGACGCGTATATTCGGAAATGGACGTACGTTTACCATAACCATTTTCGGTGGCTGTCAGCACGCTTTGTGATTCGTCGCCGGCAACCAGCAGCGATATGACTTCCTGGTCTGCTTCCAGATTCATGCCGCGGACACCTCGCGCTGTACGACCCATCGGACGGACATCGTTTTCATCGAATCGGACGGCCTTGCCGGCATCAGAGAACAGCATGACATCATGCTCGCCATCGGTCAGATCGGCACCGATCAGATAGTCGCCTTCATCCAGTGCGACAGCGATGATGCCCGCCTTGCGGGGGTTGGAGAAGTCGGACAGCGGCGTTTTCTTGACGGTACCACGCAAGGTGGCCATGAAGACAAAGCTGGTGTCGGTAAATTCACGTACCGGCAGCACGACGGTGATTTTTTCCCCATCCACAAGCGGGAACATATTGACGATAGGACGACCTCGGGAACCACGCGTGCCCTGCGGAACTTCCCAAACCTTAAGCCAGTAAACGCGGCCACGGTCGGAGAAACACAACAGATAATCGTGAGTGTTGGCAATAAACAACTGGTCGATCCAGTCATCTTCTTTCATGGCGGTCGCCTGCTTGCCCCTGCCCCCGCGTTTCTGGGAACGATATTCGGACAGCGGCTGACTCTTGATATAGCCGCTATTGGACAGCGTCACAACCATGTCAGCGGGTGTGATGAGATCTTCGGTATCGAGCTCGGTCGCATTCATGACCACTTCGGAACGACGGACATCCTTGGCATTAGTCGAGAATTCGGCCTTGATGGCGGTAAGTTCATCGGAAATGATCGTCGTGATGCGTTCGGGCTTGGCCAGAATATCCAGCAGATCGGCAATATTTTCCATGATTTCACGGTATTCATTGACGATCTTGTCCTGCTCGAGGCCAGTCAGGCGCTGCAGCCGCATATTCAGGATTTCCTGAGCCTGAGTGTCGCTTAAACGATACAGTCCGTCACTCTGCAGACCGAAGATATCGGCCAGGGTTTCGGGTCTGTAAGCAGCACTGCCCCCCAGCACGCCGCCCTGATCTGCCCGCTGCAGCAGCTCACGGACCAGTGAAGAGTCCCAGTTACGTGCCATCAGTTCCTGACGGGCAACCGGTGGTGTGGGAGCACCTTTGATAATGGCAATGAAATCATCGATATTGGCCAGCGCCACTGCCAGGCCTTCCAGCAAATGACCGCGCTCGCGCGCCTTGCGGAGCTGGTATACAGTGCGGCGTGTGACCACTTCCCGGCGATGGCTCAGGAAGTATTCAACCATTTGCTTCAGGTTAAGCAGCCTTGGCTGACCTTCGACCAGCGCAACCAGGTTCATGCCAAACGTATCCTGCAGCTGCGTGTGCTTGAACAGATTGTTCAGGATAACTTCCGGCACCTCGCCACGCTTCAGTTCGATGACCAGACGCATACCGTCTTTGTCAGACTCGTCACGAATATCGGAAATGCCTTCGATTTTCTTTTCATTGACCAGTTCGGCAATGCGTTCCTGAAGTGTCTTTTTATTGACTTGATAAGGGAGTTCGTCCACGACGATGGACTGGCGATTCCCCTTCTCCATGTCTTCAAAATGGGTTTTGGCCCGCATGACGACACGACCGCGACCAGTGCGATAGCCCTCACGGACGCCGGTGATACCATAGATGATACCGCCCGTTGGAAAATCGGGTGCAGGGATGAGTTCGATCAGTTCATCCAGCGTGCAGCCAGGATTGCGCAGGCAATACAGGCAACCGTCGACGACTTCGCTCAGATTGTGTGGCGGAATATTGGTCGCCATACCGACAGCGATACCCGAACTGCCGTTGACCAGCAGATTTGGGACGCGAGAGGGAAGAAGCAGAGGTTCCTGTTCGCTGCCGTCATAGTTGGGCCCGAAATCTACCGTTTCCTGATCGATATCGGCCAGCAGCTCATGCGCAATTTTGGCCAGGCGAATCTCGGTATATCGCATGGCGGCTGCACTGTCACCGTCCACCGAACCGAAGTTGCCCTGCCCATCCACCAGCATGTAGCGCAGTGAAAAATCCTGGGCCATGCGTACAATGGTATCGTAAACAGCCTGATCACCGTGGGGATGATATTTACCGATAACGTCACCGACGATACGCGCCGACTTCTTGTAGGCGCGGTTCCAGTCGTTGTTCAGCTCGTGCATGGCGAACAGGACACGTCGGTGCACTGGCTTGAGCCCGTCCCTGACATCGGGAAGTGCCCGGCCAACAATCACGCTCATGGCGTAATCGAGGTAACTGCGACGCATTTCCTCTTCTAGCGATATTGGCAGGGTTTCCCTGGCAAAAGTATCCATAGTACTCATAACTTATTTTGATTTGTTACAAACATCAGAAAATCCGGCAGGAGTTTTCCAGTCTCGCACGCGGGGCGAATCCGTCATTCTATCATCGTTGCCGCCGGCGCAGAGCGGCGTTAGCGCCGTCAGGTGAACATTTCTGACCGCAAGGGACATTTGAGACTTTACTTTAAGTATTGACCATTAATTTTTCATTTTCTTCATGTGCTTGCTTTGCCGGAAGGCTGATTACAGCTAATCCGGAACGTGATTTGTTGCTGAAATCCAACAAAATTGGTGCATATGAGACATTATTGGAAAGTTCCCTTAAAAATGTAGGACTTAGTCTCTGCAAAGACTTCAAAAATCGCTTAAGATTGAACCACGAACAAGGGAAATCCAGTGCAACCCTTTGAATCCATATCCAAGCGTTGCTATACTGACCCTGAATTTCAATCTGCGGCGGGTTTCGCTGCGAGTCAACTTTTAGCTATCAAGCTCAACGAGGAGAAACATGAACAAACCCTCTAAATTCGCATTGGCATTCGCCGTTGTTGCAGCCGCAACGTCAGGTGTAGCATCAGCGCAAACCGTCGATAACTGGGTTAATCCATACGGTCTGGTCTGGATGAACGGCACGAATGAACACTGCTGGCGCGACAA
>JAEWEV010000010.1 GCA_023389155.1 Pseudomonadota bacterium
GCAGACCGGTTTTTTCGATAGTGCGTTTGAAGCGACGCAGTGCTGCTTCAAATGGCTCGTTCTCTTTTAAGCGTACGTTAGGCATGAATTGTAGGCGTGTTCTTTAAAATTGGAAGAAAAATTCTTGAATAATCAGGGATTCTAGCACAAAGCATCAGGATTGTATACCCTTTCTGACCCATGCCTCGAGCTGATGAGGCCTCAAACTGTCGTAATCTTCAAACGGTTGATGAATCCAGGGATTGGTCGGCAGTTTATCGATAAAATAATCCGGTTCTACCTTGGCGTGTCCTTTCCACCACAAAACGGCGGATCGAAGTTCGGTGATGGCCGGGTATTGCGTCACCAGATGGTCATGTACGCGGGCAAATGTCAGGCCCGTGTCGACCATATCATCCACCAGTAGCACCCGACCATCCAGCGTACCACGGGTAATGGTGATGAACTTGGCGATATCCAGCTGACCCTGTACCGTGCCGGCGGCCTCCCGATAGCTGCTGGTCGCAAGAATGCCCAGCGGCACATCGAAAATCCTGGAGAGAACGTCCCCGACCCGTACGCCTCCGCGGGCCAGACAGAGAATCTTATCGAATTTCCAGCCCGATTGATGAACAGTCAGGGCCAGTCGTTCAATCAGCCGGTTGTACTCTTCCCAGCTGATCCACAAGTGTTTGTCAGAACTTTCCGGCGCACTCATCTATTTTCCTTCACTCGGACTGGTCCAGGAACGGATGGCGACGCAGAATCGTTTCCATTCGATCAGGGCCGGTAGAAATAATGTCGACCGGAACTTCGCAGATTTCCTCGATACGGCTCAGGAAACGTCGGGCGTTTTCCGGCAGCTGGTCGTATTCCTTGACCCCCACCGTGGATTCCGTCCAGCCGGGTATGGTTTCAAGAATTGGCTCTGCTTTTTCAACGGCTTTGTAACCATAAGGCAGTAGGTCGATTTTATTGCCATCCAGCATGTAACCGGTACACAGGCCAATACTTTCCAGACCATCCAGGACGTCCAGTTTGGTTACGCACAGTCCGGTGATACCGTTAACGATGACCGAGCGCTTGAGCGCCGCACCATCAAACCAGCCACAACGGCGCGGACGGCCGGTTACTGCGCCAAACTCATTACCGACCTTGGCAATATGTGCGCCGATGTCGTCAAGCAATTCGGTTGGGAATGGACCAGATCCGACGCGGGTGGTGTAGGCCTTGGTGATCCCCAGAACATAGTTGAGCCGTTGCGGGCCGACTCCGGCGCCAGCAGAAGCGGCGCCAGCGATACAGTTGCTGCTCGTCACATACGGGTATGTGCCGTGATCAACGTCAAGCAGTGCACCCTGCGCGCCTTCAAACAACAGTTTCTGACCCTCTTTCTCGGCCTGATAAAGCAGCGCCGAAACGTCAGCAACCATGGGCCTGATCACCGGAGCCAGCGCCAGTGCCTGATTTTTCACCTCATCAAAAGAGACGGGATCGGCGCCCAGATACTGGGTGAGAATGAAATTGTGGTACTCCAGTACTTCCTTGAGCTTTTCGTCAAAGACATCCAGATCGTACAGATCCTGAACGCGCAGCGCACGGCGAGCCACTTTGTCTTCATAGGCCGGTCCGATACCACGCCCCGTGGTCCCGATTTTATTTTCACCCTTGCGAGCTTCGCGAGCCTGGTCCACGGCAACGTGGTAGGGCAAAATCAGCGGGCAGGCTTCGGAGATACGCAGGCGGCTTCGAACATCAAGTCCGGCCGCCTCAAGCTCTTCGATTTCCTTGAGAAGAGCCTCAGGAGAAAGCACCACGCCGTTGCCAATATAGCAGATGGCATGGGGATGCATAATCCCTGATGGAATCAGGCGCAGAACCGTGCGCTTGCCGTTGATCCAGAGTGTATGGCCGGCATTGTGACCGCCCTGGAAACGAACCACGCCCTGGGCAGATTCAGCCAGCCAGTCAACGATTTTGCCCTTCCCTTCGTCACCCCATTGGGTGCCAATTACCACTACGTTCTTGCTCATAAAAGTGACTTTGTACAAAAGTTCGTCTTATTCCTGCCGCGCAATGCGCGCAGGACCCAATTAGCTGGTGCTTTTCAGCACCCATTGACCGTTGTCGCAAACCAGCTCACGGTCGAAAACAAATTCATCAATACTTTGTGTGGTGCCCGGAAAAAACTGAACCACAACGTTGCCTTCCTGCCGAAGTTGCCTGACGGTGTCTACCAGTTGCGGATCAGCACTCCAGGGAGCACGTATGGCACGAGAAGGTTCTGCGGGCGCAATACCTGCAGAAACCTTACGAAGATCCAGACTGAAGCCGGTGGCGGCCCGACCGCGTCCAAACGATGCTCCTGCATTATCGTACCGGCCACCACGCACGATGGCATCGGGCCAGCCGGGACCAAATATGGCGAAGCTGACGCCGGAGTGGTAATCGTATCCTTTGACATCGGCCAGATCAATCCCCACTGCAGGTACATCCAGTGCGTCTACAAGGGTGCGCAGTGCCTGCAAGGCGGCGCGGATTCCAGGCAGATCCGGCAGTGCTGAGGCGGCCTGATCAATAACCGACGCATCCCCATAAAGCGACGGCAGACGGATCAGCGCGCCCGCGATCTCTTCCTGGACACCCGATGTCGCCTCAAGCAACTGCCTGATGCCGGGAACGTCTTTTTCCTTGAGGAGCGACAGCACGTTTCCTGCCTGATCCTGTAAGCCCGCTGCCTCAATGAGAGCGCGGGAAACACCAGGATGGTTCAGGTCCAGGCTGGTGTTTCGCACCCCAGCCAACGCCAGGCTTTCGAGCGCGAGCTCGATGATTTGCAAATCGGCCTCGTAGCCCGAATATCCATAGATTTCCGCACCGATTTGAAGCAGTTCCCGGTCAGCCAGCAGACCCGAAGGCCGGGCGTGCAGAACACTGCCGCAATAACACAGGCGCGCAACCCCTTCTCGGTTGAGCAGATGGGCATCAATGCGCGCGACCTGCGACGTCATATCGGCCCGAACCCCCATAGTGCGGCCCGACAGCTGATCAACCAGCTTGTTGGTCTGCAGTGTGAGATCCTGACTGTTACCGACAAAAAGCGACTCGGTATACTCCACCAGAGGTGGCGCAACGAGTTCAAATCCGCAATGACGATAGAGATCGAGCATTGCACGACGCAGTTCTTCGATTCGACGCGCTTCAGCGGGCAGAATATCGGAAAGATGTTCAGGGAGTAGCCAGTTGCTAGTTGTCATGTCCGAAAAGGGAGAAACCAAACAAAAATGCGACCCGGTTGCGTAAGCAGCCGAATCGCATTGATAAAGTGACTTAAAACTTACAGTATATTGTACTCTGTAATCTGCTGTAAGTCGCGCAAATGGGCAAATTGCGAATTATTGAACCCGTAACGGCTCAGCGCCGTTCTGGGCAGGACCCTGGCGGGTCGCGCCCGACTGGTTGAAATACCGGAAGAAATCGGATTTAGGATCAACGACCAGTAAATCATTGCGGCTACTGAAGGCACTGCGGTAGGCGTCCATACTATTGTAGAAGCTGAAAAATGCTGGATCCTTACCATAGGCGGCCGCGTAAATGTCAGCAGCCTGGGCATCCCCCTGACCTCGCAGTGTCTCGGCCTTGGCATCGGCTTCAGCCAGCTCTACCCGAACTTTGCGATCGGCTTCGGCCTGGATACGTTCTTTTTCGGCCGCACCATTGGCCCGCAGGCTGTTAGCCTCTTCCTTACGTTCAGCCTGCATACGGGCATAAACCGATTCGGAAACCTCCGGCGAAAACTCAATGCGCTTCAGGCGCACATCCACCACTTCGATTCCCAGTGGTTTGGCCCGCTGTTCCACATTCCTGACGATTTCGTCCATGACAACATGCCGCTCCTGAGAGATGACATCCCGGACTGTACGCGTGTTGACAGAGGCGTTCAATGCGTCACGGATCTGGGCACCCAGGCGGTTCTGGGCAGCATCAAGCTGATCACCAAACGAAATGTAGTAACGCAGCGGATCAATAATGCGCCATTTCACGTAGGAATCAATGATCAGGTTTTTCTTTTCTGATGTCTGAATACGTTCAGCATCGCCCGATTCGATGGTCTGGATACGGTTGTCAAGCTTGACAATCGTTTCAAGCGGAGCTGGCCATTTAAAATGCAAACCTGGCTCGGAAACCGTACGTTTCCATTGGCCCAGCTTGAACACCAGGGCGGTATTACGTTCGCTCACGGTAAAGACCGATGAGGAGAACAGAAAGGCGGCAATGACAAAAACAACCGCGCCAAAAATAGTTTTATTCATGATCGTTCCTCTTACCTGCTACGGTCAAAATTATCGCGGCTCAAACGATTATCGTTGCGAGTAGCCGCTGGATTGCCATTAGACGAAGTGTCTGTTGACGAACCGGAGGAAGATGAATCACTGTCTGGTCGGCGTGACTGAGGACGCGGCGCCTTGTCGGTCTGTCCTTCAAGAATCTTATCGATCGGCAGGTACATCATGTTGTTACCGTCCTTGGTGTCAAGCAGTACCTTGGAGGTATTTTCATACACTTGCCTGAGCGTAGAGATATAAATACGCTCGCGGGTCACTTCAGGCGCTTTTGCATACTCGGCCTGGATACTTTCAAAACGTGAGGCCAAACCGCGAGCCTGCGTCACAATGGCTTCGCGATAGGCTTCCGCATCCTCTACCAGGCGCGAAGCGCGACCGCGCGCTTCAGGAATGACCTTGCTGGCGTAGGCGTTACCCTCGTTTTTCTGGCGCTCGTTGTCTTGTCCCGCCTTGATAGCGTCTTCAAATGCCGCCTGAACCTGCTCAGGTGGCTGTACGTTCTGAATGGCGACAGAAGTCACTTCAATACCGGAACGATAGCGATTAAGTATCTGCTGCATCAGCTTCATGACATTGTTAGCTGCTGCTGTCCGGCTTTCGTACAGGATATTGTTCATGGCTTCCTTACCGACGATTTCGCGCATGGCAGTCTCGCCTGACTGCCGGACGGATTCGGTCGGATTCACCATGGAGAACAGGAAGTCGGCGGCAGGCGAACGTTGGGTGGCTTCGTTCGGTGTCAACTCGGACTTCAGACGATAATGCACCGCAAATTGCACCTCTACGATATTCTCGTCTTCGGTGAGCATCAGCGATTCAGCAGGTACTTTATTGTTCAGATCGTTTTTATAGCCAAAGGTGAAATTGCGAACGCTCGCGATATCGACTTTTTCCACATTCTGAATAGGAGACGGAAAGTGCCAATGCATGCCCGGCAACACTGTTGTCTGGTAGCGGCCAAATTGCGTGACGACGCCAACATACCCTTCGCGGACAATATAGAAGCCGCTGACAAGCCACAGGGCCAGCGCGGCAACAATAACGAACACCACTCCCACCCGTGTTGCTTTGGGTGATGGCGTGAATCCATTATTCTGGGGTGGACGATTGAACCCGTTATTACCACCGCCCTGCTTCTTGCCGAAAAGTGACTTGAGCTTTTTATTGAAATCGTTCCAGACCTGGTCCAGATCAGGCGGGCCGTCATTCGGCCCTCCGGGACGTCTTGGGGGTTCGTCGGAATTATTGTTATTCTGGTTTCCTCGTCCCCAGCCCGGATCATTTAGATTGAAAAGATTAAAGAATCGCAACTTCGTTTCCTATTGAAGGCCTGAACTCAGCGATTGCCCCGCGCAATCCATCCAGACCGGTTCGTTGTAGTGCACTGACAAATATTCGGGCTGGTACGCCCTGTTCGTTTCTTTCTACCTGCGGTTCGTAGCCCGCTTGGTCTATTTTATTGTAAATAAGTATCCGTGGGATATGACTGGCCCCAATTTCGTCCAAAACTTTATCAACTTCGGCAATCTGCTCGTCTCTTTGCGGACTTGCAGCATCTACAACGTGTAAAAGAAGGTCCGCGTGGACGGTCTCTTCGAGCGTCGCCTTGAAGGCGGCAATGAGCGTGGTGGGCAAATCGCGGATGAAACCAACGGTATCGGATATCACCACATTCCCGGCACCCTGGATCCAGATTCGCCTGGTGGTCGTGTCCAGGGTCGCGAACAGCTGATCGGCCGCGTACGCCTCTGCTCTGGTGACGGCGTTAAAAAGTGTGCTTTTGCCAGCATTGGTATATCCTACCAGCGATACCGACAAAGTGTTGCCGCGTTCACGCGAACGACGCTGGGTTTTGCGCTGACGCTCGACCCGCGCCAGCCGTTCACGCAGCACCTTGACTTTGGCGCCGATCATTCGGCGGTCCATTTCCAGCTGGGATTCGCCTGGCCCGCGCATCCCGATTCCGCCGCGCTGCCGTTCCAGGTGGGTCCACATTCTTGTCAGACGAGTGACCAGATGTTGCAGCTGTGCCAGTTCGACCTGCAGCTTACCCTCGTGGCTTTTGGCCCGCAATGCGAAAATATCCAGAATAAGCGCAACGCGATCCACGACCCGCCGCTGAAATGCGCGTTCAAGGTTACGCTGTTGAGCCGGGCTTAGCGGCTGATCAAACAGAATGAGTTCGACATCCTCCACCTCGGCCATGGCAACCGCTTCTTCGAGTTTGCCTTTGCCTATGTAGTAAGCAGCATCGGGTTTATCCCTTTTGACAGTAAGGGTACCCGCGATTTCTGCGCCCGCTCCGTCGGCCAGCATATGGAATTCTTCGGAATGTGCCTCGTGATCCAGATCGCCTGAATCAACACTGATAATTAATACGCGCATAGCGTCCTGAAAAACAAAAGGCCCGCACAAGTTGGCTTGGCGGGCTTTTGCAAAAAGCTGAGAATGCTATTCCTGTTCTGCAGGTGCATCAATCTGGAAACTGACAGCCCTTGCGGGAACAACTGTGGAGATAGCGTGCTTGTAAACCATTTGGGTGACAGTATTGCGAAGCAATACCACATACTGATCAAATGATTCGATTTGTCCTTGTAACTTGATACCGTTTACGAGATAGATGGAAACGGGAACATGTTCTTTACGTAATGCGTTCAGGAAAGGATCTTGTAGTGATTGCCCTTTAGTGCTCATTGGCTAGGCTCCATATGTTATTTGGGTTTACAACTGAAAACGGCTTT
>JAEWEV010000028.1 GCA_023389155.1 Pseudomonadota bacterium
TTTTCGGGTTGTGCAGTTTTATTTTCGGAGTCATCATGGCCGTTCAACAAAACAAAAAGACACCTTCAAAGCGCGGTATGCACCGTTCGCACGATTTTCTGACAACACCCCCTACAGCCATTGAGCCAACAACGGGTGAATTGCACCTGCGTCACCACATCAGCCCTAACGGCTTTTATCGTGGCCGCAAAATTCTGAAAACCAAAAACGACGAATAAGTTCCTGTTCACTCGGTAAGGGAAGTGCAGTCTCCCGGTGTTATCATCCGGTACGCTCCTGGCCGCAGTCACTTTTTACCGAAACGGAAACATTATTTATCGTGATCAGAATTGCAATAGATTGTATGGGAGGCGATCACGGCCTTCCCGTCACTGTGCCGGCGGCCGTTCAGGTCGCCGCAAAGTATCCTGACACCTCTTTTCTCCTCGTAGGTCTGCCTGATCAGGTAGAAGCTGCGCTCAAAGAGGCACGTCCTGCAAACCCTGCCCAGTTCGAAATCGTATCCGCATCTGAAGTCATCAGCATGGATGATCCGGTAGACGTCGCCCTGCGCAAGAAAAAAGACTCCTCCATGCGTGTGGCTGTGACCTGTGTCAAGGACGCCCGCGCCGATGCCTGCGTGTCCGCCGGCAATACCGGCGCATGGATGGCCATTTCGCGTTACGTTCTCAAAACGCTGGATGGCATTGATCGTCCGGCGATTGCCACTGCCATTCCGAATCAGCTTGGCGGAACCACAACAATGCTGGATCTTGGTGCCAATGTCGATTGCACGGCAGAACATCTTCTTGAGTTCGCTATTATGGGCGCTGCGCTGTCGCAATCGGTCGATCATATCGAAAATCCCAGTATCGGCCTGCTCAATATCGGTCAGGAAGCCATCAAGGGTAATGATGTGGTCAAGGAAGCGGCGGAACTGCTGCGTGCCAGCAATCTGAACTTCTATGGCAACGTTGAAGGCAATGATATCTTCAAAGGCACCACCAATGTGGTGGTCTGCGACGGATTTGTCGGCAACGTCGTGCTCAAATCCATCGAAGGCCTGTCCAAAATGATTGGTAACATGATTCGCGGCGAATTCATGCGTAACCCCTTCACCATGATGGCCGGCCTGGTAGCTCGACCCGTTCTTAACCGGTTTCGCAGCAGAGTCGATTCCCGGAATCACAATGGCGCCTCGTTGCTGGGCTTGCGTGGCGTGGTCATCAAAAGTCACGGCTCTGCCGATATCTATGCGTATACCGTAGCGCTCGAACGCGCGCGGGAAGCCGTTGCCAGCAAACTCCTGGAAAAAACATCCAGCTCTGTACAGCAGATCAGCCAGCTCATTCGCTCAAAAAATTCGGAAAGCAGCGCATAATAGTCATAAAAACTATAAAATTGCCTGCTTTACTTATTTAAAATGTCTTCGGAGCCATACATGACTTATTCAACCATCGTGGGTACGGGCAGCTATTTGCCTCCAAAATGTGTAACAAACACGATGCTGGCTCAGGATATGGCGCAGCGAGGCATAGAAACATCTGACGAGTGGATCGTCACTCGCACAGGCATTCATCAGCGACACCTGGCCGATCCCGGCGTGACTTCCAGCGAGTTGGGGTTTCTTGCTGCACAGAAGGCGCTAGAGGATGCCGGTCTGCAAGCCGCAGACCTGGATCTGATTATTGTTGCAACATCCACCCCTGATTTTATCTTTCCCAGTACAGCTTGCCTGATTCAATCCCGGCTGGGTGCAAAAGGCGGCGCGGCTTTTGACATCCAGGCGGTCTGCAGCGGATTTGTCTATGCGCTGACTACTGCCGACAGCTTTATCCGGTCCGGTAACGCCCGCAATGCGCTGGTTATCGGCACCGAAGTATTCTCCCGGATTCTTGACTGGAATGACCGCGGCACTTGCGTGCTCTTTGGCGACGGCGCTGGCGCTGTGGTGCTGACGGCTTCCGAAGAGCCGGGTATACTGGCTTCGCAGCTCAATGCCGATGGTTCATTGCACACGATCCTCAATACCGCCGGCCGTATCGAAGATGGCAAGGTCACGGGTGACCCGTTTCTGCGCATGGATGGGCAGTCCGTCTTCAAGCAGGCCGTGACTGTGCTGGACAAATCTGCCCGCCAGGTTTGCGAAAAGGCAGGGGTCCAGATCAGCGATATTGACTGGATGGTGCCGCATCAGGCCAATATCCGGATTATCGATTTCCTGGGCCGCAAGCTGGGAATTCCATCCGAGAAGGTTGTTGCAACGGTCGGTGATCATGCCAATACCTCCGCGGCAAGCGTGCCCCTGGCATTTGACGTGGCCCGCCGGGACGGACGCATCAAAAAGGGCGACCTGGTCCTGATGCAGGGCGTTGGGGGCGGCTTCACCTGGGGCTCGGTTCTTGCCCGTATCTGAATTTTCATTTCGACACAGACAATAATCATGAAACTTGCATTCGTATTTCCCGGACAGGGTTCGCAAACCGTCGGCATGCTTGCTGGCTGGGCAGGCAACCCTGTCGTTGACAACGCCATGCAGCGCGCATCATCTGCGCTGGACCAGGATCTTCGCGCCCTTGTTGAACAGGGTCCGGCCGAAGAGCTGAATCTTACTGTCAATACCCAGCCCGTCATGCTGGCCTGCAGTGTCGCCATGTATGAAGCGTGGCGCCAGGCAGGCGGACCGAGGCCCGAGGTGATGGCAGGGCATAGCCTGGGCGAATATTCTGCGCTGACCGCCGCAGGCACCTTCACGCTTGAAGACGCCGTGCGCCTGGTGCGAATTCGCGCCAGCGCCATGCAGGATGCGGTGCCGGTTGGCACTGGTGGTATGGCGGCTATTCTGGGACTGGACGACGAAACCGTATTGGCCGTTTGTCAGGAAGCCAGTACAGACACGATTGTCGAAGCGGTCAATTTCAACGCTCCTGCACAGGTTGTGATTGCCGGCCACAAACAGGCCGTGGAACGCGCCTGCGAACTGGCCAAAGCCAGAGGTGCAAAACGTGCCTTGCCCTTGCCGGTGTCAGCACCTTTTCACTCGCGCTTGCTGGAACCGGCAGCTGCCGTGCTCGAAAAGGCGCTGGGCGATCTGACGCTGGCGATGCCGGACACAGACGTCATCAATAACGTGGACGTTGCCATTGCCGGGAGCACAGAGGCGATTGCCGATGCACTGGTTCGCCAGGCATGGCATCCCGTTCGCTGGGTAGAAACCATTCGCGCCATGAAAAGTCAGGGCGTGACACATGTGGTAGAGTGCGGGCCAGGCAAGGTGCTTGCGGGTCTGATCAAACGGATCGAACCTGAACTGGTTACCCTGTCCATTAACGATCAGGCATCTCTGGATGCTGCGCTCAGCCAAATCAACGCATAAGGAACATGCCATGTCAGAGCAGCAGGAACTTGCAGGTCAAATTGCGCTGGTTACCGGCGCCAGCCGCGGTCTGGGCAAAGCCATTGCCCTTGAACTTGCCACACGCGGAGCAACCGTTGTCGGCACAGCCACGTCAGAATCCGGCGCAAAAGCGATCAGCGACATGCTGTCAGCCCGCCAGGGGCGTGGCGTCGTACTGAATGTTACCGATGCCGCAGCCTGCGATTCCCTTCTTGTCGAGCTCGGCAAAGAGGGAGGGCCCCATATTCTGGTGAATAATGCCGGAATTACACGTGACGGCCTTGCAATGCGTATGAAAAACGAAGATTGGTCCGATGTGATCGGCACCAACCTGGATTCGGTATTCCGGTTGTCACGCGGGGTATTACGGGTAATGATGAAGGCACGTGCCGGTCGCATTATTAACGTCACCTCGGTAGTTGGTTCTGCGGGGAATCCGGGTCAGGCCAATTACGCAGCTGCCAAAGCAGGTGTCGCCGGCATGACGCGCGCGCTGGCGCGTGAGCTGGGCAGCCGTAACATTACGGTCAATTGCGTCGCGCCGGGGTTTATTGATACCGATATGACACGGTCTTTGGGCGACGAACAGACGGCGGCGCTGCTGGGGCAAATTCCCCTGGGCCGCCTGGGTCAGCCTGCCGATGTGGCCAATGCGGTGGCTTTCCTGGCCGGGCCGCAGGCTGGATATATTACCGGTACCACCTTGCACGTCAATGGCGGAATGTTCATGCAGTAAACCGGTCTTGCCACCGGCAGTCGTTATAATCGGCGGTTAGTTTCAGCATACGCGGTAACGCCTGCACAACATAATCGCAACAAGTTTGCGCGGCAGGGCAGGTAATTTAGGACAGCAGGGTTTTTTTTCTTATACGGACCTGAAATTTTACTAAAATGCAGGGTACGTAAAAGAGCAGTTGTTTATTTTTAAACTGTGTTTTAGTTTTACGGTTTTCGGAAACCAGTTTCGCTAAAATATTTTTTTCACATAAAGCCTTTTGCAATCGGTTTGTAGTTGGCTAAAATTGCGGGATTTTCCCCCTTTGGAGATTTACATGGATAGCATCGAACAACGCGTCAAGAAGATCGTCGCAGAACAACTTGGTGTAAATGAAGCTGAAATCAAAAACGAGTCTTCATTTCTTGACGACCTGGGTGCAGATTCACTGGACATGGTTGAGTTGGTCATGGCACTTGAAGACGAGTTCGAAACAGAAATTCCTGATGAAGAAGCTGAAAAAATCACAACCGTTCAGCAGGCCGTTGACTACATCAACTCTCACAAAGCCTAAATTGCGTGAGTCAACCGGTATGCGAAGGCGAACCGGTTGCTATAAAAAAAGTGGTTTTGGAAAGTGGCTCACGCCTGCATCCCTGTGGATTTGGGCGGTATAAACCTTTCCAGACCCTTTTTTTATTTCTGGGTTTTGATTCATATTTACTTCAGTAAAGGGTAGGGAGCCAACCGTGAAAAGACGCGTTGTCATCACCGGACTGGGAATTGTATCCCCGGTCGGAAATACAGTACCGCAGGCCTGGGATAATATTGTTAACGGCCGCTCCGGCATCGACCGCATTACACGCTTTGATGCTTCCAGTTTCAATGCGCAAATCGCTGGTGAGGTCAAGGATTTTGACGTCACCCAATATATTTCCGCCAAAGAAGCCAAGCAGATGGATACTTTTATCCATTACGGCATTGCCGCCAGCGTCGATGCCTGGAAAGATGCCGGCATTACCATTACCGAAGAGAATGCGGATCGTATCGGTGCCATCGTCAGTTCCGGAATTGGCGGACTGCAGCGCATCGAGGAAACCCAGACAGAATACCTCGCCAAAGGCCCGCGTCGCATTTCTCCGTTTTTTGTTCCTGCTTCGCTGATCAATCTGATTTCCGGTCAGGTTTCCATTATGCTCGGACTCAAGGGTCCGACGTATGCAGTGGTCTCTGCCTGCACAACGGGCCTGCACTCCATTGGTGATGCGGCACGACTGATTGAATATGGCGATGCAGATGTCATGCTGGCTGGCGGCGCCGAATCCACCGTGTCGCCGCTGGGCATTGGTGGTTTTGCCGCCATGCGTGCGCTGTCTACCCGTAATGACGATCCGCAAGCGGCCTCCCGTCCCTGGGATGTTGATCGTGATGGCTTTGTTCTTGGAGAAGGCGCGGGCGTTGTGGTGCTCGAAGAGTATGAACACGCCAAAGCGCGCGGTGCCCGTATTTACGGCGAGTTCGCCGGCTACGGCATGAGTTCCGATGCGCATCACATTACCGCTCCGAATCGTGACGGTCCCCGCCGCGGCGTCCTGAATGCACTGAAAAACGGCAATATCAATCCGGATCAAATCGATTACGTCAATGCGCATGGCACTTCCACACCTTTGGGCGATAAAAACGAGACCGAAGCGCTGAAGCTGGCGCTGGGCGAACATGCATACAAAACGGTGATCAACTCCACCAAATCCATGACCGGCCACCTGCTGGGCGCAGCAGGCGGAATCGAGGCCGTCTTTACCACGCTTGCCGTTCATCACCAGGTATCGCCACCCACCATCAATCTGGTCAATCAGGATCCGGAATGCGATCTGGACTATTGTGCGAATGCTGCCCGTGAAATGAAAATCGACGTGGCCCTGTCCAATTCCTTCGGATTTGGCGGCACCAACGGTTCGATGATCGTCCGACGGATCTGATTTGCAAAACGCACTTAACCGGCACTGGCGGGTCCGACTCCACGTCGGCCAGCCCGGTTACATGGCAATCTCCCGTGGTATGTTGATGGTTCTGGCCATGTTATGCCTTGCAGGCCCCCAGGCGGCGCTGATTTTAGCCTTGCTGGGCCTGGCATTGCGCAGAAGCAGAGAGACACCGAAAGCCGCTTCAAGCATGCTACTCGAAGCGGCGCCAAACGGCATATTCAGGCTCCAGCACAATGGTGCGCAGTCAAATTCTGTTCAGACAAACGCAGTGCGCAGGCTGGAAGCATTCTGGCAGGGACCATTCTGGGTAACCGTTGCTCTGCGCGATCCTTATTTCCCCCATACACCACCTGAAATCGTCACTTTGTGGTCCTTTGATCAGGCCCCCGATGACTGGCGACGCTTTCGCGTCCTGGTGCAGTCTGCTCTATGGGTGGATGATGACGTCGGCATGGGCAGGATAGCGGTATGAGCGAGCGTGACGTCGACTGGGAACTGGTACAGCGTGTCCAGAAAGGGGACAAAAAAGCCTTTGACCTCCTTGTCCTGAAATATCAGCGCAAGATAATGGGCCTGCTTGCCCGCATGATCGGCAGCCAGAGCGAAGTCGAAGATATTGCCCAGGAAACCTTTATCAAGGCGTACCGGGCCATTCCCCGGTTCCGGGGCGAAAGCGCGTTTTATACCTGGCTTTACCGTATTGCGATCAATACCGCCCGCAACTGGCTGTCGTCATCGGACCGCAAGCTGAGCTATCCGGACACGCTTGAAAACAAAGACGGTGAAACTTTTTCCCATTCAGACAATCTTATAGATATCGCCACACCGGAATCCAGCATGGTAACGCAGGAAATCGTTCGGACAGTCAATGACGCGATCGAAACATTGCCCGAGGACCTGCGTATGGCCATTGTGCTGAGGGAAATGGAAGGATTGAGCTATGAAGAAATTGCTCAGGCCATGGGCTGCCCGGTTGGCACTGTACGCTCCCGTATTTTCCGTGCACGGGAAGCCATTGCGGCGAAACTGAAGCCTGTCCTGGGTCAGGTCACTGACCGCCGCTGGTAAGGAATACAAATGGAAACCAAATTGACGCCTCCTGCAATTGACTGGAACGAAACCATCTCTGAAATGGTCGATGGTGAATGTAACGCGTTTGACGCGTCCCGGATAGACACGCCTTATGGTCGACAGACCTGGGATACCTATCACCTGATTGGGGACGTCATGCGCAACGAACATCTGGCCATCAAGCCTTCAGATTTGTTCAATGCACGTATCAGCAAACTGGTTGCAGAAGAGCCGACCCATCACGCAGGGCCGGCGCGAGGCTATCTGCGATGGGGCGCTTCAGGCGTGGCAGCCGCCGCTGCCGTAGCTGCAGTGATGTGGTTCACCGATCCGTTCCAGAGTACGCCGGCGCCTGCTCCTCAGGCAACTTTAACTTCGGCCAGCTCCCCATCCTCCACCTCGGCAGATATCCCGCCTGGAGATTTCCAGGACTACGTTGCCGCTCACAGTCAGATGGTAGGTGCCTATCCCGTGCGCCAGGTTTCCTATGAAATCGGGGACGCGCAGTGATCAGACGGGATTTGCGGCCACTGTTCTCCGAGCGTTCCCGACATGCCATGCTGGCCCTGTGCTGGGCCATGACGCCCTGTGTGGCGGCCTATGCTGCCACGCCGGTGCAGTTGCTGATGCAAATACAGAACGCAGCAGAGACAACCGACTATAGCGGTACATTTCTGTACCAGCAGGGTAATGTGATGATTACCTCCAGAGTGACACACGTTGTGGACGGTGAGGGCGTCAAGGAGCGGCTCGAAGTGCTCGATGGCGACGCCCAGGAGTATCTGCGTAACAACAACGTGGTCGAAAGCCTCATTCCTTCGCGGAAAATGGTGATTGTCGACAAGGCCCGCAAGGATCGATTCCCCGCTTTGCTGCTGGGGCCTGTTGATGATCTTGAACAGTATTACGAAATCCGCACCCAGAACGGTAACAATCGTGTCGCTGGTCGCCCTTGCGACATGATCGAAGTGAATCCTCGAGTGGATGACCGCTATGGCTATCGTCTGTGCGCGGACGAAAAATCTCGTTTGCTGCTCAAATCCCAGACAGTGGACGAGCAGGGTACGGTCATTGAGCAGGTCACGTTTACGGGTCTTACGCTTGGCAGCGATGTCGATACGGCCAATCTGAAGTCGTCACTGGAATATGCCAAATGGAAGCGAATTGAACCCAGTCCGGCAGTAGTCGATCTGCCTCAGGAAGGCTGGCGTATTCGTTACCCCGCTGGCTTCGCTCCGATCATGAGCATCGAGCGGCCCAAAGGAACTAAAGAGACCGTAAAGCAACTAATACTTACAGACGGTCTTTCTTCCATTTCGGTGTTTATCCAGAAAGTAAAGGATTCAGAAAAAACCTTTAATAATCAGGGTAATGCCAGAGTCGGATCGATGAATGTCTTTCGTCAGCGCATCGACGATTACTGGCTTACTGCCATCGGGGCCATTCCGTTGGCGACACTGAAAGACCTGGCCGTTTCCACAAAATTCATTCAACCTGTTTCAAAACAGTAAACACTGAAAAGGTATCACTCATGAATAACAAGGTCAAAAAACCGCTACAGACCGCCATCGCCGCAGCCCTGATCGGACTGGGTAGTGTTTCTGTGCTGTTGCCGTCCGGCGGCTATGCGCAGAATGCGCCCGCCGCGCCGGTGCCGACCTCGACTGCGGTGACAGCCCTGCCAGACTTTACCTCCATCGTGGCAGCCACAGAAAACGCAGTGGTGAATATCCGTACCATGGAGAAGGTACCTACGCGTGAAAGCCAGGGTTTTGGTCCCGGCGACAGCCCGGAAGACCTGTTCCGCTTTTTCTTCGGGCCTGACTTCATGCCACCGTCTCGCGGTCGCAGCCCCCGAGCAGACCGCACGCCCCGTGGTGAAAGTGAAGAACGCTCGGTACCGCGTGGTGTCGGTTCGGGTTTTATCATATCGAAAGACGGCTACATTATGACCAACAACCATGTGGTTGATGGCGCCTCGAAAATTACGGTGACGATGAATGATGGCCGGGAATATCAGGCCAAGGTAATCGGAACCGATAAGCGCACCGATATCGCACTGATCAAAATTCAGGGCGAGAACCTGCCTACGCTGAAAATCGGCGACTCCAATGCCCTGAAGAAAGGACAATGGGTACTGGCCATCGGCTCACCTTTCGGCCTGGATTCCACCGTCACTTCGGGTATTGTGAGTGCCATTAATCGTGATACCGGCGAATATCTGCCTTTCATTCAGACAGACGTGGCGGTTAACCCCGGTAATTCCGGCGGGCCGCTAATCAATCTGTCGGGCGAAGTTGTGGGCATCAATTCCCAGATCATCTCGCAAAGTGGCGGATTTATGGGTATTTCCCTTTCGATCCCGATAGACGAAGCCATGCGCGTGGTTGAGCAGCTCAAAACCACGGGTAAGGTCACGCGTGGTCGCATAGGCGTGCAGATTGGTGAAGTCAGTGAGGAAGTGGCCAAAGCTATCGGCCTGCCTAAAGCCGCCGGCGCCTTGGTCAGCAACGTTGAACAGGGTGGTCCTGCCGACAAGGCAGGGGTACAGGCCGGCGACGTGATCACTAAATTCAATGGCAGCGAAGTCAAAAAATGGTCCGATCTGCCACGCCTGGTCGGTCAGACCAAGCCGGAAACCAAGTCGCCACTGGAAGTCTGGCGCCGTGGTAAATATGAGACACTGAACGTCACGATTGCTGAAATTCCCGGTACCCCATCTGATACGGCGAACAGCGATGAGCCTGCGGAACAGGCAACGAGCGCTGACCGTCTCGGTCTGACTGTGGAATCCGTACCTTCGTCCCTGCAAAGCCGCATGCGGATCAAGGGTGGGGTTCTGGTCAGGGACGTCAAGGGCCCAGCTCTTGAGGCCAGCATACAGCCTGGCGACGTGATTCTGGCCCTGAACAACCAGGATGTGAAGGACGTCAAGCATTTCCGTGAACTCGTGGGCAAGCTTGAAAAAGGCAAGGCGGCAGCCCTGCTGATCCGGCGTGACAATTTAACGCAGTGGGTTCCTGTAACACCTGCAAAATAAGGCTACAATACGCTATGCAGGCCAAAGGGGGCGCTCCATGCGCCCCCTTTTTTGAGTCTATGCAGCTGCCGACCAGGCGGCCCGCGTATGCGGGCCTGTTCAGGCAGGCGCACAGGGTCGGCCATCAATTCATTCCCGATGCCGCTGGCATCCTTTCCGTGGTGAACAGGCGCGCGAGCTCTTCCAGGCGACCGTCTGCACTGCATTTTTGCAAGTTTTATGCAACATATACGAAATTTCTCGATTATTGCCCATATTGACCATGGCAAATCTACGCTGGCGGACCGCCTGATTCACCGCTGTGGAGGGCTTGCTGACCGGGAGATGTCCAAACAGGTGCTCGATTCCATGGACATTGAGCGCGAACGGGGTATCACCATCAAGGCCCAGACAGCGTCGCTGAACTACAAGGCACGCGACGGCAAAATCTACAATCTGAATTTGATTGATACCCCGGGCCACGTAGATTTTTCCTACGAGGTCAGCCGCTCATTATCGGCTTGTGAAGGCGCGCTACTGGTCGTGGATGCCACCCAGGGTGTCGAAGCCCAGACGGTGGCCAACTGCTACACCGCCATTGAACTTGGCGTGGAAGTCATGCCTGTTCTCAATAAAATGGATCTGCCGTCCGCAGAGCCGGAAGAGGCGCGTCAGGAAATCGAAGACGTGATCGGTATCGACGCCAGCGACGCGATCAAGGCTAGCGCCAAGACAGGTGAAGGCATCGACGAAATCCTCGAAATGATTGTTGCCAAGGTCCCGCCACCGGTAGGCAGCCCTGATGAGCCGCTACAGGCGCTGATCATCGATTCCTGGTTCGATAATTACGTGGGTGTTGTCATGCTGGTACGCATTAAAAATGGCGTACTCAAGCCCAAGGACAAGCTGCTGTTTATGGCTACCGGTGCGACCCATCTGTGTGAGCAGCTGGGCGTGTTCTCGCCTAAGTCGATTGCGCGGGATTCGCTGTCTGCAGGCGAAGTGGGCTTTGTCATTGCGGGCATCAAGGAGCTGGCCGACGCCAAGGTCGGAGACACCATCACGATCGCCGGCAAACCGGCGAGCCAGCCCCTGCCAGGTTTCAAAGAAGTCAAACCGCAGGTTTTTGCCGGACTATATCCTGTTGAAAGCAGTGAATACGATCAGCTCAGGGATTCGCTCGAGAAACTCAGGCTGAATGATTCCTCGCTCATGTTTGAGCCCGAAGTCTCTCAGGCACTCGGATTCGGATTCCGCTGCGGCTTCCTGGGCTTGCTGCACATGGAAATCGTGCAGGAACGGCTGGAACGAGAATTCGACATGGATATCATCACCACTGCGCCCTCGGTCGTATACGAGGTTGAGCGCGTGGATGGCGAATTGCTGACCATTGAGAGTCCTTCCCGCATGCCTGAAGTGGGGCAGATTCGCGATATTCGTGAGCCGATCGTCACCGTGACGCTGTTCATGCCGCAGGAATACGTGGGTGCAGTGATCACACTGTGTATTGCCAAGCGCGGTAACCAGATCAACATGAGTTATCACGGTCGCCAGGTTCATTTGGTGTACGAAATTCCCCTGGCAGAAATCGTGCTCGATTTTTTTGATCGACTCAAGTCCGTGTCCCGGGGTTATGCCTCAATGGACTATGAATTCCTTGAGTATCGCTCTGCCGATGTGGTCAGGGTAGATCTGCTCATCAATAATGAGAAGGTAGACGCGCTGTCCATGATCGTACACCGGTCCAACGCACGCTATCGCGGTCGCGAAGTGGTATCGAAAATGCGTGGGCTGATTCCCCGCCAGATGTTCGATGTGGCCATTCAGGCAGCCATCGGCGCCGAAATCATTGCGCGTGAAAACGTCAAGGCGCTTCGCAAGAACGTACTTGCCAAATGCTATGGCGGCGATATCTCACGTAAGAAAAAACTGCTGGAGAAACAGAAGGCCGGCAAGAAACGAATGAAACAGGTGGGCAGCGTGGAAATTCCGCAGGAAGCGTTCCTGGCCATCCTTCAGGTAGAAGATAAATAAGGAAGTTTGAAGATGAATTTTGCGTTAATCCTGTTTGTATTGCTTGTTATCACAGGTGTGATAAAGCTGCTTGATTCTCTGATCTTTCGCAAGCGCCGTGTCGCCAGTTATGGCGATGACGAGCAGGCACATCGTCCATGGTGGATTGAGTATTCACTCAGTTTTTTCCCTGTGATTCTCTTTGTCTTCGTCCTGCGTTCATTTCTGTTCGAGCCTTTCCGTATTCCATCGGGATCCATGCTGCCGACCCTGGAAAATGGTGACATGATTCTGGTCAACAAATTTACCTACGGTATCCGCCTGCCCATCATCGACCAGAAAATCATCCCTATCAATAATCCGCAACGCGGAGACGTGATGGTCTTTCGCTATCCCGTCAACCCCGATATGGACTTCATCAAGCGGGTCGTGGGCGTGCCGGGCGATGAAGTTGTTTACCAGAACAAGCGCCTGACTATCAACGGTCAGGAAGTGCCGGTCAATCGTGTTGGCCCTTATGTCAATCCATCTCAGCAGAGCGGCTCTCCCGAACAGCTTAATGAAACACTGGGCGAGCACGAGCATGCCATTCTGAATATGCCCGGCGCGGGGGCCTACCTTGGCATGACAACGTTCCCCGGCAAAGAACATTGTGAATACAAGGGAACTGACTTCCGCTGCAAGGTGCCGCAAGGGCAGTACTTTGTCATGGGCGACAACCGCGACAATAGCGAAGACAGTCGCTACTGGGGATTTGTCCCGGATCGCAACGTGGTAGGCAAGGCTTTCTTCATCTGGATGAACTTCGGCAACCTGGGCCGCATAGGCTCTTTCAAGTGATGAATCTTTCAAGACTGGAACGTCTGCTAGGCTATGAATTCAAGGATCAGCGTCTGCTGGTGCAGGCGCTGACACATCGCAGCCATAGTGCAACGCATAATGAGCGTTTTGAATTTCTGGGTGACTCCATCCTGAATTTTACCGTCGCGGCAATTCTGTTTCATCGTCTGAAACGCGAAGACGAGGGTGATCTGTCGCGCATTCGTGCCAGTCTGGTGAAACAGGCAACGCTGGCCGATATTGCGCACCGACTTGAACTCCCTCATTTCTTGCGCCTGGGTGAGGGCGAGCTCAAAAGCGGCGGGTTTCGCCGGCCATCCATTCTGGCTGATGCGTTGGAGGCCATTTTTGCTGCCATCTATCTTGACAGCGATGTCCCGACCATTCAGACTGTCATTGAGCAGCTGTACGCGCCGCTGCTCAATTCGGTTGATTTCAATACACTGGGTAAAGACGCAAAAACGCTGCTGCAGGAAGTGCTGCAGGGACGAAAATTCGCCTTGCCGATCTATAACGTGGTGGCCACAACCGGCGCGGCACATGACCAGCAATTTGAGGTGGAATGCTTTATCGCTGAACTTGATTTGCGCAGTCAGGCCAGTGGCAGCAGTCGACGTGCCGCCGAGCAGGCCGCAGCACGTAAAATGCTGGATGTGCTGGAAACGGCATTACCCAAAAACGGTGGCAAGAAACGCGTTCGCAAAGTGGCGCAGCTAACCTTGCCTGTCGCTGTCGAGCAGGAGAAAAAATGAGCCAGGACCCAAGCCAGACGCCGGATGCCGGCCACTCCGGGGGCGCAACCGTAAAAACTGGATTCATTGCCGTAGTCGGGCGGCCCAACGTTGGCAAGTCAACCCTGACCAATGCGCTGATAGGCAGCAAGATTTCCATCGTCTCTCGCAAGGCACAAACCACGCGCCACCGCATTCATGGCGTGCTCACGAAAGGCAATACCCAGTTTGTTTTCGTTGACACGCCGGGCTTCCAGACGCGGCACGGCGGCACGATGAACCGCATGATGAACCGGGTGGTTACGCAGGCGCTGGGAGACGTCGACGTGATTGTTCACGTGGTGGAAGCCGGGAAGTGGTCAGCCGGGGACGAGCAGATTGTACCGTTGCTGCCCACTTCCAAGAAGTGCATTCTTGCCATTAGTAAAGTGGACACGCTCAAGAACAAGAATGACCTGTTCGATTTTGTCGGGCGCATCATGGCCAAATTTTCCTATGATGCAGTGGTGCCTGTCAGTTCGGTCAAAGGTGTACAGCTCGATACCCTGCTTGCGGAAATCGAGCAGCGCCTTCCCGAAGGCGAATTCATGTTTGAGGAAGATGCCCTTACCGACAGACCGATACGATTTATCGCTGCAGAGTTGATACGCGAAAAAATATTCCGTCTGGTTGGTGACGAATTGCCGTATGCCACAACAGTGGTCATTGAGCAATGGGAAGAAGATGAAAAGGCTGCGCGCATCGCTGCCTGCGTGGTCGTAGAACGTGACAGCCACAAGCCGATTCTTCTTGGTGCCAAAGGCACACACATGAAACGCATCGCAACCGAAGCTCGCCAGGATATTTCTGAATTGCTCGACAAGCCCGTGTTTCTGGAAATCTATATCAAGGTGCGCAAAGGCTGGTCAGACAAGGAAAGTGCCCTGCGCGATCTGGGTTATGAGTAAACGCAGCAGCCGGGTTGCAGAGGCTAGTGCGTATCTGCTGCAGGCAACAGCCTGGAGTGAATCCTCGCTGATCGCCCGGTTGTTTGCGCGGGAACATGGCATCGTTACGGTTGTTGCAAAAGGCGCCAAGCGTCCCTACTCGGTACTGCGGCCAGTGCTGTCCGCCTTCGAACCGTTGGTGGTTTCATGGTCAGGAACCAGCGAAGTCAAAACGCTCACACGCGCTGAGATTGCGGGCCTGCATGGGCTGACCGGCAAGTCACTCATGTCTGCCTGGTATATGAACGAACTGCTGATACGCATGCTGCCTGGGGAGGACGCACACCCCCAGCTTTATGATGCCTATCGTCAGGCCTTGCAGCAGCTTGCCAGCGGCGAACGAGCATCGGGCTCCCTGCGCAGATTCGAGTGGACACTTCTGCAGGAAACCGGATATGGCGTTCCTGGCGAGCGGCCGGATTTTGACCAGCCCGCGGTCGAGCCCGAGCTGCGACGGATGCTGCGGGAGCGCATCGATGAACACCTGGAAAAGCGCCCGCTGATGACCAGGAATGTGCTTCTATCGCTTAAACAATACTAATCGCGCCTGCGGCACATCACCAGGATGCGAACCTGACACACCGCAACACATACCATTAGCACACCGCTACAGCATAAGCCGCCACTACGCCGTCCCAGAACATCGCGCAACATGCATCTCAAGTACGTCACCCAAGCAGGCACCTAAAGTTCAACGGCAGGCCATTCAACTCCACGGCGCCAGCTCATACCCAGTTCACACTTCCCAGGCCCATCTCTCACGCGCGGATTAAATGCGCGGATCAAACCCTCTGACCAAATGCACCGTGCGAACCCGCGCCACTTCGGACACCGGGCAGTCAACTCGGTTATGATGTGAGTAAACTTTCGGAGACGATGTATGGCTGCCTATTCTTTCGATATGTTCTGTCTGGACCGACACCACAGAAATGACACAACTGCGCGCAAATCTGTTCCGCGACTGTGCACTCTGGCTGGCATGCTCCTGCTGGCATTGCCGCCGGCATTTGCCTTTGCCGATACGCTCAATGTGAAATCACGTATTGATCATGTCACGGTATATCCTGACAGAGCGCTGGTGCATCGTGTCGCAGACCAGTCTGTTGCAGCAGGGGAACATGAATTGGTTTTTTCCGGTATTCCTGCCAGCATGGACGAGAATTCCCTTCAATTCAATGCGAATGCGGCCAATGCGGGGCTGGAAATTTTGCATGTTTCCAGTACGCCGGAATTTCACGACGCTGCGCAGTCAGCCGGGCTGAACGAAGTGATCAGTCAGATCGATGCATTGAACCGTCAGATAGCTGGGCTTACCGATCAAATCCAGGTCGATGACAGTCAGATCAAATTTATCCGAAACTACCAGTCCGGACACAGTGTTCAAATCCGGGATGTACCGCCTCTGTCACAGGAAGCCTTCGTCGATCTGATGTCGTTTACCGAGGAACGTCTGCTCAAGGCCATGCAAACCCGTCGGCAGCATGTAGAGGAAAAGGATGAGCTACTTGCCCGGCGCAAGGTACTCGAGCAGCGTCGGCAACAGGTGGGTAAGGCGGCAAAAAATGAAACACGCAGGGTGGTTGTTACCTTGCGTGCCAGCCAGCCTGCAACGGTGAGCAGTGTCCTCAGTTATGTCGTGCCTGGTGTTGAATGGCAGCCCGTCTATGATGCCCGTTACGATTCCGCCAACGGCAAGCTTACGCTCAATTATTTCGCCCAGGTGAGCCAGAATACGAGCGAAGACTGGTCAGACGTCGCGCTGTCGCTGTCGACCGCCCAGCCGGTAACGGGCGTCATATTGCCGCAATTGGAACCCTGGCGGGTTGATGTTGCAGCGCCACCGCGGCCCGTTCCCATGCCTTCTGTCAGAAGTATGAGGAACCAGGAGTCACTCATGAGAGCCGATGCGGTTCCGGCAGCAGAAATGGCAGGCAGTGCGAGTTATGTATCGGCCAAGGCAAATACCGCTGCGACCAATACGGTGTTTGACGTTACGGGCAAGCAGACGATCAGGGCGGGAGGTCAGCATCAGCGCGTTCCGCTGTCGACCTTGTCCGAAACCGCCACGTTGTCTTACGAACTGGTTCCTGCTGAAGCGGCTGCCGTTTTTGCAACCGTGAAAGTGAAAAACGAAAAGGCATTTCCGTTGCTCGCAGGCAGCGTTAACGCATTTTTCGACAATGAGTTCATCGCCGCTTCCGATATGGAAACGGTCTTCCCGGGCGAGGAGATGGAACTGGCAATGGGTGTCGATCAGGCCATTTCCGTCAAGCGCGAGCCATTGCAGCGCTTTACCGAGACTACCGGCCTGACCGGTAGCGGAAAACGTTTGACCTATGAATACAAGACCCGTATCCGTAACAACCGCAAGCAGCCGGTTGAGCTGATTCTGCATGACCGCTTTCCGATTTCTGCCGACGAGAAAATCGATGTCAAGCGGCTGGAACCCAGTGGCGGTGATATCGCTCTCAAGGGTGACGGACGCTATGAGCAGAAGTTCACGCTGGCCGCCGGGGAGGAGCGCATCGTGGTGCTGAAATTCTCGGTTCAGTATCCGAAAAATCTTGACGTCATCGGACTGCCCTGAGCATCGGCATTTGCCAGCCGGGTGCATGGCGTTAACGAAAAAAGCCGGAGTATCACTCCGGCTTTTCAGTTCACGGTTTTCAAACCGTGTTGGGTTGACTTACTGCAGGACCTGTTTTGCGCCGGTATGCGGGCGTTGCGGCAGGATCCCGGCAGTCACCCTTATTGAGGCTGAACGCCTGTTTTTTTGAACAGATCGGCCCATACTGGGATTTGCTCTTTGACTTTTTTATCCAGGGCTTCAGGGGTGGCCTGATCAGCCATGATAGTCGCGCCCAGCGCATCCATGCGTTCCTTGAATTTAGGACTTGCCATTCCTTCCTTCAGTGAGGCCTGAAGTTTGGCGACGACATCATCCGGTGTTTTGGCAGGCACCCACATGCCATGCCAGATGCCAACGCTGAAATCCTTGAAGCCTTCTTCCTGCATGGTAGGCAGGTCAGGCAACTGATCGTTGCGTTTTTCACTGGTAATGGCATATGCCTTGACGGTTTTTGCCTTGATATGCTGGGTCGTATTGGTGGTTTGGTCGCATAGCAGATCCACCTGTTTACCCAGCACGTCGTTCATTGCCGGAGCGGCACCTTTGTACGGCACAGTCAGCAAATCCACGCCCAGTGCGTCCATCAGCATCGTTCCGCAAAGATGACTTGCGGCACCGACGCCGGCGTTGGCCAGTGTGACTTTATCCTGGTTTGTTTTCAGGTACTCCACCAGTTCTTTCATGTTGTTGGCAGGAAAGTCGGAGCGGGCCACCAGTGTCATCGGCACATCCACGACCAGACCGACAGGCTTGAAGCTTTTTTCGGGATCGTAGCCCAGGCGTTTGTACAGGGAAGGGGCAGTTGAGAAACCAACGTGCATGAGCAGAACGGTGTAGCCGTCAGGCTTGGCATTGGCAACGTGCGTGGTCCCGATGGTGCCGCCGGCACCGGCCTTGTTTTCTACAACCACGGTCTGTCCCAGAGATTTCTGCATGGCTTCAGCCAGAGAGCGGGCCACATTGTCTGTCGGGCCTCCGGCTGTGAAGGGAATAATCATGGAGACGGGGCGATCAGGATAATCGGCTGCCACGGCGGCGCCGGTAGACAGTGCAAATGCCAGCGCGACACGGCTGAGCATACGGGCATTTTTCTTTATGTTGGACATCTCTTTCCTGTATTCGATATGTGAATTGAAATCATGCTGACGATGAAGCGGTAAGTCTAGTCAGGTTGCATTCAGCCGTCACTAGATAATTACCCTTAAATAGCTGAAAACAGTGAAAAATTTACAATTCTGCATCGGCCGGGGAGGTGTTTTCTGCGTCTTTTCCACTACAGCGAGGCACGGTCCCCCGAAAATATATTGAGTTGCTGCGGCAGGCAAGTGAAGATTGCAGCATTGTGGTGATGGCTGACAACATGAAGCAAAGCGTGTCAGTGACGTTGGGTGCAGAAGGGCACTGCAATAATAGTTACGTGCTAAGGGTATCGGAGAAGCCGGAGAGTGCATAAAAAACCGCTGTGTCGGATATCTCGTCACAGCGGTCAGGTTAGGGATGAAACAGGCGTAGTGCAGAAAAGCGGTTTCAATAACCCTGCCTGCCCATCACGTTTCGTTAATCGCGACTGCCTCCGAAAATACCAAGCAGGGCGAGCAGATTGGCAAACACGTTATAGATGTCCAGGTAGATGGCCAGCGTTGCGGAGATGTAATTGGTTTCGCCGCCGTTAACCACGCGTTGCACATCAACCAGCATGAAAGCCGAGAAAATGACGATGGCCAGAACAGAAATGGTTAAAACCATTGCAGGAATCTGCAGGAACATATTGGCCAATGCTGCCAGAAGCAGGACCACTGCGCCGATGAACAGGGTTTTCTGCATACCTGTGAAATCGCGCTTGCTGGTCGTGGCAATAGTTGCCATCACGCCGAATATGGCGGCAGTACCGCCAAATGCCAGCATGATCAGTTGCGTCCCGTTACGGAAATCGAGTACATGGCCGATCAGGCGTGACAGCATCATACCCATGAAGAATGTGAACAGAAGCAGCAGGCCGACGCCCAATGAACTGTTCTTGTTTTTCTCGATGGCAAACATGAGTCCGAAAGCCCCCACCAGGAACACAATGGTGGACATACCTGGAGCAAGCATGGTGTTCAGATTAAGCTGAAGCGCGATGAACGCACCAAGCACGGTTGGAACGAGGGAAGCCGCCAGCAGCCAGTAGGTATTGCGCAATACGCGATTGCGAACTACCTGACCCGGTGCATAGCCTTCCTGAGGTAGAGTCTGGCGCAAATCAGTCATGGTCTCTCCATTTACAAATCAAAATACTCGAATTTCAGTATACATCAGACCCGAAATGAATCTGACAGTTCCCTGAATTTTAACTGAAACCTGCAACTTTCAACAGTTTCACGTAACAAAAATTTACCGATCCCCGTGATATTTGGCAATTATTTCCGGGATTTCTTCCAGAA
Organism: Pseudomonadota bacterium; assembly: GCA_023389155.1. GTDB lineage: Bacteria > Pseudomonadota > Gammaproteobacteria > Burkholderiales > Burkholderiaceae_B > Advenella. The sequence continues at coordinate 19,789 of JAEWEV010000028.1, forward strand.
AGCGCCGTTTCAGATACTGGTGGGATTCATCCAGCAGTTCGGTGACCAACGCGTCGATTTCGGCCTGCATGGCAGACTTGCTATCCAGATCAGCCTCACGCGCAGACGTGACGACCGATGCCAGGGCATCCTGCCGCGAAGGGGCGCGAAACAAGGAAGCGTCAAAGGTTGGCTTGCCTGCGGTTGGCTCAATCCTGTTCAGGGTGAAATCTCCCCGGGCCGCCTGGGCGAAGGCGTCGTTGTCATCGTCTGACCACACATACAACTCAGGCTTGCTTGGGTGATCATGCGCGCCTCGGGCGGAACGCAGAAACGGCGCATAGTCTTCAGGAGCGGGGTGAGCAGGCAATTTGGGATCTGCCGGGTGAGCCGGCGCCGACGGGAAATCGGATTCCGGGCGCGATGAAAATGTTGTGGCAGGTTTTTCCGTGGCTACCTTAGGTGTACCGGGCGTCAATCCTGCTTGTGTTGTGCCAGGCAAAGGGGCGCCGCCAGAATGAGTTTCCGGATAGGCAGGGATCGCTTCATTTGTGTGAGTAGCCCCCGATATGCTTCGAGAGCCGGGTGCGTCCAGGTCAGGCGTCGTGTTCGGAACAGACGTATATGGCCTGTTGGCATGGGTTGAGCCTGCGCGGGTTGGCGGTGCAGACGACCGGATGTAGGGTTCCCTGGCCTGTATTTCAGAATCCTCGTCAGTCGGCGAAACAAAGGACATATTGGCCGACATCGGTTCGCGACGGATTGCCTTGGTTCCCGCCGCGGAAGTCGTCGACGAAGTCACGGGAGCGCGATGATCCCTTGCGGCGGGTGAGTAGGGCGCAGCAGAGGCCGGATGCTGCCCCGGCGTGAGCACGGGCACATCGTCATCATCATCCTGCCAGGCCGGCGTGCCATGACTGAGCGAATCGTGACTGGCTATTGACGACGGAGGAGGAATATGTACGGGGCCAGCTGTTTCCCGTCTGCGAAACGGGGACGAGGCTGCAGCAGATGCCGCGGGATTGTCAGGGCTGCGTGGCGCTACATAGGGATCGCTTGTCGCAGAGGGCCCTGCTGCCGCAGGAGAATTCGTTTCCGGAATCAGGACCGGAATATCATCGTCATCATCATCCTTCTGCAGCCTGGCGTCTATCGAGTGCAGATCCAGATGAGGTTCCTGCGGCTCGTCAGGTACGGACAAAGTATGATCGGGGCGTTTTCTGAACGTAATGGACATTTATATAGACTCCTTCCGGCAGTGGTGCCGGCGCGTCAGTGGCTCGAAATATTGTGAGCCCGGACATCATGACCGGCAGCAGTATATTGTTTATAACGAACCCGGGCGGCGGCCTTGTCCTGTTCGTGGTTGGAGACGATTTCCAGAATTCTTTCAAATCTGTCGGTATCGGGCGGGCAGGCCAGATCCAGGTTGAGCAGCCAGGGTGGGGCAATGCCATCCTGCAATGCGTCGGCAGGACTATTACGGGTAACGCGAACAGCGCTGTCTGCCGGCGTATCGGGACCGGCTTCGTCATGAGGAATAAACAGGGTATCCTGCAATGCCCAGAGCCGGCGGGAAAACACGGCCAGCCGTTTCGGATCCGTACAATAGATCAGGATCGGCTGGCCGGCCTGATATTGCTTGTAAACGACGTCGCAGGCCATACCCAGCCGGTCTGCCGCGCCGAATGCGAAATCAATCCGCATTCGAGGAGACCTGACGATCAATCAGGAACTGGCAAAGGAGGGGAACCGGGCGGCCCGAGGCCCCTTTGTCCTTGCCGCCTTTGAGCCATGCTGTGCCGGCAATATCCAGATGCGCCCAGCGATAGGCCTTGGTATAACGCGACAGGAAGCAGGCTGCCGTTACCGAGCCCGCTGCCGGACCACCGATATTGGCCATGTCGGCAAAATTTGATTTGAGCAGATCCTGATACTCGTCATCCAGTGGCATGCGCCATGCGGCATCCAGCGCGCGCTTTCCTGCACTGAGCAGGTCGTCGGCCAGGGCATCATCGCTGGCGTACAGCCCGCTGTTGAAATTACCCAGGGCGACAATGCAGGCACCGGTCAGCGTGGCGATGTCGACGACAAGTGCCGGATTGAAGCGCTCTGCATATGTCAGCGCATCGCACAGAATCAGACGACCCTCGGCATCGGTATTCAGAATTTCAATGGTCTGGCCTGACATGCTGGTGACCACATCACCGGGTTTAGTCGCGCGCCCGTTAGGCATGTTTTCGGTCGCGGGGATCAGGCCGATTACTTCGGTATCGAGTTCCAGATGAGCAAGGGCTTTAAATACCCCGAGTACCGAAGCCGCACCACACATATCGAACTTCATCTCGTCCATTGCCAGTCCTGGTTTGAGCGAAATGCCACCGGTATCGAAGGTAACGCCCTTGCCGACCAGAACAACCGGTCCCTCGGATTTTTTCTTTTTCTTGCCGTTAGTGCCGGTTGGCGAATATTTGAGAACAATGAAGCGCGGTGGCTGATCGGAGCCGGCTGCCACAGAAAGAAACGCGTTCATCTTCAGCGCTTCGATCTGCTTGCGCTCGAGTACTTCGACGCTAATGGACTTATGGTCTTTAGCCAGCTGTTTTGCCTGATCGCCAAGGTAGGACGGAGTGCATACATTGGGAGGCAAATTGCCCAGTTCACGCGTCAGATGCAATCCCTGAGCAATGGCAGCGCCATCGGATATTCCGTCCTGCACCTGTTTTTCATCGGGCTTGTCGACGGTAAACGTCAGTTTTTTGACAGCAAATGGCCTGGGCCGCTTATCCTTGCTGAAAGTGGCAGTGTACTTATAGGTTGCATTGCCTGCGGCCGTGGCTGCCAGTTGCGCGCTTTGGCGCAACGTTGTTGCGGGGCACGGCTCTTCGAGCAGCGTGGAAACGGCTTCATTGAGCGAGGCATCAATGCAGAAGCCGGCCATTGCGGTATGAGCTTTGGAGAGCACGTTACTGCCGAATTTTTCCTTGGCACCAAGTCCTACCAAGATGACCCGTTCTGCGCGTACGCCGGGCAAGGTCCGCAGATCGATAAGCGAGCCGGGGGCTGCCTTGAATTCGTGTTTAAGGACTGCTTCAATCGCTCCATTGGATGCGTGATTGACAAGCTTGGCCGTCTCTCCAAGTCCGCCCTCGGTATACACCCCGACGAATAAAGCTGGGGTCTTGATTTGTTGAATCGAGCGGCTGGTTTGTGTGTTAAATTCCATGTTGTTTCTACCTTGAGGCGTCGGAAAGATGCCCTCATTATCGCCCATCTTTACTTATGTCGCTATTCAAACGGTCCGTTGTCGCAGAAATCACCAGTCATGGTGGCGTGGTTTTTTCCACGCTGATCATTGTCTGGTTAAGCGTACTGCTGGTGCGCCTGTTGGGTCAAGCGGCGGAAGGTCAGATTGGCGCAGACATCGTGCTGGGTATTGCGGCACTCTCCAGCATTACCGCCTTGCCGACGATTCTGTCGGTGGCACTGTTCATTGCCACGATCACAACCATTTCACGCAATTACCGAGAATCGGAAATGGTCGTCTGGTTTGCCAGTGGCGTATCGCTGAAAGACTGGATTTGGCCGGTGCTGCGTGTGGCGCTTCCCGTTTGCGCGCTTATTGCCGTGCTGACACTGGAAATCACGCCATGGGCCTATCGCCAGATTGAAGAATATCGTCAGCGTTATGAACAGCGATCCGATTTGTCCAAAATAACGGCTGGCCAGTTCATTGAGTCGGCGGGCGGCGCACGCGTGTTCTTCACAGAACCGCCAAAAGATCCCAAGGATGAAATTGGCGCGGTTTTTGCCCGGGTTCTGGACAAGGACTGGTACACCATCGTGACCTCTAAAAATGCCCGTGTCCGTCGTAAAGATAATGGCGACCGTTATGTGGTACTGGGTCCGGGTAACCGCTATGACATGAAGACTGATACTGCGGAATTTCGTATGGTCAGCTTTGACTCGTACACCATGCGTCTGGAAAACAACTCTGGAACCAGCGCGAATGAAATCGCGCGCCAGAATGCCCTGAACCAGATGAAATCGCGACCCACTATCAATTTGGTGCAGGATCATAAAACAGAAAGTCAGGCGCAGATCATGTGGCGGATTTCCCTGCCGCTGGCGGCACTCAATCTGGCATTACTGGCTATTCCGCTAGGGGCCGTCAATCCACGCCTTGGACGCTCCGGCGACCTGCTGATCGCGGGGCTGATCGGCTTGCTTTATATGAACATGATCAATCTCATGCGAGGCTGGATCGGTAACGGGAAAATTGACTTCCTGACCGGCACGCTGTCGCTGCATGTCATCGTGTTTGCGCTTTGCCTATACGCCTTCTACACCCGGATGCGGCTGAAAACACCCAAAAAATCAGTGGCTTAGTAACTCATGTAGCGTTTTGGCGCGGTATTACATCTGTAATTGACTATATGTATATATCAATTAATTATATAAAAACGATTTGATATAACTTATAATCAGGGTGATGTGTGCGGCCCGTGCCGGCGCATTATCACCACCAGCGGTTACCGCGAGGATCTGGCATCCTGTTCCATTGAGTTGTTCTGATTCTGTTCCGGTTGTTCGGGAGCAGCGCCGCAGGTGGTCCAAACAGGCAAGGATAATGAATCTACAACAATTCCGTTTTATACGTGAAACCATCAGGCGCAATTACAACCTGACAGAGGCTTCCCGAATTCTGTTCACCTCACAGCCCGGTGTGTCAAAGGCAATTATCGAGTTTGAAGATGAACTGGGGGTGAAAGTATTCGAGCGCCATGGCAAGCGAATCAAAGGCCTGACCAAGCCTGGCCATGCTGTCGCCTGCATTATTGAACGCATCATGATTGAGGTCGACAATCTCAAGAAGGTCAGTGACGAGTTTGCACGACGTGACGAGGGCAGCCTGGTCATTGCGTGTACCCATACCCAGGCCCGTTATTTCCTGCCACGCTTTATACCGGAGTTTCGCCGCCGCTTTCCGAAAGTCCATGTTTCCCTGGCGGAGGGCAGCCCGCTGCAGCTGGCGCAAATGGTTTTGCAGGAACAGGCAGACGTGGCGCTGGCAACCGAATCACTGTCCGAGGTAACCGGACTGGCGACTTTGCCGTGCTACAGCTGGGAACATACACTGGTAGTAAAGCCGGATCATCCGCTAACGGAGCTGACGTCTTCCCAGGCCAGAAACCTGTCGCTGGAGCAGATTGCCGAGTTCCCCATCATCACCTATGACCGCGCGTTTTCGGGACGGACTTCGATTGACCAGGCGTTTGCCAGCAAGGGAATCAAACCCGATATTGTTCTGGAAGCGATTGACGCGGACGTGATCAAAACCTACGTTGATGTTGAAATGGGTGTTGGCATTATCGCAGGCGTTGCATTCGACCCGCGTCGCGATGGCGGCTTTGTGGGGATTCCGGTAGGGCATCTGTTTGGAACGCACACTACCCGCATTGGTCTGAAAAGCGGTGTGTTTCTTCGTGACTATGTTTACGATTTCCTGAGCATGCTTACGCCAGAGCTTAGTCGTGATGCGATTGAGGCCGCTGTCAATTCCAATGGTACAAATGATGCAGACACTGATTACGCTCCCCCTTTGCGCAAAGTATCATGAACGTCGCAACATGACCTGAAGCAGGGCGGCAGCCGTGCCGGTTGTTATATACGGCGGGAAAAAACAACCCCGAGTCGGCGCGGATCGCGGCTCGGGGCTGTTTTTGTTGCGCCACGTGTTCCTCCCGGCGCTGACCGCCTGCATCGTATCCTTTTCTGCCGTCTGCCGGATACGTCCAGCTATGAGGCCCCCTGGCGCAACTGCACAGGCTGAATCGACTAGCCCTTTGCAGGAGCTTTCAGCTCGCGTTTCAGAATTTTTCCCACGGGTGATTTGGGCAGCGAATCCCGAAATTCGACCATCTTGGGCACCTTGTAACCGGTCAGTTCGGTTTTGCAGAAATCGATCAGCGCTTTCTCGGTGAGCGATGGGTCCTTGCGTACCACCACCACTTTAACGACCTCGCCGGACGCACCATTGTCCGCACCGATAGCCGCGACTTCGTCAACGCCAGGATGCGATGCAACGACTTCTTCGATCTCCGATGGGTAGACATTAAACCCTGAGACAATGATCAGCTCTTTCTTGCGGTCGACCAGAAAGATATAGCCTTCTTCATTTATATAGCCCATATCTCCGGTACGCAGATAACCATCCGGCTCAAAAGCCTTGCGGGTTTCAGACTCCTTGTTCCAGTATTCCCGCATGACTTGCGGGCCCTTGACGCATAGCTCACCGGTTTCATTGATACCCAGTTCCTTGCCCTGGTCATCGCGAATGGAAATATCCGTGGACGGAACAGGCAGACCGATTGCACCGTTGAAATCTTCCAGATCCATGGGATTGATGGTGACGGCAGGGGATGTCTCGGTCAGACCATAAGCCTGAGTCAGCGGTTTGCCAGTGGCTTTTTTCCATCTTTCTGCAATGGGACGCTGGACCGCCATGCCGCCGCCCAGTGTCAGGGTCAGATGCTTGAATGAGATGGACGAGAAGGCCGGATTGTTTAGCATTGCATTGAAGAGCGTATTGACGCCCGTGAATGCGGTGAAGGGGTATTTGCGTATTTCCTTGATGAAGGCGGGAATATCGCGCGGATTCAAAATCAGCAGATTGGTCGCACCGAGTCGAATGAAGGTGAGGCAGTTGGCCGTCAGCGCGAAGATATGGTACAGCGGCAAAGCGGTAACAATAAAATCGCTGCCGTCTGATTTCACATAAGGTGTGACCCAGGCATAGGCCTGGCACAGATTAGCCACCATATTGCCGTGGGTAAGTACTGCGCCTTTGGCCACGCCGGTGGTTCCACCGGTGTATTGCAGGAAAGCCATATCATCATGTGTCAGGCTGACTGCCCGGTAGTCTGCCGGATTCGTTCGCTTCATGAGATCGCTGTAGCGAACATGGCCTGGCAACGACCATGCCGGTACCATCTTCTTGACATGCCGCACTATCAGATTCAGGGCGAACCCTTTGAATGTGCCAAGCATATCGCCCAGCGTCGTGACAATCACGTGCTTCAGATCGGGCAGGCCAGCGCGTGCCGTTTCTAGCGTATGCGCAAAATTTTCCACGACAACAACAAACTCGGCGCCGGAGTCCTTCAGTTGATGCTCCAGTTCCCGGGCAGTGTAAAGCGGATTGCAGTTGACGACCGCGCAGCCAGCCAGCAAGCTGCCGAATATCGCGACGGGATATTGCAGAACATTTGGCATCATCAGTGCAACGCGTGTCCCGCGTACGGCGCCCTGTGCCTGTAGCCAGGCGGCAAAGCGACGAGCTTGTTCGTGCAGCTCGGCATAGGTGAGCGACTGTCCCATGGAAATATAAGCCGTCGATTTTGCGTAGCGTTCGCAGCATTGATTAAACAGGTCAGCCAGTGACGCGTAGTCATCGACATTAATCTCGGCTGGAACGCCTTTGGGATAGTTTTTTAACCAGATTTTTTCCATAACTCATCCTGCAAGTGAGAGGTCAATAATCGATGACATACTGCAAAGCAACGTCGGGCGTGTTATCAACCGGCACCAAGCAGCGCCCGCTTCAGGGACGACTGCGCGGGCTTGTTGCCGATCCAGACGGCAAGCAGTGCATGCGCAAACTGTGCATCATTGACCGACCCCTGTTGTGTTCCCATTGCCGTTACAGAGACGCGTGAATCCTGGAACAGGATGTCAATCACACTGCCTCGTTTCAGACTCTTCTGTTTAAGCAATAACCCGGCGAACTGTTTCACCGATGGCTGTATCGCCTGCCACTGGCTGTCGCTGGTATTATCCCTGAGCCCGTCATTCAGGGCGTCTGCCAGCGATGTGCTGTCTATATCGCGCAGCAGAACGAGTCGTATGGCACGCGGTGTTGTCCCATTAATAATCGTTTGAGCCTGATCCGTCTTTCTATCAGTGTACAACGCAGCAAGATAAACGTCGAATACCACTTTCTTGCGTATCCCTGCGCCGTTCAGCACCAGTTGACTGTTACTGACCTGCAGGGTATCCGGAACCTTGTGGCCATCAACGCTGTGGGCGCCCGCATTCACGCTTATGAGTGACAGCACAACGAGTGCGGTCGTCATCAACGAACGGTTCAATTTCATAGTTGTCTCCAGATGGAATTGTTATTTTTTGCGCCCCGGCATTGCCGGTCCTGCAAGGGCGAACCGGCAATGCTTTGCTTCTGAGCAGTCAAACCGCAAGGTTTCAGAAACGATGCGAAACCTGCAGGCCGAAGATATGGCCGCTAGCCTTGTAGCTGCCGCTCAATCGACCATACTGCGCCTGATTATTGTCATTGGTATTGTCAATGTGTGATTTTCTCAGGAACATATAGCTGTACCCGACATCGATCGCGGTGTTTTCGGAAGGTTTGTACTGCGCACCTACCGACAGCCAGTAGCGGTCATTGTCGGGCAGTGAGGCAGGGCGGTGTTCTGCCTTGCGTACCGGTGACTGATCCCAGGCGACACCGGCTTTGAGCTTCCATTGCGGAGCCACCTGATACATGGCGCCAACGGCAATGCGCCAGGAGTCCTTGAACCTCAAATCCAGGCTTGCTGAAGGCAGTGTCTCGCTCTTAATGGTCAGCTCGGGCAGGCTGCTCCAGCCTGTCCACTGGATATCACCCAGCAGTTCCCAGCGTGGGCTGACGCGCTGATACAGACTGAGCAAAGCGGTGTCCGGCAGCGTGACGCTGGCGGTTGAGGACGATGTGAGTGAGGCTGGAACCAGGCCGTAAATTTCCTGCAACTGTGCTGGCATCGCGCCAATCATGGCGGCAGAGGGCCGGTGGATATCGACATCTGTATCGCCCTTTGCCTTGTACTTGATGCGTGAGCGATACGACAGGCCTACACGGGTATCCTCGCTTGGGTGGAACATGACGCCAATATTCCAGCCGACAGCCGTGTCGTTCATTTTGACTTTGGCGTCCCCTTCCAGTATGGGCCCATATTGATCACCGACGGCTTTGCCCATGGTTGCGGCCTGCTCGGCGGGCACGCCGGCAGCAATGTATTTTTGCGTGACGGCGCCGGCGACCTGGCTACGCAGATCCACGACTGTGCTCTTTTCATACTCGGCGTTGATACGCTGGATATTGATACCGGCACCGATGGACCAGCTGTCGTTCAACCGGTAGGCCAGCGAGGGGTTGAAGTTGATGGTCTTAATGTCGAATTTTTTGGAGTGATAGCGACCCATGAACCCGTCACCGTAATCGGTGGCCAGGCCAAATGGAGCGCCTACGCCCAGACCCGCGAAAAGACGGTCTGACACCTGCCAGGATACATAGGCATTAGGGACAAATGATCCTCCTCCGGCATTCTTGCCTTCATCCCCCAGCGTTGCACCGGAAAATTGTGCATTGGAGGTGCCGAAAGCGGAAGGCAGAGACGTGTTGTCATTACTGAATTTGAAGGACGGGATGATGTAGTTGCCCCCCAGTGATACATTGAGGCCCGGCAGATTAGTCATGCCCGCCGGGTTAAAGTAAATGGTTGAGGCGTTGTCGGCGATGGCGCCACTGCCTGCATAGGCAACGCCTAGACCACTTGCGTTCTGTTCAAGCAGGTTGAAACCGGCGGCGTGTACTACGCCCATGCCCGTTACTCCTGCCCCGAGAAGTGCAACGCCTAACAGTGTGCGCTGCAGTTTGTGTGGTTGTCTCTTCATAGATCCATCCTGAATGTAAAACTGACGATATCGGTAGCAATAAATCAGTCAACGCTTGCCGATATCACATTTGTAATATACGAGTCAGACTTCCCGTTCCTGATACTTTTCGTCATTCTCCTCCTTTGCTCAATTTGTAATGAATCGGGCCTCCTGTAAACGGTGCGAACCCCGTGCCGAATATCACGCCAGCATCTGCCAGATCGGCATCGTGCACAATATGGTGGGCAAGCTGTGTTTCGGTCTGATCGATCAGCGGCTTGATCAGGCGTTGCGCCAGCCCTTGTGGAATGGCTTTGCTGCTGCGCTGGTTGTGCTTGCGATCTTTCCACACATAAAAGCCTTCGCCGGTTTTTACACCCAGTTTTCCCTGGTCGATTTTGTCCTGCAGGCAGCGAGGAGGCGCCTGGCCTTCGGATAGCTGTTTGCCGGCAGCCATAGCAATATCCAGACCGACGGTATCGGCCAGAGTGATGGGACCCATGGGCATGCCAAACTGCAACATGGCGGTGTCTATGACCTCAGGATCCATGCCCTCATCAATGCAGCGCATGGCTTCGAGCATGTAGGGTGCCAGTACTGCGTTGACCAGGAATCCCGGGGTATCGCGCACGGGCAGAGGCAGTTTGCCCACTTTGCCAACAAAAGCGGTAGCGGTATCCAGCGTGTCTTCGGCAATGCCGTCGGCGTGAACGACTTCTACAAGGGGCATGCGCGATACAGGATTGAAAAAGTGAATGCCCACAAAGCGTTCGGGACGAGCAAGTACAGTGCGCAGCTCGGTAACGGACAGACTTGAAGTGTTGGTGGCAAGGATTGCACCGTCTTTCATTTTTGGCTCGATTTGCTGGTACAGCGACTGCTTGGCCTGGAGATTTTCGCTGATCGCCTCGATGACCAGGTCTGCCGTGGCAATACCATGTCCTTCCAGATCCGGGATAAGGCGGTCGCGTGCAGCCTGTGCTGTGTACCGATCCTTGCGGGAGTAGGTGGCCACCGCCGCCTTGAACGCCCCGGCAATGCGCTGTGCATCCGTGTCCTGCAAGGTGGTTTTGATTCCCTGCAGGGCGCACCAGGCGGCAATTCCGCCGCCCATCACACCGGCACCGATCACATGAACGTGATTAACCGGTTTTGCATTTTCTTTTTTGCCCAGGCTTTTGAGCCGCTCCTGAAGATGAAAGACGCGGATCAGATTGCGTGTCACATCCGATTGCAGCAGCCGCGTTAGCGCCTGCGGATCTGCCAGCGGATCACCATCGTGTTTTTCCCAGAGATCAAGCATCGTTAATGTAGCGGGATAATGCCCGTCAGGGTCTTTTTCGCGAATACTCTTGCGTGCCTGCGATGCGACGAGTGATTTGAAGGGCGCGCGATTCAGAATTGCACCCAGCCCTTTGGCCTTGCGCGGGGGCTTGCCAGACGTGACCAGATCAACGGCAGACTTTTCTGCAACACGAGGCGCTACGAGCAGATCTACGACACCGGCAGCTTTCGCCTTGCGTCCGTCCAGCGTTCGACCTGTCAGCATCATATTCAAGGCGGTTTGTGGGCCGATAAGACGAGGCAGTCGCATCAATCCGCCCCATGCCGGGAAAATGCCCAGCTTGACTTCCGGTAATCCGATGACCGGTTTGGGCGAATCTGCCGCGATCCGGTAGCGGCAGGCCAGTGCGAGCTCCAGTCCGCCGCCCAGGCACGGCCCGTGAATCAGGGCTAGCGTGGGAAATGGCAGCTTCTCGATGCGGTTCAGCAGATTCCAGCCTCGTTCGATCAGCTTGCGGCCGCTATCCACGTTATCGATCTGCTGGAATTCTTTTACATCAGCGCCGGCGATGAACCCGTTGCTTTTCCCGGAGCGAATAATCATTGCGCGCGGCGGTGCTGCCTGTAAGGCATCGATGATACTGGCGAGCTCTTCCATGACATCGCTGGCAAGCGCATTCATGCTTCTGTCGGGGCAATCGATGGTCAGCCATGCGATGTGCTGCGTATCGTTCTGTACGGTCCAGTTTTTGTATGTCTTCATCGTTGTCATGATTGATCCTTACTGGAGAGTTTCGACAAGCATGGCGCCGCCCTGGCCACCACCTATGCAAATAGATGCCATGCCCCGCTTCAGGTTGCGTGCACGCAACGCCTGCAGCAGATGCAGCACAATGCGTGCACCAGAGGCGCCGACGGGATGACCCAGTGCGATGGCGCCGCCATCGACGTTGAGCTTGTCCTGATCCAGCGTACCCAGCGCAGGCAGGCCGAAATGGGTCTGGCAGTATTTCTCGCTCTCGAACGCACGGATGCATCCTAGCACCTGTGCCGCAAACGCTTCATTGATCTCCCACAGGTCAAGGTCGTTCAAACCCAATCCGTGACGCTGCAGAATTGGCACACTGGCGTGGACCGGCCCAAGGCCCATTTGCGCAGGATCCAGCGCAGCCCATTGCGCATCAACAATGCGTCCGATAGGCTGAAGATTCCATTTTGTGACTGCGTCTTCCGAAGCAAGCAGCAAAGCAGCAGCGCCATCAGTGACCTGGGAGCTATTGCCAGCAGTCACATTCCCGCTGGGCTTGTCGAAGACGGGCTTGAGCTTGCCGAGTTTATCCACGGTGGAGTCGCGTCGTATTCCATCATCTTCGGTGTAGGCATTGCCCTTGGCATCAATAACCGCGGTAACTTCTTCGAACGCATGGCGGTTCTGCCCGGCGATCGCACGTTCATGGCTGCGAACGCTGAATTCATCCATCTCCTTGCGGGTAATGCCGAATTCCCACGCCAGATTCTCTGCTGTCTGGCCCATGGAAATGCCAATAACAGGATCGGTGAGACCCTTGAGCAGACCGATCACGGGTGCGAGATTCCGCAGTTTGAACTCGCGCAGCAGGCCGAGTTTTTGGCCGGCAGATTTTGCGCCATTCCATTTGGCAAGCCAGTTCACCATCCCGTCAGAGACCAGCAATGGGGCGCGGGAGAGGGCGTCGGTGCCGCAAGCCAGTACCAGACTGGAGCGGCCCGTCTGGATATTGGCGCAGGCCGAATCCAGCGCCTGCATGCCCGATGCGCAGTTGCGCATGACGGTCCATGCGGGAACCCGGTGGCCTGTGCCTGTGCGCAAACCGACGACGCGGCCGATATTGGTTTCATCAGGCGTTGGCGCCGCGCAGCCGACAATGACTTCTGACAGGGAGGTGGCTTCGACCGGCTGGCGCAACAGCAGCGCACGGCTGGCCTGCACTGCCAGATCACCTGCGGAAAACGGTCCCGGGCCGCCGCGTACTTTCAGGAAAGGTGTTCTGGTACCATCAACGACATAGACAGGTTTGAATGTCATAATCAGGATTCCTTGGGAAGGGTTGAAGTTGAAGTCGAAGCGTCAGCCTGCATGACAGCCAGTCCGAGATCGAAGGGGAAATCATCCACATGGATGACCTTGTCACGTAGGCGATCCCGTTCCCGTACCAGCGCATACTCTTCATCGCTGATCTGGTCCATCTGATGCGCCAGGTCCGTGATATCGCGAACGTTGCCACCAGGATGACCATCGAACACGCCGCGTTTTTCCGCATCGCGCATTTTGGAATCAATGGGCTCTGCGCGCAGGGTTGCGTCCAGGGCTTTTTCGATGACGCCAATCGGATCGTCTTCACTGTCGGGAAGATAGCAACTGGCTGTGAGCCGATCCCGTGCCGCGCCGGGCTTCATCAACTGTTCGCAAACAGCACGATCCAGCCGGTCTTCAGGTCTTTTGAAAACCCCACCCCAGGGGAATGTCACCAGACGCAGGAATCCGCCGATCACGCGATTGGGGAAATTACGATATACGCTGCGCAACGCCTCCTGTGCTTTTGCCAGTGCGTCCTGAACCGACCAGTGAACAAAGGCCGCATCATCCGCCTGTGCGCCCTGGTCTTCAAACTGCTTGAGGGTGGCAGACGCCAGGTACAGCTGAGAGAGTACGTCTCCCAGTCGCGCAGAAATTTTTTCGCGTTTCTTCAGGCTTCCTCCCAGAACCAGCATGGATACATCGGCACTTAATGCCAGTGCAGACGACAGCCTGGTGATCTGTCCATAGTAGGGACGCATTTCTGCCGACGTTCCTGCTTTGACGGCAAGAATCCCGGAACCAAACAGGCCACTGATGAGTGCACGGAATCCGTTCCTGAAGGCAAAACCGATATGGCCAAAAAGCGCGTCATCGAATTTTTCCAGCGCCACCTTCTGGTCGGCTTCCTGTACCGCTGACATTTCCTTGAGCACAAAAGGATGGCAGCGAATCGCCCCCTGCCCGAAAATAATCAGGCTGCGGGTCAGGATATTGGCGCCTTCCACGGTGATGCCTACCGGAATCTGCTGGTACGCGCGACCCAGAAAATTGGAAGGGCCAAGACAGATGCCCTTGCCGCCAATAATGTCCATACCATCGTTAACCACGACCCGGGCACGTTCGGTCACATGGTACTTGGCGATAGAGGAAACCACAGAGGGTTTTTCACCCAGATCCACCGCGCCTGCCGTCATGACCCGCACGGCATTGGCCATATAGGTATAGGCTCCCATTCTGGCCAGGACTTCCTCGATCCCCTCGAATTTACCGATGGAAAGATTAAATTGCTTGCGGATACGTGAGTACGCGCCAACGGCCCTCACGGTCATTTGTGACATGCCCACATTGGAAGAGGGCAGTGAAATGGAACGACCGGCCGCCAGGCATTCCATGAGCATGCGCCAGCCTTTGCCCGCCATGGCAGGGCCGCCGATAATGAAGTCCAGCGGCATGAACACGTCTTCACCTTTTGTCGGGCCGTTCATGAACATGGCATTCAGCGGAAAATGGCGGCGTCCGATCTGCACGCCGGGGTGATCATGTGGCACCAGGGCGCAAGTAATGCCGATGTCTTTTTTGTCACCAAGCAGGCCATCGGGATCGAAGAGACGAAACGCCAGACCCAGTAACGTGCAGACAGGAGCCAGCGTTATGTAGCGCTTGTTCCAGGAGACTTTCATGCCCAGCATCTGTTCGCCGTCCCACTCTCCCATGCACACGATGCCGCTGTCAGGAATGGCTGCGGCGTCCGATCCTGCCCAGGGGCTGGTCAGCGCAAAGGCGGGGATGTCCTGACCGGTAGACAGGCGAGGCAGATAATGATTTTTCTGTTCTTCCGTCCCATAGTGCACCAGCAATTCACCTGGGCCGAGTGAGTTCGGAACCATGACCGACACGGCCAGGGCCGAGTTACGCGTGGACAGTCGCGTTATGACTTCGGAGTGGGCGAAGGCAGAGAATCCGAGACCGCCGTATTGTTTGGGAATGATCATGCCCAGGAAGCGATGGGATTTGATATAGTCCCAGGCTTCGGCCGGCAGGTCGAAATCTTCCGTTGTGATTTTCCAGTCATCTACCAGTGAGCAGGCATGCACCACTTCGTTATCAAGAAATGCCTGTTCTTCTTCTGTCAGCGTCGGTTTGGGAAACTGTTGCAGCATATCCCAATCGGGCTTGCCGCTAAACAGCTGTGCGTCCCACCATACGGTGCCGGCTTCGATGGCATCCCTTTCGGTGTCTGACATTGTGGGCAGCACCTTCTTGAATTTGCCAAGCAGTGGTCGGCTGATGTGCCGTCTGCGAAACGCTTTAATGTGTTGGGAGAGGGGCACGCAATCCTCCTAATAGGAAACTCATGAGTCGGGGCAGGAGCAGCTCGTCATATACATTTTCGTCAACCATTGTCGACGGCATATTGGGCAGCACCCCCTGCAGGATATTGATTCCGGCGATGGCGTAAGATGTGGCGCCAAGCATAAAATGAAAGCGCCAGATAATCTCGACCTCGGGAACATCAGGCATGGCTCGGATAAATGCGGCTTTGTATCGAGTGACCACTTCCGCGTATTCATCAGCAAACAGCGTCTTGATGAAATTCGATGGATCCGTCATGGTGCGTTCAAGCAGACGCATGAAGATATTGGCATCGTGTTCCGGATCGGAGGCGTGGCGCAACAGGGTGCCGAAAAAGGCGTCAACCAGTTGCGAAGGTTTGACCGGATCGGGCGCGGCCTGCTTTTCCAGACTATCAAGCAGCCGGATGCGCTCGCGGTTGATCCACTCCAGTCGGCGCTTGAGCACCGCACGAACCAGCTCTTCCTTGCTGCCAAAATGGTAGTTAATGGAAGCCAGATTCACACTGGCAGCCGACGTGATTTGTCGTAAGGACGTTGCGTCGTAGCCTGTCTTCACAAAAAGTGTTTCGGCAGCATTCAGGATTGCTTTGCGAGTGATTTCGCTGCGATTGGAGGCCATAATCAAACACCTGATTTAAACGAGTGTTTTAATTCTATTTGCTTGCACCGAAATTAACCATACAGGACTTACCCTAGTTCAGGCTTTTGCCTTCCTGACATCTGGTTATAAATTTATAAAAAATAACATTGCTAATAATAATGATTCTCATTTATAATCAATCCAGTTTTTATGGAGAAAACTATGATTGGTAATATGAGTGCAGTAGTGGTCGGCGCAGATCGTCTGGGCAAT
>JAEWEV010000004.1 GCA_023389155.1 Pseudomonadota bacterium
ATGCCAACCTTGCGACCAACCAGTCCCAGCCGATGAGCGGCAGGCGTAGGTGTCGTATTCGACATCATTTTCTCCAATTCCCAGCTACGATTGGCTGGGGCTAAATTTAATATGATTCATCCGGTCAAACTCAAGACTGCAACGCATTGCCTTCCCGGACAACAATACCGATGCAATTGCCGCTCGCTGATTTTCCTGGCTATTTTGAAGGTATCTTAAAAAGAGCCGCCCCCTTGAAAAACAGGCGCGGATAAAAGATGCGGTAAAAACAGGCTTTGACCCAGACATTCAAGGCACATACGCAGCATTTTTATGCCCGTTATGCGCCCGGAACCTGTCCATAAGCGGATAAAACAGTGAACCCAACTACAGTGGTTAGCCTTAGACTATAACATCGGGAAGCCCGTTTGGCAAGGAAAGTTGCCCTAAATGTTCGGAAAAGCCACGCCGAATCAATCGTTTATGTCAGAAATTTGCCACTCGCCCCTTGCGACAGCCAGCGCATGCATGGATTCCCGCAGGGCCGGATACAGATTCTCGTATACCGAGAATAGTTTCCGGTAAGCCTGATGCGCCTCATCATTGGGTGTTGCGCGGCAGACAACGTGGGTCCAGCCTTTGTCTGCATCGGCTTCGCTTACCAGACCAAGCCCGACCGCGCCGAGCAGCGCGGCCCCCATGGCCGCCTCGACAGCCTCGACGATGGTATAGACAGCGTACCCGGTTACGTCAGCAATGATCTGCATCCACAAGTCTGAATTGACTGCGCCCCCAACCACGACCAGCCGGCTGTCGAGCGCCTTCCTGCGTTCGCCCACGGCGCGCATGTTATGCCACAGGGCAAAGGCGATCCCTTCGATGACCGCCCGGTACAAGTGGGCTCGCGTATGGGTCAGGTTCAGGCCGGCAAAGGTGCCGCTGGCGCGCGCGTCCCAGACCGGACTGCGTTCCCCCATCAGATACGGAAGAAAAATCAGTCCGTGCGCACCCGGTGGCAAAGGCGCAGCCTGGGCCTCCAGCAACGTGTAGACCGATACGCCCTGCGTTTTCGCCTGCGCCAGCTCGGCCTGGCAGAACTGCTCGACAAACCAGGTGATGGCTCCGCCCGCTGTGGCCGCCCCGCCAAACACATACCGCTGCTCACGTCCCCTGTAGACATAGGGCATGCACACCAGATCGCGACTGCTTTCGGCTTCCGTCTGCAGATAGCCCCAGCACATGCTGGTACCCAGCATGGCGACATGGTCCCCTGGCTTACGTACACCGCCGGCGAAAGTCGCGATAGCCGCGTCAATGCCGCCCAGCACAATGGGGATCCCCCGCTCCAGGCCAAGCAGCGACGCCTTGTCCTGGCTTATCGTACCAACCACGTCGCTACTGTCGATGAGTTTGGGCGGCATTTTCTCCGGATCCAACCCGACCATCTCCATAGCCTCGGTCGACCAGGTATGGTGCTGCATGTCGTAGACACCGCCAATATTGCCGGCCGAACTATGGTCGACTGCCAGCTCACCCGTCAGATAATGCGCGATCCAGCTATTGGGAGGAAGCAGCCACTTCGTTCGGGCCCAGATTTCCGGCTCATTGTTCTTCAGCCAGAGCATTTTGGTAAAACCATAGTAGCTATCGACGCCGTTTCCGGTGATCGCCAGCAGTTTTTCCAGATCCACCTCGCGAGCCAGCTGGTCCGTTTCCCTGGTCGCCCGCCGGTCCATCCAGATCAGGCACGGATATAGCGGCTGACAGTCCGCGTCCACGGGAATTCCCGCGCCGCCATACAGACTGCTGATGCACAGACCCGCAATCTGCTCTTCGCGGATGCCTTTTGTCCGCGCATCGGCGACACATTCGCGTACGCTTTGCAGGAAGGCGTCCAGCCAGACACGGGCATCCTGTTGGGCCCATAAAGCTCTGGGCGTATCCGGATGGTACGCCACGCTGGCCTGGGCCAGAAGGCGGCCGTCAATCCCGGCAATAAGTGCCTTGGTACTCTGGGTACCGATGTCTACACCAATAATATATTTGTCCATGATCCTTCTTGCAAAAGCGCTGCTGTTGTCTCGTTGAAAAACGTGGCGAGAACTGTCAAAAAATCCAGTTGTTATAAAATTAACATTCTTGTTAGAATATTAACAACACCATCAGAAATAATGCTTATCCCTGCAGGAGACATCTCGTGAGTCCCCAAAACAAACCCGCTGCCTCCACTGGCGAGCGGCCCCCGGTTGCACGCAACGAAATTATGCCACTGGATTTGGCGCTGGTCGAAAGCCAGCGCGCCAATCTGAGCGCCATCGAAAGACGCATTGCTTCGCTGCCCGGCCGTCGTACGGTCAAAAAGGAAGCCCAGGCCGCCTGGCTGCTCAAGGCCGTCAGTTGCATTGATCTGACCACGCTCAATGGCGATGATACACCGGAGCGCGTGCGTCGTCTGTGCGCCAAGGCCGCCCAACCCGTGCGTCAGGATCTGCTTGACGCCATGGGTTTCACGCTTCCCCTGACCACCGGTGCAGTTTGCGTGTATCACCGTTACGTCAGCACTGCGGTTCAGGCGCTTGACCACACTCACATTCCCGTCGCTGCCGTCTCTACCGGCTTTCCCGCAGGCCTGTCACCCCATGAACTGAAGCTGAAGGAAATTGCCGCCTCGGTCACCGCGGGCGCCAGTGAAATTGATATCGTCATTACCCGGGAGCATGTGCTCACAGGTAACTGGCAGGCACTGTATCAGGAAATGTGCGAATACCGGCAGGCTTGCGGCAATGCCCATGTCAAAGCCATTCTGGCTACCGGAGACATCAAAACCCTGCGCAATGTGGCGCGAGCCTCCATGGTCTGCATGATGGCAGGCGCCGATTTCATCAAGACCTCGACCGGCAAGGAAGGCGTCAATGCCACCCTGCCTGTTTCGCTTGTGATGCTGCGCGCCATCCGCGCCTTCCATGAGCTGACAGGTTTCCAGGTTGGTTATAAGCCCGCCGGCGGTGTCTCTACTGCCAAAGATGCGATCAATTACCTGATTCTGATGAATGAAGAACTTGGCCGCCGCTGGCTGGAGCCCGATCTGTTCCGCTTTGGCGCGTCCAGCCTGCTGGCCGATATTGAACGTCAGCTTGAACATTTCGTGACCGGCCGCTATTCGGCCACCAACCGCCACCCAATGGGTTAACGCCATGAATGTCACCGATTACTTTATGACCATGCAATACGGTACCGCCCCCGAAAGCGACAGCGCCGCCCGCCAGTGGCTGGCGTCCCACGAATCGCGTTTTACCCATTTCATCGCCGGACAGTTCACCAGGCCCGGCGATCAGACCACATTCGACACACTTGAACCAGCAAGCGGCAAGGTACTGGCAATGCTTACCCAGGCGAGTCAGGACGATGTGGACGCAGCGGTGAAAGCGGCCCGCAAGGCACAGAAGAGCTGGCAGAACATGGGCGGTCATGGCCGTGCCCGGCACCTGTATAGTCTGGCCCGCATGCTGCAAAAGCACAGTCGCTTGTTTGCCGTGCTCGAGTCGCTCGACAACGGTAAGCCCATCCGCGAATCACGCGATCTGGATGTCCCGCTGGCCTCCCGTCATTTTCTGTACCATGCCGGTCTGGCGCAGTTGCAGGATACCGAGATGGCTCAGTGGCAGCCGTATGGTGTGGTCGGCCAGATCATCCCCTGGAATTTCCCCTTGCTGATGCTGGCATGGAAAGTGGCACCGGCCCTCGCAAGCGGCAATACGGTGGTGCTCAAGCCAGCCGAATTCACCTCTCTTACTGCCCTGCTGTTTGCCGAACTGGCCGCAAGAACATTGCCAGCCGGGGTACTGAATGTGGTAACAGGCGATGGCGCCGCAGGCGAATACCTGGTCGGTCATACCGATGTGGATAAAATCGCCTTTACCGGTTCCACCGAGGTGGGACGCCTGATCCGGCGCCAGACTGCAGGGTCCGGCAAGGGCCTTACCCTGGAGCTGGGCGGCAAGTCGCCCTTTATTATTTTTGATGACGCCGATATCGACAGCGCCATTGAAGGTATTGTGGATGCCATCTGGTTCAATCAGGGTCAGGTCTGCTGCGCCGGTTCGCGACTGCTGGTGCAGGAAAGCATCGCACCACGCCTGCACGCCCGCCTGCGCGAGCGCATGAAAACCCTGCGTGTAGGCCCGTCACTGGACAAGAACATCGATATGTCCGCCATCATTGACGAGTCCCAGTTAAAGCGAATCCGCAAGCTGGTCACCGATGGCATCAGCCAGGGCGGCAAGTTGTGGCAGCCGGATACCCCGCTGCCCGACAAGGGCGCCTACTATCCGCCGACCCTCATTACGGGCGTTCATCCGGCTTCGACACTGGCGCAGGAAGAAATTTTCGGCCCGGTACTGGTCAGCATGACCTTTCGCACGCCGCAGGAAGCGGTGGAACTGGCCAACAATACCCGCTACGGTCTGGCCGCCAGCCTCTGGAGCGAGAACATCAATCTGGCACTGGACATCGCACCGAAACTTCGTTGCGGCGTGGTATGGATCAATGCCAGCAACCTTTTCGATGCATCTGTCGGTTTTGGCGGCGTGCGGGAATCGGGTTACGGGCGTGAAGGCGGACTCGAAGGCATCTACGAATATCTTAAGCCAGTCTCATGGGCTGCCGCCCCCATCCTCAAACCCGCCCGCAAGCACTCGGCGGCGGCCACGACGCCTGCCGGCAGCAGTTTCGATATGCCCGGCATCGACCGTACCGCCAAGCTGTATATTGGCGGCAAACAGGTTCGCCCGGACGGCGGCGCCAGTATTGCCGTGGCCGACAGTGAAGGCCGGATTGCCGGCGAAGCGGCGCGGGGCAGCCGCAAGGACATCCGCAATGCCGTGAGTGCTGCCCGCAAGGCAACCGGCTGGCAGAATGCCACGACGTTCAACCGCTCCCAGGTCCTTTACTATCTGGCAGAAAATCTCTCGTACCGCGCCGACGAACTGACACAGCGCCTGGTCAGCCTGACCGGAATGGAAAAAAAGGAAGCTGTCCGGGAATTCGAGCTTGGGCTGGAACGTCTGTTTACCTTTGCCGCCTGGGCCGACAAGTACGATGGCCGCGTCCATACCCCGCCGCTGCGTGGCGTGGCGCTGGCGGTCAATGAACCCATCGGGGTAATCGGCATCGTCTGCCCGGACGAATCGCCATGGCTCTCCATGATTTCCCTGATTGCCGCCGCCATGGCGATGGGCAATAGTCTTGTTGTTGTGCCTGGACACCGCGCCGCACTGCTGGCGACCGATCTGTACCAGGTACTGGAAACCTCGGACGTGCCCGCCGGTGTAGTCAATATAGTGACGGGTGACAGCCTGGAACTGGCCGCCGTACTGGCCGATCACGATGACGTGGACAGCGTCTGGGCCTTTGGTACGGCAGATCTGCTGCAAGCCGTGCAGCAACGATCAACGGGTAACCTGAAACGCACTTTTGGTAACGACGGCAAAGCGATTGACTGGCAACAGTGGACCGCGGCCGAGATCCAGCTATTGCTGCGTCAGGCGACCCAGATAAAGAATATCTGGATTCCCTACGGCGACTGATTATAATACCGGCCTGAACAAGGACAGCCAATGCTTAAGAACATAGATCCACTGCTGAACGCTGATGTACTGCATGCTCTGCGCTCCATGGGCCACGGTGATGAACTCATCATCAGTGATGCGCATTTTCCGTCGGACTCCATTGCCCGCCAGACCAGTATCGGCAAACTGTTGCGCATCGACGCCAGTGCTGACCAGGTCGCCCGCGCCATCCTGTCGGTCATGGTGCTGGACAGTTTCGTGCCCGATCCGGCCCTGCGTATGGAAGTCGCGGACAACCCCGAGCATATCCCTGAAGTCCAGCAGGACGTGCAGGCACTGCTGCCGGATGGACTGCAGCTGGCCCCTATCGAACGCCATGCGTTCTATGAACGGGCGCGCCAGGCCTATTGCGTGATAGTGAGCGCCGATACCCGCAGCTATGGGTGCTTTATCCTCAAAAAAGGCGTGCTCAATCCCACCCAGACCAACCGCCAGTCTTCCTGACGCTTCACCCACGTTTCTGCAGATATGAGCCAATCACGTCCACGTATTGTCATTGTCGGTATCTATGTTGCCGATCTGTTGTTCAAGGCCCCGCGCATGCCGGTCATCGGTGAAACCCTGCTGGGCAGCCACTTTGCCCTGGGGCCAGGTGGCAAGGGGTCCAACCAGGCAGTGGCTGCGGCCAGAGCTGGCGCCGAAGTCTATTTCTTCACCCGGCTGGGCAATGATGCCTTTGCCGCGAATGCCCGCCAGACCTGGCAGGAAGCCGGCGTGATATCGCGCGCCTCCCTGCATGACGAGCTGACCACCGGTGCCGCCCATATTTTTGTTGAAGACGAGACCGGCCGCAACGCCATCATCGTCTATGCGGGCGCCGCTGCCCATATGGTGCCGGCCGACCTGGACGCCATTGAAGACGACATCGCCGGCGCACAGATCTTTGTTACCCAGCTGGAACAGCCGCTGGATGTTGCCCTGCACGGCTTACGCCTGGCCCGCAAACACGGCGTCACGACCATTTTCAATCCCGCCCCCGCAGCCACCCTGCCCGACGACATTTTCCCTCTGTGCGACTGGATAACGCCCAACGAAACCGAAGCGAGTCTGCTTACAGGACTGCCCGTCACCAGCCTGGAAGAGGCGCGCACTGCGGCAGCGCAACTGCTGGCCAAAGGCGTCAAAAACGTGGTCATTACGCTGGGTGAACAGGGTTCCCTGCTGCACACGGCAGACCAGAGCGTACATATTCCTCCCTTTCACGCAGGAAAATGCATCGATACCGCCGGCGCCGGCGACGGATTTACCGCGGGCCTGGCCACCGCGCTGGCTGAAGGACAGCCGCCCGAGACCGCCTTGCGGTTTGCATCGGCTCTGGCCGGCATTTCCGTCACCCGCAGTGGTACTGCGGCCTCCATGCCCGATCGCGGGCAAATCGATGCCCTGCTTCTTTCCGGAATCTGAGCCATGCGCACTCCTGTCAACGACCGGCAACTGACCTTTCTTCTGGTAATCAATATCGTGATTGTGATTGCCGGCTATTTTCTGTCATCAGGCGGAGATTTTGTCAGCGTATTCAACCTGCAATCCATGGCCATGCAACTGCCGCAAATGGCACTGCTGGCCATGGCGATGATGCTGTCCATGATTTCCGGCAATGGCGGTATCGACCTGTCGGGCATCGCACTGGCCAACCTGGCCGGCGTGATCGGTGCCATATTGCTGCCGCAATGGATAGACGCCGACGCCGCGCCCTGGCTGTTCACCTTTTCCTTCGTAGGCCTGATGCTTTGCGTGGGTCTGCTGGGCGGACTGCTCAACGGGATTATTATTGCCCGGTTCAACCTGACACCGATTCTGACGACGCTGGGCACACAACTGGTCTTTACCGGTATTGCCACCGTGCTGTCCAACGGTTCATCGGTCAACCTGCCCTATATCGAACCCCTGTCTGCCATCGGCAATGACAATGTGCTGGGTATCCCGATTGCCTTCTATATTTTCGTGGCAGTCGTGCTGTTTCTGGGCTGGCTGCTCAAGCGTACCCCCTTCGGCCTGCGGCTGTACATGCTGGGAACCAACCCCAAGGCAGCGTATTATGCCGGTATTCCACGACAGACCATGCTGATCTGCACCTATACCATGTGCGGACTGCTGGCCTCCTGCTCGGGACTGATTTCCGCCAGCCAGGCTGCCAGCGCCAGCGCCAAATACGGCGATTCCTATCTGCTGATTGCGATCCTGATTGCCGTCATGGGCGGAGTCAATCCCGCGGGCGGATACGGGCGCGTCATCTGTGTATTTTTTGCGGCGACCGCCCTGCAACTGCTCTCGAGCATGTTCAATCTGGTCGGCGTATCTGAATTTGCCGGCAACTGTATCTGGGGCCTGCTGCTGCTTTTTTTCCTGGCCTATTCCAGGCAGGAGCTCAAGCTCAAGGTCAAACGCCGACAGGCCCTCAAAGCCTGAGGCAGAAAAGAGGATTACGATTGATCTGCACCGCCCCATCCGGTTCCGATCACTGTCCGTTGATGGGATTTTGGAGACACGCATGAAACTCAAGACACTGCCAATGTGCCTGCTGGCTTGTGCTATCGGCATCGGATTCGCTGCCGGCGCACACGCCGAAGACAAAAAATCCATCGTTACGGTGGTCAAGGTAACCGGTATCAACTGGTTTACGCGCATGGAAGAAGGCGTCAAGCAATTTGCCAAGGACAATCCGGACATCCAGGCCTCGCAAACCGGACCCGGTCGCGCCGACGCCGCGCAGCAGCTGAAAATCATCCAGGATCTGGTTGCCAAGAACGTCAGCGCGCTGGCCGTGGTCCCCTTTGACCCGCCTACGCTGGAGCCGATTCTGGCCCGTGCCAAAAGCCGCGGCATTAAGGTGGTTACGCATGAAGCCGACAATCTGAAAAATACCGACTACGATCTGGAAGCCTTCAAGAACGATGAATACGGTGCCGACCTGAACGAACGTCTGGCCAAGTGCATGGCAGAAAAAGGGGAATGGGCCGTGCTGGTGGGTTCGCTGGGCAGCCGCTCCCAAGTGCAATGGGCACAGGGCGGTGTCGACAACGCCAAGGCCAAGTACCCCGACATGAAGCTGGTGACGACCATGCAGGAAACCAATAATGATGGTGAAAAAGCCTATCAGGTGGCCCAGCAGCTGCTGCGCAAGTATCCCAACCTGGCAGGTTTCCAGGGATCGTCCTCACTTGACGTGATCGGTATCGGCCGTGCCGTCGAAGAAGCCGGCAAAGCCGGTAAGATCTGCGTATTCGGCACGGGTCTGCCCGGTGAAGCCGGACCTTACATGGAAAAAGACGCCATTACCGGTATTGCATTCTGGGATCCGAAAGATGCCGGCATCGCCATGAACAACGTGGCAAAAATGCTGCTGGAAGGCAAAACCATTGAAAACGGGACTGATCTTGGTGTGCCTGGCTACGAGAAAGTCAGCGTCGAAAAAGGACCGGGCAAAGGCATGATCATTCGTGGCGCCGGCTGGGTCCGCGTTGACAAGGCCAACTACAAGCAATACAACTTCTAAACGGTTCCGGCGACCCGCTACGGGCCGCGCCTACGTGGCCGGCCCGCAACGGCAAAATCCGCCAGCAAGATTATGACAACTACGACAAGCACCAACCGAGACAACGCATCTGCCATGCCCGCCTCTGACCAGAGGGCTTTTCTGTCGATCCGAGGGGTCCACAAGCGCTTTACCGGCGTTCACGCGCTACGTGGAGTCAGTCTGGATATCCATCCGGGACAGATCTATCATCTGCTGGGAGAAAACGGTTGCGGCAAAAGTACGCTTATCAAAATCATTTCGGGCGCGCAGCCTCCTGACGAAGGCGAACTGATCCTGGATGGTGAACCTCTGTCGGAACTGACCGCCCTTGGCTCCCTGGCTGCCGGTATCGAAACGGTCTATCAGGATCTGTCCCTGATCCCCAACATGAGCGTCATGGACAATGTCTCCCTGACCGTGGAACTGGCCGAACATCAGGGCCGGCTGGCAAGGGTCATCAGTCACAAGGTATTGCAGGAACGCGCCGTTGGTGCGCTACGCCAGCTGAAACTGCCCGACGATCGTCATTTCCTGCAAACGAAGATTGAAGACCTGCCCTTAGCTACCCGTCAGCTGGTGGCCATTGCCCGTGCCGTTGCCAGCGATGCGCGCTTCATCATCATGGACGAACCGACTACCTCCCTGACCCAGAAGGAAGTGGACAATCTGATCGGCATCGTCAAGGCGCTATGCGCGCGGGGTGTTGCCGTGCTGTTCGTCAGTCACAAGCTGGACGAATGCTACGCCATTGGCGGCAATGTAATTGTGATGCGTGACGGACAGGTGATTGCACAAGGCGAGATCAAGCAGTTTACCAAGCATCAGATCAGCGAACTGATGACCGGACGCGTCCTGAGCGACCAGCGCTATCGCCAGATCGCACCTCAGAAGGAAGTCATGCTGAGCGTGCGCAACCTGGGACGCAACCAGGATTTCGACGAGATTTCATTTGACCTGCACAAGGGCGAGATTATCGGCATTACCGGTCTGCTGGACTCGGGCAGGAACGAACTGGCCCGTGCGCTTGCCGGCGTTGCACCGCTGCGGCGCGGTACGCTGTCACTCGACGGCAGGCCCATCACCGTAAATAGCCCGGCCCAGGCGACGGCCCATCGTATTGCCTACGTACCGGAAGACCGTCTGGTCGAGGGTCTGTTTCTTACCCGTTCCATCAGTGACAACACGATTACTGCCGTGCTTCCCGAGATGTGCGATGCGCTCGGACAGATTCGCAAGGACAAGGCAGCCCGCTTCTCCGAAGAGATGACCGGCAGATTGAAAATTGCCACGCCCAACGTCCAGAACCCGGTGCAAAGCCTGTCTGGCGGCAACCAGCAGCGCGTACTGATCGGTCGCTGGCTGGCCATCAATCCGCTGCTGCTGATTCTGCACGGCCCCACCGTCGGCGTGGATGTCGGCTCCAAAGATACGATTTACCAGATTATCCAGTCCCTGACAGAACAGGGCATCAGCATCATTATTATCAGTGACGACCTTCCCGAGCTGCTGGCCAACTGCGACCGCATCCTGCTTATGAAAAAAGGCCGTATCAGCGATGAATTCCTGGCCGACGGCCTTGAGGAAAACACGTTGTACCATGCCCTGCTGTCCTGAACCTTATTGATTCCATACTGCCAACCATGACTTCTTCGATCACTGCCAGTCCAGTCCGCCAGGACAGCTCCCCTTCCAAGCGAACGCCTTACCTGGTACGGCACCCCGAGTTCTTTACCCTCGGTCTTATTGTGATCCTGTTTGCCGTCGTCGCCGTCATCAATCCCATGTTCTTCCAGCCGGGTTCGCTGTTTGACGTGCTTCGCGCTGCCACAAGATCTGCGATCTTCGCCCTGGGGATCCTGGTGGTGCTCGCCTCGGGCGGGCTGGATGTGTCGTTTACCGCCATTGCGGCCCTGGTCATGTATGGCCTGACCAAACTGGCGCTGATGTTCTATCCCGAAGCGCCTTTTGCCCTGATTCTTGTTGCTGGCGCCGGGGGCGGGCTGCTGCTGGGACTGATGAACGGCTGGCTTGTGAAAAAGCTGGCGGCGCCCTCCCTGGTGGTAACCATTGGCACGCAGTTCCTGATCCGCGGATTCCTGCTGGCCTTTATCGGTACCGAGTTCTTCATGAACATACCTCCGTCCATGCTGGCCGTGGGTCAGGCCAATATCGTGAGTTTCCAGAACAATCAGGGGCTGCAGACGGCATTGCCCTATACAACGCTGGCCATTCCTGTCCTGGCGCTGCTGACGTGGTGGCTGCTGAACAAGACGATGATGGGTCGCGCTGTGTACGCTATGGGTGGCAGCCCTGCAATCGCGGAAAGACTGGGCTACAACCTGACACGGGTCTATCTGTTCGTTTTCGGCTACGCCGGTCTGCTTGCCGGTATCGCAGGCATCATCCACGTGTCCAGTACCCGCATTGCCAACCCCTTCGATATCGTCGGAACAGAGCTGGATGTGATCGCTGCCGTGATTCTCGGCGGCGCGCGTATTACGGGTGGCAGTGGTACGGTCACGGGCACCCTGCTGGGCGTGTTGCTGGTAACACTGATCAACAGCGTGCTAATTACGCTGGGCATTCCCACGACCTGGCAAAAAGTCATTGTGGGCGCCTTTATCCTGATGGCCGGGCTTCTCTTTTCACTGCGCAGCAAGCGCTAGTAGGCCAGGCCGCCAGCCCGGCGGAAACCAGCCGGTCCAGCATCGGGCCAGGCGCGCATTCCTGCAGCCATGCCCTTCTGACCGGACACTTGCCTTCAGTCTTTCTCTGTGAGGATGGCGTCAAATTCGCTGATGCCGGCAAAACGGATGTGTCTGCGCATGCCCAGCTTGCTGGAATCGACGACCAGATACCGACACCTGGCGCGCTGCATGGCGCGACGCTTGATGTCCTTTTCATGAAGGTTCCAGCAGCTGACTCCGGTCTGCTCATCTACACCACCGGCCGACATGAACGCCGTGTCGAAACTGATCTGATCCAGCGCATTGAGCGCCTCCTGTCCCGAAAACGAATCGGAAGAACGCATGTACGTTCCGCCCAGGACGATCAGGCGCAGGGCCGGCTTGTTCTTCAGAATTTCCGCGGTATTCAGAGAATAGCAGACGACAGTCAGGGGAAAATCGCCGGGAATCAGCTGTGCCAGGTGCAGCAGCGTTGTGCCGCAGTCAATGAACACGACCTGATTCGGGTTGATCAGCGCCAGGGCCTTGCGTGAGGCGTTTTTTTTGGCCTGGGCAAAGTGATCCGTTTCCTGCGCCAGTGAATATTCTCCGGTCCCCTGGAGCGAGCGGGACGACACAATATGGCCGCCCAGGTAGGACAGCGTTCCTTTGTGTCGCGCCAGATCACGGCGTACCGTCATTTCTGACACAGCCAGCAACGCAGCCGCATCCCGCAGCCGTAACGAGCCTGACTGCTGCAGGGCCTGCTCCAGCTTGTGTAAACGCTCTGCTGGCGTCATTTTCCTTCTTCCTGCCTGTAGATTTGCAATATGTTGACCGCCTCGGGGGCGGGGATGCTGGACGGGCTGCGCCCGGTCTACAACCCTGCTGCTGCCCGGGCGCAGCGTGCGGCAGCCAGATCCCAGGCCGCACAACCCACCGTTTTGAACATGATCGGGCGGCTGTAATCTACCGTGCCTTCAATTGCCTGAGCCAGCGTGGTCACGTCACCCCAGTCTTTTTTCGCCTGGATATAGTCGCCGGCCTCGTGGCGCGCACCGACCGCGTCATCCACATAACATACACTGTTCATTACCGTTTCGGGGGCAATTTCCACCATATGTGAACGGAATGCTCCCACACCGACAATCAGCCGTCCGGCAACCGGCGGCGCATGATATACCGGTTCAACCGCGGTCGTCAGCGTGATAACTGCATCGAACTGTTCCGGCAGCTGATTCAGATCCGCCGCCTGCAGGCGTATCCTGTTATCCGCATTGCGCTGGCAGAAGGCTTCTGCCTTGGCCCGTGATTCCGTTCTTGCTGCAATATGTACCGTGGCGCCAGGATACAGCTCGGCAATAGCCTGTACGTGGCCCTCGGCCTGCGTCCCGGCTCCGATAATCACGATATTGCGCGGATCGTCCTGCAGAAAAAGCTGCAGACCCGCCATGGAAAGCGCCGCGGTACGTCTGGCGGTAACGGTGGGCCCGTCCAGCACAAACAGCGGTACCCCGGTGGCGCTATCGAGCACCGATACCATACCCTGAATGGTAGGACGCCCTTGTGACGGATTATCCGGCAGCAGCGTGATCAGTTTGTGCGCACAGATGTCCTGTGCCGTGCAGGGCATGGACAGCAGCACGCCTTCCCTGCTGTCCGGCACTTTCAGTACCTGTCGATCCGGGCTTTCAATTTTCCCCTGCGCATATTCAACGGCTGCATCCAGTATATGCTGACGCAGCGGGCCGAAAGCGATCAGCTCGCGTGTTTCCTGCGCATTGAAAATCCGTACTGCGGTACTACTCATTCGTTTCTCCTGTGTCCTGCTCGGGCAGTTGCGTTGCCATCCAGAGCACCTGTGCATCTTCCTTGCTGATACTGATGCAGCGATGGCCCATGCGGCTGTCGATATAAAAGCTGTCCCCCGGCCCCAGCGTGGCCTCGGAATAATATTCCGTATGCAGCTCGATTTCGCCGCTGATGACGTAGACAAACTCCTCACCCTCATGACGATTCCAGTCAGCGAAGGCTGACAGGTCTCTTGCGGTAATGCGTGTCAGAAACGGCATCATGCGTTTGTGCGAAAGCTGCGAGCACAGCAACAAGTGTTCATAATACCGCGTCTTGTGTAGTTTTCCCTGTCCGGCACGGTCTACCACGCAACGTCCGGCGCCCATCGGCTCGCGCGCCGGCGTGAACAGTTCGGACACATCCAGGGACAGGCCGATGGCCAGCTTCTGCAACACGTCATAGGTGGGCGACATCAGCCCGTTTTCAATTTTGGACAGCGTCGAGGCGGCGATACCGCAAGCCCGGCCCGCCTGCTCCAGTGTCAGGTCATGTTCCTGGCGCACAGCGCGCAGACGCTGCATCAGCGGCGTTTCCTCGCGCGTAGACAAGTTAATGACTTCCCAGATAGGCGTCGCGGACCTCAGGATTGGCCAGCAATTCGGCCCCGCTGCCTGTCATCCTGATTTCTCCGGTCACCATCACATAGGCGCGATCGGCCAGCTTTAGCGCGTGATTGGCATTCTGTTCCACCAGAAAAATGGTTTTCCCGCTTTTGCCCAGCTCTTTGAGAACCGAGAAAATCTGCCGCACGACCAGGGGCGCCAGACCCAGACTGGGCTCGTCCAGCAGAATCATATCGGGCCGGCTCATCAGGGCACGGGCGATGGCCAGCATCTGCTGCTCGCCCCCCGACAGGGTGCCGGCACGCTGGTTACGACGCTCCTTGAGGCGCGGAAACAGTTCGAACATATGCTGCCGGTCTTCCTCCATGTGATCATCACCTATCGGCAATGTCCCGATCATGATGTTTTCCTCGACCGTCATCTTTGGAAAAATGCGTCGGCCTTCAGGTACCTGGGCAATGCCCTGGCTGGCAATCTTATGCGGCGGCAGCCGCAGCAGGTTATTACCCTTGTACAGGATCTGGCCTGTACGTGCGCGTGGCGTACCGAAAATCGTCATCAGCAGGGTGCTCTTGCCTGCGCCGTTGGCGCCAATCAGCGTAACAATTTCCCCCGGGTTGATGTGCAGCGAGACATTTTTAAGTGCCTGGATCTGCCCATAGTAGGAGCTGACGTCTTTGATTTCAAGAATAGGGGTGTCTGCCATGGTTTAGTCCTCCACCTCGGTACCCAGGTAGGCCGCGATCACCACCTCTGAATTGCGGATGTGCTCCGGTGTGCCTGCATCGATCACCTTGCCCTGATCCATCACGATAATATGTTCGGAAATATCCATGACCAGACCCATATCGTGCTCGATCAGCAGGACGGTAACGCCGTACTCGTTGCGCAACTTGCGAATCAGTGCAGACAAATCGCGCGTTTCGCGCGGATTCAGGCCGGCGGCGGGCTCATCCAGGCAGATCAGCACCGGATCGGTACACATGGCGCGCGCAATTTCCAGACGGCGCTGGCGTCCGTATGACAGTTCGCCCGCAAGCCGGTTGGCATC
Organism: Pseudomonadota bacterium; assembly: GCA_023389155.1. GTDB lineage: Bacteria > Pseudomonadota > Gammaproteobacteria > Burkholderiales > Burkholderiaceae_B > Advenella. Next base: position 15,258 of record JAEWEV010000004.1, read on the forward strand.
CTCTGACAGATTCACGGTTTCCAGCCATTCAAAGGCGCGTGCCAGGCTGGCTTCTTCCTTGTCGGAAAAATCCGGCGTAACAAGCAGGCCCGAGAATAGATTACGGTTCTGCTTGCGATGCTGCGCCACCAGCAGGTTTTCCAGCACCGTCATATCCTTGAACAGACGGATATTCTGGAAGGTTCGCGCGATGCCGGCGCGCGCCACCAGGTAAGAACCACCCGTCACCTTGCGACGCAGCAGTTCCCCGACCTCGATCTGGCCTTCGGGCTGCGTCAGGTAAATATGTCCTTCCGACACGGTGTAAAAGCCGGTAATGCAATTGAACACCGTTGTCTTACCTGCACCATTAGGGCCGATCAGCGCGGTGATGGACCCCTTGCGCACCTCGAAGTTCACGTCATTGTTGGCAATAATACCTCCGAAACGACGGGTCAGGTGCTGAACCGACAGCAATGCATCCTGTGTCACTTCCTGAACCATCATGCCACCTCGCTTTTTCTGAACACGGAACGTCTTGGTCGCAGCAGACCGTTAGGGCGCCAGATCATCATCAGAATCATGAGCAGGCCAAACATCAGCACACGATAGCCGGCGAACTCACGCAGGAATTCGGGCAAAAGCGTAAGCGTAAAGGCCGCGATGATCACGCCGATTGAGGACCCCATGCCGCCGAGCACCACGATGGAAAGAATCAGGACCGATTCGAAAAAATTGAACGATTGCGGGCTGATGAAGCCCTGCGCCGTCGCAAAAAACACACCTGCAATTCCGCCGGTCAGGGCACCCAGCATGAATGCAGACAGCTTGACGGTGACGTGATTGATCCCCAGGGAACGGCAGGCAATTTCATCTTCCCGCAAGGCTTCCCAGGACCGGCCTATCGGCATGACGCGCAGCTGGGTGAAAAAACGCAGTACGATCATGCTGATCACAAACAACAGCAGGTAGACAAACAGATATCGGTAGTCGCCGCTATAGGGCAGCCCAAAAAACTCGTGAAACGGTACGGCGTCACCCCTTGCGCGACGAATGAACTCCAGATTGAAGAGCGTTGGCGGCGGAACCGACGCACCATTGGGGCCACCCGTGAAACTGATCCAGTTGACCAGCACCAGCCGGATGATTTCTCCAAAGCCGAGTGTCACAATGGCCAGATAGTCACCATGCATTTTGAGCACCGGAAAACCCAGCAGCCCACCGCAAAGTGCGGCCAGCATGGGGGCGAGAATCAATGCACTCCAGAAGCCAATCCCCAGGTATTGCGCGCCGAGCGCGAGAAAGTAGGCGCCAACCGCATAGAAGGCGACAAAGCCCAGATCCAGCAACCCGGCCAGTCCAACCACGATATTGAGGCCCAGGCCAAGCAGCACATACACCATGGCCAGCGTCAGGTTGTTCATCCAGCTTTTGCTGAACCAGCCAAAGTAGAAAAACACCAGAGGCAGGATCAGTCCCACCAGAAACAGGACAGGCAGCGCCCCCATCCAGGGATGCTTCTTGCCACGGCGCTTGGGTATGCGCACACCCATGGCGATCATCACGAACAGAACCACCAGAACCAGCGCGATACCCGCTCCGCGATATATCACGCCGGTCAGACCCAGGACGAGAAACAGCAGCATCAGGCCGCCGCCCCACAGCAGCACTCGCATCAGACGCTTGCCGCCATCGGCATATTCGTCTTCAACCTCGACACCATGTTCGGTCTTGATGAAGTTCTGGATGAAATTCTGCCCGGTCTGCGTCTGTGCACCGACAGACACAAAGAAGCGGACAAAAGCGACGATCAGACCGATAGCCAGACCATTCAGAAAGAAGGGAGAGCGGAACCAGTCCAGCTCGAAGGTGTACTGCTTCAGCACGAAGTTGGTAATCGGGCTGAATACCAGCATGGTCAGAACCCCGGCCACCAGGGCGTCGCGGAACGAATGACCGAAATCGATATTGGTAGTTTGCGTGGTACTCATTACACTTTCTCCACGGCAGGCCGGCCCAACAGGCCACTCGGTTTGAAAATCAGCACCAGCACCAGCACACTGAAAGAAAATACATCCTTGTAGTCACTGCTGACAAAGCCGGCAAACAGCGATTCCATAATTCCCAGAATCAGTCCGCCCAGCATGGCACCCGGCAATGAGCCGATGCCACCCAGCACGGCAGCGCTGAACGCCTTGATACCCAGAATGAAACCGATATGAAAATCGAAAGAACCGTAGTTGAAAGTAACCAGCTCGCCGGCGACCGCGGCCATGACAGAACCGATCACAAACACAGTTGAAATAATCCGGGTGGTATTGATACCCAGGATGGTGGACATTTTGCGATCCTGTTCGACCGCACGGCACTGTCTGCCCAGACTGGTTTTCTGGATAATCCAGGTAAGTATCGTCATAGCGATGATGCTGACAACCACAATCATCAGGTCGAGATAACGAATCTGGAAGAAGCCGGTATCAGAGCCTATCGTAAAGCCACCCTGAATCACCGAAGGCACGCCCTGCACATATGGCCCCTGGCTGACCTGCACATAGTTCTGCAGCAGCAGCGATACGCCAATGGCGGTGATCAGCGGGGCCAGGCGATTGGTGGTGCGCAGGGGACGATAGACGGTGCGCTCGATATACCAGCCGTAAAGCCCAGTGATGAACATCGTGACCATCAGGGTCAGCAGCAGCGACAGCGCGATGGAATCGATGCCAAGAAATGTGAATACGGCGAATGCAATTGCAGTGATATAGGCGCTGATCATGTAAATCTCGCCATGGGCGAAATTGATCATGCCGATGATGCCATAAACCATGGTGTAGCCGATTGCAATCAGACCGTAAATCGCGCCAAGCGTGACGCCATTTACCAATTGCTGGCCCAGGATGTACCAATCCATGTTTATACCTTTTCAGGGTGAAGACAGGGGCTCGGCGTTTTGCAGAAAACCGCCGTAAGCGTCCAGGGGAATCGTGTTGCAGGAGCCGCTGACAGCGCACCAACCTGCAGTGCGCTGTCCTGTCCATACCTTACTTTTTGTACTCGACGTATTTGCCGTCTTTATCCCAAACGTACAGCACGAAATCGTTGGATTTCAGATCGCCTTTTTCGTCCCAGCCTTTATTGCCGGTGACAGTTTCAACAGGATTGTCTTTGAGCCAATCGGCCAGTTTGGTGCCGTCTGTTTCATCCTTGTTGGCAGCCAGTGTGGCGGCCACTGCCTGCACGGCAGCGTAGGAGTACAGTGTGAAACCTTCCGCATCGCTGCCGGATTTTTTCAGTTCATCAACAACGCTTTTGGAGGCGGGATCGTTGCGTGGATCTTTCAGGAAGCTCATGTAAACGCCTTCTGCATTCTGCACGCCACCGGCTGCGGTCACGAACGCCGGATCCGCAATACCGTCATCGGAAATGAACGGTATTTTCAGACCCTGCTGACGCATCTGCTTGACCAGCACGCCGGCTTCGGCATACAAGCCGCCAAAGAATACGGCGTCCACATTGGCACCCTTGATTTTCGTGACCAGTGCGTTGTAATCACGTTCGCCGCGCGTTACGCCATCTTCCAGCACGACTTCGATACCCAGTTTTTTGGCGGCATCACGAGTGGCATTGGCCAGGCCCACACCGTAGGTGTCCTTGTCATTGATAACGGCAACGCGTTTCACGTTAAGGACGTCTTTCATGAACTGGGCATCGACCTCACCCTGCTGGTCATCACGACCGCAAGTACGCAGGATGGTGGTCAGGTCACGTTCTGTGACCTTGGGATTGGTAGACGCAGGCGTGACGTTCAGAATATTGGCTTCGTCATAAATTTCGGATGCGGGAATGGTGCTTGAAGAGCAGAAGTGGCCGACAACGGCAGTCACTTTTTCCTGATCGATCAGGCGATTGGCAGCGGCCACGGCCTGCTTCGGATCACATGCGTCATCGACAGTAACCAATTTGAGCTGCTTGCCGTTGACGCCGCCCTTGGCATTGATGGCATCGATGGCTGCCTGCGCGCCAGTCTGCAACTGCTTGCCAAAAGCCGCACTGCCACCGGTCATGGGTGCACCCAGACCGATTTTGATTTCATCTGCGGCCAGCGCCGGCGTGCCAAAGGCAGCGGTAAGCGCAGTTGCCAGAAAGACCTTCTTCAACACTCTATTCATGCTTTTCTCCTGATCGACGAGCATGGGTTTCACACAAGGCAAAACCATAAAATAATATGCGACTAGCCAACGCCGGCCACACGCCTGACACTACAAACTTTTCATTACCAGACATTCAGTTCAACAATGGGCTGGTTCTTTAATACCCGCTCCCAGCCCATGCGGGAAAGATCAAGGCTGCGATACTGCCCGAACTCGATAAGCTCGGCCAGCCCGCGCCCGACAGCCGGTGATTGTTGCATACCATGCCCGCTGAAACCATTAGCGTAAACCATATTATCGACGTCAGGATGGTAGCCAAGTATCACGTTCTGGTCGAACGTGTTGTAATCGTAATGCCCTGCCCATGCGTGTTCGCAGCGCAGCGCTTCAAACGCCGGCACGCGCGCCGCGAGGATGGGCCAGAGGATGTCATCGAACAGATAATGCTGAACGTCAAAATCGAAGCATTCCGGATCCTGGTCTTCAGGAGGCTGTATTCCTCCGATAAAGCCGTCGCCTTCGGGATGAAAATACGCGCCGCTTGGATCAATGACCATGGGGCAGTCGGTGATTTTTTCCGGGCAGGTGAAGTAGAAGACGCTACGCTTGCGCGACTGCTGTGGCAGGGCGATACCTGCCTGCGCTGAGAGTGCGGCAGCACCCGTGCCTGCGGCATTGACCAGCGTTCCACATTCAACGGTACGCCCGCTTTTTAGCGTGACACTTGTGATTTTTCTGCCGGTCTTGCCGATGGCCAGCACTTCGTCTTCGACATAGTTGACACCCTGCGCGATTGCCTTGCGGCGGAACGCCCGCATCATGCCATACGCATCAAGCCAGCCTTCTCCCGTGACGCCATAGGAGCCCAGCGCAAGATCGCTGACATTCAACCAGGGCCAGGTGGCCTTCAGTTCCTCGGGGGTACGCAGTTCAATATCGGCGCCCAGGCTGCGCTGCAACGCATTGTTCTGGCGCATGACATCTTCGCCACCAGGCGTAGCCAGAAACAGATAACCTTTTTCCTGAAAACCGACGTCAGGACGATCATCGTCTACTGCCAGCCGGTCACCGATACTGCGCAGAAACTCGGTGCCAAATTGCGAGAGCTGAATATTTTCCGGCGTGGAAAACTGATGACGGATGGAAGCGGCCGACAAGGCCGTTGCGCATTTCTGATAGCTGGCGTCTTTTTCCAGCACGAGGATTGAACCATTGAACGAAGCAGATGCGCTAAGAAAATATGCCAGCGAGCTACCCGTGGCTGCACCACCAACGATCACGACATCATATTTGCTTTCCACCGCTTTTTTTTCCGCAAGAAGTTCAGACATATATCTAAATTCGCATAAGAAAAAATTTTCGTCAATAATTTTTTTTATTTCTCATGTAAAATTTTTTTCTGAAATTTTTAACATTAAAAATCAAAGACTTACAAATAAAAATTGACAGATTTTTATTATGGAAAACCCTAGGAACAAATAATTCCAACAGGAAATGCGTAAATATCACAAGTGAAATATAGAAAATTCAGCGCGGAATTTCACTTTCCGGCATGACGGTGACCGAGGTTTTCAGACCATGTGCACTGCTTCCGTACATCATGCCCCGAATCGGTGAAACATCCGAAAAATCGCGGCCCCAGCACAAAGTGATGTGTTCCTGATCCGGAAACAGGTTGTTGGTCGGATCTGAATCCACCCAACCATGTTTCGGTATGTACACGGAAACCCAGGCATGCGACGCATCGGCACCAATCAGTCGGGGTTGTCCTGCAGGCGGATGAGTCAGCAGGTAGCCACTGACATAACGGGCAGGCAGACCGATGGAGCGCAGGCAGGAAATCATCAGATGCGCGAAATCCTGGCAAACCCCCCGGCGATTGCGAAACACTTCAGCGACCGGCGTGGAAATCGTTGTCGCCTGCGGATCAAACACAAATTCATTGAAGATGCGCGTCTGCAGCGCCCCCACGGCGGCGAGCACCGGCATGCCGGGAGTAATGATTTCCTGCGTCCACTGGCGAATATGGGGCAGCAGCCGAATATGATTTGATTCAAAGCGAAATTGCGTGGCTTCAAAATCATAAGGCAGATAGGTTTTGCCCGGCGTGAAGCGCAGGTATTCCACCACATCTTCCCATGGCGGCGTATCCCCGATATCGGGAAGGCGGCGGCGGGTCAGGTTGACGACTGAATGCGCACGCACGCTAAGCGCCTGATGATCACTCATCAGCGTGAAATACTGTAGTGGATTGCCAAAGCAGTCCAGCAGAAAATCAATGCGGTCCGGTTGAGGGTCGATGTCTATCGCATGACTCTCGGGTGTCTGCCATGGCAGAATACGCGGAGAGAGCCGAAGTATCTGACGCGACTGGGTGACCGGTGAGTGGTAATAATATTCCGTGTCATGCTGAATGTGATAGGTCACCATTACAGGAATTCCTTGTTGATCGTCTCAAGGCCGGTGTCACTGGAGATCGTATCGGTAACCAGAAAATACTGATGGCTGATACTGTTTGCATACAGGGACAGCCCATGGGAAATGTCTGCGCAGATGCGGCCCAGCGCATTGTAAATTTCCTCGGCAGCGAGCGTACCCACGGCAAACCCGCCAAGATCAATCGCGTCCATGTCAGTCAGCACCTGCTGAAGTATCTGCCGGCTTTGCTCCTCTTGCACATTGAAGGCCGCGCCATTGTCCAGCAGACTTTTGCAAAGATAGCGCAGGGAATAGGGATTGGTCTGGTCGAACACGAGCAGATACAGGACCGCCAGCATCTCTTCTTCACGGTGGTAACGTGCACGATAGGTGACAATGCTGTAAGCGATTTCCAGCAGCGATTCGAGCATGATGGTTTTATCGGGCTCGGACTGTTGCAGGAAGAATCCCAGCGTGTCGCTCATACGACTGAGCTTTTCAATCAGGCGCCCGAGCAGCAGGAAGCTCCAGCCTTCGTCACGCGTCATCTGTTCATGCGTAAAGCCCGACAGAATGGAGCAGCTGGCAAACAATTCCTGCATACGCTGCTGCACGATGGTCAGATCCAGCTCGCTATTGCCAAGATACGACGGCATGTAGTTGACGACCCACCAGACATCCAGCGAGAGCTTTTCTCGAATATTGAAAGCGCACTGATGCAGATAATTCACGTTGTTGGGAAGCGCACCGTTGCGCGGCGACGGCGCCAGCGACAGTCCCAGCTGCTGACGAATGAAATTGACATCATAGGTATCGTCCTGACGGATATTTTCGGGCGATGGCGGCGCCAGGACATTCAGATGGATACCCAGTTTATACAGCAGGGTAATCAGCGTATCCTTCTCCGTCACGCGTTCCGTCAGGTTGCGGATAATGGTGCGCAGCAGCAGTACCGAGTGCTCGGCGCGAATTCCGTAACGTCCCATCCAGAACAGATTTTCGCCCATGCGTGCCGGCGTGGTGGTGTGGGCCGCAAGCAGCTGTTCCAGGTTTAGTGGTTTTGTTTCGAAGGCATGGGAAGCACTGCGCACCGGCTCGCGAGCCGGTGTAATGGTAATGGGCGCCGCTGCGGTCTTTTTTTCCACACGACATACCCATAAATCCTTATTAATCTGGCGGTTACGCGATGACAGTACGGGGGTATCACTTTTGTCTTCGACGCGCACCACGCCACCGGGCATGACCTGATACGTTCCGTCAGCCTTGAGCGTGGCAAACACCCGCATGGTAAAACGACGCATCTGCAGTTTCCGCGAGTCGTGATCAATTTCAGGAATGCGTGCCAGTTGCATGACTTCATGCGCAACCAGCGAACGCGGATTCGTTTGCAGCTGATGATACAGTGCTTCACGCTGGGCCGGATTCAGATCGGGAGCGTACTGTGGGCTGGTCCGGCTGGATGAAAAGCTGGATTTGAACATCAGGGAATCAAAGTGCTCCAGGGCGTAGGCCAGGTTATTCTGATCCCCGCACCACCAGCTGCGGATTGAATCCATCAGCAAGGGTTCTCCGCGCAAATGCTGGCAGATACCCGACATGAACTCCAGAATCCCGGCAGACTCCAGCACACCTGATCCCAGCGCATTGCACACGGCCACATTGCCCTGCCGGATTGCCTGCAGCAAACCCGGAATGCCGGGATAGTCGCTGCCGAACAGTTCCATCGGATCACATTCGCTATCTTCCAGCCTGCGCAGAATCACGTGCACGCGCTGCAGGCCACGCAGCGTTTTCAGATACACCACATCATTGCGAACCGTCAGGTCCAGACTTTCTGTAATCGGTATACCCATTTGCCGGGCAAGGAACACATGTTCGAAATACGCCGAATGCTTGGGTCCCGGTGACAGCAGAACCGTAACCATGCTTTCATCATTGATCGGCATGCTGGACAGCAGGGTCTGGCGAAACGCCCGAAAATAGACAGTTTGCGGATTAACACGCAGACGATTGAACAGTGCAGGCAATGCGGTACTCATGATCTGCCTGTTTTGCAGCGCATAGCCCGAGCCCAGCGGCCCCTGTGTGCGATCCTTCAGTACCCGCCAGTTCCCGTTTTCATCACGGGCAATATCCACAGCGTACATGTGAAGGTGATTTTCCGTGGCATCCAGTGAATGGATACAGGGCCACAGGAAACCGCGCTGCCCGAAAATCAGGGACGGCGGAACCAGCCCTTCGCGAATCAATTGCTGGGGGCCGTAAATATCGCGCAGGGTTTCATTGATCAGAGCCGCACGCTGCCGGATGGCCCGGTCGATGAAGTCCCATTCCTGCGCTGATATCACATACGGAATCACGCTAAGGGATTCCCATGGCTCCGTGACTTCTTCGTCGCTGTAGGCGTTATAGATACTGCCCCGGTTCTGGATATTTTCAGAGATGTAGTCCAGAAATCCCTTCAGATCATCAGGGGCAAGATTCTCGAGTGCCGACAACACGTGATCCCACTCGGGCTTGAGACGTCCGGCGCTGTCACGCAGTTCCGAGGCTTCTTTTCCCGCGGAACCGCTCAGCAGTTGGTCAAGTGAAAAGTCCATACGACCCTGAAGATGACTTTGCAAGGGGCCATTGTACGCAATTTCCATCATGTGCCGACCCATTTGTATTGACTAATTGCCGACAACGATGTTCAAGCGCCACAACGCCGGGCCGAGATCGGATGAAACGGCAGATTTCCGGCGGCAATACTGCCGCCCCGCACCGCTTTCTGCCGCAGGCGGGTCCGGTCACGTCACCCCCTACTCTACCGGCTGCCACAGGAAATCGTCGTTGATGCCGTTGCCAATGACCTCCATATTCCCCAGGTAGCGCGTGAGCCATTCGTGCAGACCCGCCTTGAAGATCTCGTCAATCGTCGTATAGCGCAGATCTGCATCCAGCCTGCCTGCCAGTCTCAATGTCTCGTCTGACTTGGCATTGCGCACCTTCTGCAAGTGAGCCAGCAACTGGCGCGACGAATGAGCCAGCGAATGCGGCATATCCGGGTGCAGAACGATCAGTTCAATCACGCGTTTCGGGTCAACCGTTTCTCGGAATACCTGTCTGTAGATTTCCAGACCGGAAAGAGAACGCAGTACTGCCGTCCAGTGATAAAGCTGCGTCACCAGTTTTCGTTTGTCATCAGCGGCATTTTCCAGGTAGAAGCGGATTTCCAGCATGCGCGACGTATTGTCGGCCCGCTCCAGATAGGTACCCAGACGCATGAAGTTGTAGGTTTCATTGCGCAGCATTGTGCCTTCCTGGGCGCCAAGCGTTTGCAGTGAACGGGTTTTGATCCATTCGAAAAACCGGGTGGGGTTCGAAGCCAGCACAGATGTCTTGAGCAGGCGATTCATTTCCAGCCAGGTAAAGTTAATCGTCTCCCAGACTTCGGATGTCACGGTGCCGCGGATGGCACGCACATTCTCCCGCGCCAGCCTGATGCAGGAGGCAATGGACGAGGTGTAATTCTTGCTGTTGACTACAAAATCAATTACATGATCAGCACTGATGATGCTGTATTCGGCCTCATAGTGTTCCAGCGCCTCAAGCGTTGTGAGCACACTGCGCCAGCTGTAGTCCGAATGATCCTCATCGTTGGTCATCAATGTGGTCTGGTAGCAGACCTCAAGCAAGCGTACGGTATTTTCCGCCCGTTCCAGGTAGCGGGACATCCAGTAAATATGATCGGCGGTACGACTTAACATGATTCTTCCTTATTCTGCATTCGACTATGTTGTTTCATGCCCGCTGCGGCGTCATCGCATCACGCAGCGCGCATATGCCTGCGCCCCACGGGAAGCTAGCGTCGCCGGTTGATGACCCAGGTATCTTTGGTTCCCCCTCCCTGTGATGAGTTGACCACGAGCGACCCTTCCTTGAGCGCCACCCGCGTCAGGCCGCCTGCGGCCATGCGGATACTCTTGCCCGAAAGCACAAATGGTCGCAAATCCACATGCCGCGGAGCAATACCCGAATCCACGAAGGTCTGGCACGTTGACAGCGCCAGCGTCGGCTGAGCGATATATTTGGCAGGATCTTTCCTGATGAGCTGCTCGAATGTGGCCAGCTCCGCCTTGGTGGCAGCCGGCCCGACCAGCATGCCATAGCCGCCCGCGCCGTGCGTTTCCTTGACAACCAGATCCTTCATGTTGGCCAGAACATAGGCTTTGTCTTCCTCGTTACGGCACATATAGGTGGGCACATTGTTCAGCAGCGGTTTCTCTCCCAGATAAAAGCGGATCATCTCTGCCACAAACGGGTATACCGATTTATCATCGGCAATACCGGTGCCAATCGCATTGCACAGGGTCAGATTGCCGGCTTTGTAGGCCCGCATCAGGCCGGCCACACCCAGCGTCGAATCCTTGCGAAAGACTTCCGGATCCAGGAAATCATCGTCCAGGCGGCGATACATGACATCGATACGCTGCGGTCCCTGCGTGGTTCGCATGTAGACATAATCGTCCTTGACGAACAGATCCTTGCCCTCGACCAGTTCCACACCCATTTGCTGGGCCAGAAAGGTGTGTTCAAAATACGCAGAATTGTACATACCCGGCGTGAGCACGACGATCGTCGGTTTGTCGACCCCTTCAGGCGCCGATTCGATCAGCGTTTCCAGCAGCAGGTCAGGATAATGCGCAATCGGTGTGACCTTGATTTTGCTGAACAGGTCCGGAAACAGTCGCATCATCATCTTGCGATTTTCCAGCATATAACTCACGCCGGAGGGAACTCGCAGATTATCCTCCAGGACATACAGTTCCCCTTTTCCCGCGCGCACAATATCGATGCCAGCGATGTGCGCATAGGTCCGATGGGGCACATCCAGTCCGACCATTTCCGGACGGTATTGCGAATTGTTGATAATCAGATCGGCCGGGATCAGGCCAGCACGAATAATATCTTTATCGTGATACACATCATGGAGGAATATATTGAGCGCCTTGGCGCGCTGTTCCACGCCGCGCTGCAACGCATTCCATTCCCGCTGGGGGAATACCCGGGGAATAATGTCAAACGGAATGGTTCTTTCCGTCCCTTCGCCATCCCCATAGACAGAAAAGGTAATGCCCACCTGCTGAAAAAGCGCCTCAGCCTCTTCCCGCTTATTGGTAAGCAGATCCTGTTCCTGACGATCCAGCCATTTGAGATATTCTTCGTAGTGCTTGCGAGGCACCGGTTTCTTCTTTGCTTCTTCCAGCCAGATCTCGTTATAGAACTTCGGTGCCATAATCCTGTTTCCTTTTTAAAACTGATTGTGCAGGTTTCCGAGCAATATCGATGCCAGTTCCAGACTGCCGGTTGCGTTTTTCCGGCCACGCCGTAGCGTGTCAGCCGGAAAAAGGAAGGCATCAGCCTACAGCCCTTCCAACCGCTGCAATTTTCCGTTAAGAAATTTTTTGACTTTGAGAAAATATCGCAGTACGCTACGGATTACGTTGCGCACTGTAAGTGGCACCCGATCCATCTGCAACTGCACTGCCTCGGCCAATTTCAGACGGAATATCAGCATTCAGATAATACTTTTGTGATGCGAACACTGACGTTCTGGCAAATCTTTTCAGTTGCAATATTTTGCTGTTATTTCAACAATAGCATAAAGGACAAAATTCGCAGTCATCCAGAGCGTACTGGATGCGTTGGCAATTATTAACATTTCAATTGTAGTAATCAGTCCCGTATCGGTGTACGGGATGACCCGGCATACAAGGAAACCGTAAATGGACTCAGTTAAGGAATTACTCCACTCTCTCGGCGTAGCAAAGGAATCTGTCAGCGGCGGTTCGCTGCCCGTCCACTCTCCAATCGATGGCGCCCGTATCGCCGAGGTCCGGGAGCACACAGAGCAGCAGGCAGCGCAGGCCATTGAACAAGCCGTAGCGGCGCAAAAAGCCTGGCGCAATACGCCTGCCCCCCGTCGCGGTGAACTGATCCGGTTGCTGGGTGAAGAGCTGCGCGAACACAAGGCCGCCCTGGGCCGGCTGGTGTCGGTCGAAGCAGGAAAAATCACCGCGGAAGGTGAAGGTGAAGTTCAGGAAATGATCGATATTTGCGATTTCGCCGTGGGTCTGTCGCGCCAGCTTTACGGCTTGACGATTGCCTCGGAACGCCCCGGCCATCGCATGATGGAGACCTGGCATCCGGTAGGCGTGGTCGGTGTGATTACCGCCTTTAACTTCCCCGTAGCCGTATGGTCGTGGAACACTGCGCTGGCGCTGGTCTGCGGCAATGCCGTGATCTGGAAGCCATCAGAAAAAACTCCGCTCACTGCGCTGGCCACCCAGGCCCTGTTTGAACGCGCGCTCAAGCGCTTTGGCGAGGCGCCAGATCACCTGGCCCAGGTCGTAGTGGGTCAGCGCGAGATTGGCCAGGTACTGGTTGACAGCCCTAAAGTCGCCCTGGTGTCTGCCACCGGCTCGACACGCATGGGCCGTGAAGTCGGACCCCGCGTGGCTGCCCGCTTTGGACGTAGCCTGTTGGAACTGGGCGGTAACAACGCCATTATTGTCAGTCAGTCTGCCGATCTGGATCTGGCAGTACGCGGTATTCTTTTCGGTGCCATAGGTACCTGCGGCCAACGCTGCACTTCCACGCGACGCATCATTGCACACCGCGATGTGATCCAGGAACTGACCACCCGGCTGAAGAAAGCTTACGCCTCTGCAACCATCGGCAGTCCGCTGGAAACCGGCACGCTGGTCGGCCCCCTGATTGATCAGGCGGCTTTCGACAACATGCAGAAGGCACTTGCTCAGGCGGCTGAACAGGGGGGTAAGGTCACCGGCGGTGAACGCGTGCTGCAGGACAAGTTTCCCGATGCCTACTATGTCAAGCCTGCCATTGTCGAGATGCCGGGACAGACAGATGTGGTCCGACATGAAACCTTTGCACCCATTCTGTATATCATGAGCTATGACAAATTCGATGATGCCATCGAATTGCAGAACGACGTGCCTCAGGGTCTGTCTTCTGCCGTGTTTACGACCGATCTGCGGGAAGCAGAGCAGTTCTTGTCGGCTTCAGGCTCAGACTGCGGTATTGCAAATGTGAATATCGGAACTTCAGGCGCAGAAATCGGTGGCGCCTTCGGTGGCGAGAAAGAAACCGGCGGCGGCCGGGAGTCTGGCTCCGACGCCTGGAAGGCCTATATGCGTCGCGCCACCAATACTGTGAACTATTCGCGCGAGCTGCCGCTGGCACAGGGCATCCGTTTCGGCGAAGACTGACCGGCAGGTAACACATGCGGGCCATTGCATTTGCGATAGCCCGCAGTTTCGATCTTTTTCGCGAGCAATGCCATGGCATTTTCCTTCCGCTTTGCCGAACCCTTTGCCCAGGTGCAGGGCTCCCCTATCCGCGAGCTGTTCCGCTACCTCTCGCAACCCGGCATGATCTCTTTTGCGGGCGGCTATCCCGCCCCGGAACTGTTCGACGTCGCTGGACTGCAGGCCTCGTTGAACGCTGTGACCCGCGACCCTGGTACGACATTTTCCTATGGCGCAACCGAAGGCTGGCCCGCCCTGCGCGAATCCTTTGCCCGCCTGAGCACGGCCCGGGGCATTCCCACCGAGACGGCACAGCTGATCGTCACCAGCGGCTCACAGCAGGGCTTTGATCTGCTGCTGCGTGCGTTCATCCAGCCCGGAGATGCGGTCATCGTCCCCCGTCCAACCTACCCTGCCGCCTTGCAGGGCCTGCGACTGGCCGGGGCACGCATCATTACGGTTGCCAGCGGCGCGCAGGGGCCGAACCCGGAAGAACTGGCTGCCGCGCTGCAGGAACACCAGCCCAAACTACTGTACCTGGTTCCCACCTTCGCCAACCCCACCGGAGCAACCATTGATCTGGCTTCCCGGCAGCGGCTGCTGGATCAGCTCGCAGGGTCATCCTGCATCCTGATCGAAGATGATCCCTATGGCGAACTGCGCTTTTCAGGCGAACCCGTATCCACCTTCGCCGAACTGGCACATGGCACCCCGGTAGCGGACCAGATCGTGTATCTGTCCAGCCTGTCCAAAATTGTAGCGCCCGGGCTGCGCCTGGGCTGGATGCGCGCGCATCCCGAGATCCTGCGCCGCTGCGTGCTGGCAAAACAGGTAAACGATCTATGTACCACACCGTATCTGCAGGCGGTTGCAGCCCATTATCTGGACTCCGGCCGTTATGAGACCCATTTGCCGCATATCAGCAGCGCTTACGGAGAACGGGCAAGACTGATGGTTTCCTCGCTGACATCTCACTTTGGCCCGTCTCTGACGCTGCTGGCGCCCGAAGGCGGTATGTTCCTCTGGGGGCGCCTGCGGGACGGACTGGATGCCACCGCCCTGTTACCGCTGGCCATAGAAGAAAACGTGATGTTCGTACCAGGCAGCGCCTTTTATGCCAATCAGCCTGATCCGCAAAGCTTTCGTCTGAGCTTTACCATGAGTACGCCAGAGCAGATCGTACAGGGCAGTGAGCGCCTTTACCAGGCCGTTCAGCGGTTGGCTGGCGGTCAGAACGGCAGACAGTACCCGGCTTGATTCACCTGAAATTGAGGCAACGGGCTATTGAAAGCGGGTAGGCAATGATAATGCGGGTGTGTGCCGCTCAAGAGCCGATGGCATACATGAACAGACGCAGGACTGGCGGCAATTACCCGGCGTTGCCCTGTGAGGCAGACGATCCGGCAGACCCTGACTCCTTGCCACCCGAAGTCGCGTCCTGCTTTTTGACGCGATCCGCCACCCCCGAACTATCTTGGGTATTACCCGAGCTGGCCCCGGCCTGGTGCAGCTCTTCTGCGGCTCCCGACGCATGGGCGGTATCGCGCCTGTCAGTATCAGGCGCCTGCGGGTAATCCGTCATTTTCGACGCGTCATCTCCTGCCGTTTTTGCCTGCACGGCGGCCAGACGATGCACATCCACTTCCGTGTTCACCGTGTTCAGCGCCGGCATGGTCTTGACCGCCTTGGCAGATAGGCTCTGGAAACGATCCACCTTGCCGGTAAGACCCTGATTGCCTGCGAAGCTGCGCACCACGGCGTTGTAATGGGTGCTCAGGGTGCCAATGGTGCCACCCAGCTTGCCCAGGTGCTCGGCCACCCGCGCTACCTGGTTATAAACATCGGTGGCCCGTTCGCCAATGGCCAGCGCCTGTTCATTGCTGTCGGCCATCATCCAGAGGTAGGACACCGTGCGCAGTATGGGCATCAGCGTGGTATGGGATACCAGGATCACGCCGCGTTCGTACCCGTACTGGAAGATGTTCTGGGCATGGCGCAGCGCTTCGATATAAGCGCCTTCTATCGGCATAAACATGAGGACGAAGCCGGGGCTCTTCATGCCATCCAGTGCGGTATAGTCCTTGGCTGCCAGCTGATCAATATGAGCGCGTACCGCACGCAAATGCGCATCCAGAAACGTCTGCCGTTCCTGATCTTCCGTGGCGTTGAAGGCCTGCTCGTAGGAGATCAGCGAGACCTTGCTATCCAGGACGATTTTCTTGCCATCCGGCAGAAAAACGATGAAATCCGGATAATTGGCACGACCGTCTTCACTACGAAACAGCACCTGGGTATCGAAGTGTGTCCCTTTTTGCAGCCCCGCAGCTTCCAGCGCACTTTCCAGTTGAATTTCGCCCCAGTTACCCAGTGCCTTCTTGTCGCCCTTGAGCGCGCGTGCAAGTGCCTGAGCGTCGTGGGTCATTTTCATCCCCATTTCCATCAGCTGGCCAATTTGCGAGCGCAGCATACTGTGGCCTTGCAGTGACTGGTCGTGTACCTCGTTGACGCGGGTCTGAAAGCGATCGATCTGCTCACGCAGGGGCTGTAGCATGCCCTCGATGGACTGACGGCTGTTGCGGGAAAAGGCCTGTTCCTTTTCCTCGAAAATACGGGTCGCCAGATTGCGAAACTCGGTGCCCAGCTGCTCTCGCGACGTCTCGAACTGGGCACGCATGGCCTCCAGACTCTGGGCCTTGTAGGCGTAGTCGGCTTGCAGCGAAATATGCTGTTTTTCCAGCGTGTGACGGGCCGTTTCCAGCTCGCGCAACTGCGCTTCCAGCTGCGCCAATCGTTCTGCCTGTCGGTCATTCTGCTGTTGCGCGTGCATCGCGTCGCTGTGGGCGGCAGCCAGCTGATTGGACAGCCCATCCTTTAGCGCGTCCAGCTCCTGATAATGCGTCTGCAGCTGTTCGTAGCGCTGCTGCGCTTCTTCACGCTGACGGTCACGTTCGGCCAGCTGATCCTGCAATCCCACTGCCTGCGCTCGCGCCGTCGCCAGGCGGTAGTTCATAAACAGTGCGCAGAACACGATTCCGGCCATGACACCCGCCAGCACGAGCAACCACAGCATGGGCCAGGTCTGTAGGGCATTCATCACCTGCGTCATGCGCACACTCCAACAGTCCTGACTGGATCATTACGCCTGACCACAGACCGCAGGCACAACCTCACAAGATCGGTAACAGTAAAGACAACAGACAAGGGCATGGCAACGATATCCTGCATAACAGCCCGACGATACGGACATGTCATGCATTCTATCGCAAACGGGTGGGGACAATGTGAACAGACACGCACAACCCCGGCGTAAACGCCAGCCGGGCTGTGCGGATGCTGTTCAATTTGAACGGATACAGATCGCTGGCAGAGCCCGCAACGTCTACAATTGCTTGCGCTGCATCTGATCCGCAATGTATTCGGCCTGACGTATCGCCAGCGACACAATTGTCAGCGTCGGATTTTCCGTTGCGCCCGATGTGAACTGACTGCCATCGGAAATAAACAGATTGGCGATATCGTGCGTCTGACCATGTTTATTGCAGACGCCATCCTCTGGCCTTGCGCTCATGCGGCAGGTTCCCAGGTTATGCGTGGACGGATAGGGCGGCGTGCGAAATGCCTTACGTGCACCCGCTGCTTCATACATGGCAATACTTTGGCGGAAAGCGTGCTCACGCATGGCTTCGTCATTGGGATGATCGTCGAAATGCACGTTCGGAACCGGAAGACCATGCTGGTCCTTCACGTCATGATTGAGCGTAATTCGATTGGTTTCGCGTGGCATATCCTCACCAACAATCCACAGACCTGCAGTACGCGTATAGGCATCCATGTAGGAAGCAAAATCGCTGCCCCAGCCACCGGGGTTCAGAAACGCGGCATAGAAGGACAGACCCAGCGCAATGGTTTCCAGCTCATACCCGCCTACAAAACCACGTTTGTCATTGTGTTCGGCTTCATCCTGCACAATGCCGGCCATGGTGGTGCCGCGATAAAAATGCACCGGCTCGTCAAAGACGGCGTAGACCGATCCCGTGGTATGGCGCATGTAATTGCGCCCAACCTGGCCCGAACTGTTGGCCAGCCCATCGGGAAATTTGGAAGACTCGGAAAGCAGCAGAAGGCGTGGCGTTTCGATGGAATTGCCTGCCACACAAACGACACGCGCCGCCTGACGCTGCTCTTTGCCGTCCTTATCGAAATACACCACACCGGTTACCTTGCCCGCGGCATTGTGCTCAATCCGGGCTACATGACATTCGGTACGCAACTCCAGCTTGCCGGTTTTTTCTGCCTTGGGAATTTCGGTATACAGCGTTGACCATTTGGCGCCCATTTTGCAGCCCTGAAAGCAAAAGCCCTGCTGGATACAGGCGCCACGACCATCGCGCGCCCTGCTATTGATCGCCATATGACCGGTACTGACCTTCTTGTAGCCCAGCTTCGTTGCGCCGTCATACATGATCTTGAAATTGTTGTTGCCTGGTAGTCCGGGGATGCCATGGGTACGCGTGACTCCCATTTTGTCTTCGGCGCGGGTGTAATACGGCTCCATCTCCTTCAGGGTGATCGGCCAGTCCAGCAGATTCGCGTCCTTGACCTCACCATAATGGGTACGGGCGCGAAACTCATGTTCCTGAAAGCGCAATGACGCGCCTGCCCAGTGCGTGGTGGTTCCGCCCACCGTTTTGCAAATCCACGCCGGCAGATTCGGAAAATCCTTGGCGACCCGCCAGCTGCCCGATGTCGTGCGTTTGTCGAGCCAGGCCAGCTGGCCGAAGGACTTCCATTCGTCCTGAATAAACGATTCCGTACTCTGACGCGCGCCGGCTTCCAGAATGACAACCTGAATGCCTTTCTGACACAGTTCGTTCGCGAGCGTACCGCCGCCCGCGCCGGAACCGATGATGACGACGACACTGTCATCCTTGTGATCAAAACTTGCCATGATGCTTCTCTCCTTGTTTCTGCCTGGTTGCGCCGGTCTGTGCCGATGCAGATTATGATTTCATAGACGGACTCGCATCCTGAGGCGGGTCGGGCAACCATTTGAGGTCATCAAAGCCATGGGCAAGATAGCCACCCCGACTCCAGACCTCTCCTTCGTAGCCGAAGTGTTTATATGCCATGTCATTGTCGTAAATGGACGTGACACACTGACCACGGACGGCCTGAAAGAAAGGATCACTTTCCATTTGCTGCAGCAACGCGGTCTGCTTTTCCAGCGACAGGGCGGAGAACTGCCCGCCGGCCTGACGGTTCAGGCTGGCCACTCCTTCTGTCAACAGCTTTGCCTTGTCGTTGTCTGTCATCTGCGTGTCCAGGTCCTTGACCAGCAGTGCGTAAACCGCATCCGGCAAATCCTTATGCGGGTACAAGGCCTTACCCATGGCCAGCAAGGTTTCCGCCTGGACCTGATTAAGGTGTTGGGTTTCCAGTGCCCAGACGCGCGACGGCGCAACAAGGGCAAGCGTGGAGCCTGCGGCCAGTACCCCGGTTAGTACGGCTGCCCCGCGCAAAAACTCGCGACGGGAGAGCCCGATACAGGGTCTGGCTTTCTGTAACATGATTGGTGTGTCCATCATTCCTCCGATAAGCCAATATGTCTGCGATGGAGCAAAACAGGCATTGATGCCCGTCTCACTACTTTCTGTTATGTCTTCATTATGTGCTTTAGCGATGGCAGGAGGTAACATCCATTTACTACATAAGTAGAGGAAAACCCCAGTATTGAACATAGAGCAGAGGCGATGACAGGAGAACCGGCGGGTTTGACAGGTCGAACATCAGACGCGTGTGCTGCGGGACCATTGCCGCAAGCCCGAAAGACGCCGGCGTGCCCGGTTGCGTCCACATGAGCGGAACCATCCAGGCAACTGGGAATCGCCAGTTCGAGATCGCTTTCAGTGATATCTCCAGCGATAGCGCGCGCCACCTCCTGCCGGATGTGATGGCTCAAAACTTTTGTATGGACTTGTGGGAACCGCCAGGGAAGGCAGCGATGTGCCCCAATGCCCCAGATGGAGCGCGCGGACAATCGCTGAACGTTAGCCGACCAGGGCGATTTTATCGGTGCGAAGTTTCTTCAGCGCAGGACTGGCCTCTGTCACTGGAGGCTCGGCTCCCGCTGTGGAATAGCGGACAGCCTGATAGCGCATACAGGTCACGCGCAGGAACGATGTAAAGTTGGTGGCTTCGCCCCGATAGGCATAGACCTCGTCATACAGGCGGGCAATCAGCTGGTTGGTGGTCGTACCATCACGACGCGCCAGCTCTGCCAGAACTTCCCAGAACATGTTTTCCAGCTTGATGCTGGTGACCACCTTGGCGATGCGCACCGACCGGCTGCGACATTCGTACATGATGGGATCCGTATGAGAATAAATGCTGCACATATTTGGCTCCTGCTGCATGCTGCCGTCGACCACGCCGGGCCCTTGCCCGGCTAAGAACTGCACAACCCGTGGGTCTGGCGACATCCGGGTCGAAAACGACGACGCTGCAATCGTTATTGATCTGGTCACGGTCCGTGTATTCTAACCGTGTACTCCGATATTACCACTTTGCCCCCTGACAAACCATTCCCGGAAAATACAGTGGCAGGGGGAAAACTATGGTCCGCATGGCGCCAAACATGGCAGGCCCCGCCATTTGAGTTCAGGTGAACGCGTACGCAAGGGATTGCCAATCTCAGGCATCTATTGCAGGCCAGAAGCGGGGGCCCGATCGCGACTTACGCGTTGCTGCTCACGGGTGCAGCATGTTGGCCTTGCCCGCAAGCAAAGACGGCCAGGCGTAGTTGGGTTATTTGTAATGAC
Organism: Pseudomonadota bacterium; assembly: GCA_023389155.1. Classification (GTDB taxonomy): domain Bacteria; phylum Pseudomonadota; class Gammaproteobacteria; order Burkholderiales; family Burkholderiaceae_B; genus Advenella. The sequence continues at coordinate 35,934 of JAEWEV010000004.1, forward strand.
CGTGTTGTTGCAAGACTTCGATTTTGTAGCCGTCCGGATCGAGAATAAAAAAGAACCGGGCCAGCAGGGTGTCGCCGTCGTGAAAAGACTTGATGTCTAGCGGAGACAAGCCGGCCGCAAGCAGGCGGGCGTGTTCCGCATCCAGATCCTCGACACAGACGGCCACATGACCGTAGCCATCGCCATGCGTATAGGGTTCCTCGCGACCCTTGTTCCAGGTCAGTTCGATTTCCATATCGTTCTGCGGATTGCGCAGATAGGACAGCGTGAAGTCTGGAAAATCCAGCTCGTGAGACGGTTCAAGACCGAAAGCGGTTTTGTAGAAAGCCTTGGATGCGGCCAGATCACGGCAGCGCAGCATGACATGTATGATTTTTGCCAACTTGTATTCCCCTTCGCATGAACAGACGCACACAACCCCGGCGTAAACACCTGGGAGTGCAGATGCCGGTCAATTATGAAGGGGATACCGCTAAGGCGGGTAATAGCGGATTACTACACTCGAGCAGTGTGACATGCGCGCTGCGGCACATTCGCCGAGTACTAAGCGTGCGAACGACGACTTGCGCAGTGTACGACACCGGGTCCCGCCTTACGCGATGCGACGAGGAGTTTGCACGGCGGCAGACCCGGCGTTAAGAGGACAGATCCCTTACCCTGTCAAAATGCAGGAACGATCGCCCCTTTGTATTTTTCTTCAATGAATTTTTTCACATCATCAGTCTGTAGCGCCTTGACCAGCTTCTCTATTGCAGGAGACTTGGCTTTGTCTTCGGTTGTCGCGACCAGGTTGGCATAGGGAGAATCTGCACCCTCGATGAAAAGTGCATCCTTGGTCGGATTCAGGCCGGCTTCAAGCGCATAGTTGGTGTTGATCAGGGCCAGATCCACGTCGTCCAGTACGCGCGGCAGCGTTGCGGCTTCCAGCTCCTTGAACTTCAGATTTTTGGTGTTGTCGGTCACATCACGAGCCGTAGCCAGCAGATTGCCTGGATCTTTCAGCTTGATCAGGCCCTGTTTCTGCAACAGCAGCAGAGAACGCGCGCCATTGGAAGGATCGTTTGGAATCGCAACAGTGGCGCCATCTTTCAGCTCGGAAACGTCTTTGATTTTTTTGGAGTAGGCACCGAAGGGCTCAACATGGACCAGGCCGACTGAAACCAGATGCGTACCCTTTTCCTTGTTGAAGGTATCCAGGTATGGCTGGTGCTGGAAGAAGTTGGCATCAATCTGCTTGTCTTCAACCTGTTGGTTGGGCTGAACATAATCGGTAAAGACTTTCACGGTCAGGTCCACGCCTTCCTTGGCCAGCGCAGGTTTGATGTGCTCAAGAATTTCCGCATGCGGTACGGGTGTGGCAGCAACGCTCAGTGTTTCATTTGCGGCTGCTGAGAGGCCGATGAGGGAACTGGCCACAAGCAGGCCGCCCAGAATTTGCTTTAATTTCATTTGCAATACTCCTTAATGCTATTTTCGGTTGAAATGTTTAACCAGATAATCACCCACGGTCTGCACCAGCTGAACCATGACGATAAGAATAACCACAGTCACAATCATGACTTCAGTCTGATAGCGTTGGTAGCCGAAACGGATTGCCAGATCGCCCAGTCCGCCGCCGCCAATCACACCTGACATCGCCGAATAGCTGATAAGCATGATGGTCGTCACAACCACGGCACTGATGATACCTGTTGTGGCTTCGGGCAACAGTGCCCATAAAACCGTCTGCCTTGAGTCTGCCCCCATGGCACGACAGGCTTCGGAAATGCCCGGATCCAGCTCGCGCAATACGTTTTCTACCAACCGCGCAAAAAATGGTGCAGCACCGACTACCAGCGGCGGAATGGCTCCGCCAACACCCAGTGCACTACCCATGATGAAACGGGTAAATGGAATGAGCACGATCAGCAGGATCAGAAACGGCACCGAGCGCAAGACATTGACCACCAGCGAGACGGATTCATAGACCGGCCGATTCTCCAGCAATTGCCGCGAGCTTGTCAGAAACAGATAGACGCCTAGCGGCAGGCCGATCACGACTGTCCATAACAGCGACCAGCCGGTCATCAAAAGCGTATCGACGGTTGCCTCGCCGATCAGCGGCCAATCCAGCGTACTCCAGTTCATGCTCTCAGTACCTCGTAATGCACCTTATTATCGACAAAAAACTGCTGCAGTGGCTCGTAGCTCGAGGGATCGGCATTCACTGCCAGTACCAGCTGTCCATAAGGCGTATCCTTGATTTTCCCCACCGCTCCTTGCAGGATGCTCAGGTTGACATTCAGGTCGCGGCTGGCCTGGCTCAATAATGGCTGGCCGGTATTGGTGCCGCGATACGTTAGCCGAACGATGCGACCCGGTACGCCTTCAATAAGCTCTTTCCAGCCATCGGCATCCACGCCACTCTCGTTAAGCAGCGACAGTGTTGTCGCATGCTGGGGATGCAGGAATACGTCCACAACGTTACCGGACTCGGCAATACGACCTTTGTCGATGATTGCCACCCGGTCGCAGACCGTGCGGATGACATCCATACTGTGCGTAATCAGCACCACGGTAATCTTAAAGCGCCGGTTGATATCCAGTAACAGGTTAAGAATGGACTGAGTGGTTTCGGGATCCAGCGCGCTGGTCGCCTCGTCACACAAAAGCAGCGTTGGTTCATTGGCCAGCGCACGGGCAATCCCCACCCGCTGCTGCTGGCCACCGGACAGCTGCCTGGGATACTTGTACGCGTGGTCCTTCAATCCCACCAGTTCCAGCAATTCCAGCGCCCTTGCGGTTCGCGCCTGCCTGTCCATGCCGGCAAGCCGCAAGGGAAAGGCGACATTCTGCAGCACAGTCCGGCTGGTCAGCAGATTGAAATGCTGAAAGACCATGCCTATTTTGTGACGCAATGCCCGCAAGGCGGCAGGACTGACAGTCGTGATGTCCTGACCATTGAGCAGTACGCTGCCGCTAGTGGGTCGCTCCAGCAGATTGAGCATGCGTATCAGCGTACTTTTCCCGGCGCCGGAGCGTCCAATAATGCCGAAAATTTCCCCAGGATGGATATCCAGACTCACACCAGCCAGCGCCTCGACCACTTTGTCGCGGGAGGCGTAGGATTTATGAATATTCTTTAGCTGAATCAACTTGCATACTCTGATAGGCAATCTTGTTTGGAGGAATTTTATATTACTCGTACGGATTTGTTTTTATTTGAATATAACTTTTGGAGATATAAAGTTCACGAAAAATGGCAGTGATACGCCGCAGACGGGTTTATTGCCCGCCCCCGAATGATGGCATGTGCCAGCCGCTCAGGAGGATGAAAACAGCCAATGGACAAATGCCCCTCACAGAACGGCCCTGCGCGGACCACCAGCGCCCATTTTGCCACAATCAGCCTCGCCATGCGACTCTGAGCCCGATGGCCCCGCCGCCATGGCTGGCACTGGCAGTGATTCACCGCGGATACGGTCACGCGCATATGGTCAACTGCCGTCAACAACAGCCAGCCGAAATTTCCCGGTGCCGTTCACCCGTCAAGCCCGGACAGTGCGACATCCGCGTCAAAAGAAAATACCGTGCCTGGGCACGGTATTTTGGCAAGGCCGGCAGGAGTTTGCGATAGCAAGCCCCTAAACCCACCTCAGAACAACCATAGTTCGAACAACCACCTGCCTTATTGCAGTGCGATTTCTACGTCAACACCAGCAGGCAAATCCAGACGCATCAGCGCATCCACGGTTTTATCTGTGGGATCAACGATGTCCATCAGACGTTGATGTGTGCGAATTTCAAACTGGTCACGTGAAGTTTTATTCACGTGAGGTGAACGCAGTACATCGTAGCGTTTGATGCGGGTTGGCAGTGGAACTGGGCCACGGACAACGGCACCGGTGCGCTTGGCAGTATCCACGATTTCAGCGGCTGACTGATCAATAAGCTTGTAGTCAAACGCTTTCAGGCGAATACGGATTTTCTGGTTTTTCATGGGAATTCCTAAAGAACAATTATAAAGAACGAACTACCGGATCAGGGTAGCAACAAAAATGCCCGACAGCCCGAAGACTGTCGGCAACATCTGCAATTACTTCGTGATTTTAGCCACGACGCCAGCACCCACGGTACGGCCACCTTCGCGAATCGCGAAGCGCAGACCTTCTTCCATGGCGATCGGTGCGATCAGTTCCACGTCCATCGACACGTTATCGCCCGGCAGAACCATTTCCTTGTCCTCTGGCAGCTTGATCGTGCCCGTTACGTCCGTGGTACGGAAGTAAAACTGCGGACGATAGCCCTGGAAAAATGGCGTATGACGGC
>JAEWEV010000025.1 GCA_023389155.1 Pseudomonadota bacterium
TGGAAACGGGAACATGTTCTTTACGTAATGCGTTCAGGAAAGGATCTTGTAGTGATTGCCCTTTAGTGCTCATTGGCTAGGCTCCATATGTTATTTGGGTTTACAACTGAAAACGGCTTTACTGAAATTACCTGAAGACTGCTCAGCCACAGAAATGACAATACAGGATCAATCAGAAAAAAAGCAGTAATTTGCTATATTAGATTAAGAAACTATTTCAGACAATGACTTAATGAGCGTTTCGCACTGTTTTTTTGTGCCAATCGTAACACGCAGAAATGATGCGATACGCGGATGTTTAAAATGGCGTACGAAAATCCCCTGCGTGCGAAGCGTGGCAAGCAAGTGTGCCGCATCGTGTGCCGGGTGCGAGATAAAAATGAAGTTGGCCTTAGATGGAAGGACATGGAAACCCAGTCCGCTCAATGCATCACTCAGGTATGCACGCGTGTCCAGAATTTCACGAGTGGTCTGTTCAAAGTATGCCTGATCCTCAAATGCAGCGATGGCGCCAGCTTCAGCAAGTCGGTCCACCGGATACGAATTGAAACTATTTTTGACGCGCATCAATCCTTCCAGCAACTCCGGCTGCGCAAATGCGAATCCCACGCGCAGGCCTGCCAGCGAGCGTGATTTCGAAAGGGTTTGCAACACGACAAGATTTTTATATTTGCGGACTAAAGGAATACAGGATTCAGCGCCGAAGTCAACATAGGCCTCGTCGATCGCGACCACCCATTGTGGCCGCTGGATCAGCAGCTGTTCAATCTCATCCCGCTTGATTGCGATACCGGTAGGTGCATTGGGGTTGGGAAAGATGACAGCACTGACCGAGTCTGCCGGCACGGACAAATAATCCTTGATGCGAATGCTCAAATCATCTGCCAGCGCAACGTTCTGGTAGTCAATATCATACAGACGGCAATAGACCGGATAGAAACTGTAAGTAATATCAGGGAACAGAATCTGTTTTCCGTGATGACGGAACAGACTGAGGAATAGATGTGCCAGCACTTCATCAGAACCATTACCTGGAAACACATGGTCTACTGGCAAATCGTAATACTGTCCGGCAGCAATGCGCAGCCGATCGCTCTCCGGACTCGGATACAGGCGCAATTGCTCTGACGTTGCCTGACGGATCGCTGCAAGCACAGCAGGTGAAGGCGCAAAAGGTGACTCGTTGGTATTGAGTTTAATCAGATCAGTCTGTTGCGGTTGTTCACCCGGAACGTAGGGATCCAGTGTTTTGACAAAGTCACTCCAGTACGCACTCATTGTTTACTCTGCTTTCTTGTATGGGTTTTTCGAAGACTTGAACTCTATCCGCAATGGTGTGCCCTGCAACTTGAACGCAGTGCGCATCCTGGACTCCAGATAGCGGCGATACGACTCTGGAATGGCATCCAGCGCGTTGCCATGAATGACAATCAGGGGTGGATTCTGCCCCCCCTGATGTGCATAACGCATTTTGGGCCGGAAGATCCCCTTACGCGGTGGTTGTTGTTGCTCGACGGCTGCATGCAGCTCACGAGTCAGTTTCGGTGTCGACAGTTTGGCGAAGGCTGCCGCGTGTGCTTCGTGCACTGAACGCATCAGCTGGGTGATGCCCGCTCCCTTAAGCGCCGATATGGTGTGCATTTTTGCAAACGACAGAAAACGCAATTTTCGTTCAAATTCACGTTCGATCCAATCACGCTTGTCACGATCCAGGCCGTCCCATTTATTGATGGCAACAACCAGCGCCCGGCCGGTTTCCAGCACGAAACCCGCAATGTGTGCATCCTGTTCGGAAATTTCACTCTGCGCGTCAAGCATCAGCAGAACAACGTTACTGGCCTCGATAGCCTGTAGCGTTTTAATCACAGAGAATTTCTCGATCGACTCGAAGACTTTGCCACGTTTGCGCAAGCCGGCAGTGTCGATCAGGGTATAAAGCCTGCCATTGCGTTCGAAATCAATCTCAATTGCGTCGCGCGTGGTGCCGGGCAGGTCAAATGCAATAACCCGTTCCTCGCCCAGAAGCGTATTGATCAGTGTGGATTTGCCGACGTTAGGACGACCGACAATGGCCAGTTTCAGACGATGATCGGTAAAGGCTTCCTCAGCGGGCGCATCACTACCGACCTGTGCCGCGTCCTCTTCGGAATCAGCGGCGGCAAGCACTTGTGCAATCTGCTCATCAGACAGTTCCAGGTCGTTGACATCGGTGGTCTGATCAGCCTCTGCCTGCGGGTGACTGGCGGAAAGCACTTCCGCCAGTGCAGTTTCTATCAGATCGACAACGCCATCCCCGTGTGCAGAAGAAATGGCGTAGGGTTCACCCAGACCGAGTTCATGGAATTCCGCGGTAGCAACACCCCGGTTCATGCCCTCGGCCTTGTTGACCGCCAGGAAAACATGCGCACGGGTTTTTCTTAACAGGCGCGCTATTTCATGATCATGCGCATTGACACCGGCGCGGGCATCAACCAGAAAGATGACGACATCTGACTCAGAGATGGCCAGACTAGTCTGTCTGGCCATCTCCATGAGAATACCGCTTTTGGCTACCGGTTCAAAGCCGCCGGTATCGACGACCAGAAAAGGTACGCTACCCACCCGGCCCTCACCGTAATGGCGGTCCCGCGTCAGTCCTGCATAGTCGGCAACCAGCGCCGCCCGTGACCGTGTCAGACGGTTAAAAAGGGTTGACTTGCCCACATTGGGTCGGCCAACCAGCGACACCACAGGTTTGAAGGAAACAGTACTCAACGCACACCAAGCATAACAAGGTTACCCGTACCAGTTTGAACCAGAATGCCCTGGGCGGTAGCGGTCAGAGGCGACACAATCGGATCGCCGCCAAATTCGGATCTGCCAAGCAAATGCCCATCGGCATCAGACAGATAGTGGATATAGCCTTCGTAATCACCAACGGCCACAATATTGCCATTGGACACGGCGTTGGTCAGTCGACGGTTTTTCAGTACCTGGTTGACCCACTGCTGCTGACCGTTACCCAGCGCCATGCGGACTACCTCGCCATGAATGCCCGTAGCATACAGGGAGTTATTGTTCAGGGTGACTCCCGTCGCGCTGGAGAAAGGCTGGGACCACAAGGCGGGAGCATTGCGCTGGCCAACACTATAGCAGCCGGCATTGCCCTGATAAGTTGCCACGCAGACACCGTTACCCACCAGCACCGGCGAGCCCACCACGTCAGTGACGCTGTCGAGATCCGTCACGCCCCGAATCGGTCCGGCCAGAATATCCCATTTCAGGGTTCCGGTTTTCAGATCAAGAGCCACCAGGCGTCCGCTGGGAACGGCGACAAGTACATTTCCCTTGTCAATAACCATGCGGGATACGGCACGCAGCGCCAGTTCTGCGTTGGTACGCTGATAATTCCAGAGCAGCTCACCGCTACCTGCGTCAAAGCCCTGCACGCGATAGTCATCGGCACGCACGACAACAACACCCTGACCAACTGCTGGAGGGGTAGACACGCGCGTGCTGGCCTGCGCCGTCCAGAGTTCTTTCCCACCTGCGTCGAGCGCAATGATTTTACCCTCAGGCGTCGCGACCACCGCAATATTGCCATCTGTGCCAACGCCTGCAGACAACGTTTTCGCTGCAGAGATCTTCCACTGTACAGCGCCATTAGCGACTGCCACCTTTGCGACAGAGCCATCTGGCGTAGCAGCATAAACACTGTCACCCGCCACCGCAGGTGCAAAGCCCACACCACTACCCGATCCGATAGACGCAGTCCAGGAAGCAGCCGGAACCGTGGTCTGGGTATATTCTGTCAATTCAACGGGCTCGAACTGCGAAGGATTTGAAAACAGGCTGCAACCACCCAATGCCAGGGCGGCTGCAATAACAGACAGTTTCAGAAAATGACGGGGCATATGTTGAAGCATCATGTTTATTCTCCACCTAAGGCGCTGATTTTCAATTGAATGGTGTTCACGAATGCCGGTGGCAGCTGCGTACCGGCAAGGGCTGCCTTCCACGCGGCAACGGCGTCAGCCTTTTTACCCTGGGCAATCAGCACATCGCCCTTGCGATCGTCAAACAGCGCCTGGAATGCTTCCGGGGCATTATTCAATTGGGCCAACGCTTCATCAAATTTTTTCTGGTCAGCATAGACACTGGCCAGGCGAAGCCGGGCTACCGGCGCAAGCTCTGGGAAATCATTTCCACGATCAGCGACCCACTTGAGTTCTTCGGCCGCTTTATCATAGTCTTGGGCACGAATATGAAAATCGGCAGCCAGCAAGGCGCCGCGTGCCGCATAAGCGGTATCCTCATAACTCTTTTTGAGTTCTGCGGAAGCCTGATTCAATCGGGCCTGGCCGTCGGCATCGGAAGACTGTGCGGATGTTTGCACAATTTCGTAATAGCCAAGGGCCTGCTTGACCTGCGATGATTGATACCAGTTCCAGCCGTACCACGCAAGAATGCCAAGCATCACGATGATGATCGCGGTCAGAATTGTGTTTCCGAATCGATCCCACCACGCTTTGAGGGAGTCGATTTTTTCCTGTTCTTCGAGGTCAAAAGCCATATTGTTCAAACATCCTATACTGATTCTTCAAACTGCAGATCACGTGTCGAGACTGCCTGTTGTTGATTGTTGATTATTTACCGATCTCTGAGTCTTTCCTGCAGTGCAGTCGCCAGCTCTTTCTGAGCAACACTGAATTGCTGGGCCGTCGTACCATCGGCACCAGCACGCAAAGACTTGACGGATGCACTGCTCTGGGCCAGCTCCGACTCTCCTAAAATTACAGCCAACCGTGCGCCGCTGCCATCAGCCCGTTTGAACTGGGACTTGAATGAGCCCGAGCCGGGATGAACGATACAGCGAATCCCCAGATCGCGAACCGATTCGGCAAGACTGGCGGCAACGCGCGCCGATTGCGCATCGCCATGAACGAAATATACATCACATTCGCTGTCGGACTGTGTTTTCGCCTCTTCGAGCCATAATGCAAGCAGACGTTCCAGACCGATGGCAAAGCCGATAGCCGGAGCCGTTTTACCGCCTAGCAAATCAATCAGGCCATCGTACCGACCGCCCCCACAAACCGTTCCCTGGGCGCCAAGTCTGTCAGTGACCCATTCAAAAACGGTCAGATTGTAATAGTCGAGACCTCGTACCAGTCGTGGATTGAGCGTGTATGCAATACCCATGTCACTCAGGCGCTGGCAGATCGCATCAAAATGCTCGCGTGAATCGGTGCCCAGGAAATCGAACAACCGTGGCGCGTCATTGGCCATCTGCTGCATGGCCGGATTCTTGGTGTCCAGCACGCGCAGCGGATTACTGTACATACGGCGCTGGCCGTCTGCGTCAAGCACGTCCTTGTGCTTCTCAAGGTGAGCGATCAGGGCTTCACGATGCGCCTTGCGCTCTTCGAGTTGACCAAGGGAATTGAGCTCCAGTCGAATGTCATTGATACCCAGCCTCTTCCAGAGACGGGCCAGCATAATGATCTGCTCAGCATCCACATCGGGGCCTGGAAAACCCAGGGCTTCGACAGAGATCTGGTGAAACTGGCGATACCGCCCTTTCTGCGGACGTTCATGCCGGAAGACTGGCCCCATCGTATACAGGCGCTGAGGGCGATCATAAAGCATGTTGTGTTCGATCGCCGCGCGTACGATGCCTGCCGTAAATTCCGGCCGCATCGTCATCAGGTCTTCCCTGTCTGCCGTCATACTGAAGGTATACATTTCCTTCTCGACGATATCGGTCACTTCGCCAATACCACGCGCAAACAGGCGCGTTTGCTCAAGCACCGGCGTGCGCACGTTCTGATAGCCGTAAAGACTTAGCCACTCCCTGAGAATGGCCTCCAGCTCTTCCCAGCGGGCGGATTGTCCCGGCAGGATATCGTTCATTCCGCGTAAAGCCGTGACCTTCTGAAATGCAGTTGTGTTACTCAAAATAGATACTCTTTCAATTCAAATTGGTATTGTTCTGTCCGGCGTCACCAGAACGATCCGGGCCGTAACGCCGCTCAACATAATCGCGAACAATTTCCTGAAATTCATCTGCGATCGTATCGCCTTTCAGGGTGACGCTTCGTTCCCCATCGATAAACACCGGGGCTGACGGCACTTCGCCGGTACCTGGCAAGCTGATACCGATATCGGCATGGCGGCTCTCGCCCGGTCCGTTGACCACACATCCCATGACAGCAACATTCATGGTTTCCACACCGGGATATTGCACCTTCCAGACAGGCATTTGCCTGCGCAGGTAGGATTGAATGCTGTCTGCCAGCTCCTGGAAGAATGTACTGCTGGTGCGTCCGCAGCCCGGACATGCGACCACCATGGGGGTAAATGCACGCAAGCCCATGGTTTGCAGGATTTCCTGTGCCACAATGACTTCCCGGCAACGGTCCCCTCCAGGTTCCGGTGTCAGCGAAATGCGAATGGTATCACCGATTCCTTCCTGAAGTAGTACCGACAACGCCGCCGTAGACGCAACGATCCCTTTACTGCCCATGCCCGCTTCGGTCAGCCCCAGGTGCAGAGGATAATCGCAACGCGAAGACAGGTTCCGATACACAGAAATCAGGTCCTGAACGTGGCTGACCTTACAGGACAGGATAATGGCGTTTCCGGAAAGACCCAATTCTTCAGCGCGCCGGGCATTGGTAACGGCAGAGACCACCATCGCCTCACGCATCACGGCCGACGCATCCCAGGGAGTGCCGCGCCTGCTGTTGGCATCCATCATGCGCGCCATGAGCTCGTGATCCAGGCTACCCCAATTCACGCCAATTCGTACCGGTTTTTCATAACGGCAGGCGACTTCGATCATTTGCGCAAAATTATCATCGCGTTTTTTACCGCCGCCCATATTGCCGGGATTGATCCTGTATTTTGATAGCGCCTGCGCGCATTCGGGATACTGTGTCAGCAGTTTATGGCCGTTATAGTGAAAATCGCCGACCAGAGGAACAGATACACCCATCCGGTCCAGCTGTTCGCGAATGGCGGGCACTTCTCTGGCCGCTTCCGGCGTATTGACCGTGATGCGTACCAACTCGGAGCCTGCCATGGCCAGCTCTTTGACCTGGATGGCGGTCGCAATGGCATCAGCCGTATCGGTATTGGTCATAGACTGAACAACCACGGGTGCGCCACCGCCAATCTGTACCTCTTTATCGCCCCATGTGACCTTCGCACCTCGCGTGTGACTACGCGTAGCCTGGCCAATGGGAAAAGGTGATTCTTCGACGATGTTCATGATAGTGTCAGTCTTAAACAGAGTGGTGTTGCCTGGGCTGGAATGCGCAAATAACGACAAATGCCAGGCCGCCGCAGCCGTTATTCAAACCAGTGCTGCAGGCTTTCAAGTCCGAGGTCCTGCAGGGTGTACCAGCCACGCGTAAAGCCGTAGACGGCAATGGCAATCAGCAACAGAAGAATGACAAACAACCACAGACCAGTACCACTGGAGCGGCCTGAGCGAGAGTAGCCATCACGGATTTCGTAATCGGTACTACGCTTCAAGTTAATATTGGTCGTGGTCGATGAGTTTGCAACGGGCTGCTGATGACGGTCCATGCCAGGTTGCTCGCTTAACAGCTGTAAAAGCGGCTGCTCATCGGTTTCCAGCACCTGTGCATATTTTTTTACCATCCCCCGAAGCATGAAGCCGGTTGGCAACGATTCCCAGCTTTGACGTTCCAATGCGCGCAGCTGGGTTTCGGAAAATTTAATGCGATTGGAGATTTCGCCCAGCGTGAGACCCCTGGCTGTCCTTAAGGATGTGAGCGTCTGGCCCAGCGTTTGCGCAGGAGCAGCCTCTTCACGGGGGATATCAGCAGCGGTATCTGTTTCGTTGGTCATGAAGAAATCTCGGTAATGGGAATGGATTTGAAAGCCTGCATGCGCTCGCTGATACGGGTACGGTCTTTAACGTCCCCGGCAAGCTGCCCACAGGCGGCATCAATATCTTCACCCCGCGTCTTGCGCACTGTCGTAATGACGCCCGCGTCCATCAGTAGCGAGGAAAACTGTCGAATGCGCGCATTCGAAGAACGCTTCAGCCCTGATTCCGGGAACGGGTTAAACGGGATCAGATTCAGCTTGCATTTGACCTGACGGGTGATTTCCACCAACTGCCTGGCATGTTCATCTGAGTCGTTCACACCGTCGAGCATCACGTATTCAAACGTGATGAAATCCCGCGGGGCATGCTCGAGGTAACGATTACAGGCCGCAATCAGTTCGGCCAGCGGATACTTGCGGTTAAGCGGAACCAATTGATCACGCAGCGCATCGTTCGGCGCATGCAGCGACACCGCCAGAGCAACCGGGCAGTCATGCGCCAAACGGTCCATAAACGGCACGACGCCAGACGTGGAAACGGTTACGCGACGACGCGACAACCCATAGGCGTTGTCGTCGAGCATCAATTGCAGTGCCGGCAGTACCTGATCGTAATTGAGCAAGGGTTCGCCCATTCCCATCATGACCACATTGCTGATTACGCGAAGATCCTGATCGTGTGCGACGGCGTGCGTCGCACCCTCTCCCGCCGCAGCAGCAAGGCGTGCTACCGGCAAATCCTGCATGATATCGTGTCGGGCCTTCCACAATTGGCCGATGATTTCGGCGGTGGTCAGGTTGCGGTTGAAACCCTGATGGCCGGTGGAGCAGAAACGGCAGGCAACAGTACACCCTGCCTGACTGGAAATACATAGCGTTCCGCGGTCATCTTCCGGGATGAATACTGTTTCGACGGCGTTGTTGTTGCCCACGTCGAACAGCCACTTTCGCGTACCGTCGGTGGACACTTTCTGGGTAATGACCGATGGCGTTTCCAGCGTGCAGCGCTCGCTGAGCGTATGCCGGAACCCTTTGGCCAGATCGGTCATCAGATCGAAATCGGAGACGCCGCGCTGGTGCACCCAGCGCAGCAGCTGTTTCGCGCGAAAAGGCTTGTTACCCCACGCACCCACCTGCTTCGCGAGCACATCGGACTCGACACCCAAGAGATTAATGCGTTGGTCGGTAGTAGTCATGCAAGCCTTTACGGTAAATGGAACAGCTTTGCAGCCAGGCGATTACTTCTTGAAGAAGTAAGCAATCTCGGTGGCGGCGGTTTCAGGAGCGTCGGAACCATGAACGGCATTGGCATCGATACTTTCAGCGAAGTCGGCACGGATAGTACCTGCGTCAGCTTTCTTGGGATCTGTAGCGCCCATCAGTTCGCGGTTTTTGGCGATGGCGTTTTCACCTTCCAGGACCTGAATAAAAACAGGACCAGAAATCATGAACTTGACCAAATCGTTGAAAAAAGGACGCTCTTTATGAACGGCATAGAAGCCTTCGGCTTCAGCCTGGCTCAGGTGCTGCATGCGAGCTTCAACAACTTTCAGACCGGCTTTTTCGAAGCGGGAAACGATTTCACCAATCACATTCTTGGCAACAGCATCGGGTTTAATGATAGAGAGCGTACGTTCAACAGCCATTTAATTACTCCAAATATTCAATGAAAACAGTTACTTCAGCTAAGTTTTAACTAACTCGGCATTTTAACATGCAAAAACATGGCGCTACACCTTAAAATAAGGGTTTTCGATAAAGACTCACCATTTTCGCTGACCTTTCGGGCCTGTATGCCACAAGCACCCGGCCCACCCACTGCTGATACTATGACTCAAACACCTGCCCCCGACGAATTACCCAAGAGCTTTGAACCCCAGGAGCTGGAAAGCACCTGGTACCAGGAATGGGAGCGAATGGGCGTATTCCGGGCCGGCCGCCACACGTCCACTGACGCTCCGGAAAGTGGCGAACCGTATACCATCCAGTTCCCACCGCCTAATGTGACCGGCACCCTGCACATGGGGCACGCCTTCAATCACACGATCATGGACGGCCTCATCCGTTATCATCGCATGCTCGGCTGTGACACCGTGTTTGTCCCTGGTACAGATCATGCGGGTATCGCCACGCAGATTGTGGTTGAACGGCAACTGGACGCCCAGAATGTATCGCGCCACGATCTAGGCCGCGAGGCGTTCGTGGAAAAAGTCTGGGAATGGAAGGAAAAATCCGGCAATACCATTACCAGCCAGGTTCGGCGCCTGGGCGCGTCGGCCGACTGGCCACGCGAATACTTCACCATGGACAGCCAAATGTCCCATGGTGTGGTCGAAACCTTCGTCCGGCTTTACGAGCAAGGCCTGATCTATCGCGGCAAGCGGCTGGTCAACTGGGATCCCGTGCTGGGAACCGCAGTATCCGACCTGGAGGTTGAAAGCCAGGAAGAAGACGGCTTCCTGTGGCATATCCGATATCCCCTGACTGAAGCCGTAGATGGTCTCGAGTATCTGGTTGTCGCAACAACCCGACCCGAAACCATGCTGGGAGACGTTGCCGTGATGGTGCATCCAGAGGATGAGCGCTATCGCCACCTGGTTGGCAAATCGGTCAGATTGCCCTTGTGTGATCGTGACATTCCGGTTATTGCAGATGATTACGTTGATCGCGAATTCGGTACGGGTGTGGTCAAGGTTACGCCTGCCCACGACTTCAATGACTATGCCGTTGGACAGCGTCACGGACTGGAACTGATCAGCATTCTGACGCTGGATGCAAAAATCAGCGAAGATGCTCCTGCCCGCTTCCAGGGGCTGGATCGCTTTGAAGCCCGCAAGCAGATTGTCGCCGAACTCGAGGCGCAGTCCCTGGTAGACAGTATCAAGCCGCACAAATTGATGGTGCCTCGCGGAGATCGTACCAAATCAGTCATTGAACCCATGCTCACCGACCAGTGGTTTGTGGCCATGAGCAAGCCCGCCCCCGAAGGCACTCATAACCCAGGCAAAAGCATTACCCAGGTCGCGCTCGAAGTGGTGCGTGACGGCGATGTGCAATTTTTCCCAGACAACTGGAGCAATACATATAATCAGTGGCTGGAAAACATCCAGGACTGGTGTATTTCCCGTCAACTGTGGTGGGGCCACCAGATTCCGGCCTGGTACGCCGAAGATGGGCAGATTTTCGTCGCCCGCACCGAAGACGATGCCCGGATCCTGGCAAAAAAAGCCGGTGTCACCGGCCCGCTGCGGCGCGACGATGATGTACTGGACACCTGGTTCTCCTCTGCCCTGGTTCCTTTCACAACCATGGGGTGGCCGGCCGAGACCGAAGACTTCAAACGGTACATGCCATCAAACGTGCTGGTCACAGGCTTTGACATCATCTTTTTCTGGGTCGCCCGCATGATCATGATGAGCATGCATCTGACTGGCCAGGTTCCCTTCCGGCATGTTTACGTGCACGGACTCATTCTTGATGCCTATGGCCAGAAAATGAGCAAATCCAAGGGCAACACCCTGGATCCCGTCGATCTGATAGATGGTATAGACCTGGACTCGCTGGTTGCCAAACGCACAGCAGGCCTGATGAACCCAAAGCAGGCAGGCAAGATAGAAAAAGATACCCGCAAGTCCTTTCCCGATGGTATCGCGCAATACGGCTCCGATGCCTTGCGCTTTACTATGGCCGCCTATGCGACGCTGGGTCGAAATATGAATTTCGATCTGAAGCGGTGTGAGGGCTACCGCAATTTCTGCAACAAGCTCTGGAATGCCAGCCGCTTTGTGCTTATGAATGTACCCGACGTCCAGGCAATCAGCCACGAGAATAACGAACTATCGTTTGCGGACCAGTGGATCATCAGCCGTCTGCAGAATACGCTTGCCGATGTGCAGAAAGGTTTCCACGAGTATCGCTTCGATATGGTTGCCAATGCAATTTATCGCTTTGTCTGGGACGAGTATTGTGACTGGTACGTAGAACTGGCCAAAGTACAAATACAGCGCGGTAACCAGGAGCAGCAGAACGGCACTCGTCGCACCCTGATCCGTGTCCTGGAAGCCATCCTGCGTATGGCTCACCCTATCATTCCGTTCATCACTGAAGCCTTGTGGCAGAAGGTCGCGGTTGTCGCGGGTAAAAAAACGACTGGTGCCACTGTAAGCGTCAGCGTTCAGCCTTACCCGCTGCCCAACAGCGAGCAGATTGATGAATCCGCAGAGGCCCAGATTGCCGCCCTCAAGGCACAGGTCGAAGCCATTCGTGCACTGCGCGGCGAAATGAACCTGTCACCGGCCCGGAAAGTACCGTTGTTCGCCGAAGGCGATGCCTCGATCCTCAATCGCAACGCACCCTATCTGATGGCACTGGCCAAACTCAGCGAGGTGCAGATCGTCGACACGCTGCCAGACTTGGGTGCACCAGTGCAGATCATGGATAACACCCGACTGATGCTGAATGTGGAAATCGACAAGGATGCCGAACTGGCACGCCTTGCGAAGGAAGCGGCACGTCTGGAAGGCGAAATCGCCAAGGCGCAAAATAAATTGTCCAATGAAGGATTTGTGGCGCGCGCACCCGGCCATGTCATTGAGCAGGAAAAAGAACGCCTCGCACAATTTACCGAGAGACTGCAAGGCATCCGCACTCAGCAGTCCAAGCTGCAGTCGCTGTAGCCGGGGGTGTAGTCGCACAGTTGTCGTTCAATAATCGGGATTGTGGCTGATCCGTCATACGATGGATCAGCCATTCCTTCAATCGGGCTCTGGCACCTCTTCTGCACCCCCCGTTTACCTGAACCGGACGTAGAATGTCTGACAACACGCCCTGGTTTTGGTATGGTAACTGTAATAGTCTGTTTTGCTACGCGCATAACGCTTTATCCTCACTTTCCAGAAAAAGGATCACAAATGTCGGAATCACATATGTCATTGAAAGAATTCTCTTTGAATAATGGTCAGAAAATCGCTTCCCTGGGTTTTGGCACCTGGGAGCTGGATACCGAAGCTGTCTGCGTTCCTGCTGTTACACAGGCGCTGGAAAGCGGCTACCGGGTGATCGATACGGCCGCACGTTATATGAACGAAGCATTTGTGGGCAAGGCACTGGCCCAATCCGGCCTCAAACGGGAAGACTATCACCTGACTACCAAAGTGTGGGTAACAGATTTCGGTTACGAACAAACGCTGCGTGCCTTCGAAAAATCGTTAAAAAAACTGAATCTGGATTATGTCGATCTGTACTTATTGCACTGGCCAGTCGAGGGATTTCGGGAAAGCTGGAAGGCGCTGGAAAAACTGCAGGACGAAGGATTGACCAAAGCCATTGGGGTATGCAATTTCGAGATTGACCATCTGCAGGCGCTGCAGGCGGTTGCCAATACCAAACCGGTTATCAACCAAGTAGAAACGCACCCCCTGTTTCAGCAACGCGATCTGCTGTCCTATCTGCAGGAACAGGAAATTTTGCTTGAAGCCTGGTCGCCTCTCGGACGCGGCGATTCAACCCTTCTGACCAACCCTGTCTTGCAGGAAATTGCGACAGCCCATCAAAAGGACGTTGGCCAGATCATTCTGCGCTGGCACCTGCAGCGCGGCACGTTAGCCATCCCCCGCTCCAGCAAACCCACTCGGGTCGCAAGCAATTTCCAAATCTATGATTTTGAACTGAGCCAGGAGCAAATGGCGGCTATCAATGCCCTGGATACCAATCAGCGCAGTGCCGGCGATCCCAAGGATCCTGAGTGGATTGCCAAGCTGATGAGCATGCCGATACCCGACTGATCAGACTCGCGGGTCTGTTGCCGCTGTCCACCTGCTACACTTGCGCGGCAGTCCAGGCCCCCGGTCCATGATGCGCACACCCATAAAAAAACCGTTTTCCTTGGAAAACGGTTTCAAATTACAGCTTGCTTGCCGCCACCAGAATCACCCAGTTGATCATGGTTGCGGCACTATTTTTTATTATTGTAATCCGCTGCCAGGGCTAAACCGTCCGGTTCACCCCTGTGCAGGAGAAACCTGCACACTCGTCGGCGATACGATCTGTCTGTCATCACGACTGAATACACCCAAGACAACCTGCCAGCTGATGCACAGACCGCCAATGATGAATACCACGTCGCCCAGCGTGCGTAACCAACGCAAGGTCACCAGAAAGTCTTGCTGCAGGAATTCCTCGCTGCGTGCGTACCACAAGCCTTGCGATACGCTCGCACCGAACTGATACAGGCCAATAGGTAGCAGACTGATGACAATCATCAGCACAAGACCAAGATTCAGTGACCAGAACGCGGTTTTCATCAGAGACTCGCTAAATTGCAGATTGGGTCGCAGATAACGCACAATCAGCAAAGTGAACCCCAGTGCGAGGAATCCGTAAACTCCAAACAATGCGCTGTGAGCATGGACTGCAGTGGTATTCAGGCCCTGGAGGTAATACAGGGAAATGGGCGGATTGATCATGAATCCAAATACCCCGGCACCCATCATGTTCCAGAAGGCCACAGCCACAAAGCACATGAGCGGCCAGCGGACTTTGTCCATCCACGCAGCACGTTTTTTCAGACTCCAGTGCTCCCAGGCCTCATAACCCAGTACCACCAGAGGCACTACTTCCAGCGCACTGAAACTGGCACCGGCTGCCATTACCGGGGTTGTTGTGCCGGAAAAATACAGATGGTGAAAAGTCCCAGGTACGCCACCCAGCATGAACAGACTTGCTGATGCCAGTGACGCGGCTGTTGCAATCCGTTTTGATACCAGGCCCATTGCCACAAAGATGAAGGCCAGTGCAGTTGTTGCGAACACCTCAAAGAAACCTTCCACCCAAAGATGCACGACCCACCAACGCCAGTATTCCATAATGGAAAGATTGGTGCGTTGGCCATACATCAGCCCTGCTCCGTAGAACAGGCCAATGGCGACAACAGATGCCGTCAACAGAACCAGCAGGTTTTTGTCCCCAGGCTGTTTCAATGCAGGCCCGATCCCCCTGAGCATCAATACCAGCCAGAATGCAACGCCAAGAAACTTGCCAATCTGCCAGAGGCGACCCAGATCCACATACTCATACCCCTGATGACCCAGCCAGAAAACCAGACTCTCGGGCATCATGTGCGCAATCGCAAGGTAGTTGCCAATATAAGAGCCAACCACCACGATCACAAGTGCTATAAACAGAATGTTCACACCTGCTTTCTGATACTTGGGATCCTTACCACCGTTGATAATCGGCACAAGGAACAATCCGGCAGCCAGAAATCCTCCTGCAATCCAGAAGAGCGCACTTTGCAAATGCCATGTCCGCAGTAGCGAATAGGGAAACCATTTAGATAGCTCAATGCCATAGAACGTCTGGCCTTCCACGGTATAGTGTGCCACCGCTCCGCCCAGAAAAATCTGGAATACAAACAGGCCGACCACCAGCAGGCAATACTTGCCCAGTGCCTTTTGTGAAGGTGTCAGTACAAAGGTCGTCAGGGGATCATGATCTGGCGCCGGAGTATGATGCTCTTCCTTACGCAGGAAAGCCCATCCCCACACCAGCAGGCCCACCCCTGCAATCAGAATCACAATACTCAGAATCGACCAGACAATATTTTCCGGAGTAGGAACGTTGTCAATCAACGGTTCATGCGGCCAGTTATTGGTATAAGTCGCAAGCTCACCAGGTCGCTCCGTCGCAGCTGCCCATGCGGTCCAGAAAAAGAACTGCGTCAGATTTTCGCGTCGAGCCGCATCAGGCAGTGTATTGGTTTTCATCGCAAAATGTTCGCGACTCGTATCCATGCCGGGATCGTCGCCAAAGAGCTTGCGATAATAGTCCGCCGTCTGCTCCATTGCCTGCACGCGTGTATCGGAGACCGTCATGCGGCCGGTGGTGGAATCAAGCGTATTGCTGCGGTACTCGCGTTTCAGTCGGGCCCGCAACGTGGCCTGCTGGCCCTCATCCAGGTGAGCAAATGTTGTACCAAATTCCTTTTGCGCACTCAGATCCAGCCAGGCTGTCAGCTCACGATGTAGCCAGTCTGCTGTCCAATCCGGTGCCTGGTACGCACCATGTCCCCAGATCGAACCCAACTGCATACCGCCTGTACTTTGCCACGCTTCTTGTCCATCCAGAATATCCTCGTCCGTAAACAGGACTTTTCCGCTAGTGGTTGTCACCTGTTCCGGAATGGGGGGTGCCTGCTTGTAGACTTCATGCCCGAAGTAGCCGAGGACCGAAAAGGTCACAATCAGTACCCCGAGCAAGGTTAACCATAATGCTTTATAGCCTTTCATCGCATTTCCTTGTGCTCATTTTTAATGAAGATTGCGGCCAGCGACTGGGACGCTGACCGTTCATGAATTTCTATGCAAAGACAACTTCATTTTCCAGCTCGATATGTCGCTGCAAGTCGTCCGCGAAGTCGCCAATGCCTTCGTATAGGTGACGCCAGGTGCCGCAGGCATCCTCTGGCAAAGTCAGGTTGCGTGTGATCTGCATCATTTCACGCATCGCGGTTTCATGGTGCTCATGTTCCGCTTTCATTACGCTGATCGGCCCCACGGCATGCGCACGCATTCCCCTCAGCAACATGGGGAAAAGCACGCGCTCCTCTTTCATCATGTGGCTGTCCAGTTCAAACTGAATCCGACCCAGCAAGCTTGCCAGACCATTGGGACATGCCGGATGCATCGCATGAACCGATTCGACAGTCTGCGCAAGCAGCATCAGTTCGGGAAGCTGCTCGCGATGCCTGTCATGAAAGCGCGCGAGCACATAGTTGATAAGCGAGGGCATGTCGCATTGCCTCAGGTCCTCAAGGGGAGGTACCCTGGCGCCAATCTCCAGTGGAATGACCATCTCTGACGTCTCTGACATTTTTGACTCCTTACATTGTCATCGCTCCATACGCAAGTAACGTGCCAGAATATCTTCCCTTTAAAATCAATACAGTGTAGAATACAGGGTATTATTTACCTTCATATTTAAGGTATATTTCACCATTAGCGGTATTATTTACCATGACAACCCGACTGCTTGCCGATCTGGCGGAAGAACTGCCTGGCGCCATGCGTCTGCAACGCCTTGTGCAGAGCATCAGAAAAGATTTCAATTGTGATGCAGTAGGTCTGCTCAGAATTGACGAACATACGCTGCGCCTGGTCGCCGCAGATGGACTGGTTCACGAGGCACTGGGGCGCCGCTTTTCCATCGCCAGTCATCCTCGCCTGGCAGCCATTCTGAACAGCGAGAACGCGGTTCAGTTCGAATCTGATTCCCCCCTTCCCGATCCCTACGATGGCTTGCTGGAAACACGCAAGGAAGAACCGTTGCTCATCCATGATTGCCTGGGACAAAGTCTTTATGTCAATGGTGTCCTGTGGGGTGCACTAACACTGGACGCATCACGAAATACGTTTGATCCGCAGAGAATTGCACAGTTGCAGCCATGTATTTTGCTGATCCAGGCCACTGTCAGGATGATTCAGCTGGAACTGGAAAACAAGAAAATGCGGTTACTCAGCACGCGTAGCGATACGCCCCTGCGGGTTGAGCACGGTGGTGAAATTCTCGGCGAGAGTGCGGTCATGAAAGCGCTCATGAGTGAACTCACCGTGATTGCCACCTCGGATCTGCCAATTCTGCTATTGGGTGAAACCGGAGTGGGCAAGGACTTGTTCGCCCAGCATCTGCATCGACTCTCGGCCCGCAGTAACAGAACAATGATTCATATTAATTGTGCCGCCCTGCCTGACACTCTTGCAGAAAGCGAACTTTTTGGTCATGTCAAAGGTGCATTCTCCGGCGCCGATGCGGCGCGTGCTGGCAGTTTCGAAGCCGCAAATGAAGGCACCCTGTTTCTGGATGAAGTGGGCGAACTGTCATTGCGTATTCAGGCAAAACTCCTGAGAACCCTGCAGAACGGGGAAATACAGCGACTGGGTTCGGACAAGCCGCGTAAAGTGGATGTACGTATTATTGCGGCCACAAACCGGGATCTGAAAAAAAGTGTATTGGATGGTGATTTCCGCATGGATCTATATCATCGGCTATCGGTATACCCGGTTGTGATTCCTCCGCTGCGTGAGCGTGGTAAGGATATCCTGCTTCTGGCAGGGTATTTCCTGGAGTTTAATCGGACTCGCCTGGGCCTGCGCGGCATCCGTCTGACGCCTGAAGCAGAAATGGCGCTAATGCAATATCCATGGCCTGGCAACGTACGGGAACTGGAACATGTGATCAGTCGCGCCGCCGTCAAAATGCTGAGCCGCGGCGCATCGCGAAACGATATTCTGAGTATCGAACCGCGTTTTCTGGATGTGACCCAGGAAGACCTGCCAGCATCGGCCAACGGTTTCCCTCCGGAAATGACTGGCGTGACGGACACCGGCATCGCATCTGGTGCCGTACCACTTGCATCACGTCATTCAGTCACTATGAAAGACGCCGTCGCGGGCTATCAGAGACAGTTCATCCTGCAGGCCCTGAATCAGGCCAGGAACAACTGGGCGCTGGCAGCAAAGAATATGGGAATGGACGCCAGCAACCTGCACAAGCTGGCGAAAAAACTGGGGCTCAAATAACGGTTATATGGTTCGTCCTCCGTCCACCGGCAGTTCGACGCCGGTAAAAAACGCCGCTGCATCACTGGCCAGAAAGACCGCGGCTGCAGCCACATCTGCAGGCGTACAAAATCTGCCCATAGGTATCGTGGACATGAACTTCTGACGATTCTCCGGCGTATCCGGCTGACCCATGAATAACTCAAAAAGACCAGTCACACCCATTACAGGGCAGATGACGTTGACGCGAATATTTTCCGGTCCGAGTTCAACTGCCATGGATTTGGACAGATTATTGACAAACCCTTTGGTTGCGTTGTACCAGGACAGGCCGGGACGGGGACGAATGGCTGCCGTAGAGCCGATATTCAGAATCACGCCTTTTCCCTGCGCGCGCATGGCTGGCAAGGTAGCCTGCGTCATCAGATAAATGGATTTCACATTGATGGCAAGCAGACGGTCAAATGTTTCTTCATCCACATCCAGCATGGGCTGGTTCTTATGGGTAATGGCTGCATTGTTCACCACGATATCAATGGATCCGAAGGTGTCCTGGCAAAATTGCGCCAGGGCATTGACCTGATCGCCTTTCGATACATCTACCCGGAATGCCCGCGCCTGCTCACCCAGTTCATGGGCCACCCGCTCGGCTGCTGGCATATTGATGTCGGCCACGATCACGCTTGCGCCCTGATTGACATATTCCCGCGCAATCCCTTCGCCAAATCCTCCTCCCGCACCGGTAACGATGGCGACCTTATCCTTCAATACTGACATGCTATCTCCAAAATGTGTTGCTGCTGGTTTTTGTAATGCTGTTTTTGCTGTAATACACCTTGTGCTTCATCACTGAGCCAAGACAATGTCACAGTTCATCTGCTTCCGTATGTTCATTGCTGTGTACCGTTTGCTTCATCAATTGTCGCGTGCACGTTGTTGCTAACCGTGAAAATGAACCACCGTTTTTGTGGTGCTCATTTCTTCCATGGCCACAAAGCCTTTTTCGCGACCGTGACCACTGCCCTTCATCCCGCCAAAAGGCAGTTCAACCCCACCACCCGCGCCGAAACCGTTGATAAAGACCTGCCCACACTTGATACCTTTGGCCACACGTTGTTGAACACCGCCATTCTCTGTCCAGATCGCACCCAACAGACCATAACGCGTATCATTGGCTAGCCGGATTGCCTCCTCTTCGGTGTCAAAGGGAACAGCAACCAATACCGGCCCGAAAATTTCTTCCTGCAACAGCACGCTTTCATGTGAGGTAGCCGCGAACAGCGTAGGACGAACGTAATAACCACCTTCAGGCACGCTATCGTCAATACTGCCCTCAGCCACTATCTGCAGTCCTTCTTCGCGACCCAGTTCCAGATACCGCTGTACACGTTGATGCTGGCTGGCGTTGATCAGAGGCCCGCAATCGGGGTTGGTCAATGGCGCACCCGCACGAGTCTTGCGAAATGCCGAGGTCAGTTCCTGCATGAAACGATCATAGATCCCCCGTTGCACAAGCAGACGGCTTCCGGCTGTGCAGGTCTGCCCGGCATTCTGCAAAATACTCTTGATCACAGCCGGTACTGCCAACTGCATATTCACATCATCGAATACGATGTGGGCTGACTTGCCACCCAGTTCCAGTACACACTTGACTGCATTGCGGGCAGCGGCCTGCTGCACCAACGCACCGACTTCATTGGAACCGGTAAACGTCACGAAATTGATGTCCTGATGCGCGGCCAGGGCAGCACCCGCCTCTTCGCCAAGTCCGGTCACCACGTTCAGTGCACCGGGCGGAAAGCCAACTTCCTGAGCCAGCTCGGCAACACGCAGCACCGAAAGACATGCATCCTCTGCTGGTTTGACCACACATGCATTGCCCATCGCCAGGGCCGGCGCCACGCTGCGACCAAACATCTGTGCGGGATAATTCCAGGGAATGATATGCGCCGTCACTCCCAGCGGTTCCCGCTGTACCTGAACGGTATAGTCATTCAGATAAGGGATAATCTGCCCGTGCACCTTGTCGGCTCCGCCAGCATAGAATTCAAAATACCTGGCCATGACACGAATGTCATTTTCCGCCGTGGCCAGCGGCTTGCCCGTATCCCGGGATTCCAGATCAACCAGTTCATCAAAATTGTCCAGTACTGCCTGACTCAGTTTCATCAGCAGACGACCGCGTTCTACCGCATTGAATTTTTTCCATTCGCCCTCAACGGCCCTGCGTGCTGCCTTTACGGCTGAATCTATGTCGGCGCTATTACCTCGCGGAATCGTGGTAAATACCTGTGCATTCACAGGTGAAATCACATCAAGCGTCTTGCCTGATGCGGCATCGCATTGTGTACCATTGATAATCATGCGGGGCATTGCTGGTCTCCGTAGGTTGAGATTGGTGTCGGTATTTGTATCGCTACTGGCACGAACGGGCCTGAGCCAGCACATCTTTGTAAACGCCTTGCCGCGCAGACCATCCATATCCAGAGTAAGCCGATTATTAAACACGCTTGCCAGCTTGTACGCTGTACGTAATTACCCTGAGAGCGCCTGATTATCACGTCTGCAAACGGTCACCCTGTCACGTCATCACGTATGTCATGGCAAACCCCTATTTCAGATGTGTTGTACTGTTTACGCAATGCGTATATTATTTACGCAACAGGCTCAAAACGCCTGACACAATATAACGGAGACATCCTATGGCGATTCGCAACAACCTCAAATCCTGTACTCTGGCATTTCTGGCCGGCACTTTGATGATGACCGCTGCCTCGGCGCAGTCGTTCCCTGAAAAATCCATTCGTTGGATCGTGCCCTATCCTGCCGGCGGGGGCTCTGATTTCCTGGCGAGAACCATCGGCCAGAGTCTGTCTGAGGATATCAAGCAATCGGTTGTGGTGGACAATAAACCGGGAGGCAACACAGCTATTGCGGCCAGCGACACTGCCCGCGCGGCCCCGGACGGTTACACCGTGCTGTCGGCTGACAACGGAACGATGGTCTTTAACTCTGCACTGTACAAGAAACTGTCATATGACCCGGTCAAAGATCTGGCTCCTGTGACATTGCTGGGGCGATTCCCCATGATTCTGGTGGTCAACCCAAATAATCCAAGCAAAACCCTGAAAGAATTTGTTGAACAGGTCAAGGGTGAGGACGGCAAAATCAACTATGGCTCAGCAGGTGCCGGCAGCCCGCATCATCTGGCCATGGAGTTGTTCAAGACGGAAGCCGGCCTGAAAATGACCCACGTACCCTACCGCGGCGCAGCCCCCTCTTTAACCGATCTGGCTGGCGGACAGGTTCAGGCCATGATGGTTGACCTGGCAGCAGGAGCCGGCTTTCTGAAGGGAGAAAAGATTCGTCCTCTGGCAGTCGCCAGTGCGAAGCGCCTGCCACAATTGCCCGATGTGCCGACTTTTGCTGAAGCCGGCTATCCCGGTGTTGAAGCTGCTGCGCTGGTTGGTATGGTGGCGCCCGCCAAAACGCCGGAAGATATCATCGCCAGTCTGAATAAAAGTGTTGTCGCCGCTCTTAATAAGCCAGCCACCAATAAAAAGCTGATTGAGTTTGGCATCGAACCGGTAGGTGATACCCCCGAGCAGTACACAAAGCTGCTGGAAGACGAACGTACGCGCTGGCACAAACTCATCAAAGATCTGAATATTACGCTGGACTGACAAGAGGTAGATCATGACTTCCCATTCCACTTCTCATGTATCACAAGCGCAATGCCCATTCTCCGATAGAGCCTCTGCCCCCGTCCATCAGGTAGCAGGCTGCCCCGTCAGTGAGCGTGCCGCACAGTTTGATCCGTTTGAAGACGCCTACCAGCAGGATCCGCCGGAATATGTGAAGTGGTCTCGGGAAGAGGAGCCGGTATTTTTCAGCCCAAAGCTCGGCTACTGGGTGATCACGCGATACGACGATATCAAACAGATATTCAGGGACAATATCACATTCAGTCCTTCCATCGCGCTTGAAAAAATCACCCCCACCGGGCCCGAAGCGAATGCTGTTCTGGAGTCCTATAATTACGGCATGAGCCGTACGCTGGTCAATGAAGATGAACCAGCACATATGCCGCGCCGCCGTCTGTTGATGGAGCCGTTTACAGTTGACGCGCTCAGGCAGCATGAACCCATGGTACGTCGGCTCGCACGGGAATATGTCGACCGCTTCATCGATGATGGCAAGGCCGATCTGGTCGATCAGATGCTGTGGGAGGTGCCGCTGACGGTTGCCCTGCATTTCCTGGGTATTCCGGAAGAGGACATGGACACGCTGCGCAAATATTCGATCGCCCATACGGTCAATACCTGGGGGCGCCCCAAGCCGGAAGAACAGGTTGCAGTTGCCCACGCCGTTGGCAATTTCTGGCAACTGGCGGGCGATATCCTGGAAAAAATGCGCAAGGATCCCGATCAGCCAGGATGGATGCAGTACGGAATCCGTATGCAAAAGGAACACCCCGGTGTCGTCCCGGACTCCTACCTGCACTCCATGATGATGGCGGGTATTGTCGCCGCCCACGAAACCACGGCTAACGCTTCTGCCAACGCCATCAAGCTGCTTCTGACACACCGGCATGTCTGGCAGGAAATCTGCGACGACCCAAATCTGATTCCCAACGCCGTTGAAGAATGTCTGCGGCATAACGGATCGGTTGCGGCCTGGCGACGCCTGGTCACCCGTGATACAGAAATTGGTGGTATCCCGATAGAGGCAGGCGCAAAGCTGTTGATCGTAAGCTCCTCTGCCAATCATGACGAACGTCATTTTGCCGATGCAGACCTCGTCGATATCCGCCGGGAAAACGCCAGTGACCAGCTGACATTCGGATACGGCTCCCATCAGTGCATGGGGAAAAACCTGGCGAGGATGGAAATGCAGATTTTTCTCGAGGAACTGACGCGACGCCTGCCACATTTGCAATTATCCGAACAGACATTTACCTATGTACCCAATACCTCGTTTCGGGGACCCGAGCACCTGTGGGTTGAATGGGATCCTGTACTCAATCCCGAGAGGCATGACCCCCTGCTGCTATCGCGACATCATGCCGTCAGATTGGGGGAGCCGTCCACGCACGCATTGTCCCGTCAGGTCATCGTTCAGGAAACAGAAATGCTCACCGATGACATCATGCGTATCCGCCTGGCAGCACCGGCTGGACAGACCATGCCGCGCTGGACGCCGGGTTCGCATATTGATTTGATATGCGGTGATCTGGGCATGTCACGACAATACTCGCTTTGTGGTGACCCGTCAGACCCTCAGACACTGGATATCGCCGTCTTGCGCGAAGATTCGGGTCGCGGCGGATCCTCCTGGATTCACCAACATATTCGCGTCGGCCAGACTTTGCATATTCGCGGTCCGCGAAATCACTTTCATTTTGACGAACAGGTCAGTAAGGTGATATTTATTGCCGGCGGCATTGGCATCACCCCTATCAGTGCAATGGCCAGAATCGCCAAAGAAAAAAGGATCGACTACCAGATTCATTACTGTGGCCGCAGTCGCAAGCATATGGCGCTACTCAGGGAGCTGACCGAACTGCACGGTGATCGATTGCATGTATACGCTGCTGATGAAAACAGTCGTGCCGATTTTGCCGCGCTGCTTGCTGCACCTGTGTCGGATACGCACATCTATGCGTGTGGACCTCTGCGCATGACCGATGCGCTGCAGAAGATCTGTGAAAACTGGCCAGACGACGCCTTGCGCATCGAGCACTTCCAGTCCACGCTGGGCAAGCTTGTACCCGAGAACGAACATGCCTTTGACGCCGAGCTCAAAGAGACCGGGATTACCGTCAAGGTAGGAGCAGACCAGACCTTGCTCGAAGCGTTACGCGCAGCCAATATTGATATACAGAGTGATTGCGAGGAAGGTCTTTGCGGTTCCTGTGAGGTTGCCGTGCTTGAGGGTGAGCCTGATCATAGGGATGTTGTTCTCACCCGCTCTGAACGGGCCGCAGGCAGGAAAATGATGAGCTGCTGTTCACGCGCCAAAGGCAAACGGATTGTTCTTGATTTATGACAATCGTCACTGGCGCGGAAAGTGTCTGTTACGTACCCTCAGAATGCCGGTCTATAATCACATGTGTATTCTCTTTAAGCATTGTTTTCCATGAACCCACGCGTTGATATCGCCTCTTCTGCCCTGCCCGGGCGCAATCGTGATCGCCGGCAAAGCGTACAGGCAGCCGATACTGTCGTCCTGATACTCAAAGGGCTGGCCAGTCTGGGTGGCAGAGCCAGTCTGACAGCGCTTGCTGCGCATATTGACGAGAATCCGGCGAAGCTGCATCGATATCTGGTGAGCCTGATTGAAGGCGGCCTGGTTACCAGGGATGCCAGCTCGCAGCAATACATATTGGGTTTGGACACAATGCTAATCGGACTGGCAGCAATACGTCAGGCCGACCCCATACGTATTGCTGAACCCAGCCTGATTCATCTACGCGAACAACTGGAGATCACCAGCTTTATTGCTGTCATGGGTAACAAAGGCCCGACGATTGTACGCATCGAAGAACCCATGTTGCCGGTCACTGTCAATGTCCGAGTCGGATCGGTTCTGTCGTTTCTGTGGTCAGCCACCGGCCGTGTCTTCCTCGGGCTGCACGACGAACCTACCGTGCGGGAAATGGCCCGGAATGAATTTCAAGCGTCTGCAGCAGTCCGGCAACGGGGAGAGCCATTCGATAAGCTGGTGACACAACTGCATCAGGAACTCAGACAATACCACTGCACAACGGTCAGAGACACCAATCTGAAAGGCATCAGCGCAGTTGCTGCTCCCATCTTCAATTATGCCGGTCAGCTAACAGCTGTCCTGACGGCACTTGGTGCCAGTGGTGGTTTCGATTCCTCACTTGAGGGGCCGATAGCCTCCGCCGTATGCGAACAGGCACAATATATCAGCCGGCAATTGGGCTATGCGGACGCAACACACGCGGCACACGCAAATATCAGAAAAGATGAAAAGAAAAAGTTGGAATCCATGCCGTAAGCCATGCCCCCAGCCATTCTGTTCGAGAAGTGACGACATGACGAAATTGCGCAGTGAAGAAAGGAAAAATCAAGCAGCCTGGTAAGAAGAAATACATCACCGGGGTCAGCACATAAAAATATTTTCATCCCAGCTAAGAAAAATATCGCCGGTGTCAGCCTTGTCAAAGAAAAACCGACTCTTGCTGACGCAAAGAGTCGGTATATTACATCTGCATTACCAGCGGCAATGCCCGAGGCTCGGCCAGAGGCCGCAAGCGCGGTCCCTGGCTGGAGCTCGTGTCTCGATCAGGCTACTTCCTGCAGGGCATCCAGCGGTTCCAGGACTTCCACATTTTCGCGAGTTGCGATGTACTCAGGGCGTGGAGCCAGTCCATACTTGGGCGCATTCAGGGTATTTTCGATGCTGTTGTAGACCATAAAGACATTGGCTCGTGGCCAAGGCGAAATATTGCCGTTCGAACCATGCATGGTATTACAATCGAAAAACACCACCGAACCGGCCTTGCCAGTAATTGCCTTGATCCCGCCCTGCTCTGCCAGCAGTTCTAGGCTCAAAGGATCAGGTACACCATATTCCTGTGCCTTTAGCGACTTTTTATAGTTCTCGTCAGGCGTAATTCCCCGGCAGGAAATGAACTGTTTCTGCGAGCCGGGCACGACCATAAGCGGGCCATTGCATTCGTTATTATCCGTCAATAATACCGAACAACTCAGTGCGCGCATTTGCGGCATACCATCTTCCGTGTGCCACGTTTCAAAGTCAGAGTGCCAGTAAAACTCCTTGCCTTTGAATCCTGGCTTCAGATTTGCCCGGGATTGATGCAAATACACTTCCGAACCCAGAATCTGACGCGCAACGTGAATTAGTCGCGGATCGCGTGACAGTTTGTCAATTGCCTTATTTAATACATGAACCCGGAAAATGGAACGCACGGCATTGCTGCCTGGTTCAGTAATGGCTTCATCACTGTTGGCAATTTTCTTGTCATTTGTCATCGCAAGAACTTCGTCCATCAGCGCCTTGACTTCCTGCTCACTGAAAAGGTTATCCAGCACCAAAAAACCGTCACGTTCATAGGATGCGATCTGATCGGCAGACAATGCATCGGCATACTTTCCGCCGTCATATACCACAGGTTCCTGTCTTGCAATAATTGCTGCAGTTCCGCTGGTACGTGATTCATAAATGTCTGTTACAACCATCTTGTACTCCTTGTCTGTTTACTGTTTAGGCTGTTTCCTCGGTCATTGCCGGATACACGCCATCTTCGTCATGAACTTCCAGGCCGGTCACGGGTGGGTTGAACACGCATATCACGCGTAAAGGCTCTTTACCACCCCTCAACCAATGTTCGTCATGTTGATCCAGTGCATACACAACGCCTGGCCCAAGTGCATATTTTTTGCCATCGGCAATCGTTTCAATTTCGCCGTCTCCCTCGACACACCATACCGCTTCCAGATGATTCTGGTAATGGATATGGGTTTCTGTGCCTGGGAAAATGACGGTCTCGTGGAACGAAAAGCCCATTCCATCCTTGGCGAGCAGGACACGGCGGCTCAGCCACGTATCCGTTTTCACTTCCAGATCAGTACCAATTACGTCTTTTACATTTCTTACTATCATATTTCTTAGGCTCCGAATTTGAGAACTTTGGTTTTTTTGCCTTCCTGGTTAAGGACTTCAGCCACGCTTCGCTCGATCAGTTCCAGGCCTTTTTTCAACTGTTCATCTTCGATCGTCAGCGCCGGCAACACTTTTAGCACTTCATCCTGCGCACCGGAAGTTTCAATAACCAGTCCATATTTAAACGCCTGCTGCGCAATCTTGTTTGCAAGTTCAGGCTTCTCGTTGCTGACCAGTCCCTGGATCAGTCCGCGTCCGCGAACACTGAACCCTGCATCAGGATAACTGTGAACGATATTGTCGAGCCAGTCACGCACAATACGTTCCTTGCGGCGTATTTCGATCTCGAATTTATCGTCGGACCAGTAGCTTTCCAGAGCCTGAGCGGCGGTCACAAAGGCCAAGTTATTGCCCCGGAACGTGCCGCTATGCTGACCGGGTTTCCAGACATCCAGCTCTGGCTTCAACAGTACCAGTGACATTGGCAGGCCGAAACCAGACAACGATTTGGACAGCGTAATAATGTCAGGTTTGATACCCGCCGCTTCAAAGCTGAAGAAACTTCCCGTACGACCGCAACCGACCTGGATATCATCCACAATCAGCAGCATGTCATACTTGCGGCATAATTTTTCCAGATCACGGATCCAGCGCCAGCTGGCCACGTTGACACCGCCTTCGCCCTGCACTGTTTCCACAATCACTGCGGCTGGCAGATCCAGTCCGCTGCTGGGATCTTCAAGCATACGTTCGAAGTAAGCGATAGTATCGACATCCGGTCCGATGTATCCGTCGAATGGCATGAAGGCGGTGTTATGCAAGGACACGCCCGCTGCATCGCGAAATTTTTCATTGGCAGTCACTGCCAGGGAACCGCCACTCACGCCGTGGAAACCGTGAGTAAACGACACCACATTGGAGCGACCTTTGACCTGGCGGGCAAGCTTGAGTGCCGCTTCCACCGCATTCGTACCGGTAGGACCCGTAAACTGCAAGGTGTAGTTCATCTTGCGCGGCTTGAGCAGTACTCGCTCAAATGTCTCCATGAATAATTTTTTTGCCGATGTGGCCATATCCAGCCCATGCACGACACCATCGATATCCAGATACTCGATCAGCTTTTTCTTGAGTATCGGATTATTGTGACCATAATTCAAGGTACCAGCACCACTGAAAAAATCGATGTATTCGGTACCTGATTCATCAGTCAGAACAGACCCTTTGGCCTGATTGAATATGACAGGGAATGAACGTACGTAACCACGTACTTCAGACTCCATGCGGTCGAAAATTTCTAAATCCATGATTTTTTCCTATTTGTTGAAACATTAAAAGGACAATGCCTGTCTCAGGCATTCGGGCGTGTAAACACCCTGTGTGGTGTGAAGATCAGCCCGGCA
This sequence comes from Pseudomonadota bacterium, assembly GCA_023389155.1. GTDB lineage: Bacteria > Pseudomonadota > Gammaproteobacteria > Burkholderiales > Burkholderiaceae_B > Advenella. The sequence goes on from JAEWEV010000025.1 coordinate 28,445, forward strand.
TTCGCCTGAGTGGTCCGATCCTCAAAAGGCGTTCGTCGTCATGTACCTCGGGCCCGAATAATTCTGGTTCAAATAAGGGACTCTCGTCGATGCCTGTACCCATGGTGTGGGCAACGGCAGCGAACATGCGACGCGAGGCGACATTATCAGGACCTACTGTCGTTTCGAGGTACCGAATATGCGCCAGTTCTGGTCGTTGCAACAGACTTTGCAGCATGCGCTGACCAAGTCCCTGCCCCCGTCCACGTTCGTGCACGGCGACCTGCCAGATAAACAGGACATCGTCCTTTTCTGGCGGCAGATAGGCCGAAACAAATCCATCGATATTTCCTGCGTTCTCTGCAACAACGCAGGTATTGTGAAAATGCTCACACAACAGAAGATAGCTGTACACCGAGTTCAGATCCAGTGGCGGGCACTGGGAAATCAATTGCCAGATCGCATAGCCGTCCTGTCTGGCCGGAATTCTGAGCACATGCGATTGCTTGCGGGCCGTATCACCTGCTTGCGAAGACTGCGATTGCGTTTGTGAAGTCGTAAGTACGGTATCAATCAAATCAAAATTCCGGATTCTGGGTGAGATGCATCGCTGACCGGAACATCCAGGATCGGCGATGCAGGTTCTTTGGAAACCTCAGGAGCCACATCACTGTGGACCTCCATGAGCATGACAATTTTTTCAAGTGAAGCGGTAATGGCCGCCTGCTCTGCCTCGGGCAAATCTTTCAGCGCGTCAGACAGCGTTGTCTGGATGGGCGACGGCGTCGCTTTTACCAGCTCAACTCCTGCCTGCGTCGCAGTAATAAATACAATGCGGCGATCTTCCCTGCCGCGTTCGCGGCTGATCCAGCCTTTATCTTCCAGGCGATCAAGAATACCCACCACGGTACTAGGGCTGACATGTATTTTTCGGCTGATTTCGGTAGCGGTAATCGGCCCGTTTTCAACAATCGCGCCCAAACAGATCAGCTGCGGTGCAGTCACATTGTTATAAGCGGACAGTTGCCGCGAATGCACAGCTATAGCACGCGTGATACGGCGCAGCGCGCTGAGAATTCGTATGTCATATTGAGTCTGCGTATTAATTGTTTTAGTCATATTCTACTCATATTATTTATACAGGAATCATTTCTCGCAAAAATCATTTCAGTTCTAATCATATTCGATCAAATCATTCATGTCAAATGCGATAATGCATTTGTGATGGGCGCGAAGAGACGCGATGAGGAGAAATGAATTCAGTCAGAGTGAAATAAAAACATGTCGTTATTACTTGAGCACGTCGCTTAATCTTCTGATACGGCCCTGTCGCCCGGAATCGGGCAATATCCATTCAGAACCAACCATGGAGCCCTACACCAGTTGACTGAACAAGGAGCATGTTTAGGAAAAAAGCTCGGGAAAACTTTTATTCAACTAAGGGGAAACGCTCCGTGAGCCAATCCACGCAACGCATTTCCCAATTTGGTCACGCGCTTCAATTGCTGCATGAACTGTCGAAATGTCGCAAAAATCCACGCTGTCGGCAATGTCAATGAACAAATGGCGGTCCCGAATTGCGGAGAATATTGCGTCTGCGCGACGCTGGACTGTTGCGTGATCAACCATATAATCAGCCAGGCGCGGGCGGGTGAGAAATAGTGAACCCTGCTCTCCGAGCTCATAAGGATCAAGATCATTGACCGAGCCGGAAACATTCCCGTAATTAATGATGAGTCCCTGCTTGCGAGTGGCGCGCATGCTTGCACGCAAAGTTGTCTTGCCTAACGAATCGAAAACAACGTGGACCCCATTACCCGACGTGAGCTCTCTAATCCTTTCAGCGAAAAGCCCTCCCTCATAGGGAAGTACAACGTTAGCACCACGCTGAGTGGCGACTGCCCTTTTTTCATCGGTACTCGCTGTCGCATAAACTGTTGCTCCGGACATCCTGGCCATTTGGATGAGGATTTGCCCGATACTGCCGGAAGCCGCATGTACCAGACAATCCATTCCCCGCTTTAATTTTGCAACATCGTTCACTAAATAGTGAGCAGTACATCCCTGGAACATCGCAGCAGCTGCCACATCGAAACCGATCTCTTCTGGAATCACAGCGACCAGCGAGGACGGAACACACGCATATTCCGCAAAACTGCCCCAGGAGATACACCAGGCTACGCGTTGCCCTACCCTTAGGAAATCCACACTATTTCCCACCGCAACAATGGTGCCTGCTCCTTCCATCCCAAGCGTACACGGAGCACGTACTGCATAAGTCTGGGAGTTTGCATATTTGCCTTGTCGCGTGTGTATATCCATGAAATTGATGCCCGCACATGCGACAGCCACCAGAACATCGCCATCGCCCGGTTGCGGAACAGGAACATCATTTTGATATTGGACGACTTCAGGTCCCCCGTATTGGTTAATCGTTACGGCGCGCATATGTCAGTACTTTCCGCTTGTCGTGAATGTCTAGGGCCGACTGGTGCTATGACCAGCTCAAATTGAATTATGAATACGATGAATTTCACGCAGGCGCAATGTTTCGTTCTTTAATGAGCTCTCCCCAGCGGGTCGATTCAGACTCGATAAATTGACGCAATTCTGCCCGCGAGGTAGGTTGCGGGGTGAGCCCGTGGTTCAATAATTCCTCTATTACTTTCGGACGCTTGAGAATAGCGACCATATCTTCATTCAGTTTGTCTAAGATGGGAGATGGCGTCTTCCCTTGAGCCATAAAGCAGCACCAGTTAAGCGCTGAAAACTCCTTAAATCCCGATTCAGCAATTGTTGGGACATCAGGCAGTATTTCAGAACGTGTAAGACCAGTTGTGGCGATAGCAACCACTTTACCGGCATCGATAAAGGATTTGGAGGATGCAGGCGTCGCATAGAACGCCGTCAGGGACCCGCCTATCACATCCACTAGCGCGGCTGATCCGCCCTTGTACGGTACATGTAGAATATTAATTCCCGCGTTACTATTCAAGAGTTCTCCGGCTAAATGTGATGACGATCCTACACCCGTAGAGCCATAACTCAATTTTTTGGCCTTCGCCAGTTCGATAAATTCCTTCAACGTCTTAATGCCAAGTGCAGGATTAACGACCAGGACATTCGGAAAAACGGCTCCCATAGTTATCGGAGCCAGATCTACCAGTGGATCATATGAAATCTTCATCAAATGAGGCGCCACAGCCAGCGGTCCAATTGCGCCAAGCAGCAATGTACTGCCATCCGGCCGCGAAGACGCAACTAACTGGTGCCCAATCGTACCGGCAGCTCCAGGACGGTTTTCGACGATGTATGGCTGTCCTCTGATTTCAGTAAGTTCATTAGCCATCACCCTGGTAATCGTGTCGGTCCCACCCCCTGGAGCGTACGGACAAATTACCCGCACCGGTGCGCTAGCCGACCGAACAGTCTGTGATAATCCTCCCAAAGCGCCTGCAGCCGTCGTAGCCAAAACAAATTTACGTCTCGTAATAGTCATGTTTTCTCCTCCGTGAGCAGAGAAATAATTCCTTCCAACGAATCCAGGGATTCAAAAATTAATATTTGGCGTATTAGTTCTTCTGCTGTTGTTTTATTAAGTAAATGTGACGAGTTTGCAAAAAACTTCTCTTTTACCTCTTCCGGGCCGACCGGATTCTCGGGACTACCGCGTCTCGCCCATACGTCATGAGAAAGCAATTGTCCTGATTTGGTTTTTATCTGGAGACGTGCAGCATGCCGATATTCTGCACCACGACGCTCAATAATCTCATCCTCGAACGGATGAATTCGAGATATAAAATCCATAACTTCTGGATCATCGATTCGAGTTTCCGCATAGTCATGAGCGGAAACGGATCCTCTCAGTGCCATCACCGCCAGCCCATAGAAAAGATTCATTTGCGCTGCAGTCACACCTTTTGGCTCGTATTTCCAGGCCGTGTGTACATATGTCATGTGTCCACAACCGACTTCAATGCGATCTATATCAGAAGCGTTCACTCCGTGCACGCGCATCAACTCTTTCATTGCATCCAATGCTGCATGGATGCTGGTGACATTGGGGTACATTTTGTATCCCACTTTCCCTGCCTCCCAGTCGGTTCCCAATCCGTTTAACAGGTGCTCAGGTTTACACGTCCGCGCGAAAGCGCTTAAGAATCCACCGTAACCCGCCTCCAGTATGTTTTCGATTCCCGTAAAGCCTCGCTGTGCAAGGAGTGCTGCCTGCAATCCTGATTGCGCAGCCCTACCCGCATGTAGACGCTTAACCATGGCGCCTTCCTGAGCTGCCATCAGGCCGGCCCCCATAGATCCTGCTATTCCAAACGTGTGTTGCATCTGGCTGGGTGTCAGCCGCAAAAGTCGTCCTGCCGTTGCAGCAGAAACAAAGGTGCCAGTCGTTCCCTGAGGATGAAACCCATTGAGAAAAAGTGCGGTCGTAGCGGCATTTCCCACCCTCGCGCCAATTTCGATTCCTGCGGTTAATGCTGTGATGACATCGGCTCCGCCAATCTCGGGATGTGCTTCGGCAAGGGCTAGTGCCACGGGAACCCCCAGCGAATTTGGGTGCAAGACGGAGTTCTTATGAATATCATCCATTTCAAAGGCATGGCCGGCCGTGGCATTAACAAGAACAGCGTTCAATGGTGAGGTACGTCGACCATTTCCTAAAAGGGTCGCCACCTGGGTGCAGCCCTCAGCCATTGAGATATCTGCGACGTGTTTCGTCCACGGCAACTGTGAGCCATACAACGCGACCCCGATTCCATCCAACAAATGTAACTTCACATCCTCAACCACCTGCGAAGGAATTTGGTCGAAAGTCAAGGATGAGGCGAATGCAGCAAGTGCCATTGTTGCTGGCTGGTCGATGAGATCGGAAGTTTGCATAAGGACAAATTGGAGATGTAGTAAAAGATGTGAAAAAAGTTTAACAACACCTCTACCACCTGTCTAATATATAATACAAGCTGCTTTAATACTTTTTTTGAATCGCATGGAACTCAGACATCTTCGTTATTTTGTGGTGACAGCCGAGGAACTCCACTTCACGAAAGCCGCAAGGCGCCTGGGTATCTCACAACCTCCTCTGACATACCAAATCAAATCATTAGAAGAGGAAATTGGCGTAAGACTTTTTGATCGTCAACCCGGTAATGTCAGGTTGACGGAGCCCGGAGAAGTCTTTCTCGCTGAATGTCGAGGTATTCTGGAACACGTAGTAAAAGCGACAGAACGGTGCCGATTAGCAGCAGCCGGACAGATCGGCAGACTCAGCGTCGGATTCACCGAATCAGCCTCATTCACCGGCGAAGTGACGAGGGTTCTACAAAAATTTCGCGAGCTATACCCGGAAGTCGATTTAACGTTGGAGGAACACAGAACCGAACCTCTGATGGAACGATTGCGACATAGACAACTCGATGTTGCCTTTGTGCGACTTCCAATCGGACGTGATTCCGACATGGAATTCAAGCTCGTTTCCACTGAACCTATGGTGGTTGCTTTACCAAAATCGCATCACTTGGCACATAAAAAACTAATCGAGTTAATCGAATTACGGGACGAACCATTTGTTCTTTACCCGCGACCAACAAGGATGGGGCTGACAGATCAGGTAATTACAGCCTGCGAAAGTATAGGGTTTAGCCCTCGCGTAGTACAGAATGTCCCGCAAATATCATCCACCATTAATTTGGTGGCGGCGTCTCTTGGAATTACAGTTGTTCCCGCTTGCATGCGCACAAGTCGCGTTGATCAGGTACGCTATATACCCATTAAGGGCACCGAACTGATAGCCAGTCTTGGAGTCGCGTGGCGCGAAGATTCAGCTACCACGGCGCTCAAAAACTTATTAGGGCTCCTCGACGAATCAAAATCGCATGTTCTGAGGTAATCAATCAAATCACACGACACCAAGTCATACTCAGAATGACTCACAACAAGCTTTTTATAAAACGTACACTTCTTGCAGGTCATGTCACAGCTCACCAAAAGGAATTCCCGAGAAAGCAAAAATCCGGTTGCTGGCTGCCATCCATGATGTGGTCTCCGGCAGCAAATATAGAAAGTTTCTGGTCGACCATTGCGGTATAAAAAGCTATCCGGCAAGCGCCGCGGATTTTTCAGCTTATATCGTTAAAGGTTTCTCGATTATGAAAAACATGATCAAGACCTATGGCATCAAGGGCTTATGGTTTTGACTCGACTTGTCGATTTATCACATCCGCAACGCCCTGCAGCTATAAGCTGCACACCCGCTCTGCACAACAGCTGCCGCCAGCAAAGCGATGCAACACCCGAAAACTCCCTGGCCGACCCCCTGGTAAACTGCTCCCAATACCGCCACACCGAGTGTTGCGCCAGTCATGCGGGAAACATTTATCAGTGCGCTGGCGGTACCAGACCGCGCTGCAGTCACAGCGCCGACGGCTACCGCCATCAGAGGACCGGTGGCCATTCCCATACCCACTCCGGTCAGGCCGAGCCCAACTGCGGTCAGGGCAATCGTATTTTGCCAGGAGCCCGTGCTAACCGTCAGCAGCCCGAGCGCAATCAATGCCAGTCCCCCGGAAATCGCTAAGCGTTGCCCCAGCAAGGAGACTAATTTTCCTGACCCAGCCGAAACGATAACAAACACCAGCGCCATGGGCATCAGCGCCAAACCAGCGCCAACAGCCGTAAAGCGTCCGGTGGTCTGCCACATCAGGGGCAACAGAAACAGCAATCCATACATGCCGAACGTCATACCGGCAGTTGCAGTAAAGGCGCCTCGAAATGCCGGTGTGATGAAAATACTTAAGGGGACCAACGCTGCATCTCCCTTTTTGTGTTCTATCCGGACAAACAGAATTAATGCAACGATAACCGCTGACAGTACAAGGGTCGCGAATCCCGGTGACTCATAAACCTTGATTCCGGCTAATGCCAGGCCGCCCAGAACGAGCGCGCCCAAACATTGCGCCCAGATATCAAAGCTCCGATTTTCGCGATCAGACGTCTCAGGAATCGTAAATACAGCCATTGTCAGAGCCGCTATGCTGAACGGAATGACTAACACAAAAATACTCCGCCAGCCGATATGATGAATCAGTAAACCGCCCAGAGTAGGCCCAATGGCCATGGCAAGACCATTACAAGCCGCCCATATTCCAAGCGCCCGATTTCGCTCGGCCGCGTTGCTCCAGGCAATTCTGATGATTGCCAGCGATGCAGGCACCAATAAGGCAGCGCCCAGACCGGCCAAGGCACGCGCACCAATAAGGAACGCCATGGATGGCGCAACAGCGCACAACAGTGAGGCTATGGTAAATACGGCTGCACCCACCATGAAAATCAGTTTCCGCCCAAAGAAATCGGCTAATAAACCGCCCGTCAGCAATAACACAGCGTACGCAAGGTTGTAGCTATCGAGGAACCATTGCAGAGAATTGAGCCCAACTGAAAAAGCGGTACCAACCGGCCGTGTGGCAAGATTTACAATAGCGGTATCTAGCTGAGCGGCCAGTACAGCCAAACAAAGTGTAATCAACGTCATCCAGGAACGCCGATAGGTCAAATCTGAAACAAACGACACCACGTTCATGCTTTGCACCGGAAATCATAAAAATTCCAGTATAGATAGTCGGATACCCGCGATGGTACGGGCTGTATCGAAGTATTATTCACCGCAGCAGCGTAAGATGGACAGTATGTAGAATATTGAGAAATATCATGGACGCATTGACCAACTTCAGTACCACAGCTTATCTGATGGGCGATCATGCCAGAGCCAGTATGCTCACGGCTCTCCTGGATGGCCGGGCCTGGTCGGCGGGAGAACTGGCCTACGCATCTGGCGTAACCGCGCAGACCGCCAGTTCGCATTTGGGCAAGCTGTTGGATGGCGGGCTGGTGTCGATGGAAAAGCAAGGACGCCACCACTACTATCGATTATCGGGCCCTCATGTCGCCCAGGCGCTAGAGCAGCTTTCAGTAATCCAGCCTACGGCAACGATGAGAAAAAAGGTCGCTTCACCGCTGCAGCGTGAACTTGGCTTTTGCCGAAGCTGTTACAACCACCTCGCAGGAAAACTTGGTGTTGCAATCACAAACGCATTGCTGGAGAAGCACTATCTGAGCCAAGACCCAGGTGGCGGTCAATATGCAATAACATCGGCGGGAAAGCAGTGGCTTCAATCGTTAGGGATAGACCTTCGACAGATGAAGCCCGCATCGCGTGGCCTGATTTATCCGTGCCTGGACTGGACCGAGCGTCGTCATCATCTTGCCGGACCCGTGGCATCACGTTTATTGATTACATTCTGTGAAAACGACTGGCTGCGTCGCGCGGCAAAATCCCGGGCAATCACCGTTACGCCAGCAGGATGGCTGGCATTCAGGGAACACCTGGCAATAGACGCTGCCCTCCTGGACGGCCATAAATAAACGTGCCCCACCTCTCGCGACCACCATCTAAAATCCCACAATGACAAATGTCATTGGCAAATTGTCATCAATCTCAGGTTTCAATCCGAAGGGCGAGTAACACTGGCAATATGCGCCACCAAACCTGTCTGACACGGTGCAACGTGATCAGCCAACACGTGACCATCCGGATAGTCGCCACCGTTCTGTGAGCGGAAAGCAATCGGCTCATCCTCAAATAGCCTCTTTACGCGATTGCGCCACGCGTTCGTCGCTTGGACAATTCCGTTGGCATCGATGCGAGCTGTCCCATACGCAGCGAAAGTCGGAAGCACCTGCATTCCAGGAAAGAATAAAGTGCCGTGCGTGATGGGAAAAAGAAGTTGCTCCAATGGCCCGTTGATACCCCGGGGAGAATAGTCGACGGCTGGACCACCCACAGAGACGGCCAGCAGAGCACGTTTTCCTGAAAAACCGCCTTCTCCGTAGCGATAAGTGTTGCCGGCTCCCTGATAACCATAAGCCAATCCAAAGGCCCACACGCGGTCCACCCATCCCTTCATGATCGCCGGCATGCCGTACCACCATAGCGGAAAGATCAGGATCACTGCGTCGGCTGTCAGAATCTTGCGTTGTTCCTCTTCTACATCGGGTGTTTGACAGCCGTTGGAGAACGCATGCCCAGACTCCTCAATGAAAGACAATCGATCCCGATTGACTCGCCTTGGGAAATCCTGAGCGTCAAAGACGGCTTTCCAGCCCATACCGTAAAGATCGGACTGCATGACCTCGTGACCTTGGGCGTTCAGCTCCTGCGCCGCTATCCTGGCAAATTCGTACGTCACGGAAGTTCGCTCAGGGTGTGCATAAACGATGAGCACTTTCTTTCTGTCATTCAATTGCATAGCTTGACCTTCAACCTGAAATATCGTTTAAGAATGTGTCAGTTTGAACGGCCTTCAACTATTTGTGAAATTAAATATTTTTTCGGCTACTATTTATTATATGAATACCAAGAAGCTAAACCTCAATCTTTTGGTTACGCTTGAAACCCTCCTGGTGGAACAGAACGTGACGCGGGCGGCCGAGCGACTGCACCTTAGTCAGCCGGCGGTCAGTACGCAATTGAACCAGCTTCGCGAACTGTTCGATGATCCTTTGCTGATACAAGCGCAACGCGGTATGCTGCCTACCGCCAAGGCACTAGAGTTGCTTGATCCACTTCGCCGTGCGCTGGACGATGTTCGCGCCATCCTGATCGAACATCGCCGCTTTGACCCTGCGACAGCTCAGCTTACCGTGATCATAGCCTGCACCGACTACCTTCAAGCAGCTGTGATCCAGCCATTGGCGGTAATCCTAAGACAGCGCGCTCCCGGTATACGCATTGCTCTACGCCATCTTGATCCGCCGCGGTTGGAGGCGCAAATGGCCAGCGGCGACGTCGATCTCGCGCTAATGACACCCGAGCATAGCCCTGGCAGTTTACGTAGCCGGCATCTATTCGACGAACGCTACGTACTGATCGGCAGAAAACGCCATCCGCGACTGCGACGCGGGCTTTCGGTGGAACAGTTTGCACAACTGGAACACGTCATCGTCTCGCTACGCGGCGGTGATTTTACGAGTCCCGTGGATGACGGATTGGCAGTACAGGGCTACCGACGGAATGTAGTGTTTTCTGCAGCATCGTTTCTGGCTGTACCCGAGATCGTCAGTCACTCAGACTTCGTTGCGCTGGTACCGGAACGACTGGTACATACTCGCCGCGAAACGCTCAGGATCGTAGAGAGTCCCTTCCCCGTACCAGGTTTCGCGGTGAATATGATGTGGCACGAGCGTAATCATGGCCATAACGGGCAGCGGTGGGTGCGCGAAATCATCAAGGAATTGGCGGGCAAGAGCAAGTCAAAAATAGGTGCCGATTAACTCGCAGATCTTACTCGCACGGCGCTGCATGCAGCTGGCTACCGTGTACTCATTTGCTGCATCAAATCATAGTAGAAAACACATTTAGGTCAGCGCTTGCACAATTATGTATGAGCCAAGAACAAGCTGCCGCGTTTGGAAAAGTATCGTTCATATTTGTGCTTCTATCAGGAAAGGACCGTTACGCAACAACGCAGCCCGCAGGCTGTCTGCAAGCGTTCGCACGGTTTTGACCGTTGTCGCCTCCACCCCCATTCCGCACGCGATCTTGCACCAATCGAGTGAAGGGTCAACAATATCCAACAAGCGAGAAGCATTTTGACCGGCCTGGCCAGCGCCTACTTTGGCCAACTCCTGATGCAACAGTGCGTAAGACCGGTTTGAGAAGATAATGCTGATCACATGGAGGTTTTCACGTGCCTGAGTCCACAAGGCCTGGATTGTGTACATGGCACTTCCATCTGCCTGCAGGCAGATAACCGGACGGTCGGGACAGGCAATCGCAGCACCTGTTGCCAGAGGGAGCCCGATACCGATTGCCCCGCCGTTCAGGAAAAGCATGTCATGTGGCGGGGCACCAGCTGTGATCTGCAGAAGCTTGCGACCAGAACTGACAGTCTCGTCACACACAATTGCGTGTTCCGGCATAAGCGCTGAAACTGTCTGGATCACCGCATCCGCATCCAGACCGCCTGTCGGCAGGGATGGTTGCGATAAACGCTGGCAAATCACGGATCGCGTCTGGTCGATATTGAGATAATCAGCAATGCTCCGTAACGCCAGGTTCGCATCCTCGGCATGCGAACAGATCTCGTGCACAGTGCAGTTTTCTGGAACCGCGCTTCCTGGCTTGCCTGGATAGGCAAAAAAACCAACTGGCGCGGTGGCGCCAAAAAGCAAAATATGTCCAGCGCCATCGAGCATGGCCCTCGCCTGCTCAACCGGATAGGGGATCCGCGCAATAGGAACGCGACCCGCTCCCCGTTCCAACCGTGCATTCGACTGTTGCGCCAGCATACCTGCCCCTGTAGCATCACAAATGCGTGCTGCAGCAGCTCGCGCTTCTGGTTTCAACGCTCGTCCGCCCAGGATCAGAACTACCCGCTTTCCCTGGCTTTGCAATATGTGTGATGCCAGCCTGATCTGTTCGGCTGCAACATCACGCAGAGAAGCCGTGGTTTCGGGCTTTACCGGAGATGCCTGGCACTTCGTCCAGGCTGCATCTGCCGGCAATATTAATGTCGTCACCGCGCCACCATCTCCAAGGGATCGCTCGACGGCTTGCGCGGAAATTTTTGGAATTTCGTCCGCGTCCCTGATCGTTCTAACCCAGTGCGACATCGGCGCTGCCAACGCTGCAACGTCACTGGTCAATGGTGCATCGTATTGCAAATGCTGCGTGCTGTGGTCACCTACGATGTTCACCAGTGGAGTACGTGCCCGCCTGGCATTGTGCAGGTTTGCCAGGCCGTTTGCGAGCCCCGGACCCAAATGTAACAGGGTTGCGGCCGGTCGCTCCAGCATACGCCCGTAGCCATCAGCCGCACCGGTCGCAACCCCCTCGAATAATGCAAGCACACACCGCATTGCAGGTTTGCGATCCAGCGCTGCCACGAAATGCATCTCTGAGGTGCCGGGATTGGCGAAACAGGTATCGATGCCGCCTGCAAGTAAGGTGTCACATAACGCATCTGCACCATTCATGTGGATGTTTTCCCGTTATCGAGATACGTAGTAACGTCAACTCCACTCTCTCGTGTGCCTTCCCGTGCAGAACGCTCGACGGACAAACGCATCAGTCGGGCAATTTCCCGCGCGTTATCGGTACCCACATCTGCTTCGAGGCCTTTTGCGGCACCCAATTGATCGTCAGCAGCATAATGCTGATTGAGCTTGAATTTCGGCTCAATCCGGCTCACTTCCAGAGAGAATCCGAGTATATGCGGTAACAAACGTTCGCGTCGTGCCGGATCATAGTTTTCTACACGCCACTGTTGCGGCAGTGACGATTCATTTACCTCAATCAGATCCAGGAGAATAGCCCACGTTTCTTCGGGTGTATCATGAAGCACAATATTGCCGACAACATGTACAACGACAAAGTTCCAGCTGGGTGCAGCCGGGCACTCCTTGGTATACCATTGCGCCGAAACATAGGCGTTGGGTCCGTTGAAAACCACGGTAGCCTGAGGGTTGGACTGTAATGCTTTCCAATGAGGATTGTTTCTTGCGAAATGACCTCTGAGCCTCACAATGCGCCCATCCTCCACATCCACCAAGAAGGGCAAGTACGAAAAACAAAGCTCACCGTCATAGTCCGACACCAACAAACCGAAGCGCAAATCCTGAACAAGTTGCACGGCATCGCTTTCAGGCCAGGCGAATCGCTCTGGTCGATTAAACATGCGTTTTCTCCTGTTGTGCGGGCGACAATTCGCTGTGTCGCGCATAATGTTTGGTGGCAAATGCTTCCGAGATCAATCCATCCATAAGATCTTCCTCAATGCTCTCCTGCGATCGATCGCCTGGGTCACCCCACCCTGCGCCGCCCCCAACCTGAAGGATCACAATATCTCCGCGCTCCAGCGCCATCATCGAGGGATTTTCAAGTGAAATAGACACGTCCCCGCGCTTTACAATCAGGCTCGCGAGTGCAGCATCATTTCCTCCACTGCGGCCCCGAGGAGGCGAGCGGAAATGTTCGGAGTAGAAACTCAGCACTACGTTGTCTTCCAGGATTTCAATTGCCCGGGAGAAACCCAATCCGCCCTGCCATTGACCCGCACCGCAGGAATCGGGTACCAGTGCGTAATGTCGCATGCGCAATTGGGGGTGAATCTGCTCAATGGCTTCAATGGGGGTATTTCTGCTCGAACTGAGCAAACCCGCCAGGGCATGGGCGCCATCATAATTGCGTGCCGCGCCGTATCCACCACCCAACACATCGGCGTAAATCCGCATAGCCCCGCTGGCTCGCTTCTGGGTCAGATACAGGCCCGTTGTCGAATTAAATCCGCTGGCGGGCACCTGGTCGGGAATCGCTTTTGATAGCGCATCGTGAACCGCATCCAGTAGCCGGTATGAACCCAAAATACGTGCACGCACAGGCAGACCGGGTTCAGGGTGAAGAATGGATCCTTCTGGGAAAATGATTGTTAATGGACGATTACATCCGTCATTGACCGGAATGTCCTTGTCGGGAAGAATACAGCGTACCGCCGTCACCGCCGACGCAAATGACGATGAAAACGAGGAATTGAACATACTATGGACTTGGGGCGCCGTATCGGCAAAGTCCAGGGTGATGTCGCTTTTCCTTATTGTCACCCGAACCTTTATCGGCAGGCGTTCGGTGCCTCCAACATCATTGTCGATCCACGCCTCACCGTCCCACGTGCCGTCAGGAAGTTCTGAAATGGCGGCACGCATGCGACGTTCGGCATATTTTAATGTCTCCGACATCGCTAGTCGCAGCGTTTCCTTACCCACTCTTTCGCCCAGTTCGCACATGCGTTGCACACCCGTGCGATTGGCTGCCACCTGAGCGTAGAAGTCGCCTCGCCCAAGTTCCGCTGTCCGAATGTTCGCAAAGATGAGACGTTCAACGGCGCCGCCGTAAAGATCTCGCGGCATGTTCAATCGTAACGGCGGAATCACCAGGCCTTCCTGAATCAGTTCACTGGCTGTCGTATTGATGCCTGCACCACCGCCGCCGACGTCCAGATGATGCGCGGTATTGCCCGCCCACCCGATCAACTCGTCATCGATAAAAATGGGCTGGAACAGGATGAAATCATTAAGATGCTGACCACCCGCATACGGATCGTTCAATAGTATCGCGTCATCGGGCCCGATATCGGACAGATCCAGTTGTGCGGCACTGGCCCGGAAAGCGGCACTCAAACCTCCATTATGAATAGGAATCATCTCGGCCTGAGCGACCACATGGCCCTCGGCATCAAGTAGCGCGGTCGCGCAGTCCCGCGCTTCGCGTACGATAGTCGAAAATGCAGAACGGACCAGCGTCGTTCCCATCTCCTGCGCTATGGCGTGCATGGCGTTGGCCAGGATGGCCAGCCGAACAGGATCAACAGTGGTCATGAATATTTCTCCAAAATCAGATCACCGGTTACCAGACATTCGCATGTCCAACCCTCGGGGATAAATACGGTAGAGGTAGGCTCTTCCAGCACAGCAGGCCCTTGTATTTTCTGCCCCTCGGCCAAACTCGCTCTGGACATAAACGTTGTCTGCACTGCTCGTCCCTCATGCATCATCACCTCGCGCACCGGTTGATCATCGGAGGTATGTGCAGATCCTCGGGTAATCAAGGAAGCCGAATTCTGACGAACAATTCGGGCCCGAAGATTGACAAGCTGCACGGGAAGATTGGGCCTTGCATACCCGTAAAGTGTTCGATGTTTGTCTTCAAATGCCTGACGCAGACTGGCTGCGTCATGCGCAACACCGGTCATCCAGACAGGTAATTCGTATCCCTGTCCTGTATAACGCATGTCTGCACCATATTGCACTTGAAAGCTTCCCTGCTCCAGTCCCAAACTCGCGGCCTGTTCATCGCAATGTCTTTGGAGAGTAAGAATTGCATCGCTATTGAACGACTGGTCTGTGAGGGGTTCGACCCGGGCGTGCACGACGTCCAGAATAAGGTCAGCGACCAGCAATCCGAAAGCGCTTGCTATTCCGGGTGACCAAGGAATCAGCACGCGAGTCATACCCAGTTCTTCTGCCACCTTAGCCCCATGCAACGGGCCACCGCCGCCAAAGGCCACTAGCGTGAAATCGCGTGGATCAATTCCCCGAGCTGTTGAAACCAACCGCACTGCGGCTGCCATATTGCTATTGACCATGCGCAGGATGGCATCGGCGGTCGCACCCGTACCGTCCGGCAGATTTAACGATTCCAGCGCCTTGATCGCCAAATCCTTGCGCAATGGCAGATTCCCGCCAAAGAATCTGGCAGGCCGTAAAAGTCCGGAAACGACCTGCGCATCGGTCACCGTCGGCAAATCGCCTCCCCGACCATAACTGGCCGGTCCCGGATAAGCACCTGCACTGGCAGGACCGACATTCAAGAATCCGCCAGGATCGATCGCCGCAATGCTGCCGCCGCCTGCGCCCACGGTAGCCATATCGATGGCAGTACTGCGGATTGGAAGATGATCGACGGTCAGCTCCGATACCACCCTGGGAGTGAGGTTCGGCGCAATGGCAACGTCGGTACTGGTACCGCCCATATCAAGCGTAATAATGTCGTTGATTTGGTTGCGGCCGGCAAACCATTGAGCGGCCCGTACGCCCGCAGAAGGCCCCGAGAGCAGCATTCGCACCGCGTTACTGCCCGCTGCTGACGAGGGCATAACACCGCCACTAGATTGCATGAGCCGCATGGCACCGGGATAGCCGTGCTGTGCCAGGCCATGTTCCAGATTCTGCACATATTTTCTGACTACGGGCCCGACAAATGCGTTCACAGTCGTTGTCACAGAACGCTCATATTCCCGAAATTCCGGTGAAACGATATGGCTGGCAAATACATCGATATCCGGCGCACGCTCTTTTACCAGTTCCAGAAGCGCCTTTTCATGCATGGGATTGCGGTAGGCGTGCAAAAGACAGATCGCAATCGAAGTGACGCCGTCACTGAGCAAATCGCTGATCTGGCGCCATGCCGCTTCCAGATCAATGTCTTTGATCACAGTCCCATCAGCACCGACTCGCTCGGCAATTTCCCGAACGTGACGGCGAGCAACGGGCACACGGGGTTTGGTGTAAAAAGCGGTATAGATGTTCCCTACCCGATCATGCGTGCCAATCTCGACCACATCCCGAAAGCCTTCAGTCACCAGCAATCCCGTGATTGCACCGCGACGCGTCAGTAATGTATTTGTCGCAACGGTCGATCCGTGAGCAAATTCCTGAATATCTTTCAAATCTATGCCTGTCGTGGAAATTGCGTCCAGCACCGCCTGGTGAATGGCTTCCGGCCGGGAGGCCACTTTTCCAGTCGTAACAGTTCCGTCTGCCCTTCTCCATACCAGGTCGGTAAACGTACCGCCTATTTCGACACCAACTTGCATATACAAATTCCTTTTTCAATCAAAGCCATTTATTTTCCAGCCGCCAAAAGACCGGCACGACTAATCCTCTCACGCTCCAGTGCATACTGTTCTGCGATGAGTTTTCTGAATGCCTCGCCATCCCGATATTGCACAGCCTGGCCCGATTCCTCCAATATCTTGACGTGGGCCGGGTCATAGAGTGCTCTCTTGAACGCATCGTGCAGACGCGCGACCACGTTTTTCGGCATGCCTGCAGGACCGATGATGCCGGTCGGGCTACTCGCCGGTACGTTGTAACCCAGGTCGTACAAGGTGGGTACATCAGGCCAACGGCTGAGCCTGACATCAGAAAAAAGCGCCAGCCAACGCGCCTTATTGCCGTCAACGAGGGAACCCAGGCCGGTTCCTCCTGCGTGCGCGTCAATAAATCCACCTAGCAGGCCCGTAATTGCTTCGGCATCGCCTTTGTAGGGAATATGGTTGAGTGTGATTTTTTCCTGTTCCGCAATCTGCGTGAGAGCGAGATTCTGGGAGGTTGCGACACCATTGGAGCCATAACTGACATCGCCAGGACTTTGCCGCGCCGCGTCTATAAAATCCTTCCATACCTGAAAAGGCGACTCCTTACGCACTAGCAAACCGACGTTTAAGGCGCTGATCTGTATGATCGGATCAAAATCGCGTAGCGCATCGTAGGACGTACGCTGCATCAATTGCATGCGTAAAACGGCAGAATGTGTCACTGTGAGATGATAGCCATCCGGCACGGCATTTGCGATCGCAACCGCGCCCATGGTCGCACTCGCACCAGCCCGATTCTCCACCACGATCGACTGACCAAGATAGGGTTCTGCCGCCCGGGCCAATACTCGATAAGTATTGTCGGCTGTGCCACCCGGCGGAAACGGCACGATGAGTGAGACAGGTCTTGACGGGAACGTATCGTCCTGTTTTTTCTGGGCAAATGCTGGCACGGCGACAACCACACCGCCTACGTAGAGCCCCATTTTGAGTAATGAACGTCTGTTTTTTGAATAATACATATTGTCTCCTGCCAGCGGTAAAACGCCAGGTAAAAATCCTTCCCCCAATGTGATTTCAAGTGTAATATCACCGAATCGATCTGTGAAATAGTAAAATTGGATATATTGATGGGATTTTTAGATGAATATAAGCAGCCGCGATCTGCAGCTTATTCTGGCGCTGGTTGACGAAAAAAATTTCACACGAGCCGCTGAGCGGTGCAATCTGTCTCAATCAGCGTTCAGTACCCGAATTGGTGCACTTGAAACTGCGCTGGGCGAGCGTCTGTTTGATCGCACGACACGAACTGTGGAATTGACACCTGAAGGGCGCCTTTTCAGTACGTCAGTGCGTAAGCTGTATGATGAGTTCTCTGAAGTCATAGACAATTTCCGTGATCATGCAGCCAGACGCAAGGGACGGATTGCAGTGGCCGCGCTGCCTTCACTGTGTGCCGCCTGGCTACCTCGTATCTACGCCTCTTTTCGTGAACAGTATCCTGGTATCGAACTTACGCTCACCGATACCTTTTCCATGCAATGCCTTAACCTGTTACGTACCGGTGAAGTCGACTTTGCGTTAGCTGCGACCGCGGACCCCGGTGAAGACCTCGACGCGCAATTGTTATACGTGGATTCCTTCTATCTGGTCTGTCGGCACGATCACCCGCTAGCCCGCCACCAGTTTTTGCGACTGGACGATATTGGCAATCATCCCTTTATTCATCTGAACCGCATGAGCAGTGTGCGCCACTCCGTCGACGCCGCGTTACACCCTCTGTCCTTGCGCACCTGTATGGAAGTGGAACATCTGGCAACACTAGCTGGCCTCGTCGCCTCAGGCGCCGGTGTGACAGTCGTTCCCTCATTGACACTATTCCAGTTCCAGCGACAGGAATTGGTTGTCCGCCCCATTGGCCACACGCGCCTCGCCCGCTCGATTTATCTTGTGCGACGTCGCGGTCGCAGTCTGTCGGTCGCCGCAAGAGCGCTTTGCGAGGAAATCATCTCGCGCCGCGGAGAACTCTCGCCCGATCTGACAACAGCGCCATGATTGTGGCCACAGCGTCGGAATTTCAGAAACCATGCCAATCACGTGAGTGCCATACGCTCCCGAGAGTACTTGAGTCCTGCCCTTCCTTGCACCACCCTCATGCACGCGTTATGCTATACAAAATAAATCACATTCGTAATTAATGAGGAGAAAAAATCAATGCGGGCAATTCACTATTTTCCGATTATCGCTTCCATCACCGCTGCTGCCTTTTCGTCTACTGTGACTTATGCGCAAGATTCTGCCGAACGTCCAAGAGCCCGCGATATTGGACTTATCAGTGGGGTACTTTCCCCGGGAAAATTAAATGCGATTACCGATGTGAGCGGCGTACTGGTTGGTCAGACTACCTTAATTAAGGGCGACGATATTCGAACGGGAGTCACCGCGATATTGCCTCATTCCGGAAATCTTTTTAAAGAAAAAGTGCCCGCGGCAGCATATGTTGGTAACGGATTCGGAAAGCTTATAGGCACAACGCAAATCGCCGAGCTCGGCGAAATTGAAACCCCTATTCTGTTGACTAGTACTCTTAATGTCCCCAAAGTGGCTGATGCCCTTATGGACTGGATGCTGGAGCTGCCTGGCAATGAGAAAGTCAGATCTGTCAATCCGATAGTCGGAGAAACCAATGATGGGAAGCTGAATGACATTCGAGGACGTCATGTCGGCAAGGAAGAAGTATTTGCGGCGATTAAGTCTGCAAGCAGTGGCCCCGTAGAAGAAGGCGTGGTGGGTGCCGGCACCGGCACCATTGCGTTCGGTTTCAAGGGCGGCATAGGAACTTCCTCCCGGGTAGTGCCCGAAAGCGCAGGCGGATATACGGTTGGCGTACTTGTGCAAAGCAATTATGGCGGTGTTCTTACCATGAATGGAGCGCCAGTGGGCCAGGCACTTGGGAAATACTACTTGAAAGAAGAACTGGAGAAAAAACAGGCTGACGACAAAGCCGAAGACACCACTGATCTGGAGCACAGTAAAAAAATCTCACTAGCCGATATCAGTGATCACGCAGACGGATCAATTATGATGATCGTCGCCACTGATGCCCCATTAGACTCACGCAATCTCGAGCGTATGGCCAAGCGGGCTATGCTGGGACTGGCCCGAACAGGTTCTCCTGCAACCAATGGCAGTGGTGATTACGTGATTGCTTTTAGTACGGCCAAAGAAAATCGGATCAAAGCGACCGAAGGTATCCGCGCCACTCAATTGTTGGGTAACGATTCCATGTCACCGCTATTTCTGGCAACGGTAGAAGCAACAGAAGAAGCGATCTACAACTCGCTGCTGAAAGCAACCACGGTGACCGGCGTGGACAATAACAAAGCGGAGGCTCTGCCCATAGACAAGACTGTTGAAATTCTGAAAAAATATGGTGCGGTAAGACAATAATTCGGTTAACGAGGTAGGTCCGGCCGAAGGCCAGGTTCAATTTATCACTAGTCGATCTAGCCGCATTGAACTATTCTCACCGACCAGCGGCTAGCACAGCGGCCAGACCTTCCCGCAAATCTTTTACGAAAGACACCGGTACTTCGAGCGACGGAAAATGTCCTCCAATCTCAGGCGTCCTCCAGCGAACAATCTGACGAAATTGTTTCTCTGCCCAAGTGCGGGGACATTTTTCGATATCCTGAGGATAAATACTGATTGCTGCGGGCACATGGATCCGAAGTTCCGGATCCAGCGAGTTATGACTTTCGAAGTAAATCCGCGCCGCAGATGCCCCGGTTCGCGTCAACCAATATAGAGTAACGTCATCAAGAACGCGATCTCTGGAAATGCGCTCGAACGGGCTGTCGTGACTATCGGTCCACTCAAAGAATTTGTCAAGAATCCAGGCCAGCTGGCCTACCGGTGAATCGACCAGTGCATAACCTATAGTTTGCGGTCGGGTTGCCTGCTGCTTCGCGTACGCTGCGCGTTTATTCCAGAAATCACGAGTGTCAATGGCCCACTGGCGTTCTTCTGCGGTCATCCCATCCATCGGCAGCCCGGGCGGTACCTGTGCGAGCGTGGTATGAACGCCGAGAACGTGGTCCGGGAATTTGCCGCCCAGGATCGCAGTGATTACTCCACCCCAATCACCGCCGTGAGCAACAAACTTGCTGTAGCCGAGTCTACTCATCAGTTCTACCCATGTAGCCGCAATTTTCTCGATTCCCCACCCGGTGGTGGCCGGCTTGTCACTAAAGCCGAAACCCGATAAGGACGGTGCAACGACATGAAAAGCTGGGGCATTGGTGTCAGCGGGATTAGCCAGCTCGTCTATGATATCAACGAATTCGACAATGCTGCCTGGCCAACCATGTGTCAGAATCAATGGAACCGCATCTGCTCGCGCTGACCGACGGTGCAGAAAGTGAATGCCCAGATCTTCGATTGATGTACGGAACTGGCCTATTTCGTTAAGTCGCGATTCGAAGGCCCGCCAGTTATAATCCGAGCGCCAATAGTTTATAAGACTGATTAGATCGGCCAGCGGAACACCCTGTTCCCACCGGCGTGGATCTGGCGCCGCGCGATAGACTGTTTCTGCTTCAGGCAGCCGCGCAGCAGCTAACCGCATACGCAAATCGTCGAGATCGGCCTGCGCTGCATAAGCTTCAAATGGTTGTATGTCGCTGCTCGGACTAGACATGCAGGGTCCTTGTCATCGTGAAGTCGGCTACGAACGAGTATGAACCGACTGGAACAACTTTAACATATTAGTAAAAAATCGTACCAACAGCGATCTGACAACTATCCGCGAGAACGACAGTATCATTTGTAAGAGAGGATAAAGAGTTCGAGTGATATCGCTCAACTGAAAAGAAAATATTTGCCTTTCTGATCTGCGATTTTCTCGTTGAAAGTTGAAAGTACCACTCGCATTAACTCTATGTCATACCCTTCGTCAAACTTCAAAAATCGTACAAATTGGCAGGATTATCAACAAGGACGCGCTTCCTGTCCTCGGCCTTTGGAAGCCATCGCGCCAAAAGATTAGTTAACGTTCCATCATCAGGCATTTGATTCTGATCAAAGTAATTAATATGGGGCCAGTCTGTCCCCCACACCACTTGCTCCATGTTCGCGTTAAGTATTGCTCTAGCAAATGGATCAACGTCGTTATATGGCTGACCTTGCCGTGAATTACGATCAGCGCCCGAGATTTTTGTCCAAATCGCCCCTTCGGAGAGCTGATTGCACAAGAATTGAAACCCCCTGTTTTCGACACCCAATTCAGTGTTCATGCGCCCCATATGGTCCAGAACAAGGGTCATATTCAACTTCTTCAGTCGCGGCATCATCTCTGGAAGATCTGGCGCATGTATCCAGATCTGAGCATGCCAGCCGCGAGCAGCCAGACGAGGTGCGAGCTCTTCGAGCACATCTAGGCTTGCCCCGTTGCGATACACATTCTGGCCGTTCAATTGGTAAAGATTTACACGCACACCACGTATGCCTGCAGCCGTGTATTCATCAAGCTGCTTTTCAGTCACATCGCTTGAAGGCACAATAACGCCCCGCAGCTTGTCTGGATGAAGCGAAATTGCATGGACAACTGCACCATTATCGGTACCGCTGGCACTGCCGGTCACCAATACTCCCCTGTCCAGTCCCAATTGATCGAGATGATGCACAAAATCATGAGCAACATATTCCTGTGGCGTGTAACTCCTATCGGCTGATAAGGCAAATTGCTCGAAAGGCCCGAATACGTGGGCATGCGCATCGCAGGCACCGTCAGGAATTTCGAACGTGATACTCGCGGTGTTGTCGATCGCAGGTAAGCACGGCTGAGGCATAAATCATCTCCTTTTAATTTATTTGAAAGTTTCATTCACGATAGATAGATAGATAGATAGAAGACTAACCAAGATCTACGACCATCCTAATCGCGATGTCAAAGTAGCCGCTGAATCGAGCAGTAACTTCACCAGGGCATTTACGTCATGTGAGTGATATCTGAAATCAGGGATAGTCAGTGTGAGATTCCCATAAACTTCTCCTTGCGCATCAAAAAATGGTACGGAAACACCATGTGCTTCTGGTGCTCGCTGCCCAAAACTAAGAGCGTACCCATTGTTTTTTATCTTCTCTAACTGCTGGCGAACAATCTTTGCATCCATCGGCCTCCCATCCAATGGAGATGGTTCTGCACGTCGAATCACTTCTTCAATTTCTTCTTCCGACAAGAATGCAAGCAACGATAAAGCACTAGAGCCCCAGGATAACGGCTGAAGCATATTTTTCTCAATGGTGTATCGCAGGGGGTGAGCTGGGGATTCAGACATTGAAAAATACATTTTGAGTTCATTTCTGGCCAAAACTGTGAGCAAGATTGTTTCATCTGTCTCATCTCGAATTTTTCGAAGAATTGGTTGAGCAATCTGGTTAATAGGAGCTTCTGACGCAAGTTTCCCGGCTAAACGATAAAGTTCAACTCCTGGCATATACAGCCCATCCTCATTTTGCGAGACAAAACTTAAGGGCTTGCATAAATTTAAAAGCCTATGAGTTGTACCTCGCGGAAGATTCACGCGTCGGGCTAACTCGTTTAGGCCCCATTGCTCTTTTTCAGAAAATTGCGAAAGAATGCGCAGCACTCTATTAACTGTGCCGGTATCTGCATTTTCTTTCGGTTTGTGAGGAGGCGAACTAGACATTAAAGCTCCAATAAAAAAATATGCGCCAAAAGATCGAACTCTGAGCGCAATTGGCATAAATCTCGGATGTTGACGCATCACAGATTAGTATTATACAATTTTGTTTAGCGATACACTAGTCCGATTAACGGAACACTAAATTTATAATAGCCATTTGCCGATCAGCAGCAAAAGGAGACACAATGCACGACCCGCAAACGGGCCTGCCCCCTGATGAGTCTATCGGGTCAGCAGGTTTCAGGGATTTAACGGTAGCTGAGGAATGGGCAAATTTTATTGAGTCCACTCATTTCCGGGATTTGCCAGTTCATGTTGTTGAGATAGTCAAAGCCAGAATTCTGGATTGCATATCAACGGCGATAGAATCTTCGCATCTCACAGTACCAAAGGTGGCATTAAAGTTCATTGGCAGTCAAACAGGATGTGCAACCGTCTTCGGAAAACAATCTACCTTCCCGCCGATAGATGCCGCGTTCGTTAACGCCACTTTTATCAATGGCTCCACTCATGATGATTTTCTATATAAATCCCATGCCGGTGCGGTCGTAATACCCGCGGCATTAGCGGTTGCAGAAGAGCAAAGAAGCAGCGTTGAGGATTTAATCGTCAGTATCGCTCTGGGTTATGAAATCGTGGCTCGAACGTATTTGGGCGGACCAATGATGTTGCCGAAGTTTCGGGCAACCGGCGTTGCTGGCGCAATCGGCGCCGCTGCGGCTGCTGGAAAATTATATAAACTAGATCGCACGGAACTTATCAGCGCACTAGGATGCGCCGCGATGTTTGCTTCGGGTTTCGGTGAGGGCTTTAAGACTGGAACGATGGACGTCAAACTCAATGTGGGATGGGCTTCACGCACCGGGGTTTCAGCCGCCAGACTTGCCGCCTGCGGAGCATCAGCAACAGAAACTGCATTTGAAGGAGAATCCGGCTTCTATCTGGCGCACGCAAATTCTCTCTCCTCTGTATCGGGATCAACTGAAGGTCTCGGAAATCGTTTTCTGATAGAAGATACTGTATACAAAGAGCTGCCCATCTGCATATTTGTTCAGACTCCGGTTTACCTGGCATTGCAGCTCATGAAAAAAGAAAAACTGAACCCGATGAAAATCGAATCTGTTTCCATCAGAGCCCCTCAAGAGACATTAACTAATCCGGGATACAAGAATACGGCTCCCTTTGCCTCACCATTAAAAGCCAGAATCAGTGCCCGATTTACCACGGCGGCAGCATTGCTGGGAAAACCTGTGGAAACCTACGAATTTTATGATGATACAGAGAACGCGCAAGTTCTGGCATTAGCGAAGAAGATCCAGTTATTAGAGCCGCTACCAGATCAGGGGGGACGCGTCGACCTGCAAGTCACATGTGGGGGGAACATATTTGAAATTTCGGGAGAAGAAATGGAAACGCTTTTCCCAACGATGGAAAAGGTCAGTGCTAAATTCCGGAATTTGGTGAGGCGTTATCCTGAAGATTGGTCCGAGTCAGTCTTGGACAAAGTATTACACCTTGAGCAGCTAACAAATATTTCCGATCTTTCAATTCATCTAAGAGAATTCGGAAGCTTCCAAAAAGGAGACGACGTTGAACCAAACTATTAAAATTAACCTGCCACTGATTTTCTGTACAACTCTGGCTTTCGGACTTTCTGCACTCTCGTTTTCATCTGGTGCTCACGCCGCGTACCCCGAAAAGCCAATTCATATAGTCGTACCCTTCCCTCCAGGCGGATCTACTGATGTGGTGACGCGTATCGTTTCCGAAGAGGCGGCAAAGCTTCTAGGGAAGCCTATCATCGTCGAGAATCGAGGAGGTGCAGGCAGCATTATAGGTAGTAACTACGTTGCGAAAGCTGCCCCTGATGGATATACCTTGCTGGTCGGGCAGACAGCGTTTGCGGTCAACGCGAAACTTCGTAAAACACTCCCTTATGACACGGTCAAAGATTTCACACCCATATCGCTGATTGCTGATCATCCAGGGGTCTTACTCGCGCAAATCGACAAGCCTTACAACACCTTTGACGAATTCATAAAGTACACGAAAGAGCATCCCGGAAAAGTGGTCTATTCCTCAGCGGGGATAGGTAGCTGGCCTCATCTGGCAGCTCAATTGCTCGCTCGTGATGCCGGTCTTGACATGGTTCACGTTGCATACCAGGGAACTGGCCCCGCTAAAGCTGACCTTATCGCTGGCCGGATAGACGTAAAAATCGAGGCCTACGCTACCTCAAAATCGATGGTGGACGAAAAGCGTTTAAAAATCCTGGCTGTCACCAGTACAGAGAGAGCGCCCGAGCTTCCCGATGTTCCCACTATTGCTGAAAAAGGATACCCGGATTACAACACATCATACTGGATTGGCCTGCTAGGTCCGAAGGGAGTTCCCTCTGACATTGTAAAAACCCTGGAAGAAGTGTTCACAAAAGCGTCGAAAAATCCTGAAGTAGTAAAAAAACTGGCAGAACAAAGTATCCACGCACGTGGGCTTCCAGCGCAAGATCTAAAACAACATCTTGATGAAGAAATTGATAAGTGGGGAAAACTTATCAGCGATAGCGGTATGGAGCTGCAATAACATGGCAAACAATGATGGTTCGATGGCATATGCAAAAGCAAGTCATAGATTCGTAAAGATTGCTCCAGACATTGAACTGGCATATCTTCTGGATGATTTTGTCGATGGCTGGAAACAGCGGCCGGTCGTACTTATGCTTCATGGAATCGCCGAGTCTGGCGAGGCTTTTAATGGCTGGGTACCTTATTTGGCCCGTCATTGCACAGTCATACGGCTTGATCTCCGGGGATTTGGCTGCTCGTCTCCATTAAAGCCCGAAGAAATGCTATCGATTGGTAAATACGCTGACGAAGTCGACGCGTTTGTATCAACTCTCGGCCTTACACAGGTTCACTTGATTGGAGCAAAATTGGGGGCCCAAATAGGCTTGTATCTTGCACAGCGAAACGCACCATGGATTGCTTCTTTAACATTGGCCGGCGTACTGATCTCGCCTGCTACTTCACTTGGGAAATGGATTGAAGAATGGATTTCTATTGTTGAGTCAGAGGGAGTGCAGCGTTGGGCTCAATTAACCATGCCAGGAAGAATGGGCGCATCCATGGATCCGAAGGCAATGCAATGGTGGGCGTCTTATATGGGAAAAGCACCTGCAGTGACCGTAAAAGCATGTCTGCGGATGCTACCATCGCTTATCGAGCCAACAGCCATCCGGGATATTGAATGCCCTACTCACGTGATCGCGGCAGTCAAGTCAGAAAATAGTGATCGCTATAATCAACAACCCTCACTTGCCTATGTGCGTCGCTGGCAACAAAAAATTCCTAATTCATCGCTATCTGAAATCGAAGCGGACTCTTATCACGTGGCAGCAACGCACCCGGATCAATGCGCAAAACTTGCAATGAAATATTTGGAGGAACTTTTATCATGATGGGCTGGCGTGGACGAATAGGATTTCTGGTGCCTCCAGGAAATCCGACTCTTGAACCGGAAATGATGGGTTTGGTACCGGAAGGAGTTTCTTTACATTTTACTCGTATGGTAGCCCATGGCACAACCGGGTCTCTTGAAGGGCAAGAGGAACGAAACCGAGAGCAAATCGAACACCTTCCCGAGAACGTAGAACTTCTTTCCCACGTAAAACCGGGAGTTATAGTTTTAGCGCATACAGCAACGAGTTATACGTTGGGCCGGGATCAGGAAAATCAACTCACGGAACAATTTGAAGCCCAATACAAAGCACCTTTCATTACCGCATTTGGCAGTGTTATTGAAGCGTTTGGCCATTTGGGAATTAGACGTGTCGCTTATGCAACCCCATATAATTCCGAAAACACGCTAACGGGTAAAAAGCACCTTGAATCATATGGTATTGAGGTCGTCTCTTATGGCATGCTGCCCGATGTCACCAATATATACAATGAGACTGCGGAGCGAGCTTATGGACTGGCCAGAACCGTAAATCGCTCTGATGCTGATGCGGTGTTTCTAAGCGGCGTCGGAATGCCAACCATAAGTGTTCTTAATATGCTTGAGTCTGATTTGAAGAAACCTGTCATTTCGAGTGCTTCAGCCATGATGTGGAACGCACTGCGATTAATAGGCGTAAATGATTCTATCGCTGATGGAGGTCGATTATTGAACCGAATGACATCCATAAAGGGAAATTGAAGCCATGGCCTACTACTTAACTGAAAAAGAAGTACACGAAGTTCTGACGATGGAAAGTGCACTGGCTCAAGTTGAACGTGCTTTCGTCGCTCGAGCCCAAGGGCAGGCGTTTGATATTCCTCGCAAAAGAACCCGGTTACCAGGCGGTCATCTACATATTTTGCAGGGAGCGGCCCCTGAGCTCAATGTTGTAGGACATAAAGCATATTATCTAAAACCCGGCAGAAACCGTTGTTCATTATTAACCCTCATTGATCAGGAACTAGGCAACTTATCTGCGATGATTGAATCCGATTGGCTAAGTCAAATACGTACTGGCGCTGCAACAGGTGTCGCCATCAAATACCTTGCACGAAAGGATTCGGAAATACTTGGCTTGTTTGGCACAGGACGCCACGCCGTGACTCAGTTAATCGCCGCGTGTGCAGTACAGTCATTCAAAGAAGTCAAAGTTTTCGGACGTGATCAAAAGCGATTACATGCGTTCTGCCAGGAGATGGAATCGCGCGTTAAGACTACCGTCAGACCAGCAAAGTCACGACAGGATACGGTGTGCGGCTCAGACGTTATCATCACCATGACGCGCTCCGCAGAGCCGTTATTCGATGGGCAATGGGTCGAGCCTGGCCAATTTATTGCTGCGACTGGAGCGAATGCCCTGGATAGGCGCGAAATTGATACCGAGACTGTTAAACGTTCAGATATGATAGTTGTTGATTCAAGAGAGGTAGCTAAAAATGAATGCGGCGATCTGCTACCCGTTTTCGAAAGTGGTTTATTCTATTGGGAGAATACTGCGGATCTTGGTGAAGTGATTGTCGGTCGGCGCTCAGGACGAATAAGTGATCAGCAAACCATACTTTTCGAATCACACGGCATGGCACTTCAAGACATCTTCACAGGTGTTCATCTCTTGCGTATAGCTCGCGAACGCGGGGTCGGTCGGGAAATGCCAATCGGACAATAATTATTCATATTCAATCTCTCAAATTCTGAGTGCATAAGCAGGATCGATCGTAATGCAGAAAATAGATTATGTTGTCATAGGTGCAGGCGTTGTGGGGTTGGCTATTGCACGCCGCCTTTCTCTTTCCGGACGCGAAGTAGTGATACTCGATTCAGAGACCTCGATTGGCACGCACACGAGTTCTCGCAATTCTGAAGTTATACATGCGGGCATCTCCTATCCGGATGGTTCCTTAAAAGCCCAGCTATGCGTAAACGGTAAAGAGGCGTTATATCAATATTGCACTGAGCGTAGCATTCCACATAAACGAATAGGCAAGTTAATTGTCGCTTCCGGGCCGCAAGACATGGAAGAGTTGAGAAAATACATAATACGAGGGAATGAAGCTGGCGTAAGTGACCTGGTACTGCTTGATCAAAAAGAGCTCGCAAAAATCGAACCCGCCGTTAGAGGGATCGCCGCGGTTTATTCGCCATCAACCGGAATCGTCGATTCTCATAATTTGATGCTTTCTTACCTCGCTGACGCAGAAAATGCCGGCGCGATACTGGCACTAAATAGTCGAGTAGTTTCCGGTAGAATCTGTCACGAAGGGATTGTGTTGAATGTCGATGCTGGTGAATCAGTAGAGATATTATGCAATAACGTCATTAACGCAGGAGGCTTGTTCGCTCATCAATTTGCATTGAGTCTTGAAGGCTTTCCGCCAGAAATGGTGCCGGACGTGCATTATGCGCGAGGTCGCTATTACACAATGACTGGCACAAATCCATTTAACCATTTGGTATACCCTGTATCGAGGGAAGCAAGTTTACGCGTACATGTTACGCTGGACTTGGCAATGAGATGTAAATTCGGCCCTGATCTTCAGTGGGTTGATAAAGTGGATTACACCTTTGACGATAGTGCTGAATCAGCGTTTTACGATGGAATTCGCCGTTATTTTCCGGATCTGCGAAATGATGCATTATTACCCGGATACACGGGAATTCGGCCACGCCTGGCCGGACCGAATGCGCCATTGCATTCTGGCGCTGCCGATTTTGTGATCCAGGGCACATCCGAACATGGGATTCCGGGTCTGATTAATCTTTTCGGCATAGAATCACCAGGCTTAACGTCATCACTGGCAATTGCAAATTATGTCACAAATGCTATTTCGTCCTGACGTGGTCAATTTTTCATTGCTATATATGATCCGTCAAGCTGTGCGCAACCGTGATCAACACTCAGTCTACGCAACGCTCAAATACCCGTGCCTGGCCGACTCAACCAATATATACCCGTGTTCTACGCAATACCCCTAACGCCCTCCTTTCCCCTTCAATTGGCCTGAATATGCGCGGCATTAATCAGTTTTCCCCAAGTCTGCATTTCCTGTTCCACGTGCGCCTTAAATGCGTCACCGCTAGTGCCTAGCATTTCGACACCTTCAGAGGTAAAGGTGTCGCTGAACTTCTTGTCGCGGATAATGTTATTGATAGCGGTGTTGAGCTTCTGGACAATCTCCTTGGGTGTACCAGCGGGCGCAGCATACCCCCACCAGCCTTGCGCCTCGTAACCAGGTACCGTTTCCCCGACGGTGGGCACATCAGGCAACGAAGACATACGATTTTTGCCGGTTGTCGCCAGTGCCTTGACTCTCCCGGGGGTCAGATAGGCATTGGAACCGGGATAGGTGCCAAAGGTAACGTCGACCTGCCCGCTGGCAACATCGTTCAGGCCTTGGGCCAAGCCCTTATAGGGAATATGCATCACGTCGATTTGAGCCAGATCCTTCAGCATCTCACCCATCAGGTGGGCCGAGCTTCCATTGCCCGTAGAGGCAAACGAGTGCTTGCCCGGTTCTTTCTTTGCCAGTGCAATAAATTCAGCAACGTTATTGGCCGGCAACTTGGGGTTGGCAATCATCACATACGACGATGTAGCGGCCAAAGTAATGAATTCAAAACTCTTGATGGGATCAAATGTGAGTTTTTTCACCAGGGAAGGAAGAATCGAGTGTGCCGCAGCGGCCTGCAACAAAGTATAGCCGTCGGGTGCTGCTCGAGCCACGAACTCCGTGCCAATCGCAGTTCCTGCCCCGGGCTTGTTTTCTACGATAACGGTTTGTTTTAATTCTTCCCCTAAGAATTGTGCTAACCGCCGGGCCAGAATGTCATTAATCGCCCCCGGGGTGTAAGGCACGATCAGGCGAATGGGCCGATTGGGATAGTTGTCGGCGGTTTGCGCCTGAGCCGGAAAAACTACACTTGTCATCAAAACCAGCACAGCGATCGCGCGGATTCTCTTCATTCTGTTGTCTCCCAATAAATGGCTTCTATCTTCTGTCAGTCCAGATATTTTTTAGTTGATTAAAAAAACTATTTATTCTATTAATAACAAAATAATCTTTTTTATCACTATAATTCCTATAGTTTCAAATTTCAACTAGTATTTAATTAGTTTATATTTTCAACTATATATAGATGTCATGATCAACTTATTATCTATAATCTCAGATGTTGAATTCGGATACGTGGATCGCGTTTTTCTGACTTAATTATGGAAAAACCGGAAATGAAAAAGGAACCCGCTTATGGCTATTTCGACCGTGGATGCATTCAGTCCTACCTATAAATCGGTGACTCGGAAGGAGAACCGCAATGGCGTGCTGGAGACGGTCTCGATCGCCTACTGGGTTCTGGGATCCGGGCCACTTATTGTTATGCTTCCCTCCTTAGGACGCGATGTCGAAGATTTCGAACATGTCGCATCCGAGCTGGCTGGTTCCGGCTATCGTGTCGCCTGCCCCAGCCCGCGCGGGATCGGAGCAAGCACAGGATATATGGAGGGTTTAACATTGCATGATTTCAGCCGTGATGTCATCTCTGTTATCGAAAAAGAAGGCGGTGAGCCGGCATTCATTGCCGGTCATGCTTTTGGCAACTGGACAGCGCGCACGGTTGCGGTTGACCGCCCTGACCTCGTGCGCGCAATTATTATTCTGGCTGCCGGACCTCGTGCGGTGGCGCAAGGGCCTGGGGCAGGCCTGCCACATTGCATGGATAACACCCTGGATGTTGATACAAGACTGGAATGGATCAGAAAAGTGTTTTTCGCCAAAGACAGCGACCCATCCGTCTGACTGCACGGATGGCATCCTCAAGTTGCGAAAGCTCAGAAAGCGGCAAAGGCAGCAACGCCGATTGAAGTCTGGTGGGGTGCCGGAGATACAAAAATACTGGACGTCCGGGCCCTGGAAGATGCCTTCGCTCCCAAAGACGCCGGCTGGCAACTCAGTCACGACCTTGGAGAAGAACGGGTAACCACGGTTGAAATTGCCAGTGCAGGTCATGCGCTATTGCCGGAGCAGCCTGCCGCCGTCGCCGAGACGATAAAAAGCTATCTTGCAAATTTCCGGGACTAGGAGTTTCGTAAAACATTTTGCGGTAGCGCGCCCCTGCACTTCGATTGACTTGCGCCAAGCTTATGCCTAACAGACCTTGCAATAACAGCCGTTGCCATAACCAACTTCATTCTGTTCCGTCTGCCAGCGGAACCATACCCAACTCACTCAAATATTCGTCTATCTTGGTAACGTGCTCTGCATCGAAGGTCGCGCCGACATAGCCGTCCGGACGGACCAGCACACACTCTCCAGGTTTCAGTTTGTAGATATTGCGAATATGGTTCCAAGCGTCAATGACATCCCCTGCCGGGCCGATATGATGAATATGCAACCCCGGCCGGGCTCTGAGCGTCTCAAGTCGGGTTTCATAAACAAGCAATGTCCAGTGCGTTCCGCGGAAAAGCTCGAACAGTCGCGATGACTGCCCTGCCGCGCCCAGCATGGGCGCATCGGGTGCGCGATTTCCGGCTCGTATGCCGTTATGGCGCTCAGGCATTTCTTTTATCAGTGGTGATTGCGGATAGCCAATATCCAGTTGTCGCAGCTCACGCCCCCGGCGCGACTCGCCTTTTTTGTGATCATCAAGAAGCTGTGTCGAAACGCCAAGTACGGATTCAGCCACCGGTCTGCGCTCAATTTCGTAGCTGTCCAGAAGACCTTCTCTTGCGCCCTTTAAGGCAGCCGCGAGTTTCCACCCCAGGTTGTAGGCGTCCTGTATGCTGGTATTCAGGCCCTGGCCTCCGGTGGGGGGATGCACATGCCCGGCATCCCCAACCAGAAACACCCGTTCCACACGGTACCGCTCGGCCAGTCGCGCGCTCATTTGGTAGTCGGAGGACCAGGACACCGAATGCACGATGATATCCTCACGGCCCGTGCGTTCAGCAATCAGGGTAGTCAACCCTGCGGCAGACAGATCCGCCTGGCTAGCTGCCAGAATCGGCGCCTGGATCTGAAAAAGATCAGTCCCGGCCAGCGGACAAATTGAGACCATCGACTGCGGATTAGCAAGGCTAAATTGGTGCCAGGCGTCACGCTCCAGCCCGGTTAGCGCAACATCCGCTACGATGGCGCGAACTCCCAGCGATTTACCAGGAAAGTCCACGGAAAGCGCTTTCCTCACGAAACTTCGTCCGCCGTCTGCTCCAGCAAGATAACGCGCGTACACAGTCTCTTTACCTTCTGACCCCTTGATAACCGCAGTCACGCCGTCCACGTCCTGCTCGAATGCCAGCAGTTCACAACTGAAATCGACACGATGCCCCAGTTCGTTGAGCCGCTCCCGCATGATATGTTCGGTAAGATGCTGCGGAAGCATTAATGGCAAATGGTAAGGTTCAGCGGGGGTAGGAACCATCTGTTCAATCAAGTCCGAATCCACATGAGTCCCATCCTCCCGGTATATCCGTTGCTGGGGATAGCGGCCCCCGGCGGCCATCACCCTGTCGAGAATGCCCATATCTTCGAAAACCTCCTGGGTCCTCGGCTGGATACCTTTGCCACGTGAGCCGCCGAACGGTGCGCGCATCTTTTCTATGAGCCGAAACGAAACACCCCTACGCGCCATCTCAATCGCAAGTGTTAGGCCGGCTGATCCTGCACCGCAAATCAGTACGTCTACTGTCGAATTACTTGTCATCGCCACTCCAATATGTGTATTATGCACTTAATAGGAGTCATAATATGCCATTAAATAAAAATGTGCAAGATGCACATATTTCCGAACAGCTGAAAACATTGCATGGTGCATTGATCAGTATCGTTAGTGCGTTTAACCGGCCTCAGAACGATGAGAAGATGATAGAAGCCGCCGGGATCAGGCTTGATCGGGCGTTATTTTCGGTGCTTGTGAGCATTGAGCGTCTGGGTCCGATCGGCGTGGTTGATCTGGCAGACCGTCTGGGACGCGACTACACCACGATCAGCAGACAGGTAGCCAAGCTGGAAAGTCAGGAGCTTGTAAAACGTCGCGAAAGCGACTTTGATCGTCGCGTGCGCGAGGCAGTCATTTCCCCTAAAGGAAAGAGGATGACAGATCGTATCGACGAGGCGCGGGAGCGAATGGGACAGGCCATTTTCAAAAACTGGGATCAAGGCGAGATCGACGATTTCGTAAGACTGATACGCAAATTTGCCGATGCGCTTGAAGATGGCCCGCCGATTGGTTCATGACTGGGAGTTAAACCTGATTCGGGAGCAACGTATCTTCAGGACTCTCCATTCTCAGGAACCAGCGCTAGTGTCTGGATAGCGTGTTGATGCGCGATCCAGGCCGTTTTCGAATTTCAGCGATGGTGTGCGGTGGCCTGCTCCTCAACCATGGCTTTAATCTCGCGTGCCATCGGATCACGCAACTCCTCCAGAACGTGGGCTACCAGACCAATGGCGCGAGCCATCACACCAATCCCGCGGACAATTTTCCAGGGAATCGACAACTCGCTGGCAACAGCCGCAATGGCGCCTGTCGCATTTACGGGCAGGCTTTTGCCTATCTGCTTGCCTGCCTCATCCGATATTGCATTCATCAGGTCTACATACGGGCCGGAGAAGCCATTTTCCCGGGCGATCTCAAACAGGCGCGGTGCGCGTGGATCTACTGGCTTGTGAATATGATGGCCAATGCCGGGGATCGATCTGCCACTATTGATTTCCTGTTCCACAATTTGTCTGGCCAGCGCAGATATATCTACCCGTGCTGCGGGATCAGGAATCGCACTTTGCAAGAGACGCGCCGCGTTCTCCATACTTCCGACAAATACACTTCCCAGACCATTGAGTCCAGCCGCCACCGCAGCCTGCATAGCTTCAGGAGCACCGCATATGGTCATTCTTGTAGCTATGGCACTGGGTGTCATACCATGTTCGACTAACATCACGGCCACTGCATTGAAGACTTTTGACTCCTTTTCATCCGGCAAGCGATCAGTCAACTCCAGAAAAGCCATATCTCCCAAAGAGACTTTCCCCATGATGTCCCGGCAAAGATCCAGACCCTTGATGGTAATCGTATCTTCGGTACTCCAACTGATATCCGTTTTTAGCTGTTTACGTTTAGCCATGTGTCAATAATCCTCTACACTGTTGATTCGGAGGAACGCTATGTGTCGGTCCCCTGCGGAAAATCTAGATCAAAATGGCTGACACTACGCCCCACTTTCAGCCTTGCAGATCAACTGCCTTCGCACGTACTTGTAAATCATCACGCAATTTGCTTTTTGCAATCTTGTGAGTGGGTGTTAAGGGTAACGAATCCAAAATCACAACATACCGTGGCACTTTAACGGCTGCAAGGCGATCTGCACACCAGGCTGCCACTTCCTGTTCATTGAGTAGCTGTCCCGGCCTGACAACCACGGCAACGAATATGTCATCCTCTCCCAATTCAGACGGTACCGCCAACGCTGCAACCTGAAACACTGCCGGATGCTCCGCAATTACCATTTCAATTTCAGCCGCGGCGATGTTTTCGCCGCGCCGCCGAATGATGTCTTTCATGCGTGTGACATGAAAGTAAAAGCCATCAGCATCGCGCCGAACGAGGTCGCCAGTCTTGAACCAGCCATCATGAAATGCCTGCTCTGTCTGCTCCGCGTTCCGAAAATATCCCTGCATGACAACAGGGGACCTGACCCACAACTCCCCAACCTCATCGACTTCAACATCCGTCCCATCATCACCAACCACCCGGCACTGTGCCCACTGCCTGGCGGGGTCGGGATGAACGCCGATGACTCCCATACTGCCCGGCTTGTCGGGGCCATCGTAGGGGTTACATGTTACGCCGGGTATTTCTGTCATACCGAAGCCTGAAAACAAATGTGATATTCCAAATTCAGTTCGAAATACATCGGCCGATTTTTTACGCACGCCATACACGACGCGAACTCGGTGATCGGCGCGATACTCAGACCGGTTCCGCGCACACAGGATTGTTCCTATCGCTTCAATAATATTGACGATGGTAGCGCCATTACCGGCAGCGATGTCCCAAAAACGCGTTGCAGAAAAGCGTGGCTCAATAATCATGCTGGCGCCCGCTGCCAGAACACCAGCAACAGAATAAAACAATGCATTCACGTGAAAAAAAGGCAGGACAATCATTACACGATCGTCCGGCTGCATATGCAGACGGGCCACGTTTGCTTCACCTGCAAGCAGAAAACTGCGCTGGCTATGCATTACGCCCTTTGGAAAACCGGTAGTCCCTGATGTGTAAATGATCACACAGGTATCTGTTGAAGTACCCGTCTCAGCAAGAGGAACTTCCGGGGTATTGTCGATGACATCTGATAACGCTTCGTTATCAGCCTCACCAAGTTGGCCCCAAAGCATTTTCCATGGTGTCTTTGAAAATTGATGCGTTGCCTGATTAATGGAATCCAGTAGCCTGGCATCCGCTATCACCCCTTTCACATCAGCATGACTCAATGCATAAGTTAGCTCGCGAATACTGTACTCGGGATTGATTGGTACCATTATCGCGCCCAGGCGGGCAAGCGCGAAGAGTGCCAGTAAATGAGCCAAATCGTTTCTTCCGACGACAGCAACGCGATCTCCCCGATTTATACCGCGAGCTTTTAGCGCGTGCGCAAGCCTTTCATAACGCTTTCCGAATTCGCCCCAGGTTGTCGTTGCATCGGACTGGATAATGAAAATATCGTCAGCCTTTTTTTTGCAGCGACTCATAAAAGCGTCATGGAGCGTTCCACTATGTTCACGGTATAGATGCAAAACATCGATGGGGGCTTTCATTGGGAATAACCCTAGGCATAAAGGAATGCTAAAAGTTTACTTTAAATACACAGTAGTGCACAATAGTATACGTATGAATCCTAGTTGCTGAATTATTAAAAAAATGCCACCACCAAGGAAGGAGACATCATGAAACGGCTAGTGAAATTCGCGATATGGGTTGTTGCCCTGTCAGCCGCATCCGCCAACGCTGCACAGACAAGTACTTATCCCGATAAACCGATACGCATTGTTGTTCCATTTGCTGCCGGTGGAGGTGGCGATTTTATTGTAAGAGCATGGGCAGATAAGTTTTCCGCCGTCGTCAAGCAGCCGGTCATTGTCGATAATCGCGGCGGAGGCAATACCGTGATAGGAACGGAAGCCGTCGCAAGAGCAGCGCCAGACGGATATACCTTGCTCATTGTCAGCCCAAGTTTCGCTACCAATCCCACACTAGTTCCTAAACTTCCCTACAAAACACCAGAGGATTTTGCCCCCGTCGCCCTGATTATTACGTACGCCATGGGACTGGCTGCAAAAGCTGATCTTGAAGCCAACAATATTCCGGAGCTGCTCGCATTCGCCCAAAAAAATCAGAAACAGTTAACCATCGCAACATCCGGGGCAGGATCTGCAAGCCATTTGGCTGCGGAACTGTTTCGTGACGCAACACAATTGAATTTACTGAATGTCCCCTACCGCGGTGCCGGACCGGCATTGCTGGATGTTGCGAGCGGACATGTCGATCTCTCGTTCACCGGGCTATCACAAATAAAAGGGCAGTTAGATAACAAGCGTGTCAAGCTGCTCGGCACCTCGGGGCACCGAAGGTTGAAATCAGCCCCCGACACTCCGACTATAGAGGAGCAAGGGCTGAAAGATTTCGAAGCTCTGGTTTGGTGGGGCATTCTTGCGCCAGCCGGAACACCGTCAGAGATTATCCTGAAAATCAATAGTGCATTAAAGCAAAGTCTCGCAGATCCCGAAGTGACCAAGCGACTGGAGGTCATTGACGGGGAGGTAGAAGTCTCATCGCCAGAAGCATTCGACAAGTTGATAAGAAGCGAGATAGTTCGCTGGAGAACACTGCTGAAGCCCGAAGTGAAGACGCAGGAGGGTTCTGAGTAACTGTTCGTGTTAGGTCGGTACATGCCCTTGGTAATGGAGCAATCGATGAAGTCCGCCCGACACGGCATAACGAATCGCCTGGTTTGAGACTCTCAGACAGTTTCCCGAAAGTAGCGCTATACTGAAATCCGCATCTTTTTCAAACGTGTTCAACCTTACCACCGGTTCTGCTCTTCACATGGCATCGCCTGGACGCCGCTGTAAAATTCAAAGGTTTTTATGCGCTATTTTGATTTCACTTCCTGGCACGGAATTCTGACGACGATACTGGGGCTTACCCTCTTCACGCTGATGGGTGTCGGTGTGCGGGTGCTGATGATGCAACTTATACAGCAGCGCCGCGAACGCATGAATCGTCAGATCAATGAACGTTTAAGAACACTGATCGCCGCATATAAAGTGCTGGGGGGGTCTTTCACTGGCAGGCTGACGGTCTCGCCGGCCCACCTTCGCGATCTCAAAGCATCGGCAGACGAAGAGGAGCCATCAGAGCAGAATCAAAGCGGCGGATCAGAACGTTCCCGTCGTGTGCGCGATGCAGTCGAAGCCGCGTTATCAGACATTATTCTCTTAGGAACCGAAGAACATGTTCGCCTTGCAAGCCAGGCTGCGGTTGACATGGTCGCGGGCCGACCTATCCATACCGCAGAACTGGTCGTTGCCCTGCGGGACTTTATCCGTACTGCTTTGGACCTGGGCGCCATTCCAAGCGAAGTCCAGATCCCACTTCAAGGACCTACCCGCGTACAGAGCAGTAGCAGTCGAGGCAGAAGCGACAGTGGCAGCGCTGGCCGTGGTGGAGGCGGAGGTGGAGGCGGCGGTGCCGGTGGAGGCATGGGAATGGGGATGGGAATGGGGCTTGGGCTCAAACACGAAACCCACGACATAAAATGAATTTTGTTATGCATTCCAAATAGGCGTGCTTCTCTCAAGGCATCTGGACTCCATTGCGAATACAACGTTCCGCTTGGGATCGCCCCTATATTGCAACTGTAATTATTGCGCCTGCCATGTTCATGCAACAAACCTGACATAAATCTGAATATATTTGTCGCTTTCCGGTAACGAAACAGATCTGCAGACGTTGGACAGTCAATGCGCGAGTTGCTACTATGACTTTCATCGTTGATTGAATTAATCGATGGAAAGAAGATGGAATTGTGCCTTCCCCCTTTGCAGGACATCGCCACTCCGGGATTTTCAATCCCTTCCAATGCATGTGATACACATGCTCATGTCGTTGCTGACGATCCCGACTCATATCCGTTTGTGTACGATCGCAGTTACACCCCTCCTGCAGCTCCTGAAACGCGGTATCTAACAATGCTGCAGCAAACAGGTATGCAGCGCGGCGTACTGATTCAGATCAGCGTCTATGGCGATGACAACCGCTATATGCTTGAGGTTCTCAAACGCCACCCCGATACATTGCGCGGCATCGGCGTCGTCCGCGAAAACGTCACAGATCAGCAACTGCGTCAAATGCACGATGCTGGCGTGCGAGGATTGCGTATCAATGTTCTGTTTGGCGGGGGCACGGGTTTTGACGCAATGGAAAAGCTGGCTCGAAAAATTGCTGATTTTGGTTGGCATATGCAGTTTTTGCTGGATGCCCGACAACTTCCCGAATTACTGCCCCGACTGAAAAATCTGCCCGTACCCGGTGTCATTGATCATATGGGTCATATGCCCGTGGCTGAAGGTATCGATCATCCCGGCTTTCGGGCCATGCAGGAATTGATAGAAAAATACGGCTGGTGGGTGAAACTGTCGGGCGCCTATCGGATTAGTGACGACTTTCCGGAATTTGCTGATGTGGTGCCCTGGGCGCAAGCTCTGATTAACACAAATGAAAACCGCATGCTCTGGGGGAGCGACTGGCCTCACGTGTCCATCCCCAGAATGCCGAACACGGGCCTGCTGCTTGCTCAGCTGGCAAAATGGGCGCCGCAGGCCAGCCAGCGCAACAAAATTCTGGTAGACAACCCTGCCACGCTGTACGGATTCAACCTCTGAATACGGAATCAAAGGCTGAAAAGCCATGGCAATGCTACATCCGCGCATAAAGATATAGTCTCAATGGAGAAGCGAGATGAACTGGTATAAGCAATTGAATCGGACAGAAAAGAACACTTTTATCGCTGCGTTCGGCGGGTGGGCGACCGATGCGTTCGATTTTATGGTGTTCACCTTTGTCATCAGTGCAATCATTCAGCTGTGGGGCATCAGCAATGCCGAAGCTGGCATCCTGGGAACAATCACGCTACTGTTCTCGGCCATAGGCGGTTGGGGTGCCGGGATACTTGCTGACCGCTATGGCCGTGTTCGCATCCTGCAAATCACCATTTTGTGGTTTTCCATCTGCACAGTTCTTATCGGGTTCGCACAGAATTTCGAACAATTCTTCGTGCTCCGTGCACTGCAGGGCCTGGGATTCGGTGGTGAATGGGCAGTCGGTTCAGTGCTGATGGGAGAGATTATTCGAGCGGAACATCGAGGCAAAGCCGTCGGCACCGTCCAGAGCGGCTGGGCGATCGGCTGGGGTGTTGCCGCGCTGACTTATACGCTGATGTTTTCTATTCTTCCGGTTGAGCTCGCCTGGCGCAGCCTGTTCTGGATCGGCGTGCTGCCTGCCCTGCTGGTTTTGTTTATTCGTCGCCACGTCCCCGAACCCGAAATATTCAAGAAAAAAGTACTGGAGCAGAAAAATGTTTCAAACATCTGGGGTATCTTCGCGCCCGAGGTTATCAAAACAACCCTGCTCACCGCCCTGCTCTGCACCGGTGTGCAGGGCGGCTATTACGCTATCACTACCTGGCTTCCCACATTCCTGAAAACCGAAAGGAATCTTTCTGTTGTGGGGACCGGCAGCTATTTACTGGTTATCATTGCCGGTTCGTTCTGCGGTTATATCGCGGGTGCGTACTTTGCCGATAGATTTGGACGTAAGGCCAATCTGATTTTCTTCTCGCTACTATCCGGCATATGTGTCTATTTATACACAGAATTGCCCTTAAGTAACACGCAAATGCTATTTCTGGGATTCCCGCTGGGTTTTGCCGCATCGGGTATTTTCAGTGGCATCGGCGCCTATCTGACAGAGTTGTATCCCTCTGCCATCCGGGCCAACGGCCAGGGTTTCTCATACAATTTCGGCCGAGGCGTTGGCGCGTTATTCCCTGGTCTCGTCGGATATTTGAGCCAATCCATGGGGCTGGCTGGCGCGATTGCAGCCTTTGCCACTGGCGCCTACGCCCTGGTGCTATTAACAACGTTTTTGTTGCCAGAAACCAAAGGCAAAGAACTGGTTGACTGACTTGGTGCAACGTATCTGCCTTTTCCCGGAGCAGATACTGCACTGGTGTTTCAAAAACACAACAGATTTTCAGGGAATATCACAATTGAGTGTATAATAAACGACGTGCAATACCATATAAGAACATAAACCTACACGCCATGATTGTCATTTTTAAAGATGACATCGCACTCAGGCACAATGCTTACCGTCGGTATGACCTTGTGAACCATACCAGCACTAACGGTTAACTTTCCTCACTTGATGGCGCCAGAAGCATCGTTTTCTGCATTTTGCCATCGTTTCAGACTGCAATACTGGTCAGGTTTGATCTGGTAATGCAGAATCAGCTTTCTGCGAAAGCGCCTGGCATCCGCATTTGCATATTCCGGCACCCTGCCATGGTCTGTGTGTTCGCGCCGTATTGTTGCGCCTCACCCCATCGCATCCTGCCGTTGATTATTAATCTTTACAGGAGAACACTATATGGCAAAAGAAGAACTACTTGAAATGAGTGGATCTGTTACAGAAGTATTGCCTGATTCCCGCTTTCGGGTCACGCTGGACAATGGACATCCCATTATCGCGTACACCGGCGGCAAAATGCGCAAGCATCACATCCGTATTCTGGCTGGTGATAAAGTTACGCTGGAAATGTCGCCTTACGACCTGAGCAAGGGCCGTATCACTTTCCGTCATATCGCTGGTCGCGCGCCCACCGGCCCAGCCCGTCCGCGTCGCCGCAACTAACATAGCCTTCCGTCAGACCAACACATACGGAAGAAGCAGACTTGGGGGTAGAATTCTTTTGAGCTCTGTCCCGCAAGACTGATACGTAAAATTTTGTGTTAGAATTTCCGACTTCATGAGACTGCCGATATAGCTCAGTTGGTAGAGCAGCGCATTCGTAATGCGAAGGTCGGAGGTTCGACTCCTCTTATCGGCACCACGGCACTGAAATTCGTTGATTACTAAACATCAATAACTATCAAAATCAACGACTTAGACAGTGCAAATTAAATTTGTTGATGATATATTACTAGCAAATTTCAACAAATTTACCCAAGATTTACCCACGCATTTACCCACGAGATGGCTAGTATTCAGAAGACCGCAAATGGCTACCGTGTCCAGGTGTGTGTGAACCGCGTCCGCTCATCGAAAACATTTAATTCCCGCCGAGAATGTGTAGAATGGGCTGCGGAGCAAACACGCCTGATTGAAACACCTACCCACAAGATCACATTCGGTGATGCACTGAGTGAGTATCTAAAAAAGGAAAGCCCGAAGAAAAAAGGCGAACGATGGGACGCAATCAGGATTAATGCATTTCTGAGAAATGATTCCGAATTATGCGCAAAACTCATTGGAGATATAACGAAAGCTGACATAGCGAACTGGCGGGATAGACGAGTTAAGGAAGTATCCGACTCAACCGTTCTGCGCGAATGGTCGCTGCTATCGAGCGTCTTTAATGTCTGCATTAATGAGTGGGGTTGGCTTACAACCAATCCCATGCGCGGCGTCAAAAAACCTAAAAATCCGCCGCCCCGGGACCGCTTAATAAGCGCCGAAGAAATTGAACAGATGGATTATGTCGCCGGATACTCTCATGATTCGGATTTAACCATTCTGACCCAGCGTGCCATCGCAGCAATGCATTTCGCCATTGAAACGGCGATGAGGGCGCAAGAGATTCTATTGCTTGAATGCAATGACCTGTCCTGGCGTATAGCTCATGTAAAAACCTCAAAAACACGCGCCGGCATCCGTAACGTACCGCTTTCGATAGTCGCGATGGGAATCATCGAAAGGCTGCGCAAGGCGAACGGCGCCAAAAAGACCGTGTTTGAACTGAGCAAATCTCAGTTGGATAGTCTTTTTCGGAAGACACGCAACAAAGCAGGTTTGGCCGGCTTCACTTTTCATGATTCCCGAGCGACAGCAATAACTCGGCTATCAAAAAAGCTGGATATTTTGGCCCTGGCCAAAATGATCGGACACAAAAACCTGTCGTTGCTGATGGTCTATTACCGAAACGGCGCGCAAGAGCTTGTTTCGAAACCGGATTAAATCGAAAGTCTTGATCCGATCTGACATATGCCTTCTTGGGTGTTGTCAGACCAGATTGAATAGAATCATCGTATGTCGTTCATTGGCACTGGGTTTGCCGATATGTATCTACGAGCAATTGCATCGTTGCCGGCCTGCTTAGGCCCCGTTCCTTTGCGATTGCATCAAATTCATTTGCCAGTTCGGTTTTCAGCCGAAACGAAAACTGCTTAAGAATTCCAGCAGCAAGTAATCGCTTTACCGATTCCGCCGCAGTTTTGGCTCTTAATTTCCGACTGTGTTCTGTTTTGCTATTTGCCATTCTATGCTCCTTATCCGAATTGACAACCTCAGAGAAGTTTAGTAAATTTCGATCTGAAACCAAGGGAGTCGCACCTCCCCCGGTCTCCCGATTAGTAGGCTGGAGTTGCTAACACCAGCATCATGCTAATCAGGACAAGTAGTACTGCGATCCGTAACATCGCAAACTCCTTCTCAGAAATCCCCCGGTTCATCCGGGTCCGCATGGGCTGCTTGTCAGCCCATTGCGATTATTATAGGTTTGCCCGTAATAATACTAAATGATGTGAATCAAGAAGCGGCGCTACTTGGCAATTATTTTTTACCCTATTGATGTATCAGACGCACAAAGTCCTGCAGTGCGTTCAACTGCCAAATAGCTTGATCCCCTTCGGCCACGATTCCGATAAGATCTTGAGCAACCTGTCCATCAAGTTCGGCTCGTGCGGCTCCATGGTCTCGGCTTTGACTTCTTCATGGCTAGAGAACCAACTTCTGAAATAGGAGGCTAACTATTGCACTTAACGGTATACAACGCATATACGCACGGTCTGTTCTGCTTAAAAGCCAGCAACTTCTGAATGGAAATTTTGACGGTGCAAAGATTTGGACAGCTGCCACAGTGAACATAAGGGCTGCTCGTCTACGCTCCAAGCGAGCATCATTGCGGCCCTATTTGCAGTTGGCTGAAATTTGGCTTACAACTGCGAAACACATCACCCTCGCCTTCCTCATTATCATGTCTACAAAGTTCATTGAAAAAGGAGCGTCT
Organism: Pseudomonadota bacterium; assembly: GCA_023389155.1. GTDB lineage: Bacteria > Pseudomonadota > Gammaproteobacteria > Burkholderiales > Burkholderiaceae_B > Advenella. The sequence continues at coordinate 72,406 of JAEWEV010000025.1, forward strand.
ATGAAACGGCTAATTCTGGTTATAGGGTTACTCACCGTGTTCCTGACTGGCTGTGTGGTTCACGACAGGCACTCGGGGTACCGGGACGGGTACAGGTATAGCGGACCAACACACGAACGGGTGTATCACCACAAAAAAATTCGGCATCACAAAAGACTTCAGCATCACAAAAGGGTACAACACCACAAGAAGCTGCAGCGTCATAAAAAATACAGCCGTCCAGCGAAACACAAAAGCCATCGCGCGAATCACCACCGCCATCGTCGGTAGACCAACGACACCCGCTATTGCGGGTGTTTCTATCTATGGGCCTTTCTCACAGTGAGAAAAAAGACAGTTTGCACTGTGCAACTGAAGTGTTCGAAGATCCCCTCGCCTGGTATTTCATTTGGTATCGGGCATCTCCATGCAAACGATACCAAATGAATAATTTTATGGTGTTGGTGTGTTCGCATGCATATTTTCATGGTCCAGCAAGCTCAGCCGGTGGATCCATGTGCAACTGCCGATGCCCTAATAGCATGTCGGTTTATGAAATTTTCCGTGCAGATTCGACCGCTCCTGTGTACTGTGGCAGATCGTCTGCGATATCGAACCAGGGTGCTTTTGCGCCAACAAACACGTGTCTTTCGGGTCTGATACCGGGATCGGTATCCAAAGACCCTAGCGGCAGACCGTAGCAGGAACTATCGTTATCAAACCGGCTCAATACAGGTGATCCGCAGTGACTGCAGAATCCACGATGCGTACCGGGTGACGATTCATAGAATTTCACCAGATGGCTCCCTTTTACAAATTCAAAATCTGCCACCTCTACTCGCGCCCGACTTCTAAATGCCGCTCCATGTGCTTTGCGACACATCGAACAATGGCAATTCAACGCACCCGACAGTGTTCCGGTTATTTCATACTTAACGCCACCGCAAAGACAGCTTCCAGCTATTTTTTTCATCTGCTTTCCTCGAATTTATATTGATAATAGCAGATGTGTTGTTACCCCCGTTCCATTGAACGCCACTTTCCAATCCAGACACCTCTCTTTCCACACAATCACTCCGATCCGCTTGTTTAATGTGGCCGGTAATTCGCCGCAGTGCGTGACGGCAGGCCATGGTCCGGTAGAATTGCCTTATCATCAGGTGTTATTCATCTGTCATACCCGTGAACTACCCAATGCATTGCCGTATAGAAGGAATAGGAAAATGCTGAATAATGAAGCCATTCAGGTCATCTCGAAACCCACAGGCATACCCACAGCAGAGAATTTCAAGATTGAACAGACAGCCGTTCCCCAATTGCAGGCCGGGCAGGTACTTGTGCGAAACGAGTGGCTTTCTGTCGACCCGGCAATGCGCGGCTGGCTTGCCGACACCAATAACTATGCAAGTGTTCCGGTTGGCGATGTCATGCGTTCATTGTGTGTTGGTACTATTGAGGAATCCCTTGCAGACGGATACACCAAAGGCGAACGCATAATGGGCTGGTTTGGCTGGCAACATTATGCGGTCATCAAGCCCGGTGCAATCGTACAGAAAATTACTGCCACCGATCTTCCCTCTTCTCTTTACCTTGGCGTCCTGGGTCTGAATGGCGTAACGGCGGCTACCGCACTGGACAAACTCGGATCTCCAAAACCAGGAGAAACGGTGGTGGTCTCGACCGCCGCAGGCGGCGTCGGTTCCTGTGTGGGGCAGCTGGCCAAAGCTATAGGCTGTCGCACGATCGGGCTGACCGGTACGCCGGAAAAAGTAAATGCCTGTCTGGAAGATTTCAAATATGATCATGCCATCAACTACAAAACAGACGATATTGATCTTTCCCTGAAAGAGATGTGTCCGGCAGGCGTCGATGTTTATTTTGACAATACGGCTGGCGCTATTTCAGATGTCGTTATGCAGCACCTGGCGATTGGCGCACGCGTAGTTGTATGCGGAACCGCATCAATTGCCTCATGGGATCCTCCGCCCATGGGCCCGCGAGTAAATCGCATTCTCCTGACCCGTCGCGCACGCATGCAGGGCTTCATTCTCTTCGATCACAAAGATACCTACGCGGGTTATGTGGAGCAGCTTGAGGATCTTGTCAGGTCAAAAAAACTGACATATCGCGAACACATTACCGATGGGTTGAAGACAGCAATGGGTGCCATTGAAGAGCTATATCGTGGAGAAAATCTTGGCAAACGGCTGATCCGTTTGTAATCCAGTTGCACCCTTCCCCATGCGATTTAATACGCGGCGCTTTTCGCGGACACTTTGCCCGGGCCAGCATCAACGGGGAGAGCACGCATCTTGGCAAGATATGTCATCTCGACCGTATCTAATCTAAATTGCGTAACTCTCCCAGGACGCCGCGTGTCATCCCATACCAATATTACGATCAACTTTATTTCGCAGATGGATTGCCTGTAAACGAAGCTCGCCAAGAAATCTCACGACCGCAGGAGGCGGCTCTTCGGCGTGATACACCGCACCCACAGGCCCGAAACCTGCTGTCAGGGGCAAAGCGTGCACAAGTCCGATTTCATGCAAATGCGCACCCAAAGAGGCAGAACACACAGCTACATAGTTTGTCTGCCGCAAAATCATCTCAATCGTGATGATTGACGCCGTTTCCAGTCGAGGGCGAATCCAAGCACCACCGTTTTCCAGTAAGACAGTCTCGAGTCGATTTCTCATCAGGGTGTTCTTGTCGGGCATGATCCAGGGATACTGTACAAGATCTTCCCATGCTGGATTATCCTTTCCACACAATGGATGTGCAAGACCGACGATTGCAACAATACGATCTTCGAACAGGACTTCATGCGTCAGTCCTGGCGCATAAGCACGAGAATCAATCGATCCAACAACAATATCCAGTTCGCGCGCTTCCAGTTTTTCAAGCAGCAGTGAAAATGCACCCTCCGTCATATGTATCGCAATATCCGGTGCAGCCGATTGAAATGTACAAATGGAATTCGGAATCAGATAGGCTAGGCCTGCAGTGACACTCCCTACGTGAAGACTGGCAGGAGCGCCCTGCGCCAGCAAATCGAGTTCGTTCTGTGTCCTGGCGATATCCCCGATTAATCGAGTCGCAAGACGCAGTAATACGTCACCTTCAGGCGTAAAAGTGATTTTGCGGCCTCGCACTACGAGCCTGACGCCGAGCAACTCCTCCAATTCGTTCAGCCAATGGGACATGGCTGACTGCGTCATATGTAATGTTCGTGCAGCCTCTGAGAGTGTGCCCGCTCTCCGGAGAATGAGAAAATACTCTAAATGGCGTACTTTCAATCGGCGTGCCCACGAGATATCTTTGGTCGTAGTTATATGAGTATTCACTCATACTCCATCAGCAAAATTTCATAGAGAAAACAGGGCCCTGTCTGGTGCATATTATCTACAATGTGCGAAATAACATTATTTCTTGCAAGGCCACATCATGAGAGTTTACTCCAGTTTCTTTATGATCATCGCATCGACATTTCTGCTTGCAGGCCCAAATCTGAGTCACGCTGATGCAACGTTCCCAGAACGCCCGATCAAAATTATTGTGTCTCAACAGGCGGGCGGAGGCACTGACAACTTGGCTCGCATGTGGGCTGAAAGCGTTGGTAAATCACTAAATGTCCCTATTGTTGTCGAAAATCGTCCCGGTGCAGGTGGTGCAATTGCAGCCAAAGCCGTATTGTCCCAACGTGCAGATGGATACACGCTGTTTTTGGCGGGTGTATCCCAAATGGTTCTTAACAAGTTTGTTTACAAACCATTGTCATATTCACCTGAAAAAGATTTTACGGGTGTGGGAATGCTCACGACAGTGCCTTTTGTCCTTGTCGCCAGTCCCCAATCCGGGTTAAACAGTTTCGACGATTTGCAGAAAGCAGCAAAAGCGGATCCGGAAAAAATTACGTTCGCATCGTCCGGGAATGGAAACTCAACACATCTTGTCGTCGAAATGTTGATGAAACAGGCAGATTTCAAAATGCTGCATATTCCGTATCGCGGGGAACCGGACAGTATTGTATCTACGGTAGGCGGTAATACTCAAATCGTAGCACCCGTTTTAAGTAGCGCCCTGCCATTGATCAAAGAAGGCAAGCTCAAGCCATTATTGGTTTTTAATGATAGTCGAGTCCCTGAGCTGCCAGATGTACCCACTGCAGCCGAATTAGGATTAAAAGGATTTGAAAACATAGGCTGGAGCGGGGTCGCAGCAAAAGCCGGCACACCGGACGATGTGATAGAGAAACTGCATGCCGCAACGCAAACGTTTCTGCAAGATCCCGAAGTGCAAAAAAAGTTTGACGCAGTACAGGTGCGCTCGATGCCAGGAGCGGCTGCTGAATTGATAGACTTGACCGTTCGCGATACTGCCAAATGGCAGGATGCAGTGGGCGATCTGAATCTGAGTGTTAAATAAGCGGCGGCGATTATGTACAAAAATGGAATGGTGGTTTGCCCCCAGCCAGAGGCGGCAGAATCAGGTATCGATATTTTGCGAGCCGGGGGCAACGCCGTTGATGCGGCAGTCGCTTGCGCCATGGCCCAGACTGTCGTAGACCCGCTGATGTGTGGAATCGCAGGATTCGGCTCCGCTGCTATTTACCTGCCTGATGACAATATTCATGAATATATGGATTTTTACGCTCCTGCGCCCAAACAGGCTCGCGCGGATATGTGGGAAGCGCTGCTGGAGAGCGAAGCACGCGATGGTTTTGGCTTTTCAATAAAGGGGAAACTCAATGATTTGGGAGCTCAATCTATAGGCGTTCCAGGAACATTGCTGGGTCTCAAGCGCATGCACGAAAGGTACGGGCGACTGCCCTGGCCAGACGTCCTTGCGCCCGCAATCAGCTGGGCGCGGGACGGATATTTTGTACGACCTGCCATGTATGCTTTCTGGATCGACGAGCCAATTGCAGGACGCGTCGCCAATCGGGATCGTTTGACATACTCACCCTCCGGGCGTGAGTTATATTGCCGCTTAGACGGCACCCCCAAAACGATTGGGACTCCACTGCGTAATCCCGATTATGCGGCAACGCTGGAGTTAATCGCGCGCGACGGAGCAAGGACGTTTTACTGCGGTGACGTTGCAGAGCAAATGGTTAGCGACTTGCGAAATCAGGGCGGTATTCTTAGTATGGAGGATCTCGCAGCTTACGAACCACAAGTCAATTCCCCCCTGATTGGAACGTATCGTAACCGGCGTATTACCACGAATCAGCCACCCGGAGGCGGAACGATGCTCCTTGAGATGCTCAATATCCTTGAGCATTTTGATCTCGGCAAATACCATCACAATAGCGCAGATTATATCCAACTGGTTTGTGAAGCGATGAAACACGCTACGGTAGACAAAGACCGGTATATCGGTGATCCAGACTTTGTGGACATTCCGCTTGATCGCTTATTATCGAAAACTTATGCTAAGCGAGCTGCAGATGCGATTAAAGAGGGTTCCAGAATCGAAGTCCCGCGCTTCAGTGGCAGCTCCCCGGAACCACGAGACACCACTCATTTATCTGTCATCGATTCTGATGGCAACTGTGTTGCTTTGACGCATTCGTTAGGCATGCCGTCGGGAGTCATTACATCAGGATTGGGATTCATGTATAACGGCTGCATGAGTGTTTTTGACCCACGTCCCGGGCGGGCTTCAAGTATTGCGCCAGGAAAATCGCGATTCACATCCTCATGCCCAAGTATCATTTTCAAAAACGATAAGCCTGAGATCATATTGGGTGCACCAGGCGGTACGCAGATTGCCATGGGCGTGCTGCAAACCATCCTGAATGTCGTAGATTTCGACATGCCAATCCAGGCTGCCGTGGCAGCTGCGCGTTTTTCATCAACCAGCAATCTTATTGACATATCAAATCGCATACCTCGCGCTGTCAGTCGTGCACTGGAAGACGCGGGTTACCAAGTCGCGCGAAATCCTTTCGGGCACACAATAGGCTGGGTTCATGCGATTCATGTGGACGATAATGGTTTTCAGACAGGCGCCGCCGATCCCGGCCGCGACGGGGTCGCTTATGGAATATGATTTAACGATTTTTCCAGGTTAACACCAGGATAACTCCATACGTTAGAGTGACTCGACGGATTTGCTAAGTTCTACGCCGACAACTTCAACGTTGTGTTCCCCATACATTCCGACAACAATCCCAGAATGTATCGAACATTCTTATGGATTTGGCTTTATTGTAAATATTTTTATCTCAACTTTTTTCGGCAATAAGCAGCATTGGACGAAAGACGGATTTAACTGAAATTCGCTCTTTCTGCTTCAGGTAGCTTGCGAAGATTTCCTGCACGTGCATTCCGCGCTGTTCATGGAGTGTGCTCGCAGCCGCGTCGGCAGTCACCGCCGCGGAATCAGCAAGCGTTTGTTCCGTACCCTCCTCTTGTTCGCGCTTCCTCCCCTGACTGGCCTCTTCGGTCCCGCTATCGTGTGTTGCGTCATTTGCGAGAAATGGCAATTGCAATCCCCACGATGCCACTTGATAGGTTCTGTCGGGAATCAGCGGCTCGTTAGCGACCAATACTTTTGAGATCCGCTTGCCCTCAGGCTGATCAGGCGCGAGCCTATACATTAGCCCGCGGGTTCGCAACATATCAAGTTCGGAACGGAGAAATGGATCACGATTGAAAAGCCCGTCGGCAGCCTCTTCAAGCAGAGACAGAATCTGTCTCCCTTTCAGCGGACCAACAATCATTTCTGTGTTGCCAGCCGCAGTCTGGTTGACCACATCCTCTCGGGTAATGGTAGCTCCTGGCAATAACACACTGCCCCAGCGATATCCCGGGAAAACGGCGATATCAGCAGCAGTTTTCTCCAACATAGCGTCGAGTAAAAGCTCGTCCCAGCTCCCGTTGAAGGTGCCGCGACGATATAACAATCCATCAGTCACTGCAAGCTTCTCGGAAATGTCATTCTTTGCAGATGCATATGCGGCCTTAACCAAACGCGACATGTTGCGATCAGCAGGCAAAAAGCTTTGTACGACAGGTAGCAGGTTATACCGAAAATCGACCATGCCTTTTTTCCCGATCTGCATGTCCAGCACACCAAGGAACCTGCCTTGTGTGCCGGCATTGGTAACCAGCGTTTTACCCTTTTTATTGGCAACCGGAATCGGCTCGGGCAAGGGTGTCGCGGACCGGCCTCCCAGAATAACATCGACGCCCGTCAGACGCGCCGCCAGCTTCAGATCTGTATCTACACCCGCACGAGACAACAATACAACCGCAGCTGCCCCGTTCTTGCGGACTTCATCAATCACCTCTTGCAGGGTAGCCAGATCAAGTTTCACCTCAGGTTTTGCCGGGGTATCAACGTTTGCCCGTACGGCAGGCCGCGCTACTGACGCAACATGATGGCTGTGATTGGTTTGCAGATTAAGGGCTTCGCTTCCCGTCTCGTTATGAGCAACGTGACCGATAATGGCGACGGTGACACCGTTAGTTGTGAGTAACTCATAAGGTGCGAACAGCCTTTGGCCGGTCCCCTCACGAACAATGTTCTGCGCGATCCATTTGGACTGTGCCAAGCCAAGCTGTGTAGATCCGTCAGGCACCGATTCTGCAGGTTCCGCGGCCGATTGTGTTGTTCCAGAACCTTGCTGTAAGCCTGTTGACCGCTGCTTCTTAGCGTTCTCGGTCGACAGTACGGTTGCGGCCTGAGCGCCGTCAGGTAGTGCCAGATCAATTTTCAAAGCACTTCGTATTTGATCAGATGCCTCTGTTGACGGCCATGGCGTTCCCGGTTTCTCAAAGCCACTTCCGCCATCGAGCAATGTGGCATGCTTGCGAGATTTTCGCACAATCCGGATAAGCGACGCCAGATGGGCCACTCCGCCCAGCATACCGTAGTCATTGGCAGAAGCTTCATAATCCGCGCTGCTGAATGCATAAGCCTGGGCTGAACCAATCATCAGATTGTAATATTGCAGAAGATCGTCACCCGACAAATCAGGCGGATTGTTCCGTAGCGAATCTGCCGGTAGCTGCGCTGTAGGCTCGCGATAGTACAGCGGTTTCCATTGATCAAGAAGATCTGTGATATGCAGCAATGTCACATTTCCAAAGGGTGGAAGATCGTAAAATTGTTCCATCCCCTCTTGCGCACGCAACACAGCTGGCGCGACAGCGCCGCCACCAGCTGCCAGTATCAACTGAAGAAATGCCCGTCTGTCTATCAAGCGTTACCTCCAACAATTTGCATCTGATATCAGCTATCACTGCAGTACAGCGTTGTTGATGTGATCACGAGCAAGCCGCGCCGGCGACGGTCTACCCCGTCACCAAAGGTTGTCGATTACCTGGGTTTGGTCGAAGCAATGCTTTCGCGCACCGAAAATTTATCGTACCACGCTTGCAATGCCGGAAAACGTTTTTTCCAGTCGTATTCTGGCAGACGGAAATCAAGATAATCGACGGCGCAGGCCAAAGTAATGGTAACGATATCAATCCTGTCCTCGAGCTCCTTAGCCTTGTCTTCAAAATATTGAAGCGCGGTGGTAATTTTATCAGTCTGACCCTGCAGCCATTCCTGCCATCGAAGCGCTTCGGGTCTTGCCAGCAGCTCGTAGCGAACCAGCAACGCAGCCGCTATTGCACCATCTGCCGCAGCATGATCCGTCAATAGTTTCCAACGCGTCTGTTCATCACCGAACAGATTGCCTTTAAATGTGGTGTTCAGATATTCACAGATCACCTTGCTGTCGAACAGCACCTGTTCGTCATCTGTGATAAAGGTTGGAACCTGGCCCAGTGGATTGAACGGGATGATATTCGCATCGCGATTGACCGGGCTGGCTGCTGACGGCACGCGCTCTATTCTGTCTGTGATACCAAGTTCTTCGGCCACAATCATGGCCTTTCGCACGAAGGGCGATGCGGAAGAATAAAAAATTTTCATGGATGTCTCCTTGTCAAAAACGTTTATTTGATAAATACAAAAATTGCGGCTTTTAGCTGTCCGCTTTTAGCTTTCCTTGAACGGCGGGTGATTTACGACTACGATGGATTGCCTGGCTTTCAGTCTTCTGTCTGCCCAGGTTGCCACACCTGTGAATATTGCGAGAATCGCGCCCAGTAAACATGTTCCGGTCCATCCGGCATAAGTCCAGGCAATGGTACCCAACGTTGAACCTGAGGCTCCGCCAATAAAGTAACTCGTCATGTATACCGCATTCAGACGCGATCGTGCCTGCGGTAGCAGTGCAAAAATGATGGTCTGGTTATTGATGTGAATCCCCTGAAGCGCCAGGTCGATGATCAGCATACCCAAGAGAAACCACCACAGATTGTCTATCCCCAGTAACAGGAATCCCCAACTGAGCAGCAGCAGAACAACACTGATTGTCGTCACTGTATCACCCAGGCCACGATCAGCCAGACGCCCTGCGAGCGAAGCCATCAATGCACCCATTACGCCCGCAAGCCCCACCAGGCCAATTGCAACATCACTCAATCCATAGGCAGGTCCCGCGAGCAGCAGAGCCATGGTAGAGAAAAGCGCGCTGACAGATGCAAATCCCAGGCCTCCCATCAGCGCGCGCGTGCGTAATCGGGGCTGTTCACGCAACAGTGTAAACAGCGACGCAAGAATCGAACGGTAGCTATTGGATTGGGGGTTGCGCGATGATGGTAAGTTGAACCACAGCATTGTGGCGATGCCAAGCATGATCACGCCAGAGACGAGATACACTGTCGACCAGCCACCGATACCCGAAAGCAGCCCGGCCACACTTCGGGCCAGAAGAATGCCTGTAAGCAGCCCGCTCATTACCATCCCAACTGCCCGGCCACTGCGGGCCGGTTCTGAGAGAATGGCTGCCATGGGAACAAGAACCTGCGCAGCCACGGAAAACAGCCCCGCCATGCCCACGCCAGTAAAGAGCATCCCGCTATTTTGCGCGAAACCGCTGATAAACTGCCCGATTGCAGCCATTACCATGAGTGCCACTGCAAGGTGCCGACGCTCAAGTTTATCGCCCAGCGGCACGATAAACAGCAGACCCAGAGCGTAACTGACTTGCGCGACCGTCACGGTGATTGCTGCCCGGGTCTCTGTAATACCAAGATCAACGGAAATCGAATGCAGTAGCGGCTGATTGAAATAGTTTCCACCTGCGCAAAGGCCGCAGGCAATGGCCATCAGGATAAGAACGGGAGTACTCAGGTACTGCTGCTGGGAATTTTTGTGAGACATGTTACGGAAATATCAAATACTATATATTTAACCAGTACTATTGTAAAATTACCGCTGAGATAATTACTTCAGTTCACTCCCCTGGCAAGACTGGTCGAAATCACCTCCCAACTACGCTTCAGAGAAGCTAACGGTTTCTGCAGAGAGTCCAGGTTCAAAGGGCTTCAGGGATGAATAAAAGCATTTATCTAGCGGCAAGGTTTTTGCCGGGCCGAGTTGAAACATTAAACCACAGCAGCCATTGCCAAATGCGTGATGACTGTACAAAGGCGAACTGTTTTTTTGCCTGGCAGCAATAATCCAGGCGTCCGTCTATAGGCGGATGTATTAAATTTCTATTGTGCCTGTCATTCGTATTGAATCTGCATTTGCGTTCTGCCTGCCGTATCTATTGGATTGTATTTTCGTACTGCCTGTCATCATTCATTTCCCGTCCTATGAGTAACCACAGTCTTTTTCCGCCCGAAGCGATGCCAATGCCACCTGAAGCTGGTAACGACCAGCAGCTGGGCGCGGGCGCATGGGTGCTGCGTGGATTTGCACTGGACTACGTGGACCGGGTGCTGGGACAGCTGCGTCAGATACGAGGCGAATCGCCCTTTCGGCATATGATAACGCCAGGCGGCTATACGATGTCTGTTGCATTGACCTGCTGCGGCAATGTGGGCTGGACCGCCGATAGGAAGGGATATCGATACGCTGATATTGATCCCGAAACGGGGAATCCATGGCCGGCCATGCCCGATGTTTTCAGGAAACTTGCCACAAGCGCCGCCCGGCACTGCGGATACGAAGATTTCAAACCCGATTCGTGCCTGATCAATCGGTATGTGCCAGGCTCAAAACTCAGTCTGCATCAGGACAAGGATGAAGCGGATTTTTCAGCCCCCATTGTGTCGGTGTCGCTTGGCATGCCCGCCATCTTTCAGTTTGGAGGACATAGGCGTAGTGATCGGCCCGAGAAAATCCCTCTGTTTCACGGCGATATTGTGGTGTGGGGCGGACCTGACAGACTGCGCTATCACGGCGTCATGGCGTTAAAAGATCATCCCCACCCGCAGCTGGGTTCCAACCGTATTAACCTGACTTTTCGCAAGACGCGGTAAAGGCGTTTTGCGAACAAGGCAAAACAGCGATCAATCTACAGTCGCACCAGAATCCTTGACAGCTTTACCCCACTTAACCACTTCAGTACTGATAAATTCTGAAGCCTCGTCGGTTGTTTGCGGCAACGGAACAGCGCCCCGTTCAGAAATGAATGCTGACAGTTTGGAACCGTTTAGTGCTTTGACGATTTCGTCATTCAGTTTTGTCACCACATCACCTGGTGTGTCTTTCGGCACAAAAACCGCAGCCCACCCGGTTGCTTCAAATCCGGGAACGGTTTCTGCAACCGTAGGTACGTCGGGAAGATTTTCCAGTCGAGCAGAAGTCGTCACGCCAAGAGGTACCGCTTTTTTATCCTTGATATAGGGAAGCGCTGCAGTTACCGAATCGACCATGAGCGGGACCTGATTGCCGATAAAATCTGTTTGTGCAGGGCCACTGCCTTTATATGGAATATGTCGCAGTTTGATTCCAGTGGCCGCCTGGAACATTTCGGCTGACAAGTGCTGGGTTCCGCCAATTCCCGCGCTGGCATAAGCCAGCGATTCGGGTTGATTTCTGGATTTGTCGATGACATCCTGCAGTGAATGAATACCGGCTTGCGGGTTTGCCAGAAAAATCAACGGCACGGAAAAAACGCCTGATATGGCCTTCAGATCTTTTTCCAGACTATATCCGACGTTTTTATAAAGCGTCTGGTTGACTGCCGCGGCGCTGCCTCCAACCACTATCGTATAGCCGTCAGGCTTGGCCCTGACTGCCTGCTGCATGCCAATATTACTGCCCGCTCCGGCTTTGTTTTCTGTAATAACAGGCTGGCCCATGGCTTTACCAAGCTCATCTGCGAGCGCCCGCGCAAAAATATCGGTGGCCTGCCCCGGTGGAAACGGAATAATCATGGTGATAGGCTTTTCTGGATACGCGGCCATTGCGCTAGCTGATGCCAAAGCCATCATGATCGCCATTGCGGTTTTTTTCAATTTTCTCTCCCGGTCTGTAAAATTATGCCGATATCATATATGCAATAGAGCATATCAAGTAAACCTTTACAGCAAAGACAGAATTTTAATTTTATAGTCGAGCCAGCAGGTACGAGTCACCCAAGCGCTGTATGACATCGGGCCATACAGCGCTTGCTAACAGGATCAGTTTCCGCCTTTGATCCCAGCAGCATCGATGACTTTTTTCCAGCGCGCCAGTTCCTCGCCCGTATATTTTCCCAGTTGCTCGGGTCCCATATATTCGGCAGTGGCACCCAGCCCTTCAGCTTTTTTCTTGTACTCCGGCGAGGCCATGATTTTTTCTATCGCAGTGCTCAGGCGGTCCACAACCTCTTTGGGCAAACCCTTAGGCCCATACATGGCGAACCATGAGTTGACCTGCAGATCAGGGTAACCGGCTGCACTTGCTGTCGGAACGTCAGGCAACGATGCCAATGGATCATTGCTTGTGACGACCAACGCCTTCAGGGCGCCCGATTTGATATGCGGCAACAATGGTGGCGGCGTGGTGATCGTCATATCGACGACGCCTGCCAGCAGGTCAGTCAATGCGGGTCCCGTCCCTTTATAGGGAACATGGGTGGTCTCGATCCCGGCCATCTGGTTCAACTGTTCGGTTGCGACATGCTGTAACGCCCCTGTACCGGACGATGCGTAATTGAGTTTGCCGGGATTATCCTTGGCATATTGCACCAATTCTTTCAGCGTATTGACTGGCAGATCCTTTTTCACAACCAGCACCTGCGGTGCGGACAGCACATTCGCAACAGGTGTAAAGTCGCTGACCGGATCCCAGGTCACTTTCTCAATGCTAGGTGTAATGACCTGATAGCCCGAATATTGCAGCAATAGACTGTACCCGTCTGGTTTGGCGCGCAGGACCTGCTGCGCAGCAATACCACCCGAGGCGCCCGGTTTGTTTTCCACGACAACAGGCTGACCTAGCTCCTTGCTGAGCGGATCAGCGATCATCCGGGCTGCCAGATCGGTGGTTCCACCTGGTGCAGCGGATACGATCAGGGAAATCGGCCGCTGCGGATAATCTGCTTGCTGAGCTGCGGCATTGAAAGCCATGCCACTCATGGCCAGGGTAATAAGTGAGAGTGTAAGTCGTTTTTGTTTCATGTCGTCTCCGTTGTTTTAATGGTTCATTGTGATACTGTCTATCATCCCTGCTGAGCAGATATGTTCATTTGGTTATGACGAATGAATACCATGCTGCGCATTCCATCGTCATACGTGATTCTTGGTGGCTCGTCCAACGCCGCTTATTGAGTCTGTTGCAGCTGCCGCACGTAGTCTGGCACGGGATACAGAGTGTTCCGGGGACCCGCGGCCAGCGTCTGGCTGTTTACCGGGTGTCCGACAAGGGAAGGCAGATCACGACTGATATCCAGAATGGCGGTCAGATCAACGCCAGTGTCATAACCCATCAATTCCAGCATGTGAACCAGGTCTTCGGTTGTCGCATTACCAGAGGCGCCGGGTGCATAAGGACAGCCTCCCAGCCCGCCCAGCGAACTGTCAAAACGCACCGCACCGGCCTGCAGCGCAGCAATCGTGTTGGCCAGCGCCATGCCACGGGTATTGTGAAAATGCACGGTAACTTCAAGTTCAGTGAATCGTTCGCGTACCGCTTTGAGAAGTGTGCCGGTCTGCGTTGGATAGGCCATGCCGGTGGTATCACACAATGTCACGCCGTCAATCTCGAGTTGTGCGAAGCGATCCACCCATTGCAATACATCATCCCGTTCAATTTCGCCCTGCATCGGGCAGCCAAAAACGGTGGATAATGACACATTGATTGCCACATCTGTACTCTTGACTTCACGAATCACGGCCGCAAGCTGCTCGAATGACCGCTCGCGACTCATGCGCAGATTTGACAAGTTATGCGTTTCGCTAACCGACATGACCAGATTGATCTCGTCTACCCCACAGGACATCGCTCGTTCCGCCCCTCGCAAATTGGGCACCAGCACTGTATAAATGACATTCGGGTTACGCTTGATCTCGTGCATCACGACTTCCGCATCTTTCAGTGCCGGAATTGCCTTGGGCGACGTAAAAGACGTGACTTCGATCTTGGCATAGCCACACTCACTCAGTCTATTCACAAATGCAATTTTGTCTTCCGTGCTGATAAACTGCGCTTCGTTCTGAAAGCCATCTCGTGGCGCCACTTCCTGAATAAACAATTTTTTCATTCTTGTACTCCTGACGTGCTCACGTCAAAATCTCCCCCACTCTCATCCGCAGGTGAGCGTGTCGTACTGCTCTGTGAATCGGACCGACCGCCTAGATGATGCCGCGAGTCTTCCAGTCTTCGCGTGTGGCGGTATCAATGCCCAGCCGGTCAAGAATTTCCTGCGTATCCTGACCAAGTAGCGGTGCCCGCCGGCGTACATCTCCAGGGGTTTCGCTTAATTTGGGCATGATTCCAGGCAGCGTGACAGGCGTCCCATCTTCAAGCTCGCCATCGATCAGCATCTCTCGTGCCTTGTAATGTGGATCGCGAGCAATATCCGCAGCATCGTAAATACGACCGCCAGGAATGCGGTGTGCATGCAATTGCTGCAATACCTCATCCAGCGTATGCTGGGCAGTCCATTGCCCGATCACGCCATCGATATATTCCGCCTGTTTTGACCTGCCGTCATTGTATTGAAACGCTGGATCATTACCGATGTCGTCTCGACCAATCAACGACATCAACCGCTTGAATATGCTGTCACCATTACCGGCAATCAGCGCATATTTGTCATCGGCACAGCGGTAGGCGTTACTGGGTGTGATGCCCGGCAGACTGCTTCCTGCGGGCTGTCTGATCTCGCCAAACACCGAATATTCGGCGATCATGCTCTCCATCATATTGAAAACGGATTCGTAGAGCGCAACATCGATTACCTGTCCGTTCCCGTCAAATTGATCCCGATGACGCAAGGCGAGCAGTACGCCAATGACGCCATGCAAAGCGGATAGCGAATCGCCAATTGAAACGCCGACCCGCACGGGCGGTCTATCAGGCTCTCCACTCAGATGGCGCAAACCACCCATGGCTTCTCCGACAACACCAAAACCAGGCAGATCCTTGTACGGACCCGTTTGCCCATAACCGGACACGCGCAGCATGATCAACTTCGGATTGATCTGCTTCAGGGCGTCGAAACCCAGATTCCATTTTTCCAGCGTACCCGGACGAAAATTTTCGACGATCACATCCACATCTGCAACCAGACGACGGATCAGATCCTGGCCTTCCGGTTCATGCAGGTTCAGCGATACGGATTTTTTATTGCGCGACTGAGAGGCCCACCAGACCGACGTTCCCTCGTGCAGTAATCGCCATTTCCTTAGCGGATCTCCGGTTCCGGGAGGTTCTATCTTGATGACTTCGGCACCGAACTCGGCCAGCATTTTGGTGGCAAACGGTCCGGCTATGAGCTGACCCAGTTCCAATACTTTGATTCCATCCAACGGTTTCGACATACGATGCCCTGTAGATACGTTTAATTTTCCTTTATCATGACTGGATCTACCGAGTTTGAAAATTGTTAATTTTCTGACTACCCTTTCCAAATTTTCAAGGCTAGGGAATTCAAGCGGCGAAATCTTTTGCCTTTATGTCAATCCCGCGGCTATTTTTCTTAGCGAGGACGCATAAGAGACGTGGCTGGCCAGGAGTATGGGAATAACCGTGGCCTCAACTCTGAAGCAAAGAACGCCTGACTGGACGAATCAATAAGTGGCTGAATTTTTTTTGAATTCTCGGCGCCGCCCCAAAATATATCGTTTCCTGCCGAATACCGGACCTCCTAGCGCACAAAGGAGCAACACACCTTGTTGGCTGCGGGATTAATCGGGCTTTAGCGCTGCCCGTGTGCCTCTTTCAGGAAATCCAGCAATCGCTGTGCGTCAGGCTTGAGTACGGCGGCATTGCGAACACCAACATATAGTGTGCGTTGCCCCCAGTCGTCGTCCAACGCCAGTGCCTGCAGCCCCTTGCCTACAATTTCAGGACGAACGGCCTCAAGGGGTAGTAAGCCGACACCAAGACCTGCCTCTATCATTCTGCAAATCGCATCAAAACTGCTGACCTGTACGCGCAGACGCAACGTCTTCCCGGTGGCCAGGGCCGCATCCTGCATTCGTACCTGCAGGGAGCTGCCATCGGCGAGGCCGACAAAATCGTTGTCCAGCACCTCTTCAAAACGAATCCGCTTGCGTTTACCAAGAGGATGACCGCGCGGCACAAGCACGACAAGCTGGTCATGACGATAGAAATATTTTTCTATCTGCCCGCTGGGAATATTATCGGCAAAGATGCCGATATCAATCCGCTCCTGTGTCAGGGCACTGATGATCTCGTGACTTAGCTTTTCGTCAAGGCTAAGCCTGATCTCAGGGTGCACGCGTGTAAACGCCGCCAGATCACCCGGCAAAAACTGGATCACTGAAGATGTGTTTGCCCAGATACGCACCTGCCCTCGCAGACCGGCAGAATAAGCGTTCATATCCGATGTCAGCCGTGATACGGCTGCGATGACCAGCTGTGCGTGTTCCACCAATGCATGACCCGCGGACGTGAGTTCCAGCCCGCGCGCGCGCCGGATAAACAACTCACAACCGATCTGCTTTTCCAGTTCAGAGATACGTTTACTGAGCGCCGACAATGTCATATGTGCATCGTTCGCTGCGCGTGTAAGGTTAAGATATCGCGCAGCAAGAAGAAACAGCCTGAGCGTATACGGATCGAAGCGAGAAAGGTTTATCGGTTCAGAATTCATGGGTCGATAACCTCTGATTCAGAATATTCCGATTAGCATCGTCAATCGGCACGTATACCAGCAGTCGATCGCCAGCAACGGGCATACTCCACCAATTGGTCTGCAAGACTTCCAGTGTGCCAAGGCCTGAATACTGATATCGGACAATATGGTCGGCAGTTGCGCAAACCTGATTCCTGTTCCAGATGCTGGCAAACTGCGGTGACGATGACAATAATCGCTGAAGGCTGCGTTCCCATGCCGGATCGCCCAGATGGGCGGCCATTTCCGCGCGCAGCCTTGCTGCCATGTGCGTAATGATGATTTCCCGCTCCAGCATCACCTCTTTGATTCGAGGTTCATTCAGTGTCAGATAAATACAGTTGCGATCTGCGCTGTCAATGTTGCTCAGGTCGCAATTGATCATATGACAGAAGGCATCATTGAATGCCACGATGTCATATCGGGCGTTCTGTAAGATGGCAGGCAGCGGTTGCAGCTGATCCAGGATGGTCTGAATAGCAGATGGCATCATGCGGCAGATTTTCCCGGTTACCTCTGAAGCCGGATTGGCCAGTCCGGCCAGCGTAAAGATATATCGAGTTTCGGTGTCCGTGCATTGTAGTGCCGACGCAACGGCCTGCAGAACTTTTGACGAAACGCGGATAGGCCGCCCCTGCTCCAGTTTGGTGTACCAGGTAATGCCAATGTCGGCAAGCTGGGCTACTTCCTCGCGGCGCAAGCCAGGTGTACGGGTGCGGCCATAGCGCGGCATCCCCAGTCGCCGCGGGTCCAGACTCTCGCGACGCGTGCGCAGGAACGAGCCAAGTTCCAGCGCGCGCTCTGCCCTGTCAGCGCCGGCGCCGCTGACTTCTCGCATATCGCTATCGCCTCTAGCGCCCCTGGCGTCAACAGGTACTCTGCTGCCTTCGTTGAGCGAATGGGTTATAACTCCGGAAGCGCGGTTTGTCATTTCCATTTCCTGACTCCTTTAAGGCGCGATGCGCAATTCAATCTTAACCTTATACTTTTTATACCAGTCTAAACAGGCTCTGGTACCAGTCTAAACACCTCTCCATAATATCGTATTGTTGACACTCCCACAGGATTTTTATCATGTCTGAAGTATCCCGGGATAAAACCCATTTAAGCAACGCCGGACTCGCCGTGCTGCTGGGGGGTATGTTTCTGCCGCAAATAGATTTTTCCATCATCAATGTCGCCCTCGATTCCGTTGCCCACTCCCTGCATGCCACCGAATATGAACTCGAGCTAATGGTCGCCGTTTATGGCGTGGCATTTGCCGTCGTTCTGGCAATGGGCGGCAGATTGGGTGATACCTATGGCCGCCGGCGACTTTTCAATATCGGTGTGCTGTTATTTGGCATTGCTTCGCTGCTCTGCGGAATTGCACCTGCAATGTCGGTGCTCCTGTTTGCGCGCACGTTGCAAGGCGTGGCGGCAGCATTACTCGTGCCCCAGATTCTGGCGACAATCCACGTTTGTCTTAAGGGCCACGCCCATTCGCGGGCTATCGGTATGTACAGTTCCATTGGAGGCCTGTCTTTCATCATCGGCCAGGTTCTGGGAGGGTTTCTCGTTCACGCAAATATTGCTGGATCGGAATGGCGCAGCGTCTTTCTTATCAATCTGCCCGTATGTGCGACGGTATTGGTGTTTTCGACGCGCCACATCCCGGAAACGCGCAGACAAAATCCGGCAGGCATTGATGGTCCAGGCACACTATTACTGGCATTGCTGATTATCAGTATTCTCGTCCCCATTGCCCTGGGGCCCTCCCTGCACTGGAGCTGGCCATGTCTGGCTGTTCTGGCCCTGGCCGCTCCCCTTGCGCTGGCGCTATGGAAAACAGAAGTGCGCCAGGAACGGCGCGGCATACTCCCGTTGCTGCCACCCGCGCTGGTCAGACTGTCTACTGTCCGCTTCAGCTTTTTCACGGCCATTCTCTTTTTCTCGTGCTGGAGTGGGTTCATGTTCGTCTTTGCGCTGACGCTGCAGGCCGGTGCCGGATTGACGCCACTGCAATCAGGAAATTCGTTTATCTCACTGGGTATTGCCTTTTTTGTGGGCTCACTGCTCAGCACGAAAATAGTTGCACGCCTCGGATTGCTGCCCACATTAATACTGGGTTGCGCCATGGTGATCCCCGGTCTGGTCAGCCTGCTTTGGATACTGGATGTTGTCTGGCCTGCCCCCAATCTTTGGTCTCTGACTTTCCCTTCATTCCTGATTGGTATTGGCCAGGCCTTTATTGTTGGCGCCTTCTACCGCTTCGGTATGTCTCAAATCCCTTCGGAACAGGCAGGTGCGGGCAGCGCCATGCTTTCCACGATACAACAGGCATCCATGGGTTTCGGTCCGGCCCTGCTGGGCGCGGTGTTTTCACAAAAGCTGCTGCGCGGGCATGATTATCAACGTGCTTTCGATGCCAGTGTTCATCTGGAAATTATTCTGCTTGCTATTTTAATGCTTACGGCTGCGGGGTATTTTCTCCGCCAGCGCACCCGCGCGAGCCTTGCGTTGCAAAATGACAGTTGAGCTGAAAGCAGACAGTATTGTCGTTAAATGAGATCGCATGGGGATAGCGCTGCATGTAATTCGACTGGTATTTGATAATCCTGTCTGCCACCACGGTAATCCTTTTTAGTGCCGGTGCCGGCGCAAGCGCAAACGGCATCTGGCGTATTCCGGTTAATAGTGTGCAACCCCACCCGGCATATGTCATTTGACAACAGTTGCGTTCCGGCCATGAGGCTAACCCCGCCAATTGCTGGTGTTATTCTGGCAATTCCTCTACCATAGACCCTGACATTCTCCCCTTATACCATCAGCCGGATCAGCAATGAGTACTGGTCCGGTTTGCTGCACGGAAACACATGAATCAGCCGACGTTGCCCAGTTCCAGCCCGTTATCCGGAATCATTTCCCTGCTGGTGGCGATGTCGGTACTCTCCATGCTGGACGCCACCGGAAAATGGCTGATGACTGTGGGTGTGCCACTGCTTCTGTTGTGCTGGGTACGCTATTCGGTTCACTTGATTCTTGTGATGTCGATTGTCATACCCGCAAAGGGCTGGCAAATACTCAAAACGAAAAAGCCTGTTGAGCAGCTGTTGCGCGGTGTTTTCATGCTGACCTCTACCATGGTCTTTTTCACGACCCTGCGCTATCTTCCACAGGCACAGGCCACGGCAATCAATTTTCTCGCACCGCTGATTCTCCTTGCCGTCGCTCCCTGGATTCTCAAGGAAAAGGCGATGCTATCACGCTGGATAGCCGCATTGATCGGCTTTATGGGAATTCTGATTGTGATAAGGCCATCTGGCGGCCTTGATCCGACCGGCGTGTTTTTCGGCCTGTCCAATGCGGTGATATTTTCCTTGCAATTCATTGCCAACCGGCGCCTGGCAGGAGACAATCCGCTAACCACCGTAATCTGGAGCGGTTTTTTTGGAACGGTTGTTCTTACAGTCTATACGCTCTTTACGTTTGACGAGGTGCTGCACGTCATGGCAGTACTGGATCTCAAACAGTGGCTACTTCTGTTGTCTACCGGCGTAACGGGCGGCATCGGTCATCTGCTGCAGATTCAGGCATACCGCCACGCACCTGCATCATTGCTGTCGCCATTCGTGTATTTACAGATTATCAGCGCCACAGCCATGGGCTGGCTCGTGTGGAATCAGTTCCCCGATACGGTCACCTGGCTGGGCATCGGCGTGATATGCGCAAGCGGAATTGGAATCACACTCTACGAACTGCGTAGTCGACCCGCCGTTGCCGCGGTCTGAAACCAGCGAAAATTATTATCCGCCATTACCATCGTCTGAACGGATTGCGCCTCCAATTTGCCGCAGGTGCAATTTAAAATAAACGTACCCGCAGACAAAACGTCGGGTGTACACAGAGGATATGACACCAACTAACAGGACAACACCCGGCGCCGTCAGAGCTGCCTATTCACTAAATCAGGCCAGGTATCCCGTTCACCATGAGTACGGATCAATCTCTTCGTCGGAATCCATTTCAGAAACTGATTCGATACCTGGTAATTCTTTGAATTTCTTGCGAATCAGCACATACTCCTGAAGCGACATGCGCGAAAAAACGACGTAAACCTGATCATAATCGTCATCTTCGGATGGCTGGACAATGAACTGCTTGACGCGATTCGCACTTACGCCGAGCGCGTTATTGAAATTGCCGAGGGTGATGCTGCCGTGCTTGACCTTCAAAGTGACATGACGCCTGCGATGGTAGGCAATGAAGCGCTTTTCCAGCGGCTTCACGCCCGCAAGAATGAGCAGGATGATAACCGTCGCTGCGATGGATGGCGTATAAAGCCCGCCCCCAACCGCAAGTCCGACACCTGCGACGGACCATACGCTGGCGGCCGTGGTCAGACCGCGAATGACCTCCCCCCGAGCAAGTATGGCTCCAGCTCCCAGAAAACCAATACCGGATACAACCTGCGCCGCCACCCGCGAGGGATCGAGTGTGACGTGGTCTCCAAGTGTATCTGCAAACCCGTAGATCGAAACAATCATGATGAGCGCAGAGCCCACACATACGAGCATATGCGTTCGCAATCCCGCCGCCCACGAAAGCCGTTCTCGCTCAAATCCGATCACGCTTCCCAGCGCGGCTGACATAACCAGCCTTCCCACCAGCTCTATTTCAGATGCCATCTTTGTTTCCTTGGTGTTGTCACTGCCGTGCAACCGACTACCCGGTTGACCTTTTTATATCCCCCGATACCTTGTGTTTTTCCGTAGCTCAGTCCCCTTCAACGTCCAGGGGTAGCCCAGTATTGGTTTTATTACACATCATAAACGGAGTATAGCAGGGAGGAATTTGGCGTCAAAATGTTTGTCGGAATATACAAATGCGATACGAGCGGGCCCTTTCACGGCCTTGACATCGGATCTGGCAAAAATTACGAGAGCGACCGCTGATAGCGATCAAAAAAGGGGATCCACCTCGCTACCGGTCAGCATATTCCCATGCGCTGGCAGTATGCTATATTCTGCGTTTCCACTATCAAATGGCACCCTATTTCATGAAAGCTGCTTCTGTCCTGGATACGATTGGCCGTACCCCGCATATCCGCTTTTCCCGCATGTTTCCAGGCCCACAGGAAGTCTGGATCAAGGCAGAACGTTTCAATCCGGGAGGCTCGCTGAAAGATCGCGCAGCGCTGTCCATGGTCGAAGAAGCAGAAAAAGCTGGCTCACTCAAGCCCGGGGCGACAATCATTGAACCTACCTCCGGTAACACCGGCATTGGCCTGGCCATGGTCGCCGCAATCAAAGGCTATAAACTGATTCTGGTCATGCCGGAAAGTATGAGCCTGGAGCGCCGTCGTCTGATGAGCGCTTATGGCGCAGAATTTGATCTCACGCCCAAGGAAAAGGGAATGAAAGGCGCTATTTCCAGAGCCGAAGAACTGGCGGCGCAAACACCAGGCGCATGGATACCACAACAATTTGAGAATCCGGCAAATCCACTGATTCATGAAGAACGCACAGCAGCAGAAATTATCGAGGATTTTCCGGACGGTCTGGACTACCTGATTACGGCAGTTGGCACGGGCGGCCATATTACCGGGATAGCCCGCAGCCTGAAGAGAAAATGGCCGCAGATCAAAGTCCTGGCGGTAGAGCCTGCCGCATCGGCGGTAATTGCCGGCGGAGAGCCGGGTCCGCATACACTTCAAGGCATTGGAGCCGGTTTTATTCCAGCGAACCTGGATATGAGTCTGCTTGACGGAACAATTTCAGTAGAGGTTCCTGAATCTCTGGATTTCGCCCGTCGTGCCGCAACCCAGGAAGGTTTGCTGGTAGGCATCAGCAGTGGTGCAACGCTGGCAGCGATTGCCAAAACGCTCCCGGCATTGCCTGCCGATGCAAAGGTGCTGGGAATAAACTACGATACGGGAGAGCGTTATTTTTCCATCAAGAATTTTTTACCGGAATAACCCTATTTCCGCGATAACGTTTTTCTGAACCAGCACTATGCCGGAAAGATATGGATCCGGCGGCTACCATCTGGAACGGAATTTGTCGGGAGGGCATGCAATCATGCTCTGCCTCTTCCCCGACATCGGGCATTCCTGCCCAAGAAACTGACGAGTAATCGTTCGGCATAATAAATCATCAGTCAGATCCGATGAGAAACGAAAACCAGGAGACAATAATCCATGAAACCGCATTTTTTTCGATTGAAACCTCAGGCGTTGGCAATCTTCCTGCTTGGGATAAGCGCAGGTCTCGCACACGCAGCCAATACGGGGGAACTGCCATGCAAAACAACAGCAGAGTGTGAACAGCAAGCCATCAAGGCAGGGGCAATTGCCAAGCCTGCTTCCAGCAAGGCCACCAGCAAAAACGATGAGAAGGAAGACCAGTTTTACTGGCTTGGAAAAATCAACAAGGCATCGGCCGTTATGCTGACAGAGGAAAAAATTGTCACGCCGGAAATGGGTGCGAAGCTTGCCAGCGGTGTTGCCTATTCACTGGATCAGTCAGAAAAACCTGATGGAAAACGCCCCAAAGATGTACTTCAGATTGAAAAAATCATCACCGACGAAATTGGCCCTGACGCCTCGCTGATCCATACCGGCCGTAGCCGCCAGGATATGTACGCAACCTTCCGCATGGCCAAGCTGCGCAACCAGGTACTTGACTATTCGGATGCGCTGAATATACTGCGTGCCGAATTACTCAAAGTGGCCGCAAAAAACATCAATACGATCGTTCCAGCCTATACCAACGGCGTACAGGCCATGCCAATCAGCTACGCCCACTATCTGCTCGCTTATGAAGCCTCTTTTGCCCGCGACTCTCAGCGGATTCACGAGCTGTACAAACGGATGAACCTGTCGGCTATGGGCACCGCCGTTCTGGCCAATTCCAGCTGGCCGCTGAACCGCGAACGAATGGCAGAACTGCTGGGCTTTGACGGAATTATCGAGAATTCACTCGACTCCAGTCAGGTTGCCCCATCTGATGTGTCGCTGGAAGCGAGCGCGATTCCTTCGTCCGGTGCCATTCGTCTGGGCGCTTTACTCGGCGATATTCATACGCAATATCATCAAACGCGGCCCTGGCTATTGCTTGACGAAGGCAGCACCTATACCAGTAGCGCCATGCCTCAAAAACGTAATCCTGGTGTGATCATGCGTGCCCGTGAAGCAGCGTCCAATGTGGTCGGACTGGCGCAGACCGTTATTTTCCGGGCACACAACGTAACCACGGGTATGACAGATTACAAAGCGTCCTGGGACGACATTGGGCTATTCCCGCAGGCGATGAAAATGATCGACAATATGAATACGGTGACAAAAGCCCTTACCGTGAATCCGGAACGCTCACTTGAGGAGCTCGAAGACGACTGGACGACCTCGATGGAACTGGCGGAAGCTCTGCAAAAAGAGCATAAGATTCCGTTCCGTGTCGGTCACAGCTTCGCTTCGCAGATCGTGACCGAAGCGCGTTCTAATGGCTTCAAGCCCAAAGACTTTCCATATGACAAGGCAGTCGAGCTTTATACCAAGGCGCTGCAGAAATATAAACTGCCCGAAGAAAAACTTCCTATCAATGAGGCCCATTTCCGCGAGGTATTGTCTCCGGAGTTCATGGTCAAAACCCGGGTTGGTACCGGAGGACCGCAAGCGGCTGAAGTTGAGCGTATGCTTACCGAAAGCCAGAAACGGCTTGGTGATGACGAAACGTGGATGAAATCAACACGCGACAAACTCGCCAAGGCAGATCAGGCGCTGGACGAGGCCTTTACAAAATTGAAGGATTCGGCTAACGGTCAGTCCGGCGGTGATTCCACTGAGAAAAACGGTGAGCAAAAGCCCCTTGAAGAGCCTCAGACAAAACCTGCCGGTTGAGCAGACTAAAGGGCAGCCCACAGTGAATGCTGCCCCTGGGTAAGTCGGGACACTTGCCGATAATAGAGTTTGGCAGCGTGTTTCCTGCGCAGGGTGAAGCACAAATCAAAACAGCGCCTTCAATATCTCATGAAGGCGCTGTTTTTTTAGCTCGTTGAAACTGTTACTCAGAAAGGATTTACCCTTGTGTCACCTATCTGCATTTTGACAGTTTCATCCTGAGCCATGCAAATTGCCGGCTTCAGGACAATCAGAAGCGATGGCGCAGACCGATCAGAGTCTGAGTTGATTTGAGGTTGTAGCGCTCCTCTTGACCAGGAAAGCGACTTTTACCTTTACCGACGGAAAACGATGCATATGCCGTGGTACGTTTGGATAGATCATGTGTATAGCCAACGCTGAAAATTTTGATTTTTTCTTTATACTGAACTTCACTGTTACGATGACTACGATCCAATGCCGTGTTGTTTACTTTGCTGCCCTGATAAGAGAACATGAGCTTGCCACTGTCTGAAACAGGAGCACTTAGGCCAACAGCCCACGCTTTCTGGCGGTAAGCGCCTGGGTCTTTCATAACCAAATATGTTGGCGAAGGTACGTCACTAATCAGGCCGTATTCGAACTCGCTACCCCGTGCAACACGGCCTCGAATTTCTCCATAAAGCGCGTGCAGCTTGACGACTTCAAAATCATAGGAAGCGCCGATATTCCATGTCTTGCTGGAGTATGTGGTTTTTACAATGCCGTCAGGGCTATCTGTATTGCCCGAAACGGTATTTACACGAAAGCGGTCAAAAGAAGCGCCGATTGCAAAAGGACCGTTTTCGTAGGACAGGCCGGTACTGATCCAGTTACTGGCATCTCTGCTTTCACTTTCTTTCTCACCTTTACGGCTCACTGTTTCATGACGACGGTTACCTGCATAGGCAAGACCAAAACGGAAACCGGCCAGTTCCGGGGACATGTATTTGACCGATGCATCCATACGGCTACCCAGACTGTCGCCGAACGAGGAGTCGGCACCAGCCTGTCCAAGCGAGACGCCAAATGCGTCAAAACTATCCATAAACTCATCGGCGACGTTGGTCTGGCGACCGACGGTAAGCGTACCCCAGTCGTCCCCCTTCAGTCCGATCACTGCAGTGCGCCCGAACAGACGGCCGCCCTGACCTGATGCACCCGTACCCAGGCTGAACCCGCTTTCGAGTTTGAAAATAGCGGAAGTACCATTGCCCAGGTCTTCGGAACCTTTCAGGCCCCAGCGACTACCGGACAGATTGTTATCCTTGATGCCGGTTACGCTTTTAGTAGTTACAGCGTCACCTTGACGGGTTTTAGTGGTTGTGTGCTGCAGACCACCGTCTACAATGCCATACAGCTGAACAGCTGTTTCGGCATGGGCAACGCCGGTTACCGCACCGAGAAGCACAATTGATTGCAGTGCCTTTTTCATCTTGTTTACTCCATATTACAAATTGCATTCCGGCGAACCGGATGACTTCATCACCTTTGGGCCAGCGGTTAGGAACCGGCCAGCGCTGCCGGATTACTCCGGTAGCCAGTCAGCATGTTCCTGACGTTGTTTGATAAAAACAGGAACAGGAAGCATGCTGGCAAGCCACTGCATGCGAGCCCGCTTGTCTTTTCAAATCAAAGGCTTACGGAAGCAGCTTGAGAAGTATTGTATTTTTGAGCCGCAAGACGCCGCCTTGATCCATGCAAAGGACAAAAGCGCTATTTGTGATATATGGAGGAGTAAATGAGACCCCTGCAGGGGTGGGATTTTGTAGGCTTTATGTAGAAAAGCGGCAGGCATGACCAGAAAAATGACGCAAAAGAAAATGTCTCTCTGGTGTCGCTTTTTTGCACTAGACAGGCATTTTTACAACAATTTCTAGTGACAATCAGAAGCAATGTTGTATTCCTGCTGCAATCAGGGTGGAGGTGAGTTTCGCCTTGTCGTTCAGGGCATAGAAACGTGCCTTGCCACTTGCGTAAGAGACGACAGCATACACAGTCGTCCGTTGGAAGTCATCCGGACTGTATCGCAAGCTGCCAATATGCAGGCTGCCACGAGCGTTATCAACGCACGCTATCCGGATTTTTCACGCGATTGCCCCGATAGGACGTCATGAACCTGCCGTCCTCTCCGATTGGAAGCGTCACGCCAGCCATCCACGCCTGTTGACGGTCAAATCCGTGCGGAACCGATCATATGTTGCGGCAACGGCAAGTGGGCCGTTAGTATAGGCCAGCCCTGCCGTGATCCATTTCGATGTAGCTACCTGAACCCGATTTACATCGGTTACTGCTTGAACCACACGAGAAACCGCTAGTACCTTAGGGCTAGCGCAATTAACATGCCGGAAATTTGTCGGATAAACAAATATCAGAAAAAACGCGTTCCGCTTACGGTCAGCAGTACAAATAAAAGAATGAATACGCGAAAAATGCCCCGCCTGAACAGACTAGAACGCGTTGCAGCCTCAAATTTAGTGTTCTGTGGTGGGCTCCCGTCTGCCGCGTTCACCAAAAACCGTCCAAATGCCGAGTGGCGCAAACCTATGGTGTTTATTTCTGCCGTGATTGCGACAGGACGACGCGCTGTTTCGGCGCGCCATCGGCACCAATTCGAGGAGCGCGCCGGTAAACTGGTTCCTGTGCATCTCAATAAGGCATGGGTTTCACCCGCGATGCAGGAGTTGCAAATCAGGCGCTTGCCTTATGCAACATGCAGTAATCGTAGGCTTCCTGGCCAACGTCCGTTTTATTGACGTCACTGTCGTAAGCCACATCAATGGCATTTTGAAACATTGGGTCGTTGCTGTCCTTGCCCAGTTTGGCCTTATCCCCTTCCCTGTCATTGTGTCCTGACTTGCGGGCTTGCAGTGTGGCAGTGGCTGTTTCCTGAACACGTTTGCATACCGAGGAGGCATGCTGATGCTCCGGTTTTACCGGTTCAGCAGAATAGGCTTGCGTAGACGCAACGGTAAAGAGCGCGGCAAGGACATATATCGTTTTTTTCATTTGAATCTCCTTTTGCAGTAAACAGAATTTCCAGCATAACCGAAAACGGCTCTGGGAATGTTTCGCCACGACATAATTCTGTTTGCACTAGCCTGCAACCGAAGTGCTTTATGATATTCGACATATTCTGTATCAACCACAGTTGCATTGTTTCCAACGGACTGGCCTGTTTTTGCAAATGTGCATGCAGGCCTGTCATTAACAAGATCCGATCCATCATGAGTAAAATTGAATCCATCAGCGCCGTTCCGT
Organism: Pseudomonadota bacterium; assembly: GCA_023389155.1. Classification (GTDB taxonomy): domain Bacteria; phylum Pseudomonadota; class Gammaproteobacteria; order Burkholderiales; family Burkholderiaceae_B; genus Advenella. The sequence goes on from JAEWEV010000025.1 coordinate 100,686, forward strand.
TCAATGTCTCTCCCAAAACGAACTGGTTTTTTCTTTCAGTCCACATGAGTGACGGCAGTTACGCCTGGGGCGAAGCCTCTCTTAATGGATGGGAGACTGCTCTGCAGACAGCCACCCGAATCCATGGTCAACCTCTGGTCGGGATGAGCGTCAAGGAGGCGTTATCACAGTTGCGGCCTTCCTCTTCTCTTCCAGGTGGCCTGGTATCCAATGCAGTGCTCAGCGCGCTGAGTCAGGCGCTATGGACGCTGCATGCAATGGAAGAATCGCTCCCTTTACACGCGGCTCTGGCTCCGCTACAGAGAAAAGCTATTTCCGTCTATGCAAACATCAACCGCGCCACCTCTCGCCGCACGCCTGAGGGATTCGCGGACACAGCAAAACGTGCCGCGGCTGCCGGATTTACCGGCTTCAAGGCCGCGCCCTTCGATAGCGTCACTCCCTCTCTGTGCGCCTCAGGCGAAGCACGCAATCTGATTGAACACGGTATCGCCTGTCTTTTTGCTATTCGCGAGGCCGTTGGCCCAGAAGCACGCCTGATGGTCGACTGTCACTGGCGCTTCGATGAAAGAACAGCGATAGAAGTTTTGCGAGAATTGGAGGTCGTGAATCTGCACTGGTTCGAATGCCCGTTGCTGGAAACCTACGAAAATTGGGACGCATTGCGCAGAATCAAAATCCAGGCCAATGAACAGAATATTCTGATTGCAGCTGCTGAAACCCAAGTGGGTGTTAGCGCATTCGAAATGCAGATTCGTGAACAACTGCTGGATGTGGTCATGCCGGATATCAAATATTGCGGCGGCCCGGCAACCATGCTCGCGATTGCCGAGATGGCAGCAGCAAACAATATTCTGTTCGCCCCACACAATCCGACAGGCCCCATTTGCACCGTGGCTTCACTACATGTGGCATGCGTGGCGAGCAAGGCGCATATGCTGGAACTGCAGTTCGACGAAAGTCCGCTCTATGATTCGCTTGTCGATCACCAGCACCCGCCGCTACAAAATGGCAAATATCATGTACCCAATCTGACCGGGCTTGGCGTGACATTGAATACTGAGCTCATGCGCCTTCATCCTTTGAAGCCCGTTCCGTTCGGCATAGAAACACTCCTTGCCGGCTGAGAATTATGGAAATTCTGTTGAATTCCGAGATAGCAAACACAAGTGTGATAGCGCAAACAACGATGCCGAATCACTCCTTTTCTGCCGAGTTTTCTCGTGGCTGTCGCGCGGTGAAGTTCGAGCGCCAGACGAGGGAGGAATCTGTCAATCCGCCCTGATATTCTTGTCCTGAGCCAGCTTTTTCCAGCGACTGACATCATTGCGGATGCGTTCTGCAAACGATTCGGGCGTACCCGATGCAGGCGCGCAGCTCATGGCTTTCAGACGATCCCTGATATCCGGTGAGGCCAGCGCCTTGTTAATTTCCCCGTTGACGCGCACCACGATATCGTCGGGCGTGCCTGCCGGAGCCAGTAAGCCAAACCAGGCAACGGTTTCAAAACCTGGATAAGTCTCCGCCAGAGTCGGTACGTCGGGCAGTTCGGGAATGCGTTCTTTCGTTGTTACCGCCAACGCCTTTGCCTTACCAGCCTTGATTTGACTGAGCCACGGTGGCAGATTGCCAATCATGGCCACGACTTCATTCGACATCACGGCCTGGACTGCGGGCGTTGCGCCCCGGTACGGAATGTGAACTAATGGCACATTGGCCAGACTTTTGAAGAGCTCAGCCGAAAGATGGGCCGAACTGCCGATGCCGCCTGATGAGTAATTCAGCGATGTTTTGCTGTTCTTCACATATTCCGCGAACTCTTTTACGTTATTAACGGGCAATTCGTGATTGACGGCAAGCACATTTGCCGTTGTGCAGATCAGTCCGACAGGCAGGAAACTGTTGACGACGTCATAGCGCAACTTGCTGTATATCGCCGCGTTAATTCCATGCGAACCGGCGTTGCCAACAATCATGGTGTATCCGTCGGGCCTGGCGTTGGCTACCGTTTCAGAACCGATAACCCCCCCTGCTCCCGGTTTATTCTGAACCACAATCGTCTGGCCTAGCGCCTGTCCCACCCTGTCAGCCAGCAAACGCCCAATGGAGTCGGATCCATCTCCGGGCGGGCTGGGAATCACCCAGGTGATCGGCCTTTCGGGGTAGGCTGCCAATACAGGCCCGCCGATCAAAGTCATTGCTAGAACGAAGGATACGCGCTTCAATATATATCTCCGGAAATGGGCCAGTATATAAAGCGGCCACGGTCAGACGAAGGATTTTCTGCTTTGATCGATATTCCTGTTTAGTATAACAACTGTGATTCGTGGGCGCTTTTACAATATCGGGCGATCCTGGTTACTCCTATACAGGGCAAGACACGTAATGACGAGCGAAAACAAAGTATTCAGTACGGGTAATGTTAGCGAAAGGTGCTGGTAAGGCCCGGAACTGGCAAACAGAATGCTTTTTAACTCGCAGCAAATGCCTCAACAATAAAATGTTGATCTGATAGAGTACTGAATGCAGAAGAGCGATAACCCATATCATATTGCGCTGATACAGCACTTGGCAGATAACACCCTTACTTCTTTTTGAAATGCGAGCAGAGATGATCCCGTCGACAAACAGCGAAAAAACAAACAATCACAAATGCGTATTCTGCAACATTGCAACCAAGATTACTCCAGCGCATATCATTTATGAAGATAGCGAGGTGATGGCATTTCTCGACATCAATCCCATACGTCCAGGTCATGTTCAACTTATCCCCCGCAAACATTACCCTTACTTCGACGAGCTTGACCCCGCTGTGGCAGCAAAAATCATGCATCTGGGCCAGTGGATTGCCAGAGCCATGAAAAAAATCCATCGGGTAGCGCGGGTGGGGTTTGTGTTCACCGGTAGTGACATCGCACATGTACACGCGCATCTGGTTCCCCTTGTGGGAGCCGCCGATATCACATCTACTGCCTACATTGAGCAGAAAGATATTACTTTCGTGGAAGCGCCCCGTGCTACGCGCGATGAGCTGACTGAACAGGCCTGTTTGCTGAGGCAGGCGCTGCGTTAAGCTATTTCGCGATCTTCCCCTGAAGGAAACAGCCAGTCCGGAAACTGCGACAGAAGGTTTATTTAATGTAAAGCTAACTTTACATCCGGTTCGCATTAATGATAAAGTAAAGTTTCCTTTACATATAGCCGGAGCTATCACTGATGAAACGTTATTTTCTGGAACTTGGTTTGAGCCTGGTCATCTACATGATCACCATTTTCATTTCAGTCCATCTGCTGAAGAATATTGATAATTCATCCTCGCTACGTGCAGCAGTCGCTTTACTTCCCATGATTCCGGCAATCGGTATCTGCTGGGCGGTCATTCGACATTTAAGACGACTGGATGAGATGCACCGAAAAATTCAGTTTGAAGCATTAAGCTGGGCTTTTGGTCTGACGGCGGTGGTCACGTTCAGTTATGGATTTCTTGAGTCTGTTGGCTATCCTAAATTGTCCTATTTCTTTATCTGGCCGATGATGGCAATATTCTGGATAATTGGTATCTTCGTGAGTAACCGGCGATACTCATGAAGAACATCATTAAACAGCTTCGCGCTGAAAAAGGCTGGTCGCAGGCAGACCTTGCCGCATTGCTCGAAGTGTCCAGACAAACGGTAAACGCAATCGAAAATGAGCGATACGATCCCAGCTTACCGTTGGCGTTTACGATTGCCCGAATATTTGAACTGCCCATCGAGGAAATTTTCCAGGAGTGAGCTCCGCAATGCGCGGACGGATAAGATAGAGGTTGCATGCGCCCTCGCATGAACGGAGGCGAAATAACCAATTTTGTTTATCAGGATACTTGCCATTTGTGCGTAATGCCTGGGGAATTTTTGGGGAGTTTTGTTGCGAAAATTTGATTCTATGCGATCAAACGATTGCAATTGTACCCACTAACCCATTGATTTTGATGATTATTGATTCTATACAATCAACAGGTTTAAATACTGTGGTGCGAGCGAAGAGACTCGAACTCTTACACCTTTCGGCGCTGGAACCTAAATCCAGTGCGTCTACCAATTCCGCCACGCTCGCATCAAAGAACGGGGATTATAGTAGGCTTTGGCGTTGCGCGTAAAGAAAATATGTCAACACGCCATATTTTGCACGCAAATGAAGTGAAAAATAGATAAAAATTCCACAATTTGGGGTCTTTCCGGCAAATATGCCGATTTTTATGTCTTGCCGTGTCGGTATTGCACCTGCCCTGTTATTGCGTCCAGCTTTAATCATTACGGCAGCCCGTCAGCGTTTAGTGTTTATTTTCAAGCACGGGTTTATCTCACTCTAGAAATTGAGCTTCTTTTCAATGCTGAGTGCGGAGCGAATGGCGTCGAGCAGCGCCTGAAGGCTGCGACTTTCGTCGTCGGGCTTTCGCGTGACCAGCGAAAATTGCAGGATTGGCGCTGCCCTGCCCAAGCGCATGATACGTATATGGTGGTTTTGCAGAGCAGCCGCGTTGGCCGCATGGATGATGGACACTCCCAGACCTGCACTGACCATGGCGATAATCGCAGGTGCGCTGTCGAACTCCATCGTACTGCGAATGTCTCCGATCTGCGTCTGCACAAATTTTGAGGCCAGCTCTCCTGTGACGGTTTCCCTGTCATACCGGATCCACGGATATTTGCGAAATATGGCGGATAACGATGATTCCGTAGCAAACGGCGGGGCAACCAATATCAGTTCACGCTGCATAATCGGTCTCCAGCGTAGTCTGGCCGAGCCGCCACCGGCAGGTTCTGCCACCAGTGCAGCATCCAGTTCGCCGGCCTTTACCGCTTCAGTCAGCCCGCTGCTACGGCCGCGCACCAGTTTAAGTTCCAGGCGAGGATGGCGATCAAGCAGGAACCGCATGGTGCCGGGCAGCACTGTCGGTTGCATCGATTCGATAATCCCCAGGCGAACTACGCCTTCCACGGTCAGGCTGGGCCTTTTACGTAATGACTCCAGTCCCTGCAGCGAGTCACGCATCATGGCTGCCACTTCGATGGCCAGGGGCGTGGGCTGAACGTGCAGCCCGGCGCGATTAAATAGCGGTTGCCCGAAATGGCTTTCCAGCTGCTTCATTTGCATGCTGACGGCGCTGGGCGTGAGGTTTCTTTCATCGGCCGCAGCAGCAAATGTGCCGTGCCGCAACACGGCATCCAGAGTATAGAAAGCGGCAATCTTCATCAAAATTCCTTATGTTCAATGTCAAATAGGTTCGCTATCTTGTTCAACCTTAGTTGATTAGAATCAATAAATCAATAATCATCAGGAGAAATGACGCCATGACCGCCAATCCAACACGTCCATGCGCCTGGACCGCCCACGACGTAGAGCAGGAAAACTCATGGATACTGCGTTTGAACGCGGAAGAAATCGACGGCTTCCAGACCGCACTGGCTCACGCCAAAACGGTGGACAAGCCACTACTTGCCATGGAGCAGGCAGATTACCCATTACCAGCAGCCTCCCGTGCAGCACTGGATCGGGCCATCGCAACCACGCAGCAACGCTGGGGTATGTGTCTGGTAAAAGGTTTTCCGGTAGACACCTGGGACGAGGACGAAACACGTTTGTCATATTGGGGCATGGCCTTGTACATGGGTGTCGGGAGAACACAGAATCGTGCCAGCCAGATTCTTAATGACGTTCGTGATACCGGCGGCAGTTACAAGGTGACCGGTGGCCGCGGCTACAACACCAATGCCGAACTGGATTTTCATCAGGACTCATGTGACGTCGTTGCGCTGTTATGCCGACGTACGGCGCGCAGTGGCGGCACCAGTAAAGTGATCAGTTCCATGGCGTTGCGTGACGAAGTACAACGACTGCGTCCAGACCTGATTCCGGTGCTGGAGCAGGCGTTCTATCACAGTTATCAGGGAACGCAGGATCCAAGTCAGCCGCCTTATTACCGCTGCCCGATTTTCGGGAATGAAGACGGCTACCATTGCGCCCGCACGAATCGCAAGAACACCAATGCCGCTCAGCGCGATTTTCCAGAAGTACCACGTCTGACACCACAGCAACAGGAGGCCCTGGATCTGTTCGATGAGCTGATGCCCAGCGACAAGCTGTGCTACTCAATGGAACTTGAAAGGGGTGATATGCAATTGCTCAACAATTATGTCACGCTGCACTCACGCACGTCTTTTGAAGACTATGAAGATTTTGACAAAAAACGCCATTTGCTTCGCTTGTGGCTGGCCGTGCCGTCATCGCAGCCTTTGCCGCCAGACTGGGAAGAATATTACGGTGATGTACGTGCCGGCGCCGTGCGGGGCGGAGTAAGAGGCAGTTCTATTACAGAGGAATTCCTCGCATATGAGAAACGTCAGGCGCACGCACTAAATATGCCTTTCCGGCCGTGGCGCCCGATAGTGAGCAAGCAAGACATGGCAGAGATTCTGGCAGCAGCCTGATTATCGCCTGCTCATTTTCAGATATGGAACCCGCCGCGGTTCCTGTCTGCGTTTTACGGCAGCGGTATTCAGACCATTGCCGCCTACCAATTAACACTGGAAAAAAAGAGAGAACAGGATGGAGAGAAGACAATTTCTTGCATTGATGGCCGCCGCAGGCAGCCTGCCCGCTTTCAGCGCCTTTGCGCAGCAGGCGGTAACACATATGCTGGTAGGGGCAACGCCTGGCGGCGGGACCGACCTGATCGCGCGCGAACTCGCCATGGCCATGTCCAAACTGGTTTCGCGTCAATTTGTGGTGGATAACCGCCCCGGCGCAGCAGGCAATATTGCTGCCCACGCCACTGCGCAGGCGGCGCCCAACGGCAATACTCTGCTAGTCAGCTACACCAGTCATGCGATCAATCCATCCATGGGACCGGCATTATCCTTTGATCCCATCAATGACTTTACTCCGCTCTGTGGAATCGCCAGTTCCCCTGCCGTCCTGGTAGCGCGTCCGTCTTTCGAAGCGAACAATCTGGGCGAAATGATTGAACTGGCAAAATCACATCCAGGCAAAATCAGTATTGCCATTGCCGGTCTGGGCAGTGCAAATCACCTGGCCGGTGCAAAACTGGAGAAGGATGCGGGGATCCAATTGCTCAGTGTTCCCTACAAGGGAACGGGTCCGGCGCTTGCCGATGTGGCGGCCGGACACACTGACGTGGTATTTGGCGGGGTCGCCAGTGTTCGCGGCCTGCTCGAAGGCGGTAAACTCAAACCGCTGGCGGTCAGCAGCGCCGAGCGCCTGCCCGACTACAAAGACGTCCCGACCGCATCAGAATTTGTTCCGGGGTTTGTCTACAGTTCCTGGTACGGACTGTTCGGCCCTGCAAATATGCCAACCGAACTGGCCGAGGAGTTTTCACGTGTTGCGCTGGACGCCATTCGTTCCGACAACATGTCGCAGCGACTGAACAGCGAAGGCATGGTGCCCCTGGCATTACCTCAGAAAGAGTTCGAAGAGTTTGTGCGTAATGAAATAAAGCGCTGGGCACAGGTCATTGCCGAAACAGGACTCGCACAGAAAACCTGAAATCGATTACACCCGGCGCTAAGCGCTCAACGAAAACAGTGATGGGAGGCGGTCCTGGGAGTGGTCCGTCCCCCATCACTGTTTAGCGTCAGGCATTCGATTCACGTATTGACAGCGCCCTTCGCATCAATGATGAGAATGGCAAATTGCGACAGTTTTGGGCCGGGATTTGGTGTCTGCAATCCGTGGCTGTCCCTCGCCTCTGTTGCGGACACGTTTCGGGCCCGCAAGGCTGCGGAAACCGGTCTGGAAATGGTAAACTTGCGAATCTACGCAAGGTCCCCGCCATGAATCCCAAATTACGTCTGCTGCAACCCTATCCGTTCGAAAAGTTGCGGGCACTGCTCGCGAGTGCGCCAGTGCCTCCGGCCGAACTTCCGCATATCAATCTGTCGATCGGCGAGCCCAAGCACGCCACGCCCGCTTTGGTCAATGAGGCGATCAGCAGTCATCTTGCGGGCCTGTCGGCCTATCCGCCGACCAAAGGTGACGCCGCATTGAGGGAGGCAATTGCTGCCTGGATTGCTCGCCGCTACGCCATGCCGGCTCCAGACGCCGATACCCAGGTTCTGCCCTGTCTGGGATCACGTGAAGCCTTGTTTGCTTTTGCTCAGACTGTTCTGGATGGAGCTTCCGACAGCCTGGTGATCTGCCCTAACCCGTTCTACCAGATCTATGAGGGTGCGGCTTTGCTGGGCGGTGCACAGCCCTATTACGTCAATGCTGTTGCAGAGCGCAACTTCGGCCCGGACTGGTCCGCCGTACCCGAATCTGTCTGGAAAAAAACACAGTTGCTATTCATCTGTTCACCCGGCAATCCAGCCGGCAATGTCATGCCAGAAGCCGATTGGAAGGTACTTTTCGATTTGTCCGACCGCTATGGCTTTGTCATTGCGTCTGACGAGTGCTATTCCGAAATTTACTTTGATGACACGCAACGTCCTGTTGGCGCGCTCCAGGCTGCATACCGCCTGGGCCGCACGGATTTCAAAAACTGCGTGTGCTTTTCCAGCCTTTCCAAGCGCTCGAATGTGCCCGGTATGCGTTCTGGGTTTGTTGCCGGCGACGCCAGATTGCTCAGCTCGTTCCTGCTGTATCGTACGTATCACGGCAGCGCCATGAGCCCTGTCTTTAGTGCCGCCAGTATTGCCGCGTGGAATGACGAAGCGCATGTTCAGCAGAACCGCGCCTTGTACAAAGCCAAATTTGACGCGGTCTACCCCATTCTGTCCGAGGTGCTGGATGTCAGGATGCCTGACGCATCGTTTTACTTGTGGGCGGGCACTCCCGTTGCCGATCCTGATTTCGTTCGTGATCTCTTCGGCGAGCAGCATGTCACGGTATTGCCGGGCAGTTATCTGGCCCGAGAAGCACATGGCGTGAACCCGGGCGCCAATCGGGTCCGTCTGGCGCTGGTCGCGCCGCTGGACCAATGCGTAGAAGGGGCAAGACGTATCTCCCGGTTTGTACGGGACCGCTACAAAAGCTGACTGTCACGCCGCGTTGCCCATCTGATACGACAATGTAAGTAAAGACCGTCAATGCCCCTGCCTTTCACTGTGATGCCGGGTATTTTGTTAAGCTTCGGTATCCGGAAGAAAAGTGCGCAGGCTGGCCTTGTGATCGCTACGCCAGGTACGCTTCTTCATTCCTGTTTTTATCCTTTACCAATTAGCCAATTACTATGAATACTGATCTTCAAGCCGTTCTGGAAAAAGCGTGGGATGACCGCGCCAACCTGTCTTCCTCTTCTGCTGGCGCAGAGGTTCGCGATGCTGTAAATACTGCTATGGCGGGGCTGGATGCCGGCACCCTGCGTGTCGCCGAGAAAAAGGACGGTGACTGGGTCGTCAATCAGTGGCTGAAAAAAGCAGTGCTGCTGTCATTCCGCCTGAACGACAATGTGGTCATGAACAATGCCCCCATGCAGTTTTTTGACAAAGTCCCCCTCAAATTCCAGGATTTCAGCGAAGACGACTTCAAAAACGGTGGTTATCGCGTCGTACCCAATGCCGTTGCCCGCCGTGGCGCCTTCATAGGTAAAAATGTCGTCCTGATGCCGTCCTACGTGAATATCGGCGCCTACGTGGACGAAAATACCATGGTAGATACCTGGGCTACCGTTGGCTCCTGCGCGCAGATTGGCAAGAACGTGCATTTGTCCGGCGGCGTGGGCATTGGTGGCGTGCTGGAGCCGCTGCAAGCCAATCCAACGATCATTGAAGACAACTGCTTTATCGGCGCCCGTTCCGAGGTTGTTGAAGGTGTCATCATCGAGGAAAACTCCGTTTTGGCCATGGGCGTATTCATTTCACAAAGCACGAAAATCTATAACCGCGAAACCGGCGAAGTGACCTACGGTCGTGTGCCATCTGGCTCAGTGGTGGTACCCGGTTCACTACCGTCGGCTGACGGCTCACACAGCCTGGCCTGCGCTGTCATCGTCAAGCGTGTCGATGCCAAAACCCGCGAAAAAACCAGTATCAACGATCTGCTGCGGGCCTAAGCATGGGCGACGTGATTTCATCTCCCGTGCTGGATCTCACAAAGGCTCTGATTTCCCGCCATTCCATAACCCCCGAAGACGAGGGTTGCCAGCAACTGCTGGCCAGCGAACTGGCGGAATCGGGCTTCAAGGCAGAATACCTGCCTTTTGAAGAGGTGCAGAACTTGTGGCTGCGACGCAATACCGCCTCGCCTCTGCTGGTCTTTGCAGGGCATACGGATGTGGTTCCCACCGGACCGCTGGAACATTGGGACAACGATCCATTCACTCCAACGATTCGTGACGGCAAACTTTACGGGCGTGGTGCCGCAGACATGAAAAGCTCAATTGCCGCCTTTACGGTCGCAGTCAGGGAGTTTGTTCAGGCACACCCCGATCACCGCGGCTCCATCGCCATGCTGATCACCTCTGACGAAGAAGGCCCGTCAGTCAATGGGACTGTCAAAGTCTGTGAGTATCTTAAGCAGCAAGGTGTACAGCCCGATTTCTGTATCGTCGGGGAGCCTACGTCTACCCGCGCACTCGGTGATGTCATCAAGAACGGGCGGCGCGGTTCGTTGTCTGGCAAAGTCCTGATCCAGGGTCTGCAGGGACACGTCGCCTATCCTCATCTGGCACGCAATCCCATTCATCTGTGTGCACCCGCATTGCATGAACTGGCCACCACAGAGTGGGACCAGGGTAATGAGTACTTCCCGCCAACGACATTCCAGATTTCGAATTTCCATGCGGGTACGGGTGCCACCAACGTTGTGCCCGGCACTGCCGAATTTCTGTTTAATATCCGCTTTTCCACCGCCAGCACGGTGGAGACCCTCAAGTCACGGGTACAGAACATTCTTGATGCCCACGGATTACAAAGCAGCATCGAGTGGACGCTCGGCGGCGAGCCGTTCCTGACGCCGCGGGGTGACTTATCCGAGGCTCTGTCAAGTGCCATTCGGGACGTGACTGGTGTCGAGACCGAACTTTCTACGACAGGCGGTACGTCGGATGGACGGTTTATCGCGAAAATATGCCCGCAAGTTATCGAATTCGGGCCGATTAACGCGACCATCCATCAAATCAACGAGCATATTGATGTAGAGAGCCTGGAGCCGCTGGCTGCCATTTACCGTAAAACGCTTGAAAACCTTTTGCTGTAGACTCTGGCCACACTGCACTCCTTCAATCATTCTCTATCGGACAATTCATGGCTTCGAAAATTCACAATGAACTGAAAACGGTACGTGACATCATCCGTTACGCAGTTTCCCGCTTCAATGACGCGCAATTGGCTTTCGGCCATGGCAGCGACAATGCCTGGGATGAAGCCGTCTATCTGGTACTGTCCACGCTGCATCTGCCGCTGGATACCCTGGATCCATTCCTGGACGCGCGACTGCTGGAAGATGAAAAGAAAAAATGCATCAGCCTGATAGAATTGCGCGTCAAAAAACGTGTGCCCCTGGCCTATCTGACAGGGGAAGCCTGGCTGCAGGGACATCGTTTCCTGACTGACAAACGCGTGATTGTGCCGCGCTCTCCGATTGCCGAACTGCTCACAGAGCAGCTTGAGCCGTGGGTGGAAGACCCCGATGGGGTCCAGGATGTACTCGATCTGTGTACGGGCTCAGGCTGTCTGGCTATCCTGGCCGCCCTCGCCTTTCCGACGTCCCGTGTTGAAGCTGTCGATCTGTCAGATCACGCTATTCGACTGGCCGAACGTAACGTTGAGATGTACCGGCTGACCGACAGGGTTTCCGTTATCCAGGGAGATCTTTATGAACCACTGCAAAACCGGCAATACGATGTCATCGTCTGCAATCCTCCCTATGTGAACAGCGCCTCGATGGCGCAACTGCCCAGCGAGTATCAGCATGAGCCCGCCCTCGCACTGGCCGGCGGGGAAGACGGCATGGATATTATTCGCCGTATTCTGGGTGACGCCGCCAGTCATCTGCGTGATGATGGCTTCATCATTCTTGAAATCGGCAATGAATATGAAAATTTCATGAATGCCTTCCCGACGCTCAACCCGGTCTTTCTGGAAACAGGGCAGGCAGACGATTCGCTGTTGCTGTTAACTCGCGAGCAACTGCAGGCAATCTGACGTTGCTCCACAACAATTTTTATTCAGGCTATTCGTTTTGATCCGCTCTTCTGGTCTTACTTTACGTCGCGGCACAAAAGTGCTGCTGGAAAATGCCGATTTTGTCGTTCACCCGAAAGAACGCGTCGGTGTCGTCGGTAAAAACGGCGCAGGGAAAACAACGCTGTTCGCGCTCCTGCAAGGCAGAATTGATGCTGATGCTGGTGATCTGTTCATTCCCGAATCCTGGCGTATCGCCACCGTGGAACAGGAAATTCACGCAACAGAGCAACCGGCCAGGGAGTTTGTCATTGACGGCGATCGACACCTGCGGGAGCTGCAGCTGGCTCGAGCCAGCACTCCCGACAGTGAGGGGTCCCGCATAGCGGAGCTGGAAGCTGCGTTGATGGAAGCGGATGCCTGGAGTGCGCCATCACGCGCAGAGCAATTGCTGGCCGGCCTCGGATTCAGGCCCGAGCAATGGACTCAAGCGGTGAACAGTTTTTCAGGCGGCTGGCAGATGCGGCTTGCGCTGGCGCGTGCCCTGATGGCCCCATCAGAATTGCTATTGCTGGATGAGCCGACCAATCATCTGGATCTGGACGCCATGTTGTGGCTTGAGAAATGGCTGGCTGCCTATGAAGGGACCGTGATTTTGATTTCCCACGATACCGAATTTCTCAATGCCGTGGCACGCACCATTCTTCACGTGGATCAGCAGAAACTGGTCCGCTACAAGGGTGGGTATGATGATTTTCTGACCCAGCGCGCCGAACGAGTCCGGCAGCTTCAGGTCGCAATCGAGCGCCAGAGTCGCGAATCGGCACGCTTGCAATCATTTATTGATCGATTCAAGGCCAAGGCTACCAAGGCCAAACAGGCGCAAAGCCGGGTCAAGGCGCTGGCCCGGATGGAGAAACTGGCCCCGCTACAAGCCGAATCTGGCATTTACATCCATATCCCCTCCCCCCCATCAATGCCGGACCCCCTGCTGAGGCTGGATAAGGTTTCTACCGGCTATATCGATGATCAGGGGAATAAAACCGTCATCCTGACCGATATTGAATTGATGATTCGCGGTGGCGCCCGGATCGGAGTGTTGGGGGTTAACGGTGCCGGCAAAAGCACGCTTATCAAAACCATCGCTCGTGAACTGTCTCCCATTGCCGGACAGTACAAACCGTCAAAAGGACTGGAAATCGGCTATTTTGCCCAGCATCAGCTTGACATGCTGGACGTGGATGCCAGTCCGCTGCAGCATCTGCAGCGAATTGCCCCGCAAGCGCGGGAACAGGAACTGCGTAATTATCTGGGCGGCTTCGGTTTTGGCGGTGATAAGGTGAACGACAAGGTGGCGCCGTTTTCCGGCGGCGAGAAAGCACGGCTGGCGCTCTCACTCATCGTCTGGCAAAAACCGAATCTGCTGCTGCTGGATGAACCAAGCAACCATCTGGATGTCGATACCCGGGAAGCGCTGGCGACCGCACTGGCAGAATTTGAAGGCAGCATGTTAATGGTCTCGCACGATCGACACCTACTGCGGACCACCGTGGACAGTTTCTGGATCGTGGCTGACGGACACGTGCAGGAGTTTGACGGAGACCTGGACGATTATCGCGACTGGCTCAGTCAGCGCGCGCTGGCTCAGCGCCAGGAAGTGCGCGATGCCGCCCTGTCAGCGGAAGGATTGACCGCCGCGCCGGATCGCAAGACCGTGCGTCGTCAGCAGGCAGAAGAACGACAACGCATTGCGCGCCTGCGTAAGCCACTGGACAAACGCCTGGCAGAAGTGGAGAAAGCCATGGAGGCGGCCAACAACAGAATTACCCAGATCAATGCGCTGATTGCAGACGAAAGTTTTTACTCGGATGAACGCAGGGAAGAACGCGTTGCAGTGCTTGCGGAGCATGGAGAACTGACCGGGAAAGCGCAGGCACTGGAAGAGGAATGGCTGCAGCTGCACGAATCCATCGATGCCCTGTCCGCCGAAACCGAAATCGAATAATGCTGTCGGCTAGAAGGCGCGATCTCAAAGCGCTGTAGGTCTGTGCAATTTGTCCGCTTCAGACAGTGCCAGCATGAACGAATGCATTTTTCCCGCACTTTTCTCGCCTGGCGAGATTTCAATGCCGCTGCTCAGATCCACAGCAAAAGGTCGATAGCGGGTGACTAGAGCTGCAATATTGGCAGCATTCAGGCCACCGGCAATGACGATTTTGCTGCGCGGCAGGATGCGCTCTGCCTGAGCCAGCAAAGTAATGTCAAATGAAATACCTGCACCGCCATAACCCGGCGAATAGGCATCAAATAGAAAAGCACTTGCATTGGGATAGCTGTCGACGCAAGCCGCAATGTCCGCGGCCGTTGTCAGTCCGGGTGCACCGACTCTTAATGCACGGATATATGGATAGGAAAACTGCTCACAGTATTGTGGAGATTCATCGCCATGAAACTGGATAAAATCCGGTCCGATCGACTTCATGATGGCTTCAATAGTCGTCACGTCGGCGTTCACCGTGAGCGTTACGGCACTGAGCAGGCCAGGCACCTCTCGCCTCAACACAGCGGCTCGCTCAAGAGAGACGTAGCGTTTGCTTTTCTCATAAAGCACCAATCCGACCGCATCGGCACCCGCCTGCACAGCATCGTGAATGTCCTTTTCCGATGTCAGTCCACAGAATTTAACGCGCGTTCTCATTCCCTGATTCCAAATAAAAAGCCCTGACAAAAAAGATGTCAGGGCTTTCAGTTTACCGAAATTTTCAGGCAGATGTCCCGAAAACCGTCAACTGGCCGTGTCGGACCGAAAGTACACTCAGTCCTGCAGTTATGAACGACTTATCGGAAGGCGTTGCTAGGGTCGTCATAGGAATCCCCCGAGCTCTCTCCACCCTTGTCGCTGCCACTATCGGATCCGTAAGGATCGGTGCCATATGAGCCTCCGGTATCGAAGGTCACCTCACTCGGATCGATCCCCGTCCCGGTGCCTTTGTAATGCATGACCATGCCAGGAAATGCCATCACCGAAATCACCATCAGCAACTGAATGATGATAAAGGGAATGGAACCCTTGTAAATCTCTCCGGTCGTTACACGTTTGATGCGTTTGCCCGTCACCCGGTCAACGTAGTCCTCTTTGGGAGCCACTGAACGCAGGTAAAACAGCGCAAAGCCAAACGGCGGATGCATGAATGACGTCTGCATATTAACGGCAAGCAATACGCCAAACCAGATCAGGTCAATACCCATTTTGTCAGCAACCGGACCGAGCAACGGGACGATAATAAACGCCAGTTCAAAGAAGTCCAGGAAGAATGCCAGAAGGAATGTGGCGACACTGACAACAATCAGGAAACCGATTTCACCACCAGGCAGCGAAGCAAACAGACCCTCAACCCAGTGTTGCCCGCCAAAGCCGGTAAACGTCAGGGTGAAAATCGTCGAGCCTACCAGAATGAAAACGACGAAACTGGTCAGTTTAGTCGTGGTGTCCATCGCCTGTTTGAGCAGCGACAGCGTGAGCCGTCCGCGGATCATGGCCATGATAATGGCGCCAACCGCCCCCATTGCACCGCCTTCCGTTGGCGTGGCAACCCCGATGAAAATCGTACCGAGAACCAGGAAGATCAGGAACAGAGGTGGTACCATCACGAACACGACGCGTTCTGCAATCTTCGAAAGCAGATTCAGTCTGAGCAGCTTGTTCAGACCCGCAATGGCAAACGCAATGACACCCCACAGCAACAGGTTCAGCACGATCGTTTCATCGGCAGCACTTTTTTCCGTCAAGAACAGTCTACCCAGCAACCATGCACCCACGCTGGCGATAATTACCAGCGCGACTAGCGATGGCAGACCATTGCTTCCGTTAGGCTCACGATAGACCCGAGCCTCGGGCGGCAGTGCGGGTGCATACGATGGTTTGATCAATGAGGCAAGTACCACATAAAGCATATAGGCACCGGCCAGGATAAAGCCCGGAATCATGGCACCGCGGTACATATCACCAATGGAGCGACCAAGCTGGTCGGCCAGGATGATCAGAACCAGTGACGGCGGAATGATCTGCGAAAGCGTGCCTGACGCAGCAATAACACCGGTAGCCAGTTTTCTGTCGTAACCGTAACGCAGCATGATGGGCAGGGAAATCAGCCCCATCGAAATAACAGAGGCAGATACCACACCTGTGGTTGCAGCCAGCATCGCACCAACAAACACAACCGCAATAGCCAGACCACCACGAATGGGCCCGAACAGCTGTCCGATCGTTTCAAGAAGATCCTCGGCCATCCCCGATCGCTCCAGTATGAGCCCCATCAGGGTAAAGAACGGTACCGCAAGCAGTGAATCATTTTGTACGATGCCAAACACGCGGTCAGGCAGCGCCTGCAGGAACGGAAAGGTAAACTCACCAAAGGCAATGCCCAGAAGTGCATAAAGGATGCCGTTGGCGGCAAGAGAAAAAGCAACCGGAAAGCCCAGCAGCAAAAAGCAGATCAATGTCAGAAACATGATCGGCGGCATATTATGAATTAGGAACTCCATGCTCAGTTACCTGCTTCCAGTGATTGATGTCGTTTCTGTTCTGCTTCGGCAGCAATTTCTTCGGCCAGAAGCTCTTCCGCTGTCTTTCCACCCAACGGTGCAAGCGGATCCGGACCTTTGCCCGACAGATAAGCAACACATTTAATGAGATGGGAAATTCCAGCCAGGACCAGCAGCGTAAAGCCGATGGGAATCAACAGCTTGACAGGCCAGCGCACCAGGCCACCCGCGTTGGAAGACTGCTCGTTGGTTTCGAATGACAGCATGAAAAATGGCCAGGACAGGTAAATCAGCAGCAGACAGGCTGGCAGCATGAAAAACAGTACGCCAACGGTTTCGATGATTACCTGCGTGCGCTTGGACAGGCGCTGCGAAATAATATCGACCCGCACATGTTCATTTTTCAGAAAAGTATAGCCAGCTGCAAGCAGGAAAATTGCACCAAACAGATACCATTGGATTTCCAGCCAGCCGTTTGAGCTGTAATGGAAGATTTTGCGGACCACCGCGTTCGCCGCACTGATCAGCACCACGACCAGAGTCAGCCAGATAACTGTCCGACCGACTGCAATCATGAGCGCGTCAATAGCCCGGGAAAGAGTGAAGAGAAACTTCATTTGCTTTCACACCATAAGATTGGAAAAAGTGACGTCACTACGTATCCGTTGTTCGCGAGCCCGCCTGCGGGCGAGCGCTTGGAAACAACGGATTTTACATGGTGTTTTTATTTTTTGTTTCTCAAAGCGTCCAGCATGAACGCATCGTAGCTGAACTCAGCAACGCCAAACCATGGATAAACATCATTGCGAAATGCCATGTAATCATCATGGATTTTCTTGAACAATGGATCTTTCGCAGACAATTCTTCGTATATCTTGTTAGCCTCTGCGAATGATGCATCCAGCACTGTTTTCGGGAAACGCTTCAGTACCCCGCCCCCGGCGATCAGACGGCGCAGAGCGGCAGGATTCTTGGCGTCATAGGTAGCAATCATCTCTTCTGTTGCCAGTGCGCTGGCCTGCATGATGGCGGACTGGTAGTGTTTTGGCAGTTTTTCGTATTCGCCATCGTTCACATACAGAGAGACCTGGAAGCCGCCTTCCCACCAGCCTGGATAATAGTAATATTTGGCAACCTTGTTGAAGCCGAGTTTCTCGTCATCGTATGGGCCAATCCATTCGGCCGCATCGATCGTGCCTTTTTCCAGAGAGGGATAGATGTCGCCACCGGCAACCTGCTGGGGAATCACGCCAAGACGCGAAAGCACCGCGCCAGCAAACGCGCTGCAGCGCATTTTCAGGCCTTTCAGATCTTCTACGCTATTGATTTCCTTGCGGAACCAGCCGCCCATCTGTGTGCCTGTGTGTCCGCAAGGAAAATTCACGATATTGAATTTTTTGTAGACTTCGCGCGTCAGTTCCAGACCATTGCCCGAACGCATCCAGGCATTGTATTGCCTTGTGTTCAGGCCGAAAGGGACAGCCGCGTCAAAGCTCAGAGCAGGATCCTTCCCGTAATAATAATAGGCTGCACTGTGCCCGCATTGCACTGTATTGTTCTGTACGGCGTCCAATACCTGCAGTGCCGGCACCACTTCACCCGCATGGTGAACACTGATCTTGAATTTGCCGTCAGTCGCTTCCAACAAATGCTTGGCAAAATTGACGCTGCCGTTATAAATCGCGTCGGCGCTGGTGGGAAAACTTGATGCCAGACGCCAGCTGATGCTTGGTGCATCCTGTGCAAATACAGGCGATGCCAGAACAGCACCGCCCGTTGCGGCCACACCTGCTGTGGCCTGCTTAAGGAAGGAACGACGTTTCATCGTTATAGATCTCCAATGGGTATTGAGGGAGGAATTGCAATCGAAACTTTTGGTTACCGCAGGAATGCTACAGGATTTGCCCGGTTTTTACCCTTAAGAATTACCCTTATTTGTCATCTCCGCGACAATGACGACTGTAATAGCGGCGCCATTCTCGCGCCCAACTGACTGTTCAGAGAAAGGTAAGGATCGACTATATTCGAATAGGAGAATGATGGCGTAGCAAACGATTACTGATAGTTATTTAACGTTGCAACGCGTGGGCGTTTTCGGCAATGGCAAGGCGATACGCTGATGTACCACGCTTGTAATTTACACTTGTAATTTGCTGTGAGTAAGCTTGATGACACGTTGAGGTCTCAGCCCTCAGTAAGCAAGGCCTGCAGCGGTCGATCCAGATCAAACGCATCCTGCGAATTGAGCCCGAAATGAGCAGGGTAATTGGCCTGCGCAAAGTAAAGCCCATCGGCCATGAAGGTGGGTGCCGCAATTTTACGATCGCGCTCTGTGAGCACTTGCGCCATCCACTCTGGATGATGACGGCCTTTACCCACATACAGCAGACAGCCCAAAATATTGCGTACCATATGATGCAGAAAAGCATTGGCCTTCAGCGTGAAGACAAAGAAAACGCCCTGCTGCTCTACCCTCAAGTGCTCAATGGTGCGCACGGGACTGGCCGCCTGGCATTGCGAGGAACGAAAACTGCTGAAGTCATGCTGGCCAACAAGATACCTTGCTGCCTGCTGCATGGCCTTAAGATCCAGCGGATGAAAATCCCAGCCGGCGCGACCGTGCCAGTGCGGCGAAGGAATGCGTTCATTTCTAAGCAGATAGACATAGGTGCGCGAGGTGGCAGAAAACCGTGCATGAAAGTCTTCCGGCATTTCCTGTGCCCATCGCACACGAATATCTGCGGGCAGATGGGCATTCACCCCTCTCACCCAGGACTCCAAGCGCCTGTCTATGGTGGTATTGATATGCACGACCTGTGCCCTGGCATGTACGCCCGTATCGGTACGCCCTGCACAGATTGTGCCCGTGGGCTCTCGGGTAAAGGCTGCCAGCGCTTTTTCCAGCGTATCCTGAACCGTACGTCCACCCGGTTGCGTCTGCCAGCCCAGATAAGGTTTGCCATTGTAGGCAACCCCCAGGGCAATGCGTCTGGACCCCGGCTCGGCCTTCCCCTTCGTCTGCGAATCAGGAACGGAGATTTGCGTTGTCGGAGTCGGGCGCATCAAGATCCAGATTGATGGATTTCAGCTTTTGCTGGAAAGCGTCATAGCCAGGCCCGGCAGGAAGCCGTGCCTTCTGGCGCTGGTCGTATCGGACCATGATGAACAGGCCGATCACGATAACGGCCAGAACGCCAAGCAGCCAGAACGAAATGTAATTTGCAATCCAGGCAGGCAGATCCATGGTTACAGTTCTCCGAGACTGATACGCAGCATGCGGCGCAGTGGTTCTGCCGCACCCCACAACAACTGGTCTCCGACCGTAAACGCGCTGAGATATTCTGATCCCATTGACATTTTGCGCAGGCGACCTACCGGAATATCAAGTGTACCGGTAGTTGCAACCGGTGTCAGATCACGCATGGTTTCTTCGCGACTGTTCGGAATCACTTTGGCCCATTCCGTGCCTTCCCTGAGCATGTCGGAAATTTCGTCGATGGATACGTCTTTTTTCAGCTTGATTGTCAGTGCCTGACTGTGACAGCGCATGGCACCGATACGCACGCATAGTCCGTCAATTGGGATCGGTGCGCTGCCAAAGGCGTCGCCACGGCCCAGGATTTTATTCGTTTCTGCCTCGGCCTTCCATTCCTCGCGCGATTGACCATTGCCCAGATCCTTGTCGATCCACGGGATCAGACTGCCGCCTAATGGCACACCAAACATGTCTTTCGGCAGATTTGCGTCCTGCTGTTTGTTCAGTACCTGGCGGTCGATTTCGAGAATGGCGGAGGCCGGATCATCCAGCAGCGGCCTGACGGCTTCGTTGAGCAAACCAAACTGAGTCAGCAGCTCCCGCATATGCTGGGCGCCACCGCCCGATGCTGCCTGATAAGTCATGCTGGTCATCCAATCGATCAGATCGTGCTTGAACAGACCCGCCAGTCCCATCAGCATGCAGCTGACCGTGCAGTTACCGCCAACGAAGTTTTTCACACCCTTGCTGATGGCTGCATCAATGACATTGCGATTGACCGGATCCAGCACAATAATAGCGTCATCTTTCATGCGCAGGGTACTTGCCGCGTCAATCCAGACCCCATCCCAGCCTGCTTCACGCAGTTTGCCGAATACCTCGGTGGTGTAATCGCCACCCTGAGCAGTGACAATAATGGGAAGTTTCTTCAATGCGTCAATATCGCGGGCGTCCTGCAGTGGACCAGCACCATCAGCCCAGGCCGGGGCCTTGCCACCGGCGTTGCTTGTTGAAAAAAAGACCGGATTGATGAAGGCGAAGTCTCCCTCATCACGCATACGCTGCATAAGCACGGAACCGACCATTCCGCGCCACCCGACAAAACCCACTGACTGTGACATGATTCTTTACCTGATTCTGTATAGCTGAACAAACAACTGGTTGAAGATAGAAAAGCAACAGCGGATGCGCGCAACAATATGCGCCATCCGCCAATATAAGTGACTGAATTTTATAACTATATCAGTTTAACGCCTTCAATACGGCATCACCCATTTGAGAAGTGGAAACTTTTGTGGTGCCCTCTTCAAAAATGTCGGCTGTACGCAACCCCTGCTCCAGTACGGCCTTGACCGCATTCTCGACACGATCTGCTGCTGCCGCTTCGTTCAGGGAATAGCGCAGCATCATGGCGGCCGACAGGATCGTGGCCAGCGGATTGGCAATGTTTTTGCCGGCTATATCCGGCGCTGAACCGTGGCTGGGTTCGTACAGCCCCTGATTCGATGCATTCAGGGAGGCAGAAGGAAGCATGCCAATGGAACCGGTGAGCATGGCTGCCTCATCAGACAGAATGTCACCGAAGATATTGCCGGTCACAATGACGTCAAACTCCTTGGGCGCACGTACCAGCTGCATCGCGGCATTATCGATATACATGTGCGACAGTTCAATATCAGGATAGTCCTTAGAGACATCAATCACGATATCACGCCAGAACTGCGACGTCTCCAGGACGTTGGCCTTGTCAACACTGCACAGTTTTTTGTTGCGCTTCTGCGCCGCCTCAAAGCCGATGCGTGCAATCCGGCGAACTTCTGACTCGGCGTAGCGCATGGTATCGTACCCTTCCTGCTCGCCCTTAAACTCGCCCTCTTCCACCAAGCGTACGCCGCGAGGTTTGCCAAAATAAATGTCGCCAGTCAGTTCGCGAATGATGAGAATGTCCAGACCGGACACAATCTCGGGCTTCAGCGATGAGGCATTGGCCAGCTGGGGATACAGGATGGCGGGACGCAAATTGGCAAACAGCCCCAGACTCTTGCGCAAGCCAAGAATGGCCTGCTCGGGACGGTGCTCGCGCGGCAGGGAGTCGTAGTTCCATCCACCAACGGCGCCGAAAAGAATGGCACTGCTACGCTTGGCCAGAGCAAGTGTGGCGTCGGGCAGCGGATGACCGTGCAGGTCATAGGCGGTACCACCGACTGGCGCCTGTTCCATGGTCAGGTCCAGTCCTAGTGCTGCCAGTACGCGCTGCGCCTGTTCAACGATTTCAAGGCCGATGCCATCACCGGGAAGAACTGCAATTGTATGTGTCATGAGTTGTATTTCTCTATTCTTGATATGGAGTATTCGGAGGATGAGTTATCGCGACAGGCCAGCGCTGCCTTCGAGCCAGGGGTGGCGCACCAGTCTTTCCGCCTCGAAAGCCCGAATCTGGTCAGAACGACGCAGCGTCAGACCAATATCGTCAAATCCATTGAGCAGACAGTACTTGCGAAATGCATCAACCTCAAAGCCCAGTTCGCGCCCTTCGGCAGTAATTACAACCTGACGTTCCAGGTCGATGCGTAACTTGTAGCCGTTAAAGGCACGAACTTCATCGAAAAGACGAGCCACTTCGAGTTCTGAGAGCACGATTGGCAACAGGCCGTTTTTGAAACTGTTGTTAAAGAAAATGTCGGCATAGGAAGGCGCAATGATGGCCTTGAAGCCGTACTGGGTCAGCGCCCACGGCGCATGTTCGCGGCTGGAACCGCAGCCAAAATTCTTGCGTGCAAGAAGGATGCTGGCTCCCTGATAGCGGGGCTGATTCAAGACAAAATCCGGATTGAGCGGACGTTTGCTGTTGTCCATGCCCGGTTCGCCATGATCCATGTAGCGCAGCTCATCAAACAGATTGGGTCCAAAGCCGGACCGTTTGATGGACTTGAGAAACTGCTTGGGAATAATGAGGTCTGTGTCTACGTTTTCGCGATCCAGCGGCGCGACCAGTCCTTCATGAATGGTAAATGCTTCCATGATGTTATCCTAATTTTCTGACGTCGACGAAATGGCCTGCAATGGCAGCAGCGGCAGCCATGGCGGGACTGACCAAGTGGGTCCGGCCTCCCTGACCCTGACGACCTTCGAAATTGCGGTTCGATGTAGATGCACACCGTTCACCAGGTTCCAGGCGGTCAGCATTCATGGCCAGGCACATGGAGCAACCAGGTTCACGCCATTCAAAACCGGCGTCCACGAAGATTTTATCCAGCCCTTCTTGTTCCGCCTGCTGTTTGACCAGACCCGAACCGGGTACCACCATGGCCTGAATCACATTGGCCGCGACCCGACGCCCCCTTGCAACCTTGGCAGCTGCACGCAGATCCTCGATACGGGAGTTGGTACAGGAACCGATAAACACGCGGTCAACGCGAATGTCAGAGATGGGCGTATTGGGCTTCAGACCCATATACTGCAGGGCACGCTCCATACCGTTACGGCGTACATCATCTTTCTCACGATCAGGATCGGGAATGCGGTCTTCAATAGACAGTACCATTTCTGGCGATGTTCCCCAGGTTACCTGCGGACGCACCTGCTTCGCATCGATATCGATAACTTTGTCGAACTTGGCGCCAGGATCTGAATGCAATGTTTTCCAGTATGCTACCGCCTGATCCCACAGTACGCCCGTGGGCGAGTACGGACGATTCCGGAAATACTGAATGGTCTTGTCATCTACGGCAACCATGCCTGAACGCGCACCCGCTTCGATCGCCATATTACATACAGTCATGCGGCCTTCCATGGACAGGTCGCTGACCGCCTTGCCGGCAAATTCGATCGCATGGCCCGTGCCGCCTGCCGTACCGATCACCCCGATGATGTACAGTACCAGATCCTTGGCTGTACAGCCGAATGGCAGATCGCCATTGACCCGGATAAGCATGTTCTTGTTTTTCTTCATGAGCAGTGTCTGGGTAGCCAGCACATGCTCCACTTCGGATGTGCCAATGCCAAAGGCAAGTGCGCCCATTGCACCATGGGTGCTGGTATGGGAATCACCACAGACTACGGTCATGCCCGGCAAAGTCGCGCCCTGCTCAGGACCGATGACATGCACAATGCCCTGGCGCAAATCGTTCATGCGAAACTCGGTGACACCATAGGTCTCGCAGTTCTTATCCAGCGTATCGACCTGGAGTTTTGAAATCGGGTCACTGATGCCTTGCGCACGACCCATGGTTGGCACGTTATGATCTGCTACCGCCAGATTGGCACTCAGGCGCCACGGCTTGCGGTCTGCCAGCGCGAGCCCTTCGAAGGCCTGCGGGCTGGTCACTTCATGAAGTAAATGACGGTCAATGTATAACAAACAGGTACCGTCTTCTTCCTGGTGCACCACATGGGCGTCCCAGAGTTTGTCGTAGAGGGTCTGAGCCAAAATATTCTCCTGATAATCCTGATAGGCGCATGCGCTCCCAAAGTGGCGCCATGCTTGCCAGATTTGCATTGCCGGCCAACACTTGCCCTGCTATTTTGCGCAGCAGAAACATTTGCAGGCTGAAAACTGCAGCCTGCACTGATGCAACTGCGCCGGGCGGATACCGCCGCACGCCATAACCGTATTATGGCTAAATCCAGGGCGATAACAAGACCATATATTATACTGGTATCAATACTACTATAATAAATTTATACATTCAGCATCGCACAGGAAAGCACACGTCTGCTCCGGCAAATGTGGCATCCCTGCAAATCCATCCGTTCCTGCAGAAAATTGCCAATATTGTGAGTAGAATAGATAGATCTTAGGAGACTCAAATGACTACCCAGACACCCGATCTTTCTCATTTATGGATGCCTTTTACCGCCAACAAAAGTTTCAAGAAGGCTCCACGCCTGCTCGCTTCGGCCAAAGGAATGTATTACACGAGCACGGACGGACGCCAGATTCTGGACGGGTGTGCGGGGCTTTGGTGCGTAAATGCTGGCCATTGCCGAGACGAAATCGTGCAGGCCATTGCCACGCAGGCAGCTACCCTTGACTATGCGCCCAGTTTCCAGATGGGCCATCCGCAGGCATTCAAGGCCGCCTCGGCGGTTGCAGCGCTCATGCCCGAAGGGATGCAGCGTGTTTTCTTTACCAATTCCGGGTCGGAATCCGTTGACACGGCGCTCAAAATTGCGCTTGCCTATCATCGTGCGAATGGTCAGCCCCAGCGCACCCGTCTGATTGGCCGCGAACGCGGCTATCACGGCGTAGGATTCGGCGGCATTTCGGTCGGTGGCATCAGCCCGAATCGCAAGGCATTTTCCAGCTCGCTGCTTCCCAATGTCGATCACCTTCCCCACACGCACAATCTGCAAGAGAATGCATTTAGTAAAGGGCAACCAGCCTGGGGAGCACATCTTGCCGACGAACTTGAGCGCATCGTGGCGCTGCACGACGCCTCTACCATCGCCGCGGTCATCGTCGAACCCATGGCCGGATCTACGGGCGTGCTGATTCCCCCGAAAGGTTATCTGGAGCGCTTGCGAGAGATTACCAACAAGCATGGCATTTTGCTTATTTTTGATGAAGTTATCACGGGCTTTGGTCGACTGGGTGCTAATACTGCCAGTGATTATTTCGGCGTGACTCCTGACATCATTACCATGGCAAAGGGCATCAGTAATGCTGCGGTTCCAGCCGGTGCAGTCGCTGTCAGGAACACGCTTTACGACACCGTCATAGACGCCAGTGAAAATGGCATTGAATTGTTTCATGGCTACACGTATTCAGGCCATCCTCTGGCCATGGCTGCCATCGAAGCGACACTCAATCTTTATCAATCCGATAGGATCTTCGATAACGCCAAAACACTTTCTCCTGTCTTTGAAAACGCGGCTCATGCTCTGAATGGCTTACCCAATGTTATCGACGTGCGCAATCTGGGCATTGTTGCAGGTGTGGAACTGGCACCGCGAGATAACGCACCGGGTGCTCGTGCAGCCGAGGTATTCCAGCGCTGCTATGACGCCGGCGTACTGCTTCGCTATACCGGAGATACCCTGGCCATTTCGCCCCCCCTTATTATCGACGAGGCGCAAATTAGCACGCTGTTCGAGGTCCTGGGCAAAGCCATCCATGAAACAGCCTGACCATCAGATCAATGTCGCACGCATGCCGCAGCAAAGCTGCGGGATTCTGCGAATGTGACACTGCAGCAATGTACGCTACACTTGAAGTATCAGCAATTTTCAATTCCATTATTATAAAATTATGATCACATTAAACGACACACATCAGACGGACCTCACCAGCTGGGTTGACAGCGCCAACGTGACCGGCAATGGTTTTCCCATACAGAATCTGCCCTTTGCCTCATTCCGCAAGCGTAACTCAGGCGAAGCGTTTCGTCCCGGTGTCGGTATCGGCGACCAGATCGTGGATCTGTCCCGCCTGTATGACCTGAATCTGTTTACTGACAAGGCCCAGCAGGCGCTTGAAGCCTGCCAGGCAATCCAGTTAAATGGCCTCATGGCCCTGGGTCAACCTTACTGGTCAGCACTACGTCTGGCATTATCGCAAGCGCTGCGCACCGGCTCACCCCATGAAGAAGCCATTCGTCCGCTGCTGGTTGCACAGGACGATGCCGAATTCATCACGCCTTCGCACATTGGCGACTACACGGATTTCTATATCTCGGTTTATCATGCAACGGCCATTGGCAAACAGTTCCGTCCAGACAATCCGCTGCTGCCCAACTACAAATGGGTTCCTATCGGTTATCACGGGCGCGCTTCCAGTATTGGCGTCTCCGGTCAGGCTTTCCCGCGCCCGGTTGGCCAAACCAAGCCGCAGAACGAGGGCGGCACACCAGAGTTCGGCCCCTGCAAACGCCTGGACTACGAACTCGAATTGGGTATCTTCGTCGGAGAAGGCAACGAGCAGGGTCAGCGTATCGACATTGAACAGGCAGAAAAACATATCTTTGGCTTCTGCATCCTGAACGACTGGTCGGCACGCGATCTGCAGGCCTGGGAATACGCGCCGCTGGGCCCGTTTTTATCCAAGAACTTTGCTTCCACCATTTCGCCGTGGATTATTACACTTGAAGCCCTGGAGCCCTTCCGCACCGCTTTTGCGCATCCTGCCGAAGACCCGCAACCCCTGCCCTATCTGGATTCACAGGCCAATTCCGAAGGTGGCGCATACGATATCCAGCTGGAAGTTCAGATTACCACGCAACAATCCCGCGACAATGGCCAGAAGCCATACACCCTGGCAACCAGCAACTTCAAGGACGCCTACTGGACCGCATCGCAGCTTATTGCCCACCATACAGTCAACGGGTGTAATCTGCAGCCTGGTGACATGCTCGGTTCGGGTACGCTGTCGGGCCCCGATGCAGCACAGGCCGGTTCCCTGCTTGAGCTGACCGCCGCCGGTAAAAATGCTCTTACGCTACCCTGGGGTGAAACCCGCAGTTTTCTGGAAGACGGCGACGAAATCATTATGAAAGCCGTTTGCAAAAAGGACGGATATCCCGATATCTCATTCGGTCAGGTATCCGGAACAGTACTGAAGGCAAATTTCAAGACAGCTTAAGCTTGCATCAGATCGTTAGCGCAAGACACGCTTAACTAGCCGCGGACCAGGATTGGTCACGCGGCAAAATTGTGGATTGAAGAAATCAGACTTCTACCGATAAGCGCGCTGCTGCAACGCGTGATCAATCAGTATCAGTGCGAGTAGCGCTTCGGCAATCGGCGTTGCGCGAATGCCTACGCATGGGTCATGTCGGCCCAATGTCTGCACCATGACTGGCTCGCCTGCCCGGTTTACTGAACGGCGTTCTATGCGGATACTGGACGTGGGTTTGATAGCAAGTGAAACCGTGATGTCCTGGCCGGTAGAAATGCCACCCAGTACGCCACCGGCGTGATTGCTCAGATACCCGTCCGGTGTAAGTTCATCGCCATGCTCAGAGCCGCGCTGCGTGATGCAGTCGAAGCCGGCACCAATGGAGACGCCTTTTACGGCATTCAGGCCCATCATTGCATATGCAATATCAGCATCTAGCCTGTCATAAAGCGGCGCGCCCCAGCCGGCGGGCAAATGCTGCGCCACCACTTCAATACGCGCACCGATGGAATCACCATCCTTACGCAACTGGTCCATAAAGGCTTCGAGCTCAGGCACCACAGAAGCATCGGCAGCATAGAACGGATTGCCGGGCACCTCATCCCAGGATTTGAACGGAATGGAAATTGGCCCAAGCTGACTCATATATCCGCGTATCACGGTTCCGAAAGTTTCGTTCAGCCACTTTTTGGCAATGGCACCTGCAGCCACGGTGGGCGCAGTCAGGCGCGCCGATGAACGTCCGCCACCACGCGGATCACGAGTTCCATATTTTTCCCAGTAGGTGCGATCCGCATGTCCGGGCCGGAAGGTATCGGCAATGGCCGAATAATCCTTGCTGCGCTGATCCTGGTTGCGAATCAGCAAGCCAATGGCGGTACCCGTAGTTTTACCCTCAAAGACGCCCGAAAGAATCTCTACGGTGTCGGGTTCCTGGCGTTGCGTCACATGGCGCGACGTTCCCGGACGTCGTCGGTCCAGCTCACGCTGAATATCTTCAGCGGACAGTGCCATACCTGCCGGGCAGCCATCCACCACGCAACCAATGGCCGGTCCGTGGGATTCACCAAAATTGGTGACAGAAAAAAGTTTGCCTAAAGTATTACCCGACATGTGTTATCCAGAATAAATATGATCAACGCGCACGACTAAACAGGAAGTACAGAAGAATACCAGAAACTGCGCAGCGAAAAGACCAGGCGTTGCAGGACGGGATCAGTTAAGCCGTAAAGACCACACTGTCCTCCCTATCCACTCTGACACGATCAGGGTCGGCTGGCTGTCTCCAGTAAGCCAGGACATCAATGTTGCCCAGCATGCGTCTTGCTTGCACAGCACTTCAGGAAGAGCAGCTGACTTCGAGCTCCCGCCCCCAGTCCGGTGGCGCTTCTGCGTAGTGCGCCATACCCGGCTGTTCAGTATAGGGATCGCGCAACACCTGCAGCAGCGCGTCAATCACGCTCATATCCCCTTTTGCCGCCGCCTGTATCGCTTCTTCTGCCAGATAATTACGCAGCACGTAAAGCGGGTTGACACGATTCATCTGGCTGGCGCGCGACTGCGCATCGACGGGATTGTCCTGCAGGCGCTGCCGGTATGTGCCGAGCCACTCGTCCAGCCTGGTGGTATCTGAAAACAGGCTGCGCAGCAAGCCTTCGTCGTGATCGATCTGTGCCAGATGGCGGAAACTCAGGGTGAAATCGGCAGACTGTTCGTGCAAGGCACGCCACCATCCATCGATCAGCTCGTCATCCCCCTCTTTCCATTCGGTAAGACCGAATTTGGCGATCATGCGCTGCCGATAGGCAGTAATGAAGAGATTTTCGTAGCGTTCAAGCCGTGACTTCAGTCGTTCCGGATCGGCACCGAGGGCGACGAAGCAATTGGCAAACCGGTACAGATTCCACAAGCCCACCGAAGGCTGGGCATTCCATGCATAGCGTCCCTGGGTATCAGTATGATTACACACGTGATTGATGCGGAAAGCATCCATGAATCCGTAAGGACCATAATCCAGCGTCAGGCCCAGCACGGACATATTGTCGGTGTTCATCACACCGTGATTGAAGCCGACGGATTGCCAGTCAGCCATAAGCTGCGCTGTGCGTTCAACGACCACGTCCACGAAAGACTCGATTACGTCGGCAAGCGAATGCTCCTCATCCTCCAGAGGTACCTCGCCGGCGAAAAAATTGCTGATGACATAGTCCAGCAGCTCGCGCAGACGCTCTGTGTCCCTGGCGGCATACCAGTGTTCAAACGACCCAAAACGCACAAATGAGGGCGCAACGCGAGCAACAATTGCCGCCGTCTCTACCGTTTCCCGATAGACCGGATCGTCGGATCCGACCAGACACAGCGCCTTCGTGGTCGGAATGCCAAGACCCGTCATGGCTGCACTGGCCAGATATTCCCTGACCGACGAGCGCAGAACGGCACGTCCGTCTCCCATTCGGGAATACGGCGTTCTGCCTGATCCCTTCAGTTGCACCTCCCAGTCTGCGGGCTCGCCCTTTTCATCTGTACCCCGAATAGCTCCCAGCAAATGGGCACGTCCATCTCCCAGTTGCCCGGCCCACACACCGAACTGGTGGCCACTATACACCGCCGATAGCGTTACGCCGCCGGGAAGATCTGCATTGCCCGACATCACGGATAAAAACTCGGGCGACGCTGCCTGCTCCTTTGACAGTCCAAGCAGGGCAAGGACATCGGGATTGACATGCAAAAGAGTCGGATCGGTCAGTCCCTGCATTTTAAGGCGGGTATAGAACGCTGATGACAGCGTGGCAAATTCGTTACTAACCGTCAAGTCATTGAGTTTCATAAATTACCTTGCTTTTTTCGCGCGTTTGGCGGCCTGCTTGGCAGGTCTCACATACAGGATTGCAGCAAGAAAGAAAATCACCGCCAGGATGGTTTCGACAGCGCCGAGCATTGACGAGCTGCGGCTGATATCGGAATACCAGCGCACCACGCCTTCTGTAAAATACAGAAGGACCAGCATGGCCGACCATTGCAGCGTGTACAGATTGCCCCTGTAAACCCCATATAGCGGAAAAAGCAGGGGCAGTGCCTTAAGAACGTAAAGGCTGCCACCCGGCACTAGCGGATCCAGAAACAACTCCCAGGCTATACAAAGCAGGAACAATAGCAACAGTGTCACGAATGCAGCCACCCGATAACCCGGCTTGAGTGCGACCTGCTGCGGATGATGCACCGAGCTGGTCAGCGTATCCTGCCGCTCATCGGCGCCTGCCCCCAAAGGGCGAGTTTCTGTCTGTGTTGAATTGCCAGCGGATGCTGAAGTAGGCTGTGTCAAGTTGGTTTCCATTCAGGCGATGTGTTGCATCCATTATATTCCTTGTACTGTGGGGATACGTCGCAGGTCAGCCGGACTTCGCGATTACAATTTGCAACCTCACAGCGGGGGTGCATGCCCTGAATGCATGGGACGGTTTGGTATACTGATTACAACCTTTCGTGTACGCTGTCGCGTCGGATATTGCAATACCGCAGCAGCTTGCATTGTCGTCAACCAGCCACCTGAACATGACAAAACACCTCGACTTTGATCTAGAACAGCAAAAGAAACAGGAAAATCAGGAAGCGATAGAAGCTCAGGAAGAATTGCGACTGAATATGGGGGATTCGGAACTGGGCTTCGAATTCTATAAAAAAGCAGCTCAATTCGGTATTCAGCGACTCATCCGCGACAAACTGACGCAGGTAGCTTCAAGCCTGACATTCACGACAGTACTTGCCACTGTCCCCATGCTGGCGGTGATTCTTTCCCTGTTTACCGCTTTTCCACTGTTCACCGACTTCAAATTGTCGCTTGAAGAGTTTCTGACACACAATCTGATGCCTGCGACCGTGTCTGAAACCATCATGAGTTATCTGAACATGTTTGCGCAGCAGGCTTCAAAACTGACAGCCATCGGCGTGGTTTTTCTGATCGTCACATCCATCATGCTGATGATGACTATCGATGAAGTGCTCAATGACATCTGGAATGTGACCCGACGTCGTCCTATCGGGCAACGTGTTCTGGTTTACTGGGCTATCCTGTCCCTGGGGCCGATATTCCTGGGCGGCAGTTTGTGGACCTCTTCGTATATTGCCCGCGAACAGCTGGGCCTGGTTACTCAGTTTTCCATTCTGAAGACTGTGCTGTTCACGCTGGTACCGGTAATTGTCTCGGGCCTGGTTTTTGCCCTGCTCTATTACCTGGTACCCAATCGCAAGGTCGCGTGGAAAGATGCCATGATCGGCGGCTACACCACGGCCATCCTGCTTGAAATCATGAAAGCGGGATTCGCATACTACATTACCAAGTTCCCGTCCTATACGCTGATTTACGGTGCCTTCGCCACCATTCCCATTTTTTTGCTGTGGATTTATCTATCGTGGCTGGTGGTGCTGTTTGGTGCAACCGTTGCGGCGCTGGCTCCTCAGATTCGCAGCGGACAAATGCGCGACAAGGTATCTCCCGGGGTTCATTTTATCGCCGCGTTGTTCGTATTGCGTCTGTTGCACGGCGCAAGGGATCAGAATCCTCCCGGTTACGGTACCAGTTATATCGCCCGGCAGATCAAACTGAGTTACCACGAAACGCTGGATGTTCTGGAGCCCCTTGTTTCCATGGGCTATATCGTTAACACAGCAGGCAAGCGTTCCGAAAGATGGGTGCTGGCAAGCAGCCTGGATGCAGGCCTGGATCCGCTGGCAGACTGCTTCCTCTTTGACAGCAAGGTCATCGAAATCGACCATGATCCGGCAATGCGACAGGTGATTGCCAGACTGCTCACGGAAGACAATACAGTCAAACTGCGTGACATTCTGTATCTGGACGAAGCCAACCCGGACGCCGACATGCCTGAAATGGACGCCGCACCGCAGGCGCAGGGAGCGCAGACTGAAGCTTAACCATATCCTTTGCAAAAGACGCGTGAACCGACAGATCTGAATGAGCAGGAGAAAGATAGAAAATAGCGGAAATGCAAGACTCGCGTCTCCATTCACGCGATCCGGCTAGCCGGCAAGGGACAGCCGATGCTTAAATCACGCAAAGCCTTACTGTGAAGATTGCCATGGCCGACACGGCGTGCACCGGCATTTGCGCCACACTCCTACCCGAAAGAGAAGGCATGGTCGGGTGAATCTCTTTGCACACGAAGAGAATTCAGGTACATTTCCATATAATCAGCATTACGTTCCGTTGAACAAAACGGAATTCAAAACTAAGGCTACAGGAGGATTGCCATGTTGAAAATCAGTGAAGTCTTGCGGGTCAAAGGCAATATCCTTTACACCGCCACACCGGATCAGTCGGTGGCAGAAGCCATTGCCACTATGAGCGAGCGCGATATCGGTTCACTTGTCATCATGGAACAGGGGCAACTTACCGGAATGCTGACGTTCCGCGAAATCATCCGCCACTTGAGCGACGCTGCCAGCTCTGCAGAAAACACCACGATTCGCAAAATCATGGATGATGCTCCCGTCAGCGTCTCACCCAATACCGAAGCCGAGGAGGTTCGCAGGCTCATGCTCGAACACCATGCTCGCTACGTCCCGGTGATGGATGGTCCGGTGCTGATGGGCGTAATTTCGTTTTACGATATGGCGCGTGCCATGCTGGAAGCTTCCAAGTTCGAAAACAAGATGCTCAAGGCCTATATTCGCGATTGGCCGGGTGAAGCGGAAGAAGAGGAAAAAGACTGATTTCCGGGGGCCAGAAGGCCCCCTACTTATTTCCGCTACGGCACAAAGCGCTGGATTGCCCCGCCTTCAGGCATCAGAATTTCCCCTGGAAAATGGGCAGGTATTTCCGTAGAAACGGCTGACGTCTTTCAGTCGGAAAGGCATAGATCGCCCCTTTTACAGCCGCGGTAAACGGCACCCCTAAGTCGTCTTCCACATATCCTTCTCAGCACACATGAAACGGTTTGGATGGCTCGCGTCCTTAGGCTGATACGTCCACGTGGTGATGTGGATTTTCTTCTCCGGGTACAGATCCAGTACATTCATCGAATTGGGAACATGGCGTCGCACCCGTAATGAGGTGGTGGTCCCCCCCTGCACCACAAGAATGGGATTGGGCAGCTCGGGATAGCGTTGGTTAAGCGGGTAGACGTAGGGAACATGGATGTGTCCCCCCAGGATCAGATCGACGCCCGCAGCCGACCACGCGTGAATCGCCGCTTCATGATTTTCCACCAGTTGATTTTCATCCGCCTCGTCCAGAACATGAAACGGATGATGCGCCACGACGATCACGCCTTTTCCGGCCGGGTTGTCACGCGCCAGTTGCTCGACTCTGCGAATCTGCGTATCCGTCACGATGCCACGCTTGTGCCGAAAGGGTGTGGTGGTATTGACGCCCACCACGATCGCGTTCATGGTTTCGAAGACCGGCTCGACTTCCTTGTGCAAATACCGACGATACCTGCCATAGGGATTCAGAAACCGCTCCCACAGTGCAAACAGAGGGATATCGTGGTTTCCGGGAATACAGAGTACCGGCGCTGGCAGTGCTTTCAGATAGGCATTGGCCGCAAGGAACTCACTGGATTTTGCCCTTTGAGTAATATCGCCGGAAACGATGCATAGTGCCGGAGACAATTCCCGGATCGTGTGAACCAGCGCGTTTAGCACACTTGCATTGACCGTGCCAAAGTGAACGTCCGAAAGCTGGATAATCCGATACATACCCGTTATGATTCCTGTGATTTCTGTGCTGCCACCGGCATCAGAACTTTGAGCAGATCTTTATTGGCTTTTACGGTAAAGGGGGCATCCAATGTATGCACTTCCCCGTCCATGGCAACCTCGATCGTGCGACTGCCTCTCTTTTTATCAATATCCAGGGACTCAAACGGAAAACTGATAATCTGCCGATCCTGGTTCAGCCGCTTGAAAATCAGTTTCAATGCCAGCAGGAGCATGCGCTTGCGGCTTGCAGGCTTGAGCACGATGCCATATAGAAAGCCCTGTCCCATTTGTTCGTCATACTGTACACCAGCCTGCTGTGCCTGCATATTATTGTTGCAGGCCATGAAACTGACGGTTTTGACAACCTGACGCCCATCCCCCTTATTGAATTGCAGGATGTAAGAACGGCCATACTTCATAATGGTCGAAAAAGCAGCAAAAATGGCTACGCCGCGGCGACGGCCGAACTGGTTTTTCCATTCTTCACGGTCTGCCAGCAATTGCGAATACAGGCCCAGCGTGGCATTCACGATAAAATGTACGCCGCCAATCTCACCAGTCTGTACGGGACGGATTTCCCCATCCAGCAAATCGCGCAGGGCAATATCGGTATCCAGCGACAGACCGTGATCCCGCGCGAACATATTGAACGTGCCAAATGGCACAACGGCCATGGGAAACTGTTCCCGAATGGCGTGGTTGGCCATAGCGCTGATCGTGCCATCACCACCGGCCACCACCAGCACGGCATCATGCTTTTTGACCAACGCCACCGCTTCCTTTTGCTTTTCTTCGTGGCTATCTTCCGGAAAAATGCAGACAACATGATATTCATGACCTTGCATGGCCGTCTCGATTTTCCCCAAAAATTCTTCGGTATCCTGATTACCTGAATTAGCGTTGGTAATAAACACAAAGGTGCGCCGGGTCTCACCACGCACGTCCGCCTCACCGCCACCGGAATCGGTCTGCGTACGCTCGTCTGGTGAAGCGAATACCTCCTGTCCCTGGGTATGATTCGTCATTGTCTTTCCG
The DNA here is from genome assembly GCA_023389155.1 of Pseudomonadota bacterium. Taxonomy (GTDB): domain Bacteria; phylum Pseudomonadota; class Gammaproteobacteria; order Burkholderiales; family Burkholderiaceae_B; genus Advenella. The sequence goes on from JAEWEV010000025.1 coordinate 135,979, forward strand.
ATCAGGGCGTCAATACCGCCCTGCCTATCACTTTGCCTGCATGCAGGGCCATCAAGGTTTCATCTGCCTGATCCAGTGGGTGCCGACTGACTGGAATGGGTCGAATACCGCCCTTTCTGACCAGTGCCATCAGTTCCTCCAACTCAGCCAGATTGCCCACATACGATCCCTGCACCGTAGCTGCCTTGAGGGGGAAAAGCGCCAGAGGCCATTCACTCTGACCGCCAAACAGCCCGATAATGACCAGGTTTCCGCCCTTGGCAAGTAGGTTGAACGCCTGAGTGGACGTGGAAGGCGCACCTACGTAATCAATCACCGACCAGATATGCTGCGTGCCTGCCGCCGCCTGGATATCGGCAGTCAGTGTTTTACTGGCGCCATCGACCGCAGCCAGCGCACCAGCCTGCAGCGCCGCTTCGCGCTTGGCCGGATCAATATCCACGACAATGGCGCCTTTACCCCCCATGGCGTGCAGCCACTGCAGGCACATCAGGCCCAGCCCACCCGCACCAAATATCACTACAGGTTCACTCTGCAGCACAGCCGGGTCAAACTTCCTGAGTGCCGAATAGGTGGTCAGGCCGGAACACGCGTATGGAGCGGCCTGTACGGGGTCCATATCGCCGATATCAATCAGATATTTGGGGTGAGGAACCAGAATCTGGGTAGCGTAACCGCCATGGCGGTGTATTCCAAGGCAGGCTGGTGCAGCGCACAGATTCTCATCTCCCCGCTGACAGACCACACAGCTGCCACAGCCAATCCAGGGATAAATCAGGTAATTCTTGCCCACTTCCAGTTCGCCAGCATCAGGGCCGGTCGCCCGTACCACCCCGACTGTCTCATGCCCTGGCGTCAGGGGCAGATTGACACCCCTGTCCTTGAGTTCGAGGCGTTTTCCCTGACCAAGATCGTACCCGCCTTCCCACAGATGCAGATCACTATGACATACGCCTGCCGCCTTCACATCCAGGAGAACCTCGGTTCCCTTCGGAACCAGATCCTCTTTTTCCAGCATCTGCAGGGGGGCTTTGAAACCGGTAATGCAGTAACACTTCATGGTTTTACAACTCCTGTATTCGTGTCAGCCGGGTCGGTAATCGTACCGTACACGTCGGTCGGGAATGGATATTGTATATGAGGGTTTCAGCTTGCCACCAGGAGTGACCTGCCGCCCGGTCAATTCAATACCGGAACGCCAGGAATATAGACATAATTATTTGATATTTCACTTTGGCGGAACGATGGCCTAGACTGGTCATCAGGCTGGTGAAGGTTGCCTGACGACTTATCGTCTGCAACCCGGGCAGAATCTCTATAACAGGAAAAATCGATGAAACCGGATCCGAAATGGTCGTTTGTACTGACGGTGCTGCTTTTTGCAGGCATGATGATCGGCCTGTCGCTATCGGTTCTGAATGATTTCATGGCCGATACTGCCCCGCTTAGCGGACGTAATATTTTTGTGATGAGCATGCATGTGATCTGGCTGCTGTTGTGGTCAATCGCGACCGTATGTGCGCTGAAATATGCCTTCCGCCCAGGCGACAAATCCCATCGTAAGCAACGCGACCCTTCTACGTCTTCTCGTCAGGTCCGAAATCCAGCGACCTCTGAATATTGAATTCTTCACCCAGCGATGGCTGTTCGACAATCGGCAACTGCGTTGCTTCAATCTGCAACGCTCCAGTCGGTACGCAGCAGCATGGCAGGATCTCATCCTTGGCAATGTAGGCCAGCGGCTCGGTCAGATACCTGACCGTTCCGGACACAAGATGGGTCCGGCATGAACCGCAGTAGCCCGCGCGACACTGGAACTCCACTTCGTGGTTTGTCCGTTCCAGCCCTTCCAGCAGCGTTTCTCCCTCCAGCAATTCAAACCTGCTGTTGGTCGTTACGACAGATGTCATAGTTCAAAGTGCTGCAGATCGTCGGTATTCATTTGTGAATCGATTTGGCCGATCAGGTAAGAACTGATTTCGACCTCCTGTGGAGCAACCTGCACATTGTCTGAAGACAGCCAGGCATTGATCCACGGAATCGGATTCTGCCTTACGTCCGCGAATGCCGCCGGCAGACCGACAGCCTGCATGCGAAGATTGGTAATATATTCAACATACTGGCACAGAATATCCTTATTCAGCCCAATCATCGAGCCTCCCTTGAACAGGTATTCAGCCCACTCTTTCTCCTGCTGGGCAGCCTGCTTGAACAGATCAAAGCATTGATCCTGTGTCTCTTTGGCGATGTCCGCCATTTCGGGATCATCGGTGCCGCTGCGCAGGATGTTGATCATGTGCTGCGTGCCGGTCAAATGCAGCGCTTCATCACGGGCTATCAGCTTGATGATCTTCGCATTGCCCTCCATAAGCTCACGCTCGGCGAACGCGAAAGAGCACGCAAAACTGACGTAGAAACGGATGGCTTCCAGAACGTTGACCACCATCAGGCACAGATAAAGCTTCTTCTTGAGTTCTCGCAAAGACACTTCGACCTGCTCGCCGGCCAGCATGTGCGTGCCCTCGCCGAACTGGTTATACAGTTGCGTATACGAAATCACATCATCGTAATAGAAAGCGATATCACGCGCGCGCTTCAGAATGTATTCATTGGCCACGATATCGTCGAACACCAACGAAGGATTGGTCACGATGTTGCGAATGATATGCGTATACGAACGTGAGTGGATCGTTTCGGAAAACGACCAGGTCTCTATCCACGTTTCCAGTTCAGGAATGGAAACCAGCGGTAGCAACGCCACGTTGGGGCTGCGTCCCTGAATGGAATCGAGCAGCGTCTGATACTTCAGGTTGCTGATAAAAATATGCTTCTCGTGTTCGGGCAGCGACTGATAGTCGATCCTGTCCTGGGATACGTCGACCTCTTCAGGTCGCCAGAAAAAGGACAGTTGCTTCTCGATCAGCTTCTCGAAAATTTCGTACTTCTGCTGATCATAACGCGCCACGTTGACCGACTGACCAAAGAACATGGGTTCCTTCATCTGGTCGTTCGGAACCTGACAAAATGTGCTGTATGACATTATTTTCTCTTACTCTATGACTGCATGATCAGATCTTGCACGCACCGCTCTCGCAGTCGTCCTTTGCCTGATCTTCCTGTTTATCTTCCGCACCATCACGGGTATTCTGGTAATACAGTGTCTTGACGCCAAATTTGTATGCCGTGAGCAGATCTTTAATCATCTGATTCATGGGCACACGACCGCCTTCAAAACGGGAAGGATCGTAATTCGTGTTAGCCGAAATGGACTGGTCAACAAATTTCTGCATGATGCCGACAATCTGCAGATAGCCGTCGTTACCCGGCATGCTCCACAGCAACTCGTATTTATCCTTAAGTCGCTCGTATTCGGGTACCACCTGTTTCAGAATGCCATCCTTAGACGCCTTGACCGACACCAATCCGCGAGGAGGCTCAATGCCATTGGTGGCGTTGGAAATCTGAGACGAGGTCTCAGAAGGCATTAATGCCGTCAGCGTGGAATTGCGCAGTCCATGCGTGGTGATCTCCTTGCGCAGGGTTTCCCAATCCAGATGCAGCGGCTCCTTGCAGATACCATCGAGGTCCTTTTTATAGGTATCGATGGGCAAAATACCCTTGGCGTACGTGGTTTCGTTAAAGGCCGTGCAGGGGCCGAATTCTTTGGCCAGACCCACCGAGGCCTTGAGCAGGTAATACTGAATGGCCTCGAAAGTCCGGTGAGTGAGTGCATTGCCGCTACCATCGGAATATTTGGCATTGTTCTTGGCCAGATAATAGGCATAATTGATAACGCCAATACCCAGCGTGCGGCGCTTCATGGAACCAATGTAGGCCGCCTTGATGGGATAGTCCTGGTAATCCAGCAAAGCATCCAGTGCACGAACTGCCAGATCGGCAAGGCCTTCGAGCTCGTCCAGCGACTCGATAGCACCAAGGTTGAAGGCCGACAAGGTGCACAGTGCAATTTCACCGTTCTCGTCGTTGATATCTTCCAGTGGTTTGGTGGGCAGTGCAATTTCCAGGCACAGGTTGCTCTGGCGTACGGGTGCCACAGCCGGATCAAACGGGCTATGCGTATTGCAATGATCCACGTTCTGGATATAGATGCGACCGGTACCGGCGCGCTCCTGCATCATCAGGGAAAACAGTTCTGTTGCCTTGACTGTGCGCTTGCGAATACCCGGCTCTTTCTCGTATTTGGCATACAGCTCTTCAAACTTGTTTTGGTCTTCGAAGAAGGCATCGTACAGACCAGGGACATCGGATGGAGAAAACAGCGTGATATCGCCGTTTCGAATCAGACGCTGATAAAGCAGACGGTTGATCTGCACGCCGTAATCCATATGACGGACGCGATTTTCTTCGACCCCGCGGTTGTTCTTCAATACCAGCAGGGATTCAATTTCCAGATGCCACATGGGATAGAACAGCGTGGCTGCACCGCCACGCACCCCACCCTGCGAGCAGCATTTGACCGCCGTCTGAAAATGTTTGTAGAAAGGGATACATCCCGTATGCTGTGCCTCTCCGCCACGAATCGGGCTGCCTACTGCACGAATACGACCCGCGTTGATGCCGATACCTGCGCGCTGGGATACATAACGCACGATAGCACTGGTTGTCGCGTTGATGGAGTCCAGACTGTCACCGCACTCAATCAGAACACATGAACTGAATTGGCGGGTTGGCGTGCGCACGCCAGACATGATCGGCGTCGGCAGGGAGATCTTGAATTGCGAAGTCGCATCGTAAAAGCCTTTTACATACGACAGTCGCGTTGCCTTCGGATATTTGGAGAACAGGCAAGCGGCCACCAAAATGTACAGAAACTGGGGGCTCTCGTAGATTTCATGATTGACACGATTTTGCACCAGGTACTTGCCCTCAAGCTGCTTGACGGCACCGTAGGAAAAGCGCATATCCCGACTGTGATCAATATAGCTGTTCATTTCGTCGAGCTCTTCCCGCGTATAATCCTGCAGGATGTGGTCGTCGTATTTGCCCATTTCAGTCAGCCGGCGCACGTGGTCATAAAGAGACGGTGGATCGAACTGCTGGAATGCTTTCTTGCGCAGATGGAAAATGGCCAGGCGGGCAGCCAGATACTGATAATCAGGGCTGGCCTGGGAAATGAGATCGGCCGCGGCCTTGATAATGGTCTCGTGAATGTCTTCTGTCTTGATACCGTCATAGAACTGAATATGCGACTTCAGTTCCACCTGCGACACGGAAACATGATCCAGGCCTTCCGCCGCCCAGGTGATAACGCGGTGAATTTTATCGAGATCGATGGGTTCTTTTCTGCCGTCACGTTTGGTGACCAAGAGTGAGCTGTTCATTGACTATCCATTTCCATGATGGTTGACGGACCGGCCTGGTGCCAGACCGACAAATCTATATATAGTGTTATATTTCTAGTTAGGCACAATATATAGTATTCATCAGGATATTTCAAGCGCTTTCAGCTTCGCGCAAAACCTTGAAAAGCCACACAAGATATTGATTATTAAAACGAATTTTTAAAATATAAAAAATGTAACGGTGTGGGATTTTTCCCGATATGAGCCGGGTCCACTTTTTCCACATGTGCCCGGGACATTTTTTCCCTCTGCAGCAACAAATTTTTCGTCAACACACCAAGCCCGTCGCTGACGCCTAATCTCGAATAAAGGCCAGTGCCTGATGCAAAATCGCCGGTTGACGGGTAGCCAGCTGTATCGGGTCCGACAGATGCCGCCGCCACTGGCGCGCACCCTTGCGCCCGTTGAACAGACCCAGCATGGGTTTGACGACAGCCCTCAGCGGCGTGCCCTGCGCGAGCTGCAATTGGGCGTAGCGAGCCATTTCGTCCACAATCTGTGCATCGGTCGCAACCGGCGTGTCCGGCCACAGGCTCTGACTGATTGCACGCAGCACGTATGGTTCATGCCAGGCCAGGCGGCCCACCATGGCACCGTCAAACGATGAGGCAGCCGCCAGGATGTGCTCCGGATCGCTCAGGCCACCATTGAGGACGAACCGTGCGCCGGGAAAGTCCCGTTTGAGTCGCGTGACAACATCATATCGCAGAGGCGGAATTTCCCGATTGTCCTTGGGGGACAGGCCCCTGAGCACCGCATTGCGGGCATGGGTAATAAATACGCGGCAGCCGGTGTCGTAGATGCGCCCGACGAAATCACGTACGAAATCATAGGATTCGTCATAATCGAGTCCCAGTCTGTGCTTGACTGTCACAGGCACACTGACCGCATCCTGCATCGCCTTGATGCAGTCCGCAACGAGTGCCGGCTCTGCCATCAGACAGGCACCGAAAGCGCCCTTCTGCACCCGTTCCGACGGACAGCCACAGTTCAGATTGATTTCATCATAGCCCCAGCTCTGCCCAAGCCTGGCGCAATGAGCCAGGGCTTCAGGTTCACTGCCGCCCAGCTGCAGTGCGACGGGATGTTCCTGATCACTAAATTGCAAATGTCGTGGTACATCACCGTAGATCAGCGCGCCCGTGGTAATCATTTCGGTGTACAGCAAGGCATTGGGCGCCAGCAGACGATGAAAATAACGGCAATGCCGATCCGTGACGTCAATCATTGGCGCCACGCTGAACTGCCAGGGCTGCAGGCCGCCAGCATCCGTATAGTCGAGCGCAATCCGAGAAGCCGGCGCTTCACGATCGGTCTGAAAGCCTGCCTCAGCGTTCGAAATCTGCATAGATGGTTTCGACACTGTGTTGACACGGTTTTCTGCAATTTCAGATGTCATCATTTCTGAAGTTTCAGATGTAATTAAGTGGCTCATCTACCTGTCACCGGATATGCGAAAATCGATATGGGGCGGTTGATGCCGTTCTAGCAGCTCCCGCTGTTTTTCAAGCTGCTGCAAAATGGTCGACTTGCGCACAACGCCGAGCAGGCGCGGTTCGTCTTTTGACAGCAGCACCGGCAACCGTTCGCCCATGAAAGTCAGGAACAGTTCCAGCCCCTGCCCCAGCGTCATATCGGGGTGAAGCACTGGAATGAAGTGTGGCTGCACCATGAGTTCCGACACGGGCGTTGCCAGCGAAGATTGCGACAGCAACCAGCGGGTCACTTCCTGGTTAGACAAGACACCCAGATAATTGTCGTCCTCATCAACCACATAGATATACCGCACGGCATAATCCTGGAACATGGCCACCGCCTCTTCCAGCGTCTGATCCCGGCGCAATACCGTTTCGGCATCGATAATCAACCCCTGCAGCGTAATGCTTTCAGCCTGGCGCCGCAACCTGGCCGTCTGTTCCCGTGAAAGGGTAACACCATACATCGCAGGCGTGCTGTACAGGCTGCTGACCACATTTGCAATCACGCAGGCAAACATAAGCGGCAAGACCAGGTCAATGCGATGCGTCATTTCAAATATCATCAGGATGGCCATCAGAGGCGCGTGGGTTCCGGCTGCCAGAAAAGCTCCCATGCCGATCAGCATATACAGCGATGCCTGTCCGGAAAAATCCGGTATCACCAGGGATGCAACCTGGAAAAATACCATTCCGACACTGGCCCCTACCATCAGCATGGGCGTAAATACCCCACCGGTGGCACCCGACCCGACTGTTGCGCCGGTGGCAAGCACTTTGTACCCCAGCATGAGCAGCACAGCCGCCAGCGTCCAGGATTGGGTAAGCATGTCCTCGATAGGCCCGTATCCATTACCGGCCGCATTAGGTTCAAGGATCAGGATACCGCCCAGTAGCGCACCACCCAGCGCCAGGCTAAACGGCAACGGCAGACGCGATTTGCGAAAAGTCTGACGTACTGCATCCAGAAAACGCAGAAACAGAGGCGCGAGCAATCCCGCCAGCGCGCCCAGCAGAATCAGCAGGATCAGCGTGGTGTCGATGGAAAGCGAAATGGGCTTCACATCATAAGTAATACGATAATAGCCCGTCAGCTGCATGGTGATGTTGGCAACACCCGCCGAGATGATCAGCGGTCCCAGCGTCGTCACCGACAGCGTACCCAGTACAATTTCCGCCACAAACAATGCGGCAGCAAGCGGCGCATTGTATGCAGCGGATACCCCTGCCGCTGCGCCGCAGGCAACCAGCAGACGGATATCATTTGAATTGAAGGCCAGAAAGCGTCCGATGGCAGAGGCCACAAGCGCCCCCAGGTGCACCATGGCACCTTCACGGCCAATGGAGCCGCCACTGACCACCGTAGATAAGGAAGACAGCACCCGCAGCACACCCTGGCGCAGCGACAACCGTCCATCCGAGAGAGCCACAGCCTCCATGTAGTCGGCATTCATGTCCTTGCGGACCTTCGAGGAAAGCCACAGCAAGGTACCGGCAATCAGTCCGCCCACCGCGGGAAAAAGCACGCGCTCGGTATAGGTCCAGCGACTTACCACGGTTTCAATTTCCCCTGGCACCGAGCCGGTGAGCAACTGTCCCCAGTGGATAGCCATATGAAACAGAATGGTCATCCCGGCAGCCGCAATGCCCACAAGAATGGCCCACATGAAGAACGCAGGCCGGTTTGTCAGCCAGGCAAACTGAGTCAGTTTGTTGCGTGCCTCGAATGGAGAAAACAGGGCCATAGGGCGGTCTCGGAGAAATTAGGGAGTCGCGGCACGGTATGACACCGAGGGAAACCCGCAAAAAGTGCTCCATTGTAGCAAAACTCGGGGATGATTCTTTTTCGCACTGCCCGTCACTAGCGGTAATTGACATGATCCTGAACTAAAATGATCGGCATTCATTGATTTATTGCATCCTACTTCTCATGGCCGTATTTACTCCCGTTACCAACCAGGAAGCCGCCGACTTTCTGCGCGACTATGAACTTGGCGATTTCGTCTCGCTGCGTGGCATTACCGCCGGCATCGAAAATACCAATTTCTTTCTGAATACCACTCAGGGAGAATACGTCCTCACACTATTCGAAGTTCTCAATCACGAACAACTGAATTTTTATATTGAACTGATGCACACCCTGGCCAGCAGGAAGGTCAAGGTCCCCATGCCGCAGACACGGCGGGATAACACACGTATTGGTACGCTCAACGGAAAACCGGCAGCCATTGTCGACCGGCTGGCCGGCGGATATGAATCGGACCCCGGCATACAGCATTGCCGGATCGCAGCACGCACCCAGGCGCAGGCCCATCTGGCCGCCCGTGATTTCCCACTGTATCAGCCGAATCTTCGAGGCCTGCCGTGGTGGGAAGAGACCTATCCGGCCATCCGCCCCTTTCTGACCGAGACCCAGAACGCACTGTTTCTGTCATGCCTGGAAGAACAGCGCGACGTGCAGGCCCGCGACGACTGGCAGCGCATGCCCTCTGGCGCCTGCCACTGTGATCTGTTTCGTGATAACGTGCTTTTTGACGGCACCTATGATGAACCGCGTATGGGAGGCATCATTGATTTCTATTTTGCAGGACAGGACGCCTGGTTGTTTGATGTTGCGGTTGCCGTCAACGACTGGTGTATTGAACGCAGAACCGGTCAGCTCCAACCCTGGCTGGTCAAGGCCTGGCTTGATGCCTATGCCAATGAACGACCATTCACCGACGCAGAAAAGGCGCTGTGGCCTGTCGCCCTTCGCGCCGCCGCCTTGCGTTTCTGGACCTCCCGGCTGAATGATTATTTCCGTCCGCGCCCGGCGCAGACGCTCAAGCCTCACGATCCCACTCACTTCGAACGTATCCTGACCCTTCGCGTTCAACAACCGGCTCCGCCATTACCCTGACGACACATGATTGCTGCGACACTTCCCGCCTCCTCCGGATGGCAATGGCTTAAAGATGCATTCCAGATTTTTCGCAAGCAGCCGTTTGCCCTGCTCGCCCTGCTGTTTCTGATAAACATGTTGGGCCAGATCCTGCTGCAGATACCCGTGCTGGGGGTCGGTCTGTTTATCATTACCATGCCAATCTTCAGCCTGATCGTTGTCAGCGCCTGTCGTGACATCCGCAGCAAGCCGGCGGGATTCAGTCAGCTTGATCCCAAATCTTGGGTAGCCAGCCTGCAGAAACCCAAAGTCATATCACGCCTGGCATTTTCAGGATTTGTCTATGCGGCCATCATTCTGCTGGTCAGTATGGCTCTACTGTACCCAATGCTCGATGAACAGACGCTGAACCAGATCAGCACCATGGCCTCCAGTTTACAGTCGGGCGCCGATATCCCCACGGAATCCATGCCCGACATCGGCCTGATTATTCTTATGGCCTGCTGGGCATTATTGCTGTTTGTCGTCACGCTGATGTTCTGGCACGTGCCTCAGCTGATAGGCTGGGAGAGCCTTACGGTCGGCAAGGCGATCTTCTATTCCTTTGTGGCGTCATGGCGTAACAAAGGGGCCTTCCTGATGTATTTTCTGATCTGGTTTCTGCTGTTTGCTTTTCTTCAGTTTATTGTTTTGCCGCTGCTGCTCATGCTGGGGCTTGCGCCATTACTGATTGCTTTCGTGATGCAGATTGTGATGATGATCATCGTTGCCACCATTTATTGTGGCTTCTATTCAAGCTATGCCGCGATTTTCGGCACGGAGCAGCCAACGGTATTGTAGTGACCTGTAACCTGTCTGGCCTTATCCTGCGGTCAATTGACCGGCATCAGCGCGAATGTCGTGATCTTCCCGATGGTAAATCGCCGTAGAAATACATATAATCGCAGAAAAATTCAGGAAATATGGTTTGCAGGATATGTAAGTCACATGCTTGTTTCCGTGTTGGGGGTTCTCCCGCTAGCCATTTCCATCGCTGCACGCATCGGTAACCCATCGCATGTACTCTCGTGGCTATCGTCGTGGCGTTCATCAAGACTAAAACAGAAGGAAGACACATGTTCAGACAATTCGTTCTTGCCACCATTGCCATGAGCTCACTGACGGCCTGCCAAAACATGGACATCGCCGGGATGGCCGGTGCTGCAACTTCGCTGTTTCAGGCGGCGACGGTGTCTGATGAAGAGATTCGCACGCTGGCAGTAGCCTCGCAGCAAAAACTGGACTCGCAAAATTCCATTGCTACGGCCAACAGCAAGTACGCGACACGCCTGGCCCGTGTCACACGCAACCTGACCAGTTACCAGGGCGTGCCGCTGCAATTCAAAGCCTATATCAATCCCGAAGTCAACGCCTTTGCTCTGCCCAATGGCAGCATTCGCGTGTATTCCGGGTTGATGGACAAAATGACCGATGACGAGCTGCTGTTCGTATTGGGCCACGAAGTGGGTCACGTGATTGAGGGGCACTCCAAGGCTCAGGCCCGATCTAGCATGCTGACGCTGGCCGCAAGACAGGCGGGCGCAGCCAGCGGCGTACCAATTCTGTCGACATTGTCGGGCAGCGAGCTGGGTGCACTGGCTAACGGTCTGGTGAATGCCCAGTATTCCCAGTCGCACGAATATGCCGCCGACGCCTTCGGTTTAAAGATACTCAGGGAACAAGGAAAGGATAAATCCGCTGCAGTCTCTGCGCTGCGCAAGCTTGAATCGCTCTCAGGGGGCAGTGCCGGCGTCTTCTCCAGTCATCCCGACTCCGGTAAACGTGCCGATCGTATCGAAGCCATGTAACCATCAAAGCAACGGGCGGCGACACGGTGTATCCGCCCTGCGCACTTTACATTCACAGAATCTGCCTGGCTTGCCCAAAGACGTACTGCCTTACCGTGTTTGAACAGCATGTAGCCCGTTTGTTGTTCCACCTCCATAAGGACTTAATCCAACAGCCCTGCTTTACCGCGTGTTTTGTGCTTTGTTTGCGAACAAACCCAAGATATTGGATAAGCCTTTCATCGCAGACCTTCCACCCGCAACAGAACCGAAATAATCCACTCAACCAAATGCATTTCACCCGTGATAAGTGCGGATTAACGCCGCTATCACGGGTGAAATTTTTTTCCGGAATCTTCTTTTTAGCCAGCGCTCAGGTTTGCAACAGAACTACCGGAATGGGCGCTGGCTTTGAAGCAGAATCAGATGGACTTTTCCAGCTCAGGTACGGCTGTAAATAAATCTGCCACCAGGCCGTAATCGGCCACACCAAAGATCGGTGCTTCCGGATCTTTGTTGATGGCAACGATGACTTTTGAATCTTTCATGCCCGCCAGATGCTGAATCGCACCGGAAATACCAATAGCGACATAAAGTTGCGGTGCGACGATTTTACCTGTCTGACCCACCTGCCAGTCATTGGGAGCAAAGCCGGCATCAACGGCTGCACGAGAGGCGCCCAGCGCAGCACCCAGCTTGTCGGCCAGGGGTTCGAGCAATTTGAAATTTTCGGCACTGCCCATACCGCGACCACCCGATACCACAACGGATGCGGATGTGAGCTCAGGACGATCATTCTTGGCCACTTCACGACCCACGAAAGAAGACAGACCGGAATCGCCTACGGCTTCCAGGGTTTTGACTTCAGCACTGCCGCCTTCTGCGGCAACCGCATCAAACGATGTGATGCGAACGGTGATGATTTTTTTCTCGTCTGATGACTGCACGATGGCAATCGCGTTACCTGCATAAATCGGACGTTCGAACGTATCTGCAGAATCCACAGCCGTGATATCGGAAATCTGCGCAACATCCAGTTTCGCGGCAACACGGGGTGCGATGTTTTTACCTGAGGCTGTCGCGGGGAAAACGATATGGCTGTAGTCACCTGCCACTGCCAGCACCTGCTCTGCAACGTTCTCGGCCAGTCCGTCTTTCAGATGTGCGGCATCGGCCAGCAATACGCTTGTCACGCCGGCTACTTTGGCAGCCTGGTCAGCCACCTCCTGGGCGCCACTGCCGGCAACCAGAATGTGAATATCGCCACCGATTTTCTGGGCTGCAGCAACCGCGTTGAGTGTCGCAGGTTTTAACTGCTGGTTATCATGTTCTGCAATAACTAGAGTTGTCATATCAAATCACCTTCGCTTCATTCTTCAGTTTATCTACCAGCCCTGCCACGTCATCCACTTTGATGCCTGCCTTGCGTGTAGGCGGCTCGCTGACTTTCAGCGTCTTGATGCGCGGTGTGACGTCTACACCCAGCTCTTCAGGTGTAAGCGTGTCCAGCTGTTTTTTCTTCGCTTTCATAATGTTCGGCAACGTCACATAACGTGGCTCGTTCAGACGAAGGTCGGTCGTGATGATAGCCGGCAGCTTAACGGAAATGGTCTCCAGACCGCCATCTACTTCACGGGTTACCTTGGCATTGTCACCTTCAATGACCACTTTGCTAGCAAAGGTAGCCTGAGGCCAGCCCAGGAGTGCCGCCAACATCTGACCGGTCTGATTGGCATCATCATCGATAGCCTGTTTACCCAGTATCACCAGGTTGACCTGCTCTTTCTCGGCCACGGCTTTCAGCAGCTTGGCGACTGCCAGGGGCTGCAACTCGACATCTGTCTGAACCAGAGCAGCACGGTCTGCACCGATAGCCATGGCGGTACGCAGGGTTTCCTGACACTGCGCCACACCGCAAGAGACAGCGATCACTTCGGTAGCTGTACCTGCCTCTTTGAGCCGCGTTGCCTCTTCGACCGCGATTTCATCGAACGGATTCATTGACATTTTGACATTTGCAATATCAACACCAGACTGATCTGATTTCACGCGTACTTTGACGTTGTAGTCAACAACGCGCTTTACAGGTACCAATACCTTCATCCAACAATCTCCTTGAATGTCGAGGCCAGCGCCCCGGATTTATTACTGAATCCGCTTATTTTACATGCTTGGATCGGGCGATTTGAGTAATTCTTTCAAACCCTTGAATTTTAGGTACTGTGTGTTTCGCAGAGCGCGACAGGATCCGGATTCTGTCCCGGCAAGCAGAATTGTGCAAGAAAATGGGCGAGGCCACCGGACCCGGGCAATCGACCAATCATGACCGTTGTGCCCGGCCCTGCCCGTTGTTGGAACCTCAAGTCTGGTCAGTATCCGGACAAGCGACTCGCCCTGACACGCTTGCCATGCGCTGCTTTGTGTTTCTCTGTCTTGCCTTGTCTTGCAGTACCTCGCACTGCCTGGGCGCACCCTACTGTACCGTTCCTTGCCCTACCCATTCCCACCTAAAGGCCGGCCAGTGCCCGGACATGCGCCTCGACGCTGCGCCCCAGCGCGGATAGTGCATAGCCGCCCTCAAGCACGCTCACGATGCGGCCCTGGCAATGTTTGTCGGCAATGTCCATGATTTGTCGTGTGATCCAGACATAATCTTTTTCAACCAGATCCAACTGACCCATATCGTCTTCCCGGTGTGCATCAAAGCCAGCGGAAATAAAAATGAGTTCAGGCTGGAAATCGTTGAGTGCTGGCAGCCACTCCCGGGAGATCAGCTCTTTGATCGTCTCAGCCTTGGTATAGGCAGGGACCGGGCTGTTGTGCATGTTCGAAGCCGGGTGATCTACACCGGAATTTGGAAAAAGCGGAAATTGGAAAAAACTGCACATCAGAACAGAGTCATCATTGGCAAAGGCAGCTTCGGTCCCATTGCCATGATGGACGTCGAAATCCACAACGGCGATGCGTTTTACGCCATAACGTTGCTGAGCATAGCGTACGCCAATTGCCACATTGTTCAGAAAGCAGAAACCGCTGGCACGCGCCGGTTCAGCGTGATGCCCGGGTGGACGCACCGCGCAAAATGCGTTACGCGCATTGCCGCTCATGATTTCGTCTACCGCCTGCAACCCCGCCCCGGCAGCATGCAGCGCCGCCTGCCACGTATGAGGATTCATGCAAGTTTCTTCCGTATCAACGTTGAAATAGCCCTGCTCTGGCGCATTGTCACGAAGGAACCGGACATGCTCTGCGGTATGGACCCGCAACAGATCCGATTCCTCGGCTTCACGGGCTGGCAAATGATGAAGAAAATCGGCAAGGCCGCTGGCAAGCAGCCTGTCATTGATCGCATCGAGCCGACCCGGTGATTCTGGATGCCAGCCGTGCATTTCGTGCCGGTGGCACCAAGAATGCGTTATGAATAGTGTCTCCACAATATTCGTCCTGCTTTCAGATTATTGATTTGTGTTGATTGATCGCATTTTATCTGCATACAATCTATCATACTTTGCGCTGTGATAAGTTCGCTCGTAAACTTGTGCCTGATATGCACCCTCCTGCTTTTGTGACAACTTATGGCATGATGCAACTTACGTTCCATGCCTTTTCAACCAAACGGGGTTACTTTTGAAACGATCGTCTGTATTGCTTGTTCCCATCCTCCTTCTGTCTCTCACGGCCTGCTCTTCTACCGCCCCGTCAGCCAGCTCCGCCAATGGCAGCACCGGAACCGCGACAGGCGCTAACGGCCCCGCCGGATGGGCGGCAGAGAACCGGACGCTGAGCGCAGACCGCAATACCTTCATCTCGCAGGTATCTCAACGCCACGCCATCCCCCGCTCGCATGTTGAGCGTTTACTGGCCACTGCCACTGTCGACGATCGTGTTGTCCGACTCATGACACCCAAAGGTTCGGGAGGTCGTGTAAAACGCGCCTGGCAAAGCTATCGCAACCGGTTCGTGGAACCCATCCGGCTACGCAAGGGCACGGCGTTCTGGAATGCCAACCGGCAGATCTTGAACCGTGCCGAAAAAACCTACGGCGTCCCGGCAGCGATCATTGCTGCCATTATCGGCGTGGAGACCGTCTATGGCGAACAGACCGGTTCCTTCCGTGTCCTGGATACCCTGTACACGCTGGGCTTTTACCATCCTGAAACCAACCGTCCGGAAAAGAGCCAGATGTTCCGCAACCAGCTCGCGGCTCTGCTGGATCTGGATTATCGCGACAAAGTCAATGCGAGTACGGCAACAGGTTCCTTTGCCGGTGCTATCGGTCTGCCGCAATTCATGCCTGTCAGTATTGAGCACTATGCAGTTGACGGCGATAACGATGGACATATTGATTTGCGCTACAGCACGCAGGATGCCGTCATGTCAGTGGCAAACTATCTTGCCAGGCATGGATGGCGTGCCGGATCTCCTGTCTTTGCACCAGTCAAACTGCCAGCCGCAGCCGACAGCCTGGTTGACGGCGGTCTTGAACCATCCCTGAGCTGGAGCCAGCTGCAAAGTCGCGGTGCCTCGCTCAAGCCTGGCGCCAGCGGCGGCGCATGGCAGAGCGGTAAGGAAATCGGTGTTATCGATCTGCGTGATGAGGTTCGCGGCAGCAATGAATATCGCACCGCCACCCGCAATTTCTTTGCCATCACCAAATATAACCGCAGCTACTTCTATGCGGCATCGGTGGCAGATCTGGCCCATGGCCTGGCCAAACGTCAACGCAGCAGCGGTTATCAGGTCACCATGCCCTATTGAAATAAAAACGCGATCTATAACAGACTGAACGGCCGTTAATGGAGGCTTGTCAGTCGTGGTCCTGTTCTCCTTTCAAACTCGACAGGTTGCAAAGTTGGGACTGACGTATGCGCCTGGCGGGAACAGACTGAGGACAAGTGAATATCAAAAGTCATGGTGAATCATGAGCCGTTCGATCCCAACACGGTTTTGACAAGATCACACTTCGGGTTGCATTTCACCTTACAGCGAGCCACGACTGATTCGCCGGCCAGACGCAGCAAGCGCGCCAGCGAATGGCGCGCTTGCTTAACCACCACCGGGATGGCTCATCATGGCGAGAGCCATTTCCGACCTGCCCCGGATGCGATTTATCAACCGTGAGAGAACTGGGCTTCTTCGGTTGAACCCGTCAGCGCAGTGGTAGAAGAACGACCGCCTTCGATGGTCTGTGTGACAGCATCAAAGTAACCCGTTCCCACTTCGCGCTGGTGTTTTACCGCAGTAAAGCCCAGTTCGGCAGCTGCAAATTCTTTCTGCTGCAGTTCCACGAATGCGCTCATCTGGTTGCGGGCATAGCCGTGGGCCAGTTCGAACATGCCGTAGTTCAGTGCGTGGAAACCGGCAAGCGTGATGAACTGGAACTTATATCCCATGGCACCGAGTTCGCGCTGGAATTTGGCAATCGTGACGTCGTCCAGATTTTTCTTCCAGTTAAATGAAGGCGAGCAATTGTATGCAAGCAGCTTGCCAGGAAATTGCTTATGAATGGCTTCGGCAAATTTCTTCGCATCTTCCAGGTTCGGCGTGGAAGTTTCACACCACAGCAGGTCTGCGTAGGGTGCATAGGCCAGTCCACGAGAAATTGCCTGATCCAGTCCGGCTTTCGTACGGAAGAAGCCTTCTGCCGTGCGTTCACCTGTCAGGAATGGCTGATCATTTTCATCCACGTCGCTGGTAATCAGATCTGCCGCGTCTGCATCGGTACGAGCCAGCAGCACCGTAGGGACGCCCATCACGTCAGCTGCCAGCCGGGCAGAGACCAGTTTGGCCACCGCTTCACGTGTTGGTACCAATACCTTGCCGCCCATGTGACCGCATTTTTTCACTGATGCCAGCTGATCCTCAAAGTGGACGCCGGATGCACCCGCATCAATCATGGCCTTCATCAATTCAAACGCGTTCAGCACACCACCAAAGCCCGCCTCGGCATCGGCAATAATGGGCGCAAAGTAATCCACGTAACCCTCATCGCCCTCTTCCTTACCTTCCATCCACTGGATCTGATCGCAGCGCGTCAGGGAGTTGTTAATACGACGCACGACCAAAGGAACAGAATTGGCCGGATAGAGTGACTGGTCGGGATACATTTCACCCGCAATATTGGCATCACCGGCGACCTGCCAGCCTGACAAATAAATTGCCTTGAGTCCGGCCTTGATTTGCTGCATGGCCTGGTTACCCGTCAAGGCACCCAGCGTATTGACGAATGGCTCGTTATTGAGCAGGTTCCAGAGTTTTTCTGAACCTGTGCGGGCCAGTGTGTACTCATTCTGTCGCGACCCACGCAGCTTGATGACCTCTTCGGCACCATAGCCACGTTTGATTCCCTGCCAGCGGGGATTTTCAGCCCACTCTTTCTGAAGATTGCGGATTGCAGTTTCGCGTTTTGACATGATTAACTCCTTAAAAAGAAAGATTCCATGGAGAAAATTCTATCTGAAGAACGCACCGCAATATACACTTATATCTTATATAAGACCAAATATTATTATTTTATAAATCAATATATTATAAATTTTATTTCATATTACAAAATTAAATTTGCGATGGTGAAATCAAAATTTTGCAGTTGCAGCATACAAAATTCATGTCGTGAAATCGCAGTCTCATAATGTGAAATATGCGGTAATTCAGCATCGTCACCCACCGCAGAAGCTAGATTGGTGAAAGTAAACGCATCTCGCAGACAACCCCGCAGAATTATTGGAGCTGCTGTGTTCCCGGCTTCGTTACACCACCAGGGAGCGAAAGAACTGCGAGCAAACTGGCCAATATTGACCAACCCTCTTACAGGACTGTTGCGAGAGCGGTCCGTCTTGGCCCGTCATTCTGTCTAGATTGTTGGGGGAATTCTTGAGACTATGAAGAAATGATCCGGATATTCCGCGCATTAAATGGCGCCGAAGCAGGACCAGAAGAGATTGGACAGGGACACGTACAGGTCCGGACGGATATACAGAGAGAACACGAAAAGGAGTACAGCAAATGCAATGGCATATCCAGCCAGCCTTTTAATGTTTACCATGATGGCGTCCCCCTGACGATTGTGGATGATTCGGTACTGCCGTACCATCACGTTCATCATACTACAGTCGTCATGCGATCACCACCTGCGCCGGGTTCACGCGAGCCTGATATCACCGCAGCTGTGTACCCACAGGCACTTGTCCGCAACCCTTACGCCGCTCTGGCAGAGCTGGTGTGACCAAGAGTGCCGGCCATCTCCTGTCTGCGCGCGCAATACGCGACCCAGAATGCGGCAAGCACGGCGCCAAACAGCGCCAGTCCAGACACAAGCCAAGGGCCGCGCATCGTCTGATGATCCAGCATAAAACCGTACATTACGGGACCAAGCGCAGAACCAACATCCATGCCGGAGTACACCAGGCCGTAAACGGAACCAAGTGCCCCCTTGGGCGTGACGCGGCGTACCAGCATATCGCGCGAAGGCCCGGCCATCCCACTGAGGAATCCGGCAACACACAGGCCCGCTACCGCCAGACCGTTAGGCAGGCCACCCATGGCAAGTATGATAAACACTATGCCTGAAGTGGCCAGAGAGGCGGCCACGATGCGTTCCGTTCTATCGGTGCTGCCCGCAAGAAATCCACCGATCAGCAGCCCGACGCCGGCAGATACCATATACAGAGAAAGTGCTGAACTGGCCCATTCCTTGCCGATGCCATAAAGCGAGCCCAGGATGGGAATGGTGAAATTCTGTACCGACGACATCGCACCAGATGTGAAAGCAAAAAACAGGAATGCCCCCCACAGTGCCGGATTTTTCAGCAGCATGGCCAGTTTGGCAGCAAACCCCGGTTGCGCAGGTCGACTGCGTTCCTGACTGTTTTCGTCAGGCTTACTCGCAGACTCATTCACCGGCGTCGCAAGCAGAGAGGCACCAAAGAAGGTCAGCAAGAACATGAAGAAAAGTACGCCACCGGCAGCGGCTGCGGCGATACGCCAGGAGCCAGTCTGGACTATGAAGAACGTGATAAAGACGGGAGCCAGGGCCCATCCCAGATTACCCGATACGCCGTGAATACTGAATGCGTGCCCCAAACGTCGTTGGGTCACATTCTGATTGATGATGGAAAAATCGACCGGGTGAAAAACAGAATTGCCCACGCCTCCGATGAATGCAGCAAGGACGAACACCCAATAGCTATTAGCCAGCGAAATCAGCATGGCCGAGACGACAAGGCAGCCCAGACCGAAGCGCAATACCGGACGCGCGCCCAGATGATCAACGATAAATCCGGAGGAAGCCTGCCCGACTCCTGAGATGACAAAGAAGACAGTCGCAAGAAAACCCAGTTCAGCAAAACTGTAGCCAAAATCGCGATTTAGGGAAAGATACAACGATGGCAGTACGAGTTGATAGAAATGCGAGCTGCCATGCAGAATACCGATCAGCGCAATAACCTTCCAGTCCCGCCGGTTTCCGTCAGCACCGGGAGACTGGGCTGGAGAAGTCAGCGTTTGCGTAGTCATAGAGAACCTGTCCTTACCTGTTTACCCTGTCCGAAAAAAAGTCAGCGTTCCTGCCGCTTGATGATCGGCCACGCCTTCCTCATGTAATAGAACATGGACCAGATCGTGAGGATAGCTGCGATGTATACCAATACCTGGCCGATGGGGGCAAAGGGGATGGTATGCCATTCCTGATAAAACAGCAGACAAGGTATTGCCGTCATCTGAGCAGCCGTCTTGAACTTGCCCAGCCAGTGCACGGCCACGCTGTCGCGTGCGCCGATGGTCGCCATCCACTCACGCAGCGCTGAAATGGTTATTTCACGTCCGATAATGATAAGTGCAATAAATGAATCCAGACGGTTCAGATCCAGGAGAATCAGCAGGGCTGCGCAAACCATGAGTTTGTCGGCAACCGGGTCCAGAAAGGCGCCAAAAGACGACGTCTGGTTCCAGCGGCGAGCCAGCCAGCCATCAAACCAGTCGGTCAGCGCTGCAAAGATAAATGCAAGCGCACCGATAGTATCGCGCAATGGGACACTAATCCAGCTTACTGGCAGATAGTAAAGCGCGATGACCAGAGGAATCATGGCGATTCGCATCCAGGTCAGGATAATGGGTATGTTCAATGGCATAAGGCTTCAATACGCAAAATACAGCGGGGCATAATGCGTAATCCTACCACTAACGCAAAGATTCATAGATGCGTTCCGCCAGTTCACGGGAAATACCTTCGACCGAGCGCAAATCGTCAATACTGGCTGCCGCCACACCAGAAAATCCGCCAAAACGGGCCAGCAGTTTCTGACGTCGTTTGGCCCCAACTCCTTCAATTTCTTCAAGTCGTGACACGTTTCTGGCCTTCGCCCGGCGCGCGCGCATCCCCGTAATGGCAAAGCGGTGAGCTTCATCTCGAACCTGCGCTACCAACATCAGGGCAGCCGATCCCAGTCCAAGGGCAACCGGTTCCCGTTCATCTGTGAACACCAGGGTCTCAAGTCCTACCCTGCGTCCTTCCCCCTTTGCCACACCCACGATCACACGAGTGTCCAGGCCGAATTCCACAAAGACCTGGCGTGCAATTTCAACCTGCCCTTTGCCGCCATCGATCAGCACGACTTCGGGCAGCGGCGCCTCGCCATCAGCCACTTTGGAAAAACGACGAATCAGCACCTGTCGCATCGCCGCGTAGTCATCACCTTCAGTAATTCCGGCGATGTTATACCGGCGGTACAGCGAAGGCTGCATATCATGATGGTGATATACGACACAGGACGCCTGCGTCGCTTCGCCGGCAGTGTGACTGATATCGAAACATTCTATCCGCAAGGCGTCCAGCGATTCATCATCCGTATCCAGGGAAAGCAGTTCGGCCAACGCACGCGTTCGCGCAGCGCGGGAAGCTGATTCTGACAGGGTGCGCGCCAGCGAGAATTCAGCGTTGCGCATGGCCTGCTCCAGCCAGGTTCGACGCACTCCCTGGGGCCGCGTCTGCAGCCGGGTTTTAATCCGGGCAGGCTGCTGTTCATTAAGCAGTGCCAGCAGATCCTCGTCTGCCAAACTTTCGGAACACACCAGCACCGGAGGCAATGGATTCTCCACATAATGCTGGGCAATAAAGGCCGTCAGCACATCAGAACGGCTTTCGCCATCGGCCTGGCTAGGGAAAAACGAACGATCGCCCAGATGCCGGCCGCCGCGGACCATCGCCAGATTGACACAGGCCTTATCGGCTGCCTGGGCAACGGCAATGATATCCACATCGGTCTTATCAACCTCTTCCATTGACTGCTGATGCAGCACGGTCGCCAAAGCCTGCATCTGGTCACGCAATGCCGCCGCCTGCTCGAAGCGCAATTCATCGGAAGCCTGCTGCATACGGGCTTGCAGGTCATTTACCACATCATCGGCTTCACCATCCAGAAACCTGACCGCCTGCCGCACATCACGCGCATAATCCTCTGCACTGATGAAGTCAACACAGGGCGCCGTACAGCGCCCGATCTGATACTGCAAACAGGGTCTGGATCGATTGGCAAATACGGTATCTTCACAAGTGCGCAGACGGAAAACTTTCTGCAGGATCTGAATGGTTTCGCGGACCGCCCATGAATTGGGATAGGGTCCGAAGAAGCGACCCTTGCGACTGGTTGTTCCACGATAATAGGCAATGCGCGGATAGTCGTGGGCGCTGATCATCAGATAGGGATACGATTTGTCGTCGCGAAACAGAATGTTGTAGCGAGGTCGCAGACTCTTGATCAGGTTGTTTTCCAGGATCAGCGCTTCGGCTTCTGAGCGCGTCACGGTCACTTCCACCCGCGATACGCGCGCGACCATCAGCGCAATGCGCGGACTGTCGGGCGTCTTCTGAAAATAGGAGGAAACGCGTTTTTTCAGATCCCGGGCTTTACCAACGTACAGAACTGTGTCTTCTGCATCCAGGTGACGATAGACACCTGGCAGATGCGGAAGATCATTCAGAAAGGATTTGAGATCGAAAGTCTCGGGCATACTGATACCGTGAGTCTGATTGCAGGGTGTCCCAATCCATGAACGGCGTGGCCGGCTTCAGGGAACGGATGCGCGACACCGATGCCGGTGAATGCTCAGCCTTGAGTGAAGCCAGCAGCGAATCTGCCAGATCGGGTCGATTGCATACCAATACCATATCACATCCGGCCTGCATCGCCGCTTCGGCCCTGGCAGTGATGTCGCCCGCCACCGATGCACCTTCCATGGTCAGGTCGTCAGAAAAAACCACCCCGTCATAGTTGAGCCGCTGGCGCAAAATTTCCTGCACCCAGATGCGGGAAAAACCGGCAGGCGCGGCATCGACTTTCGGATAAATCACGTGGGCGGGCATCACGGCCGACAGCACGGGCGCCCCCAGCCAGCTGTAGGGCATGGCATCTTCGTCGAGTATCTGTTCCAGTTCACGTTCGTCTACCGGAATTGCCACGTGAGAATCGGCGTCCACAAACCCGTGACCGGGGAAATGTTTACCGCATGAGCTCATGCCGGCCAGGCTCAGGCCCTGAATCAATGCCCGGGCAAGCATGGCGACCACACGGGGATCACGATGAAAAGATCGCGTACCCACGACGCCACTGACCCCATAATTGAGGTCCAGTACCGGGGTAAAACTGAAATCCACACCGCAAGCACGCAATTCTGCAGCCAGCACATAACCCATTTCGGTAGCGGCACGCATGGCCTCTAGCGGCTTTCTTTCCCAGTAGCGTCCCAGGTCCTGCATGGAAGGCAGATGGGTAAATCCCTGATCGCGGAATCGTTGCACTCGCCCGCCTTCGTGATCGACCGCGATGAGTAGCGGCTCGGTTCTGGCCTCGTGGATTTCCTGGGTCAGCTCTGCCAGTTGCCGGGGATTATCATAATTGCGGGCAAACAGAATGACCGCACCAGTCAGGGGGTGCGCCAGTCGATCTCGCTCCTCGCTGGTCAGTCGATGTCCGGCCACATCCAGCATGACGGGCCCTGGCATAAGGTCGGGTGCAGCTGCAGCGGGAGATTCATTGTAGGGCCAGCTCAATGGCCGCGATTGAAAAGAAGACACCTGGACTCCTTAGTGGGATACGACAAAAATATTAATCTGCTGCTTTTCGCTCGACCATGGCAAATGCCATGGCCAGATCGGATTCGTCGGTCAGCGAAATATGGGCTGCGCCAAAGCGGGCTTCGTACCAGGCCTTCAAGGGCTCTGCGAGTACCACTTTGGGCTGCCCGCTGGGTGCATTGAGCGTCTGCATGCGTGACCAGGCCATGGGCTGACGCATACCCAGCCCCACCGCTTTGGAAAATGCCTCTTTGGCCGCAAACCGGGTTGCCAGAAAACGGATCCCGCGTTCAGTGTCCCGTGCCTGGCGACGCAGAAACTTTTCCTTCTCCTGCGGACCAAGGATACGATCGACAAATCGCTCCCCAAACCGCGCATAGACGTGCCGGATACGTGCAATGTAAATCAGGTCCGTACCGATACCGGCAATGGCTGGCGGGAGCGTGACTTCGTTAGCCATGGGCATTTCACCGTGAAGTGCTAAAGCTTGATAAAATGTTCTCGGTAGTATCTGAGTTCGTCAATGGATTCGTAAATATCAGCCAGCGCTTCGTGCCTGCTTTTCTTGTCGAATCCCTTGTAGACCTCGGGTTTCCACCGGCGTGACAGTTCCTTCAGGGTACTCACGTCCAGATTCCGGTAGTGGAAATAGCTTTCGAACCGGGGCATGTATTTATACATGAACCGCCGATCCTGGCTTATCGTATTCCCACAAAGCGGCGAAGCGCCTTTTGGAACCAATGGAGCAAGAAATTCCAGAAGAATATCTTCTGCCTGTTCTTCGGTCAGGGTGGAAGTGCGGACTTTATCGGTCAGGCCGCTGCGGCCATGTGTGGAAGTATTCCATTTGTCCATGCCGGCCAGAATCTCGTCGGACTGGTGAATGACCAGTACGGGACCTTCAGCCACCAGGGTGAGGTCAGGTTCGGTGACGACAACAGCCACTTCCAGAATACGTTCTTTTTCGGGGTTCAGGCCACTCATTTCCATGTCCAGCCAGACCAGTCGCAGATCATTCACCGCCATTTTCGATCCTTATTGTTCAGAACCATTATTTTCGCACAGAGCACACAACAGAAATGTCCCCAACCGCCTTTACGCTTTTATTTGTCCTTTTTCTTGTTCTCGAGACCGTCACCCACCTGTGGCTGGCCACCCGGCAGGCCCGTTACGTCACTCGTCATCGTGCGCAGGTACCGGACGAATTTGCGGAAAAAATCGGACTGCGCAGCCATCAGCGTGCGGCTGACTACACGGTCGAACGGATGAAATTGTCGGTAACCCAACGGGTTTTCGATGCCATGCTGCTGATTGCCTTCACCCTGCTCGGCGGGCTTCAGGCAATCAATGAATTTCTGATCAGCGTGATTCCCAGCGATTTCTGGCGTCAGTTGCTGCTGCTCGGTTCAGTGTTGCTTATTTCCGGCGCCCTGCATCTTCCATTCAGCCTGTGGAAACAGTTCAAACTTGAGCAGAAATTCGGTTTCAACCGCATGACTCTAAGTCTTTTTGTCAGCGACACGATCAAGGGGCTACTGGTCAGCGTGGTTCTGGGTCTGCCCCTGGCGGCGGTGACGCTATGGCTGATGGCTGCCGCCGGCCCTCTGTGGTGGCTGTGGGCCTGGATGGTCTGGGTTGCCTTCAATGCTTTCCTGCTGTTTGTGTTCCCTACCTGGATCGCCCCGCTTTTCAACAAGTTCACGCCCCTGGATAACCCGGAGCTCGCAGAACGCATCAACAATCTGGCGCAGCGCTGCCATTTCGCCCTGAAAGGACTGTTTGTCATGGATGGCTCCAAGCGCTCTGCCCACGGCAATGCCTATTTCACCGGCTTTGGAAAATCCCGGCGCATTGTGTTTTTCGATACGCTGCTGAGCAAACTGAATCCGGATGAAATCGAAGCCGTTCTCGCGCACGAACTCGGGCATTTCAGCCACAAGCATGTACAGAAACGCATGATTTACAGCTTTCTGCTCGCCCTGGTATTTTTTGCCGTGCTTGGTTTTCTCAAAAACCAGATCTGGTTCTATCAGGGCCTGGGCGTTTCGCCTGTTCTGAACGGTTCGAATGATGCTATGGCGCTTCTGCTGTTTTTCATGGCCATGCCGGTCTTTACCTTCTTCTTTGCACCGGTTTTCAGTTTCTTTTCCCGCAAGGACGAATTTCAGGCCGATCATTATGCTCATACGCAGGCCAGCTCCCAGGCCCTTATCTCGGCGCTGGTCAAGCTTTATGATGACAATGCCTCAACCTTGACGCCTGATCCCGTACACTCTGCGTTCTACGACAGCCATCCGCCCGCTTCCCTGCGGATCCGTCGACTTCATGAACTGCAGGCGTCAAACGGATGATCACCGGGCGCGTCATTGCCGCTCATGGCCGACATTATCAGGTGGAAGTGGACGATGGCCAGTTTCGTCAATGCTACACACGGGGCAAGAAAAGCGGGATATGCGTTGGCGATTACGTCGATATTGAACCGCAGGGACAGGACGAAGGACGGATCGAACGCGTACACGAACGCCGAAATCTCCTTTATCGCTCAGATGACATGCGCGCCAAGCAGTTTGCCGCAAATGTTGACCAGCTTCTGATTGTTGTCGCAGTTGAACCGCTGTTTTCAGACGACCTCACAGGCCGGGCACTGGCGGGGGCGTTCAGCGCGAACATCACCCCGCTGATCATCCTGAACAAAAGCGACCTGAGCGACGCGTTGCCACGCGCCAGAGCCATGCTCTCTGGCATCAGGGATCTTGGTGTACCGGTGATTGAAACCAGCACACTGGAACCGCAGGCCCTGCGAAATGCGCTGCTGCCACTTCTTAAAGGCAAAACCAGCCTGCTGCTTGGGCAGAGTGGCATGGGCAAGTCCAGCATTCTGAATATTCTGGTGCCGGACGCCCGTGCAGAAACCCAGACGCATTCGGTGGCCCTGGGTACAGGCAAGCACACCACGACCTCCTCACGCCTATATCACTTGCCCGACAATAACGGAGACCTGATCGACTCCCCCGGTTTCCAGGCTTTCGGTCTGAAACATCTGGGCCAGACCGAGGTGGAGCACGGCTTTCCCGAGTTTGCACCCTATAGTCAGAATTGCAAGTTCTACAATTGCACTCATCGCCACGAACCGGGCTGCGGCGTGCTGATGGCAAAGGAAAAAGGGCTGATCAATCCGAAGCGGCATGAACTCTATGTGCGGATTCTGGCTGAATCCACGTCACCCCAGAAATACTAAGCCCACGGCGAGTTTGTTGTGAAGCCCGCACTACAGTCGCACCTTATCCGGCGAACATGGATCAGACGACTCAGCTGAGCAGGAAAGCCAACACCCGCGTTGATCATCAACATTGATCTGCCAATAATGACTGCACAGACATTATTGTGCTGACATGGCTGTGCGGAAATTTATTTTGAACAATGAAGCATGACGACTGATGTTAGCAAATCGATCATGTGCGATTTGATAGCCATGCTTCGCCAAACCGGTCAGTGCGTGACTAGCGGCAACTTGTCGCATCGGCTTACGCAGGATTGAATCAGGCTCAGGCCACTGCCAGAAGACGATGGTAGAAGTTTCTGATCACGTTTGCCGTTGCACCCCAGATGAAATAGCCATTCCAGGGCATGGAATAATAGTATCTCTCGTTGCCATCCGGCTGAATGGCATGGTGGAGCCGGTGATTGAGCGGATCCATCAGAAACTCCAGCGGCACCTCGAACACCTCTGCCACTTCCACCTGGTCTATCTTGATTGCATTTGTATTTTCGAGCCAGCCAACGTAAGGGCGCAGCAAAAATCCGGTACCCGTATAGAACTCGGGCAACTGACCCAGCACCGAGACATCACGGGTTGGTACGCCAATCTCTTCGAAGGTTTCGCGCAAGGCGGTGTGTTGCGGATTGATATCCCCTTCTTCAACCCGCCCGCCGGGAAAACTGATCTGACCAGGGTGATGGAACAGCTTCTCAGACCGCTTGGTAAGCAGGACCGAAATCTGTTCCCCTTTTTTCACCAACGGCATCAATACGGCCGAGTCAATATAGGATTCTGACTGATACTGCAGGATTTTCGCCTCGTTCCATTCCTGAACCAAAGCATCTGCCGACCATATCAGAGTGTGATCGAACGCCTTTTCAATAAACTCGGGTGTAAGCGTCCTGGAGGGAATCGCCGCGAGATTCTCGTTGGCTACCGTCCATTTCTGCGCCTGTACATCAAAGCCAGGCGTCATACGCTTTCGTAATGGTTCAGTCAAAACTGGGGCCCTTTCGGATATACCGATATACATTGATGCTATTTTACGGCAGCAGTGTGTATTTATGGATATCAGGAATGAAATGAAACGGGAATGCGTATATCGCGTGGAGCAGGCCGTGGGGGTTACGCTACAGCTGACGGCGGCAAGGGGCTAAAATGCAGAAGAGCCGGGGCGCAGAAATGAAAAAGCCGGCTAAGCCGGCTTTTTCCACCCTGCTATGCAAGCATGAAACTCGCAACTGCATGGGATGCAACTGAGTACAGCGATCGCTGCACGTCGCGACAACTGGCAACAACTTACGCTTTTGCCTGTTTATCGGCCTTGCGCACCAGTTTTTCTTTAATACGCGCAGCTTTACCAGAGCGGTTACGCAGGTAGTACAGTTTCGCACGACGAACATCACCGCGACGTTTCACGACGATAGATGCGATTTGTGGGGAATACAGCTGGAATGTCCGTTCAACGGCTTCGCCAGAAGAAATTTTGCGGACAATAAAGGAAGAGTTCAGGCCGCGATTGCGTTTGGCAATAACAACCCCTTCATATGCCTGCGCACGCTTGCGGGTGCCCTCAACGACGTTCACGCTGACAACAACTGTATCGCCAGGGGAAAATTCGGTGACGGGGTTACCGCCGGTCAGGCGCTGGATCTCTTCCTGCTCGAGTTT
Organism: Pseudomonadota bacterium; assembly: GCA_023389155.1. Lineage (GTDB taxonomy): Bacteria > Pseudomonadota > Gammaproteobacteria > Burkholderiales > Burkholderiaceae_B > Advenella. The sequence continues at coordinate 164,524 of JAEWEV010000025.1, forward strand.
TTCAATTAGATTCATAGTAGACTCCGGCCATCATGAACGGCTGTTTAGAATAACGTCACATTAGTATTGTGATTGCACCGACCCATTCAGGTGCATTTGCCGACAGAGGATGAATAGAACTCGCAAGTATAACGTGTTTAGTGCCAATATTCCAGTAGCCGGGGGGTACTAGCAGCTATAAATAGCGATTTAAGTAATTGAATTCACTAAAAAAACAACAATATAAAAACAACAATAGCCTTTTGATCCGAGAACGAACGACTATTTGATATTGGCTTTGACGTTGTTTGTGCGCTCTGTCATGCCTGAATCCACTGTGGCTGAATCAACGCCCCAGGGGCCACTGCGTGCCAGACGGTCATTCTGGCGGTGAGGGCCATGTCGATTAGCGATCCGATTCAGTACGTGATAAAAAGGCTGGATTAAAGGGCTGGGTTAAAGGGCTGGATTAAAGGGCTGATCAAAAGGCTTGATTAAAGCGTTGATAAACCGATTCCGTAGACGACCCGATTAACGGTCGTAGCAGCGGTGCAGAACGAGATATGAGCAAATCTATCGGAAAAATCCGCCTTCAGGAAAAATCTGCCTTCAATGCGTCACGCAAGGCCTGCAGCGGTACCCAGAAGATTAATGACAGGGATAAGTGCAAACCATGCCGCTACCATGAATACGTCAGCGAGAATGTGGCTCCTGCGTTGCAATTTGCCGCTTTTCTTGCGATAAAGCGTTGCAAAAGACTGGTCGAACTGACGGCAGGCTGATATAGTTGAAGCAGCAGGGGCAACAGGCTTACGATTTGGGGTTGTCATGATGAATTCTCCAATAGTTAAGAGGTGCCCACCCCAGCCAGATACAATCTGAGTGCTGGAAAACACCCAGGAAAAGCAGTATTTAACCGGGGCAGACGATAACTAGGACCCTAATCTAGTTATATCGCGACTATGCATTGCGATAAGTAATACTGTACATTTATACAGTATTTTGTGCAAGTGGTATTTGCTCGTATTTTCGATTTTGTTGTATTTTGCGTGTCCCACGCTGTGCCCTTCACCGGACGTCTGGCGCCGTACCGCAGTGCCGTCTTCTGCTTTATTCTCCCCTACCATCTTCGCGAACCTTCTCCGCACCACACGCGCGGATACCTGCGTCAATTCACCAAAGTACCCAACGTCGCCACCAGAGGCCGGCGGTTTTCAGGAGACGCCCGGCCCAAGCGAAAACCGCTAAAATGCCCGATTCGTCAGGTACGCCCTCTTTCTATACAAGACAGCCAGACCCGATAGAATCGTGCGGAATCGCTATCGGTAACGCGTAATTCGTGAGTGCCTGTTGCGGAACGCGTAAGCCGCATCAGCCAGATCGGTCGCGCCAGACGCAAAAAAAGCCGTGACAAGCACGGCCTTCTCTTTTCATGCAGGGAAACAAGACCCGGGAGTTGGGCCTGTGCCGGAAGGCTGGCTGCCATTCGGCAACTGCCCCGACCCCCTTAAAACGATTACTTGTTAGGCTGAGGTGTTGTACGCAGATAAGGACGTACTTCCGTGTAGCCTTTAGGGAATTTCTGTTTCAGAACTTCAGGATCCTTCAGGGAAGGAACAATGATCACGTCCTGCCCATCTTCCCAGTTCACCGGTGTCGCGACACTGTGAGAATCGGTCAGTTGCAGAGAATCGATCACACGCAGAATTTCATTGAAGTTACGGCCGGTGCTGGCTGGGTACGTAATGATCAGGCGAACTTTCTTAGTAGGATCGATGATGAACACAGAGCGCACGGTCGCTGTGGCACTGGCGTTCGGATGGATCATGTCGTACAGCGTCGAGACTTTACGGTCATCATCCGCCAGAATCGGGAAGTTCACAGTCGTGCTCTGCGTATCGTTAATGTCTTCGATCCATTTGTTATGGGAATCGGCATCATCAACGGATACAGCCAGAACCTTCACATTACGTTTTGCAAATTCGTCTTTCAGTTTAGCGGTGTAGCCCAGTTCTGTTGTGCAGACGGGTGTAAAGTCGGCAGGGTGAGAAAACAGAACACCCCAGCTATCGCCCAGATATTCGTGAAATTTGATGGGTCCCGTGGACGAATTCTGTTCAAAATCAGGGGCAGTATCGCCCAAACGCAGTGATGTGCTCATGGTATCTCCTTGGTAAGTGTGAGGAATGTCCGGTGCCACGCATCGGACTGTATACCGGGATTATGTCAAAGATTATTTATTCCCTAAAAGAATAAATAATAATTTTTATATATCCAATAAGCATATTAAAACAAATTCACGGCTGTTACGCGGTTTAGGAAAATACCGCGGAAAATGCGTCCTGTACTTCGTCGCCTGATTTGACTGCAGAAGACAGGGAAAGCGACCGTGGCAGCAGATGCGCGGCATAAAATACGGCAGTTGCAATTTTTTGCCTGTGTACATCAGACTTGCGCTCCTGACTCTTGAGTGCGGCGTTCGCCAGATGCCAGCCCGCGTGTACATAACCTGCAAGCATAAGAAACGGTACGCTACCCGAGAAGACACTGCGCATGGCACCTTTCTGTGCGAACGCCAGCGTAGCATCCAGTGCATTCTGATAGGCCTGCACAGCCACCTCCAGCTGAGCACCAATAAAGGCAAGTGCCGGATCGTCCTGGTGCTGGTTCAGGGCGTTGACCGTATCGCACATGGCCGCGATGAACCCGTGCGTAACCGCCCCGCCATCGCGCAAGGTTTTACGCCCGATGAAATCATTTGCCTGAATGGCGGTAGTACCTTCGTAAATGGGCAAGATACGGGCATCACGATAATATTGCGCTGCCCCGGTTTCTTCGATATAGCCCATGCCTCCATGCACCTGCATGCCTAATGAGGCAACTTCGACGGAATTTTCTGTGCCAAAGGCTTTCACTATAGGAACCAGATACTCGTACTGCGCGCGGTGCTTGTCCCTTGTCGGCTCATCGGCATGCTGATGCGCGACATCATTGCACATAGCCGCATACAGCGCGATGGCGCGGGCGCCCTCGGTCAGTCCGCGCATGCTCATCAGCAGCCGCTGCACATCGGGGTGGTGATCAATGCTCACAGGACCTGGAGACCCTTCCAGCAGATTGCCCTGCAACCGCTCTGCGGCATAGGCCTGCGCCTGTTGCAGCGCGCGCTCTGACACGGAAATTCCCTGAATACCTACGTTATAACGGGCGGCATTCATCATAATGAACATATATTGCAGACCGAAATTTTCCTGACCCACCAGATAGCCAATTGCGCCCTCTCCAACCTCGCCCTTGTCGGCCCCATACAGCAGCACGGCAGTGGGGCTGCCGTGGATACCGAGTTTTTCCTCTATGGACGCGCACCAGACATCATTGCGCTTGCCCAGTGAGCCGTCTTCATTGACCAGGAACTTGGGAACCACAAACAGGGAAATGCCTTTGACGCCTTTTGGTGCGTCCGGCGTGCGGGCCAGCACCAAATGTACGATATTTTCGGCCAGATCATGCTCACCGTAAGTAATGAAAATTTTCTGCCCTGAAATGCGATAGGTGCCATCGTCCTGCAAAATGGCCTTGGTGGTAAGTAAGGCCAGATCTGATCCCGCCTGGGGCTCAGTCAGATTCATGGTGCCGGTCCAGCGTCCCTCCAGCATGGGAGGAACAAACGTTTGCTTCAGCTCATCGCTGCCTGCCTGAGTAACAGCTTCGATAAACCCGTCAGTTAAAAGTGGACAAAGTGCAAATGACAGATTTGCAGCATTCAGGTTTTCCGAAATGACCGCAGAGATCAGTTTCGGAAATCCCTGGCCGCCCAGGTCCGGATCATGCGGCAGGCCCTGCCAGCCGCCTTCACCGAATGCTTTGAATGCTTTGGTAAATGACGCGGGTGTGCTGACCATGCCATTATCCCAGCGTGCACCCTGCTGGTCACCCTCCTTGTTGGTCGGCGCCACCACCTCCTGAACAAATTTTGCATTTTCCTGCAAAACCGCCTCGACGATATCATCGCTGATTTCTTCGTAACCCGGCAGAGCCAGCACCTGCTCTAGCAGGCCCATATCTTTGAGATTGAAGAAAATATCATCCAGTGGCGTTTTGTAAGTCATGTCTGTCTCGGCAATAAGATTGTGAAATGATGATGAAATGAATTGGGCCTCCGATAAACTGGATAGCAAAAAATGCGTATCACTATCGAAAATGCCATCATCGGATGACTGCCGCAATGAGAGGCAGCGCCTGTCAAATCAATATTACACTATCCCGAAATACGGAACCAGACTGCGCGATTTAAACCGCGTTTGAACAATCAGTCACTCCAGCCCGTACTCATGGTTATGTTCACCAAAGCCAGGTGGCGGATTACGAAAGCCGCCGGGCGTACGGGAAAGCTTGATGGGCGTGTTGATGGCACGATAGCTACCGCTTTCTATCACCATGTTTCGATGGCTGGTGTGGGGATGGGCAAGCAGCTGGGCTACGTTGTTCACCGGTGACGCAGGTACGCCAGCCTTCATCAGTACATCGGCAAGGTCGGACGCGTTATATTGCGCCAGCACCGCACATAGCTGTTCACGCAGGCTCTGACGGTTGGCCAGCCGATCCGCATTGCTGGCATAGCGGACATCGGAAGAGATATCTTCTCGCTTGAGCACACGGCAAAGCATGGCAAACTGCCGGTTGTTTCCGACAGCCAGAAAAATCTCACCGCTGGCCGTCGGAAAACTTTCGTAGGGTGCGATGTTCGGATGCGCATTACCTGTCAGGCCGGGGATCTTGCCGCCGGCAAAATAATTGGGCGCGTGCGGGTGCAGCAACGAAACCGCGCAATCAAAAAGGGAAATATCCAGATACTGCCCCTGCCCACTGGAACGTCGTTCGTTCAGCGCAAGCAGCACCGCAATCGCCGCATTAAGCCCCGTGACCATATCCACCACCGGCAATCCAACGCGCGTCGGCTCACCCCCCTTTTCTCCATTTACACTCATGAGCCCGCACAATGCCTGGGCGCAGGCATCATAGCCGGGCAGGCCTCCGAGCGGACCATCAGCACCGAAGCCGCTGATACAGCAGTGAATCAACTGCGGAAACTCCTGGCTCAGGACATCCTTGCCCAACCCCCATTTTTCCAGGGTACCTGGCTTGAAGTTCTCGACAAGGACATCGGCCTGCTGTAACAGTTGCCTCAAAAAAAGACGCCCCGCCTCGGTGGTCAGGTCCGCAACGAGACCCTTTTTGTTGCGGTTCACGCCCATGAAGTACGCGGCGGTCTCATCGATAAACGGAGGACCCCACCCCCGAGTTTCGTCACCGGAAGGCGGTTCGATTTTCAGAACTTCGGCGCCATGATCCGCAAGGATCTGCGTGCAGTAAGGCCCACCCAGAACACGCGTCAGATCTACGATTCTGATACCGGTGAGCGCGGCCTGTTGCGGGGTACTGTGTATTTCACTCATGATCAATCCAGTTTGATGGAAGCATTGCTAATAACGTCGTGCCATTTTTTCACTTCCTTGTGAATGAAATCGGCAAGCTCTTCGGGCGTTTTTTTGTCTGCTTCAACAATACCCTGACTTGCCAGTGTCGCCTGCATATCAGGCTCGGCCATGGCACTGCGAAAAGCTTCATTCAGTACAGACACTCGTTCGTCAGGAATGCCTGCGGGTCCCACAATCCCAAAGAATACACTCACATCGTAGCCGTCCAGTCCCTGCTCGGCGATCGTTGGCAGGTCGGGTAATGCTTTGGAACGCTGACCGGCGGCCAATCCCAGAGCATTAAGCTTGTGATCACGGATATGAGGCAGCGCTGTCAGTACATCAGTAAACGCCATGGACACCTGGCCGCCAAGCAGGTCATTCAGGGCCGGTCCTGTACCTTTATATGGCACATGCAGTATTTGTGTACCGGCCATCGTATTGAACAGGACGCCGGCCAGATGCGACGATGCACCGGTGCCTGATGATGCATAGGTGACTTTATCCGGATTGGCTTTGGCATAGCTGATAAGCTCAGCGACATTTTTTGCCGGAACCTTGGGATTTACCACCAGAATATTGGGCAAATGGCCGATTTTCATGATCGGGGAAAAACTTGTCTCTGGCTGATAGCCCAGTTTTTTATACATGCTGCTGTTGATTGCCAGCGGACCCGATGTACCGAACATGATGGTATAACCGTCCGGTTTTGAGCGAGCCACATACTCGGCACCGATATTGCCATTCGCACCCGCTTTATTTTCTACCACAATTGTGGTGTCCATCTTTTTGCCCGCTCCCTGGGCAAGTCTTCTAGCCAGCGCATCGGTGGGACCACCCGGTGGGTAAGGAACCACCAATTTGACAACTTCCGATGGAAATTTTTCAGCTGCAATCGTAGCGGTGGATATCATCGTGCAAGTGGCCAGTGCAGCCATGGCCAGGGTTGTCAGCGTTTTCATATGTCTTCTCCATGTCGCGTGAACAGCATTGCAGCTGGTCGCGCATCTTATTAAAAAATGATTGGCTGCAGATCACATGGCATAGGCCAGTATTGTCTGCAAATGTTCATCACATCTCATCTGTGATAACGGATCGCGCGGCGCGAGTCGGTGCGCTAACACCTCGTCTGCCAGCGCAGCACGCGCTTCCAGGCCTGGGTGGGTAGCCTCCCAGCGCATACCGGCCATTGACACGACGTGATACAGCGCGGATGCCACCTGACGTGCCATCACAGCATCTTCGCTGTCGGCTACCTGTCGTGCCAGAACAAACGCAGCGGTCACGCAGTCGCGCTGAGTCTGTTCGCGCTCGGGATCGCACGGTTTGCCCTCCTTAAGCAGGCGGTTCACATGTGTCTGCAAGGCATCCAGACCATTACTCTTGCGAATCGCACGCAGAACATCCAGCGCAACGATATTGCTTGTCCCTTCCCAGATTGACCCCAGATGTGCATCACGCATCAGGCGTGGCTCAATCCATTCCTCGATATAACCACAACCTCCCCGCACTTCCATTGCATCCCCGGTTACGACGCGTGCATCCCGGCAGGCTCGAAACTTGATCAGCGGCGTGAGTATCCGCAACAGGTCGCGCGAGAAGGCATCGCCTGCATCCGATTTTTCCAGTGCCTGCGCGGTCTGGAACATTACCGTGCGTGCCTGCTCTGCGCGCATCATCATTTTGACCAGTTGCCGCTGCATCAAAGGCATCTCAATCAGACGTTTGCCAAACGCCTTGCGATGGCTGCTGAAGTAGACCGCTTCGCTGACTGCCCGACGCATCAGACCGGCGGCCCGCATTCCATTGGACAACCTGGAATTATTGATCATATCGGCCATTTGCTGAAACCCTTTGCCGCGCTCGCCGATCAGCCAGGCGAATGCGCCTTCCAGCCGAATTTCGCCACTTGCCATAGACCGGGTGCCCAGTTTGTCTTTCAAACGTAATATTCGATATTGATTATGTGTGCCATCCTCACACCATTTCGGCAGCAAAAACAGCGATACGCCTTTCAAGCCTTGCACCTCTTCACTGCGGGCCAGAACCATGGCAAAACCGGCGTCTGGATTGGAACAAAACCATTTATCACCTGTCAGTCTCCAGTTTCCGTCGTCCTGCTGCTCGGCAACCACCTCAGTCGCGCTGACATCCGAACCGGCTGCCTGCTCTGTCATAAACATGGCACCCTGCTGAAGGTCGGAAAAATCAGTCGCCGTTACCTGCGGCAAGACCTTCTCTACCAGTGAGGGTTCGCCAAACTTTTTCAGCGTCCTTGCCAGGGAGTCGGTCATGCTTACCGGACAGCACAAGCCGAATTCAGCCTGGACAAACAGATGCGAAAGTGCATATTTGGCGACAGGTGGAAACGTGTGCTCCCAGCCCAGTACCCCCGGCCGGTGAGACATGGCCGCCAGGCCCAGTTTTTCGTAGGCCATTTTCTCCAGATCGACGTACGCTGGGTGCTTGCTGATGAGTGATTCGTCGTGCCCCTGGCGATTGCGAACAGACAGCTCGGGGGGGTGCTTGTCTGCTGCATCCGCAAGCTCGTCCAGGCGTTCGCCGACTTCTTCTCCAAGCTCCCTGAACACCGGCAGAAGATGCGTGTAAAGTGCCGCAGGCAGATAAGTTTTCAACAATGCGTCGGAATACGGATCCAGCGTAAAGAAATTACTGCCTCTGCTGTCCGGAATATTATGATTTTTCATCGACGTGGCCTCCTCCAATCAGATTGAGTCCACAGCGTAAACAAAACGATGTATATTTAGAAATACTATTTTTATTGATATCTATACATTAAAAATATAGATGGATCTTGAACTTCGATCGCTTCGTTATTTCGTCGCCGTTGCCGAAACCCTCAATTTCAGCAAGGCAGCAGCACGCCTGAATATATCGCAGCCGCCCCTGAGCCTGGCCATCCGCCAGCTGGAAAACAAAATGGGAACGCAGCTTTTTGAGCGCAATAGCCGCCATGTAAGCCTGACACCCGCCGGCGCCACGCTATACAAAGAAGCCCTCTTTCTCCTGAGCCATGCCAGTTCTCTCAAAAACCGGCTTCAAATAACTGCAACCAGCGGACGCTTACGAATCGGCTTTGTGGGATCCATGGTGTATCGCGGCCTGCCTGCGCTGCTGAACCAGTTGCGCACGACACATGACGGTCTTGCTATTGAACTTGCCGAATCCAATTCGGGCGATATCGTAGACAAGGTAGCCCTGGGGCATGTTGATTTGGGGTTCATCCACAGCAACCGCCTGCCAGCCGATCTGCAGGACAGGGTCATCCTTACCGAGCCTTTTGTACTGTGCGTTCATCGGAATAACCCGATATTGCAGAAAAACAAACCTACGCTGGCCGACTTCCGTGACGAACATTTCATCTTTTTTTCCCGTCACGTTTCGCCGGTCTATTATGAAATTCTGCTATCCATGTGTATCAATGCAGGATTTTTCCCGCAGGCGGTGGATGAAACGCGTCACTGGCTGAGCATACTCAGCCTGGTTTCGCAGAATATGGGCGTCTCTCTGGTACCGGCCTGTCTGACACGTTGCGGCCTCCCAAACCTGCAATTCCTGGAATTCGAACATAGCCAGCGTTCTGTCACCTCGTTAATCTGGTCGAAAAAACGGCAAGACCCATTGATTACCGACGCCACTGCCACCATCCTCACTTTTTATGACAACGATTCCGGACCTGCGCTCTGATTGCTGGTCTGTGCGCCGGCAAACATTTACAGATCCAGCACTTCTTTTAGCAACGCCACCCTGGGATTGAAGGAGCCTTCCCGGACGATCAGCGCCACCACGCTCGGTGGCGGCTCTGGCAAAACACGGATCTGTTTCACCGGATTTGCCTGCATGCTGCTGTGCTGGATAAGTGTCACATTGGGAACAATGCCGATACCCAATCCGCTGGCAACAAACTGCATGCTGGTAGTCGGGCTTGTCGCCTCGATCACCGGCAACGGTACCGGTATGCCAACACGAGTAAAGCAGTCTTCGATCAGTCTTCGACCCATGGAGCCTTCCACCGGCATCACCCAGGGCTCCTGCGATAGCCGGGACCAGTCTGTACGACGCGCGCGCGCCAGCGGATGGTCCTTCGCTGCGACGACCGCAAATTGCACATCAAACAGACGGGTAAATTCCAATGCCTCGGCTTCGGATTGCAGCATCTGCAGCGGGAAGGTGGAAATCAGTGCATCGAGCTCGCCCTTATGCAACGCACTAAGAAGCGCGGGTACACGTTCCTCCAGCAAATGGACTCGCACAGGCATCTGACGTTTCACCAGTTTTGCGATGACATCCGGCAAAAATGTCTGCGCAAGAAATGGCGGCGCTCCGACTCGGATTCTTGCACAGAAGCGCCCGGCATGCTCTGCCTCTGTGCGTAAAAACGTAAGTTCGCCCAACAGCTGCGTTGCCCCTTTCAGAACAACTTCGCCCTGTGCTGTCGGTGTCAGACCACGCGGGGTGCGGACAAACAATGTGAATCCAAAAGCGCGCTCGATTTCCGTAAGCGCCTTACTCAATGCCGGCTGAGTGAGATTGAGCGCCTGAGCAGCTGCCCGCAGACTTCCCCTAGCCTGAACCTCGGACAGAAGCTGCAGATGACGGAAGCGCAATCTGGCGATCAGATGGTTGGATTCGTTCAACTTGTGCACCTCCGGTTATGCGTATTTAAAGATCAAACAATAAGTTATCACTATATGAAAATATATCACTTTTTATATTCGCCCTGATTGGCTATTCTTGAAGCAATGACAAAAGGGAGACAAATATGCAACGCCGCCAATTCTGCCTCGGCGCGCTCGGCGCCGGCCTGATGCTCAATCGCGCAGCTCTCGCTGCCGACACCTATCCCTCCAGAGCCGTACGAATTGTGGTTCCCTACGCAGCCGGTGGCGGGCCCGATATCACCGTCCGCCAATTTGCTCCCCTGCTCGCAAAATCGCTGGGACAGTCCATCGTTGTCGAAAACAAAGTCGGCGCCGGCGGCGTCCTGGCTGCGCAACATGTCGCGCATGCTCCCGCAGACGGCTATACAGTCCTGCTTGGCTCAAATTCACATCTGATCCAGAAGGCCCTGCAGCCGGATCTGAATTTCGATCCCATCAACGACTTCATACCTGTCACGCTTATTGCAAGCTCGCCAAGTGTGCTGACCGTATCCTCCAGTTCCCCGTATCACACGGTGCAGGAACTGATTGAGGCACTTCAGAGCAATCCCGGAAAAATGAATTATGGATCTGGCGGCATCGGTTCCGGTGCGCACCTTTGTGCGGCCACGTTTATCAATCTGATCAAGGCCAGGGCAATGCACATTCCCTTTAAGGGCTCGGTGGAAATTCCCGTATCTTTGAAGCGCGGCGATACCGACTTCGCCTTTCCTATCGCCGGTACGGCCATTCCCCAGGTAAAAGGAGGCGCGCTACGCGCACTGGCTGTCACCAGCCGCAATCCCCTGCCGCAGCTTCCAGGTGTTCCCACGCTGCACGAAGTCCTGAATAATGAAATGGCCGTTCTGGAATTCTGGTTCGGCCTCTGGTTACCCAAAAACTCCCCCTCCAGCGTTGTCGACAAACTGTACCAGGCCACCATTACCGCGTTGAGGGATAACTCCGTCAAGCAGATGTTCGAAGCAGCCGGAAACCGTGTCACGCAAAGTGACAGCCCTGCAGCAGATGCAGACTTTGTCCGCAGCGAATACAGGAAATGGTCGGACATCGTGAAACTTACCGGCGCCTCTGCCGGCTGACCGGAGTTGTCTATGTCAAAACCACTTGAAGGCGTTCGCGTACTGGATCTGTCGCATGTTATCGCCGGCCCGCTGGCCTCATTCTATCTGGCTCAACTGGGCGCCGAAGTCATCAAGGTCGAACCGCCGGTGTTGGGCGAGGTCCTTCGCTCCATGAAAGGCGGTGCCGATACCGACACGCCTACCGGATTTGCTGCGCTCAATGCCGGCAAACAATCGCTGGCGGTAGACATCAGAACGCCGGAAGGCGCCGAACTCATTCGCAAGCTTGCTGCTTCGGTCGACGTTTTCATCGAAAATTTCCGGCCCGGTGTGGTAGCACGGCACGGCCTTGACTACGCAGCCATTAAAGCCATCAAACCCGACATTATCTATTGCTCCATTTCCGGCTTTGGGCAGCAGGGTGACTGGTCTCAGCGCGGGGCTTACGATCACGTGGTGCAGGCCCTGACAGGAATGATGATGATGTCAGGCGAAGGAGACGAGGCCCCGCCAATCAAAGTGGGTTTCCCGGTCATCGATGTGGCCGTGGGCATGCTCGGTGCCCTTTCCATCGTATCTTCGCTGCACCGTCGATCCCGCGAAGGCAAGGGCCAGTACATCGATTCCTCCATGGTTCAGGCCTCCCTCATGCTGATGTATCCCAATGCCAGCGCTTACCTTACCGATGGCACGCCGACACAGCGCGTGGGCAACCGCGGGTATACGGGCAGTCCTGCAGCAGATACGTATCGTTGCGCCGATGGCTGGCTGGCGGTGGCCGCAAACACACCGGCCCAGTTTCGCAGACTGACCCAGGCTATCGGCGCGGAAGACCTGTGTGACGATGCACGCGCGCTGGATCTGGCAGCATTCAATCTTCCCAACGGCTTTGTCGTGCCCAATGATCGCGACTACGTCGCCAATCGCCTGCAGCAGGCATTATCCACTCGCAGTGCGGGGCAGCTTGAGGATATACTGAGTGCTGCTGGCGTACCCGCCGCCAAAGTCAGAAAGCTCGAGGAGTTTCTCGATGAAATCGATGAGGGCAACCGCCTGAATCTCCCGGACTACCGCTTTGGTCAGGGTGATGGAGAAGTTGGGGTGCGGACCCGTGGCATTGGATTTGCCTTCGACGCAGAGGAAAAGTCAGTTCGGGCCGGCGCCCCATCGCTCGGACGGGACACGTATGCAGTCCTGACCCAGGCGGGCATTAACGAGGACGCCATTGCCGAACTCGAACGCGCCGGCATTATCAAGATGCAAACCAATACCGCCGCCTCTCTGATAACCTGAAACACGGATTCGTAAAAATTGAAGGAATTGAATCCGGAAAGCGATAGCACCGCAAGCTGAGAGAACGGATGAACTGAATTCTGAGCGGTAAAAAACATTAACGACTGAAATATTGAAATAGTGAACAATACGGAGATGCCATGAAACAACGCTTGAAAGGACGCATTGCCATCGTAACGGGTGCTGCGCGTGGTCTGGGTCGATCCCATGCGCTTGAACTCGCCCGCCACGGCGCAAAAGTCCTGGTCAATGACCGAGGCGCGGAGCAGCCAGAATCGGAAGCGCAGACTGTGGTGGGTGATATTCTTGCTGCAGGGGGCGATGCATGCCTGCACGGCGCCGATGTGACCCGGCCTGAAGAAGTCCAGGCGATGGTGCAGCTGGCCGAGAGCCGTTGGGGTCAGGTCGACATTCTGGTGAACAATGCCGGGATCCTGCGCGACAAAACCTTCGCAAAAATGAGTCTTGACGATTTCCGGCTTGTCATGGAAGTCCATCTGATGGGTTCGGTCAATTGCACTCACGCTGTGTGGAACGGCATGCGTGCCCGCAATTACGGCCGCATCGTCATGACAACCTCGTCCTCGGGGCTTTACGGAAATTTCGGACAGGCCAATTACGGTGCAGCAAAAATGGCGCTGGTAGGTCTGATGCAGACGCTGGCTCTGGAAGGTGCGAGAAACAATGTGCACGTCAACTGCCTGGCGCCCACCGCGGCTACGTCCATGACTGAAGGTCTGCTCGAGCCGGAAGCGCTTGCCATGCTTTCGCCAACATCCGTGAGCCCCGCCATGATTGCCCTGGTAACGGAAAATGCGCCGAACCGGACAATTCTGATGGCTGGTGCAGGCAGTGTGGAACAGGCGAACATCACCATGACGCAGGGAATCTCTCTGAGCGACACCGAATTGCAAAACAATGTGCTGCTTGATCGACTGGACGAAGTATCAGACAGACAGGACGAAATGGTGCCAGCGACGGGCTTTGATCAGATGCGCCATGAAATTGCCAAAGCCCAGGCGCGTCGGTATATTGATCAATCCGAAAGACAGGTTGACCCGTCGAATACCCAGGGTGCCGGGACCGATGCTGGATAACACATTTCACATGCAACACTTTGATTCGGTCCAGTCCCTCAGCGATTTCGTCGGAAAGCCGCCTCTCATCTCAAAATCCATTATCATCGATCAGCAGATTATCTCCCGTTTTGCACAGGTTACACATGACACGCAGTGGATTCATACTGATCCCGAGCGCGCGAAAGCGGAATCGCCTTACGGGCAAACGATCGCACACGGATTTCTGATCCTGTCACTGCTCACATACTGGCAGAGCACCTGCATTGATTTTCCGAAGTCGAGCCTGCTCCTGAACTACGGTTTCGACAGGATCCGCTATACCGCAGCTGTGCCTTGCGGCTCGCAAGTCGCTGCGGCCTTCGCCTTGAGCAAACTAGTGGAAAGCCGGCCAGGTGAAGCGCGCTGCACCTGGAACGTTCAGGTGCAAGCGCAAGGTATGCCACAACCTGCGATTCATGCTGAGTGGCTCATGATGGTCCGGTACGCTGTGGCTGATCCGGCATCATGATCAACGCCGATCGCCGAAGCGCTACTGGCACCTTACCGCAGCACATGACACATTAAGGGAACAGCGTTGCAAGCAGCTGTCTCGCATGCTGTTCCGAAAAAATAATCCCCGCCTGCAACTCCAGAACCGAATGGGCACGCCAGTGCCAGACCATTCGCCACGGGGGCAGGCAGTCGATAAAGCGCAGCAACTGCAGCTGCTTATCCAGAAAAAGAATCGACAACGAAAAATGCATCCCCCAGGTATGGACACTGTTGCATGGAGTCAAATGAAAGACGTCTCGCGAAGAAATAGAGCGCTTTCCCATCAATCCGCAAAATCGCTGGCTAAATCTGTCGAAGGTAATCAGGGAGAATGCCTGCATTCAAACTCCGGAATGCAGAATCTTTACTGCAATGGGAAAGGCCAGTACGATGAAAGTACAGGGAAAAATACAGAAAATTAGTGGCATAAGCATTTTCACCGGTGCCTCCAGCGCCCGTTTTTCTGCACGACTGAAACGCTCCTGTCTGCGCTGCTCCGATTGCGAACGCAATAGCGATCCCAAGCCCATACCCATACTTTCTGCCTGAGCAATGGCGGTCACCCATCGGCCGATTTCGGGCGTGCCGGTGCGCGTTGCCATCGCCCTGAGCGCGTCGATACGTGGTCTGCCGGCACGTATTTCAATCAGACTATGGCGCAGTTCCTCCCGCAGCACACCCGGCGGGCAAAGTTCAACGGTATGGATCAGGGCACCATGCAGATTCTGCCCTGCTTCCACACAAAGCGTTGTCATATCCAGAAGAAAAGGCAGTTCACTCAGTATGCGGTTGCGCCGCCTGCCCGCCAGATCTTTTAGCCAAAGCAGCGGCAGTCCATAGCCAGCCGCTGCCATAACACTTGAAATCAATACAGCTGTCATAAGATTATCGGGCAATACTGATCGTTGAAGTAAAACACCACTGACAAAAAGAAATGTCGCCGCCAGACACTGGATACCGGCAAGGTGATCTAAGGTGGCGACACGTTCGAGTCCTGCGTGGCGCAACAGCAATTGCACTTTCTCACGGTATTTCCAGGACATAAATGGCACAGAGGCACGGCCCAGGACATCAATCCATGGCCATAGAATGGTCAGGAATTTTTTCTGTCGATAAGCCTGTGGGACCGCAGTCCGACGAGTCGCCGGCGACAACAGGAGATACAGGCAAAAACTCATTGAAACGCCGGCAAGTATGCTACTGATCAGGAACATTGAGCGCATTGCCTTTCAGATATCAATATTGACAATTCTTCGGATCAGCCACAGACCCAGTAATTCCAGCAGAGAAATGACTGCCAGCACAATCCAGCCCGCGGGATGAAACCACATGAAGTGCATAGCTGCAGGATCAAGGAAATTGAGAACCAACATCAGAAGGGGTGGCAATCCGGCCATGATCCATGCCTGCATCTTCCCCTGGGAAGTGAGCGCGCGAATTCTGCCCTGTATCTGCTGGCGAGACTGCAACGTCTGCGCAATGCGCTCCAGCGCTTCGGCCAGATTGCCTCCGCTATGGGCAGCGATTTTCAGAGCAGAGACAAAAAGACCCGTGGACTCGGTAGGCATACGGGAGTAGAGATGATCAAGGCTGTGCACAAATGATACGCCCAGTCTTTGCTGTCGCTGTAGCAACCCGAACTCCTGGGACAGGGGTGGAGTCGCTTCTGCACAAAGCTGACGGACTGCAGTCTGGATGCCTGCACCTGCGCGCAATGCGCCAGCCAACGCCAGTAGCATTTCCGGCAACTGTCGATCAAATTGCGCCATGCGTCGCAGGCGTATTCGCGCGACCAGCCAGTCAGGAAGCATGAAGAGAAGAATACCACTTGGCAGCGCCAGCCACCACATGCCCGTAGCCACCCACACTGCCAACGCCAGCAACAGCGCAATGGCAATATTGCCGGACCACAACGCAACAGGATCGATAAACAAAAAAATGTCCTGTAACCGGTAGGATGTCTCCTGCTTCAAGCGGGACTCCCAGCGTTTCAGGATTCTTGCGGACACCTCCTGCAGCAGCAGGAAAATCATGGCTATGCCAATCGTGATGAAAACAAGCATGACCCAAAGCATCATCACCGTTCTCCTATTGAAGGGTATGTTGCAGGCAAATGCATTTCTGAACGAACAAAGGTGTTTGCACCTGTGGCGACGCGAGTAGTTTGATTGAAGATGGTCGCGTCTATTTCGAGCCCATCGGCACGCAAGGTATCAAAGCATTCCGGGACGATCCCCTGTCCGACAAAGGCGCCTTCTCCCTTGCGGTCGTAACGGAAAATTTCCTGAGATTTAATGATCCCGCTTTCGAGTCCGCATATCTCGGTAATTGAGGTAATCAGGCGGCGACCACTGGCCAGCCTGCTCTGCTGGATAATAAAATCGATACTGGCGGCAATATGCTCCCTGACTGCTGTAAGCGGAAGTTCCATCCCTGCCATAAGTATCATGGTTTCCAGCCTGGCAAGCGCATCTCTTGGGGTATTGGCGTGCAGTGTTGTGAGGGAGCCTTCGTGGCCGGTATTCATGGCCGCCAGCATATCAAACGCTTCAGCCCCCCTGCACTCCCCTACCACGATTCTATCGGGTCGCATACGCAAGGCGTTGCGAACCAGATCACGAATCTGCACCTGACCCTTCCCTTCGATATTGGCCGGTCGCGCTTCCAGTGATACCAGATGCGTGTGATTGAGCCGCAGCTCCGCAGCATCTTCGATCGTAATAATTCGTTCGTGATCAGGTATACAGTTGGAGAGAATATTGAGCAAGGTTGTTTTACCCGATCCGGTGCCGCCGGAAACGATCAGGTTCTTCCGATGCTCAATGCACAACTGCAGAAACTGCTGCATGGCATTATCCATGGAACCCAGCCTTATCAGATCGTGCATTCCTGGTCGAAAGTCCGGAAACTTGCGGATAGTCAGGCTTGCCCCGCGTAATGCAATGGGCGGAATAACGGCATTGACGCGCGAACCATCTTTCAGACGGGCGTCTACCATGGGCGAACTTTCATCAATCCGGCGCCCCAGGGGAGCAACGATACGATCAATGATTCCCAGAACTGATTTCTCGCTGCTGAACGCACCAGAATAACGACTAAGGCGGCCAGCCTTTTCGATGAATAATTCATCGTAACGGTTGACCATAATTTCGGTCACTTCCCGGTCCGCCAGCAACGGTTCCAGAGGACCAAGGCCGATAGCTTCGTCCAGCACATCCTGCCTGAGCTGCTGGCGATCAATATCATTCGGCAGCGATAGATCGCGAGTCAGTATCTGATCAAGCAAGTCCGCGGCCTCCAGGCGCAAAGCAGCATCTGTCATCTGTGATACATCCTTGCGCCGCAGATCAAGCGCCTTCAGCAAAGACGAATGCAATTGCAGACGCAGCTGCTGGTAATGTGCAATGTGTTGAGACACTCGCAGAGGATCAATATCATTTGTATCGGTCGCATGCTGTACCTTACATATGGCTGCGGCGGTACTTGTGGTTCGTGCAGCTGCGGTGGCGGAAGATGTATTGTCGCTGCCAGATTTTGCAGGAAGTAACTCCCTGGTCAGATTCGAATCAGACAAAGCGGACACTTGCGATACGGAAGATTGATCAGGTTTCGCTGCTGCTCGTGTTAACGGAACGTCGTCGTGCATAGGCACGACCGTCGAGATCCTTGCTGACTGACCGACAACAGCCGCGTCGCCGCCGAAGCCACATGCAACAGCCGCCCTATCGTAGGAGTCGCATGCACCAATCGCTCCTCTGGCAAAGCCCCATGTATCGGTTACGCTACCGCTGGTATTCACGAAGCGTACGACCATTCTGCACGGACCGATAAGAATTTCATCTGAAATTTCCAGCGGCCCGTATTCGGTAATACGCAAGCCATTAACCAGTGTGCCAGCCAGGGATCCGAGATCTTCGATAAAAACGCCCGCCTGCCGTAGCACCAGCTGTGCATGTCGACGTGCCACTCGCCAGCTGCGCAGATAAATCTGACATTCCTTGTTTCTGCCAGCCACAGCTGGTAATGCGAACTGCGCGTGCCTGACTGTTCCATCTTCGAAATGCATATCCATGACAATCATTGAGCCCCTCCCGTGATAAAGTGATCCGACATTGGCCGTTGCAGTCGCAAGACCGGCTTCCATCGGGATCGCCTGACCCGTATCGGGATTGTGCGCAGCTTTCGGTTCGCCTCGGTACGTTTCTGCGAGAAATGAGCTGTCGGCCCTGATACGGCAGGACTGTGCGGGAAGCGCCAGTTTTCGCCGGAGGGAACCCATATGGGGTAACGGCGGCTTTCCGGTATGTTTGGGAACGATGATCGCCCTGAAGTTTCGCTGCCGGCAGGCGGATCTGCACTGATGGGTGTATTCAATATTGGTTCGGTCCTGAACGTCTCTTCAATGATGTTCCTTGAACGGGAAGCGCGGGCCTGCAAATCATGATGGTCTGCCGATACCACTACCGGTCGCACGAAGATGGCCAGTTCGGTTTCGTTACGCTGGAACCGGCTGGAACGAAACAAAGCGCCCAGAACCGGAACATCAGCCAGCCCCGGCAGTTTTTCAGCATTGCGAAACTGATCGCGCGAAATAAAACCAGCCAGAACCAGCGTCTGGCCTGATTGCACATTGAACTCTGTTGAGGTACGGCGGGTCTTTAGTGCGGGGCCGCCGTTGACCGTCATTGAGGCATCCACCGAACTGACTTCAACATCGATTTTTGATCGAACATTGCCGTTTTTCTGGATGCGGGGCGTAATGTGCAGACTGACCCCATAAGGCTTGAATACGGTCTGATTTTGCCCGTTCCGGTCTGTTGTGACGTACGGGACTTCACCGCCGGCAAGAAACTCAGCCGTGGCGCCACTGCGCGCCATCAGTTGCGGTTGTGCAAGCACGACGGCCTGGCCTTGCTGGGCGAGTGTCTGCAACGAGGCAGAAAGCAGCGCATTCAAACCGAAATAGCCTGCCGGCGACGCAGCGCGGAACGGAATTTGCAACGGACCATCTCCTGGTCGACTGGAGTAACGTGCGGACCCTGAATCCCAGACGGCGCCCATGGCGACACCGCCCGTGTTTGTATTCCACTTGACACCCAGCTCCTGCAGTACATTGCGCGGCAACTCCAGAATCTGGACATCCAGCAATACCATCTGGTCCCAGCCAATCTGACTTGTCATGTCTACAATCTGCGGAAAATGCCGAACCAGGACAAGAAGCCGCTCGCGATCTGCATCGCTGAGGTTATCGCCTTCAACAATGATTTTCTCACCCACCTGTGTCGTCCTGATTCTTCCAATGGTGCTGAGTATGCGCTGAATGTCTTGCTGCAGCCTTTGCTCTCCCACCGCCCGCACCAGCACATGAAACTGCTGGCTGTGATTATCCTTATCCCAGATATGAAGCACGGTTTCGCCGGGTTCGCGTGCAAACAGCACGATTTCATTATCCGCATCTGCCACGGCATTGACGATCTTTCCATCACCAACCGCAACGCGAGCAAGATTTGTTGCAGGTAAGACTTTGATGTCTCCGACCTGCAGTCGTATCTCCGAGGCAGGCTCAGACTGTGCTGGTGCTGCCTGCGCCGGGCAAGCAGCCAGAAATATCAAAAAAGAAAATGTGATAATGGGCCTCATGGATGTTCCTGCGCTTGAATAGGAGCTGTTTTAGTAGTTTCCTCGGTTACGGTCGTGTTACCCGCAAGCGAGCTGATCCACGCACTGACGATATCTTCTTCACTGTCCGGCAGTTCAAACAGACCTTTTGTCTGCGCAGATAGTGACGGCTTCGGATCTGCTGCTGGTGTAAACAGTCGCTGCGATGCCTGGTTACCATAAATGACCGAGGGATGCTGTCGCGCCGCCACTGGCGCTTTTGCAATACCCAAAATCGTGGCGAGGTCTCCCTGCACCCCTTTATTACTTGCCTTGACATCATCGGGATGTCGCAACAATGCAGTAATAGTTCCCGCCTGTCTTGCTGCAACAAGTCTGGCAGCCTGTTCCGGCGATGTGTCCAGCGTGACCGTGGAAAAGCCAGTCGTCCGCTGCGACAAGTCATCAGGCCCCCGAGTCTGGCTTTCCGAACCGGTGGCCAGGACCAATACACCCTGCAGCAGCGGCGCGGTAATTTTTTTTCTGCGATACTCGAAAGACACGTAAAGATCAATCAAGTCTCCCGGCACCAACATACCTGACACCGAATTGATCGCATCTACGGGTATCGTGATAGCACGTCGGCCTGTCCGCAACTTGTGGGAGAATGCCTGTTGGCGCAATGAGGCCAGGTTGGCGCGCAGCACCATATCGCCCTTGCTCAAGGCAGTAGTCACCACCTTTCCTTCGATACTTGCCACATCTTCTGGTGCAATACTTCCGCTGGGCACCCACTTGACAGGCACCTCCCTGACAGCCAGATGCAGTCTCTCGAGCCGCAGCCCTTCCGGCAGATCATAATCTGCGACGATACGGCTGACCATTACCACTTTCCCCTGCTCATCCAGCGCACGGATGTGGTCCTGGATATAGCGGCGCGCAGACCATGCCGCAGCAAGACCCGCCAGTATGGCGACGATGAGTAACACCGCGTTGCGATTAATCGGCAAAATACGCATGTTGGTTTCTTCTCCTACCACAATACGCCCGGCGCAATCAGATACAACGCCGTGCCCTCACCTGCGTTTTCCATCATGTAGCGCACTGTTAACCCATAACGAATCCAGGTGGACATTCCTGGTCCGGTGTAGTGCCTCCAGTTTGCCAAGATCAGTCCATTTCTGATTTCCGTTTCCAGCCGCTTACTGTCTGTGTGTGCAAAGTGATAAACCTGATGGCATGTACGTTCAGAATCTTCATAACAGATGTCCATCAGCAACTTTCCTCCTGCTGGCAGCAACTGCAAGATACGGCGTTTTTGCGGCCGGTATGCGGACATTTCATCCTGACCTACAACATGCAGGGCAGGCGTAAACGCGACTGCACTGAGCAAGGCTTGCGTGGTCTCCTTGCTGGTGACATCCACAAGTAACTGCAGCGTCAGCTGGTTGTTGTCAATCCCGCCCGTATAAAAAAGCCGATTACCCACGCGCGTCATTTGCACAAACGGCGTGGCCGTGCCATGAAGCCGCTTCAGAAAATTTTCGACCGGGATGTCAAGATCGAGCCTGACGAACGCGGACGGCATGCCAAACAGGGTGAACGACATGGGCGCAGCTGCAGACGTCACTTCCAGCTGCCGGCATATCTCGAGCAATGCATTGGAGGCTGCGCGATCAGGCAGGCTCTGCGCCAGCGAATTGCCATTGAACACTAGCAAGACGATCACATAGAGAATTCTTCCAAGCACGATCTTCATAAACGATGCACGACCTTCATAAACAATGCAGAAAACTATTGAGAAACACGCAGGAAACAATCGGCAGTCTGTTCAGGGACGCTTGCCAGCCCAGGGCATGAACCAGTCAAATGTCGGTCTGGGCCGTTTCCACGGAGCATCTGTCGGCGTAACCACTGATTCAACGCGTTTACCCGCCGCATAGGACGCCTCAGCGATGTGCCGCCAGGCAGTATCCGACTCGGCGGCACGGCTATGTGCGGACGAGACAGTCGCCGCGTGGCCGGCGCCGGTGAGAATGGCCGTATGCCGACTCAAGGTCAGCGCAGCGCCTCGCGTAAACCCAAGATCATGGCCTGCAAGCGTTAACGACGAATGACCGTGTCCTTGAGGGGTCTGCGCCGATGGCGCCGAAAAATCAGGGTGGACTGTCACACTCACGCTCGCGATACCCGTATCCTGCAACTGCCATTCCCTGCGAAGTAAAGTCGCCGAGTCATGTCGCGTACCCGGCTGTCCCAGGACATCAAGTTGAGTGCTTCGGTTCACCGTTATTCGCACCGCGTTGTCGGGGACGACAGGTGATCCGCTGGCGTTGCGCCAGCCCGCGTGTGTACCGGAGAAAAAGCGTTGCGCGGTTTTTGCATCATGTATCGCGCCAGATCGGGCAAGTTCGAATGCTCCGAAGCGGCTTGCATGCTGTTGGTGCAGGACGATATCCTGAACTCGCGCCAGCCACGTGGCTGCCGCAAGCAGCGTCAGCACGCCTAAAATCACGATAAGACCCTCTGTAAGCGCCTGCCCCTTCTGTTGATTCATGAGCACCTCTTTATGATCTGTTGCATGTGCCTATCCCGAAGCTCTTTCAGAGCCACGTTCTTTTGACAATCCGTACCCGCCTTCATTTGGAGATCCATGTCAGTCCCCTTCTGCCAGCGGCCTGGAAACCAGATGTGCCTGCCAGAACGGATGCCACGTCCCTGATTGCTCCCTGACAGGATTGCCGAGCCCGCTGACAGGCGAAAAAAACGTTTCTGCCGATGCCTGCACAAACAGTGCCGGCTGGTCGGTAAATTGCTGACTGACGTTTATCGTGAAGCCGAGGGGACGAGTCCGATAACTGTCACGCAGGTCGTAGTACGGAACCAGTCCGCCGCCGCTCCACTGCTGCCGGCCAATAACGGCTCTTGAATTGGCAAGTGGATTGGCATCGCCCCCAAAAATATTCCAGTTGGTACTCTGCGTTACCCAGCGCCAGAAATCGATATCCCCGAAGCTGTCGGGCGCGTTCCGGTCATAAGGCAGGTCTGCCGCCAGTTCACTGGCATTGCCCCCCGGAATCCATGCCCACCCCATGGGATATTCCCGGTAATAACAACCAATGTATTGATTGCTCCTGAGCGCGTGATAGGATTCTGTGTCCGTAGATTGCCAGTTTCCGCTATCATCAAGCATGGTTTGACCCCGCCGGCGCAGTTCGTGACGCAACGTCGGACATTGATAATGAACCTCCCAGCTATTGCGTGCTACGGCATCACGCTTACCAAGAAAGTCATAAACGGAAATGACATCTTCGATAAAGGATCGATAGTTTGCGTTGGGTGGATAACGTGTGGTGAAAGATTCCTCCAGGTGATTGTGGGCGGACCACGTCAACGGTGCGGTCCGGTCTGCAGGAAATCGTACAGGAACATCGGCTTGCTGCCTGCCAGTCGAATTTTGTGATGAACGTGCAGTTTGCATTACCGTACTTTGCGGATAATTTTGCTGTAGCACCTGGTTGATGGCGTGATCCCTCGCACTTTGCATCGTATTGTGGACGGCGGTTGACGCCGAAAGGAGTACGTGCCGAACAATGCGATCATGTTCTGCGAAAAGGCGCGACAATTCACCACCCTGTCTTGCCATCTGGTTCAGTGTCACCGCCCTGGCCGACGCAGTATAGCCAGCGAGATGGCCTGGTCCGAACATCATTCCAATCACATGGGCAGGCGGATTGAACTGGACGAGCTGCCTTCCCTGCGTTGCTGCAAACAAACTCCATGACCCCAATGTGACAAGATGTGCCATTGCCACCTGATGCGCGGTTTGTGTCAGATTGATATAGGCCTGCATGTTCAGCGCCCGCGCCTGCACCAGGGCACCGGAATAGGCAGCGGCATCCGCAGCATGCATCAGACGCGCCTTGCGCCCGGCGATCTGACCGATACCGAACTGATGGATAAGTGCCAGGGCAAGCAGCAGCACCAGGAAAAGACCGAGTACCAGGGCCTGTCCCCGCTGGCTATCAGGCAGTGCAGGATACCCGCGCCCGCGAACAACGTTCTTCATGACGATTGCCACTACTGCGCGGTTGTCCCGTTGCCTGCCATCTCGGCATTGCCGGTGAAACTTTTAAGGGATCTGGCTGCCGTTTGTCCGGCTGCCAGCTCTGCTGCGGTGCGCGCTGACTGCGACTGCGCCGATCCGTCTTCTCCGGCCAGTTCTTTGGCGATTGCCGCAGTTTGCGACCTCAGCGTCTGGCCGAATAACTGAAACACGGCAATAGCAGAAATAGCCACCAGGGCAACAACGATGATGTACTCTGTCATTCCCTGCCCCCGCTGCTTTTTTAACGCTTTGTTCATAACTGTCCTCCCGTTGATTATTGAGGATGACAGTTTGCCGTGAGCCCATGACCGGCACAATTCGCAGATTCCGACTGCGATAAATTCACGATGCCAATCTTCCGTCGAGCTCGCGAAATCGATTGCGTATAGGTTTTGCGCATATCAGAATTCAAAATCAGCCCATTGCTCTTGCTGTCATGCGCAACTAAGATAGACTTTGACAGATGTAATATGTCATGTGACATACCATTAAGGATTCAGATCATGTTCGACTGCGCGCCAGCGAAAAAACATACCGAGAAAATCACATTTGAGGTTCCGCCGGGTGCGTGCGACAGCCATTGTCATATTTTTGGTCCGGCCAGCCAGTTCCCCTTTGATCCCGGCCGTTCCTATACCCCTCCCGATGCAGGCTTCGATGACCTGAAGGCAAAGCAGGACAACCTTGGCCTGCAACGCGCCGTTTTGGTGCAGGCCAATTGTCATGGCTATGATATGTCAGCAATCACAAACGCCATTGCGCGGAGCCACCGTCAATACAGAGGTGTTGCCCTTGTACCATCAGACGTGACTTCGCAGCGGCTAAAGGCGCTGCATAACGAAGGAATCCGCGGGGTCCGCTACAACTTTGTCGCCCACCTGGCGGGGGCCACGATTGACGATGTCAGACTCATGGCGGACAAGATAGCACCGCTGGGATGGCACCTCTGCATCCATGCAGATGAGGTGTCTCTGTTGCGCCTGCTGCCTGATCTGCGCAAGCTCGAGATTCCATTTGTTATTGATCATATGGGGCGGGTAGATATCGAAAAAGGCCTGCAGTCGGAGGCTTTCCAGTCACTGCTTTCGCTCGCCCGGAACCCGCAAGCATGGGTCAAGATATCCGGTGTGGACCGGCTGGCCAGCGGCAATTCGCCTTACTCGGCCGGACTGCCATTCATGAAGGCCATCATCGAGGCCATGCCGGACAGAACACTATGGGGTACCGACTGGCCTCATCCCAACGTCAAGGGAGACGTTCCAGATGACGGCCAGCTGCTCAATATTTTCGGCGAGATCTGTACAGATCCGCTACTTCGCAAAAAGATTCTTGTTGATAACCCGCAAATACTGTATCAGTTCGACTGAGACACAGCCCTCCCATAAGGCTTGATGAATATGCCAGAAATGAATATCCAATCTGTGATTCTGATACGCATTCCAAATGTGAATCTTGACATCAGACAAAGCACCGAACTGCTGCAACCGCATGTTGACCGAAAGCGTTTCCGAATGCACCTGTGCCACGGTGTTGATGCGCAGGAAACTTACGTATATCTGACTGATCCGGCGCTGGCTGTAAGCGCAGAAACCGCTGCCGACGATGCTTCAGCAGACATTGATCTGAATGCACTTACAGCCAATGTGATCGGCCAATATCCGGATGCCAGCATCGACCAGTTTCAGATAACACTGGATCTTCAGGGTGCGGCGCAGGGACAGTCGCCGGAGTGGCATTATGTCGTTGAAACCGATGTAAACGACAGCGCTGAAGATGATTTCAATCAGTGGTACATTCAGGAACATATGCCCGGCCTTGCCGCCGTACCTGGCACAGTCAGGACGATGCGCCTGTTCAATCGTGACGCGGCGCCCCGTTATCACGCGTTATATCTTTTGCAGACAAAAGAAACTTTCGGATCAGCGCCGTGGCTGGCAGTCAGAGCAACTGACTGGAGTAGCCGCGTACGTCCGAACTTCAAAAATACCAAACGCACAATGTTCAAGATTATTGCCGAAGGAATACAATGACACGCCTGACTGCACCCGATTTAGCCGCGATGAATGAACACCAGAAACGCGTTTATGACGCCATCGCTTCAGGGCCTCGCGGCAGAGTTCGCGGCCCGCTCGCAATCTGGTTGAATCGCCCCGGCCTGGCCGAGCATGCGCAGGCGCTCGGACAATATTGCCGATATGATTCCAGTCTGTCCACACGCCTGTCGGAACTCGCCATTTTGACCATGGCAGTGCTCTGGCAATCAGAGTTTGAATGGTGGGCGCACAAGCCGATAGCGTTAAAAGCAGGCGTCTCAGCCGAAACAGTGGATGCGTTGATGACAGGCACTGAGCCTGTTCCGTTTTCAAACGAAGACGAGCGTATCGTTCATGAATTTGTGAAAACACTGGTTACCACCAAGAAGGTGCCTCAGGCAATGTACGACAACGCCATCAAGACGCTGGGTCAGGATAATGTGGTTGACCTGGTGGGCCTGGCCGGATACTACACGCTTATTTCCATGACGCTGAATGTCTTTGAAGTCGGCCTGCCTGACGATGCAATGGCCGAGCTGACCCCGCCCCCATCTTCTTCAGGGAACTAGATGGTCAGAGGTCGCTGTTTTCGCTGCAATGGATGCCTAGGTCTGGACAGCAATCGCTGTTCGCAGGATATATCAGATCGCCGACAATAACTAGGCTTCGTAGGTTTTCAGGCGGAACGGATCCGGAATGAAGACATCTTTTCCTTTGACGGCGATCAGCTCACGCGAACACAGGTCACGCAGAATTCGTGAAAAATGTTCGGGGGTGATGTTCAGTAGTGAAGCGATCAGTGCTTTGTTCGTATTGAAACGAAACTGGCCGCTTCCATCAACGCTGGCGTTTTTCAAAAAATAATCGATGACGCGCTGGGTAGCCGATTTGAGTGTGTATGCTTCTACGTCCTGGAGTAGCGCATACAGGCGACGGCTGATATTGGCGAGCATGCGCATGGCAAATGTCGGCTCGCGTTCGACCATGGCCAGGACACTATCCTTGGAAATGTGAAGCAGAAACGAATTGCTGGTTGCCTGCGCGGACACCAGGTTTTCCATATTTTCCAGAAAAATCCGCTCTTCACCGAAGCTGTCGCCGGGTCCGAGCGCCCGTACAACTTTTTCACAACCATTGGGCGCCACAAAAAGCAGTTTCACGCTGCCATATACAACCACGTGAAACCCTTCGCGCACCGACCCTTTTTCGATAATGTCCTGGATCAGGGGACCCTTATGGAAAGAACGCTGCGTGACCGACTGAGCTATTGTTTTTAGACCCGCCGGCGATACCCCTTCAAACATGGGCAGACGAACCAGAAACTCCTGAACAGATAAACAACCTCCGACCATACGCTTAATCCCTCTAATACGAATAATCGCTATTGTGAAAGGATTATAAAAAATACATTTTGACGCGCATCAATTAATACGAATCATTTCGATCAATTTTTCTGTTTAGACCTGCCAGTCGATGGGTGTCTGCCCATGCTGCCGCAGATATTCGTTGGCTTTGGAAAAATGTTGGCAGCCAAAGAAACCCCGGCTCGCCGATAGTGGTGACGGGTGCACGCCAGTCAGAACAAGGTGGCGGTTCGTATCTATAAATGCGCCCTTTTTCCTGGCGTGGTTACCCCACAACATAAATACCAGATGCTCGCGCTTTTCGTTCAGGGCACGGATCACTTCGTCGGTAAAGGTTTCCCAGCCCCAGGCGGCGTGGGAATGCGCCTGTCCGGCCTGTACCGTGAGCACGGTATTGAGCAGAAGCACACCTTGCTGTGCCCATTTTTCGAGATATCCGTGATCAGGCATGACGAATCCCGGAATGTCCTGCTTGAGTTCCTTGTAGATGTTCAGCAATGACGGAGGAATGCGCACCGAGGGCTTGACGGAGAATGCCAAGCCATGCGCCTGTTCCGGCCCATGATAGGGGTCCTGGCCAAGGATGACAACTTTGACCTGATCCAGCGGCGTTAGTCGAAAGGCGCTGAAGGTATCATGCTCCGATGGATACACTGTCTGGCCAGCTTCCCTGGCTTGCCGAATTCGTTCGCGCAGGGATTTGAAATACGGCTTTTCCTTTTCCGGCCCGATAGCATCAGCCCAGCTTATTGCGGTGTCGGTATCAGTCATGTCAGTTGCCTGCAGCACAGGTGTGTGGTGTGATGAAAGGCAAATTGTACCAACGATCGACAGGTCTCCCTGGTGAACGGCCAGATCAGGGTTGAATGCGAACGAACTTATCGTATCGGTGTTTGCACGACTGGCGGCCCACGGTGTCACAGCGGCAGCAATTCTCCGGGAACGCTGCTGTGAGGACAGAGTCATATTGTCAGAACGATTCTGAGTGAGCTGCAACAGGCGGAGCAAATCGGGTCGGCACGAGCCGCAACGATCAGGGAACCGGGCGAGAATAAAAGAAAGCGCCGCAATGTTTGGTTCGCGCATCTCAATCCGCAAGCGTAGTCGCAAAAATAATACACATGTTATCGATTTGGCGATCGCGCAACTGCATGCCCAGGCTAATTACCTTATGTTCAGCTATTTTTAAGCACCACTACCACAATTGTGTTTACAGTATGACTTTTGTTCCCGCAGCCCTGTTGATCTGCTCCAATCCACAAGCTGACTGCCTGCATCCGCCACCTGCATCAGGCCCGGGTCCCGCGCCACTTTCCAGGTTCTGTTTATGACCAGCCCGCAAATTGATGACGATAGTGATACCTTGCAACTTGCCTGGAAACAGAATCTGTTCGTTTGTCTTTTCGGATCTTTCACCACCATTCTTGCAATGACCCTGATCCTGCCGATCCTGCCCATCTATATCCGGCAGCTCGGTGTGACGGATCCGGAAGCCATCGTCAGCTGGTCGGGCTGGGTATTCAGCGTTACGTTCCTGGCGGCCGGTATCATGGCGCCTGTCTGGGGCAAATTCGCGGACCGATACGGAAGAAAGCTTATCCTGATTCGCGCCAGTCTGGGTATGGCTATCGGCATCGCGTTGATTGGTTGCGCACAAACCGTATGGCAGCTGTTCTGGCTGCGATTGCTGGTCGGTCTGCTGGGCGGTTATGCATCGGGCGCCACCATTCTGGTCGCTACCCAGACACCCCGGGAACACACAGGCTGGGCAGTAGGCATGCTCGCCTCGGGGACGCTGGCCGGAAACCTTCTGGGACCACTCGTAGGCGGGATCGTGCCCACACTACTGGGCATTCGCCTGACGTTTTTTGTCGCCGGCGGCATTATTCTGATCGCTTTTTTCTGCACGGTATTCCTGATCAGGGAAAATCACAAGCCACGCAGCACCAGTGCAGCGGGTTCTGTATCCTACTCTTTCTGGAAAGCCGGCAGGCAACGCAATCTGGTGCTATTGATGCTGCTGGCCGGCACGCTCCTGATGTTTGCCAATATGTCTGTCGAACCCATAATTACGCTATATCTGGCATCGCTAAAAACCCTGACAGACCAGATCCCTCTTCTTGCCGGTATCGCAATGTCAGCAACGGCGTTTGGCAGCATGTTGTTCTCATCCCATGCAGGACGCTGGGGAGACAGGCACGGACATCTCAGGATGCTTGTTGCCAGTTTCGTCTCTACAGCCCTGCTTCTGCTGCTACAGGGATTGGCGCTGGCCGACTGGCAATTCATTGTTTTGCGTTTTCTGATGGGGATGACACTTTGCGGAATTATGCCAGCGCTGACTGCCATGATTCGACATAACGTTCCGGCCGGCGCAGCCGGTGGTGTATTGGGATATGCAACGTCAACGCAGTATGCGGGGCTGGTACTGGGACCCCTTGCCGGCGGGCTTGTTGCCAACCAGGCCGGTTATACCGCAGTATTTGTCATGACTGGAGGGGTCATGCTCCTTGCTGCTGCGTTACTGTTCAAGGAAATGCGCACGCCCCCCGCGTCAGATGCAGCCTGAGGCCGCCGATTCACTATTGACGGAATACCTTACTTGAATCGGCCGCCGAAAACCAGGGACAGAATTGCCAGTATGATGAAGACGACAAAGAGTATTTTGGCGATCGACGCGGCGCCGGCAGCGATGCCACCAAATCCAAACACGGCAGCAATAATGGCAATAATAAAAAATACGACGGCATAATGTAACATACACTTCTCCTGCTGAGTCACTGATTATTAATAATAAAACAGCAGGCCCGCACTGCATCACGGTTGAAAACTCTGATATTTAACTCAAGTGAAATCGGACACTGCTGGTACTCACCGCTTAGATCAAAGATAACAGATACCGCTGTTCAGATATTACCATACGTGGCTGGAACGGTAAGACCGGTAATGACGGTGCTTAGGCGGATGCCGATCCCAGCGATGATGACGATCATACCGGCGATGCTGACTGTAATAATGCGGCTTTTTATGCCAACCATGTTTGTGATTGTATCCGGGCTTTGGATGGCGGTAATGACGACCGCCATGATGACGATGGTCTACTTGAATCGCATAGGCATGGTTGTCAAACCGGGGGCCAGAATCATGTTTTGCGGCAACCGCAGAACCCGCTGCGACTAGGGAAAGCGTGGCAACCGTGGTGGCTAGCAGTTTTCTGATGATAGTCATTGTCTAACTCCTTTATATGAATAAAGTATGAGACTGCTGTATTTTTTGCAGAGACATGATTTGATCTTAATCACGATCCCAGGCTAAAGCTATTACCAAACATGTCTGGGATTTCGCGGGGTTTCTTTCGCTGCCCTCGGTGATTTCGGAACGTTACAACACCGCCTTTTCTGTTCTATTCTCGGCTCCTATTGGTGCTGAATAAGTGTCAGAAATTGTAAAGTGTGGCAAAAACATCGCAAGCTCCTCGGAATCTTGACCCTTACCCGCTCTTCTCAAAACATCAGCGCCTAGCCGCCATTTGAGGACCTCTGAATTTTCTCTTCTTCCTCGCTTTATTGTTCCTCCTTGATTTTTGTCAACTTTGGCAGCGTCGAATGCACGCACAATGACAGTCATCATAAACATGCATCTGTCGCCGGGAACACGCCAATAATCCTGGCATGTTGAAGACGCATACGACTAGCTGGAATTTATTATGCACGCCTTTGCTCCCCTGAAAATACGAGATCGAGAACTTATACCCGTTGTACAGGGCGGCATGGGCGTCGGTATTTCAGCCAGTGGCCTGGCATCTGCCGTTGCCCGTGAAAATGCACTCGGGACCATTGCAAGTATTGACTTGCGTCATTTGCATCCCGATCTTCTGGCCCAGTCCAAAGCACAGCCCCAACAGGAAAACTACGACAGACTAAACCGGATCGCCCTTGACCGGGAAATCCAGATGGCGCTGAAAGCGTCGGAAGGAAAAGGCATGATTGCAGTCAACGTCATGAAAGCTGTTAGCGATTATGCCGCTCTTGTACGCCAGGCCTGCGAATCGGGTGCGCATGCTATTGTCATGGGCGCGGGATTGCCTCTCGAATTGCCGGAGCTGACACAGGATCATCGCGAGGTTGCGCTCATCCCCATTCTTTCCGAATCCCGTGGTATCCAGATTGTGCTGAAGCGCTGGATGAAAAAAAATCGACTTCCTGACGCGATTATTATTGAACATCCCAACCATGCGGGTGGTCACTTGGGCGCCACAACCATTCAGGACCTGGGAAACGAGCGATTTACCTTTCGTCGGGTGCTCGAAGAAACCGCAGGTGTGATTCGGCAGCTTGGACTGGAAAACGAAAAATTACCGCTGATTCTGGCAGGTGGCATGGCCAGCTTCCGTAAAATCAGCAGTGCGCTCAAAGACTGGGGTGCCTCTGCGGTACAGATAGGCACTGCCTTTGCCGTTACTCGTGAAGGTGATGCGCATGACAATTTCAAACAGGTTCTGGCCGGAGCCAAAGACGAAGATATTGTGGAATTCATGTCGGTCGCCGGACTGCCGGCACGAGCTGTGATGACGCCGTATCTAAAGAAATACCTGCAAAACGAGCAGAAACTTCAGGCGTCTGCCAAAGCGGATCCCCGACGCTGTGTACAGAGCATGAACTGCCTGCAAGTCTGCGGGCTGCGCGACGGGATTTCAAAAATCGGGCAGTTCTGCATTGATCAGCGCCTGACCGATGCCCTGAATGGTGACGTACGCAAGGGTCTGTTTTTCCGTGGCAAGGATCCCCTGCCGTTTGGCGAACAGATTCGCAGCGTGAAAGATACCATGCGATATCTCCTGACAGGTGTTAAGGCTGAAATAACAACGTAGCATTTAGTGTTACTAAGGTTTGGCGTTACGTGCCAGCAGTGTGTCCAGCTGGCCGGCAAAAGCCCGGGTGTCTGACTGATCGAAAGATTTGGGGCCTCCCGTTTCAACGCCGGCACTGCGCAATTCTTCCATCATGTCACGAATCGCAAGCCGCTCTTTTATTGTCTCCCTGGAATACAACTCCCCGCGCGGGTTCAAGGCCTGAACCCCCTTTTCCAGAACCTCTGCCGCCAACGGGATGTCAGCCGTGATTACCAAATCGCCGCTAGATGCATGTTCACTGATATAAGCATCAGCCACATCGAAACCTCGCGGTACCTGACGCGATTGAATATAGACAGAAGGTGGTACATGCAGCATCTGGTTTGCCACAAGCGTGGTTTTTACCTGCCAGCGCACCGCTGCCCTGAACAGAATATTCTTGATCACCACTGGGCAAGCGTCTGCGTCTACCCAAATCTCCATGGCTGCTCCTGACAGATAAAAGAGGTTCCTGCTGCCGCAGCAAAGATTCGATCAGGCTGTGAATGCTCGATAAAACACGGCAAGCCATGCACGTGCTTCCAGAGCAACGGCCTTGTAATGATAACTTAGCCCGGCACATGGAATGCGGCCATTACAACGATGACAGCGAATGCAGCAAATCCAGCGATTATACGGGGCTTTCACACAACACCGCGCAAGCAGGCTGTCCGCCAGCAACATGGTTGAGGCGCCGGTACAGTGGTCAGAAGAAGAAAATCCTGATATGCAGACGTTGCTAAGCTAATGCCAGGGACACTTCGCTGACACCGATCAGTTTCTGTCGGTGTTTAACCAGTATCCGGTAGGTATCGCGGGAAAAATCGCCTTTGCCGTTCGCGATCAGCGCGTCCAGCTCCTGTTCGTCTGTTGCCGTGCCCAGGTAACACCAGTGGTGGATCACGTGTACCAGGTTACCTTCACGCAACAATGCGGCGCCTTCAAATGGCCAGTCTCGCAACTTGAGCGTCGACAGTGCGGCCATCAGCCGTGCCGAGTGGGCAATGTGCGACTCCTGTCCTGTACAGGCGCCTTCACAGGCTTTCAACTGACGGGCAAAGCACGGACTGCCCTTGCGGACTTTTTCCAGACCTAGTGTTGCCTTGCAGAGCGTCTCACTTTTGATTATTTTCAGCAAGGCTTCTCTGGCATCCCGCGCCGAAGAAAACAGTCCATATAAATGGCTGGCTTGCCCGATCACGATATCGTTGCCGCCCAGCAATACAGGAATCCACAAGCCTGGCGATTTCTCAACCAGCTGCCAGGTGAAGACATCTTTCTGTCTGCGCAACTGGCGGTTGAGCGTGGGCATCCGCTCCTTGATCATCCTCGATTCGGTCAGCAGTGCGTCCACCTCGCCTGCACAACAGATATGGTCGATGCGCCGGATCTGCATGGAAATTTTCATTTCCTTGGGTGCCGTATGGTCACTCGCAAAATGGGATAGCACGCGCTGTCGCAGGCGATTGCTTTTACCAATATAGATGGGCAGCTCGTTTTCGCCATAGAACACATAGACACCGAAGCTGTTGGGCAAAGCATCAATCTGGGCCGGATCCAGATGCGCCGGCAGCGATGGACGGGCAATGAGTGTCCGCACCGTGTCGTGGATGGTTTTCGGATCGTGTTCCTGGCAGATTCGCTGCCAGAACTGCAGCAGGGCAAAGGCATCGTCATACGCCCGATGTCTGTCTTTCATGGTCAGGCCATGCCGCTGAATGAGGTAATCAAGCCCGTGTCGCTGAAATTGCGGATACAGACGCCGCGACAGCTTTACCGTGCATAACATGCTGGCCTTGAAATCCTGCCCTGCCCGCCTGAATGCGTTCTTGATAAAACCGTAATCGAAGCGCGCATTATGCGCCACAAAAATATGGCCTTCCAGCAGCTGCTGAATCTGGCCTGCCAGTTCGTTAAACGTTGGTGCGTCCGCCACCATGCCAGTCGTGATACCGGTCAGGCTTTCTATATAGCCGGGTATCCGGCATTCCGGATTGATCAGACTTTGCCATGAGGTGAATTGACGCCCATCATAGCGGATGATGGCAATTTCCGTCAGTCGATCGCTGGAGGCAGAACCACCCGTTGTCTCAACATCAACAAAGGCAAAAGGCTTTTCAAGGAGAGGCAGACTGGTGGTAATGGTGGGCATCATGCAGAACCAATTAACTGTAATTTTATACAGTATTTATACACTATT
Organism: Pseudomonadota bacterium; assembly: GCA_023389155.1. Taxonomy (GTDB): domain Bacteria; phylum Pseudomonadota; class Gammaproteobacteria; order Burkholderiales; family Burkholderiaceae_B; genus Advenella. Next base: position 198,820 of record JAEWEV010000025.1, read on the forward strand.
CAGCCAAAGCCTGCAGTGACGCGCCCGTTCTTGTTGCAAATATGCAATGACTGCGTCTGTTTCCATGATCCTGATCAAGAGCTGGCAATAAAAATATGTAAAGCACCCATGCCGCTTCGTATAATGAATTCCCTCAATACAAGGGTAAACCCTAGCTATTATGAAGCGAGTATTCTGGACAGTGCTGCTGTCCGTCATATCGTCGCCTTTGGATGCCCCAAAGGTGAAAATGATAGACAATTCGAAAGGCAATTTTGGCTCAGTCATTGTCAGACCGATTGATATCACGGGTTCACGTGGTTAATCGCGCCGTTAAATAAGCCCTACTCAGTATTCCTGCGCTGTTTTCTAACCAGCCAATGGTAGATATCGTCAAATGCAGGAATGCACGAAATCAGGACAAGAACACATGCCAATGGTACAGTCGCAATATATCCGATATGATTGAAACCCCAGGCTCCCAGGGTGCCACCCGAAAAAAACGCCAGTAGCAGCGCACAATGCAACCGCAACCGCGAGCGGTCCGCCCTGACAAAATGTACGCTGTCGTCCCTGGAATGTCCGCGGTTCCAGTAAATAAGCTTGCCCAGCTCAATGCCGATATCGGTAACAATGCCGGTAACATGCGTAGTACGGATAACTGACCGGGAAAGTTTTGTAATCAGTGCGTTCTGCAATCCCATCAGAAACGAAAGAATCATCACGGTAATTGGAACGAACAAGCCGTGCACGTCTGCGATACGCGAACCGAGCATGCCAAAGCATAGTAGCAGCACGGCTTCGAGCAGCAGCGGCGCGGCATATTCACTGCGCAATTCATGTACACGGGCATAATTGACCATCATGGTCGTACAAATCGTTCCGAACAGAAAGCAGATAAGCGCGGCAACCCCGGCCAGCACGAGTTCATATGCACCCAGTATCAGCTGATCGGCCATACTGGAGACAATGCCGGTCATATGCGAAGTGTATTGGTGAACCGCCAGAAATCCCCCCGCATTGATCGCTCCCGCAATAAAGGCCAGCAGCGTGCCGATCTGTTTATCGGCTTTTTGGGTTCGGACAGATCCTGTGAGGATCCGGGTGTATCTGAGCGGCATAAAGGAACAACCTGTTTGTTTCGGCAGCGAGGCAGCGTGACACGCGTTCTGATTATTATTGTTACGTATTATATGCCCTTTGCAGAATAATGGTGCCCCCGGCTCCCGGACCTGATCAGGCAGCGACGACAATCTGGTAAATTCCCAAAGCAATCAGACTGAGAAAGAAAACTTTTTTGAAGGTGATCAGTGGCAGTCGTTGCCGAATCCCTTGCCCGATAGACATGCCAATCAGGGCAGGCACCAGCATCAGGAGCGAGGCGCCTGCAGCGCCCGGCGAATAACTATGATTGATCCACAGACCCAGCGCCAGCGAAATCGTTGAAACCGTAAACGACACGCCCATCGCCTGTATCAGCGCATCACGCGACAAGCCCAAGGCCTGCAGATACGGAACCGCGGGAATAACAAACACACCGGTAGCTGCCGTCACAAGGCCGGTGATCAATCCCGTGACCGGACCGAGCCAACGTTGCATTTTTTCAGAAATAGGCATGGCATGGCCGCTCAATCCCCAGCACGCATAAACAGTCAGCGCGATTCCCAGCGCCATCCCTGCCCCCGCCCCTGCAGGTGCACCGAAAAGTAATGCACCGGCTACCGTACCAACAAAAATTCCCACCTGCAGGGTTACGATTTTGCTCATGCGGTCACGCAGACTGAAAAATGGACGCATCTGCCAGATATTGGTGAGAAGCGACGGTATGACCAGCAGGGCAGCCGCCTGAGCGGGCGGCATCGTGATGGCGAGCAAAGCCATGGAAATGGTGGGCAGGCCAAGTCCGACTATGCCCTTTACTGCGCCCGCCAGCAGAAACACAGCCGTAATGAATACAATTGTGCTAAATGCATATTCCGAAAACGCGCCGCCAAAGTGAAAGTTCATTTTAATTGTCCTGAAAACATCCGGTAGCCAGATCAATAAGGAAATACCTGAGATCATCTCCAAAACCACGTCAGCGCATGACAGCATGCTATGGCACACTCAGAATAGATCTGGGCAGCCGGTTATTTCAGCAAAAATCAAGCCATGTCAGGTATTTTCTGCGTCAACCACCTCTCGCAGATGCAATTGACAGGGCAATTCTAGGTGCTAAATACAGTGCTGAAAATCAGGATGTTTCGATTACTGATTAAGGAAAATCCAAACACAACTGCTATACTTGCCTGATGCGCTTTGATCTGACCGACCTTCGGCTTTTTGTCCACATCCAGGAAAGCGGCACCATTACGGCTGCAGCACGGCACTGCAATATCACAACGGCATCTGCCAGCGAACGGATCAAGGGAATGGAGGATGCGCTTGGTGTATTGCTGTTAAACCGTAATCACAAAGGAGTCGATCTGACTCCCGCAGGCCGGACTTTCCTGCACCACGCCAGTACCGTGTTGCAGCAGATGGAACGCATGCGCGGTGATATGGGCCAGTACAGCAGCGGCATTAAAGGCCATGTGCGACTGCTGGGTAACACCTCGGCTTGCAGCGAATACCTGCCAGCTTTGCTGGGTTCTTTTCTTGCACACCAGCCAGATATTTCAATTGACCTTGAAGAACGCAGCAGTACCGATATCACAGACCTGATCCGTCAGGGTATGGCAGATATCGGGATGGTCGCCGACTCTGCGGATCTGCATGATTTAGAGACATTCCCGGTACGTCCGGACCCGCTAGTAGTGATTACGGCAGAACACTATCCGGAATCGATACCCGATCGTCCCTGTCTGGCTGATGTCAGCCATCTGGATTTCGCCGGCCTGGTTGCAGGTAGTGCACTACAGGACCATATCGCGACACAGGGGCGGCAGGCGGGGCGACACCTGCAGTATCGGGTACGCGTTCGCAGTCTTGATGCCGTCTGCAGGATGGCGGGCAATGGCGTAGGCATTGCGATAGTCCCGTTGACAGCCGCTGAGCGCTACCAACGAGAGCTGCGACTCAGGCTTCTTCCTTTGAGCGACAGCTGGGCCCGCCGCCACCTGGTGCTTTGTATACGAGACGCCGATGCATTGCCAACCTATGTGCGTGCCCTGATGCAGCACATTTTGACTCAGGAGCAACAATGACTAGTCCACCACGAACAATGCATTTTTTCGCTTGTGATATCCGCCCGGGCTCCCAATCATGAAATCAGAAAACAATCCTACCGGCCAAATTCAGGAACAGGACGACGCATCGGATATCGATGGTGTCGCCATGTATCGTGCTGCCAGTTTCGCAGTCGCGCTGCCCTCGTTCATGATTGGTACAGCATTATTCATGCTTGGCTTTTCCATGTCCAACGAAACAGTCTTATACGCAGCCTGCATGTTATATAGTGTATCGTTCGCCGGCTTTACCAGCCGGATCCTGGTGGGCAGACAACCCTGGCGTACCACACTCCCCTACCTGTTGTTTATTCTTGTCACAGGTACCGGGTTTTATGGCCTGCTTTGGTTCCTTCTGAAGCTGCTGCGCTGATGCGCTGTGGCCGCGCCAGCTTGTCAGAATTTCCAAGGTACTGGCTTGAATTCGGACACTATCTCGCCGTGAAACTTGACATTTGTTAAGTTGTATTTCGCACAAACCGGCACCTATAATGGGTTCTGCTCATTGCTTTTTGGGTGAACTCGCCAGCTTTTACAGCTGGCATTTTTTTTGCCCGAAAATGGGAATCGGGTTGAAACTCGTCACCATGACGCTCTGCATACAGCTGATTTTCGATGCTGTGGACAATAAGCAACATATAGTGGTTTTCACCGAATGCATCAACTTGTAAATAAAATGTAAACTACAGGTGTCAAAACATGGAGAACTTGTATGAATGCAGCATACCAGCAAGTCCATATCAGCCTGATCCGAAAGGCAGTCCATAACTACAAAGTAGCGCGCTCCTGTGGTCAAAAGAACGTAGCTAAGGGCTATATGCTTCAGGTGCGCGATTTAATCCGTACCTTCAGGGCGGGCGTGTAAGGCCTCTGCCATTCAAAATAAAGGGCGCGGTACTCCTAACGTGCGCTCGCAGTACTGCTGTCGCTATTCACCCGCACTTGCGCTCCCCCCGCCTGCGCTTTCCTGCATGATTTGCCCGCCAGATTTCTTCCCCCTTCACACGCTTTCCCCCACTTTTTTGTCATCCCCTTTTTTATACGTATTTTCCCGGTTTCAGATCGCGGTCTAGCCGGCGCCGTTTTGCGCTCGCCGATGGTCACCTGGATTCAGGCCTGCCACTCGTGGGCGAATGCGCGTGCATCATCCGCACTCAACTATAATGCCGATGGGAGCAACACTGTCCTGCCAATAAATGACAAATGAGAAATGACAATTGAATAACCATGGACACAATTTACGAACGAATCAGCACAAGCTTTAACAAGCAGGGTTTGATGGATACTCTGGGTGCCCGCCTCTGTCGGGTTAACGATGGTGAAGTGCACATCGTGCTGCCGTTTTCCCAACATCTGTCACAGCAACATGGCTACCTGCACGCAGGCGCGGTCACCAGCATTGTCGACAGCGCTTGCGGCTATGCCGCCCTGACACGCGCGCCCGCCGGCTTTGAAGTCGTTACCGCAGAATTCAAAATCAATCTCATGCGTCCCGCAGTTGGAGATAACTTTATCGCAATCGGTAAAGTGCAAAATGCGGGCAAGGTGCTGACTGTTTGCACAGGCGAGGTACATAAGCTGGAGAAGGATGGAACGCCCGGCAAAACCATTGCACTGATACAGGCCACTATCGTAAATGTTCGCGTTGATGGCTGACATGATCGATAGGTGAACATGGCAGCCATCATTCAAATCCCCGCTGCAGACGGCTACCTGCTTCACGGCAATCTGTGGAGTCATCCCCAATCACTGCAATCGCGTCCGGTAATCATCATCAACTGCGCTACCTCGGTGCCGAGCCGTTACTATCAGCCGTTTGCAGAAGCACTGTACGCACATGACTTTACCGTACTGACCTACGACTACCGCGGTATTGGACAGTCCAGGTACGGTTCATTGCGTTTGCTTTCTGCCGGATGGCTGGATTGGGGGCAATTGGATTTTGAGGCTGTACTGAAATACGTTCACTCCCATTTTTCCGGCCGACCAATATACGTGGTGGGCCACTCGGTCGGCGGATTCGTTATTGGCCTGGCGCCGTCCTCTCACCTGATCAGCAGGATCTTCACGATGGGGGCACAATACGCGTTCTGGCGAGACTATGATCCGCAATCACGAATGAAAATGTTCCTGCAATGGCATATCGCGATGCCATTCATTGCGCGCGCAATGGGATTTGTTCCAGCCCGGCGTCTGGGCTGGATGGAGGACACCCCCAAAGGCGTCGCACTGGACTGGTCAGGCATGGGTCCGCGTTTCGAACACTGCCTTGGTCGTGACTCCCCAAAAACAGCAGTGCCTGCGGATGAGCTGCTGCGGCGCTTTCAACAGGTCACGGCTACTATCCTGGCACTCGGAGTTGACGATGACGCTTTCGGCACCCCAACTGCCCTGAACCGCCTGCTCAATTATTACACAGGAAGCGAACGACACCACCTGCGAATCTCCCCGGCATCTGTTCAACAAACGGCAATCGGACATTTCGCTTTTTTCAACAAACGATTTCGCGATTCTTTGTGGCCGATTGCCATCGACTGGTTGCTTGCGCCTGATACCACGACAGCAGTACCTCGCGGCTCAATCACTCAATTGTCCAGTGGCAACACCTGAGTTGTTTTCTATTCACACCCGGGAAGGAAACTAAAAAGGTTTTTACGATTTTGTATTAAAGCCACGCCTGAATATTTCATTCCACAGTGGGTTGTTTCAAATGGACACGGACGTTTACAGGCGCGGCATGGTCGCAATGGTATAAAAATTCCAGGAGCAGGCGCAATGCCTGGAATCGAAAAGGACTATTGATGACTTATAAACTCACAACCCTGTCGGGCTTGGTATTATGTGCAGGCCTGGCGGCATGCTCTACCTCAACTGAAATCGGCAAGGACCTGTCACAACAAACTGTAGAATACAGCTGCGGCCAGGGAAGTACCCAGCCTCTCAGCGTTCAATACACGTTCCAGGGTGAGGAGCCGCAAACTGCCAGAGTGGTCTACGCTAACCAGGCGGTAGAACTCACACGCGCCACCAGCAGTGGCTCCGATATGGTAGGCAATACGTTCCGTGGAAACGGATATACTTGGACTACCGATAAATTCACACGTGACGATGCAGGCTCGGTCGATGGCAAAATGCTGACCCAGGAAGTACAGCAGAACGCTAGCGGTCAACCCTCTACTGTGAGCAATGTGATCGTCAAAGACTGCAAGGTCGGAGGCTGACCGTAACGGTCATACCTTTGTGGCAGGTAATGTCCGGCACGCATATTGCCCGTCGCACCCCGCGACGCTTCAGACAACAAAAAACCCCGCTATTCATTGAATTTGCGGGGTTATGCAATTTTTAAAACTGATTTTCAGATCAGTTTTAAAGATATTTACCTGATTGGATATTTACCTAATTGGATATTACCTAATTGGATATTTAACTGGTAGGCAGTACTGGATTCGAACCAGCGACCTCTACGATGTCAACGTAGCGCTCTAACCAACTGAGCTAACCGCCTTTAGGAAAGAAGAGAATTCTACCATTGTATTACGTGGTATGTCCATATCTTCGGACAGGAGTGACGATAAATTTTTCAGAATTGTCTCAATCCCGCGATATTCGTCGGGATTGGTAGCCGACGCCGGTATCTACAGTGCCGTAGATCTGAACACCGCTGCGAGAGTTGGTATCACCTGACGCACCGCCAGACGCACATCCACTCAATACGCCTATGCCCAGAAACAGGCTGAGGGCAAATACAGTCGCTTTCATGGTAATTTCCTTATTATTTGGTCGTGGACAACCCTGGCTGGCTATACAGCGCCACCGTGCCGCCGTGTTTATGCAGCGATGATGTCCAGTTTGGCAACAGCCAGTGCCAGCGTTTTTGCGCCTGCATCACGGAACACGATTTCCGCCTGCGCATCGGCGCCCTGGCCACTCAGTTTGATAATCGTACCATCACCGAAGCGTGCGTGGCGTACACCCTGTCCTATTCGATATTCTTTGCCGCTGACACTGACGCCCGAACTGATACTGCGCGGTGCACGCGGTTCGATGCGTCCTGTAGAAGGCCTTGCGTGGGCATCCACATGCAGGCGCATTCCCCAGGATGGCTCAACCTGTTCCCGGGCGCGCGGCGTCAGCCACTTCAGATGGTCTTCCGGAAGCTCGTCCAGAAAACGTGAGCGCATGGAATACCGGGTCTGTCCGTGCAGCATGCGGGCATGGGCCAGGCTTAGCGTCAATCGCTCCTTGGCGCGTGTGATGGCCACATACATCAGTCGTCGTTCTTCTTCCAGACCGTCTTCTGCCATCATGCTGTTTTCATGAGGGAACAGTCCCTCTTCGACGCCAGTGATAAAGACCGAGTCAAATTCCAGACCCTTGGCCGCATGGATGGTCATGAGCTGGACCGCATCTTCGCCAGCCTGAGCCTGATTGTCCCCGGCCTCCAGCGAGGCATGCGACAGGAATAACGACAATGGCGTGGTCAGCTCCTGGGCAAATGGCGCTTCAGGGTCATCGGGCGCTACCGACCGCTCCACCTGCGCCAGCGCTGATTTGCCTTCCAGATTTTCTTCGGCACAGAATGCCGTTGCTGCATTGATAAGCTCGCCCAGATTCTCCAGACGCTCTGCTCCTTCACGTTCAGCTTCATAATGCGCATTCAGCCCTGACACATCACTCACATGCCTAATTAGGTCTGGCAAGGTTAATGCCTGTGCTTCTTCACGCAGCGTTTCAATCAGTCTGGCAAAGGCGACCAGTTTGGTGCCACTGCGGCCTGACACCGCGCCTACAGCGTGAATCAGATTACAGCCAATCTGGCGCGCTGAATCCGTCAGATTTTCCAGCGTTCTGGCACCGATGCCCCGCGTGGGAAAATTGACTACGCGCATAAATGAGGTGTCATCGTCACCGCTGGCGACCAGCCTCAGATAGGCCAGGACGTGCTTGATTTCCTGGCGCTCGAAAAAGCGCAGTCCGCCATATACCTTGTAAGGAATGTGGGCCGAAAAGAGTGCGTGCTCGATTGGGCGCGATTGCGCATTGCTCCGATACAGCACCGCAATTTCGCTGCGCATGCGACCTTCATTGATCTGGGCGCGAATCTCGTCCACCACCCATTGCGCTTCCAGCAGATCGGTGGGCTGTTCAACCACACGCAGCAATTCGCCCTCGCCCCTGTCGGTCCAAAGGTTCTTGCCGAGGCGTTCCGTATTGTGTTCAATCAACGCATTGGCCGCATCCAGGATATGACCGAAAGACCGGTAGTTCTGCTCAAGGCGAATAATATTGTTGCCTGCATAATCGCGCTCGAATGCAGACATGTTGCCCACATTGGCGCCGCGAAATGCATAGATGGACTGATCATCGTCACCCACGGCAAACAGCGACGCGTTGGCCCCTGCCAGCAGGCAAAGCCATTTATACTGCAGCGTGTTGGTATCCTGGAATTCGTCGACGAGAATATAGCGGAACCGGCGCTGATAGTGTTCACGGACAAACGCATTGCGCGAAAGCAGCTCGTAGGCCCGAAGCAGCAGCTCGGCAAAATCGACAACGCCCTCGCGCTGGCATTGCTCCTGGTAGAGCTGATAGATTTCTGCAAGGCGTTTGCGATGCGCGTCCCATACTTCTACCGTCTCGGGCCGCTCGCCATTTTCCTTGGCGTTATTGATGAAACGCTGAACATCTTTGGGTGGGAATTTTTCGTCGTCAATATCATTGGCTTTGATCAGACGCTTGATGGCAGCCAGCTGATCAGCGATATCGAGGATCTGGAAATTTTGAGGCAGACCCGCATCGCGATAGTGCGCGCGCAGCAGCCGGTTGCATAGACCGTGGAATGTTCCCACCCACATGCCACGCGTGTCAACCGGCAGCATGGCCGTGAGCCGCGTAAGCATTTCGCGTGCGGCCTTGTTGGTGAACGTGACGGCAAGCACTCCGTATGGACTGACTTTTCCATTCTGGATAAGCCAGGCCATACGGGTTGTCAGGACTTTGGTTTTACCGCTACCTGCACCTGCAAGTACAAGCGTATGCTGCTCACTGGTGGTAACTGCCGCCAGCTGTTCCGGGTTCAACTGTCTTATCATGCTGCATAGCGGCGCAGGCGGAGGGCAAACTGTTCAAGACTTTGAATGCCACTTTGCTGGGCATGCTGGCACCACTGCTGCAGGTCGTTCAGTAACTGCTCGCTGCTCGCGGTTGAACTTGTCCAGACGCGATATAGCTCTTCACGCATATGAACCAGTTTGGCCAGCATGATATTTTGTGAAAGCATATTGTCCAGTTCCTGCTTTTCTTCAGGATTCAGGGCCAGATCTGCCTGACCAAGACGGGATTCGACTTTTCTGAGCAGATCACGTTCCTGCGCGCTGGCGCCGGACTGTGTCAGGCGTTTGATTTCAGACTGTACAGACTGGCGCAGCATGCTGGCGTAACGGGCCATGATCTCATAACGGTGCGTAATCACACCCTGCAGCGTTTGTTCGGTGACCGATTCGGATTTCTGACGAGCCAGTTTCAGCTTGGGTGCCACTTTCTTGACCTGGGCCAGCCGCAGTGTCTGCAGGATACGGATGTAACCCCAGCCGATATCAAACTCGTACCATTTACTGGAAAACTTGGCAGACGTACCGTAGGCGTGGTGATTGTTGTGCAGCTCTTCACCACCAATAATGATCCCGATGGGAAACAGATTTGTGCTGGTGTCAGGGCTGGAGAAATTGCGATACCCGATGTAATGACCCAAGCCATTGACCACACCGGCTGCCCAGAAAGGAATCCAGGCCATTTGCACTGCCCATACAGTCAGACCGATAGCGCCAAACAGCAGCAGATCGATGGCCAGCATGGCGAAAATACCCAAGGTGGTGTGACGCGAATAGACGTTACGCTCAACCCAGTCGTTCGGCGTACCATGACTGAAACGCTTGATGGTTTCTTCGTTGGTGGCCTCTTCGCGATACAGCTCTGCCCCTTTCCACAGTACACGATCAATACCATAGATCATGGGGGAATGGGGATCGCCTTCGCGCTCGCATTTGGCATGGTGCTTGCGGTGAATGGCAACCCATTCGCGGGTAACCATACCCGTAGTCATCCAGAGCCAGAAACGGAAAAAGTGAGAAACAACAGGATGCAGATCCAGTCCCCGGTGAGCCTGACTGCGGTGCAGGTAAATCGTTACCGCCGCAATCGTAATATGCGTAAGCACAAGAGTGACAAGAATGATCTGCCACCAGCTGAGTTGCAAAATGCCACCGGCGATAAAGTCTAGAATTTTATCCATATTCCCTTTAAGGTCTCCTGAGATGCCCATTTCTTTGAGGGCAATGGCCCACTACGGTGGGCGGTGTGCCCTTAAGCGGGCAGGATGCGATGCAATACCAAATCGCGCAAAGAATTATAACATCATGATTTATCTGAGAAAAAATTTATTTACATTTTTTCCTGATTTTGCGCAATACATGAGCAGAGTGTCATTATTCGGACACAATTTTCTGTGCAAAATTCGATATATCTAATAGTAAATATAGCCGTATTTGCCCAAAGAAAGCGGCTTGCGCCCCTGTTTCATGTTGCACAAGGTTACCAATGCACAAATTTTCACTGTTTGAACGATTTTAAGCGATCATCTGCGGAAATTGAGACCATTTTAGCAACAACGGGTTCGCAACGCGACAAGAATTTACTTGTTTTTCTCCAGCACTGCAGCAAAGAAACCGTCAGTACCGTGAACATCGGGCCGCAGCTTCAGGTACGCGGTTTTCATGCCCAGATCCGGGCATCGATCGCCGAGTACCGTCTGCACATCCAGCAGGGTGAACTCGGGATGGGTGGTCAGAAACGCATCGATCTGTTCCTCGTTCTCCTGGGGCAGCACACTGCAGGTGGAGTAAACCAGACGTCCCCCGGGCGCCACACATCGCGCCGCGCTATTCAGAATACGCGCCTGCAACTCAGTCAACTCCTGGATGCTGGCCGGGGACTGACGCCACTTGAGGTCAGGATTGCGCCGCAAAGTACCCACACCGGTGCAGGGCGCATCGACCAGTACTTTGTCCGCCTTTCCCGCCAGACGTTTTACACGCGCGTCATTTTCGCTGGAAATCGCGATGGGAGTGACGTTAGACAGGCCGCTTCTGGCGATACGCGGTTTGGCCTTGGCCAGACGTGCGGCGGAGACATCGAACGCATAAAGACGACCGGCCGAGCGCATCAATGCCCCGAGCAGCAGCGTCTTGCCACCGGCGCCGGCACAGAAATCGATGACCATGTCGGTACGCTTCGGCCCCACCAGCAGCGCCAGCAACTGGCTGCCTTCGTCCTGCACTTCCAGCGAGCCGTTTTCAAACAATGTCCAGCGCTGTATGGCCGGTTTTCCGTTGAGCCGGATCCCCCACGGAGAATACGGCGTGGGTTGTGGGTCGAAGTCGGCAACGGATGAGGCCCGCAACTCATTGAGCACCGTATCCCGGTCCGTTTTGAACGGATTGATGCGCAAATCCAGCGGCGCACGGGTATTTAGCGCAGCAATGAGACTTTCGGATTCTTCCATGGCGCCAAGATAAGCGTAAAGCCAGTCAGGCAGACTGCCCCGGATTTCCGGGGCCAGCGACGCAGGATCAATCGTGTCCATACGCATTAACCAGCTCTTCTCTTCTTCAGACAGCTGGGCCGCAATCATGTCTTTGCCTACAACCGAAGCCAGTCCGAGGATGGCCAGGCGCTCCAGCGCCGGCCCTGTCCCGCTCTCGGCGTATTGCCGGTAGCGACGAAGATGCCGAAGCACATCGAAAACGGCTTCAGCCACTTCATGCCGATCCCGGCCGCCAAGCGCCTTGTTGGCGCGAAACCAGGCTGACATCACGGCGTCCGCCGGGTGTTTCCACTTAAGCACTTCACTCAGCACATCGCGTATCTGACTCAGACGGACCGTATAAATGCCACGCTCACGTGCCTGACCTTTTTGTGGCCCACGCTGCGTGCGGCGGGTGAAGTCGGGCTTGACAGAACGGCGTCCCGTATCTTTTCTAGCTGATTTGATTGTCATAATTTTTGCCTGATTGAACGATATGTCAAATGTGGTATATCAAGGTTGAAATATCCTGGTAATACAGATGCGATATATCAGCTGACATATTCCGTGTCTGCGTAAAACAACTGGAGCGGCAGGCGCTGCGTGAATTCGACTTTACCCTGCCCGTCTAGGAAAACCTTTCCATGCGCCAGCCACTCGAGCACCATGGGATAAAGCCGATGCTCCATAATCAGCACTCTTTCCGCAAGGCTTTGCGCCGTGTCCTCGGCCAGAACCGGCACGACGGCCTGTGCAATAATCGGCCCCTGATCCAGCGCGGGAATGACATAATGCACGCTGCATCCATGGACCCGCACCCCGGCGTCCAACGCCTGCTGGTGGGTATGCATGCCCGGGAAAAGTGGCAGCAGCGACGGATGGATGTTGATCAGGCGCCCCTCGTAATGGCACACAAAAGCATCACTCAGAATTCGCATGAATCCCGCAAGCAGCACAATGTCGGGCTGGTAACGATCTATGTACGAAACTAGTGTCTGATCATATTGCTCGCGTGTCTGTCCGCCTGCCGCATCATACACCACTTGCTCGGTGGGAATTCCCTGAGTCCGGGCCCAGGCCAGACCTTCACTGCGTGCGCTGTGCGAAATGACAGCTTCGATACTGACATTTGTCATCTGGCTTGCGGCACGAGCCAGCGCTTTCATATTGGACCCCCGGCCCGAAATAAGGATGACGACACGGGTGGCCGCAGGTTTTGTTGGTTTCAACTGAACACTTCCGTCTTGCTTTCAAGTTTAAAATTGTAAACTGTTAGCCGTGAAAAATCCTCTTCAAATCTCCCGTCAGGCTTTTGCCTCTGCTGCCAATACCGGCAGCGCCCTTACTATTGGTAATTTCGATGGTGTACACCTGGGCCACCAGCAGCTGCTGTCGCATGTGGTGAGCACGGCATCCTCCAGGCGCCTGGTGCCCTCGGTCATGACATTTGTTCCCCATCCCCGGGAATACTTTGCATTGCGCGAGCAACGGCCTGAGCTAGCCCCGACCCGCATTTCGACATTGCGCGATAAAGTGATGGCGCTTTCCCGCTGCGGGATTGAGCACGTCCATATCCGGCGCTTTGATCAGGCTTTTGCCCAGCAAACGCCCGAGCAGTTCATCGAGGATATTCTGGTACGACAACTGGCGGTCCGATGGTTATACGTAGGTGATGATTTCCGTTTCGGCAGCAAGAGAAAAGGCGATATTGCACTGCTGAGAGATGCCGGCGCGCGGTTCGGCTTTGAGGTCGAGACCCTGCACGACGTGCTCGACCCTCAGGGAATCCGGTATTCCAGTTCAGAATTGCGGCATGCCCTGGCCTTTGCCGATATGGAACGGGCCAGGCAATTCCTTGGTCGCCCCTATGAAATCAGCGGTCATGTCATACACGGCCGAAAACTTGGCCGCGCTATCGGCTTTCCGACATTGAATATTCCTGTCATGCCACGCTGTGCCTTGCGCTCAGGCATTTATGTCGTGACTGTTCACGGCCTGGAAATGGGGCCGCTTCCGGCAATTGCCAGCCTTGGGGTACGACCCACGGTAGAGGAGGATGGACAAGTCCTGCTTGAAGTCCATATTCTCGATAAAAACATAGCCGCATACGGTAAACTTATTACAATAAGCTTTTTGCACGCCGTGCGGGACGAAGAAAAATTCCCCGATTTACAAACTCTGACTGACGCCATCCGCCAAGATGCGGACGTTGCTCGCAACTACTTTGCTGTCCATGGATTATAAGAACACCCTGAATTTGCCTGAAACCCCCTTCCCCATGCGGGGAAACCTTCCCAAGCGCGAGCCTAGCTGGGTTCAAGAGTGGGAGGAAAAGAAAGTCTATCAGGCCGTCCGTCAAGCCTCTGCAGGTCGACCCACCTATATTCTGCATGATGGCCCTCCGTACGCGAATGGCGATATTCATATCGGCCATGCCGTTAACAAGGTGCTCAAGGACATTATTCTTAAAAGCCGTACCATGGCGGGCTTTGATGCGCCTTACGTGCCCGGCTGGGACTGCCACGGCATGCCCATTGAGATCCAGATCGAAAAAAAATACGGCAAAAACCTGCCGGTTGCCGAGGTCCAGGCAAAGGCTCGCGCCTATGCTCTGGAACAAATTGACCGCCAGCGTGCCGATTTCAAACGCCTGGGTGTGCTGGGCGATTGGGAGAATCCGTATCTGACCATGAATTACGGCAACGAGGCCAATGAACTGCGTGCCCTTGCCCGTATCATGGAAAAAGGCTACGTATTCCGTGGCCTGAAACCGGTGAACTGGTGTTTTGATTGTGGCTCTGCGCTGGCCGAAGCCGAAGTCGAGTACGCGGATCGCCAGGATCCCGCAATCGACGTTGCCTTTCCTTTTGCAGAGAAAGACAAACTGGCTGCCGCATTTGGCCAGGACAACGTGCAGGACGGCGCTGTGGTCATCTGGACCACCACCCCCTGGACCATCCCTTCCAATCAGGCGCTCAATGTTCACCCCGAGGTGGTCTATGCATTGGTCCGTCTGGAAGCGCCGCTGCCCACCGGCCCGCTACTGTTGCTGGCAAAAGACCGCGTAGCGGCCTGCCTCGAACACTGGAACCTGAACGGGGAAATCATTGCCGAGTGTGCTGGCCAGGCGCTGGATCATATTGCGTTTCGCCACCCGCTTGCAACGGCGGATACTGGCTATGATCGCCTGTCTCCCGTGTATCTGGGTGACTATGTCACAGTGGATACCGGAACGGGGATTGTGCACTCGGCCCCAGCCTATGGTGTAGAAGACTTTCAGTCCTGCAAGGCCAACGGCATGCAGGATGACGAAATCATCAGTCCGGTCATGGGAGATGGCAAATACGTATCGTCCCTGCCACTCTTTGGCGGAAAGACCATATGGGAAGCCAACCCCGAGATCGTCAAGGCCATGCAGAATGCAGGCACGCTGCTGCATGTGGAATCACACAAGCACAGTTATATGCACTGCTGGCGGCATAAAACGCCCATCATCTATCGCGCCACCAGCCAGTGGTTCGCGGGCATGGATCGCGAACCGCATGACCATACCGGCACCTTGCGGGAGAAAGCCCTGGCCGGCATTGACGCCACTGGTTTCTATCCCGCCTGGGGGCGCGCCCGCCTCCATGCCATGATTGCCAATCGCCCCGACTGGACCCTTTCACGCCAGCGGCAGTGGGGGGTTCCCATGGCCTTTTTCGTTCACAAAGAAACCGGACAATTGCACCCGCGCACCGTCGAACTGCTTGAACAGATCGCCCTGCGAGTGGAAAAACAGGGTATCGAGGCATGGCAGGCGCTTGATCCGGCCGAAATGCTGGGTGAAGACGCCGTGCACTATGAAAAGAACCGCGACACACTGGATGTCTGGTTCGACTCCGGCACAACGCACTTCACTGTACTTGGTGGCAAAGACAACGCGACTGTCGGCTCGCATTCAACCACCCTGCGCTGGCCGGCCGATCTGTATCTGGAAGGATCGGATCAGCATCGTGGCTGGTTCCATTCGTCCCTGTTGACCTCTTCCATGCTGTTTGGCGAGCCTCCCTATCGGAATCTGCTGACCCATGGCTTTGTTGTCGATGGTCAGGGACGCAAGATGAGCAAATCTCTGGGTAATGTCATCGCGCCGCAAAAGGTCTCCGACTCTCTGGGCGCCGAGATTATCCGCCTGTGGACTGCCTCTACTGACTATTCCGGTGAATTATCCATTTCGGACCAGATTCTGAAGCGTGTTGTGGAAGGCTATCGCCGCATTCGTAATACCCTGTGCTTCCTGCTGGGCAACCTGAATGATTTCGATGCCGCGACCGATATGGTCGAGACGGGACAACTGTTCGAAGTGGACCAGTATGCACTGGCACTGACCCAGGATATGCAGAACGAAGTCATGGCCAATTATGACGAATTCAATTTCCATCCTGCCATGGCGCGGCTGCAGATCTTCTGTTCAGAAGATCTGGGATCGTTCTATCTGGACACGCTCAAGGACCGACTGTACGTAACCAGTCGCGACAGTCTGGCCCGACGTTCCGCGCAAACCGCCCTGCTTCACATTACACTGAGCCTGGTCAAGCTGCTTGCGCCAGTCCTGTCCTTCACTGCCGAAGAAGCCTGGCAGGAATTGCAGAAATCCACGCTGAAAAATACCGATAGCGCCAAAACGGTAACGATCTTTACGGAGTGCTTCCATTCGATCCCCGAAGTGGCCGACCACGCTGCCCTGAGCAGAAAATGGCAGCGTATCCTGGAGATCCGTGCCGAGCTGAACAAACAGCTTGAAGATGTCCGCAGTGCGGGCGGCATTGGTTCTTCCCTACAGGCAGAGGTAGATATCTTTGCCGACGGACTGGATCTGGAATATCTGCAAAGCCTGAACGATGATCTGCGTTTTGTCTTCATCGTGTCGCGCGCCACGGCGCATGCGGGCACGCCGGGAGAAGGCGTCACTTTCACGATCACGCCCTCCGAATATCGCAAGTGTGAGCGTTGCTGGCACTATCGCGAAGAAGTGGGCACGATAGAAGGACACCCGGACATCTGCTCACGCTGTGACGATAATCTGCACCATGGCGGCGAGGATCGACACCATGCATAAAAAGGCACTGGCGCCAACGCGCATCGTGCCCTATGTCTTGTGGATTGCGCTCGCTCTGGTACTGATCGCAGCAGACCAGATCAGCAAGCAATATTTCGAGCAGAATTTCGAGTATCTGCAGCGCGTGAACGTGCTGCCGGTCTTCGATTTCATTCTGATTTACAATCAGGGGGCGGCCTTCAGCATGCTGGCAGACGGTACCGGCTGGCAGCGCTGGTTTTTCCTGCTGCTGGGTATCGCCGCGTCACTTTTCATTCTTTATCTGCTGCGCAAACACCGTGAACAGCCCATGTTCTGCCTGGCGCTGTCACTGATTCTGGCCGGAGCCGTGGGCAACGTCATAGACCGGACACTATATGGCCACGTCATCGATTTTCTGCTGTTCTACTGGAACGATGCCTATTTTCCGGCGTTCAATCTGGCAGATACGTTCATTACCATTGGTGCCATTCTGCTGGTACTTGATGAGCTGCTGCGCTACCTGCGCAACAGGAAAACGGAGCAATAGACATGAGTCCGCTATCTGGCAAACGCATTCTGGTCGGCCTTACGGGGGGCATCGCCTGCTACAAAACGGCTGAACTGGTCCGTCGTTTGCAGGATTGTGGTGCCAGCGTCACGGTGGCCATGACACACGCTGCAACCCAGTTTGTCACTCCCACCACGTTCCAGGCACTTTCCGGCAACCCGGTATATACCGAGACGCTGGATGATCGCATGGAAAACAGCATGTCACACATCAATCTGAGCAGGCAGGCAGACCTGATTCTGGTGGCCCCTGCCAGCGCCGACTTCATGGCCAAACTGACCCATGGCCTGGCAGACGATTTGCTGTCAACACTCTGCCTGGCACGTGGTCTGTGCCCGCTGGTTATCGTCCCTGCGATGAATCGTGAAATGTGGGGCCACCCCGCCACTCAACGCAATGCCGCCCAGCTGCGCGATGACGGTGTCAGGCTTTGGGGTCCCGCCAGTGGCTCCCAGGCTTGCGGAGAGGTCGGCGATGGCCGCATGCTGGAACCCGCGCAAATTATTCATGAAGCACATGCCTTTTTCCAGCCCAAATCACTGGCCGGCAGGAAGGTAATGATCACGGCTGGCCCCACGCAGGAAGATATCGACCCTGTCCGGTATATCAGCAATCGCTCATCCGGAAAAATGGGTTACGCCATCGCTCGCGCTGCCTGGGAGGCCGGCGCAGACGTCACGCTGGTTTCCGGCCCGACGGCGCTGGAGACACCCTACGGCGTACAGCGCATTGATGTCAGGACGGCCAGACAAATGCACGCCCACGTAATGCAGCTGGCAGTGGATCAGGATATTTTCATTTCAGTGGCCGCCGTCGCCGACTGGCATGTGAGCAACGCGCAGACCCAGAAGGTCAAGAAAACAGGCCCTCAGAACGGGCTGGACCTGGCGCTTTCAGAAAACCCGGATATTTTGGCCGAAGTCGCTGCACTGCCAGCCGGCCCATGGTGCGTTGGCTTCGCCGCCGAAACGGAGAACTTGCACGAGTACGCCGAAGCCAAGCGCAAGCGCAAGAAAATCCCGCTGCTGGTTGGCAACCTGGCCCAGGAGACCATGGAGTCCGATCAATCACGCATGGTGCTTTTCGATGATCACGGGCACCATCCCCTGCCCGTTCAGAATAAGCTGGATGCAGCCCGGCGCCTGATTGCAGAGATTTCCAATCGCGTCGAGCGTCCGGAGGTGTCCGGCAAAGGTGTCTGATCACCCGTCCACGCCGTCTACCGTTTACTGCTGATGCAATCCATAATCGATCAGATTCTCGCATTTATTTCGCAGCATCACGAATGGGCGGGCCCGATTATCGGTCTGATATCTTTTGGTGAGTCTTTGCTGATCGTAGGGTTGTTTATTCCTGCGACCGTCATCCTGCCCCTGACCGGCGTTTTGATCGCCAACGGTACCCTGGAATTTACCAATATCTGCATATGGGGTATAGGCGGCGCCATTCTGGGTGATACCGTTTCTTACTGGATTGGTCATGCTTACGGTCCGGCGCTGCTCAGGAGCCACTTCCTGAAGAAATATCGACGCTCTGTGGCCCGTACCCGGCTGCTATTCTACCGATACGACTTTCTTGCCGTCTTTGCGGGCAGGTTTATGGGAGCTTTGCGCTCGCTTATCCCCGCCATGGCTGGCATAATGAAGATGCCGCAAGGACGATTTCAGATTGCCAACGTCCTTTCGGGCGCGATCTGGTTTCCCTGGCTGTTAATGCCGGGATACCTTGGTGCCAAAGGATCCGATGCACTGGGTTCGGCCGGCACCCTTGCCGTCATTGTTATACTCGTGCTGATTGTGGCTATCGTGCTTCTCGCAAGACGTCGACGATCTGCACGCCGAACACCGAAATAATGCTGATACGCGCAATACCAACAGGCACAACTATCGATGTAGCGACCCCAAACGGAGCTCAACCATGAACATGGACTATCGGGAACCCAGAAATGGCGACTTCGCCAATTACGTAGAGGAACTGAGCCGCCACTTTGATATGAAAGAACAGGCGGTCAATCCGGATTTTACCTCCGGTTTTCCATCGCAACTGACCAGCGACATTTTGCGTGGCAGTAAAGCCAGTACAGACAGTACAGGCAGTGGCACGCAATACGGATCGGCGTCGGGATCGACTGCGGCCCGCAAGTCTCAAACTGGCGGCAGCCAGTCTGCGGATATGGGCTTTCCTGTACCGCCCAGTGGGGCGCAGCATACAGGATTTGAAACCCGCCCTGTCGCAGCAGCGAAGACAGAAAAAAGGTCATTCCCCTTGGCATTAGTGCTTGGTCTGATTGCTCTTGTCGTCTTCATTCTGTCCGATGCCTTCGGCCCCGGCGGTAACGGTCTGCACACAGACAGCATCCGCGGCCCCCTTATTTTCATTCTGGTGATCCTCTTCATCATCTTCAGGCGCATTCGCAATGCCGCCAAACGATTTCCAACCCAAAGCAAAATCACGAAACAAACATGAAACTTGATGTCAAAATTCTGGACGAACGCATGCGCGATCAACTGCCTGTTTATGCCACAGCAGGTTCAGCAGGCCTGGATCTGCGCGCCTGCCTGGATACGGAGCAAACACTGGCGCCAGGCGCGTCAGTGCTGGTACCAACAGGAATTTCCATTTACCTGCAGGATCCTCGCTATGCGGCCATGATTCTGCCCCGTTCGGGACTTGGGCACAAAAATGGCATTGTGTTGGGTAATCTGGTTGGACTGATTGATGCCGACTATCAGGGTCCCCTGATGGTATCTGTCTGGAACCGCAGCCAGGAACCCTTTGTTTTGAAACCCATGGAGCGCATTGCGCAACTGGTCGTCGTCCCCGTCATGCAGGTCGAGTTCAATGTGGTTGACGACTTCGTGCAGAGTCAACGGGGTACAGGCGGTTTTGGCAGTACCGGAAGCCATTGAAACATTGGCAATCCGTAAGCAGTAACGATCGAGAGACGTCGCGTCACATAGCAGAAGGAGGCCGTCTGCGGTCGATAGCCTGGCAGGGGCAATTTGGGCTCCTACGTTGGCATTCCCTATCTTTCAGGAAAAAAAATGAATCACACAAAACGAACGCTGTTGAAAAGCGCATTGGTCGGCCTGCTCGGCATGACTGTTATGCAACCGATACTGGCTCAGGAGAAAGCCTATCCGGCCAAGCCAATTACCTTTATCGTGCCCTACTCTCCCGGAGGTCCGCTGGATGGCGTGGCCCGCCTGCTGGCGGAACACGCCGGCAAAACGCTGAAGCAGACCATTATTGTGGAGAACAAACCTGGTGCTGGCGGCAATATCGGCGCCGGGATGGTAGCGCGCGCAAAGCCTGATGGTTACACCATCGTCATGGGCGCGGTGGCCACGCATGCGATTAATCCCTGGCTATACAAAAATCTGAACTATGACCCCATCAAGGATTTTGCACCGATATTGCTGGTTTCAGAGATTCCTAATGTACTGGTTGTGAGTACGACATTCTCTGACAAAAACAATATTAAGGACGTCGCTTCGCTGATCGAATATGCAAAGCAGAATTCCGGCAAACTCAATTATGCATCGGGTGGAAACGGCAGTGCCGGTCATCTGGCCGGTGAACTGCTCAAGCAGCGCACCGACATCGACGCCGTGCATGTTCCCTATCAGGGAGCCAGCCCTGCAAAACTGTCACTGCTGTCCGATCAGACCCAGTTCATGTTCGACAACCTGGCTTCTGCTCTGCCAATGGTGAACGATGGGAAAGTCCGGGCACTGGCTTTGACGACGAAAGAAAAATCGGACATTATGAAGGACGTACCAACCATGGAATCGGCCGGAATCAAGGATTTCGATATCAGCACCTGGTTCGGCATTTTTGCCACGGGCGGCACCCCGGATGACGTCGTCCAAACACTGCACGATGCGTTCGCCAAAGCCATGGAAGACGAAGCAGTCAAGAAACAGTTGCTGACTATGGGTTCGGATACCAAACCGTCATCCTCTGAGGCATTCGCCGAAAAAGTCAAAACGGAAATGGAAAAGTACCGGGAAGTCGTGAAAATTTCCGGAGCAACAGCGCAGTAACCCAGCTGTTTGCATTGCACGGAGCCAGAAAATCTTTACCCCTGCACCGAATCCCGGTGCAGGGCTGAGGGTTGCCGGTCTCCTATCGCAGCTTGCATGTTGTGGATGGACCGGATATTAGTCCAAAATAAAAACGGGGGTCATGAATAATCATGAACCCCCGAATGCTATCTGCGGCGTATTGCTGCTTAGTTTTCACCCGCATACTGGAAGCGGCCGTCTTCAATCTTGCCCATGACGCGGGCACGCGCATCAAACCCCTGATGATCCTTCGGCGAAATATTCAGCACCCCATTAGGCACGATTAAATCTTTGGTCGATTCAATCGCATCACGCAAGGCACTGCGAAATTCGGGTGTACCGGGTTTGACATTTTTCTGTAAGGCCTGCTTCACGGCATTATCCATCACCATATAGGCGCCCCAGGCGTCGCCGGCGAACTGCGTAGCCGAATCGGCACCATATTTAGCTTCATATTTTTCTGTAAAATCGCTGGCCACCTGCTTGACCGGACTGGACTCCGGCAGGCCTTTGGCGACCACACCAGGCCCTGTCGGGAATAATGTTCCTTCAACATCCTTGCCTCCCACCTGCAGAAATTCCAGGGTGCCAATTCCGTGGGTCTGATAGATCGGACCTGTGTAACCCCGTTGCTTGAGCGTTTTTTGGGGCAGTACGGCAGGTGTACCGGCACCGGCAATCAGGATTGCATCGGGCTTCGCAGCCATGAGTTTGAGCACCTGACCGGTAACGGAGGGATCGGTGCGCTGATAGGATTCCCGGGCGACCACATCAACCTTGCCTTCGGCCAGGGCAGAAAACTCTTTCCACCAGTTTTCACCGTAGGAATCGGCATAGCCGATAAAGGCGATTTTCTTGACACCCTTCTTGACCATGTCTTCAACCAGCACTTCGGCCATCAGACTATCGTTCTGTGGCATTTTAAAGGCCCAGTGGCGGCCCGGATCATCCGGTGGCGTGACAATGGCAGCCGAGGCAGCCAGCGCGATCATTGGTGTCCTGGTCTCTTTGAGCACATCCAGAATGGCCAGTGCTGCAGCAGTGGTATTCGGACCGACAAGAATATCGATTTTATCTTCAGATGTCAGCTTGCGCGCATTACGAACCGATTTGCTGACGTCGGTGCCGTCATCAAGAATGATGTATTTGGCGGGCTCGCCACCCAGGGTACGCGGCCACAGGTCAATGGCATTGCGCGACTGTATCCCGATTGCGGCAGCAGGGCCTGTGCTTGAAAGATTGATACCGACAGTCACGTCGGCAAACGCCAGCGGTGCCAGTGTAGCGGCGAGAACGCCAACAAGGATGGAATGGATAGATTTCATGAATAGACCTTTGGATGTACAAGGGACACAATACGGCCGGTAGGCCATCAAGATGCATCACACGGGCGACGGATACCGCCCGGGTGCACGTTCGCAATGGCGAATTCTAACCTGAATGACAACCCAGCGACTGCACCTGGGCACCTTCGGCTGCACGAACCTGGGTACGATGGTCAATTGCGCCAGCAATCACGTCCGAAAGCAAGGCAATCGCCTGGGACTGGCTTTTGACCAGTGCGTCGACGCCGTTGCCAGCCGGAACCTGGATCCGCGTCTGACATACACTGGCTGCCCGGGATTGCACACGCACAGGCTGAATTCGCCAGGTTGCATCAACTACCGCCGCTTTGTTCAGAATCATATCAAAGCGGTGAAACGTTGCCTGCACCAGCCATACAGGGAGTTTCTGGTCGTTACCCGTCATCCCCTGGACATTGATTGCGCCCAGACGGCTTACCAGATTCGCCGAGAGCGTCTTCTGGATTTCATCCTGCAGCGAACCGGCCCAGCGGGAACCGTTGAGGGGTAGCACTGCAGATGAATCGGACGCCTGACGAATCATCAATTGCGCCTTGTCGACGGCATCGGGCACGGTAACATCGTGGACATTGACGCCAAACGCGGCACTGCCCTGCACAGTTGCATTATCCGAGTTTGCCAGCGTGTAGTACTGGGTGGGTGCAGAAGCACATCCCGCCAGCACGGCAGCCAGAACAGTCAGTATCAGCGGTCTTGCCGCAGCGAAAGTCAAACGCTTCATCAGTTACTTTCCTTGAATGGAATATTATCTTTCGAGCGGCCCCGGATCAGGGAACTGGGCTCTGACTGCAGGTAATCGCCCAGACTGCGAACAGATTTGGCCGCACGTGAAAGCTCTTTGATCATGCTATTGAGTTGCAGCATAACCGGACTTTCTTCACTCACGACACCGCGTACACTGCCCATCGTTTTATTCACGCCGTCCAGAGATTTGCCAGCCTTCTGCACCGTTGAAGTCAGCGCGGGGACCATGGTGGAATCCAGGGTCTTGGCCAGACTGGAGATGCTCTTCAACGCATCGTCCAGCGAATGGCCAATGGAGTCAATAGGCAGATTTTTCAGTTTTTCGACAATGACATTGAGCTGTTGCTGCAATTCATCGAAGCTTCCCGGCACCGTCGAGATTTCTACCGGTTGCACGCTCACATCGGGAACAGGCGGGTTTTTGGTGATTTCCGGAAAGTAATCCAGGGCAACGTAGAGCTGGCCCGTAAAGATATTGGCAAAACGCAACTGGGCCTGAATACCGCTGCTCACAAATTCCTTGAGCGCCAGATCGTGCATCTGTTTACCGGATTTATCAAAGCGCCGGTTTTCCGGTATTACCCCGCCCAGGCGATTCTCATAAATGACCCCATCAACAATCACGGTAGTCTTTTTGCTAGCGATATCAAATTCCATTGAGATATCCTTGACTTCGCCAAGCAGTATCCCTTTGAAGTCGATTACCGAGCCGGTCTGCAGGCCCCGGACAGATTTATCAAATTTCATGCGAATCGGAAAGGCCAGCCCATCGGGCTTGGCCAGCGCTTTTTCTTCGCTGGGATGCAATATGAATCGTGTCCCATCCGGCGCTGGCATCACTTCCTCTGACGTCTCGTCTTCTACCGGCAGCTGTCCAAACGAAATCCCGCCGGCCAGCACGGAAACCAGCGATTGCGTTTTCAGATTGAGCCCACCTGCATTCAGGGAGAGATCGACGCCACTGGCGTTCCAGAACCGGCTGTTTTTGGTTACGAAGCGGTCATAAGGGGCATCGATGAAAATCTGGATATCGACACCCTTACCGTTGTCGCTGAGCGTGTAATTAATCACCTGTCCCACTTCGAGCCGCCGGTACAGGACCGGAGAACCCAGATCCAGTGAATTCAGACTGGGGGCCCTGATCGTGAAACGTTTACCCGGACGGCCACTGATAAGTTCGGGTGGTTTTTCCAGTCCGACGAAATCATCGCGATACGCTGCCTTAGTCTGGGCAGCATCATCGATATCCACGCCGATATAGGCGCCAGACACAAGCGTACCCAGGCCCGATACGCCGCTGACACCCAGGCGCGGTTTGACCACCCAGAACCGGGCGCCCTCGTGCATGAGAAAATCGGAGCCCTCTTTGAACGATACCTCGACTTCGACCGAGTTATGATCATCGGTCAGATTAATATCTGATACGACACCCACGACCACGTCCTTGTACCGTACCTGCGTTTTGTCCACTTCCAGGCCTTCGGCCGTTTTGAATGTGACTGTCGCAACCGGCCCTTGCTGCATGTAGTCACGCACCAGCAGAGACAGCCCGATAATGGCGGCGAGCAGCGGTACCAGCCAGATCCAGGAAATATTTTTATTTTTTTTCTGGGTGATAACCGGTTCTTTGGCGATCACCGGATTGGGGCCATTGTGAGGATCACCCTTGGGATTTGCCTGATGTTGCTGTTCTGCAGACGAACCCTGACTCTGCTGCCCGGAACGGCCACCAGAGGTTTGCCCGGGAGTCTGTCGGTCAGCCGAAGCGGAACCGTCAGCCGGGGTTTGCCGGGAGGGATCCGACGGGGGCAGATCATTTTCAGACATATGGTACTCCTGCCAACTGCTGAATCAATAAACTATGCATTCTATCGAATAAACGGTCACCCGTTGCTTTCTTTGTTCTGGAATACGGCTTATCAGGAAAAAGTGGGAGCGGTGGCTGCCGGTTGATAACCGGGTAGTTCAATATCGTCATCGACCTCGTCCCAACCCTTGCGTAAATCGAAATTCATCGTGGCAAACATGGTTACGACCACGACCATGCCAAAAGCGGCAGCACCCACATCGGGTCGGACAGACATCAACGGACCAAAATTGACGAGCGATGTGAGCAGAATGACCACGAAGACATCAAGCATTGACCACTGCCCGATCAACTCCACGGTCTGGTACATACGCGTGTAATGCATCATCGTATCACGCCTGCCCCTGGCCGAACGACCGATCAAAATGCCCAGAATAACAATTTTTGTAAGCGGAACGACAAAGCTGGCGATAAATACAATTAGCGCCAGATCCCATGAACCCAGATTCCAAAGTTCCAGGATCCCTCCCAGGATCGTGTGCGATGAGGTCCCACCCAGTACAGTGGTATTGATCATCACCGGATACAGATTGGCAGGCAGATACAGAAAGACCGCGGCCAGCAGGATGGCCAGCGTACGTGATTTGTGAGCGGGCTTTCTGAAGTGAACCGTATGACAGCAGCGCTGGCATTCGCCCTCATGCGTCGTACTCATGGTAATCTGGCCGCACACTTCGCAGTCCAGCGGAACGTGTTCCTGATCAATGGTAACCGGGATATTCTGCACGGCACCGTCCTGCTCTGCCAGGAACCACACCCTTTCTGAATTCAGTTTACTCAGCCCGGTCAGCAGAAACGTGAGGGCCGCATACGCCCACAGGCCGGCGCCAGGCGTCAGCGAAGCCATGTCGGCAAGCTTGACGATCGCGACAAGCGCCCCAAGCATGAATACCGGAATCATCGCCCAGGGACGTACATAATGCAGCCAGCGGCTAAGTAAATTCAGACCCGGTGCGCGCCGACCCTTTCGGGAGAACGCAAGCAGCCAGACGAGAATCAGGATATCCAGCAAGGGCATCAGGAAGCCGGTGGCAAAACACATGATGGCCACACTGGGATATCCAGCCTGCCATGTTGCAGCCACGGCCTGCAAGAAGGTAGAACTGCTTTTGAGTCCGACAGCGGAAATTGTTCCCACCGGCATGCAATTGGCAATGATAAAGGCAATGAGCGAGGTAAACACGATCGCCAGCCACGCCGAGCTGTTGAGCACACCCTGTGTCCACAGTACGGTGCCGCAGCGCACGCACGAAGCGCGCTGACCAGAGGCCAGCGCGCTTCGCTCATGCAGTTGCCCGCAATGGTGGCAGGCGATGTACGTGCCTGTCATGCTCAGGAGACCAGCGCTTCTTCCTCAGAGTCCTTTTTTTCCCTGGGATCCGAATCGTTGAATGTGAGTGTGACCTCGTCCTTGTCATCAATATCGACATAGACCGAGCCACCGCTGGCCAGCCGGCCAAAGAGCAGTTCGTCTGCCAGCGCACGGCGGATCACGTCCTGGATCAGCCGCTGCATGGGTCGTGCGCCCATGACAGGGTCAAAGCCCTTCTTGGCCAGATGCTGACGCAGTGCATCGGTAAACGTGGCTTCAACACGTTTGGCCTGCAACTGGTGCTCGAGCTCGATCAGGAACTTGTCGACCACGCGCATGATGATATCCTGCGACAGCGACGCAAACGGGATGATCGCATCAAGACGGTTACGGAACTCAGGCGAGAACATGCGTCTGATTTCCGCCATTTCATCCCCGCTCTGCCGGCTGTCTGCAAAGCCAATGGAACGACGGTTCAGCAGTTCAGCACCCGCATTCGTAGTCATGATGATCACGACATTGCGAAAGTCAGATTTACGTCCGTTATTGTCAGTCAGCACGCCATGATCCATGACCTGCAACAGGATATTGAAAATATCGGGATGGGCTTTTTCAATCTCATCCAGCAGCAGAACACTGTGCGGCTGTTTATTGACCGCTTCTGTCAGCAGACCACCCTGGTCAAATCCCACGTATCCCGGCGGTGCACCGATAAGACGCGAAACAGCATGTCGCTCCATGTACTCGGACATATCAAAGCGAATGAGTTCGACGCCCAGGATAAACGCAAGCTGCTTGGCCACTTCGGTCTTGCCTACCCCGGTTGGGCCTGAGAACAGGAAGGAACCGATAGGTTTGTCCGGTTTACCCAGGCCTGAACGCGACATTTTGATCGCTGACGCCAGAGCAGTGATGGCTTCATCCTGACCGAAAACCACCGTTTTCAGATCGCGATCCAGCGTGGCCAGCTTGTTGCGGTCATCAGTGCTGACCGATTGCGGCGGAATGCGAGCCATCTTGGAGACGACGTTTTCGATATCCGCTTTTCCAATAACCTTTTTCTGCCGGGATTTGGGCAGCAGTCGCTGAGCGGCCCCGCTTTCATCAAGCACATCGATGGCCTTGTCAGGCAGATGCCGATCATTGATATGCTTGGCAGACAGTTCTGCTGCTGCCGTGATGGCTGCTGCCGAATAACGCACATGGTGATGCTCTTCGAATTTCGATTTCAGGCCACGCAGAATAAGAATTGTCTGCTCGACGGTGGGCTCACTGACGTCGATTTTCTGGAAGCGACGGGACAACGCATGGTCTTTCTCAAAAATACCCCGGTATTCCTTGTACGTGGTCGCCCCCATGCAGCGCAGTGCCCCGGAAGACAGGGCTGGCTTGAGCAGATTGGAAGCATCCATGGTACCCCCCGACGCGGATCCGGCACCAATAAGAGTATGGATTTCATCGATGAACAGAACAGAGTCTGGCTGGCTGGCAAGTTGCTTGAGCACCGCTTTCAGACGCTGTTCAAAGTCGCCGCGGTACTTGGTACCGGCAAGCAAGGAGCCCATATCCAGTGCATACACGCGTGCCTTGGACAGAATTTCGGGAACATTGCCACTCGTGATACGCAGCGCCAGGCCTTCGGCAATGGCAGTTTTACCCACGCCCGCTTCACCGACCAGTAACGGATTGTTCTTGCGGCGACGGCACAGAATCTGCACGACACGTTCAATTTCACTATCACGGCCAATCAGCGGATCGATTTTGCCGGCTTTGGCAAGCGAATTCAGGTCCGAAGCGTACAGTGCCAGCGGCGATTTGTTTTCTTCGGGCTCACCGGGCTGGGCCTCGGGTGGCGTTGAACTTTCATCCGGCGCAGGCGCGGCTGATTTGGTAATGCCGTGAGAAATATAGTTCACCACATCCAGACGGGTGATATTCTGCTCCTGCAGATAAAACACGGCATGAGAGTCTTTTTCGCTAAAAATTGCGACCAGCACGTTGGCCCCGGTGGCCGGACTCTTGGCATTACCATTTGACGAGACGTGCATGATGGCGCGCTGAATGACGCGCTGGAAGCCCAGCGTAGGTTGTGTATCCACCTCTTCTGTGCCACCCACGATGGGCGTGTTGGCATCAATAAAGGCACGCAGCTTACTGCGCAACTGTTCGATATCGGCATCGCATGCCGTCAAGACTTCCCTGGCAGCCGCGTTGTCCAGCAGGACCAGCAACAGGTGTTCGACGGTAATAAATTCATGGCGTGCGGAGCGCGCATCCACAAATGCCATATGAAGTGTTACTTCGAGTTCTTGAGAAATCACTTTTTCCTCCGTCTAAACATCTGCCCCGGCACGGCCAGGACCATTACAAATCTACGGGTTCCATCACGCACTGCAAAGGATGCTGGTGTGAACGCGCGTACTGCGCAACGGTTGCGACTTTCGTGGCGGCAATATCCTTGGTGTAGACACCACAGACGCCCTTACCATCATGATGCACTTTTAACATGATCACCGTGGCTTCTTCCTCTGATTTTGAAAAAATCTTCTGTAAAACCGAAACAACGAAATCCATGGGCGTGTAATCATCGTTGAGAAGCAGCACCTGATACATGGGAGGAGGCGCCAATTTCGCCTTTTGCGCTTCAGTGACAATGCCTGACTGCTGAGCCATACCGAACCTGATTGAGAAAGTCTTTATATTGATACTTTATACGATATTTCAAGTGCTGTTGTTTATGAACCCCAGAATTATCGGTAATTTCCACTATTGACTCACCTAATTTTAATCCGCATCATTTATTTATACTGAAAAATAGTATCTACAAAGCTGTTTCAGTATCTTTTCGGCAATAAACGGGTCATCGTTCATTTGCCATGGGTTGGTAATATCTTGAGCAGAGGCTGTAAGTATGTCAGAAACAACGGAAACAACAGTCCCGGAA
This sequence comes from Pseudomonadota bacterium, assembly GCA_023389155.1. GTDB lineage: Bacteria > Pseudomonadota > Gammaproteobacteria > Burkholderiales > Burkholderiaceae_B > Advenella. The sequence goes on from JAEWEV010000025.1 coordinate 228,514, forward strand.
GAAGGCGGTAACAAACAGACCGGGACAGTCAAATGGTTTAACGATGCCAAAGGGTTTGGTTTCATTACCCCCGATGGTGGTGGAGAAGACCTTTTCGCCCATTTTTCATCAATCCAGATGAATGGATTCAAAACACTGAAAGAAGGTCAGCGTGTTACTTTTGAGATTGCACAGGGTCCAAAAGGTCAACAGGCACTCAATATTATGGCAGCATAGCCTGTATTTTTACAGACTCAGTCCATGTCCCTGTCCGCATCAAGGTTCTTGCGGGTAACGCTGATCGCGGGCTGCACCGTTCTAGCAGGCCTTTTCATTGGCCAACGGATCGCTGCTGCCCGCGTTTCAGGTTCCGCCTCCCCTCTCCCTCATTCAACACTTAGCCTCAATAATCACATTGTCTCTGTCGAAGTGGCAGATACTGACGCCCGGCGCGCCACCGGTCTGATGCATCGCAAAACACTTGCAGAAGATCATGGCATGCTTTTTGTTTTTCCGGATGACCAGCCCCGCTGCTTCTGGATGAAAAACACCCACATTCCACTGTCCATTGCGTTTATTGACGCACAGGGCGCGATTGTCGCCCTGGATGAAATGCAGCCACTGAGTGAAGAAACGCATTGCTCAGGATCCAATGCGAAGTATGCGCTGGAAATGAACCAGAACTGGTTTCGTCACCATGGCGTGCGGGTCGGTGATAATATCGAAGCTGTCCTGCCGGACACGTTACCGACCGCAAGAGACGAAACACCGGCATCATCACAGTAAAAAGGTTTTTTATGAAAGCAATCTGGTATATTCTGCTGGGAAGCAGCCTGGGTTTACTGTCGGCATGTGCCGGCATCACCCTGCCCGAATATCAAAAACCCGTTATCGAACGCAACTCGGACGTGCAACCCAAGATGCTCGCAGCATGCATCCTGAATGGGTGGAAGGGGCCCTATCCTGCCGCAAATCTGAAAATGTCAGATGCCGATCATTATTTCGGCGCGATTCCCGGCCCTGATGAGCCCCAGGCCAAAATCAGTGTCGGACCGAGAACCATAGATAGCAATTCGGGCTCACGCGTTGTCCTGCGCGTTGCCGAAGGAACCTCGCCGAATATCGTCAGCATTGTTGAACAGTGCATGCGATGAGCAGGTGCCTCGATCCTGCGCACCGGTTGACTCAGGGACCCTGTCCAGGTCTTCTTTATCAGGACACAAAAAATGCCGCCGGTCAGACTGCACCAGCGGCATTTTTTTATCATTTAAAAGCCATCACTGGCTTTTACTGTGGATCTCAACCCAGGTTTTTGTTCGCAAAATCCCAATTGGCCAGCTTCCAGAATGATTCCAGATATTTGGGACGTGCATTACGATAATCAATATAGTAAGCATGCTCCCAGACATCACAGGTAAGCAGCGGAACGTCATCTGTTGTCAGTGGTGTTTTGGCATTGCTGGTATTGACGATATCCAGAGAACCATCGGTTTTTTTGACCAGCCAGGTCCAGCCTGAGCCAAAATTGCCGGCGGCAGATTTGTTGAACTCTTCCTTGAATTTATCGACGTTGCCCCATTTCTTGTTGATACCTTCAAGAACGGCGCCGGATGGCTCGCTGCCACCGGGTGTCAGGCTATTCCAGTAGAACGTGTGGTTCCAGATCTGTGCAGCCTGGTTGAACATGACGCCTTCGGATTTCTTGACTGTCTCTTCCAGAGTCGCGTTTTCGAATTCTGTGCCTGGAATCAGTTCGTTGAGTTTGTCAACATAGGCTTTATGATGTTTGCCATAATGATATTCAAGCGTTTCTTTGGAAATAGTAGGTGCGAGTGCATCCATTTCATAGGGAAGTGGAGGTAAGCTGTGTGCCATGTAGATCTCCTTGTCAAAGTGAAAAAGGTTTTCAGATGATACCTTAAATTCTAGGTGCGATTCGGAATGACCCTGACCTGCTGCGTACCTTTCTCGAGCTCCAGCGTCAGAGCCTGTCCTTCATGCATGGCAGCGGGATCACGCTGCACATGTCCTGCTTCATCATAGACGATGGCATAACCGCGCCCCAGGACAGCACGCGGATTTATCGTTTCAAATTGTGTATATGCGCGCTCGAAACGCCGCACCGTCTGACTCATGTATCGGTCCATGGCCCGATCCAGCCGGGCAAGTAACGTGTTCACCTGGTTTCGCGCCCTTGTGACATCGGGCCTCGCGTGCTCCAGTGCCTGAGTCAGCAGGGCTACCCTGTTTCGCTTATGGCTGAGCGCAGCGCGTTGGCTGCCATCGAGCTGACGCAAGGCGTGCACCATACGGACACGATCAGCGCGCATCTTTTGTGCGGGTGACACCAGCCGCCCTGACAGACGATCCAGCCGCAGGCTGAGATTTTCCAGCATGCGTTGCTGGTGCCGCGTCAGTCGCTCAGTCAGCCCGGCAATTTCGCCGAGCCAATCACGCCGTGGCCGGCACGCCAGTTCTGCCGCTGCGGTAGGTGTTGGCGCGCGCAGATCCGCTACAAAATCGGCAATGGTGAAGTCGGTCTCGTGCCCGACCCCCGAAATGATGGGGACACGACTAGCCGCGATCAGTCGCGCCAGGGATTCGTCGTTGAAACTCCAGAGGTCCTCCATGCTTCCTCCCCCGCGCACCAGCAACAGCACGTCCACCTCGTTCCGCATCTGGGCATGGGCCAGGGCGGTCATGATTTCATTTGCCGCTTCCCTTCCCTGCACGGCTGTCGGATAAATGACAATGTCGACATGAGGCGCCCGCCGGGTCAGCGCCGTCAGTACGTCGTGCAGCGCTGCTGCACCCAGCGACGTAATAACGCCTATCCGGCGCGCAAAGGACGGCAGCGGTTTTTTTCTTGAAGCATCGAGCAGCCCTTCATCCTGCAAGCGGGCACGGATGGCAAGAAACTGTTCATACAGATTTCCCTGTCCCGCCCGACGCAGGGATTCAACCTGCAACTGATAATCGCCACGGGGCTCGTACAGGGTTACCCGGGCGCGCACATCAATTCGTTCCCCGGACGCGGGCACAAAATCGAGTAGCGCTGTCTTGCCGCGAAACATGACAGCGCGGACGGAAGCGCGCTCATCTTTGAGGGTGAAATACCAATGTCCCGACGATGCCCTCACAAAATTGGAAACTTCTCCGGTTACCCATAACGCAGGCACACCTTCTTCCAGCAACCGTCCGACACGTCGATTCAGTTGCGCGACCGATAACATTTTTTCGCTTGACAAGGCGCGGTTAATTTCTGGATTTTCCAAATTTCAAATTCCAAACTGTCCACAAAAATCAAAAATCAAGGGCCTGTGTATTTTTTCGGCCTATTACAAAGTATTTCTGATTTGAATTCTCACAAATACCTTGTATGTTATTGATTTAAAACAAATAAAAATATTTCAAATAAATTGCACAATGATTAAGCAAACAAAGCCTGTGCTTGTGCAGATACGCCATTACAGCATCTTATTAACAGAATTATCCACAGAAAATGTGAGTAGTTACATTTGCCCCTATTGGGAAAAATATCCGGTACGATTTGTGCATCTCACTCGCCCATTAATTACGCCGTCGTTGCGCCAGGCATACATGACGGGTCGTGCAAAGAAAGCAAAATAACGTGGAAAGTGTTGACACTAAGCCGGTCACAATATATTCAATGGAATCGTACTGTCCGTCCCCGAGCCGGCTAAACACGCCCGGTTTGATGCGATAATGCTGTCCATACCGTTCTTCCGGTTCAACCGCTACACACCGACCACCTGATTCAATTGGTTCGCTGCGCTCGCCACTATTGCTAAGGTATCATCATAAGCCCGCCATGGTATTGAAAAAACATTCCACCCTGACCAATTCGCTGCTGAGTCAATGGCAAACCGGTGGACGGCTTTCCGACCTGCTGTTACCCCTATCATGGATCACGCGACTGGCCGTTGAAACCAAAACCTGGCTATACTCCCATGGGTTAAGAAAACAGAACCGATTGCCGGTACCCGTGATTGTGGTTGGCAATATTTTCGTTGGCGGTACGGGCAAAACGCCTTTTGTTCTGTCCCTCATCGACGCATTGCGTGAACGTGGCTGGCAGCCGGGCATCATCAGCCGCGGCTATGGTGTTGACATCGGGCCACAGCCCCGCTACGGATATGGCGCAGACGTCGCGGCCACCGAGCTGGGCGATGAGCCGGCCATGCTTGCCCGGTCCGCCCCCATTGCCGTACACCCCAATCGTACCCTGGCCGCCCATTGCCTGCTTCAACACTATCCGGATACGACTGTCATCATTGCCGACGATGGCCTGCAACACCTGGCACTGGGCCGCGACATCGAAATCGCCGTTCAGGATACGCGTGGTATTGGCAACGGCCGTCTGCTTCCTGCCGGCCCGCTGCGTGAACCCGCCTCACGTCTGGAAAGGGTAGATTATCTTGTACTCAACGCCCCCGCCGGCGATGCAGCAGCCTGCGGCGATGTACCTTCGCCCCCCGTAAATTCGGGGGGAACCCCGGTGCGCCAGATTGTGATGCAGTTACACCCGACCCGTATCGTGCATCTGCAGTCGGGTCGGGCAGCCAGTCCGTCCCAATGGGTGTCCGAACATCAGGAGCAATCTGTTGTCGCCATTGCGGGCATCGGTCACCCTCCCCGATTTTTCAGAACGCTTGAGCAGGCTGGTGTGCCTGTACAGCGAACAATTGCATTTGCAGATCACCACCCCTTCACAGCCGAAGAACTTCTCGCAATCGACGCCGATCAGATTCTGATGACAGCAAAAGACGCCGCCAAGTGCCGGGGTCTGCAGGACAGCCGCCTGTGGAGTGTTGAGGTAGCCCCCAGGTTTTCCGATGGCGATTTTTTCGATGAGATCGCTCAAAAACTCAATTCTTTACCGGTATACTGATCCATTCGACAGAACTTTATCGCATTCACTATGGACTCACATTTTCTCAAGCTCCTCGTCTGCCCTCTGTGCAACAGCCCTCTGCGCCACGATCAGAGTCAGCAGGAACTGATCTGTCAGTACGACAAGCTTGCCTACCCAATCAGAAACGGCATTCCCGTCATGCTGAAAGAAGAAGCGCGCTCCCTGAATCAGCCGCAAGGCGCGTCGGACCCATCCTCTGCTAAAGACAGCGCACACTGATATGACGGGCTTTATCGTTATCGTGCCCGCACGCGCCGCTTCCACGCGACTGCCGGGCAAAATGCTGGCAGATATTGACGGCGTGCCCATGGTGGTGCGCACTGCCAGGCAGGCGGCGCGGTCCGCGGCCGACCAGGTAATCATCGCGACAGATGATCACCATATTGCCGAAGTGGCCGGGAATCATGGCTGTACGGTGCTGCTCACGCGTGCAGACCATCCGTCCGGCACCGACAGACTGGCCGAGGTGGTTAACCAGCTCGCCCTGCCCGACGACCAGATTATCGTCAACGTGCAGGGTGACGAACCAATGATCGAACCCGACATTATCAACCTGACAGCCGGCGATCTGCTGAACAACAGCGCCGCAGCGATTTCAACCTGCGCCTATCCGCTGACCGATGCCGCGGATTTTTTTAATTCGAACATCGTCAAGGTTGCCTGTTCCGCCGACCAGTACGCACTATATTTCTCGCGCGCCCCAATTCCCTGGGCGCGCAACCATTTCGGTAGCGGCACCAATGGTTCGACTGATGACTCTATTGCCCTTCCTACAGGTTTTCCCGCATTGCATCATATTGGGTTATACGCTTATCGTAGCGGGTTCCTGAAAATTTTTCCGACCCTTGCCCAGGGGCCGCTGGAAGCCTTCGAGTCACTCGAACAGCTTCGCGCTCTGGAACACGGGTTTCGTATTCATGTTGTGGTTACGGCCAGCGCGCCCATGCCAGGCGTGGACACCCAGGAAGATCTCGAACGAGTTCGCAATTTTTTTCGCGACTCGCCTTAATTTTGCAATGCATCATATAAAATAGCATTCCGTTAGTAACAAATAACAACATCCAGGAGGGATCCATGCGTCTCATTTTGTTAGGGCCACCAGGCGCAGGCAAAGGCACTCAGGCAACATTTATCACCCGGAAATACGGTATTCCGCAAATTTCCACGGGCGATATGTTGCGTGCGGCAGTCAAAGCCCAAACCCCTGTCGGCCTTGAAGCAAAAAAAGTGATGGACAATGGCGGACTGGTATCCGACGACATCATCATCCGGCTTGTCAAGGATCGTCTGCTCGAAGATGACTGTAAAAAGGGCTATCTGTTCGATGGTTTCCCTCGCACCATTCCTCAGGCTGATGCCCTGAAAAATGCAGACATTGGTCTTGACTACGTCATTGAGATTGACGTACCCGAAGATGACATCATCGAGCGCATGAGCGGCCGCCGGGTTCACCCTGCCAGTGGACGTACCTACCATTTACGTTTCAATCCACCCAAAGTGGAGGGTAAAGACGACCTGACAGGCGAAGCCCTGGTGCAGCGCGACGACGATCAGGAAGAAACGGTCAGGAAGCGTCTTGAGGTCTATCGAAATCAGACACGTCCTCTGGTCAAGTACTACTCCGACTGGGCCGCGCAGAACGATCCTAAGGCCCCGAAATACGTACACATTTCAGGTGTCGGCCAGGTTGAAGAGATCACCCGCCGAATCGAAGAGGCGCTCAGTCAGTCCTAACCTCGCAAGGAAAGCAAATGGAAATCAAGGATAAAGTCTTTATCGTTACAGGTGGCGCTTCCGGTCTGGGCGCAGGTACGGTAAAAATGCTGGTTGAAAATGGTGCAAAGGTAATCATTGCCGACGTTCAGGACGAGCCGGGCAATCAGCTCGCCACAGAGCTGAAACAGCAATATGTTCACTGCGACGTAACCCGCGAAGAAGACGCCATTGCTGTTGTCAAAGCCGCCACCAATGCAGGAAAACTGGCAGGCCTGGTCAATTGCGCAGGTATTGCGCCCGCTTCACGCACTGTGGGAAAAACCGGTGCACATCCCCTCGATCTGTTCCAGAAAGTTATCAGCGTAAATCTGATCGGGTCGTTCAATATGCTGCGTCTGGCCGCCCAGGCAATGAACGAGAACGAACCGGAGGCTACCGGAGAGCGCGGAGTCATTATCAATACGGCTTCAGTGGCTGCCTACGAAGGCCAGATTGGCCAGGCTGCCTATTCTGCCTCCAAGGGCGGCGTGGTAGGCATGACACTGCCCATTGCGCGAGACCTGGCACGCTCAGGTATACGTTGCAATACCATCGCGCCCGGCATTTTTGGCACTCCCATGATTTTTGGCATGCCCCAGGAAGTACAGGATTCTCTGGCTGCGAATATCCCCTTCCCTTCACGATTGGGAACGCCGCAGGATTACGCCAAACTTGTCCATAGCATTGTGACCAATGAAATGATCAACGGCGAAACCATCAGACTTGATGGCGCCATTCGTCTGGCACCGAAATAATTTCGGCTGCCGGTTGCAACATAGGCACGTGAGGTGCGCCGAAGGCGTAATATTCACGTGCCTTGTTTTTTTCTGTCGAATCCATGAGTCTTTTACGGTCTGCCGCCGCCATTAGTGGTCTTACCCTGCTGTCACGCGTATCGGGCTTGGCCCGCGATATTCTGGTTGCGCGCACTTTTGGCGCCAGCCCTCTGACGGACGCATTCTGGGTCGCATTCCGAATCCCCAATCTGTTGCGGCGCCTGTTCGCCGAGGGTGCCTTCTCTCAGGCGTTTGTGCCGATTCTGGGTGAAGCACGCAATCGCCACGAAGAAGATAAAGTCAAAATTCTGCTTGATCATGTTTTCGTCGTGCTTCTGTATGCCCTGATGCTGATCACTGCAATCGGCATTATTGCCGCCCCCTGGGTAGTGACTGCAATGGCTACCGGCATGTCGCATGGCTCCACCGATTCGGCTTTCGAATCAGCGGTATGGATGACGCGGGTCATGTTCCCGTATATCCTGTGCATGTCACTGGTCGCCTTTGCCTCTGCCGTACTCAATACCTGGCGACGCTTTGCGATTCCGGCATTCACGCCCATTCTGCTGAATCTTTCGATGATCGCGGCCTGCGTGTTGCTGGCCGATATGTTTGCCACGCCCATCTATGCGCTCGCAGTCGGGGTCATGCTTGGCGGCGTCGCACAGCTGCTGGTACAGTGGCTCGCCCTGGCAAAGCTGGGTCTGGTTCCTCGCCTGTCATTCAACCTGAAAAGTGCGTGGTCTGATCCAGTGGTGCGCAGGGTTATTCGCCAAATGGGGCCTGCCACGCTGGGTGTCTCTGTTGCCCAGATATCTATTCTGATCAATACCAATATTGCCACCTGGTTACCGGCCGGCAGTGTGACCTGGCTGTCTTTTGCAGATCGCCTGATGGAATTTCCCACTGCCCTGCTTGGTGTCGCGCTGGGAACCGTGCTCCTGCCCAGCCTGTCCGCAGCGCACAGCAAACAGGATACGCAGGCCTACAGCTATCTGCTGGATTGGGGTCTAAGATTGGTGCTTCTGCTGGGCCTGCCCGCCGCGCTTGGGCTTGCCCTGGCCTCGGACGCACTGGTCGCAACGCTATTCAATTACGGCGCGTTCGACGCTTCGGATGTGCAACAAACCCGGTTATCTGTCATGGCGTACGCGGTCGGACTGATCGGCATACTTGCGGTCAAGATTCTGGCTCCGGGATTTTATGCCAAACAGGACATTCGCACTCCTGTGAAAATTGCCATTGGCGTTCTGATTTTCACGCAGGTCATGAACCTGATTTTTGTTCCGTTTATCCACCATGCAGGTCTGGCGCTCTCTATTGGCCTGGGCGCGACAGTCAACGCTGGCTGCCTGCTGCTGGGATTGCGCCGCAGGAAGATTTATCAGCCTCAAGCGGGCTGGTTCACGTTTTTCCTGCGCCTTACTCCTGCGGTCATAGCGCTTGCCTTGTGGATTCTGTTCCTGCAACAATACATGGACTGGACCACGCTCACGCCGGGCACAATAAACAGCTGGATCAATGACAACCTGGCCGGCGCATTGCCTACACATCTGGCTTTTACGTTTTCCCGCCTGCTCACGCTCATCCTGCTGCTGGTCTCCTGCGCAGCGGTGTACTTTTCGGTATTGTTTCTGGCGGGATTCCGCCCTTCCGACTTTACCCGCAGGCGTTAGGAATAGCGAGCATGTCGGCAAATCGCCCAGATGCCATCTATTGCCCGGCGCCGCTTTGTTGCCCAAAGCGCACATAAGAGCCGAATACGCTGCGTAAACCAGTGTTTTTACACGGGTTTATTGCATAAGATTGCAAATATGCTATACTACCAGACTTTGCTGAATTAACTTAATTAAAGAACTACCATGGCCAATACTGCACAAGCACGCAAACGTGCACGTCAATCCGTTGCTCGTAACAAACACAACTCCAGCCTGCGTTCACTGCTGCGCACCTCTATCAAGCGCGTTCGCCAGGCTGTTGAAGCCGGTGATCAGGCTCAGGCGAACGAAGTGTTTGCCAAAGCTACCAGTGTTATCGATCGCGTAGCCGACAAGAAAATCATCCATAAAAACAAAGCTGCTCGTCACAAAAGCCGTCTGTCTGCTGCTATCCGCGCAATCAGCGCCTGATTACGGCCTCTGGCAGTCCCCTGCCGGCTAGTCGCCGACTGCGTTTTTCGCGCAGTATGCACTGACATCGGCAAATATCTCGGTTTGTGTCAATGGTAATCACAAAGCGTGGCTTTAATGCCGCGCTTTGTGTTTTGTCGTTCCTGCTTCTTCAGCCTAAAGCGGGCCTTCCGCCAGCCTTAACCATTTCCGTCCTATCCCGGCTTATATCTCGGTGTCCATGAGCGACGGCGGTGACTAGTCGTTTGCTGCCACTTTCTACTCCACCATCGCGTTCCCTCATTCTCTTGCTAACCACCCCGCGGCCATCCGCCCCCTTCCTTCTCCTGCTGTTCCTGGCTTATTCAGATCCTCTCAGCCCAGAACGCGAGGGGACGCCAACTCTCCCGAGCGAAAGACTCACGCCGCTGTGAAGCGACCAGAAGCGACCGGAACGCTTACGCGGCAACCCGGACAAACGTCAAATATCCAATGCAATCAAGAAACAATGCGAAAAAACCTTTTTCGGCCGATGCTGGCAGCAGCACGACTTAGAAGATCTGGCGAGGGGGAAATGTTGCGACCGCCGGCACGAGTCATCTTGACTACGGGCTGAATCAGCAAATGAAGCGGCGTCAGTTAACAACCAGGGGGCGTATCTATGTGATCGTGTGTTGTGACTTCGTCTGTAGAATCACGGCTACAGGAAGCCTGTCGTTATGATGATGCGAAATCAGGAAATTCGGATACGAGAAGCCAGAAGGCGGGATGAAGGGATCAGAGTGTGCGCTCGGACGTCTTGAGATTATTGTCTTTGGCAAAATCCGCGACAAATTTCCATGCCAGCGGCTCGAGTTCACGTAAACGGAAATCCACAATAATACATTTGACGCCGTCTATGACATTTGGCACTACGTAGGGCGAATACGTTAGATGGTTTGCCGGGCCTGTCAGGCCCGCGGGTCGGAACTGCGACATCACACCCGCAAGCCTTTCCGCCCAGTCGCTTGGGCGAAATCTCTGGCCATCGTCGGTTACCCCGTGGATAATTAACTGTTGCACTTCAATTATCTTCAAAAAAAAGTCTCTTGCGGTATAAACCATCAGAGAACAAAGATATACTAAAGACAGAATTGTATATGATAGCGTCTGGCGTCACCTGCGATTCATGGGGTTATATGAAAGAAACAACAGATATATTTCCCCTGCTCCGGTACTCCCGAAATCCATTTCAAGACAAGTGTCTGGCGTGCCCCTTATCGAATGCCGCCGGGACTCGTATTTTTTGTATTTTCCTGTTTTCGTTATCAACCCAACCATCCTGCCATGACAACTTTGCAATCGACCGGCCCGATGCGGCATTTCCTTCAGATCAAAGATTTTACTTCTGACGAACTTCTGTACGTACTCAATCGCGCGCTCGTTATCAAAAGCAAATTCAAACGATACGAACCGCATATGCCGCTGCATGACCGCACGCTTGCCATGGTGTTCGAGAAAGCCAGTACCCGCACACGGGTATCGTTTGAAGCCGGAATGTACCAGATGGGCGGATCGGTGATTCACCTGACCACTTCAGACTCACAACTGGGCCGCTCCGAACCCATTGAAGATACCGCTCGCGTCATCTCGCGTATGGTGGATATTGTCATGATCCGTACGTTCGAGCAAACGCGTATTGAACGCTTTGCTGCCCATTCACGCGTTCCCGTTATTAACGGCCTGACCAATGAATACCATCCGTGCCAGATTTTGGCGGATATCCTGACCTATATGGAACACCGCGGCTCCATCCAAGGAAAAACGGTTGCCTGGATTGGTGATGCCAACAATATGGCGTATACCTGGATACAGGCGGCGGAATTGCTGGGATTCAAAATGCACGTATCAGCGCCCAAAGGCTATCGCCTGGAGGATGAGCGAATCGCCGGTGTTGCCGGCGAAGTACTCGAGCAGTTTGACGATCCGCAAGCCGCGTGCCGGGGCGCTGATCTGGTAACGACCGATGTCTGGACCAGCATGGGCTACGAAGAAGAGAACGAAAAGCGCAAACGTGCCTTCAAGAACTGGCAGGTTAACGCTACCGTCATGCAGACCGCCCAGCCCGATGCATTGTTCATGCACTGTCTTCCCGCTCACAGGGGCGAAGAGGTCACAGGCGATGTCATTGACGGCCCGCAAAGCGTCGTATGGGACGAGGCAGAGAACCGCCTTCACGCGCAGAAAGCGCTAATGGAGTTCCTGTTGCTCGGGCGATTGGCCGACACAGAAGCATCCGGCGAACAGCGATCCTGAAACGCGTTAAAATACCGTCCATGCAATATCTATGATCGTGCACGGCATGCATGACGCTGGTTTTTCTGCCACCAGTCATCGTCAATGCCGTAACACGATTTACCGGCTCACAGGGCATTTCATGCCGGCCCAGCCAACCGAGTTATTTCTCACAACCTGCTAAATTTACGAGTTCCCAATGAGCGAAGTCAAAAAAGTTGTTCTCGCCTACTCCGGCGGCCTTGATACCTCTGTCATTCTGAAATGGCTGCAAGATACCTATCAGTGTGAAGTCATTACGTTTACTGCCGATATCGGCCAGGGCGAAGAACTGGAACCGGCTCGACGCAAGGCCGAAAAATTCGGCATCAAGTCCGAGAACATTTTCATTGACGACCTGCGTGAAGAATTCGTGCGGGATTTTGTTTTCCCCATGTTCCGTGCCAATGCGGTTTACGAAGGCGAATATCTGCTGGGCACATCGATTGCCCGTCCGCTCATTGCCAAGCGCCAGATCGAGATCGCCAACCAGGTCGGCGCTGACTCTGTCTCACACGGGGCAACCGGCAAAGGCAACGACCAGGTCCGTTTCGAATTGGGCTATTACGCACTGAATCCTGCCATCAAGGTTATTGCACCATGGCGTGAATGGGATCTGCTGTCCCGTGAAAAGCTGCTGGCCTATGCTGAAAAAGCCGGCATCGAAATCGATATGAAGCACAAGAATGGCGGCGCGCCGTACTCCATGGACGCAAATCTGCTGCATATCAGCTTCGAAGGCCGCCATCTCGAGGATCCGAAAGCCGAAGCTGAAGAAAGCATGTGGCGCTGGACGGTCTCGCCCGAACAGGCTCCCGACAGCCCCGAGTACGTGGATCTGGAATATGAGCGCGGCGATATTGTCGGCATCAACGGTGAGAAACTCACGCCGGCCCAGGTGCTGACTAAACTGAACGAACTGGGTGGCAAACATGGAATCGGCCGCCTTGACCTGGTAGAAAACCGTTATGTGGGCATGAAATCCCGCGGTTGCTATGAAACGCCCGGAGGCACCATCATGCTACGGGGGCATCGCGCCATTGAATCCATCACGCTTGACCGTGAAGTGGCCCATCTGAAGGATGACCTGATGCCCCGCTACGCTGCGCTGGTGTATAACGGCTACTGGTGGTCTCCTGAACGAAAGGCACTGCAAGTGCTGATCGATCATTCCCAGGAATTTGTCAACGGCTGGGTACGCCTCAAACTGTATAAAGGCAACGTCTACACCGTGGCGCGCGATTCGAAAGATACGCTTTTCGACAAAAATATCGCAACGTTTGACGATGACGGTGGTGCCTACGACCAGGCCGATGCGGGCGGCTTCATCAAGCTGAACGCGCTGCGCATGCGCATAGAAAAAACAGCGGGCCGCAAGTAAGCCCTGCTTAGCGCACCATCTCCAGACCGCCGGCTTTGCCGGCGGTTTTGCTTTGCCGGGCACCAAGGCATAAGGGACACGAAACAGCGTCTCGCATGCTGAATTACAGCTCGACCTGAATGCCCATTTCAATCACGCGATTAGGCGGTATTTTATAGAAACGAGTACTGCGTGCAGCGTTGCGAGACATGAAAGCGAACAGTCTGCGGCGATAGCGCCTGATCAGTGGCCCACGATTGGACACCATGATAGTTTGCCGCGACATGAAGTACGATACGACCATGGGTGACAGTTCTATCTGCGGAAATGCAATTTGAACCTGTTCCAGCACTTCCGGCACATTGGGCTCCTGCTTGAACCCATAGGTAGCCGTTACCTGCCAGGCGTTGGTATTTATCTCGGATATGACAAACCTCTCATTTGCTGCAACAAACGGCACATCGGCACTTTTCACTGACAGAAATACCAGTTGTTCGTGCAGCACCTTGTTGTGCTTCAGGTTATGCAATAGCGCCGAGGGGACACGCTGAGGATTCGAATGCATGAACACCGCAGTTCCCGGAACTCGCGAGACCGTGTCGGTAAGGAGCATATCCACAAAAGGTACAAGTTGCTGGGCGTCATCAAGATCGATTCTTTCCAGCCGCTCCCTTCCCTTGCGCCATGTCATCATAAATGTAAACAGGACCAGCGCAATCAAGAGTGGCAGCCAGCCGCCCTCCCCGATTTTGACAGCATTAGCGGAAAACAGCAGGACGTCAATCAGCAGGAACACGCAGAGCAGCGCATAGATGATTTTGCGCCGGATCCCGCGGTACATGTTCGGCATAACACTGAAGGCCAGGATTGACGTGATCAGCATCGTACCCGTCACGGCAAAACCATAGGCATGTGCAAGTTTTTCCGAGCTCTGAAAAGCCAGCACCAGAACAATCACCGCGATAAAAAGCAGGCCATTCACGCGGGGTAAATAAATTTGCCCCTCTTCTTCACTCGAAGTATGCAAAATATCCATACGCGGCCACAGGCCGATCTGGACCGCCTGACGGGTAACAGAGAACGCACCGGATATCACGGCTTGCGAAGCAATGATCGTAGCCATGGTGGCCAGAATAACCATGGGCACTTGACCCCATACCGGCACTGACATGAAAAATGGATTCCTGGCAGCAGCCGGGTTTTGCATCACCATTGCTCCCTGACCGAAGTAGCACAGGAGCAAGGCGGGCAGCACAAACCAGAACCATGCCCGGCTAATTGCGGGACGCCCGAAATGACCCATATCTGCATACAGGGCCTCTGCGCCGGTAAGTGCCAGCACCACATAGCCAAATAGTAAAAAACTGTGCAGTGGATCACGCCAGATGAACCTGAGAGCGTACACCGGCGCCAGGGCCTCCAGCACCGCGGGATTGCTCACAATATTCCAGATACCCATTAGTGCCAGCGACAGAAACCAGACAAACATGATGGGACCAAACAAGCGACCCACCACGCCGGTACCCCGAGACTGAATCAGAAAAAGCCCGATCATAATAATGACAGACAGCGGCAGGATCCAGTGATCGAACCGGTCCGATACCACACTGATGCCCTCAAGGGCCGACAGTACGGAAATGGCTGGAGTAATGACGCTATCTCCGTAGAAAAGACATGCCCCAAAAATGCCCAGCACCAGCAGGAATGGGCGGTACTTTGGACGGATATTGCGAATGGCAAGCTCCATGAGTGCAAGCACGCCACCTTCACCCTTGTTATCTGCCCGCAGCACCAGGATCACATATTTGACCGACACCACGATCATGACCAGCCAGAACAGGATGGAAAGGATTCCGAGGATAGTCTCCTGCCCGGCTCCCGCTTTCATACCGTTCAAGCTCGCGGAAATAGTGTAAAGCGGGCTGGTACCAATATCTCCATATACGACACCGAGCGCACCAAGCAACACGGCTGCTCCGGGAGATTTCCTTGGTTCGGCTTGCATTTATTTCTCAGACTTTGAACGGGTCAGTCGGGTGCCAATGCGTGGACCGGGAAAAATCACGGTTATCTGGGTGCCCTGAATCTGGGGTCGGCTCAGCAAGCTCCACCAGGCACCATGGGCCCGGGTAATTTCGCGGACAATGGTCAGCCCCAGCCCCGTGCCGGTTGCTCCCGCCGTGGGAGATCGATAGAAGGCATCAAAGATCTGCGAGGCATCTTCAGGATCAATGCCGCAACCATCATCGCGTACCGTCAGCGAAGGTGGGTTGGAGCCGACTGTCAGCGAAATACTGGTTGCACCCTTGGCGTACTTAAGTGCATTATCAATCAGATTGCCCAGCAACTCTTCCAGCAGCACTGCGTCTCCATCGACCCATACGTCTGTGTCGGGGGCATCCAGATAGAGGTCTATGCCGTGCTGTCGTGTTTTTGGCACCCATTCCAGGCCGGCATTCTGCACCCATTCGCACAGATTGATTCGGGTGAAAACATCCTGAGGCCGAATACCCGGGTCAGCTCGGGCCAGCACCAGCAGTTGCTGACCCAGATGAATGAGCCGGTTACTGATGGTCTTGATGCGCTCTGCACGTTCCCGCACGTCATCGGGCAGGGTTCGGGCAAGCATCAGCTCCGATTCAAGTCTCAGTCCGGCCAGGGGTGTCCGAAACTGGTGCGCGGCATGACCGATAAAGCGCCGCTGCGCCACTAATGATTCGTCCAGCTTGCCCAGCAGATCGTTCAGACGATCAAGCAGCGGCAGCAACTCGGTAGGAACGTTGTGCAGCTCGATCGGCTGCAGGTCCTCTTCGGAACGCTGGGCAATTTCCTGCGCCAGTAGGTTGACCGAACGCAGCCCTGACCGAACACCATAAAAGACTAGCCATGCAAACAGCGCAATCAGCAGGACCTGCCCGATAATAATGACGATAAAAATATCCTTGACCACCCAATCGAGCGCATCTTGCATAATCAACAGCGTGGCACTGAAATCGAGAATAATCAGAACCAGAAGCGCCGGGATCAAGCGGATGATCAGATGGCGAAACAGCGAGCCTTTCTGGATGAAAGAGCTACTGCGTCGGGCGCTGCCGTTTTTGGAGTTGGTCATGAAATATGGAAAGAGTCTGTCCTGCAGGGCATTCTAGACGATAGCATCCGCAGAATCATTGCATGCTCAGGCCGTGCCGGCAGTCGCACTGTCAATTTCAAGAAGATAGCCAAAGCCGCGTACAGTCTGGATGGATGTTCCGGTACCTTCGAGCCGCTTGCGCAAACGGTAGACATACACTTCTACTGCATTCTCGCTGAAATCGGCGTCCCACGCGGACAGCGAATTAACAATCTGGCGCTTGGTCACAACACGGCCCGGACGCGCCATCAGCATTTCCAGCACTGACAATTCGCGTACAGACAGATTCAGGCGCTCGCCGTGGACACGAACCTCGCGGCCTACCGTATCAAATTGCAGGGGTCCCACTTCGATAACGGGGCTGCTTTGTCCAGACTGGCGTCGCGCAAACGTGCGCACCCTGGCAGCAAGTTCTGAGAGCTCAAAGGGTTTGGTGACATAGTCATCCGCGCCAGCATCCAGCCCGGCAACCCGATCCTCGACGTCATCGCGCGCAGTCAGAATAAGGGTCGGCTCCTGATGGCCCTGGGTGCGCAATTGCTTGAGCACTTCCAGACCGTTCATATCGGGCAGATTCAGATCCAGGATAAGCAACTGATACACCTGCCCCGATACTGCACCAAATACCTGACTGCCATTAGACACCCAGTCGACCGCATATCCCTGCTCGCGCAGAAATTCCTGCAGTGCGGAACCCAGGATATTGTCATCTTCAATTACTAATATTCGCATATTGATCCTGCCAGTAAATTAACGGCCCGATGCATCCTGTTTTCTGACAAAAAACTGAAAATTCAGACACTTAAAAAAGACCAGATTATTATTCTACTCAATTTCACGCGCCAGCTTGCAATTTTTGCTGCACCTGCGAAAGTGATCAATTGCTTCCCGTGTTGCGTACATAAATGCAACCTGACTGCGTTGCGGTATGTATTGTGCAGTTTAGCTAATAGTTCAGCCTGGCACCACCGCCTTTGCGAAAGCGCAAACATTAGCAAAAGCGCCGGACTGCCGGTTGCCGTGGCAGATACCGTCATTACCCGGAGCGATAGTTAGTCATACTGCCCGCTCTGCGTCTGAACCTGTTGAAAAAGAGAAGCCACCCGGCCCGTTCACGCGAAGCTGGCTGCCCGTTAGGCCGGGAATAACATCCACCCGCAGCGCCATCTGCTCTTTCAGTTCGCTCACGTGAGAAATAATGCCAATGGTTCGGCCTGCGGCCTGCAGATCAATGAGTGTTCTGATAGCCAATTCCAGAGACTCGGCATCCAGGCTGCCAAACCCTTCATCGATAAACAGGGTTTCAAGTCGAATCCCCCCGGCATAGGCCTGCACCACATCCGACAAACCAAGAGCCAGCGCCAGTGCGGCCATGAACGACTCGCCGCCAGAGAGCGTGGCCACGGCCCGCTGCTGTCCGGTGTATTCATCCATAATGTCCAGGTCCAGGCCAGAGGCACCACGGCCCGCCTGTTCTCGGCGAATCAGTTCGTAACGGCCGCGACTCATCTTGCGAAGCCGCTGCGACGCGCCAATCAGCACATCGTCAAGCAACACACTCAGAATAAAACGCTGCAGGCTGACCTTACTTCCCTGTCGACCCGAGGCGACGTCACTGAGCGTGCCATATACCGCATATTCTTTATCCAGCTCTGCACTGCTGTCCCGGATGCGGGACAATCGCTGCTGCAATGTCGTCAACGACAAGAGACGATCGCGAATCTGCTGCCACGCCTGCTCTGCATCCTGCGCGAGCGTTGCTGCCAATTGCTGTGCGTCCAGCAATTGCTCCAAATCCGGCGGGACAAGACCTGCCAGCGCGTTGTGCAATTGAGCCTGCCGTCCTTTCATCTGATGCAGTTGCTCGTAATGGCCTTCAATCTCGCGCTGCATAGCATCACACTGTGCCGGCTCCAGCCTTGCCGACTGCCAGTCGGCTGTATCTGTGAACTCGCTCGCCTGCAGAGCCACTTCATATGTGTGTATGGCATCGGCATGCAATTTGCTGTCCTGTGCATGCTGTTCCTGCAATGCAGCGATGGTAGCGTTGATCCTGAGGATACCATCCTGACGTTTCCGGACCGCTTCTTCCGACCGTTGCCAGGCTTCGGTAAGCGACTGAATCTGACGGGTCAGCTCGGCACTTTGCGCTAGCAACTGGGCTTCGGAGCGACTCTGTTCGGGCAAATCGTGCTCCAGCATGCGCAATGTGGTTTGCTGATTGCTATGTTCAACAGTCAGGTTTTGCACGCGATTGCCAAGTGCAAGCAGCGTCTGTGCCTGGGAGACGATTTCGTCTTCCAGCGCGGCCAGCGTGCGCAGGCCCGCCTCGAGCTGGTCTTTTGCAGACAAACTTTCCGCCAGGCGTCTCTCATCGTTATCGAAGCGGGTACGCAGTTGCGCTGCATCGACCAGGGCATCATCACCCATTGCCTGGCGGCGCTGTTCCAGTTCGCCCTGCTGCTCGGCGCAGTCCCGTGCAAGCTGCGCTACCCGCGCCTCCTGCGCGGCGACACGCTGTCCGGCAGTCTGCACACGCAGGCGGGCCTCGCGAAGCATCAGATCGGTTACCAGCTGGTCCTGGGCCGCTGCGGGCGATGGATGGGACTCACTGCCGCAAACCGGACAGGGTTGACCATCATGCAGCCGAGTCGCCAAAATCGCTGCCTGGTTCTGGTGCCACCTCAGTTCGAGTCGGTCCAGATCGGTTTGCTCCGACTTGGCTGCCTCCAGCAATTGGCCATGGGCGGCCTTTGCTGTATCGCGCGCATCACGCATAGAGGCTAGCCGCCGGGCCAATGCCTCGCAAGCCTGCCACTCTGTCCATCGGACATTGTTTCGTTCCACCGCCACCCGCAGATCTGTAACGGTAGCCACGACTGTCTGCAACGTCTTGTGCTCGAGCTTCATTGCCGCCACCCGTTGCTGCCTGCCGTCCTGCTCGAGCGTCTGTTCTTCAAGCATTTTTCTGGCCTGCTTGAGGTCGTCGGCCAGCGTCAGGGATCGCTGTTGCTGCTGACGCCATTCCCGTGCTTTTGTCACCAGATCCTGAAGCCGACTGCGACGTATATTGAGATCACTGACCTGCTCATAGGCTTGCGCATGCCCCGCGTGACGGGCTTTCTCATGAACCAGTTGCTGGCTGGCTTCTTCCAGCTGCTGTTTACTGTCTGCCAGGTGCGAGCTGGTGCGACTCAGGCGCTGCGCGATCTGCTGAGCCACGTCGAAGCTAGTGTGCAAATCTGCAGCAGCCCGGGCACGCCGCAAGCGGACCTCCCTGGCCTGAATGTCCTGACCGTGCCGTTCCAGCGCAGCAAGCTGGGTATCAATTTCGTCCCGTTGCGCAAACTGGGCACGTAGCCGTTGTCCTTCGTCGGTTTTACGCTGCGCCTGGGCAAGTAACGTGACCTTCTCGGCACGCGTTTTTCTGGCCTGTTCTTCTGCAGGGGAAAGTTCCTCAAGTTTTGCAAGCAGCTGCTGTTCATCGCTAATCTCTGCCTGCTCCAGCAAGCCTGCCACCTGCAGCTCGTTTGCTTCCCTGCGGCCGCGGATATCCTTGGCGCGCTCCTGCAACTGCTGTTCGATCTGAGCGAAAATATCCGTCTGGAACAATTGCGCAAATAACGCTTCCCGTTTTAACGACGTTTCCAGCAACAGCTCACGAAACTTGCCCTGTGGCAGCACCATGACCTTGCGAAACTGCTCCGCCTTCAATTGGGTCAGACTTTCCACGCAGGCGTTTATCTCTGTTGCTTTTTTTGCCACCAGCACCTTGGGGGTCGCTCCGCTAAGATCGAGCATAACACCCTCGGTCCCGATTTCCCGGAATCCTTCGCCCCGCAATTTCGGCACACGCTGTGCCGGCTGGCGCTGAATTTCATAGGTCTTCTCACCTAGGCGAAAACCGAAAGTCACCCGCGTTGTGACTGACGGTTCTGCCAGATCCGAACGCAGTGATCGGGGCTCTTTTTCGCCCCCGGTGGTCTCGCCATAAAGGGCAAAACAGATCGCATCCAGCAAAGTACTTTTGCCGGCGCCTGTTGGACCGTTGATAAGAAACAGCGGGTTCGGACCGAGTTGCGTGAAGTCGAGCTTCTGCTCGCCTGAGAACGGACCGAATGCTCGCAGATGTAAATATAAAGGGACCATGATTACCCTTCACTTTTCAAAACATGATCGATAACCTGGCGTACTGCCGCCTGCTGTGCCTGTGTCATGGGTTGCCCACTGACCTGCTCAAAAAAGTCACTGAACAGTGAATACTCGTCTTTACGCAACCGGACTGCAGACAACACGGGCTGATTGTCATCCTGATAAAGGCGGGGCTTTTCCATTTGGAGCAGATTGGGATAGACCGCACGCAGTTTGCCCAGTGGATCCAGAATGGCATGATCATCGGTCAGTCGTGCAAGCAAATAGTCATCGCAATGGGGATCTAATTGTGCCGCAAGAATCAAATCGTCCAGTTTGCCTTCAATGCTGCGCACATCGTGCAATGGAACCAGCGGCAGCACAGTGATTGCAGCCTTCCCGTCGGCATTAATGTCTACGAGCGAAACACCCTTGCTGTGCTTCTCTTCGGAAAAGCTGTATTTCAGTGGCGAGCCACAGTAGCGTATTCGCCCATCACGAAAGGACTGCGGGCCGTGGAGATGCCCCAGGGCAACATAGGAAAACCCATCAAAGAGTGTCGCCGGGACCTGATCTGAACCACCAACGGCCAATGGTCGTTCAGATTCACTTTCCTCGCTTCCGGCCAGAAAACAATGACCGATTAGCACATGGGCACCACTGGCCGGCATCACCTGACGGATACGCTGTATCAGATACCGGTGAGCCTGTTCATAACTGGAAATGGGCTCCTGCGCATATACACGTACAGGCTCCGGATCGGAGAAGGGAATGCCAAAAAAATGCACTGGACCGGTGTGCGTGCTGATGGTCACCGGGCGCAGCATCTGTTCATAGTCGGCAATGATGTGCACGCCGGACGCATGTAAATGCGTGGCGGCAAAGCCCAGCCTGTCGGCGCTGTCATGATTGCCGGGAATAATGACCACGGGGATGTGCAGATCGTGCATGCGATTCAGAAAATCATTGAGCAGCGTTACCGCAGCGGCGGGTGGCACGGCACGATCATAGATATCGCCGGCGATGACCAGGGCATCGACCCGATGACGTTGTGCGTAGTCTGCGATTTGCCGTAGCACGTGAGCCTGATCATCCAGCAGCGAATGGTTGCACAGAGAGCGGCCGAGATGCCAGTCAGAGGTATGAATGAATTTCATGAAACGGGGGTGCTGAAAATACGAATAACACGGAACTCTATCTTATCCTGTCATTCACCCAATATCATCCTCGTATTTTCTACATCGCTATTTTTCCCTGTTGCTCCCATGGGGTTGACAGCCTACCTTGCGCTGCAATAATATAAATCTATTGCGGAATTCATTAAGGGTTTTCTTAGCAGGGTGTCCTTTTGGATATCTTGAAAACTTTTTAAGACCTTAAAGTCATACGAATCCCGCATGGGGGAATTTAGTCCAACTTGCTGCCCCGACATCCGGTCAAACCAGCTAAACAGGAGCGTTTAATGAATACTTCCGCCCCCTCCGCTACATCTTCATCTACGGCCACAACTGTCGGCAAGCCCGTCAAAATCATTGTGGACCGCAACCAGGCTTCCCATATCGATGCAACAGGAAACTGTTATGTCAATCCCCAGGATTGTGCTGTTCCCTACGGCCCGGAATCTGCCGCGTACATCTTTGACATCGAATTTTTGCAACGGCTGCGCCGGCATATCCGCAAGATGGGCAGTTTTGAACTGGACACAGCAACCCTGTCCCGCGATCTGGAAAATGTAGCAACGTCGCTGATCACCGTGCTGGACAGGAACCTGACCGCAGGTCGATGATAGACTACTAAATCCAAGAGTCTGTCAAACACCCAAACCCTAACAAAGGATGGTTCATATGTACAAACTGAATGATCACGGCCGCGAGTCGCTCAATACCTTTCTGGACGCGGTTGCCAATGCGGGCGTCGCGCGCGACGCATTCATGGTTCGCGCCGAAGAGATCGCCAACCAGTCCTTCCCCGTCGATCAGGATGCCGTACTGGACATACAGGGGCCTGATACCCAAAGTGGCGATGCGGAATCCGTACAGTTGCTCAAGAGCTGGTTTGACGTCGTCTGACCGATAGTGCGGTCAGACTGCGCAACCACGAAACCGCGCTGTTTTGCAAGAATGGCGCCCCTCTGCGTCTGAGCTCCCTTTGTTAACTTAATTGTACCCGGCCACGCGTTTGTATTGCCGGTATGCACCGATACGCATCAAGGCTACTGCGGGCGTACGCTCGGGCACACCCGAAAGGCGTAGCGGCTGGGGATCGTGCATCTGATCGTGCATTTACAGGTGCCCAAGTATTACCGGCAACGCTGCGGTCATTATTTATGGCATTGGCGTTGGCCGATCCTGGATTATTGATAGCTCTTCGTGGCTCTTCATCATAATCGGGCAGGCAACAAAAAAGGGCTTGCGTATAATTCGCAAACCCTTGATTGAGGTAGTTAATTGACCTTCGGTCTTGGTGGGTGCTACAGGGGTCGAACCTGTGACCTACGCCTTGTAAGGGCGCCGCTCTACCAACTGAGCTAAGCACCCGTCGATCAACTAAGCATTGAATTATAGAGATAACGTAGATAGATGGCAAGTATTTTTTACGCTGCATGTTCATTTTTGTGGAAAAGAGACACGATTGCAACAATCACACTGCCCAATACCAATCCCGTTACAAAGTGAGCGAGCAGCGTCAGAACGGACGATATCATTCCAGTCCCACGACCTGGCAGTATTGACTCAAACATCTGCTCAGCGCCCGGAGTGCCATGCAGAATGATGCTGCCTCCCACCAGGAACATGGCGATCGTACCAACGATAGACAGCAGTTTCATCAACCAGGGCGCCAACACCAGAATCCACCGTCCAAAGGATTGAGTAACACTGCTGGCGCGTTGCGACAGATACAGACCCAGATCATCGAGTTTGACAATTCCAGCAACCAGGCCATAGACAAATGCGGTGATCAGCACGGCTATCACAGACAGAATAATCACCTGGGTCATTATGGGCTCATTTGAAACCACCCCAAGCGCGATCACGATGATTTCCGCCGATAGAATAAAATCCGTTCTTACCGCCCCACTGATTTTCGTTTTCTCATTTATCAGCGCCTGCTTTTTGGGCGTGTCTGTATTCTTGTGAAAAAATGTATGAATGACTTTTTCGGCCCCCTCAAACGAGAGAAACGCCCCACCAAGCATCAGCAACGGAGTAATCAACCAGGGAATGAAATAACTGATCAGCAGGGCTGCGGGTACAAGAATGACCTTGTTCAGCAGGGACCCTTTGGCTACCGCCCAGACAACCGGCAGTTCCCGCTCCGCCTTTACTCCGGTAACCTGCTGTGCATTCAGTGCCAGATCATCGCCGAGCACACCTGAAGTTTTTTTCATGGCGGTTTTTCCCAACACAGCAACATCGTCGAACGTCGCCGCAGAACCCTTGATCGCGGTCTTGCTCATCAGGGCGATATCATCAAGTACACTTGCAATATCGTCAAGCAACATCAATAAGCTTCCTGCCGCCATTATCATTCCCCCCGAACAATTGTTTAAATTTCTGTATAACCCTGCACGAGCACAGTGCCCTGCGCCGGCATGCAGCATGCCGAGATCATTGCGTTTTCATCAATGGAAAAAGTGTTTTCTGTCCGAATTTGCTTTTTTTTGTTACGTATCGTGATCGCGCCCCCATGAATGATTACCGTTGCCCGCATCCCGTCCCCGGCCGCCGTTGGGCATGCCAAACCTGCCGGACACTGATGCGGATCTGATACGACCGCCCATACAAAAAGCCGACCTCTTTTGCAAGGGATCGGCTTTTTGTCGGCATGGCATCAGTCCTGTTACGCAGGGCAACGCAGACTGATGATTATCTGCACTTAGTTGACTGCGTCTTTCAGTGCTTTACCTGGACGGAACTTAGGCACTTTGGCTTTTTTGATCTTGATGGCTTCGCCAGTGCGTGGGTTACGGCCAGTACGAGCCGCACGAGTAGAGACGGCAAAAGTACCGAAACCAACCAGCGTCACAGTACCACCTTTTTTCAGCTGTTGTTTAACAGCAGCGATAACGGCGTCAAGTGAGCGACCGGCAGCAGCTTTAGAGATATCTGCTTTGGTAGCAATGTATTCAACGAGTTCTGTTTTGTTCATTCAGACAACCCCAAGTTAGAAAATTATGATGGTTAATTCATCCGGAATATAATCGCCTCTAAATCAATGCCTGTCAAGAAAAAAACCCAGCAACAGCCGCATATTCATTAGGTTTTTGACAATATTCAATTAAATTTGCCATATTGTCTTTTTTTTCATACACCCCGGACACACGATACACAGCAGAATTTCCCTGTCTACCGCTTCATGCAACGATCAAGAGCCTGCGCAAAATCATCAAGCAGGTCCTGCTCGTCCTCAATGCCGACAGAGATCCGCAGCAGGTTATCGCCGATACCCATTTCTGCCCGTCGCTGCGCACCCATTTCATAATAAATGGTATGCGCGACTGGCAGAGAAAGCGTTCGCGAATCACCCAGGTGCGTTGCCAGTATAACAACGTCCAGCGAGTTCAGAAAATCAAAACAGTCGATTCCATCGATCAATTCAACACCCAGCAGCGCACCGTAGCGGCCGTTAAACAGCGTTGTTGCCAGTTCGTGCTGTGGATGATCTGCCAGGCCCGGGTAACGAACGCTGGCAATGCCAGGATGCGATTGCAGAAAGGTCGCCAGCGCAAGCGCGTTCGAACATGACTGGGTCATGCGCAGCGCCAGGGTTTCAGCACCTGCCGAAATCCTGCTTGCGGCGTCTGCCGACAAGGTTCCCCCCATATCGCGCAGGCCTTTCTTTTTAATCTGCGTCAGACCCCAGCTGTCAGGACTGCCCTTTTTATAGTCGTCGTAAATATTTGAAAATCCGGACCAGTCATAAAGGCCGGTATTGGTCACGGAACCACCCAGCGCATTCCCGTGGCCGCATATATATTTGGAAAGCGAGTTCATGACAAGCGATGCATGTACATCCTTGCCCTTGAGCAGAAACGGCGATGTCAGCGTATTGTCAACCACATAGACCAGATTGTGATCGCTGCACAACAGGCCAATATTTTCCAGGTCGGCAATCTGAGTGCCAGGATTGGCGATCGTTTCGACAAATACCATGCGGGTTTCCGGGCGAATGGCAGCCCGCACGCCTTCCACGTCCGAAGGATCCACAAATGTGATATCCACGCCAAACTGAGCAAGCGTTCCAAGCAGACTATTGGTGTTGCCAAAGATAAAGCTGCTGGATATGAGGTGATCACCTTTGCGCAGCAGGGTAAGAAAGATTGCACTCAGGGCTGCCATCCCTGTGGCAAAGGTAACCGTACCCTTACCCTGCTCGAGCAGCGTCATTTTGTTTTCCAGTGCGGCCGTTGTCGGCGTTCCCTGGCGGGCATAGGTATAGCCTGGCTTGCCCTGAAATACAGCGGCGAGTTCCCGCGCATCGTCATAAGCATATTCGGTTGAAACATGAATCGGCTTGTGAATGGCGCCATGCTCAACGCTGTGACGCCTGTCGGCGTGCAAAATGGTCGTGGTCAGTTGTTTTTCTTTCATGATACGTCTCTGATAATCGAATTACTTCCGCTGGCGTACTGTCTCAAACAGGCAGACTGCGCTTGCAACACTTACGTTCAGGCTTTCAACTGCGCCCAGCATGGGAATCCGCACGAGCTGATCGCAAGTTTCCCGGGTCAGTCTTCTGAGCCCCTCGCCTTCCGCTCCCATCACCCAGGCTACTGCCTGACGGGCGTCGACAGCGTGTATATCGCTCTCTGCCTGATCATCGGTACCGATAAGCCAGATATCACGCTCTTTCAGTGCACGCATTGTTCGGGCCAGATTGGTAACCATGATATACGGTACCGTATCAGCGGCACCGCATGCCACGCGCTGCACCGTCGCATTCAGGCCCACGGCCCGATCTTTGGGAGCGATGACAGCATGAACGCCAGCCCCATCAGCCGTACGCAGGCACGCACCAAGATTGTGCGGATCCGTCACCCCGTCCAGAATCAGCAGATGGGGCGGTTCGGTAATGACATCAAGCACGTCATCCACCGTGACCGCAAGCAGCTTGGGATCGGCAACAGCGATCACGCCCTGATGCCGGACGCCTTTGGCCAGTCCCTCCAGACGCTCGGGCGCAACGGGGACCACTTTGATCTCATTTTTTTTTGCCTGATCAACCAGGCTTTGCATGCGCTTGTCGCTGCGTGACGCTTCAATATAGATTTCGCGGATGGAGTCGGGGGCGTGACGCATTCTTGCGGTCACGGCATGAAACCCGGCCAGTATCTGACGGCTAGACATAATAAATTCCTGAACTGAATACGATTATCCGTCCGATAGCGCATCCCCCAGGGTTGCGGCCTATCGGACCATTACCCTGCCCGGCTAGTGCCGGCGTGAGCTTTTCTTGCCCTTCGGAGCGGCAGCCTTTTTACCGGCTTTCTTGGCAGCGGCACGACGCTCAAGCGCCTGCTGTCCACGACTTTTGACGCCTGCCGGTTTGGGCTTTGCCGCCCGTTTCGGCTGGCGTGGCGGCGCGTCCTGGCGCATGGCTTCCTTGCGCAGCGAATCATAGGTGATTCCCTTGACCAACGCAAATTCGATGCGACGGGCTTCCAGATCCACTCGTGTTACCTGCACCTGGACACTATCGGTAAGCCGATATTTTTTGCCGGTACGTTCACCGCGCAGTTCGTTCAGGCTTTCATTGAACTGGAAATAATCCGTACCCAGTTCAGACACGTGCACCAGACCTTCAACATAAAGCGTATCCAGCGTGACAAACAGGCCAAACGACGTGACGCCTGTGACCTTGCCACTGAACACCTCACCCACATGCTCTCGGACGAACCAGCATTTGAGCCAGGCTTCCACATCGCGCGACGCATCGTCGGCACGTCGCTCATAGGCGGACAGAACAATTCCGAGCTTTTCCCACAAGGCATGTTCATGTTGCTGGCGCGACTCCCCCTCAACCCACGGCACGCCCGCAGTCTCAGGGACATAGGCGCGTTTGGCCAGGATGGCCTTGATGACCCGATGTGTCAGCAGGTCCGGGTAGCGCCGGATTGGCGAAGTGAAATGGGTATAACTGGGATACGCCAGGCCAAAGTGACCGGCATCGTCCGGGCTGTAGATGGCCTGCTGCATGGAGCGCAGTGCCATGGTCTGGATGATCTGAAAATCGGGCCTCGGTCTTGCCGCATCCAGCAGCGCCGCATAGTCCATTCCGCTGGGCTCGTCGCCCCCCTGCAGGGACAAGCCCAGTGTGCGCAGATACTCCCGCAGGTTTTTCAGTTTCTCGGGCGTGGGGCCTTCGTGTACCCGATAGAGACCAGGCCGTTTATTGGCTTTGATGAACTCGGCGGCGCAGGTGTTGGCGGCCAGCATGCATTCTTCAATCAGCTTGTGCGCATCATTGCGCACATGCGGGACAATCTGCTCAATCTTGCCCAGATCATTGCTGATGATCTTGGTTTCGACAGTGTCAAAGTCCATGGCGCCGCGCTTCTTGCGGGTGCTGTCCAGCAATTGATAAAGCGTGTACAGGTCCTGGATATGAGGCAGAACATGTCGAAGCGAACGTGCAGTAGGACCATCGATCTGCTGCAATGCAGTCCATATCTGTGTATAAGTCGTGCGCTCGTGGGAGTGAATGACCGCATTGTAAAACTGATAGGCTGCCACCGTTCCCGCCTTGACGCCCGTAGCGGGAATCACCATATCGCAGACCAGTACCAGGCGGTCAACTTGCGGATTCAGAGAGCACAATCCATTGGACAGTTTCTCGGGCAGCATGGGGATGACCCGACGCGGGAAATAAACGCTGGTACCGCGCGCCAGCGCGTCGGTGTCCAGCGCGTCTTCCGGCTGTACATAGTGACTGACGTCGGCGATCGCGACCAGCAGACGCCAGCCCTTGCGGCGGCGCTGTTCCGTGCCCATATTGACAGGCTCACAGTAGACCGCATCGTCGAAATCGCGCGCATCTTCACCATCAATCGTGATAAAGGGTACATCCCGTAAATCAACCCGACCATTCAGATCCCGCTGCTTTACCGTTTCCGGCAACGCATCGGCCTGCGCCAGTGCGGCTTCGGAAAAACCCACCGGCACGTCAAATTTGCGCACCGCGATCTCGATTTCCATACCCGGATCGTCGATCTCTCCAAGCACTTCGATGATGCGGCCCAGCGGCTGAGTGTGCCGGGTAGGCTGCTGTACGATTTCGACCGTTACCACCTGTCCGTGCTGAGCCCCCCCCAGGTCGGAGGCGGGCACCAGAATATCATGCTTGATACGCTGATCTTCCGGCGCGACCACATAAATACCCTGCTCCTGTAGCAGACGGCCAACCAGCCGGTTGGTGCTTCGCTCCAGGACCTCGACGATCGTACCTTCCGGTTTGCCGCGATACTCACCGGTGGGTTTGACCTGAACACGGTCACCATGCAACACCTTGAGCATTTCCCGCGGAGACAGGAACAGATCCTGACTACCATCTTCGGGAATCAAAAAGCCGAAGCCATCGCGATGTCCCTGGACGCGTCCGATCACATAATCTTTTGGTTTTGCCGTAACTTGCCAGCCCTCAGGCACATTTTCAAGCTGACCATCGCGCTGCATGGCCGCAAGCCGTTTCTCTAGCCCGTCGACCCCGAACTGGCGCGTCAGATTGAAATGATTAATAAGCTGCTGCAGCGGTTTCGGCGACTCGGCGCCGCGTAACAGATTCAGTATTTGTTCCCGGGAAGGGACATCCGGATCGTAATCTTGTCCCGGTTCGGGCAGCGGCAGCGATGACTGCTGGGTATTACCTGATTTTTTTCTCGTTGCCATGCGTAATTTCTTTAAAATTGGATGAGTCGCGCACAGAGTCTGGTGGCTCCTGCGCTATAAGTTATCACCATTCTATTACATTAATCCGGCGTGATTGTACAAATACAGGTCATTGACATATAAGACAAAATAAGTACGTAGCAACGATCTGCCGGGATGTCAGACCCAAAAACGCTGCAGCAGAAACCGGATAACCATGATAAAACAGACCAGGACAATCAGAGGACGGATCAGCTTCGAACCATGACGGACCGCCATCAGGGATCCGGCCACGGCACCAATGATTTGCCCGCCAATCATGACGGCACCTGCCAGCCAGAGGATTTTGCCGCCGACAACAAATACCAGCACTGCCGCCACGTTGCTGGCAAAATTGAAAAGACGCGCGGCGCCTGATGCCTTGACGATATGCATGCCGCGCAAGGTGATGTTGGCCAGAGAGAAAAAGGAACCGGTGCCAGGGCCGAAAAAGCCGTCATAAAAGCCGATGGCGGGCACCACACCATACTGGAATGGTTTCTCGCCAAGGCGCGCCGCCCTCTCGGCTTGCCCTGCAGAAGGGGTTAGAAGAAAATAAAGTCCGATAGCCAGCAAAACGACAGGAATCAGAAAATCCAGCACACTGGGGTCGATCAGCTGAATCAGCGCGGTGCCGATGCATGCTCCGACGAACGACATCAGCGTCGGAACCCGCAGTTCGCGAAAGGTGATCACACCGCGCCGCATCATCGTCAGTGACGAGGTCAGCGTGCCGATGCTGCCTTGTAGTTTGTTGGTAGCCAGAACATTGAGCACCGGAAAACCCATCAGCATCATGACCGGGATGACGATCAGTCCGCCCCCGCCTGCCAGCGCATCCACAAAGCCCGCCAGCATCGCCAAAAAAAACAGAATAATAATTACATTCCAGCCCAGCTCAACTTCCATCGCACACCACGTGTCGCCCCGCTGATGATCGGCGCCGGTTGAGCGGGTTGAACAATCCGGCGCATGCAACTATACCCGAAATCCTTTCCGTTCAAGGTAAAATGGCCGCTGCACGGTTTCCGGCTCGCTGGCAGCGTCATTTACAGACGGCCCTCCGGTTTTTTCGCCCACGCATTTATCGACGTATTTACAAGGAATTTGCCGTATGCCCGGTTATCTGATGGTCAAACATTTTCACATGACCTTTGCCATTCTGAGTCTGCTGTTTTTTATTGTTCGCGCCTGTTGGGCCGTAAGCGGATCTGCCATGCTGGCCCGACCGTTAGTCCGGATCGTGCCTCACGTGATCGATACCCTGCTGCTGGTATGTGGGCTTTACCTGCTGTCGGCTATTGGCATGCAGCCATTTATTGTGGCTAAACTGATCGGTCTGGTGCTGTATATTCTGCTTGGCACCATGGCCATCAAACGGGCACGTACTTCCGGGCAAAAGGCAATATTTGCCGTACTCGCCGTTCTGGTATTTGTCTATATTCTGGGAGCGGCTTTCAAACACAGCCCCTGGTCCTGGCTGACCCCGCTGCTGAGTCTCTGATCAGTCAGTTGGCGCGGGGCCCCGTTACAAGCCCTCCGGGTCAGGCCAGCGCCAAGTGCATGGTTCTGTGGGGGATGCCCGCGTCCATATAAACATCACCCTCGGCTTGGAAACCATAGCGGGTATAGAACCCCATGGCGTGGACCTGGGCACTGAGCACGACCTCGCTGTCGCCGCGGCTCCTGGCGGCCTCTATCAGCCGTTGAAGTACGAGTCCACCTACGCCGGTACCACGCGCCGGCCGGCGCACGGCCATACGACCAATATGACCATCGGGCAGCAAACGACCGGTGGCAATGGGAACCTGATCGGCATCATAGGCGACCGCATGGATGCACTGCGCATCCATCTCATCCATTTCCAGCGATTCCGGCACCTGCTGCTCAAGAACAAAAACCTCGTGACGGATCAGCGATGCGTCATTTTTGAGCACGTCCCAGCTACCCACCCGCAAATCCACTGATCGTGGGCCGCTTTGAGCCGGTGGTGTCTGTCCAGATTCGTGTGCCATTTTGCCTCCCGAAATCAGTCCTGCACCGTTGGGGGCGGTGCCTCTATTTCCCGCGAATACCACGTCCCATCACCATTCAGGTGTAACAGATGCGTATGCTGAGGAATCAGCGTACTGCGGTGGCCTACGCTGATCAGTTTCAACTCAGGCAGCCGCTTATGGATGAGTCGATACATGGCATCTTCCAGACCTTCATCCATTGCCGAGGTAGCTTCGTCAATAAAGGCGGCGTCCGGGTTTGCCAGCAACAGGCGGGCAAAAGCCACTCGCTGCTGCTCCCCAAGAGATAGCGTATGGGACCAGCTGACGACCTCTTCAAGACGTGGCTGCAAATGGGCCAGGTGCACGTCCAGCAGCGCCTGCTTGCCCTTTTCCGCACCATCTGGCGGAACGGCACGAGGATAGTAAAGGGCCTCGAGCAGCGACCCCTCAGGTACGTATGGTTTCTGCGAAAGAAACAGAATGTCGTTTTCAGGTCGCACAATCGTACCGCTGGAATAAGGCCAGAGGCCGGCAACGGCGCGCAAAATGGTCGTTTTACCCGAGCCTGATGGCCCCTGCAGGAGCCAGGATTGCCCTTTCTCGACTTCCATGCTCAAGCCGTTTACCAGTTCCTGACCCAGTGGCGTACGAATGCTGACGTTCTCGAGCAGTACGGTGTCCCCGTCCTGCCTGACATCCGGCAACGGCAGGGCATCGGCATTTTCGATATTGGTGAGGAAACCATGCAGACGATTCAGTGTGGCGCGGTAGCTTGCGAAGGTGTCGTACGCGTTTCGAAAGAATGACAGATTGTCATGCAGGGTACCAAATGCCTGGGCACTCTGGGTCATGGCGCCCAGTGTAATCTGCTCAGAGAAAAACCTTGGTGCCTGGATAATGAACGGAAAAATCACCGCAGTCTGAGAGACAAAGAAGTTAAAGCCCTGGAATTTGACGCTTCGATGCACAATGGCCCAGACATTGCTGATGATCTGGCGAAAACGACCCATGAGCTTGCCCATTTCGATCTTTTCGCCCTTGTAGAACGCAATACTCTCTGCATATTCGCGCACACGGACCAGCGAGTACCGATAATCCGCGTTGAATTTTTCGTCCAGGAAATTAAGCAGAATCAGTGGGCGACCGATACGGAACGCAAACACTGTTGCAATCAGGATATAAATAAACAGGGCAAATACCATGCCACGGGGGATGGTAACGCCAGCAAGCGTAATATCTCCGGACAGCGTCCAAAGAATGATGGTAAAGGCCACGGCCGAGACCAGGGAACTGACCACGCCCAGACAGAGATCGAGGGAAACGCTGACAAAACTGCTGATATCCTGCTGAATACGCTGATCCGGGTTATCTGCCGGGGTGCTGAGGTAATGGGATCGGTAATAACTGCTATGGGATAACCATTTGGTTAGAAATACGTCATTCAGCGATTCCCGCCAGTTGATGGTGAAAGCCTGCTGCAGGTAGAAGGTGACAAGCGATCGAACAATATGGATCGCCGCCAGAATGGTAAAAACCCCCATCTGGATCCAGAAACTGGTCTCATCCAGCTTCTGCAGCGCGGTGTACATGCTGTTGTACCAGTTCGAGAACAGGACACTGACGCGCACACCCGACAGACTCAATAGCAAAATGATACTGAACATGATAATGGGGCGCGGCGAGCGTCGGGGATTGAAATAGTCCCCTGCCAGCTTCCAGAACTGTCGTCCCCAATGGGTGTACCGGGTCAGCAGCCCGCCAGCCACGACAATTGCAACAAATGAAATTAAATAGGCCTGTACAAGCCAGAAGGCGCTTGCCTTCAATTCCTGACCCCAGTCCATTCACACTCCTGACTTCTGGTTCATATGCAGCATTCCGTAAAAAAGAATCACTTTACCTTAAAGGCCGGGGCTGCTGTCAATCACCAAGAGGTAAACGGAATAATTGACGTGCTCCCAAGACCTCGAAAGCAGGTGGGTTTATCTGCTACTATTTGATCATCTCAATGACTGGAGTCCCTTGATGGAGCTGTTGCTTGACCCAAATATATGGGTAGGCCTGATTACGCTGATTGTTCTGGAATTGGTTTTAGGCATAGACAACCTTGTCTTCATTGCCATTCTCGTAGACAAACTACCCCCAAGACAGCGCGATAAAGCTCGTATCACCGGATTGGCTCTTGCCCTGATTATGCGGCTGCTGCTGCTATCGGTCATGTCGTGGCTGATCAAGCTGACCACTCCCCTGTTCTCCATTTATACCCTGTCCTTTTCCGGACGGGATCTCATTCTGATTGCCGGCGGCTTTTTCCTCCTGTTCAAGGGCACGCTGGAACTGCATGAGAGGCTGGAAGGCGAGACCAAAGTCTCGGCCGGCCCTCGGGTCTATGCAAGCTTTGGTGTCATCGTCACACAGATTATTGCGCTGGATGCGATTTTTTCGCTCGATTCCATTATCACCGCCGTAGGGATGGTGGATCACCTGCCCGTCATGTTTGCCGCGGTCATTATCGCCATGGCCGTCATGCTGCTGGCATCCAAGCCATTGACCAATTTTGTGAATCAGCACCCGACTGTCGTGGTCCTGTGCCTGGGCTTTCTGCTCATGATCGGCTTTTCGCTGCTGGCAGAAGGCTTTGGATTCAAGGTACCCAAAGGCTATCTTTACGCAGCCATCGGCTTCTCGGTCATGATTGAGATTTTCAATCAAATCGCCCGACACAGCATCAAGCGATCCGAAGCCTCGCGACCCATGCGGGAGCGCACGGCCGAGGGTATTCTTCGCATGCTGGGCAAACGCCCGCCAGACGAAGCCCATATGGAAAATCCCAGCCTGGAAGACGAGCATCCCGTGGTGTTCGAAGATGAAGAGCGTTATATGGTAAGCGGCGTGCTCACACTGGCCGACCGCAGCATTCATTCCATTATGACGCCGCGCTCGGACATTTCCTGGATCAATATCGAAGATGATATCACCCAGATACGGGACGAAATTATCAACACGCCCCATACCTTCTTTCCGATCTGCCGCGGTGCCCTTGACGAAATTATTGGTGTCGGACGCGCCCGCGACCTGATTGCCGATATCCTTACCGAAGGTCAAATCAGCGTCAAGAAATTGCGCAAGCCGCTGGTCGTTCCCGAATCCATTAATATTCTGACCCTGATCCAGACGCTCAAGGAAAGCCGTGGGCAGCTGGTCGTTGTCACTGACGAATTCGGTGCTATCGAAGGTCTGGTCACCGCCATGGACGTTTTCGAGGCCATTGCCGGAGAATTCCCCGATGAGGATGAAAGCCCAGACATCGTTGAATTGGGAGAAGGACGATGGATGATAGACGGGGCTGCCGATCTGCGTCATCTGGAACAGATTCTGAACATAGACGGCCTGTATGATGATAATGAAGAGACCGCCACGCTTGCTGGCTATCTGTTGCGGCAATTCGATCGGCTGGCAGAACCCGGTGACGTTTTTGAACTGGAGCATGGCCATACGAAAACCGTCTTCAAGGTCGTTGAACTGACCGGTAGACGGATTGGTCAGGTCAGTGTCGAGCAGCACCGCGAAAAAAATCCCGAAGAACTGCTGGATATCTGAGCCAGCCAGGCGCACTGACTGCCCGGCAGTTTAAAAGCACTTAATTATTAACTTATTACCCAGTCTTTCAAGCCCGCCAGTGCGGGCTTGTTTTTTTGGCACCGGCATTTCTATCACAAACGCAATAATGACTGTATTGATGCGGCATCCGGTGATGAAAGTTTATTTCCTCCGCTTTGCCTGTTGCGGTTTTATATTGTTCCAGCGCATATCATTATCAGAATTTAATCGTTCGTCCTGACAGTCTGATTCTCTACACTGAACCCACTTTCAATCATTCTTGTTTCACTGTTGACAGACAAAGGCCGTCCATGACTTCCGTATCCACATTTCTTCGCAACGTGACTGTTGCTGCATTCTCCCTTGCCGCCCTGTCCTCTGCCGCTCAGGCAAAAGACATCACGCTGCTTAACGTATCGTACGATCCGACACGTGAGCTGTACCAGGAAATCGACGGGGTTTTCGCCAAACAGTGGAAAGAGAAAACCGGCGACAATCTGACCATCAAACAGTCCCATGGCGGCTCGGGCTCTCAGGCCCGTTCGGTGGACAACGGGCTGGATGCAGATGTCGTCACGCTTGCGCTGGCTATCGATATCAACACCATTGCACGCAAAAGCAAGCGTATCAATGAAGACTGGGAAGCCAAATTCCCTCACAACAGCACTCCCTTTACGTCGACGATCGTGTTTCTGGTACGCAAGGGCAATCCCAAAGGCATCAAGGACTGGGGCGATCTGATCAAACCTGATATACAGGTTATTACCCCGAACCCTAAAACATCTGGCGGCGCACGCTGGAATTACCTGGCGGCCTATGCCTGGGCCAAGGCACAGCCTGATGCGACAGAGGATACGGCCAAACAATATCTGAAGGATTTGTACAGTCATGTTCCCGTACTGGATTCAGGAGCGCGCGGCTCTACCCTGACTTTCGTCCAACGCCAGATCGGCGATGTGCTGCTGGCTTGGGAGAATGAGGCTTTCCTGGCCCAAAAAGAGCTGGGCGAGGGGCAATTTGACATTGTCGTGCCTTCACTTTCGATTTTGGCAGAACCGCCTGTGGCAATTGTCGACAAAGTGGTGGACAAACGTGGCACCCGCGATGTTGCCACCGCCTATCTGAATTTTCTGTACACGCCTGAAGCGCAACGCGTTGCCATCAAGAACTTTTATCGTCCGACTGATCCCGCGCTGGACGCCGAGGCCGGCAAAGTCTTTCCTCCGGTCAAAACCATTTCCATCGCAGATCTGGGCGGCTGGGATGAGGCAAGTAGCAAACACTTTGCCGATGGCGCCATATTCGATCAGATTTATCTGAAGAAATAATGTGATTGATCACGAATAAACCGAAATGACGCTGCTTCAAAAACAATATTCAGTCCTGCCCGGCTTTGGTATTACGCTGGGCATTACCCTATTCTGGCTTAGCCTGGTTGTGCTGATCCCCTTTGCGGTCCTGTTTGGCTGGACCGCACAGCTAGGGCTGTCGGGTTTCATTAATACGATCTGGGACGAACGGGTCATCCGCTCCCTCTATGTCACATTCGGCTCATCTGTGATCGCCGTAATGATCAACGTGGTATTCGGGCTAATCACCGCGTGGGTACTGGTCAGATACGATTTCCCGGGAAAGAAAATCATCGATGCCTTTATCGATCTGCCTTTTGCCCTGCCAACTGCAGTTGCCGGTATCGCTCTGACCACACTTTACGCGCCCAATGGACTGCTGGGCAGCCTGCTTGCGCCACTGGGTATCAAGGTAGCCTACACACCGACAGGTATTGTGATTGCGCTGATTTTCATCAGTCTGCCATTTATCGTACGTACCGTACAGCCCGTGCTTGAAGACCTTGAACCCGAACTTGAGGATGCCGCAACCTGTCTTGGCGCAAGCCGCTGGCAGATATTTGCCCGCGTCATTTTCCCCGCCATTGCGCCGGCTTTGCTGACCGGCGCTGCAATGGCATTTGCCCGTGCAGCAGGCGAATACGGATCGGTCATTTTCATCGCCGGCAATATTCCCATGGTATCGGAAATCACACCGCTGCTGATTACCGCAAAACTTGAGCAGTCTGACTATACCGGTGCGACTGCCCTGGCCGTTCTGATGCTGCTGATTTCTTTTCTGGTGCTGTTGCTGATCAACCTGATCCAGCGCTGGAATAACAAACGCAACGGCATGAACTGAGGCACCGCATGAACATCAATTTTCGCCGTACCGAAACGCGCCGGATCCGCTATGTTCTGACGACCATCGCGCTGGTCTTTGTTTTGCTGTTTATCGCCCTGCCCATGTTCCTGGTTTTCGGAGAAGCACTGAGCAAAGGCTGGGCATTCTATCGCGAGACGCTGACACAGTCCGATGCCATTTCGGCTATTTCCCTGACACTGCTGACTGCAGCCATCGCCGTTCCGCTGAACGTTATATTTGGTGTCGCCGCAGCGTGGGCCATAGCCCGCTTCGACTTCCGCGGCAAAAGCTTTCTGATCACGCTCATCGATCTTCCATTTTCTGTTTCACCCGTGGTCGCCGGTCTCATGTACCTGCTGCTCTTTGGCAACCAGACGGCACTTGGCGTTTGGCTTGACGGTCATGATCTGAAAATTATTTTTGCCGTTCCAGGCATTGTTCTGGCAACCACATTTGTCACCTTTCCCTTCGTCGCCCGCGAGCTGATTCCGCTCATGCAGTCTCAGGGATCAGAGGAGGAACAGGCGGCGCTGGTACTGGGCGCGGGCAGCCTGCAAACGCTATGGCATGTCACCCTGCCAAATATCAAGTGGGGACTGCTTTACGGCGTGATTCTGACCAACGCCAGGGCCATGGGCGAATTTGGCGCCGTCAGCGTTATTTCCGGTCACATACGCGGTGTCACCAATACCATTCCGCTACATGTGGAAATTCTTTATAACGAATTCAATATTGCCGGCGCATTTGTTTGCGCCTCCATTCTCGCTTTGCTGGCCATTGTCACATTGGTAATCAAGTCTCTTATTGAATGGCAGCAGCTGCGTTCTCACCGACAATCCCTGCGTCGAAGCGGCATGGCAGCACTTGCCGTCACAGCTGACACACCCCAGCCCGCCCCGACCGCGCAAACATCACTGAGCCCGTTATGACAACTGGCATATTCCGCCATGGCAATGGCCCACTCGGCCCGGAAATCTGCAAATTGCGCCAACAAACTGAACAAGGAATCATATCGTGAGCATCGAAGTTCGACACATTACAAAAACCTTTGGTGACTTCAAAGCACTGGATGATATCAGTCTGCAAATTCATAGTGGCGAGCTTCTCGCGCTGCTTGGTCCTTCGGGTTGCGGCAAGACCACGCTGCTGAAAATCGTTGCAGGTCTTGAGCAGCCCGATTCAGGCCAGCTCCTGTTCGAAGGCAGCGATGCCACCGACAAACACGTCACGGAACGCGGCATCGGCTTTGTTTTCCAGCACTATGCCCTGTTCCGTCACATGACGGTTTTCGACAATATTGCATTCGGACTGTCCGTCAAACCTCGCCGCAGCCGGCCTTCCAAAGCGGTAATCCGCGACAAGGTACACCGGCTTCTGAAAATGGTGCAGCTGGACTGGCTGGCAGATGCCTATCCCGGCCAGCTGTCCGGCGGCCAGCGCCAGCGAATTGCGCTGGCCCGTTCTCTGGCAGTCGAGCCCCGGGTGCTGCTTCTGGATGAGCCTTTTGGTGCGCTGGATGCCAAGGTACGTAAGGATCTGCGTCGCTGGCTGCGTCAGCTCCACGACGAGATTCATCTGACAAGCATTTTTGTGACCCACGATCAGGAAGAGGCGCTGGAAGTGTCTGATCGCGTGGTCGTCATGAATCACGGTCACGTCGAGCAGATTGGCACACCCGATGATATCTATGAACATCCCGCCAGCGCATTCGTGACGCAATTTCTGGGCGATGTCAATCTGTTTCACGGGCGCATCCAGGACGAGAATTTTACCAGCGGCGACTTTTCGCAACCGCTGTCCGAGAGTCATCTACGGGGGGCGACCGATGACGAAGTCACAGCCTATATCCGTCCGCATGATATTGAACTGACCCAGAGTGCCGACAACGCGCTGGACAGGGGCCGTATCGATCATGTGCACGCTATTGGGCCAGTCGTACGTCTGGAATTGGAAACCCAGGGCTCCGGCCACCCCGTGGAAGTCGTGATGACAAGAGAACGCTACCGCCTGCTCGGCCTGAATCCCGGTGACACCGTATACATCAAGCCAAGAAAAATGGCAGTATTCAGTCGCGGCCCGGAAAAAACGGCTGCCTGAAGGGAACACAGGCGGTAGTAATGCGCTGTTGGCTCACAAGATCATGATGTGACAGATCCTGACAGTGAGAATCTGGCGGATGGATCGTGAATACGTGGTCTTGTCCGGACGGCTCTGAGCGAAAAATCTTAATCTGATGATATTAATCTGATAATCATAAGCTGGCACTCTTGACTGAGTGGCTCTGCTTAATTCTGGCTGGCTGATCTTGACCGTAATGACCTGAGAACCTTGGTTGTCCCGTTGTGACAGATCTCTGTCGCCAGACGTTACGACAGTCGTCATTACAGAACAGACTCGTCAGCCCACCCCCATTGAAGGTGTGAACAGACGGGTCTGCCGGATACTGGCAGGATCAGGTGCCAGCCTTGATAATGCCTGCGGCAACCGTGTTGTTGCTGACTTCATCGATAAGGATGAAGGAACCGGTCACCGTATTGTCTTCGTAGCTGTCGGTCACCAGCGGTTTTTGCAGGGTCAGCTGCACCTGGCCGATGTCGTTAAGGCGCAATTGCTCGCTGCCGCTTTCATTAAGCAGCGTTTTCACATCCAGTACCTTGTCAATTTTGCTGACTCGCACCGGGATAGAGGCAAAAGTATGGCGCATCAGGTATTTGCGTTGCTGATCCAGCGGATCCGTATCGAACCAGCACAGATCCGCTTCGATGGCGCGTTTTGGCTCCACCGATGCCTGCGCAGCAACAAAAATATCACCGCGCGATACATCGATATCCCGATCAAGACTGATCGTCAGCACGTCACCCGTTGCGGCCAATTCCAAGGGACCATCCGGTCCCAGAATTTCTGTTACGACCGCGTTCTGATTGGCAGGCAACACCTTGACCGTTTGTCCCACTTGCAGTTGTCCTCCTGCCACTTTGCCCATATAACCACGGAAATCGTCGGCCTGCGCGCCATCCTGACGCACCACGAGCTGCACGGGAAAACGAAGGGCATGTGTATCCCCGTCGCCTGGCTGCGCCAGTTCTATCGATTCGAGAATCGACAGCAAAGGTGATCCCTGATACCAGGGCATCTGTTCACTACGGAACACAACGTTATCACCCCCAAGCGCAGACACCGGAATGTAATGAATGTCCTGGAGCCCGAGCTGGGCGGCCAGACCAGCATAGGCAT
Organism: Pseudomonadota bacterium; assembly: GCA_023389155.1. Classification (GTDB taxonomy): domain Bacteria; phylum Pseudomonadota; class Gammaproteobacteria; order Burkholderiales; family Burkholderiaceae_B; genus Advenella. Next base: position 268,932 of record JAEWEV010000025.1, read on the forward strand.
CACGGATTTTTTCAAATCGCACCTGATCAAAATCGATCAGATCCATCTTGTTGACAGCAACAACAATATGACGGATGCCAAGCAGGCGCAACAGAGCACTATGCCGACGCGTCTGGGCTAGTAACGTCACATTGTTCTGCTCGTCAAGTGCGCGTATAGGGTCGATCAGCACAATCGCGGCATCGGCCGTGGACGCGCCCGTTACCATATTGCGAGTGTATTGTTCATGTCCCGGCGTATCGGCGATAATAAACTTGCGCTTCGCCGTAGAGAAGTAGCGATACGCTACGTCAATCGTAATTCCCTGTTCCCTCTCGGCTTCCAGACCGTCAGTCAGTAAGGCCAGGTCGATCTGCTCGCCTACTGTACGCTTATGTTTGGCATTACGTACCGCCAGCAGCTGATCACTCAGGATCGACTTGCTGTCAAACAGCAGGCGCCCGATCAGTGTACTTTTCCCATCGTCGACCGATCCGGCAGTAATAAAGCGCAGCAATCCGTTTGTATTTGCAGTTGTCATAATTATTCGTCCTGGTAATTCAGAAGTAGCCTTCTTTTTTGCGTTTTTCCATCGACGCCTCGCTCACCTGATCATCCATGCGCGTCGCTCCCCTTTCGGTAATTTCGGCAATCGCTGTCTCACGAATGATATCGGCAGGCGTTCCAGCCGTACTGGCAACTGGACATGTACAGCTGATATCGCCCACGGTCCTGAAACGCACACTGACCACTTCGCTTTGCTCGTGATCCTGCTTGGGCGTAAGCGGTGTGACGGGTACCAGAAGTTGATTGCGGCGCACGATTTCCCGGTCATGGGCATAATAAATCTCGGGCAGCGCGAGCTTTTCCTGTTCGATGTACTGCCAGATATCCAGTTCTGTCCAGTTAGAAATGGGAAATACGCGAATCTGCTCTCCGGGATGCACCCGAGCGTTATAGAGTTCCCACAGCTCAGGGCGCTGCGCCTTGGGATCCCACTGACCAAATTCGTCGCGAAAGGAAAAAATGCGTTCCTTGGCGCGGGCTTTTTCTTCATCACGGCGCGCGCCGCCCATCAGCGTGTCAAAACCATGAGCAGAGATGGTTTCAAGAAGAGTGACCGCCTGTACCGCATTGCGCGAATCGTTTTCACGACGCAGCCTTACCGTGCCCTTGCGAATGGAATCCTCGACATGCCCCACCACGAGTCTGAGCTTCTCTTTCTCAACCAGTTCATCGCGAAAGCGGATCACTTCGGGATAGTTATGACCTGTGTCGATATGCACCAGCGGAAATGGCAGAATCGAAGGGCGGTGTCCCAAACGGAACGCCTTGCGCGCCAGGTGAAGTAATACGACAGAATCTTTTCCGCCTGAAAACAGCAAGGCGGGAGAATGACTTTGTGCGTACACTTCCCGGATGATATAGATGGATTCGGCCTCAAGCCTTTTCAAATGGGCAGTATGCAACAGTGTGTCGTGGTGATTGATCGAACCGGATAACGTATCCATAGCTAGTGTATTCCCTGATGATTTGTGTATGTCAACACGCACGGGCGTATCTATTTCAGTTGTGAACGTGCAGGCCGCACTCGCGATTATTCTGGTTTTCCCACCACCATCGACCCGCACGTGGATCTTCGCCCTCGCGAACCGCCTTGGTACAGGGTTCACAGCCTATGCTTGGATAGCCCTGATAATGCAGCGCATTCACAGGAACTTCGTACTGCTCGACATAGGCCCAGACTTCCTGCTCAGACCAGTCAAATAACGGGTTGTATTTAGCGATTCCCCGAGCGGTATCCTCTTCTGCCAACGCCAGTTGCGTGCGCGTCACTGACTGTTCGCGGCGCTGGCCGGTAATCCATGAGTCCGCCACAGCCAGCGCCGCGGTCAGGGGAGCCACCTTGCGTATATTGCAGCACACCTTGCGCGCCTGCAGGCTTTCATAAAATCCGTTAAGACCATATTCTTCGATATAGGCCTGCACCGAAGAAGCATCCGGCGTATAGATCGCCAACGGGGTACCATAGCGCTGCTGGATTTCATCCAGCAGCGTCAGCGTTTCGGCAGGTAAGCGCCCGGTTTCCAGCGTAAAAATGTCAATATTGTCGGCGACATCCTGATCGTTATCGCGCAGTATTACATCTGTAATAACCATATCTTCTGCCGACAAACTTGATGCAAGTCGAACCCGCTTATGCTTTTTTGCAATATCACGCAGGCGTTCGCGCAGTACCCGGCACTTTTCTTCAAGTGCGGCCTGATCCAGTATCCGCCTTGGTGGTGACCACAGAATCGGGCGTTCAAATACCGATACTGTGCCGGTTTCAGCAGAGGTAAAAGCCATCATTCGTCCATCCATTGGGTAGCTCATGGTCGATTAGCGACCACGCTACTTCAGTAAGGACACATCTTATCGGCTCGCTCGTCGATTAAGAACGAATAAATATGTCTTTATTTATAGATCATGGATATAAACAACTGAGGCAAGCCAGCAGAATAGTTGTAAGACCACAGCCAGCCGGCTCATAAACGACTGTTCTATGACGTCCGGATAAGTGCGATTACAAGTGTAATGAAGCGCATGATACGTGGTGCGTATGAGACGCGGAATGCAGAGTGGCGCTCGCTTTGTACTGCATACTGTTGGCTGATTATTGCGTATGGCCCCTGCTTGATGGTTGCAGGATTTATGATTTCCCGAAGAAATAATCATATACGCTATCAGCATAAGAACCGGATGTGATTGCGTCCGTGCCCGCTAAATGTGATAAACGCAGACGGTGCCTAATAATCATTCAGGATCAGCTGGGCACCTTTTTCAGCAATAAGCATGGCTGGCGCATTGGTGTTTCCGGATGTGATGGTCGGCATGACCGAAGCGTCTATCACGCGCAGCCTGTTCACGCCGTGCACGCGCAGACTGGCATCAACCACAGCCATATCGTCATTGCCCATCCTGCATGTACCCACCGGATGAAAAATGGTGGTACCAATATTGCTCGCAGCCCGGATCAGATCGTCATCGGTCTTTGCCAGCGGCCCAGGTCGAAGCTCCTGGGGATTGTATTTTTCCAGCGCAGCCTGCTCAGCGATGCGCCGGGTAAGGTGGATACTTTCCAGCGCCACCTGTACATCCTCGTCGGTACTCAGATAATTACACAGGATATCCGGTTTGTCTTCGATCGACGGAGACAAAATTGATACCGTGCCACGGCTCGTGGGTCGGATGTTGCAGACCGATGCCGTAAATGCAGGAAACGGATGCAGACCGTCACCGAATTTTTCCAGCGACAGTGGCTGCACATGATATTCCACGTTGGCGCGCTGTTGCCGGGGCGACGAACGCGCAAATATTCCCAGTTGTGACGGCGCCATGGTCAGCGGTCCTTTTTTCAGGAAAGCGTATTGCAATCCCATCAGCGCCTTCGCCAGTGGCGAGCGCATCATGGTATTGAGCGTTAGCGCTTTTTCGACTTTGTATATCATGCGCAGTTGCAGATGATCCTGAAGATTGCGGCCAACGCCTGGCAAGTGATGGATTAGCGGAATGCCAAGTGCATTCATGAGATCGCCGGAACCAATGCCCGAACGTTGCAGAATCTGTACCGAGCCGATGGCACCTGCACAGAGTATTACCTCTCGTTTGGCAGTGGCATGGAAAAAATGATTGTTGTGCCGAAAGCTCAATCCGCGTGCATTACGATCCTGGATACTGAGACGGTCGATCATCGCATTTGTGATAATTGTCAGATTTTCGCGTTCTTTGACCGGTGTCAGGAATGCGGTAGACGCACTGAATCGCACTCCCCTTTTTTGCGTAACCTGGAAATATGAAGACCCTTCGTTGTTACCACAGTTGAAATCTTCTATTTTTGGAATGCCCGCCTCTTCGGCGGCCTGTCGAAACGCATCAAGTATATCCCAGTGCAACCGCTGCTTCTCGACACGCAGCTCACCATGCCCACCGTGAAAGGCAGAATCCCCCTGATAGTGATGCTCAAATTTCCGAAATAGCGGCAGTACATCGTCCCAACCCCAACCGGGATTGCCTGCCGCCTTCCAGCCGTCATAGTCCTCGCGCTGCCCTCGCATATAAATCATGCCGTTGATTGCAGAGCTGCCACCAAGCACACGACCGCGTGGATAGGCGATGCTGCGTCCGTTCAGGCCTGCATCGGCATGCGTGGTGAAACACCAATCGGTATTGGGATTGCCAATACAGTAGAGATAACCGACAGGAATGTGCAGCCAGCGCCAGTTGTCATCGCCGCCGGCTTCAAGCAGCAGCACACGACAGGCGGAATCGGCGGATAGACGATTGGCCAGCAGGCAGCCAGCCGAACCGGCACCCGCAATGATGTAATCGAATTCCCCGTACAGCGTTGTTGTCTCTGACATGCTCCACTCTGCTTTTTATTATTTGTTATTTTTTATCGGCCATTCGTCTGAATAGTCCTTCTGATTGATTATTGAAAATATTCGTCGCCTTGGCAACGCGTATTTCTACCTATTCCAACAAACGGCCTTTAGGCAAAAGCAAATGACGTAGCAGATCAGACCTGATTTCGTATGTCATTACGTGAGAAGGCATTGATATTGTCCACCAACTGATCCGCGAGCGATTGTATGGCCTGACGACTTGCCCACGCCACGTGTGGCGTCAGGATAAAATCTGGCCTGTTCATCAGTCGCATGAACGGATGTGTATCCGGCATCGGTTCCTCGGTAACAACGTCAAAGCCCGCTCCGCCAATCCGGTTGTTCTCGAGCGCATCGGCAAGCGCCGCTTCATCAACCAGTCCGCCGCGTGCAGTATTGATCAGAATTGCGCCGGGCTTCATGCGAGCCAGTTCGTCTTTGCCTATCATGTCACGCGTATCGGGTGTGAGCGGCAAGTGCAGACTCAGGATATCTGCCTGCTCAATCACCGTATCAAACGGCGTGTGCTTCTCTTTTACTTCGGTCTCGCCCTTGCGACCGGCAAACATCACACGCATCCCCAGCGCCTTCGCCCTTTCCGCTACCGCACTGCCCAGGGCGCCGGAGCCGAAAATACCGATGGTGCTGTCTGCCAGGTCACTGATCGGATAATCAAAGTAGCAAAACTGTCCGCTTTGCGCCCATCTCCCCTGGCCGACGGATCGGTGATAGGGAACCAGGCTGCGGCGAAGCGCAAAAATCAGTGCCAGCGTATGCTCGGGTACCGTATTGACCGCGTAGTTGCGGATATTGGTCACAACCACACCCTTTTCCCGACATGCATCGATATCGATAATATTCGTGCCGGTTGCGGCCACGGCAACCAGTTTGAGATTGTTTGCCTCGGCCAGGTTTTCTGCAGATACCGGAACCTTGTTCGTAACAACGATGTGGGCGTCGCGAATCCTCTCGCTCACCTGGGTTGCGGCAGTCTGATCGTAGGTCACGATGTCGTGTGGAAACTCAAATGCCTTCAGTTCAATGAATTCAGGCAGAGTGGCCCGGTCAAGAAAGACAATGCGTGCTGAAGAGGACATGAGTTTTCCTGTTGAAGTGAAAACACGACTATACCATTGCCAGTCATTGACTAAAATACGGGTTTTGATGAATCTGACGTTTCGTTCCTGCCATGTCATCTGCACCATTATCCCTTCGCCAGGCCGCCCTGAACGCCCTGAGCGAGCCAGACCCCTGCGGCAAAATCGCCGCGGTGCGACTGCTCGAACCCACACTGCCCGTATGTAGTAACGCGATGCTGACTCCCGGCGTGCCTTTGCCTGGTCGCCCGCAACGACCTGAACTGGTCGACCCGCGCAAGGTATCTGTACGCTCTGCCCATACCGCACAAGGCAAGGCAGCGCTCATGCATTCGATCGCCCATATCGAATTCAATGCCATCAATCTGGCGCTGGATATTATCTGGCGATTCCCGGGCATGCCTGAGGAGTTCTACCATGACTGGGCGCAGGTGGCTCGTGAAGAAGCCTATCATTTCTCATTGGTTCGCGGCCACCTGGCGGCCTCGGGCTACCAGTATGGTGATTTTCCTGCACACAACGGACTATGGGATATGGCAGAGAAAACCCGTGACGATATTCTCGCCAGGCTTGCGCTGGTGCCGCGCACCCTGGAAGCGCGTGGCCTGGACGTCTCGCCGGCGATCCAGAACCGGCTGCGCGAAGCCAACGATAGTCGCGGAGTAGACATTCTGGATATTATCCTGCGTGATGAAATCGGCCATGTTCAGATTGGTAACCGCTGGTATCTGTACTGCTGCGAGCTGCAGAACCGTGATCCTGTCGCCACATACGCGTCACTGATTGAAAACTATCGCGTCTCCAAACCCCGCGGACCCTTCAATGTCCAGGCCAGAATGGCCGCCGGATTCACTCAGGCCGATATTGACTGGCTGAATTCCTTATAATCAACGTATCAGTGGTCAATCCGTACCCGTTCAGGGTTACCGGCGATTACCACGATTCTTGATCCCTATTTCATACTAACGGAAAAATTATGGACGTTCTGGTTCTTGGCGCCGGCATCATCGGGCTGACCACTGCATACTATCTCAATCGGGAAGGGTTCGACGTCACCGTAGTAGAAAGAAACAGTGACGTTGCGCTGGAAACCAGCTTTGCAAACGGTGCCCAATTGTCGTACAGCTATGTTGCCCCACTGGCTGGCCCTGGTGTCATGAGCCACGTGCCTAAATGGCTGCTGGACCGTAACTCGCCCCTGCGCTTCAGACCCAGCCTGGATCCCGCTACGCTCTGCTGGAACTTGCGGTTTGTCAAAGCCTGCAACGGAACTCAAAGCAACCAGACAACCCGCGAATTGCTGGCTTTGTCTTTTCTGAGCCGCGATTTATACCATGAACTGATGCAACAGGAATCCATCGCGTTTGATCACAAACGTGCAGGAAAGCTTATCGTGCATCGCAGTCAGGAGTCCTTCGAACACGCGGTCAGCCAGCTGGATTTCCAGCGATCACTGGGGTGCGTACAGCAGGCCATGTCCGTAGACGAGTGTCTGGCACTTGAACCTGCCCTGTTGCGCATGAAAGATCACCTCAGTGGCGGTATTTATACCGAGAGCGAAGAAAGTGGCGACTGCTACCAGTTCGCTGTGGCTCTGAAAAACATTCTGCAGCAACGCGGAGTCACCTTCCGTTTCAATACCACGGTCAGTCGGCTGGCTGCCGACAGCAGGCAAAAAGTCAGTGTACACACTGCCGACGGAGACCACCTGGCACCGGAACATATCGTGGTCGCTCTGGCCTGCGACAGCACTGCGCTGCTCAAGCCGCTAGGGATCCCGGTACCGGTCAGTCCGCTGAAAGGCTACAGTCTGACTTTACCCATCCAAAATGCAGCAGATGCACCGGTGGTCAGTGTGACAGACTATGAACGCAAAGTCGTGTACGCGCGTCTGGGTCAACGCCTGCGGGTGGCGGGCATGGCTGATATGGTCGGGTTGAACCGTCGCATTGACTCATCGCGCATTGAAGCACTCAAACAGGAGGCCCGCAATCTTTTTCCCGGCGCCGGTGACTACAACCGGGCATCGCTCTGGACCGGCCTGCGCCCCGCTACTCCCAAAGGCAAGCCGATTATCGATGCAACGCGCTATGGCAACCTGTGGCTCAATATTGGCCAGGGCGCCCTGGGTTTCACGCTGGCTACGGGTTCAGCACGTGTGATGACAGATCTGATTCGTGGTCAGAACCTGTCCATCGGCAAGAATGTTTTTACACTGGCCGACGCGTAATCCGGTGAGCTGGCATCAGGACGCTCAGGCAGGTGAGACACAGGGTACTCAATCCCGTCCAGCGTGCCCTGCATGTGGCGCACTCACATTATTGATTATTGCTGACCTAGGCGCTGACACTGGTGATGACCCAGGAGCTGGGGCCGAACGAGCCAAAGAAATAGAACTAGGGATGCTGGAGCCGAACCAGACTTTGAATTTGATCTTGGTGTTGGCGCTGGTATTGAATTTTATTTTGGTGGCGACCTCGACTTTAACTTCGTTCTTGAACTTGAATGTGAACCTGACCCTGAACACGAACCTCAACGCGATGTAGTCTTGTCGCTGACCGTTGCAGTGGAACGGGTATCCGTTGCCGGCACAGCAGCGATCAGAAACGAAATGAAGCATTCATAGGGCGCGTAGCACGTGAAAAGACTGTTTTTATGCGAATATAGCCCTATCTTATGTTTGTACGGATCATTCTGTTATGGTTGTAACGATCCGTTTGCGCCATCGGGCATCATCCATTATTCAACCGCTTTTGCCTGATCAATGATCGAATGCTTTACCCGAATGCTTAATCCCTATCCGTCAGGCAATTTCGGTTGTTCGAAGTCCTGACAATACCATTGTTCTCACCGAGACCTACCGCTATGCTTCAGAAAATACTTCTGCCCGTTATTGTCTTTATCATCGTGCTGATCGGCCTGACCTTCGGAGAAGGCGTATTTACGGCCCTGGCTGTCTGGCTGCATGATATTACCGGTCTGGTCATCTATAACTTCTCCGACCTTTATTACACCGTCTCGGGATACGTAGAGGCACACCCTGTCAAGATTCTGGTTGCGCTGGTGGTAACGGCTATTGTGTGTCTCTGGATCTACAAGAACAAGGACGAAGAGCTGACCCGTCAGGCCAGTTCTCGCAAAATCGCCATTTTTCTGGCCATTTTCCTGGGCTGGCTGGGTGCCCATCGCTTTTACAATGGCCAGATCGGCATGGGTCTGCTGTATTTGATCATCAGCTTTATCTGGCTGCCGCTGACGGTATTTCTCAGCCTGATTGATGCGGTAAGATATATTTTCATGAACGACGACGAATATCGCCTGCGTATTCAATCGTCATAACAGCGTTCAGGTAGCCAGCGGTGTCGCTGAAAGTTTCCGCTTATGCCACCGACGCGAGGAGCCCAAGTGAATTTGAACGATCTGACCATTGCCACCGAAGAACTCGACCCGCCACGGCTGCTGAAAAACTGGCGCTGGCTTCTTCCCGCACAAGTCGAACTGCTGCTTGTCACGAAAACAGCAGACTGCTTTCTGCTGGAGCCGACATCGGGTCATATCCTCTTTATGGACACAACAGACGGCGAATTGGAGCAGATTGCTGCCGATTTCGAACAGTTTCGCAATGTGCTGGGCGATCCGGAATTTATCACAGATTATTTTTCGCTGACACTGCTCGCACCTGTGGTAGAAGCTCCCATGCCCGAGAATGCCGTCTTCGCTCTGCCTACCCCACCCGTCCTCGGAGGGTCTCCGGATACCGATGAACTGGCGCTGGTGGATGTTTATGAATATTTCGATCAAATGGGAGCGCTTTGGGAGAAGCTTGACCAGATTGAATTGCCCGATAACGAGAGCGATGATGGATCCGACCCATCACCCGATGATAATATCGATATAAAAAGGGCAGACTGAAACCGTTAATATGCAGCGGTGTGTTGCGCGTTCTGCCTGTTTTTCAGGACGACAGATATGACAACCGCCATTGCAATGCCTCCCTCGCTTCTCAAGCATTTTCCTGCGCCACTTGACTCGGTCGCTCCTGACACATTCGCCGCCGCCCGGCTGAATGTGCATGACAATGACTTCTCCTTTCCGCTTGCCGTGCTGAACCAGTCTGCACTGCAGCACAATCTGTCGTGGATGCAGGATTTCGCCCGCCGCAAGGGCGTATCACTGGCTCCTCACGGCAAAACCACCATGTCTGTCGAACTGTTTGAGCGGCAATTGAAAGCAGGGGCATGGGGGCTGACTTTCGCTACGGTATTTCAGGCCAGAGCCGGCATTGATGCAGGCGCCACCCGCATTATTATTGCCAACCAGGTCATTTGTGATGCTGATCTTGCCTTGCTGCAATCGCTGCAGCACAAGCATGACGAGGTACGCATCTGGTTTCTGGTCGACTCTATCGCGCAGGTAGAATACATTGAAAAATGGGCAGAAAAAAACCAGGAAAACGATAAGCAGCAGTCGATACACTTTGATTGCCTGCTTGAGATTGGCATTGCGGGCCAGCGCACGGGGTGTCGTGAATTTGAGCAGGCGCGCCAGCTCGCCCGCCGCATCAAGACTTGCCCCCTGCTCTCGCTGGGCGGTATCGAATGCTATGAAGGAAATCTGGCGACGGATACAGACAAGGATAAGCCTGCTGTTGATGCGCTGATGAAACGGTGCGAGGCCATTGCCCGCGCCTGCGCGCAGGAGGACCTTTTTGAAACAGACGAGATCATCATTTCTGCCGGCGGATCCGCGATTTTTGACCTGGTTGTTCCTGGTCTGACGATCACTCTGGATCGACCGGTGCGCGGCGTCCTGCGTTCAGGATGCTACATCACACACGATCACGGTGTTTACCGAAAGCATCTTGCCAAAGTTGAGGAGCGGGAGCAGTTGCAGGAAAGTCTGCTTCCCGCGCTGGAAGTATGGACCATGGTACAGTCGGTACCTGAACCGGGACTCGCCCTGCTGACCTGTGGTAAACGTGATATTTCATATGACATGACGCTGCCATTTGTGGCTGGCTACCTCCCTGCAGGCAGTAGCCAGCGCCAGGTACACAACACCGGCTGGCACATCAGTGCATTGAACGATCAGCACGCCTATCTTCGGTTCGACGCCCGCGGTCCCGTTCCCGTGGTGGGAGACAGAATCATTCTGGGTATCTCTCACCCGTGCACCACGTTTGATAAATGGAAGTGGATGCCAATCATTGATGACAACGGCCAGGCCGTGTCGTACATCACAACGCGCTTTTGAGCGGATAACGCCAAGCACTTGGCAATTGCCATCGGCAGACCTGCAATGCTGGCCAATTTATCGACACACCTGATTTCTCGGACTGATTAGCTCGTACGCCACAAATATGTGGCCAGCTTGCGATCCAACTCCCGACTTGGCACCTGGCACCGGGCGTCGGGCACTTCAGAATAAGATATTCCACTTGCGATCGGACCACACCAGAACTGCTGAGACCACCGTGCTGGCAAACATAACCATGACAAATAGTGCCGTACCCTGTTCCATCCAGCCCGCATTGAGCAGAATATTGATAAACAAGACGTGAGTAAGATATATCGCTGTGGACAGTTTCGACAGAAAATCCGTATTCAATCGTGCAGACCGACTGTGAAAGAAAATAAAAATCAACGGACACAGTATCAAAAGCGACAGATACATATCGACGCCGTCCTTCAAAGGCTGCAGATAATAATGAGCAGTGCTTTCCAGAACCAGCAATATGACTGCGCCAAGAATAGCGAATAACAACTGCGGATCGCGCCGCGGCGCTTTGTGCAGGCGGTGCTTCGCGATCAGATAACCCATGGAGAACAAAGGGAATCCGAAAAACAAAAAGTTCCGGAAAATCCAGCCTGAATGAAACAGATACCCGGACAGCCCGTGTTCCGGTGGCGCATACATGCTAATAGCCTGAATCACATATCCGGCCATAAAAAGTCCTGCCCCTATGCCAAGTATCTGCCTGTCACTTCGGTTGCGCAACACATACAGGACAGCCCCAGCGCCCAGCGTGCCAACCAGGTACCAGAGGTGATGATAGCCAAACACGAATTTTTCCAGCAATCCGATCTGATCGCGGGAAGCACCCAGATGCTCTGGCCAGTAAAATGGCAAATAGATCAACATCCATAGCCCATACAAGGCACCCAGTCGCCTGGCCCAGCCCCAGAACGGACGGCGCTTTGCAATCAGGGGATAGAAATAGAAGCCGTTGATGATAAAGAAAGTGGGAACCGCTATCCGCAACAGCCCATTTACAAACAGGTAATTCAGATATTCGGCCGTTTCAGTGAACAGTGACGCATGCAGGGCCACCACCATCATTGCCAACGCTATTTTCAGGCCGTCTGTTCCCGCATTACGCTGCATGTATCTTCCTTTATATAAAGATACATTGTAACTGGACTCGCCCCTGTATCACAGGGCCGGGAGTATTAGTTATTTAATCGCTGCTGCTGCTCCCGGAATTGCCGAGGTGACAGGTATTGCAACGCACTGTGCGGATGGCTCTCATTGTAATGCTCAAAC
>JAEWEV010000036.1 GCA_023389155.1 Pseudomonadota bacterium
GGGGAGCACCCACTTTGAGTGATTCACCTTCGCCTACTGACAAAACCTGGTCCAGCGAGATTTCTTGCCCGATGTCTGCCGGTATCTGTTCTACCTTGAGTTTTTGACCTTCGGCAACACGATACTGCTTGCCTCCGGTTTTTATGACCGCGTACATATGGGTTAACCTCTAAAAATAAATTTGGAATTAGCAAATTCAATGCTAAGCCCGTTATTCTAACGTGTAATCCGGCAAAAAGTCAAAAGAATCAATTGCTTGTTTATAAAAAAGCCGGGCAAACGCCCCGAATTTCACGCAATTGTGGTTTTTCTGCCGCCAGCGCCCCGGGTGTCAGTATCGGCCTGCAGAATATCGGCCCAGCCATCGGCGACCACAAAGCCACGATGCACTTCTGCGTATTGGAGCGAGGGCATTGCCAGATTCCGGGGACCCGCCGATGCGGCAAGCCTCTGTAACGTCGTTGGCTCCGAGGTTTTCGCCAATTCAAGCGGCTTCAGGGACTCCGGTGGTTCTATCGGTTCCAGTGAATCCTGTGAATCCAGCGATGTCCACAATTCGGCTGGCCCCACCGATGCCGATGAAGCAGCATCGGTGAAAGAACGACCGGCGCTGGCCGACCGGGCCGCTATTGGTTCCATTGCCACAATCAGCAAGCCGGGCCGCGGTCGCGCGGAGCCGGAAGGCGTGCCGGCTTCGGCAAAGACATCGACATCGAACCAGGAACGCAGTATTTCCAGCAGGGCGGGCGTATCCAATGTGTCCCGGGCATTGGCCACATGCGGTGACAGCCACTGCATGCGGGACAGGACACGCCAACGCCGCTGCCAGACTCCATCGGCCGTGCGCGACCTGTCATCTTCACGACATGCATGCGCTTCGGCGGCCAGACGCTCCGTGAATTCACGATAGCTCAGCCACCAGCCCCTGAGATGTTTCGGGTTGAGCAGAGCGCTCGTGGCGCTATCGACGGGTGCGTAATCGTTCCAGCCCGGGCCCTGCAGGGGATAAAAAAGCCAGCCCTTGACCACGGCCGCTGCCTGATCTACCGATACGCCCAGCATGTGTGTCACTTGTGGCAGACTGGAAAGGGGAAGCTGATGATCGCGCAGTTTCGCAGTCTTGCGTGCCAGCGTATCCCGCTGCTGGAGGCCGACGAATCGGGCGGCGCCGGCAGCCACTGGCAATGTCGGGACAAACAGATACAGTTTGACGGCCAGTTCCCAATGCCAGACCTGTCTGGTGAGTCTGTCGCGCCAGACATAGTCCAGCTCGCCTATCGTGCGTCTTGCGGGTGGGGTGTCCGGGTGCCCGGCATCATTTGCAGGTGCTGCAGCAATATGCAGCGGCGTGTGCGATGCCAGCAGTTCGATCGCCGTGTTGTGCTGCAGCGCCATACCCAGCAGGGCTTCAGCATACAGTCCCAGACGACGATAGCCATCTGTAAAGCCTGGCACAAGATGTTCCGGGGAAAGCCGTTCTTGCGCCAGCCATCGGTCGGCGTTTTGCAGGGCGGGGGCCGGCCAGGTTGCTAGCGCCAGGCCGGCATTGTCTGACAGCAGATCCGCAGAATGGATCAGCCAGTAAAGATCTCGCCAGACCTGAAGCTTATCCACCAGTCCGGCGGGGCATCAGGAGCGATAATCCGCATTGATGCTCACGTATTCGTGAGAAAAATCGCAACTGTATACTGTTTCAGATACATTGCCCCGACCCAGCGCCACGCGCACCAGAATTTCAGCTTGCTGCATGACCCGCTGTCCATCTTCTTCCAGATAGTCGGGGTTGCGACCACCGTCGGACGCTACAAGCACATCGTCAAGCCACAGGCGCAGGGCTCCGATATTCAGATCGTCGACACCCGCATACCCGATTGCCGCCAGAATGCGGCCGAGATTTGGGTCGGAGGCATAGAACGCGGTTTTGACCAGAGGAGAATGGGCAATCGCGTAGGCAATCTTGAGCGCAGTCTGGCTGCTCTCGGCCTCTTCGACCTGGATGGTGATGAATTTGGTTGCACCTTCGGCATCACGCACAATCTTCTGTGCCAGCTCGCGGGCTACGGCCGTTAGTTCGGCCTTAAGGGTATCGTAATGCGGGCTGCGTGCATCTTCGACCTGGATGCCGCTCTGCCCAGTGGCGATGACAATAAAAGAGTCGTTCGTCGAGGTGTCGCCGTCTACCGTGATTCGGTTGAAAGACTGGTTGGCCACCTCCTTGACCAGCTCCTTGAGCAGCGAGGGGGCGATTTCCGCATCGGTGGCAACGAATCCGAGCATGGTTGCCATGTTGGGGCGAATCATGCCGGCACCCTTACTGACGCCCGTGATGGTCACGGTACGTCCATCGAGTGTGAGTTGCCGCGAGCAGATCTTGGGCAGCGTATCGGTGGTCATAATGCTATGGGCTGCCTTGAGCCATGCATTTTTGTCCAGCGCCTTGATGCATTCAGGAAGGGCGGAAGTAATTTTGTCTACCGGAAGAGGTTCCAGTATCACACCGGTAGAGAAGGGCAGAATCTCTTCTTCCAGCAGGCCCAATTCCTTGGACAGGACGCGGCAGGTTTCGAATGCGCGTTCCAGGCCATCGGCACCTGTGCCCGCATTGGCGTTTCCGGTATTGATGACCAGAGCGCGGATCGCGTTGCTTGTTGCAAGGCGGGATTCGCAAATCTGAACCGGGGCCGCACGAAAGCGGTTTCGGGTAAAAACCCCGGCAACAGAGGTGCCGGGCGTAAATTTGAACAATGTCAGGTCGTCGTGGCCGGGTTTCTTGATCCCGGCCTGGGCAATGCCAATTTCAACCCCCGCTACCGGATAGATAGCTGATTCGTCAGGTATATTTAAGTTTACAGCCATGCAGCTTCAACACCTTTAACATATTATGGATAACCCTGAGTGTAGCGTTTTTTCTATTTCATATTGAGAAAACACCCATATCTGGAAAAAATTGTCCGGTATGACGCCGGGCGTGGTTCACAGGGCCAGACCAGTGCGTTGCTGACAGACCGGCGTATAGTCTGTCCTGGGGTGTCAACCGTCACAGGGCGCAGAAGTGAATCACGGCCCGGCCCGCCAGGCAGCCGAGCCGGACGGGCTTTGAGCCAGGCAAGGATTATCAGATCAGCGCAAAGGCTTTGGCTGCTGCGTCCAGTGTTTTTTCGATAATCTCATCGGTGTGTGTCGCCGAGACAAAACCGGCTTCGAATGCGGACGGGGCAAGATGCACGCCGTTGTCCAGCATGCCGTGGAAGAAGGTTTTGAACGCGTTGTGATCGACATCCGAGACCTGCGCAAAGCTAGCAGGAATCTCAGCGCGGAAATACAGGCCGAACATGCCACCGACGGAATCGGCGCAGAATGGGACTCCCGCCGCTGCAGCTTTTTCGCTCAGGCCGCAGGCCAGTTTGCCGGTTTGTGTCTGCAGGGTTTCGTAGAAGCCGGGACGCGACAATATTTCAAGTGTCTTTAAACCAGCGGCAACCGAAACCGGGTTACCCGACAGCGTGCCTGCCTGATAGACGGGACCAAGCGGGGCGATCTGATCCATGATATCGGCGCGACCACCGAAAGCGCCTACCGGCATGCCGCCGCCGATGACTTTGGCCAGTGTGGTCAGGTCGGGCGTGACGCCTGACAACCCCTGCACACCCTGAGGCCCAACACGAAAGCCGGTCATCACTTCATCGAAAATGAGTAATGCACCGTGTTGGGTACACAGGTCCCGCAGCCCGGCCAGGAAGCCTTCGGCCGGTTTGATCAGATTCATATTCCCCGCAATGGGCTCGACGATAATGCAGGCGATATCCTGTCCGAATTCGGCGAAGGCAGCCGTGACGGCGTCCAGATCGTTATAGTCCAGGACCAGGGTATGTGCGACGAACTCAGCGGGCACGCCGGCAGACGTCGGATTACCGAAAGTCAGCAATCCGGAACCCGCCTTGACCAGCAGGCTGTCAGCATGACCATGGTAGCAGCCTTCGAATTTGATGATCTTGTTGCGACCGGTAGCACCCCGCGCCAGGCGAATCGCGCTCATCGTCGCTTCGGTTCCGGAACTGACCAGCCGGACTTTTTCGATGGAAGGGATACGGGAGATAATCGCTTCGGCCAGCAGTGATTCTGCTTCGGTCGGTGCGCCGAAGGACAGGCCGGATTCGGCGGCACGCTGCACGGCTTCGACCACTTCGGGGTGGGCATGACCCACGATGGCAGGTCCCCATGATCCCAGGTAATCGATGTACTGTTTGCCGTCGGCGTCCCAGATGTACGCGTCTTTCGCCCTGCTGATAAAGCGGGGTGTTCCTCCGACCGAGCGGAAAGCCCGGACCGGCGAGTTGACGCCCCCGGGAATGGATTGAAGGGCACGTTTAAAGAGGACTTCGTTCTGGGACATAATCGGTACTTTTCAAAAAATGGATGGAAAGGATGAGGGTTCGGGGAGAGCCCGCGAGGATGATTTTGACTTGGCGCTGCCTGCGCATGATAGCGCACGGCGCCTGGCAGACGGAACCGCGTCCTGTGCAGCTGGCAGGTTCATGATCACCCCAAAGGCATCCGGCGTTTCACGAAGGTGAAGCGTGTTCATTGAACAGCGATGCATAATAGGCGGCAGCGCCACGGATATCGTCTTCACCAAACAGGCCGGTAATGACTGCAAGGCTCTCGGCGCCCGCCTGAACGACAAGGCTGGCATTGTTTCGATTAATGCCGCCAATGCCAACCAGTGCCGGAGCGCTGGCGGAGCCGCGCAATTGTCTCGCGGCCTGGAACAGTGAAAGTGGTGCGCGTACGGCCTCGGGCTTGACCAGGGAGGGGAACAGGGCGCCGAAAGCAATATAATCGGGCGCCTGTTGCATCGCGCTGGCGGCAATATCCACGCTGTCGTAGCAGGAGACGCCGATAATGAAATTGCCGAGATTGAGACGTTGCAGTTCTGCGCGTACCGTGGCCACTGCGTCATCGTTCCTGCCCAGATGTACGCCATCGGCCTGCAGATCCAGCGCCAGCTTCCAGTCGTCGTTCACAATAAACGTCACGCCGGCGGTCCGGCAAATATCCCGAAGCGAACTGGCTATCGGCAGCACCTGATCCTGCGGCATGGACTTCTGGCGCCACTGCAACACCCGCATGCCACCTTCGCATGCGAGTCTGACGGCTTCCCGCAGCCGATCGCCATCGTGCCATTCGGGAGTAATGCCATAGAGACCAGAGGGGAACGGGTTTGGTGTCATGAGCCTGTATAGAGGAAAATGGGGTCGGGGAAACGTGCTCGGGATAACGTCGTGAACTATCGCGCCGTGACATCCCGGAACGTTTCATGGCAAGCGTGTCGTTTGAAGGATGCGCCTGTGTATGTTGTTAAGAGTATAGCCAGAAAGCGCCGGGGCGTGCCAGTGCGTATGCCGTCGTATCAGGTTTTTTGCAGGCGCTGGGCAACCAGTTTGCTCATGCCAAGCTTGCGCCCGTTGGCCAGTGCTTTGTGGGCGTAGCTGATGGCCTGCGCGCAGGCTTCGGTCATGGCTTTTGCACCGGTGAGTTCGCAGGCCAGTGCCGCGCTGATCATGTCTCCTGCTTCGGTTTGTCCCGTCAGGGGGAAAAAGCCGAAAGCATGGCTGCGCGCGCCACCCTCAAGCAGGACGTGCTGGTGACTGTCGCCGGAGGTTGGACAGAACAGCGCAAGGCACGACTTCGCACCGGTAGCCAGAATGGCCTCGAGCAGGACCGGGACCGGATTGTCGCCATCCTGATCGTCCTCCGGAGACCACTGAGTCAGATAGCTGCAATCGACGACCACACAGCTGGCCTGGGGAATAAGGGTCTCCCAGGTGGCGAGCAGCAGAGCTTCGATTTCATCATCGGAACTGTCTTCAATAACGGATGCATATTGGGGGCCCAGATAAAGGACGAGCGGGACGCTGTCGTAATCGGCCGCAATCTGGGCAATCACGCTGACGTGGTCTACGCTGTAGAGCCCGGCTGCACGGACGGCATGAACCGGGATATCTTCGAGCAGACACCGTGCCTGATTATCGAGCAATTCGTCGGCGACCGGATGGATTTCTTCAATTACACCGGTATCCTGTACCGTGTTGGCAGTGAGCGCCGTGACCGCCTGGCAGCCGAACTGCGCTGCCGTGAGGATATCTCCGCCAAGACCGGAGCGTCCAGTGGGATCCAGATGGTTGAAAAACAGAACGGCGGGAGCAATGGTAGGGGACACGGGGCGTTTGGAACAGAAGACAGAGCAGTGAAATTTGCCATAGCTCAAAAAAGCACGGCGCGGTTTTTGGGAAAATGGGCCAAAGGTTTCATTTTAAATTAAAATGACTATGAAAGCGTGCGCAGGCATGTTTCCGGAGCAAGCCATCCGCGCGCTCCGTCCGATTCGCGAAGTTACATTTGAATGTTAGGAAATAACCGTATTATGCGTACCTGGATGTGTTTAATTTGTGGTTGGGTTTATGATGAGGAAACCGGCGTTCCCGAAGAAGGGATCGCGCCTGGTACGAAATGGGAAGATGTTCCCCCCAACTGGGTCTGTCCTGAATGTGGTGCGCGCAAGGAAGACTTTGAAATGATGGAAATTTGACGCGCACCATCAAAGGGAAGCACCATGACAGAATATGACGACAAGAATCAATCTGCCGAAGACAAAAATGAACCTGCATTTGTCAGCATGGCGGATCAGTTTCTCATGGCTATGCCTTCCCAGACATCGGATATTTTCGAAGGGGGAGTGGTCTATGTCTGTGAACACTCCGAAGAGGGCGCGCTGGGGCTGCTGCTGAACCGGCCGACCGACCTTTCTGTCGAACAGTTACTGGAACGGCTTGAGCTCGAGGTCAATACCGATCTGGCAGCACAGACTGTATTCTATGGGGGCCCGGTACAGACGGACCGGGGTTTCGTGCTCCATCATCCGGCAGGTCATTACCGCTCCAGTGTCGTGCTTGGCGACATGGCACTTACCACCTCCCGTGATGTGCTGGAAGATCTGGCGCGCGGTGAAGGCCCGCAGCAGATATTCATCACCCTGGGGTATGCGGGCTGGTCCGCGGGTCAGCTGGAGCAGGAAATGGCCGCCAATGCGTGGCTCAATGTGAGCGCAGATCGCAATATCATTTTCAATAAGCGCCCCGCAGACCGGTATACGGCGGCGCTTGCACTGCTGGGGATCGAACCTTCCGCGCTGTCGGGTGAAGCCGGCCATGCCTGAACAAACCCTGCTGGCGTTTGATGCGGGACTGAAGAAAACCGGCGTTGCGCTGGGTAACACGCTAACGCGACAGGCTCGCCCCTTGTGTATTATTCGCGAGGCGACCCGTGACGGACGTTTTTCCCGTGTCGCTGCACTCCTGCAGGAATGGCAGCCAGAGGTGGTCGTTGTCGGGCTCCCGCTGACTAGCACTGGCGAGGAGCAGCCTGCCTCCAAGTTTGCCCGGCGGTTTGCCAATCAGCTCCATGGCCGGTTTGGGCTGCACGTCGAGCTGGTCGATGAGCGTGGTTCCAGTCTTGAAGCCCAGGAAATTCTGGGTAACAACGAAGAAGATGATGCGGTGGCAGCCGCAGTTATTCTTCAACGCTATCTGGATAGCTTAAAATAACGGCACCTTTGCTAACAGGATAGGAAAACCATGACAGGCAGCCTGCCCAGCGCCGAAGAACTGTACGCGCATCTGAAACACGCCCTGAGTGAAAAACTTCAGGGCACCGACTCGGCCAACACATATCTTGTCGGTATCTATTCAGGAGGTGCCTGGCTGGCACGGCGCCTCTGCTCCGATCTCAAACTGCCCACTGAGGCGGGTACCCTCAATACCAGTTTGCATCGCGACGATTTCAGCCGTATCGGTCTGCATTCGCAAACGCAACCCAGTCATGTGCCGTTTGAAGTAGAAGGCAGCCATATTTTTCTGATTGACGACATTCTGTTCACGGGCAGAACCATTCGCGCCGCGATCAACGAACTCTACGATTATGGACGGCCCGCCTCAGTTCGTCTTGGCGTGCTGATTGATCGTGGCGGGCGGGAACTGCCAATTTGTCCGGATATCTGCGGCGGGGTTCTACCGCTGCCCCGAGGCAGCAATTATGTGCTGGCCACCGATAATGACTCACGATTCACCCTGACCATGGAAGAGGAAAGCCGCCATGTTTAATCCGCAACTGAACCGGCATGGCGAACTGACTCATCTGCTGTCCACCGAGGGCCTGCCCCGCGATATTCTGACCCATATCCTGGATACGGCGCAGACCTTCGTGCCCATGGCCGAAAGAGATATCAAGAAAGTGCCGCTATTGCGTGGCAAAAGCGTATTCAATCTTTTTTTTGAAAACTCGACCCGCACGCGTACCACGTTTGAAATAGCAGCCAAACGTCTGTCGGCCGATGTCTATAACCTGAACATCAATGTTTCCTCTACAGCAAAGGGAGAATCGCTGCTTGACACCATTAGCAATCTGACGGCCATGCAGGCCGATATTTTTGTCGTGCGTCATGAGGCCAGCGGCGCGCCCTATCTGATTGCCCGCAATGTTGAACCGCATATCCACGTCATCAACGCCGGAGACGGGCGGCACGCGCATCCGACGCAGGGCCTGCTGGATATGTACACCATCCGTCATTTCAAAAAAGATTTTTCGGGCCTGACCGTGGCAATCGTTGGTGATATCCTGCATTCCCGCGTTGCGCGTTCCGATATTCATGCACTGACCACGCTGGGAGCTGCCGAGGTACGCGCCATTGGCCCGCTTACGCTGTTGCCGGGAGGCCTGGAGCAGATGGGCGTCAAAGTCTTTACCGATATGCGTGAAGGCCTGCGTGATGTTGACGTTGTCATGGTGCTGCGCCTGCAGAATGAACGGATGAAGGGTGCATTGCTGCCGTCTTCCCAGGAATATTTCAAACATTATGGTTTGACCCATGACAAGCTGGCCTATGCCAAACCGGATGCCATCGTCATGCATCCTGGTCCGATGAACCGCGGTGTTGAAATCGATTCTGCCGTGGCTGATGGGCCTCAGGCGGTCATACTTAATCAGGTGACATTCGGGATTGCCGTACGCATGGCAGTCATGAGCATTGTAGCGGGAGCATCTCAGTGAAACTAGTAATTAAAGGCGGCAGGCTGCTTGATCCGATATCCGGTACCGATGAAACCGGTAATCTTTATATCGCGGCTGGACGGATTGTCAGCGTAGACCAGGAGCCTGAAGGATTTGAAGCGGCACGTACTGTCGATGCCACGGGCAAGCTGGTTATCCCCGGGCTGGTTGACCTGTCTGTTCGTCTTCGCGAACCGGGTTTTGAACACCGGGCAACCCTGGAATCGGAAATGCAGGCCGCGCTTGCGGGCGGCGTGACAAGTCTGGTGCTGCCGCCAGACACGGATCCTCCGCTGGACGAACCGGGGCTGGTAGAAATGCTCAAGCATCGGGCCCGCCAGTTGCATCAGGCCAATCTGTACCCGTTGGGCGCAATGACTATCGGTCTGGAAGGAAAAATTATCACGGAAATGGCAGAGCTGACCGAAGCCGGTTGCATTGCCTTCTCCCAGGCTGCGCTGCCGCTCATGGATACCGGGGTTTTGCTGCGCTCCATGCAGTATGCCAAAACTTATGGCTACACCGTGTGGCTCAGCCCGCTGGAGGCAGCACTGTCACGCGGTGTGGCCGCCAGCGGATCGTTTGCCTCGCGGCTCGGTCTGGTGGGGGCCCCGGATCAGGCAGAAACCATTGCGCTGCATACGCTGTTCGAACTGCAAAAAGTAACGGGTACGCGTTTGCATCTGTGTCGCGTTTCCAGCGCGGCGGGCATTGAACTGGTGCGCCAGGCCAAGGCGCGGGGCCTGCCGGTCACATGTGATGTATCCGTCAATCATCTGCATCTGACCGATCTGGATATCGGGTTCTTCGACAGCAATTACCGGCTGGACCCGCCTCTGCGCGGGCAGCGTGACCGCGATGCCATCCGCAAAGGACTTGTCGACGGCACCATCGATGCTGTCTGCTCTGACCATACGCCAGTAGACGATGATGGCAAACTGCTGCCGTTTTCCGAAGCCGAACCGGGCGCCACCGGTGTTGAGTTGCTGTTCTCGCTGATCGTCAAATGGGCCCAGGAAGAAAAACTTCCGTTGGCCCGGGCACTGGCTGCCGTTACGGCCATGCCGGCTTCGATCCTGAAAGCGGGTGCGCCATCGCTGCCAGGATGCGGTTCACTGTCGGTCGGGGCGCAGGCGGATATCGCCATTGCCGATCCCGACGCATCGTGGACAGTAGGGCGGGAAACCCTGCATAGCCAGAGTGTCCATACTCCCTTTGCGGGGTACGAACTGCCGGGGAGAATCGTCTCCACCTTTGTGGGTGGGCGTTGCGTATGGGAGTCAGTGTGATCTCGTATGTCCGGTTTGCAGTAAGGGCATTTTTTCTGATATTGCTGTTGCTTGCCGGGTTGCTCACTGCCGCTATCGCGCTACCGTTCATGAACCGTCCGGTGCAGGACGCGGTCACCAAAGCGTGGTCATGTTGTCTGATGCTGGTATGTGGCGTGAAAGTGCTGCGGCATGGAACGCCGATTATGAGCGGTCCCGTCTTATGGGTTGCCAACCATGTTTCATGGATAGATATTTTCATATTGAACAGCTGGCGCGCCACGTCATTTATTGCCAAACAGGAAATCCGCAAGTGGCCGGTGATCGGCTGGCTGGTGGCCAGGGTTGGTACCGTGTTCATCGAAAGAGGGCAGCGTCAGGCAATCACGCGTGTCAGCGAGAATATGAAAAGCCTGTTCGAACGCAATATCTGCGTTGGCCTGTTTCCCGAAGGAACCACCTCTGACGGTCTGGATGTCAAACCGTTTACTACCAGTCTGTTTGAGCCGGCCATGCGGGCGCAGGTTGCCATTCAGCCGGTGGCGCTGGTGTTCTGGTATGAAGGGCAGCGCAGCGGGAAAATGGCATTCATCGGTGACCAGACGCTGATTGGCAATATCTGGGTGCTGCTCAGTGCCCGACAGGTATGCGTGGAAGTCTATTGTTTGCCGCCAGTCACACGTAACGGAGAAGCTCCTTCATTGGCGCGCGCGGAACTGGCTGCCCAGGTTCGCGACGCCATTCGTGAGAAGGTGATTGCGCGCTGATCGCAGGTGCGCTGGTCATCCCTTTGTAGTTATAACAAGAAGCCAGCGATCTGAGTGGTGAGTGTGATTGAGGGGAGGGCTTGCGTGGAGGATGGCGGCTGGCCTGACAGTAAGAGAGCCCCCGCGTGATGACTGCATGCGATTGCGCTTTTCATACTCCTGCCACCTTTCTGGCTGCTTGATATGACTATCGCTGGCATATTGCGTGTAGGTGGTTGGTGCTCGTTGGTGCTTGATTGCTGGTTACTGCTTTTGCGGCAATGAATGTCTATTGTTTGCCATGATGCTTGCAGTCAATCTGTATGAGTTTGCGGTCACTCAGGCGCAGGGCAGTGAGTTTTCCACCCCAGACGCAACCGGTGTCCAGCGCCAGCAGGTTTTTGCGTATCAGCAGTCCCAGCGTTGACCAGTGTCCGAAAATAACAGGAATGTCAGCGGTTTTACGATTTGGTACATCAAACCAGGGAACCAGATCAGTATGACCATGCGGGGCATCTTTGGAGGCGAAGTCCATCTCTCCTTTTACGGTGCAAAGCCGCATGCGGGTAAAGGCGTTGATGATTACGCGCAGCCTTTTCGAGCCTGAGAGTCCGTCCTTCCACTGGACGGGTTCGTTTCCGTACATTTTCTGCAGATTCTTTTTCCACTTGTCGCTGATCAGCGCCTGATGGGCTTCGTCTGCCAGCGTCAGGGCCTTGTCCAGATCCCATTTGGCCATCACACCCGCATGCACCATCAGGTGGCCGGCCTCGTAATGAGCCAGCGGTCGATGCCGCAGCCAGTCGATCAGGTCGCCAACATGCTTATCTTTCAGAATAGCATCGAAGGTATCGGATTTGTTTTCGTTGCGAATGCCGGCATAGACAGCCAGCATATGCAGATCGTGATTACCCAGAATACTGACGGCCCGGTCGCCCAGCTTGATGACTCGCTTGAGTGTGCGCAGCGACTGCGGGCCGCGATTGATCAGATCTCCGGCGAACCAGAACCGGCAATCCGGGTCTTCCTGAATTAGTGGATGCTCAAGCAATTCGTCCAGTGCGCCACAGCATCCCTGCAAATCTCCTACGGCCCAGATATTCATTATGCAGCCGCCTTTCCGGAAAGTGATGCGTGCTGTCCGCGAGGGTTGCGCCGGACCTCCATGAGATAGAGGGCAAGCATCGCAAACAGCATTGCAATCGTGTTAGGCATTAGCGCGGTGAACCACGGCGGCAGGTTTTTCAGCATGCCCACATTCAGTGCCAGCTGATTGATCATGAAAAATCCAACGCCCAGCAGAATGCCCAGGAACACTTTGCCGCCCACACCACCCTTGCGAGTCTGCATGAAGCCGATGGGTGCAGCGATGGTAATCATGACCAGCAACGTGAAGGGATAGCTCAGCTTGCGCCACAGCGCAACGACCTGGCGGTTGGTCTGCAGGTCGTTTTCCTCAAGATATGAAATGTAATCCAGCAGCGAGGCTGTTGACATGCGATCGGGCTGCATTTGTCCGGCAAGCAGGCGGTTGGGAGTCAAAGATGTTTTGAGTTCCAGCGTGGGCAACACGGTCCGTTTGGCAACATCTGCAACCGGCTTGTTGGGGTCGGCCAGCGCTGATTTTGCATCGATCAGGCTGGTGATATGCACAACATCCGACAGGGTAAGGGTTTTCTGGCCGAAATGCCCGGTTTTGGCATGATCCAGGGAAACAAACCGGCCGTCCTGCGTATGGTAAGTGATGATGCGAATGTCTTCGACGGTGCCCTGGTCGCGCAGCCGGGCAATATTGATAGTACGCATGTTACCTTCGCCATCGGGTTCGCGAAACCAGTGGCCGGAATTCATCTGTCCGCCACTGGCTTTACCCAGATACTTCAGACTGGCTTCACTGGTCATGAGTTCTGCGCGCGGTGTGGCAAATTCGGAAAGTACAAATGCGCCGACCATGAGCGGTATGGTAATGGTCCACAGCATAAGCAGCATTGAGACGCTACTCACACCGGATACCCGAAGAATGACCAGTTCGTTGCGTTGAGCCAGACTGGCCAGCGCCAGCACCGAGCCGATCAGCAGACCAATGGGCAGCAGATCATACAGACGGGTAGGCAATTGCAACACCTGCAGATAAAGCAGTGAAAGCAGGGGGAACTGATCACTGATACTGTCGAGCTCATCGATCAGGGCAAAAAAGGTGAACAACCCCACAAGCGCGACCAGTACAGCCGCGGTGGAGCGATAGAGTTCTGTGCCGAGATATTTGGTTGCTGTGCGCATGTGTTCTGTCTATGATCGGAGAAACGCAGGATTGCGCGTATCACATCCGAGCCGTTGATTTTACTGTTGTTTAAGCAGCGTTACCATCATAACCCCAGAGGGGGGGTAAATTTGCCTTCCTGTCATAGGGGCGGCCAACCGGGCGTACGGGCGATGCCCGGCATCATTCGGGCAGAACGGCGTTGCGCATGCGGGCTGCGATGGTGCGGCTTCGCGAAGACACGTAGCGCGACTGCATGTTTTTGCCGTACACCCTGGGATTGGGCAGAATTGCTGCCAGGCGCGCAGCCTGCAGACCTGACAGTCGACTGGCATCCGTCTTGAAATAGTGTCTGGCCGCGGCCTGTGCGCCGAAGATGCCGCTTCCGTATTCCACCACGTTCAGATACAGTTCAAGAATCCTGCGCTTGGACATCACAGCTTCTATCATATAGGTGATGACCAGTTCCTGGCCCTTGCGGATATAGTTACGATCGGCCGACAGGAACAGATTTTTGGCCAGCTGCTGGGTTAGTGTGGAGCCACCCCTGCGTCGTGCGCTACCGCTTTCTTCCTGACTTTCGTTGTAGCGCCAGGCCTTGCGGATCGCCTCCCATTCCACGCCATCGTGCAGGGTGAATCTGGCATCTTCCGCAGCAATCACGGCCTTTTTCAGATTGGCGTTGATGGCCTCATAGGGAACCCACTCATAACTGATGCTGACCGGGGGATTCTGTGTCGCAAGGCGACGGCTTTCAATGCGCATATAGGCGCTCCCGCCGGGATTGAATGTACTGTACCAGAGCACCCAGGCAAACAGATAGACCTGGTAAAGCAGAACCATGGTCACCAGCAGGACGATCACATCGAACAGTGAACGCACTGGCGATTGAGAGCGGAGTCGCTGGCCGATTCGCAGCACCAGCGCACTGAATATGCGACCTACGGCTTCGAGCATCAGGCTGACCCCGAGAGGCCCGTCCGCAGTTCGGCCAGCGCACTGACAGGATCCGGCCGGACCTGGTTCCAGATGCAAAAACTTTCCGCTCCCTGATACACCAGCATGCCCAGGCCGTCCGAGGTGCGTGTCGCACCGGCATGGCGTGCCTGTTGCAGAAAAGGTGTGTCACCGCTGGCGGTGTACAGCATGTCGTAGGCAACACTGTCTGGTCGAAAAATGCTGTCGGGCAGCGGCAGTGTTTGGCCAGACAGGCTGCTTGCGCTGGCGTTGATGATAATGTCCCAGTCGCCGTTTAACTCGGTAAATCCCGAACTCGTGATCGGTATGTCAGTGCGGCTCAGTGCGTTCGCCTGTGCGGCCAGCGCATGCGCCTTTTCTTCCGTGCGGTTTACGATATGAAGTTGTGTGCAACCCGCCTGAAGCAGCGGCAGCATGACGCCGCGTGTTGCTCCCCCCGCGCCGATCAGTAATATCCGGCTGTCCCGCAAAGTGACATCCTGGCGCAACATATCATTGACCAGTCCGACGCCATCGGTGTTGCACGCATGGATCTGTCCGTTTTCCATCCATAATGTATTGGCAGAGCCGGCGGCTTGCGCCCGCTCCGATACGCGGTTGGCAGCCAGTGCAAATGCCTCTTCCTTGAAGGGCAGGGTGATATTCAGGCCGTGTCCGCCTTCTGCGAAAAAACGGATTACATGGTCACGAAAATCTTCGGGCTCGACGCGTTGTTTGTCATATTGGATATCCAGTCCGGTCTGGCGGGCAAACAAAGCATGCAGCCTTGGCGAAAGACTGTGCAAAATGGGATTGCCAAGAACGGCGAAGTAGCGGCGCGCACTCATACGGTCGCCTCAACATCGTCTTCGGCAGGGCCTCCGTATTCGGCATCGATTTGCAATGACAGCTCATCGGTGCCGCGTACATTGATCATGATGCGATCATTGCGTTCCAGCTCGGGCAGACCGTTGACTTCGATCACCAGGGGGATTTCCTCAAGGCGCACGAGGTTGTCGCGAATAAACGTACCGTGAAGGCTGCTCACGGATTGCTGGGCCAGCCATCGCAGGCACCAGTACCGTTCAAGGCGACTCTGGAATTCGTGCCACAGCATGTACTGCGAATCGAAGGCGCCGATAATGGCATACAGATCGGCATCTTTGGGTTTAAATGGCGCAACCAGCCTGGCTGAAACGCCATGCTCGGCGGCAGCAAGAATCTGACGCTGATTCACCAGATCGACATAGCGCCGTAGCGGTGAGGTGGTCCAGGCATATTGCGGCACGCCAATGGCCTCGTGCGGCAGCGGATGCGTGGACATGCGCGCCCGTCCCATTTGCTGCGAGCGATACACGCCGGGCAGGCCGTGTTCATTCAGATAGTCGCCCCATTGCGTGTTGGCAAGAATCATGTATTCAGCCACCATCAGATCCAGCGGCGCATTGCGCTTGCGCGGGATGAGCTGAATGACCGAATCGGGATCATTGGCCGGCCCATGCAGACGAAAGGTGTATTCGGTACGGTTATTGTTTTCCGGTTTGCCACGGATCTGCTCGCGCACAGACTTCAGATGCTGGGATAGTTTCCAGAGTGGACGGAAAAGTTCTGCATAAGGCAGGGGAGCGGTGTCATCTTCCAGCGCCTCGCTTGTGACCTGATTGATCAGATCGTCGATACGCAGGTTCTCGCGGATGCAAATGGTCTCGGCACGGGTGACTGTTTCGGTGATTTCGCCCGTCGTCACATCCGCGGTCACGTACAGCGACAATGCCGGCACCCGTTTACCGGCATCTAGTGAGAACATGCTGATCAGGGTATCGCTTTGCATGGGAACCTTGTCACCAGGTATGTAAAGCGTGGACATTCTGCTGCGGGCCAGTTTATCCAGATCCGAATCGCGCGTGACCACCAGGCCAGGGGCGGCAATATGTACCCCTATTCGGTAAATACTGTGTTCGATATGGGTAGCCGACAGGGCATCATCAATTTCGGTTGTGCTGATATCGTCGATGGAGTAAGCCACAACGTCACTGGCGGGCAGATCGGGAACGGGCGGCACGTCGATCTCGGGGACCTCGGTGCCTTTTGGAAAGTGCTGCTTGAGGAAGCGTTCCAGATGCAGCGCCAGGGCGTGTGGATACACGCCCAGTTCCAGCAGCAGGGCCTCTGCCGTCTTGCCACTTTCGGTTACCGCCTTTTCAAAGGCTTTCCATTGAAGCGTATTTTTGTCAGGACGAATCAGAAAGCTGCGGGCAGCGTCCCGCATTTCATCGGGTAATTCGCCGGCCAGCATGGCATCGGTCCATGCCTGCTGCTGCTCGGCCTGGCGCTGTTTCTTTTCCAGCGCGGCCAGTGCGGCTTCCAGAATGTCTGGCGGGGCAGGCTTGTAATGGCCTTTTCCCTTGCGGTGAAAATAGGCTGGTGCGCTGTGCAGGCGTAGCAGAATCGCGGTTTTTTCGATAATGGTCGGTTCGTGGCCAACGTACTCGCGCGCCAGATCCTGCGCCGCAAATTCGTCCTGCGGCGCACACTCCCACAGGAACTGCAGGTCGATGTCGTCGGCCATGGCGCGAGCCTGCTCCAGCATGGCTTGCGGGTCAATGCCATCAAAGGTAAAGATGACAGCATTGCGCTTGATTTTGCTGCGTTTGCCGCTGACCGATTCAACCTGCAGGGTCGAGTCGGCTTCGGAATGAATTTTTTCAGCCTTGAAGCTGCCGTCGTCTTCAAAAACCACGTACATGAATATAAGTTCCTACTTAGAGGCGGGTGAAATCGAGAATCGAGGGGAGGTACGTTTCGAACATGGAAAAGGCATGATCGCCTCCCTGCACGAGCGTGACGCGTGCGCCGTCATAACGGTGGGTCATTTCCTGCCAGTCCAGCACTTCGTCGCCGGTACACGCAAGCAGGTAATAGCGCGACAGATGGGTCAGCACAGGTTTGTGCAGCCGCGCGAGTGCGCTTACGGACGCTGCGGTAAAGGAAAAGGGCGCATTGCTGTGGAACTTTTCCTTGTGACCCAGCTGGGTAGAGAGATCGCGCACTGCATAGACGGCTGGGTTGATCAGGACGGCCTTGCAGTCCAGTTCTTCCTTCAGCCAGGTAGCATAGTACCCCCCCAAAGAGGAGCCAATCACCGTCAGGTCGCGCAGATTACCGGAGCCGCAAAGCGATTTTGCGGTCGTCATGGCCAGTTCGATGGCCGCTTGCGGATCGTCGGGCAGATCGGGTGCCGCCAGTTCATGCGCACGTCCGGCCGCAGCCATGGCCTGCTGCAATTGCTGTGATTTGGCAGAAAGGGACGATGAGCGAAAGCCGTGCAGATACAGAATCATGAGACCGCTGGCATCGCCGTCTGTTCAAGGGCTTGCAGCAGTTTTTCATGAATGCCGCCAAAACCCCCGTTACTCATGACTAGAATGACGTCATCGGGCCGGGCCTGTTTGCTGATGTCTGCGACCAGCATATCAAGGTCGGAATAGGCTTGGGCGTCACTGCCGCTGGCGCGGAATACCTCTGCCGGGTCCCAACCCAGGGCATGCCTGCCGGCCTTTTCGCCGAAGCAGTAGATCCGGTCCGCCAGCGCCAGGGCGCCCGGAAGTCGAGCCGCCATGGTGCCTAGCTTCATAGTATTTGAGCGGGGCTCGAGTACCGCAAGAATGCGGCGCGAACCGACCTGCTTGCGAAGACCATCAAGGGTAGTCTGGATTGCCGTTGGGTGATGGGCGAAATCGTCAAAAACCTGAATGCCATTTACCGTGCCACGCAGTTCCATGCGGCGGCGGATACCTGAAAATCGGCACAATGCCGCAATGGCCGTGCTCGCAGATACGCCGACGTGATTGGCCGCTGCGATGGCGGCAAGCGCGTTGCTGGCGTTGTGGGCGCCGGTGAGCGTCCAGCTGACTTCGCCCTGTTCCTTGCCATTGCTGAGCACCGCAAACCGACTCATATCGGGTGCCGAAGCCTGCGCCGTCCAGCGTCCGCCGTCACCAAAGTGGTCCTGCTGAGACCAACAGCCACGCTGGATGACCCGGTTCAGGGCCTCGTCCTGCTGTGGCCAGATAATGCAGCCGCCTTGCGGCACCGTTCGGACCAGATGGTGAAACTGAGTTTCGATGGCGGCCAGATCAGGGAAGATGTCGGCGTGATCGTACTCCAGATTATTCAGGATCGCCGTCCGGGCATGGTAATGCACAAACTTGGATCGCTTGTCGAAGAACGCTGTGTCATATTCGTCGGCTTCAATCACAAAATGGCGTTGTGCCGGGTTATAGCTTGCGGAAACCCCCAGATTGGTGGCAATGCCTCCAATGAGAAAATTCGGCTCAAGGCCGGCGTCCTGGAGAATCCAGGCCAGCATGGAGCTGGTCGTTGTCTTGCCATGCGTACCAGCGACGGCCAGAACATGCTGGCGCTGCAGTACATGGTCGCCGAGCCACTGCGGACCGGAAACATAGGGCAGCCCCTGGTCAAGGATAGCCTCCATTAGCGGATTGCCGCGAGTGACCACATTGCCTACGACAAAGAGATCCGGCTTCAGACTGGTCTGGCTGGCGTCGAATCCCTCGATCAGGTCAATGCCCTGTTCCTGCAGCTGAGTGCTCATAGGGGGGTAGACACCGGCGTCGCAACCCGTGACCTTGTGTCCGGCAGCGCGCGCAATCAGGGCAAGTCCGCCCATGAATGTGCCGCAAATGCCCAAGATATGTAAATGCATAAATTTCTCCTGACCGGTATTTTAAGCGGAATCAGTCACATCGCGGTATCCGGACTGCTCAGTAGGTAGAATTAGCATCAGATATGTCATATAGACAGCTCTGTTATTTTCATACAACGTATTAAACATGCAAGAACGTAGAGTATCCTAGGATGAACAGAAGACAGTTTGTCGGAGCCGGGCTGGCTCTGCCCTTTTTGATGAACCGTAGCTGGGCGGCGGTGAAAGTGAACGAAGATGTGTCGGCCGTGGATGAAGCCGCATTGACAGAATTGCTGGACCTGGCATTGCCGGACCTGGAAGGCAGCACCGCCCCGGTGCGGGACAGACTGGCGGGCAATGTGACCATCCTGAATTTCTGGGCGTCCTGGTGCGCACCCTGTATAAGGGAAATGCCGGCGCTCGACGCGGTACATAAGGCGCAGCCTGATGTGGGCGTGGTGGGGATCAGCCTGGATACAGTAGCCAATATACAGGCATTTGCACGCAAAACTCCGGTATCCTACCCGCTGCTGACTGCAGGTGCGGGCAAGATCAGTCTGATGCGCAGGCTGGGTAATCCCAAAGGTGGGCTCCCCTATACTCTGGTGCTGGATAAGCAGGCAAAACCGGCGGCCACCATACTGGGTGAAATTGACATGGACAGCCTGGAAGCGTTCATCAGGAACCCGGTTTGATAGTGGCTGGCGCTTGCGGATTGGTAGATTTTAATAGACAAACGCATCAAATTGCCGTTAAATACGAGTTTATTTGCTTATATACTGGCGCTACATGACGCAAAAGGTACTTGTCCTCAATGGCCCAAATCTGAATCTGCTGGGTACGCGTGAACCGGAAATATACGGAAGCCAGACCCTGCAGGATATTCACGGCATGCTCATGCACGCCGCGGCCGATGCAGGGGTCGAGTGCGAGTGTTACCAAAGCAATCACGAAGGTGAACTGGTCGAAAAAATTCACTCGGCCCGCAACAGTACGGCCTTCATTGTGATCAATGCCGCCGCATACACGCATACCAGCGTTGCGCTGCGCGACGCGCTTGGTGCCGTGAACATCCCGTTCATTGAAGTGCATCTTTCCAATGTGCATCAGCGTGAATCCTTCCGGCATCACTCCTATCTGGCGGACAAGGCAGTCGGTGTCATCTGCGGACTTGGCGCGGAAGGCTATCTGGCAGCGCTGCAATACGCAATAAAACACTATTTGAAACAGAGCCCCAAATCGGTCTCTGTCTGAACAATTAACTCCAAGCATGGAATCAATATGGATCTCAGAAAACTGAAAACGTTAATAGATCTGGTTGCCGAATCAGGCATCGCAGAACTGGAAATTACCGAAGGGGAAGGCAAGGTCCGCATCGTCAAATTCTCTCAGACGGTGCAGCCGGTGGCAGCGGTTCAGCCGCAGCCAGCGCAGGCCGCACCCGTGCAGGCTGCGGCGCCCGCTGCCCCCGCCGAGCCTGCTGCTCCCGCCGGTCACGTGGTCAAGTCGCCGATGGTCGGTACCTTCTACCGTGCGCCCAACCCAAGTTCTCCGCCATTCGTTGAGGTAGGTGCTACGGTCGCCGAAGGCGACGCACTGTGCATTATTGAAGCCATGAAGCTGCTTAATGAAATTGAAGCAGACAAGTCCGGTGTCATCAAGGAAATTCTGGTCGAGAATGGTGAACCCGTTGAGTTTGGCCAACCACTTTTCGTGATCGCGTAAGTATGTTTGAAAAAATCCTGATCGCAAACCGGGGTGAAATTGCCCTTCGTATCCAGCGCGCGTGTCGCGAACTGGGTATCAAAACTGTCGTAGTCCACTCCGAAGCCGATCGTGACGCCAAGTACGTCCGTCTGGCTGACGAATCGGTATGTATCGGGCCCGCACCGGCGCAGCAGAGCTATCTGCACATGCCGGCCATTATTTCTGCTGCAGAAGTCACCGATGCCGAAGCGATTCATCCCGGCTACGGTTTCCTGGCAGAAAATGCCGACTTTGCCGAACGTGTCGAACGCTCCGGGTTTGTCTTCATTGGTCCGCGTCCCGAAACCATCCGCATTATGGGTGATAAGGTCAGCGCCAAACAGGCCATGATCGCCGCAGGCGTTCCGGTTGTACCGGGATCGGAAGGTGCGCTGCCGGATGATCCGGCCTATCTGCTGGAAACGGCTAGCAAAGTGGGTTACCCGGTAATCATTAAGGCGGCCGGTGGCGGTGGCGGGCGCGGTATGCGTGTTGTCCACACCGAGGCTGCGCTGGTTGGCGCTGTCAACCTGACCAAGGCAGAGGCACAGGCAGCATTCAATAATCCTGATGTGTACATGGAAAAATATCTTGAAAATCCACGTCACATCGAGATCCAGGTTCTTGCAGACGGCAAGAAGGACGCCGTCTGGCTGGGCGAGCGGGACTGTTCCATGCAACGTCGCCACCAGAAAGTGATCGAAGAGGCGCCTGCGCCCGGTATCTCCCGCAAGCTGATCGAGCGCATAGGTGAGCGTTGCGCTGAAGCCTGCCGCAAAATGGGTTATCGCGGCGCTGGTACATTCGAGTTCCTGTACGAAAACGACGAATTCTATTTCATTGAAATGAATACCCGGATTCAGGTTGAACACACGGTCACCGAATGCATCACCGGCATTGACCTGGTTCAGCAGCAGATCTTCATCGCCGCAGGCGAGGAATTCAAGCTGCGCCAGCGTGATATCACCCTGAAAGGGCATGCCATTGAATGCCGTATCAACGCCGAGGACCCCTATACATTCATGCCGTCGCCTGGTCTGATTACTAACTGGCATGTGGCAGGCGGACCCGGTATCCGCATTGACTCACACGTTTTCAATGGCTATCGGGTTCCCCCGAATTATGATTCCATGATCGCCAAGCTCATTACGTTTGGTGATACCCGTCAGCAGGCTATTGCCCGCATGAATCTGGCGCTATCCGAAATGGTGGTCGAAGGAATTCAGACCAATATTGCCCTGCATCGCGAACTCATGACCGATGCCCGGTTTGTCGAGGGTGGAACCAGTATTCATTATCTGGAACATAAACTCGAACAGCGAGCCAAATAAACCTGTCGGCAAAAAAGGTCTTCGGACCTTTTTGTACAGATACAAGAGGATATGCCATGCGGGAACTTGTATTATCATGCGCCGAAGACAGGGCGGAAGCGCTGTCGGACGTACTGCTTGAGCTCGGTGTACTGTCTGTCTCTGTTGAAGACGCGGATTCCGGCACCGAGCACGAAACACCGCTTTTTGGTGAACCCGGTGGAGAGCCCGATGTCCAGGCCTGGCATCGTAATCGTGTTGTCGCGCTGCTGCCCGATGACCTCGAACTGGAAATCCTGCTTGATGCCCTTCAGGATCAGACGGGAGAGGACTATTCCAATTCTGCCGCCCTGCGTGATGTCGCCGATACCGATTGGGTCAGGCTGACACAATCCCAGTTCGATCCGATTTCCATTACTGACCAGATATGGATTGTTCCCAGCTGGCATCGCGAGAATCCCGAAGTTCCTAGTGCTACCGATGGACAGAACCCCATCCTGATAGAACTGGATCCGGGGCTTGCATTTGGTACGGGCAGCCATCCCACCACCCATCTGTGTGCCCAGTGGCTTGCGGCCAGTCTGCAGCCAGATCAGACGGTGCTTGATTACGGCTGCGGCTCCGGCATTCTTGCCATTATTGCCGCCAAACTGGGTGCCCGTGACGTGATCGGCGTCGATATTGACGAGCAGGCGGTTGAGTCAACGCGTTACAATGCGCAGAACAATAAAGTTGACATCACCGCCAGCCTGCCTGACGGTTTGCAGCCAGGCACCTTTGATGTGGTGGTTGCCAATATTCTGTCCAATCCACTAAAAGTGCTTGCGCCCATGCTGTGTGCCCGGGTTGCGCCAGGCGGGCAGCTTATCCTGTCCGGCGTTCTGGAACGCCAGGCACAGGAAGTGGCAGCAGCCTATGCACCGTGGATCGAGATGACGGTATGGCAAAGCCATGAAGGTTGGGTTTGCCTGTCCGGTACCCGCAAGCGGGTGTGAGGAAGCCGTATGAAGACGCGTTGTCCTGATTGCAGCACCAGCTTTGACGTGACGCCAGTCCAGTTGAATGCCCGCAACGGCAAGGTTCGTTGCGGCGTATGTTCTGCTGTTTTCAACGCCTACGATCATGCCATCGAAGAAGAACCGGACTTTCCGGTACTGCAGGCCGATGCCTCTCATGCCGATGACGCGGATTTCCGTGTGTCGTCAGCTCCTGAAATTTGGCATGCACAGGATACCGCCGGGGCCACTGCTGACTTTCACTCGGTTGCCAGGCGCAGATCGTCCGAGCGCATGGCGGTCACGCACGATCCCTACGATGAGGTCAACGCCGAGCAAGACGATACGCGAATGATGTCGCGACAATACCCGGCGTCAGGAAGTGACCGCAGCATGAACGATCGCGTGGCAGGTGAGCGGTTTGCACAAGAGGCCCCCAGTCTGTCGGGCAGTGGCGCCTATTACAATGAAGGTCGTAAGCCTGCCTCTGACGTACATGTAGAGGGGCAGTATCGTCGGCGTGTTCAGCGCGATACCGAATATGATGACCCCGAGCGCAGCAGCGGCAGTGGTCTGATCTGGTTCCTTGCCGTGGTTTTAGCGCTTATTGTCCTGTTCGCACAGGGTGCGATTGTTTTCCGAAATCAAATCACCAATATCGCTCCCACCTTGCGTCCAAAACTGGTTCAGCTTTGCAGCTTTGTCGGCTGCCAGGTTGGCTATACGCGCTCCGTAAGGAACCTGGCTATTCTAAAACCTGCGCTCCGCCAGGTGAATTCACCCTCTGCGGCTCCTGACACCCGGTCATTCAACCTGCATGCGGTGATCAGGAATAACGATACCATCGCCCAGCCATGGCCATCGGTCGTACTCAGTCTGAAAGACGAGTCTGAGTCGGTGTCTGCCAGACGTATCATCAAACCGGAAGAGTATCTGCTGCCAGATGCACAAAAGCGGGAGTTCCTGCCCAACGATGAAGTCGCAATTGATCTGCCGATCGTCGTTAGCCGTACGGAAGTCGCCGGTTTCGAATTGAGTTTGTTTTATCCCTGAAGGTTTACCAATGAATAATGCAGTGCTAGTATGCGGCTCGGTCGCGTTTGACACCATCACGACCTTTGAAGGTCACTTCAAGGATCATATCCTGCCGGACAATATCAAATCATTGAGTGTGTCCTTCTTTGTTCCTACTATGCGCAAGGAGTTTGGCGGTTGTGCAGGCAACATCGCCTATAACATGAGGCTGTTGGGCGGAAATCCTGTTCCCGTGGCCACGGTTGGCCCGGACGCGGCCGACTATCTGGCTCACTTGAACGGTCTGGGCATTGACACCCGTCTGATACGGGTGCTGGACGACATGTTCACGCCGCAATGCCACATAACGACTGACCTGGATGGTAACCAGATCGCGGCCTTCCACCCTGGCGCCATGACGCGGTCTACAGAAAATGATGTTAGTCACGAGACGGCGGCGTGGGGAATTGTCGCTCCGGACGCCAAGGAAGGGATGTTCAAGCATGCCCGTGCCATGAACGGCGCCGGTATTCCATTTATTTTCGATCTCGGACAGGCAATGCCGCTGTTTGATAGCCAGGATCTGCAAGTCATGCATGCCCTTGCCGATGTCTGGACTTTCAATGATTACGAAGCTTCTGTCGTTGAGCAACGCATGGGTAAATCCATTGAAGCGCTGGCAGCGGATCTGCGTGCCGTGATTGTCACAAGAGGGGCAGATGGAGCAACCCTGTATGAAAATGGCCGCCAGATTACGATTGCACCCAGCAAGGCAGAGAGCGTCACCGATCCAACGGGCTGCGGCGACGCACATCGTGGCGGATTGCTATATGGCCTGACTCAGGGTTGGTCGTTCGAAGACGCCTGCAAACTGGGCAGCATCATGGGGGCAATCAAAATTGCCTCGCAGGGGCCGCAGAACCATGCCCCCTCACGTGAAGACATCTCGGCAAAACTGCAGGCTGCCTACGGCATGTCACTGCCAGCCGTTGCTGCCTGATAGAGCGAATCCGTTCTTGCCATCTGCAGGAGGCTGACGCAATCGGGTTCGCGCCTGACCTGCGTCTGGCCGCTATCGGACCAGCACCATTAAAAAGGCATCAGATTGCTCAGCGCAATCTGTAAGACCTGCAGAATCAGGATCAGTACCAGAGGGGAAAAGTCGATCATGCCGGTTCGGGGCATGTGGCGACGAATCGGATCAAGCAGCGGAGCAAGCATGGTATTGAGTACGGGCATGACAGGCTGCATGGGATTGATCCATGACAGAATCGCCTGGAAAATACATACCCAGGTGGCTAGGCTCAGCGCCCATTTCACCGTCATCATCAGGGCCACTATTGGCAGGCGCAGCAGGACGCCCTCGGCAAATCCGAAGCCACTCAGCGACATCATTAGCAGCAGTTCCACTACAGCACACAGAAACGCCATGAGCACCGAGGCCGTGTCCACCTTGTTTCCTGTCGGCAATATTGATCGCAGCGGCGTGATGGCCCAGTCGGTGACTGTGTTGATCATGCGCGCGTAAGGTGTAAACGGATGGATGCGGACCCAGTACATCCAGGCTCTAAGCAGGAATACCGAAATCAGCAGGGAGAAAACCGTAGAGATCAGAAAAGTGAGTATCGAAGGAATCATGATTCAGGCCTGGCAAAATAAAAAACCGCCCAACCAAAGGTCGGACGGCGGGCGGTAAACAGTCCTGGTCGGATTCTGCCTATCAACTTCTGATAGGGCGGAACCAGAGTCACGAAGGGTGCCACGGGGGCACCCTTCGTTCCGGATATCAACGCTCTGTCCGAAAGGGCAGTTCAATTATAACCGGACTGATACTGCATCTTAAGGACGGCCACCAGTTGGGAATGGCCATGCAGCAGATGTATTGCTTGCTGTTTTCGCATCATCGGCCGACACTGTTTCTGTTACTGGAGCAGCCGGTGCTTTTTTAACGACTGGCTTTTTCGCAGCAGGTGCCTTCCTAGCGACTGGCTTTTTTGCCGGTGCCTTTTTTGCTACGGCTTTTTTTACTGGTGCTTTCTTGGCAACCGCTTTCTTGGCTGGTGCCTTTTTGGCGACTGCTTTTTTGGCTACGGCTTTTTTGGCCGGTGCTTTCTTGGCAACCGCTTTTTTCGCTACCGCTTTCTTGGCTGGCGCTTTTTTAGCAACCGCTTTTTTAGCAACCGCCTTTTTGGCTGGTGCTTTTTTGGCGACTGCTTTTTTGGCTACGGCTTTTTTGGCCGGCGCTTTCTTGGCAACCGCTTTTTTCGCTACAGTTTTCTTGGCAACCGCCTTTTTGGCGACTGTTTTTTTCGCTACGGCTTTTTTGGCTGGTGCTTTCTTGGCAACCGCTTTTTTCGCTACAGTTTTCTTGGCAACCGCTTTTTTAGCAACCGCCTTTTTGGCTGGTGCTTTTTTGGCGACTGTTTTTTTCGCTACGACTTTTTTAGCTGGTGTTTTCTTGGCAACAGCTTTTTTAGCGACAACTTTTTTGGCAGGTGTTTTCTTCACAACTGCTTTTTTGGCAGGGGCCTTTTTGGCGACTGCTTTCTTGGCTGCAGATTTGGCTGCAGCTTTCTTTACAGCTTTCTTGGCGGTAGTAGCCATGATATTGCTCCTTAGAAAGGGTCCTAATCACAAATTAAAAATACATCTACGTAGATATAATTCAAGACAAGCAACGAAAGAGCTTGGCTTCACTACCATTTGATATGTTCCCCACGCGGTGTGCGAAACATCTCAAATGGACATGATGAAATGAATTCAATTTTCATCATAAGCGTAAGGGTAACGCATAACGTCATATAACGAAAGAATTTCTTATTGATATTATTGGCTTAACTCAATTTATCGGGCTCTCTGGCACGGTGTTTTAACGGTTTTGTATTCACTTGAAATTTCCATGTTGCTTGTGTGATGACCTTTTTTTATAATCGCCAACTCTATTCCAACGCTGAGTTCTTGTCGTTAGTACGGCTTGCTTATTGAGCTTGAACCACGCACAGAGACGCTTCTGTTTTTTGACAAGATGATTGCGACACCCTGCTCAAGCCCTGTATTTCCGCGCTCTTCAGCGAAGTTCCATAGAAGCTTTGATAAATTTCGACAACATGAGCATCTTTAAAAGAAACGTTTAAATGGCGCGTTGAGTTTCCGCGTCATGCAAAGACAGTTGAAAAGAAGATGCATCGCGTTCGCTTGCATTGCAAAACGCTGAACGCGCTCACGGGTGCTTCGATGCATGTTTTGTTAAAAACCAACATATTTGCATGCGATCACGTTGCCCCAACGAAAAAAAACGCTGCAATCACGGCAGCGTTTTTGTTTTTCACATTCAAACGATATCGAATTTTTTGCGATCTGTCAGACGCTCGCAAGTCTTTCCAATACCACTTCGCGACCCAGAATTGCGAGCACCGCATCAATCGCCGGTGTTTGCTTCTGGCCGGTGACAGCCACGCGCAGCGGGATGCCTAGTTGCGGCATCTTCAGGGCGTTGTCGGCAAGAAATTGCTTGATGAGTGCCGCAAGAGAAGGCACGTCCCAGGTCTGCACAGTTGCTGCGGCGTCGGCAAATTTTTTCAGCGTTGCACGAGCGTCATCGGTCAGCACGCTTGCTGCAAGTTGCTCATCGGCCGGCTGGTAGGGTGCGCAGAAAAGCATGGCATTCTCGGCCAGCTGTTCAAGGGTTTCTGCCCGATCACGAAACAGATTCAGCACGGTAGCCAGATCGATTCCTTCAACATTGCCGCCGCGCGCCGCGATACGTGGTGAAACATGGGCAATCAGCTCGTTGTCACTGAGTTCGCGAATGTAATGTGCGTTTACCCAGTTCAGTTTTTTTGGATCCCATTGCGCGGCAGATTTCGACAGATTGCGCGTATCGAACCACTCGACGAGTTCGTCGCGGCTGAACAGTTCCTTGTCTCCGTGACTCCAGCCAAGGCGAGCCAGGTAATTGATCATGGCTTCTGGCAAATATCCCTGTTTGTCATATTCCATGACACTGACTGCGCCGTGGCGCTTGGACAATTTCTGGCCATCCGGACCCAGAATCATGGGAAGGTGTCCATATTCGGGTACCGGCGCACCCAATGCTTTCAGAATATTGATCTGGCGAGGCGTATTATTGACGTGATCGTCGCCTCGTATCACATGAGTAATCTGCATATCATGATCATCCACGACTACACAGAAGTTGTAGGTGGGGGTGCCGTCGGGACGGGCAATGATCAGGTCGTCCAGTTCGGCGTTATCGATGGAAATCGGACCCTTGAGCATATCGTTCCACGTTACGGCGCCATCCAGCGGATTGCGAAAACGCACAACAGGCTTGCGATCTTCCGGTACGGGTGGCAGTGTCTTGCCCGGCTCGGGTCTCCAGGTACCGTCATATTTTGGTTTGCGTCCTTCAGCCTTTGCCGTTTCACGCATCTGTGTCACTTCTTCCGGACTGCTGTAGCAGTAATAAGCTGTGCCGTTTTCCAGCATGGACGCCAGCACTTCCTTGTAGCGGTCGATGCGCTGCATCTGGTAGAAAGGGCCTTCGTCAGCATCCAGTGCCAGCCATTTCATACCATCGAGAATCGCCTGTACGGCTTCCGGCGTTGATCGCTGCACGTCAGTATCTTCGACGCGCAGAACGAAGGTGCCCTTGTGATGGCGGGCAAAGGCCCAGGAGAAGAGGGCGGTACGGGCCCCTCCCAGGTGAAGATATCCGGTAGGAGAGGGCGCGAACCGGGTGCGCACCGCGGTTGGGGCAGAGTGTGACGTATTCATTGTGATCGCTCGGAATTGGATAAATCAGAAGAGAGTCAGTTTAAAATGTTATGAATGACCAGAGCAAACGAATCAGCTGTTTATATAAAAAGATCTGGCCCGTTCAAATCACCCAACACCAAGAGGATGTATGTTGCGTCACCGACTCGCGGCATTTTTTGAACCCCGCTCGCTATGCGTGATAGCCGATAGCGAGCTTCCTTTGTTTTCTCAGGTGCCGGCTTATCTGAAGTCTGCTACCGATCTTCTTCGCTTGTCCGACAGCGTTGACCAGGCGCGCCAGCAGCTGCAGAAATTCGTTCCCGCAGCAGGACGCGATCTGGCCGTGATCTGCGTTCGTTCCAGTTTGCTGGAAGCAGTGTTGCAGCGGCTCGATGGAGCTCCGCCCCGTGGAATCCTGCTACTGCCAGGCGAAATCGTCGATGAAGATCCTGGAATTACCCGAGAGCGGATCGCCAGCTGGTGCCGTCAATACGGCGTCATGCTGCTGGGGCCACGTGCGTTTGGTATCTATCGTCCGCATCTGAATCTGAATCTGAGTCTTGCGCCGTTGCTGCCAAAGTCCGGAAGAATTGCCGTGGTATCACAGTCGCGAATGCTCCTGCGTTCCATTATCGACTGGGCAGAAGACGTCAACCTTGGATTGTCGGCTGCCGTTTCACTGGGCGAAGTCACCGATGTTGACCTGCCTGAGCTTGTAGAGTATCTGGCAACTGACGTTCGCACCGACAGTATTGCCCTGTATCTGGATAAACTCACTTCGGGCAGGGAGCTGATCAGCGCATTGCGCGCCGCATCCAGTGTGAAACCGGTGATCGTGCTGCGCGCGGGTCGTGGGGATCAGGAACTGTCGGGCAGTGATGTAGTGCTTGATGCTGCGCTCCGGCGTGCGGGCGCGATCCGTGTCAATTACTTTGTCGAACTGTTCGCGGCCATCAAGGCGATGTCCTATGCGCGACGGCCACGCGGCGGAAAAATTGCCATGCTTGCCAACGGGCGTGCGTCTGCACAGCTGGTGCAAGACGCCATTCCCGCAAACAGTTCCATGTCAATGGCGCGGCTGACGCAGGGAACAGTGAAGTGCCTGAGCGACATATTCGGCGTTAGCACACTGATTGATAATCCGGTTATTCCTTACGTGCCACTGACACCCGAAGCCCTGATTGACGGTTTGCGTTGTCTGGTGGCTGACAGTCAGGTGGATGCCGTTATGGTTATCCTGGCGCCCGATGAATTCTGCGATATGCCTGAAGTCGTCAAGGCGCTGGCGGCATTCGCGCCAGGCGCGCAAAAGCCGATTGTGACATGTTTATTGGGTGAAGCAAAAATGCGCCCGTTGCGGCGCCTGCTGGACCAGGCGAGCATGCCGGCGTTCCGTACGCCCGAAACTGCCCTCAGTGCAGTGTTGTCGCTGACGTCATATCACTATAACCAGCAACTGCTGCAGCAAACCCGTTATGTATTGTCTGGTCAGCGCCCGGCAGAAATCGAAAAAGCACGCGAGATACTTGAAAGGGCGTCCCGGGAAAAGACCCCCGAGCTCAATAGGGAATCATGCATTGCACTTGTCGAGTGT
The DNA here is from genome assembly GCA_023389155.1 of Pseudomonadota bacterium. GTDB lineage: Bacteria > Pseudomonadota > Gammaproteobacteria > Burkholderiales > Burkholderiaceae_B > Advenella. The sequence goes on from JAEWEV010000036.1 coordinate 30,462, forward strand.
TTCCACGCTGACGTGCGCTGGGACGAAGACGAGGACGACGAACGCTTTACAACATTGGACGATGTACCCTCGGTCATGATCCGGGTCCGTTGCGACCCGGTGTTTGGTCCATGGATTTGGTTCGGTGAAGGGGGTCACCTGGTTCGTTTTTCTCCATCGGATCGCGGTGTGGATCTGCCACCGCTGAATCTGAATCTGGCGGGCAAGCTGATCGAGCGCAGTCGCGTCTGGCGACAGGAACTGCAGTCTTATGTTGAGCCGCAAATCCTGCGCAAGCTGCAGGGTCTGCTGGAGACCGTCGGTGAGATCGTCAGTGAACTGCCCGGTATTGAAACGCTGGAGCTGGATCCGATCGTGCTGGGTTACCGGGACCTGCATGTGCGCGACATCCGGATCAAACTGTTTGACCCGCTGCCGACATTGGTTCCTCAGGAAAACGGTTTCAGTCATATGGCCATTTATCCCTATCCGACGCATCTGGTACAAAGCCGGGTGTTTGCCGATGGGACTCCCTGGACCTTGCGACCTATCCGCCCCGAAGATGCGGATGCGCTGCAGGAATTCATTCGCGCATTATCAGAGAAGTCGCGCTACATGCGTTTTGTTTCAATGATGCGCGAGCTTACACCGAAAATGCTGACGCGGTACACCTATGTAGACTATCACCGCGAACTCGCACTGGTGGCGACAACGCAAGTCCCGAATCCGGCCAACCGTGGCCTGCCACAGGAAATCATTATTGGCCTGGCGCACTATTTGCGTAATGCAGATGGTGTGGGTGCCGAATATGCGTTGGTGATTAGTGACGAATGGCAGAAGCGCGGCCTGGGAACAAGCCTGATGCAGGCGCTGATTGTCGCCGCACGCCAGCATCAACTGACCTATCTGGAAGGCGTGGTGCTCTCGGGCAACCGACCGATGTTGCACCTGATGACGTCGCTGGGCTTCATAAATGAAGAAGATCAAGAGGACGCCTCCATGCGTCGCGTGTGGCTGCCATTGAAGGACGACTCGGCGCCACAAATGTGAAAAGCGCGCTGATCGCCTGCGGTGCATGTGCCCGTCAAAACACAAATAGCTAAGGTAGAAGTGAAATTGCCGGACGGCAAATTTTTTTCCTTGCAGAAAATATTCATCCCAGATGGTGTGCGATGACGAGTGTCATTTTTTACGTCATTTCGCGCTCGATGACGAGTGTCATAAGCCTCATGGTGAACGCTTGTTCGTGCAAGTCGGCTGGCGCGTGCATTGGCTTGAGGCTTACTTCGGATTTATGCGGTGACGCGTAGAAGGAAGGCCGAAAGATCGTTGATCTCGTCCATATTCACCGAGTGTGCCATGGGATAGGTATGCCACTCGGTATGGGTGTAATGATTGGCCAGCAGCCAGTCCCGGGTTTGTTCGGCAAAAGCTATATTGACTACCGGATCATACATGCCATGTGCAATAAAGATCGGCATGTCCAGATGGGCGGTGTTGTGTTCAGAAACGGTTTTGTCGGCCATGGGCAGATAGCCCGACAGACAAATCAACCCGGCCAGTCTCTTTTGCGAGCGCAGGCCGGTTTGATAAGCCATGGCGCAGCCTTGCGAAAAACCGGCAAGCAGTATCCGTTCAGTTGGTACGCCGCGATCATTCTCCCGTTTGATCAGCGCCTCGATGGCTGCCTGGGAACCACGCAGTCCGGCTTCGTCCACATCACGACTGACATTGCTAAGCGCCATGATGTCGTACCAGGCGCGCATGGGCATCTGGTTATTAATGGTGACGGGGCGCACGGGGGCGTTGGGAAAGACAAAACGAATGCGCTTGTCTGCGGGTAACCCCAGTTCAGGTATGACTGGTACAAAATCATTTGCATCGGCACCCAGTCCGTGCATCCATATGACTGAATATTCAGGCTTAGTCTGTTTATCGCTGCCGTGTTCGATCTCCACGCAGTCGAGTAAATTTTCCATTGAATCTATTCCTTGTTCAGCAACAATTTAAGCGCCTGGAAGAGGGCCCGGTAGTGTTTGCGCTGCGGTTCGTGCCCGGCAGGCAATGAGGCATTCTGCTCGCGTTCGCGACGTGCGCCTCGAATAAGGGAGCGCAGTGCCTGGGCGTCAGCTTGCGGATAGTCATTGAGCAATCGCGTCAGGGCTTCGTCTTCATCGATCAGACGGTCACGCAGCGTTTCCATGCGATGCATGTTCGCTGTCTGTTCACGCGAGCCGTTTTCCCATTCATCCATTTTCTTTGCAATGGCTGGCGTATCGGCGGTGCGCAGCAGTTTTCCTACATAATGGATTTGCCGGCGACGGCCTTCACGGCCTGTCGTTTTTTGCGCCGTGCGAATGGCTTCGAAGGTTTTTTCGTCCAGCTCCAGCTGCTTGACTTTTTCCAGTGGCAACTCGACGACCTTCTTGCCCAGTTCCAGGATCGCAAGCAGTTCCCGTTTTACCTGGGACTTGCTGGGACGGTCATAAAGCGGTCCGTCATCGTTATCATCTGCATTCTGCATACATCGCTATCAATAAAATGGTTAATATGTCAGTATGATAACCGCCTAATGTGAAGCCGTCATAATGAATTCCCGATTGAATCCCAAAACACCCATGTCTCATTCCCAACCCGATTTTGAAGAACTCGTGCAACTGGCGCTGGACCACGCCAAAAAACAGGGCGCCAGCGATTCCGCCGCCGAAGTGTCGGAATCAGGCGGCCTGTCTGTTTCCGTGCGCAAGGGTAATATTGAAACTGTTGAGAAAACCCAGGATCGATCGCTTGGTGTAACGGTATTTGCCGGCAAGGCGCGAGGCTCTGCCTCTACGTCTGACCTTTCTGCTGCCGCTATCCGCGAAACCGTAGAAGCCGCCTGGAATATCGCCAAATATACCGCCAACGACGATGCTGCCGGCCTGCCCGAAGTCGCGGATCTGGCCGTTGAACAACCCGACCTTGAACTGTTCCGCCCGTGGGACATCACATCAGAGCAGGCTGCGGAAATGGCCATCGAGGCCGAAGCGGCCGCGCTCAGCTACAGCAAGCAGATCACCAACTCGGAAGGCGCCGGTGTCGATACCTACCAGGGCCGGTTTGTACTGGCCAACTCGCGCGGATTCATGGGCGGCTATCCCTATTCCCGCCACGGCATGTCCGTTACCGCAATCGCGGGAAAGGGCAACAATATGCATCGTGACTACTGGTATACATCTGACCGCTATCCGGAAAGACTGGCCAATGGCCCGGCAGTAGGTGAATACGCCGCGCAGCGTGCGCTGTCCAGGTTGTCTGCCCGACGCATCGGCACGGGAAAATATCCGGTGCTGTTCGAGGCACCGCTGGCGCTAGGGCTGCTGGGTGCTCTGACCCAGGCCATCAGTGGCGGGGCACTGTATCGTAAATCCACGTTTCTGCTTGACTCATTAGGCAAGCAGGTGATGGCCGATCACCTGCAGATCAGCGAAAACCCGTTTATTAAGGGGGCGATGGGCAGTTCCGCATTCGACGACGAAGGCGTTCAGACCCGTGCGCGTCAATTGCTGACCGATGGCGTACTTAATGGCTATCTGCTGTCTACCTACACTGCCCGCAAGCTTGGCATGCAAACCACCGGCAACGCCGGAGGCTCGCATAATCTGCTGCTCAGCTCCTCGCTGACCAACCCTTCTGATGATCTGAAAGCCATGCTGCGCAAGATGGGTACCGGTGTTCTGGTGACAGAATTGATCGGTCAGGGAGTCAACTATGTCACGGGCGACTACTCTCGCGGCGCGTTCGGTTACTGGGTGGAAAATGGCGAAATCCAGCACGCCGTGACAGAATTTACTATCGCCGGCAACCTGCGAGACATGTTCCTGAACATTGTGGGGATAGGCAGCGATGTCATCACCCGTGGCTCGAAAACCACCGGTTCGATTCTGATCGACGGCATGGCGATCGCAGGTCAATAGTGGCTGTTTGCTGAAGGGCAGAGGTTTGTTGTTCAGGGAAAATACTTAGAGTGCATGAACGCTCTATATAAATTGCAGGACTGCGTGTATATTTAGCGGGTTAATTTTCCAGAACAACGAATTTCTTCGGAGTAGACTCTATGCAACGTCGTTCCTTCCTTAAAAAAGCAGGCTTGGGCGCTATGGCCACTACCGGTGCCATCGCTGCACCGGCCATTGCTCAGGAAAATCCCACGGTCAAATGGCGCATGGCGTCAAGCTTTCCTCGCAGTCTGGTCGCGCTCTATGGTTCAGCAGAGCGTTTCACCAAATACGTCAAGGAAGCCACCGATGGCAACCTGCAAATTGATCTCTTCCCTGCCGGGGAAATCGTACCTGCACTGCAAGTTCTGGACGCGGTCTCCAACGGCACCGTTCAGGGTGGGCACACCTGCGGTTACTACTATTTGGGTAAAAACCCTTCTTTCTGCTTCGACACGGCCGTTCCTTTTGGCCTGAACGCACGCCAGCTCAATGCCTGGATGCTCGAAGGCAACGGCAAGAAACTCATGCGGGATCTGTTTGAGACAGTAAATATTGTGAATTTCCCCTTGGGCAATACGGGTACACAGATGGGGGGCTGGTTCCGCAAGGAAATCAAATCCCTGGAAGACCTCAAGGGTCTGAAAATGCGTACGGCTGGTCTGGCTGGTGAAGTGCTGGCCAAGCTGGGTGTGGTTCCGCAGCAGATCGCTGGTGGCGATATCTATCCATCGCTCGAAAAAGGAACGCTGGATGCCGTTGAGTTCGTCGGTCCGCTGGATGACGAGAAACTGGGCTTTAACAAGGTCGCCAAATACTACTATTACCCAGGATTCTGGGAAGGTGGCGCGCAGGTGTCCGGTTACTTCAACAAAGACGCATTTGAAAAACTGCCCAAGCACTACCAGGCGGCGATCGAATCTGCAGTCATTCGTGCTCACACCGAGATGATGGCCATGTATGACTCCATGAATCCGGGCGCACTGCGTCGCCTGATCGCCAATGGCGCCATTCTGAAGGAATTCCCGAAAGACATGATGGATGCCTCGTTCAAGGCAACGGCGGAAGTTTACAAGAAATATACCGACAAGGATGAAACCTTCAAGGCCATCCTGACCGACTATATGGCTTATCGTGACGACCTGATTCCATGGTTCAACGTGGTCGAAGGCTCTTACACACGCTATGTTGCCCATGCGATTTCACAGGCTCGCAAGTAACATTGCCCTGTGATATTGCTAAGGTAATATTGCCACGAAAGAGTCCGCAACACGAAGGTACACATCGCGAAACCGCCGGTTTTCTGAATAAGAAGCCGGCGTTTTTTTATCACGACGTTTTTTATCAATTAAACGCCAAAGTTGTTCCCGGGGCGAGGGGCTGCACACGGGACGTCTGGTCAAACTGCTCCATTGGTGTGTCAAAAATCATGCTCAAGGGCCTGAATCGAAAGCCTGATGCATGGAATCTTCCCCAGATGTCGCGGCAGCGAGACAGAATTTTCCCGAAAATAGGCGCCAGACCCCTCGGCGTGCTTCTATTTCATTGTTTTGTTTGAAAAAAATCCCCTTGCGTGTTAATATCACGGGCTTATCTGTGTTTTTGCACTGTCGCAGAGGCTGGCAGGGGGTAGATGGCAACAAATAATAATGTTGTCCGCGAACCCGCTAACGGTTTCTTATTTATAACGTTCAGGCAAATCAGGTAAACCGTCGGATTGCCTGTGTCGCAATGCTGGCTTCCCTTTAGCAGGGAAACGCCGGTGCCGCAGCGGGTCAGTCCGCTTCAAACTCAAATTTTAGGAATACATCATGAAGACCTTTGTGGCCAAGCCCCATGAAGTCAAACGTGACTGGTATGTTATTGATGCAAAAGGCAAAGTCCTTGGTCGTGTAGCCAGCGAAGTTGCACGCC
>JAEWEV010000022.1 GCA_023389155.1 Pseudomonadota bacterium
ACCTCTCCGTAATAACCCTAAGCTCATGATTTGATTCAGATTCACTTTTTTGCCACAGAAAAAAGAAAATCCATCGCCTCACCCCACAGGTGGGGTTTTTACAACAAAATGGGCTACCGCAACCTTAACAGGGTCAGCAAAAAAAGCGGCGACATCAGGCAAATCGCTGCGTATTTCGCCCGCTGGGGAACAGATAACCGGGTAATAACCAGGTAATAACTAGGTAATGGTCGGATCATGACCGGGCAACAGTCGGTCAATAGCAGGCAAATGCGCAAGATTTAGCCCGATCAAGCATACTCGCCCAGAAACGGCACTTTATTGTCCGGTGTTGTTTGTTGTAGTCTGCTGGGGTTCTTTATTGTCTGGTGTCGTTTTTTATCGTCTGGCGCTGTTTTTTTAATTTTGCGTTTACCACGCCTGCTCCTGCCCGTATGCCTTTTATATACAAGAGCGATTTTGCGCGGCCTTACTTTATAGGAATGTCTATAGGAACGGCCATTGTCCAGCATTGTATTTGTGCCGAGGGAGTGTCATACAACGCTGCTTTTTCCTGGCGATCTTTATACAGGCTTACTTTTGTCTGGCATTTCTTTGATATACAAGCTGACAAGCAACAGTTATTTTGCCTCGTCATCCTTATATTGGCGTACTTGCGTCCACCATTGCCTTCAATAAAGAAGCCTGTATCCAGGAGTGCTTCCGGCTGTATTCTGTATGCGGCTGCAGTTTTTCCGGCATTCGTTCGTATAGACGTCTTCAAACCGTAGCGTGTTTTACCTGGCAACCCTTATACGGACGTACCTTTATGCGCATTCCATTTGTATAACAGCCCTCAACATGAGCGCTATAGTCATATATACAGGTGTATTTCGGGTCGTTCGCTTACGGAATACCTGAAACCGAAGTTCAACGTTGGGCCGCTAATTCCAGACTTTGCCGAACGTTTCTCCGCTAATCCATATTTATTCCGGCACTCATTTATATCAACGTCGCTATATCACGTGCTTTCGCAAAAATCCACGGGCTTGCCTGATAATTCACCGGGTCTTTCGCCGTCATCCTATTTTCCGCTGTTCTCCAGCGCAGTCTGGACAGCAGTGCTAATCACACCAGGAATAACACCCCCGTGATTGCGGCCGGCCAACAGTTCAAACTGGCTGTTGACGTCCTGTTTGCGCAACCAGACGTTGAGCTCACGTGCGGTGACAGGGCTTTTACGTTCAGCCATCCGTGCAAGACGGTCAGGCGTCATCTTCGGATCGGCATGAGGATTTTCCTCGTACTCCCCCTGAAGAATCTTGACAGCCTGCACTCCGGAATGGGCGACAGAAGGAATCGTGGCTGAAGGTGCATTTGTGTCTCCCTTCTCTGAATGCGATGTCTGCAGCTGGGTGACAAGCGCGGCGTTCCCCCACCATAAGGATGGGCTGCCAATGACGTAGTGTGTAAATGCATCGGGATGCTGCAGCAAAACATACAACGCAAACAGTCCGCCAAAGGAATGCCCAGACAGAATCTGGCGTTGCGGATTCGTGTGATACTGTTTTTCTATATAAGGTTTGACGGCGGTGTGCAAAAAGCGAAAAAAAGTCGCCGCACCACCACCACGGGCAAATGCCTCGCCTGGCGCAGCGTAGGTATAGTCTCGGGCCCGCGCTTCCAGGGGGTACGCCAGCGCTTCCGGATATCCCAGTCCGACGATCAGGGGAAGGGTTGGGGCATGAGTACTGCTATCTGATGGCGTTGCCACTTGCTCACTGACCGCATTGACAGCCAGCGGAAACTGGGCATTCCCATCGAGCACGTATAGCACAGACGGTCGTGCTCCGTTAGTGACGGGCTGGCGCGCAGCGGCGACGAAAATACGATATTGATGGTTTTCCCAGCTCATATCCTGGTGACTTATAGTGTATAGATCGGCTGCCATGGGTTTGATTTCCGGAATTGTCTGAACAGGTTGCGCCCAGGCCGCGGACGCAGAACATAGTGCAACGGCCAGAGATTTAAGTAATCGTGAACCTGGCCATCGCCATTCATAACGAGCAGGTGAAAATAATGTCAACTTCACTCTCTTTCTCATACATTAATAAGTCATATTCAGGTTGCGCCATTAGCAACAACCATCCTCAACAGCCTGGTTGCCTGCGCTTTCAATCCCGTAGATGAATTGATTGCCCGTATAGTACTTAGCAAAACCCATCCTCAGATTTTTATTGATCAGGTGATTTTCCACCAGGACCACCGGTTGTAAATCCGCGACGACACCCTTACCGCCCCTGCTGCCATAGCCGTCGCACAATGGCCTAACCTGTTTGCCCGCACATGAGGCTTTGGCACACAGATCACACTTGTCATTGTTCAGACGCGGAAGTTTAGCACCCCCAATGTCGCCGACGCGTCTTCTTTTGAGACATTATCAGAGAGGGGGCATTGGTCCGGGCTATCGATGAACGCATGCCTGAAAAATAAAACCCCGACAACGCCACCCATAAAACGGGTGAACCCATGTCGGGGGGTGCTCACACTAGATGTCCGAAATATCAGAAGCTTGCGTTAAGGTTGAGAAAGTAACGTCTTCCATCCTCAACCGCCCAGTTGCCGGAGGTATCAATGCCATACATGCGCTGATTGGCAATGTTCAGCACTGCAAAGCCGACTGCGAGGTTTTTATTGATTTGGTAATTTCCACCGATATCGCCGGTCGTGAAGCCCTTGCGATAGCGTGTACCACCCTGTCCGCCAAATCCATTACGCTGGTTGGCCCACGCCTGCTTTCCGGTATAGGACACACGGGCATACAGATCAAGCTTGTCATTGGCCTGCCATGAAAGCTTGGCATTTGCACTGTGACGCGGTGTCATTTCCAGCGGCTGGCCTTTCAGAGACTCACCAGATGTGTAGGTTTCATCGTCGCTCTTGCGTTTGGAATCCAGATACGTATAGTTCAAATCCAGTTTCCAGCCGGTAGCTAGCGGAATACCGCCAGACAGCTCTATACCTTTGATATTGGCCTTGCCCACGTTGGCATAGACATATTCATTCAGACCACTGACCGGATCGGTACTGCCAACGGAATAGCTGGTCAGCTTGTTGCGGAAATCCGTATTGAAAAGCGTGACTGAGCCGTAATAGCCGGACGGATCGCGGTATTCAAACCCGATTTCCTGACTGGTGCTGGTTTCAGGCTTCAGATCGGGATTACCGTAAATAATGCCGCGGCCGCCTTCGGTCGCCGTACCGTAACTGGGCGACAGTTCGCGCATGCCCGGCGTGCGGAATCCTTTGGATACACCACCGCGAATGGTGAATCGGTCTGCGGGATGGTAAACCAGATAGGCGCGTGGGCTCCAGTGCACACCGTAAAGTTCGTGATTGTCCATCCTGGCACCCAGGGTCAGCGCAAGGTTTTGGCGAAGTGCAATTTCATCTTCAACGAACAGAGCATACTGGTCGATTTTCAATTTCTCAACAGTACTGCGATTCAGACCTGTAGTGCTATCGTCATCCAGCCGACCCCATTGGTACTGGCCGCCGAATGTCAGCTTGTGGATAGAAAAGGGTACAACAAAACGCGCATCCAGGATGGTCGTTGTAATTTCCGGTACGCGGCTGTTATAAACACCATCCGTCTGAACTTCGCGCTTGGCATTTTCCTGGTACAGACTGAGTTCCGATGTCATGAAGTTCCAGTCTCCACTGTGCGTAAGCGACCAGTGATTGCGACTTCCTGTCGTGTCATCCTGTGTGTTGGCGGAAATGGACGTACCGCGCGCCGTAAAGGCCGCAATGGATTTTCCGGGTGTGCTGCGCTTTTTCTGGACTGAACGCCCTGCTTCCAGAATGACTTTCTGATTATCCGTTGGCAACCAGGCCAGGCGGGTCACGATGTTCTTGTTCTCTTCACGGTTATAACCGCCAATAATACTGTCTTCCTGGCGCAGGCTGCCACCACCATATATCTGAATGCCAAGCTTATTGTCCACCAGCGGGCCGGACAGGAAAAAACTGCCGTTAGTGGTGTTACCGGCATCGCTACTTTCCTGAATGATGCCACCCAGAGAAACACTGCCAGCCCATTCGGGCGTGAAATCCTTGGTGATGACATTCACAATACCGCCCATGGCGTCTGAACCATATAAGGATGACATGGGACCGCGAATTACCTCGATTCGCTCAATGGCAGACAGTGGAGGCATGAAACCGGCTTCGAATCCACCATTGCCATTTGGTCTTGAATCACGCGTATTCTGACGGCGACCGTTTACCATTAGCAGGGTGTAGTCACCTGCCAGACCGCGGATTGAAATATCGGATTTGCTGGGGTTGCTGCCAATGACGCTCAGACCGGGAATATCACGAACGGCATCAGTCAGATTATTCACCGGCATATGGGACAGATCTTCAGCGGTGATTACCGTAATACTGGCAGGAGCATCACTGGCGTTCTGAGAAGATCCGGAAGCGCTGACTACAATGGGCTCAAGCGTCGTTGTGTCGTCAGATTGTGCAGCAAGTACTGCCGAAGGCACCATCGAACCAGCCAGCACCAGACTCATGATTGCATTATATCGCATCAATTTTCCCTAAACTTTCGTAACAAATAATGCCGTACTGTAATTGATGGAAATATAAATGTAAATAAGAACCATTGTCATTTGTGATGATTTTCACTTGTGATTTAATTTTCGTTGTGCAAGGGCAACAATCGGCAAGCGGAGCGGGATCCAAACTCAACTCGTTGCCAGGAAGCGGCTGATATCAGCATTCAGTACACGACCGGATTGCCAGGCCCGACTGCAATTGCAACTGCAATCAGGTAAACGCGGTTTTTTACCGGTTTTCCGGCGTAGTTTTTCGTTCAGAGTGGCGGACACATAATGGGGTCGTGCCAAGATGGATGGGCTGACAGGATTCGGCGCGCAAGACACTGGCGTGAGCGAGACGAGCCAGAGCCGGGCCGGCAACCCCGCACCGGAAGTTCGTAGGAGATCTTAAGAAATCCCGAAAAAACACCCAAAGAAAAGACACGGGGGGCAGTCCCGAAGAACGGACCACAGCAGGGCTGCCTGTGCCGTGCAGGGATATCAGCGTGCCCGAATCAGCGAGAGAAATTCTCTGCGCAAATCGGAATCTTTCAGGAAGGAACCGCGCATGACGCTATTGATCATGCGTGAGTCCATGTCCTTGACACCACGCCAGTGCATGCAGAAGTGGTCTGCATCCATGACCACGGCCAGGCCATCCGGGTGCATTTTTTTCATCAGGAGATCGGCAATCTGCTTGACGGCCTCCTCCTGAATTTGCGGTCGTTCCATGATCCAGCCGATGAGTCTGGCATATTTTGACAGACCGATAAGATTGGAGTGTTCGTTGGGCATGATACCCACCCAGACTTTGCCCATGATGGGACACAGATGATGCGAACAGGCGCTACGCACCTGTATTGGTCCAACAATCATCAGCTCATTGAGTTTTTCGATATTGGGAAACTCCGTAATCTCCGGCGATACGGTGTAGCGTCCTGCAAATACTTCACGCACATACATTTTGGCGACGCGTCTGGCTGTTTCATTGGTGTTGTGGTCGCTTTCCGTATCGATCACCAGGCTGGCAAGCACTGCCTGCATTTTTTCCTGGACTTCTTCCTGAAGCAGTTCGAGTTCACCGGGCTCAATAAAACGGGCAATATTGTCATTGGCATGGAACCGTGCGCCGGCGTCCATGATACGGCGACGGATCTGCTGGGAAATATATCCAGCATCGTCCGGATGCACTTGCTGCGTCTGCTGTTGCCCGTTGTCTTTTCTTGTGGTGATATCGCTCACGACACTCGTCCTTGTCTGATGTTTGAATCTGATGCAATGCATTATCATACTGTTTATCGCAAACTCCTGCGTGCTGCCCGTCCCTTTGCCCGGACATCTCATGCTAAGCTGGCAGCAACAAACAAGGAACGGTAGCAGACCAAAACAACTATGAGTGGACAAATTCTGATCAACGTCACGCCTTTTGAAACTCGTGTCGCCCTCATTGAACAAGGCGTAGTTCAGGAGATCCACCTTGAGCGAACACGACAGCGAGGCAAGGTAGGCAATATCTATCTGGGCCGGGTGGCCCGGGTACTTCCAGGCATGCAAAGTGCATTTGTCGATATCGGGCTGGAACGGGCTGCATTTATCCATATTGCCGACTTGCGGGAAAATCGCGCCTTGCGCAATACCGGCATTCCGTACACCCAGATAGAAAAGCTGCTTTTCGAAGGCCAGTCACTACTTGTGCAGGTGATCAAGGATCCGTTGGGCAACAAGGGGGCCAGGCTTTCCAATCAGATCAGCATTGCAGGCCGCATGCTGGTTTATCTACCGTACGATAACCACATCGGGATCTCGCAAAAAATAGAATCGGAAGACGAGCGTAATTCCCTGAAACAACGGGTTACCGACTATATGCCACCAGATGAAAAAGGCGGCTACATCATCCGGACCCAGGCCGAAGGCGCGAGTGACGATGAAATCCGCCGTGACCAGGAATACCTGGCGCGTCGCTGGTCCATGATACAGGCAGCGGTCATGACGCAGGCGGCGCCCTCTTTGCTTTATGAAGATCTGACACTGGCGCAGCGGGTGTTGCGCGATATGGTGAGTCCGGAAACAGAAGCCATTGAAATTGATTCCCGGGTCACGGTGCAAAGCCTGCAAACCTGGGCCGATATTTATACGCCCGGGATTTCCAACAAGATTCACCACTATCATGGTGAAAGACCCCTTTTCGACACTGCCAATGTGGACGAGGAAATCAAATCTGCCTTATCACGCAGAGTTGATCTGAAATCCGGCGGGTATCTGATTATCGATCAGACTGAAGCGCTAACCAGTATTGACGTGAATACGGGAGGATTTGTAGGTGGCCGCAATTTCCACGATACGATTTTCAAGACGAATCTGGAAGCGGCTCACGCCATTGCGCGCCAGTTGCGCATACGCAATCTTGGCGGCATTATCATTATCGATTTCATTGATATGGATAACAAGGATCATCAGGATGCCGTGCTGGCAGAGTTGCAGAAAGCCCTGAGTCGGGACCGAACCAAAACCACGACCAACGGGTTTTCCGCACTGGGACTGGTGGAAATGACGCGTAAACGCACGCGTGACTCGCTGAGTCATCAGTTGTGCGAACCCTGCCCCACTTGCGATTCGCGGGGGCAAATCCAGACGCCGCAGACCATGTGCTACAACATTCTTCGTGAGATTCTGCGTGAAGCCAGGCAGTTCAATCCGCGCGAATTCCGGCTCATTGCGTCGCAAAGCGTGATTGATCTGTTTCTGGAAGATGAAAGCCAGTATCTGGCAACGCTGGGAGATTTTATCGGGAAGCCGGTGACCCTGGAAGTGGATAACCGGTATACCCAGGAGATGTATGACATCGTCCTGATCTGATGTCAGGACGTGTTCTGAAAAAACCAGCCGGTTAGCTATGGCCGGGCTGGACCCTAGCCTGCATTTTGATAATGCGGTCTTCGAGGTGCGGCGAGGTCTCAAGCGCAATCAGCGGTGTGTTGCTTTCTTCGCTTTGCTCAAAGCGCAGACGAATGCTCTGACCATCGAATGTGGCCGGATCAGCTTCAATTTCAATGTACTTCTGCAACAACGCATCGATGGACGTCTGGGCACTGTCCAGAAACTGGTCGATATTGTCATCACTGGCATTCTTGAATGCCTGTTCAATGGTTTTGGACAAATCCCAGGTAAAGAACATCAAGGCATTGGGCCCTTTCACCTCGGGGTGTTCATATCCCCAGAAAGCGCCCTGGCCGGGAGAGGATTGGGTCATAGTATGTCTCAAATACAAAAATAAATAATGGAATCAGTCGCCTAATGAAGAGTTTGCAGGCTGTATGCCTTGCCGTCAACCCTCGCGAAACTGCATGTTATACAAAGATGCGTACAATCCGTTATTTTTCAAGAGCTCGGTGTGGTTTCCCTGCTCCACAATTTGACCTTTATCCATGACCAGAATCCGGTCTGCATTCTGCACAGTGGAAAGGCGATGTGCAATAACGAATGTCGTGCGACCTTCCATTAGCGTTTCAAGCGATGCCTGGACCTGCCTTTCGGACTCATTATCCAGAGCGGAAGTGGCTTCATCGAGGATCAGAATGGGTGCATTCTTGATCAGGGCACGCGCAATGGCCAGGCGCTGACGCTGACCGCCTGACAGCCATGCGCCATTCTCGCCGACTGGCGTATCCAGCCCCTGCGGCAGGGAATCGACATAATCGAGCAGATTAGCGGATGCCAGTGCTTGACGAATGCTGATTTCGTCGGTGTCTCCGAAAAAACCATAGGCCACATTCTGCGCCATGGTTCCCTCAAAAAGGACGACGCTCTGGCTGACGAGCGAGAGCTGGGCGCGCAGGCTCGTGAGTGTGTACTCTGCAATATTGCGCCCATTGATCGTTATCTGCCCGGCCACTGGATCGACAAACCGAGGAATCATATTGACCAATGTGGTTTTTCCGCTACCGGAACGGCCGACGAAGGCAATGGTTTCGCCGCGATTCACGGTGAACGAGATATCGGTCAGCGTATTGCTCGCTGCATCGGGAAAGCGAAAGCTGACGTTCTCGAACGAAATCGGCCCCAAGTCATCCGCTTGCAGTTTCTCCTTTCCGGTGTCGTTCTCCTGGGCACTGTCGATCAGCGTAAAGACGCTATCGGCCGCCACCAGCATTTTCTGCATGCGAGCAGCCACGTTCGTCAGGCGCTTGACGGGATCAAATATCTGCGCGAGCGCTGTGAGAAAGGCGGCAAAAGAGCCCACGGTTAACGCACCCGTGCTGCCCTGATAAAGTGCAGTGGCAATCACAATCCCCACTGCAAAGGCGATACTCAGCTGTGTAATCGGGGTCATTGCCGCACTGGCGATTGCAGAACGCATGGCGAACCGGCGCAGCGCGCCGTTGATAGACAGAAAACGTTCACGTTCAAACTGATAGCCGTTAAACAGCTTGACTACCCGCTGTCCTTCGATGGATTCCTTGACCACCCGGGTCAGCTCCGCGTTGATATCCACCGTTCTCATGTTGATACGACGCAGACGCTTGATGAAGATTCTGGTGGAAATGATCGAAATGGGCATGATGATGAAGATGATCAGCGTCAACTGCCAGGACAGGTAAAGTAGCATGGCCAGTAGCGCAATCACCACGGCACCGTCACGCACAAGGATAATACAGACCTCTGTGGCGTAATCGGTAATATTGCCTGCGTCGATGGTAAAGCGGTTCATGAGCCTGCCGGTATCGCCCTTCTGGTACTCGCCGTCAGGCATGCCCAGCAGCTTCTCGAACATGTCCTTGCGTATGCCCAGCAAGACGTTGTTGGCAATCCATGCAAGAAGATAGTCACTAAGAAATGTCAGAACGCCGCGAATCAGGAAAAGACCGATCACGGTGAGCGGGATGGACCAGAGATAGTGGGGTTTGGCCCCATTGAAGCCGTCATCAAGCAGCGGCTTCATGATATATGCCAGCGCGGGCTGGGTGACGGCAGCAACTGATACCAGCACCAGGGCGGCGACCAGCGCCTGCCAGTAGTCGCCAACCCGTGCGTAGATTCGTCGGAATACCGTTTTGCGACTGCCGCTTTTGAAGGAATTATCCAATCTGTTTACCTTGTACTGTCACTTTCATACTGTTCATCCGGGGCATTTTAACGGTTTAGCCCGACTTTGCGTGCCGCTTTGGCGGGAAAAGCGGGATAAGTTTGGCGCGATCCTGCGAAATCCACGCTAAAATCCTGAGCATGAAAAACCTTGAACGTGTTTACATCCGGCTGCCGAACTGGATCGGTGACGTTTGCATGTCCACTCCTGCGCTGCGCGCCGCCCTGTCCACCGGACTGACCGTCGTGGCCTGTGGCAAACCATGGGCCGAGGCCCTGCTGGGTGATCTGCCGCAATTGCAGTTCGTACCCATGAGTGGCCAGTGGCGCGAAGATCGGCGTCGAATCAGGAGCCACCTTCACTCCCACCCAATTGTCGGGCGCAGTGTCGGGCTTCTGCTTCCCGACTCCATGACAAGCGCACTGGCCTTCCGGCTTGCCGGCCTGCCTTGTGCCGGATACCGCGATGATGGTCGGTCGCTGCTGCTCAAGTGGCCAGTTTCCAAACCGCTAGACCCGCTACACGCCGTCCAGTCCTGGTACCGGCTGACACGTGAAGCGTTTGGCAGGTGGGGATTTGCGTTGCCTGCAGAGCCGACACAAAGCCTGCATATGGCATCGGACACGAAGGACGTTGCAATGGCAGTCCAGGTGCTGGCGCAGGCCGGGGTGGATGGCAGCCCCGTTCTGATCGCTCCCACGGCAACCGGCGAGCATAAAGGCAAAAACAAGGTGTGGCCCCACTTTGACACCCTCACCCGCCAGCTACAGGCACAAAATCTGACTGTCGTGATGTGTCCGCCACAGGCAGAGCTTGCGCAAGCGCTGGCCAACGCCCCAACCGCAACAGTCATTCCCCCATTGAACCTTGCTGCCTTTATTGCTCTGATTCGGCAGAGCAGTCTGGTAATCTGTAACGATTCCGGTGTTGCACATCTTGCGGCGCTGACCGAGACGCCCCAACTGACGTTGATGGGCGTCACCGATGCTGCCCGTACCCACCCCTGGACGCCGCGTGCACAAATCCTGGGCTCCTACGGACACTGGCCTTCCGTCCAGGAGGTGCTGGATGCTGTCAATCATTTGCTGCGAAACGAATAGATTATGTTCAGTTCATTGATCAACCTTGTTGTCCCCCTCAACCTGTGCATCTTTTTGATGGTGGTTGGATTTGTGCTGTGCCTGATACGCTTCAAGCGCACGGGTCTGTCCCTGATTTTTGCCGGTATGCTATGGGTGCTGATCTGGTCACTGCCCATCACGTCAATTATTTTCGGCGGAATACTTGAGAACAGTTATCCGCATCAACCGGCAGAGAACTATCCTAACGCCCAGGCGATTGTCGTACTGGGTGGCTCGACCGCGAATAACCGAATCAACTGGTTTGAGCCGCTGGAGCCCGCGTCAAAAATTGCCCGCGTTGATACGGCGGCAGAACTTTATCTGAAGCACAAGGCCCCCCTTATTCTAGTATCAGGTGGTGCACTCTCGGGCGATGTCAGCGAAGCACGCGGCATGGCGGCCCGGCTCAAGACCCATGGCATCCCGGCAGAAGACATTATTCTTGAAAATGAAAGCCGCACAACTCACGAAAATGCCGAGCTGACGGTCCAGGAGCTGGAGGATCACCAGATTCGTTCAATCCTGCTGGTGACCTCTGCCCTGCATATGCCCCGGTCCATGGCCTCGTTCAGCAAGTTTGATCTGGACGTGACCGCAGCACCCAACCCGCCGCAAATTACGGTTCCGCAAGACAAGAATTTCTCTTTGTATATTCCGAATGAACGGGCACTGGCTGGCAGCCGGTCGATTCTGAAAGAGTACGTGGGCGTGCTAGTGTACTGGCTGCGTGGCTGGGTGTAAGAGTTCTGCAGTCGATCGCCTTGCGCAGACGCCGGTCACATCGTGAGGCGCGCGCCCACCTTGCGGCCCGCTGCGGCAGGTATAGCGATATTTATCCCTGATTTTCCCGGGCTTTTTTCCGGGCCTCGCGACGCTGTTTTTTCCATTTCTTGAACTTGCCATAAGTGCGCCCGGCCAGGGTGTCTCTTGCGTAAAACAGGCGGTTTAGCAACCACTTTCCGCTGCGGTTAGAGACAGCGATACGATATATGTGTTCCTTGTCTCCCATTGGCTTGTTGAAACCATAGGCATCGGTGGTGAAAAAATAGCGAAAGCCCTGATCCCGGGCGGCCTGTTTGTAATCATCATCGAAAAAGCCCTGGGGCCAGCAGAGAAATTCATCCTGTTTGCCCAATCGGTCTGCGACCAGCTGGCGACACTGCGCCAGTTCTTCCCTGATTTTCTCGATTTTCTCGTCCCTGTCGGGTGCGACCTTGTCCCACCGGGTGTGGGTGTGGGTGTGACAGTGGATCTGCATCACACCACTGGCATCCATTTCCTGCAATTCAGACCAGCGCAGAATGACCTTGTCGGTTTCACCGGAAGCCACCAGATGCTTGGACTCTTCGTGCACATAGGCGGCGGGCAGATCATCCGCAGCGGCACTGGCCGTAGTTGGACGCGGTGCACCCTCTCCGACCCAGCCGGTGACCACGAATAACACACCTGTCATACCGTATTTCTTCAGCAGCGGATAGGCGTAGGTGTAGTTATTCAGGTACCCATCATCAAAAGTGATGAGGATCGATTTTTCAGGCACCGGCTTGCCGTTCATGTAGTCGGCAAACTGCCCGATGGTCAGAGACCGGTAACCGGCATTCTTAAGCGCAGCAAGCTGACGCTCAAAGACATCGGGTTGCACATTGAGCGGACTTTTCAGCGGATGCACATGATGGTACATGAGCACAGGTACGTTTTTTGCATTGTCGGTCATGATTTTTCATCCAGCCATTTGCAGTAGACAGCTTCAGTATTGATCGCCAGCATTTCCGGAGAAAATACCGCTTCATCGTAAAGCCATTTATGGGCCGCCTGGCTCATCTGCGTGCGCAGCGCCGGCTCACAGATCAGGGCTTCCAGTGCCCGCGTGAGCGCATCAGCATCATGCAGCGGAACCAGCGTGCCGGTTTCTCCATTTCTGAGCATTTCCGATACGCCGCCGACATCGGTACCGACCACAGGCAAACCGCTCATCTGGGCCTCCACGTAGACCGTGCCCGAGGCTTCCTGCTCCGTTGCGAGTGCAAAAATATCGCTGCCGGCCAGCAGATTGGGCACATCCTTACGGTAGCCCATCAGATGCACGCGATTTTCCAGACGACTGCTGGCAATATGCTGCTGCACCTTTTCGTAGGTAGGCGAACCGGAGCCGACCAGCACAAGATGCAGGTCAGGGTATCGTTCGAACAACGGCTTCATGCTATCGATCAGGAAAATATGGCCTTTTTTCTCGCGCATGACGGCAACGCAGATCACAACGATGGCGCTATCGCTCAGCCCCAGCTCTTTACGCAGGGTCGAGTGCGCGACCGGCGCCGGCGGTTCAACAGGAGAATAGATCGTGGCAACCTTGTCCGGAGATACGCCTTTGTCCAGCACCATCTGTCTGACATGATTGCTGACCGTTGCCACCTTATGTGGCAGCCAGGTATAGGATAGCAGCGAGCCAATGGGGATCGCCAGATGACGAGTGCGAACAATCAGGGGCGTGCCCGCCAGGCGAGCTGCCAGCGCGGCGATCAATGTGTCCTTTCGGCTGTGGGTGTTCAGCACGTCAAAGCGCCCCTGCACCAGTATTCGGCGGATGGTCGCCACGCCTCTCACAAAGTTTGGAATACCACCCATGGGCACCGTGTGCACAACAAAACCTTCGTCTCGCATGCGCGTCACCAGTTGCGCCTCGGGTCGGCAGATCAGTTCCATGTGATGCCCACGCCTGCGCATGGCACGCATCTCCTTGAAGATCCGGTGTTCCTGTCCACCAAAGGAAACCGCCGCTTCGGAATGGACGATGCGCAGGGGCCTGGCCGTTTTTTCAATATCTGTAACCGTCTGCCCGTCTGCTGACCCGGATGCCACTGTCTGGGGCATGGCTTGTCCAAAAGAGGGATTGATTGATGTGTTCACGAATAGGCCACCTCGACAGAACCCGATTGCTTTTCATTGCGCAACCGTTCGAACAGACTGTCAGCCATGCGCACCCGCCATTCCTCTCCGAGTTCAATATCACATTTGTACCCCTGGCGTGCAGACACGTAGCTAAGTTGTACCCTGACACCTGGAATGCCATTTTCGGGCTCGGCACGATAGGGATTCAAAATGGACTTGAGTGCACTGACAGACATGCCATCTGCAACTTCAATCTGCAGGCACCGCGCACGATCTTCGCGGGCTTTCTGCAAGTCGTAGAGACTGTCTGCACTGATGCGAAGCCCGCCGTTGAATCGATTGACCTTGGCCTTGATTCGCGCGATCACAAGGCTGTCAGTCTTCAGAAAATGACGATTCTGTTCGTACACACTGCCAGGACACATAATCTCAACCTGGGCAGAACCATCGTCGAGCAACAGAAAATACAATCGGTCGTCTGCTTCGGGCTGGCCCGGCGTTTTGCGATTGCTTGCAAAGAAACGCTGACCGATAAGCACGCCGGCGACCCACTGCGGATCACGCGATTCGGTTATCCCTGACAGCCGGGTTGGCGCAAAACGACGTACTTCATCCCGCCATACATCGAAAAGATGATGGCTGAAATAAAATCCCAGCGCATTCTTTTCTTCGATGAGTTCGGTATGCAGACTCCAGGGTGGCACGCGTGCGACCTGATCCTGCACAATATCGCCAGAATCATCACCGAACAGCGAGACCTGGTCTGCACTGCGATCGGCCTGATCCGCCGCATCAATGGCGTGGGACAGCGCCGCCAGCAATGCCGCACGGTTGCGTTCGAGCTGATCAAATGCACCGGCACGGATAAGCGCTTCCATCGTACGACGATTGACGGTATGGCGATTGACCCGTTTGCAAAAATCATAAAGATCCAGGAACGGCCCACCCTGCTCGCGGGCACGCAGAATTTCCTCGACTGCGCCCTGCCCGGTTCCCTTGACTGCGCCCAGGCCGAAACGTATAGTACGCGGCGGTTTACCCGCAAGCATGGCCTCGTCTTCAACGGGCTCGAAGCGGTAGACAGATTCGTTAACATCAGGTGGCAGGACCTGGAGACCATTGTCGAGCGCATCACGCCAGAAGATCTGAACTTTGTCGGTATCGTCCATGTCCGAGGACATGGTCGCGGCGATGAATTCGGCGGGATGGTGTGCCTTGAGCCAGGCAGTCTGGTAGGAAATCAGGGCATACGCGGCGGAGTGACTTTTGTTGAAGCCGTAGCCCGCAAATTTCTCCATGAGATCAAACAGGCGAACTGCAAGATCGCCGTCATAGCCTTTTTCTACGGCACCTTTTTCAAACAACTCGCGATGCTTGGCCATCTCTTCGGGTTTTTTCTTACCCATGGCCCGACGCAGCAGATCGGCGCCACCCAGACTGTAGCCACCCACGATCTGGGAAATCAGCATCACCTGTTCCTGATACACGATCACGCCGTAGGTACTGCGCAGTGTGGATTCCAGGGAGGGATGGAAATAATCTACTTCGGCGCGCCCGTGCTTGCGGTTGACGAAATCGTCGACCATACCCGATTCAAGCGGACCCGGACGGTACAGCGCGAGCACGGCAATAATATCTTCAAAGGTATTGGGCAGCAGTTTCTTGAGCAATTCTTTCATGCCCCTGCCCTCAAGCTGGAAGACCGCGGTGGTATTGCCTTCGCAAAGGGTGCGGTACGCGCCCGGATCGTCCAGAGGCAGCGACATGATGTCGAAGTCTCGCATGCCAGGATTGAAGCGGCGAACGTAACGTACCGCCCAGTCCAGAATGGTCAGATTTCGCAGTCCCAGAAAGTCGAATTTAACCAGCCCTGCGGCTTCGACATCATCCTTGTCGTACTGGGAAACCACACTGGTTTCGCTGCCTGGCTGGCAGTACAGCGGACAAAAATCGGTGAGCTTGCCTGGTGCGATCAGCACCCCGCCTGCGTGCATCCCCACGTTACGGGTAAGACCTTCCAGCGGACGCGCCAGGTCGACAATGGCCTTAACCTCTTCGTCATTGTCGTAGCGGCGGCGAAACTCGGGCTCTTCCTCCAGCGTTTTGGCCAGACTCCAGGGGTTCGCAGGATTGAAGGGTATGAGCTTGGAGAGCCCGTCGCACAGAGAATAAGGCAGCTCCAGTACCCGGCCAACGTCCCGCACCACTGCCTTGGCGCCCAGCGTTCCGAAGGTAGCAATCTGGCTTACCGCGTTGCGTCCGTATTTTTCCTTGACGTATTCGATGACCTTCTCGCGATTGTCCTGGCAGAAGTCAATATCGAAGTCAGGCATGGAGACCCGTTCCGGGTTAAGAAACCGTTCGAACAGAAGGTCATAGCGCAGCGGATCAAGATCGGTAATGCCCAAGGCAAACGCCACCAGAGAACCGGCACCAGAACCCCGCCCCGGCCCCACCGGAACGCCGTTATTTTTGCCCCAGTTGATAAAGTCGGCAACAATCAGAAAATAGCCTGGAAAGCCCATACCGATAATGGTTTTACATTCCAGTTTGAGCCGATCTTCATAGGCTGGCCGCGCTTTTTCACGTTCCTGCGCGTCGGGATAGAGCTGAATCAGGCGTGTTTCCAACCCCTCTTCCGATAGCTTGACCAGATACTCGTCCAGCGAGCTGTTGTCAGGTGTCGGAAAGTCGGGCAGGTGCGGTTTGCCCAGGGATAGCGTCAGGGAACAGCGGCGCGCAATTTCAACGGTGTTGGCAATTGCCGAGGGAACATCGGTAAACTTCTCTGCCATTTGTGCAGAACTAAGTACATACTGGTCTTCGGAAAACCGACGGGTGCGCGATTTGTTTCCCAGCAACTCTCCATCCGAGATACACACGCGGGCTTCGTGCATGCGAAAATCCTCGGGCCGCGTAAACTGCACCGGATGCGTGGCAACGACGGGCAAGTCAAGACGCGCAGCCAGCTGCATGGCCAGCTGCACGTAGCGTTCATCGGCCTGCGGCCCGGTGCGCTGCAATTCAATGTAATACGAACGGGGGAACCAGGCAGACCATTGGCGCGCCAGCGCTTCTGCCTGATCAGCGCGACCAGCCAGCAACGCCTGTCCCACGTCACCCGATACACCTCCGGAAAGCATGATCAGCCCTTCCTGCCCTTCGAACCATTCGCGCTGCAGCTCCGCCCTGCCCTTGTATTGATTGCTCGTCCAGGCGCGCGACAGCAATTCACAAAGCGTCAAGTACCCCTGCCGGTTCTGTACCAGCAATAGACCCCGAAAGGGTTTGTCGCGGTCCTGCTCATTGGCCAGCCAAACATCGCAGCCGGCAATGGGCTTGATCCCTTTGCCCCTGGCAGCTTTATAGAATTTGATCAGGCCGAACAGATTACTCAGATCGGTAAGCGCAATAGCCGGCTGCGAATAGGACGCAGCAGCCGCAACGAGTTCGCTGATACGCGCTGTGCCATCCACCACGGAAAATTCCGAGTGGGTGCGCAAGTGGACAAACATGGGAGAGGCGTCTACGGAAGTCATAAGCTATTGTATCAACGATTGAGTGTTTCCCAGGCTTTTTGCAAACGCCTTACCGAGACCGGAACCGGCGTTCGCAGTTCCTGGGCAAACAGGGCAACACGAAGCTCCTGGAGCATCCAGAAAAAGTCATCCAGACGTTCATCAGCCTGACCTTTCAGGGCGCTGCGCATTCGCTGGTAATTAACCAGCAGTGGCGCCATGTCCTGCATCAGCCGGGCATCGCGTGCGGGGTCACTGCGATATTTGTCGATACGGGCCTGTGCCGCCTTCAGATATCGCGGAAAATGCACACGGCGCGCATGGGGATGATCCGTCAGAAATCGCGACGTCATGAATGCACCCGCGCCCGATACGATGTCGTCATGCAGGGTCTTGATCGATCGGACCGATACCAGTTTTTTCTGCAATGCTGCCCATTCGGTCAGCGTTGTCAGAGCCCGGCGGGCTTCCTCCTGGATAAGCAGGCCGATACGGCCTTTGGCATCCATGCGTCGTGCCTCGAATGACTCCGCGTCTGCTGGAAGGGGTTCAGACAGGCACGCCTGACTGAGCGCTGCGTCCACAATCTGATCACGCAGGCTTTCCTGGTTCATGAGCGACACGGCCAGCATGCCCATGCGAGTCAGTTCGGGAATGGATTTGGTCAGTTGTTTCAATTGGTCTTTCATGGCAATTCGAAACAGCCGCAAGAGCCCTTCACGATGCTTGCGCGCGGCGGTATCGGGATCGTCAAACACATCAATCGTGCAGCTGTCACCCAGATCCACCAGCGCCGGGTAGCCGATGAAAGTGTCGTTCTTCTTGCGAATCTCCATGATCTCGGGCAACCGGCCGAAATTCCATTCGACGATATGGTCCTGACTGACCACCTGAGCGACCGACTTGTCCCTGCTTACCATGGACTGAAAGGATGCCTGTGCGGCCGGCGCGTGTTCAGCCTTGAGCTGACTCAGGTTGCGGCCGGCCGACAGCATGCGGCCATGCTCGTCGACCACCCGGAAATTCATGAACAGATGTGGCGGCAGTGTTTCGGGTTTGAAATCACTGGTAGCCACGCGTATCGACAGTTGATCACGAATGTCATCAACTAGCGCCACCAGCAATGACCTGTCCGGATCCGAGGAACTGGCAAACCAGCGTTCAAAAAAACCCTGTGCGTAGTCGGGTAGCGGCACACAATGTCGGCGCAGTTTCTGCGGCAGTGATTTAAGCAGGTGCAGAACTTTTTCCTTGAGCATGCCGGGCACCAGCCATTCGCTTTGCATCGGATCCACCTGGTTGAGCAGAAAGACGGGGATAGTCGCGGTCACACCGTCTTTGGGTGAGCCCGGCTCAAAGTGATAGGACAGCGCCAGCGACATGTCTTCCCAGGCGGTCCGTTTTGGAAACACGTCAGAGGTAATGCCTGACGCTTCGTGGCGCATGAGATCGTCGCGATTGAGCAGCAGCTGTTTTGCAGTAGCATCGTCAAGTTTGCCGTACCAGTTGACCAGTGTCTGCGTCTGGCAGATGTCTGACGGAAGCTGCCGGTCATAAAAGGCAAAAATGAGCTCATCATCAATAAGAATATCCGGCCGTCGGGCCTGGTGCTCCATTTTTTCAATTTCGCGAATCAGCCGCGTGTTGTGCTCGATGAACGGCAGCGAGACGGTGATCTGGCTGTCAACCAGCGCCTGACGGATAAAAATCTCGCGCGCCTGCTCCGGAGCAATCCGACCATAGTTCACCTTGCGACCACTGTAGATCATCAGACCATAAAGGGTGGCGCGCTCATTGGCCAGAACCTGACCCCGTGTCGCATTGAAGGTCGGATCAGACCAGTGCTTTTTCAACAGATGCGCACCCGCTGCCTCTATCCAGCGCGGGTCGACGTTCGCAATGCAGCGTGCAAACAGGCGGGTCGTTTCCACAAGCTCGGCCGCGACAATCCATTTACCGCTTTTTTTCACCAGTGCAGAACCCGGGTGAACCACAAAACGGATGTCGCGAGCCCCCTGGTAATTGCCACCCTCTTCGCTTTTGAAGCCGATATTTCCCAGCAGACCGGTGAGCAATGCACGGTGCACCTGCTCAAACGTTGCCTCGGTCGTGTTGACACGCCAGCCCTGTTCACGCACCAGCTGCGCCAGTTGCGTGTGCACATCGTGCCACTCGCGCAGACGCAGCGGCGACAGAAACTCGCCGCGCAGCTGGGTCACCAGCTTGCGCTGCGATGCCTTATGCCGCACCGCTTCACCGTACCAGTTCCACAACTTAAGGTAGGACATGAATTCGGACTTGTCATCACGGAACCGGACGTGTGCCTGTTCACTCGCTTCACGCGCGCTGAAAGGTCGCTCGCGCGGATCCTGAATGGACAGCGCCGCCGCGATGATCAGCATTTCTTGCAGACAATGCTGATCATTGGCGGCCAGAATCATGCGCGCAATACGCGGATCCAATGGCAATACAGAAAGGGTCTTGCCTGTTGCCGTCAATTCGTTATGCTCGTTCAGCGCACCCAATTCCTGCAACAGATGATAACCATCAGCGATGGCCTTGCCTGCAGGCCGATCAACAAAAGGGAACGATTCAATATCGCTCATGCGCAGCGCTTTCATGCGCAGAATGACAGCGGCCAGCGACGATCGCAAAATTTCGGGATCGGTAAACTTCGGTCGCTGGGCAAAGCCTTCCTCGTCATACAGACGGATACAGACTCCGGGTCCGATCCGGCCGCAACGGCCTGCCCGCTGATTGGCTGAGGCCTGGCTGATGGGCTCGATCTGCAGCTGTTCCACCTTGTTGCGCCAGGAATAGCGTTTGACGCGGGCCAAACCACTGTCAATGACAAAACGGATGCCTGGTACCGTCAGCGATGTTTCTGCCACGTTGGTCGCCAAAATGACGCGGCGCTGATTGGTATCGGGCCGAAAAATACGTTCCTGTTCCTGCTGGGACATACGAGCAAACAGGGGCAGTATCTGGGTAGTTGGCGGGTGATGCTTGCGCAGAGCCTCTGCCGCCTCGCGGATTTCCCGTTCTCCGGGCAGAAACACCAGCACATCCCCTGCCCCGTGCGAGGCGCATTCATCCACAGCATTGACAATGCCGTCAATCAGATCCTTTTCGCCGTCGCGATCCATGCGCCTGGCGTCATGCGCTGATGAAGATACTGGTTTGGTTTCCTCATCGTCATCCAGAAAATGGACCGGGCGGTAGCGCACTTCGACCGGAAACAGACGGCCCGACACCTCGATGACGGGTGCGGGCTTGCCGGTAGCATCGGCGAAATGCCGGGCGAAACGGTCGGCATCAATCGTTGCCGAGGTAATAATCAATTTGAGGTCGCGGCGACGCGGCAGCAGCACGCGCAGAAAGCCAAGCAGGAAATCGATATTGAGACTGCGCTCATGCGCCTCGTCGATGATGATGGTATCGTACTGGCGCAGTAAGGGATCTTTCTGCGATTCTGACAGCAGAATGCCATCTGTCATTAGCTTGATAGCTGCGTCCGGACCCGTTCTGTCATTGAACCGGATCTGATAGCCCACCAGTTCACCCAATGGGGTATTGAGTTCTTCCGCAATGCGCCGGGCGACCGAGGTCGCGGCCAGCCGCCGGGGCTGGGTATGTCCGATCAGACGCGTACGTCCCCTGCCTGCGTCAAGGCAGATTTTGGGTAACTGCGTGGTTTTTCCGGAACCGGTCTCACCGCTGACGATAATAACCTGGTGTTCCTGCAGCGCCCGGGCAATTTCCTGCCGCCGTTCACTGACCGGCAGAGACTCGGAATAGGTAATGGACGGGATCTCCCGGGGCGCACGCACAGGACGCGGTTTCGAAGCCCGACGCGTATTCTGTGGTTTCTTTGCCGTATCTGCGGCCCGATCTTCCTTTTTTTTCATAAAATTCATTCTGTTCATTCAGCCAACATTATAATTTTGGCAGGCCGCTCACACCACATATGGCGGTATTTCCCACCAAATCAAGGAAACCAGACAGCCGTGACCATTGTTCCCGACCCCGAAACCTATTCTGCACAGGATGCACCTGAATTTGTTCCCGCACAGTTTGTGCGATGGTTTCGCGATGTCGCGCCCTATGTGCACACTCTGCGCAATAAAACATTCGTCGTCGGATTTGGCGGTG
Source organism: Pseudomonadota bacterium (assembly GCA_023389155.1). Taxonomy (GTDB): domain Bacteria; phylum Pseudomonadota; class Gammaproteobacteria; order Burkholderiales; family Burkholderiaceae_B; genus Advenella. The sequence continues at coordinate 21,350 of JAEWEV010000022.1, forward strand.
ATCTGATACAAGCCGGGGGGCTGAACGCGCTGATCCAGGATCTTTCCCTGCTTACCTCCCTGGGGGTGCACATTGTACTGGTTCATGGTTGCCTGCCCCAGGTAAACGAGCAGTTGCGCCTGAAAGGCTTTTCGTTCCAGTTCGGCCGGGAGCCCGAGCCCACCTCTGCCGAGGCACTGGAATGCGCCAAGGAAGCCGCTGGCGAAATCCGGCTGGATATTGAAGCCGCTTTCAGTCAGGGGCTGCCCAACACGCCCATGTCCAATGCGCAGATCCATATTATTTCGGGCAACTTCGTTACGGCTCAGCCAATTGGGGTCATTGACGGCGTGGATTTTCGCCACACCGGCAAGGTCCGCAAGTTTGATCTGGATGCCATGAAAAAAGTGCTGTCGCATGGCGGCGTGGTACTGCTTTCCCCGATTGGCTTTTCTCCCACGGGCGAAGCGTTCAATCTGGCCATGGAAGATATTGCCACCAGCACCGCTGTAGCGTTGCGCGCAGAAAAGCTGATTTTTCTGACCAATAACCGTATGTTGCGCGACAGTTTAGGTGAAATCATCACTGAAATTGCACGTGAAGATGCCGAAGCCCTGATCCGGGATGGATCACTGGATGTGGACACACGCAGCTACCTGCTTCATGCGGCCAAGGCGGTCAAACGTGGTGTTGCCCGCGCCCACCTGATTCCCTTCGACCTGGATGGAAGCATTCTTCTTGAGTACTTTACCCATGACGGCGTGGGTACCATGGTCGTGGAAGATACACTGGATGACCTGCGGGCCGCAACCATTGATGATATTGGCGCCATCGTGCAGCTGATCGAACCCCTGGAGTCTGACGGTACTCTGGTGCCGCGGGGCCGCCATGTCATTGAACGTGACGTTGAGCGATTTACGGTACTGGAGCACGACGGCGTCATCTATGGTTGCGTCTCGCTTAACCCCTTCCCCGAAGATAAAATGGCGGAAATGGCCTGTCTGATTGTCAATCCGGAGTGGCAGGGTTCAGGCGAAGGAGAAATCCTCTTGCGCCATACCGAAGCCCGAGCCCGCGCCATGGGAATGAAAAAGCTGTTTGTGCTGACCACACGTACCTCGCACTGGTTCATCAAACGGGGCTTTGTTCAGGGCACCATCAGTGATTTGCCCCAGGAAAAGCAAATGAACTACAATCGAAGCCGTAATAGTCATATCTTTATCAAAAAACTTTAAGCGAGGATTGCCATGGCCCGAATGATTCAATGTGTCAAACTGAAGAAAGAAGCCGAAGGTCTTGACTATCCTCCTTATCCAGGCGAGCTGGGCACCAAAATCTGGCAATCCATCTCCAAGGAGGCCTGGCAGCAGTGGACCGACATCCAGACGCGAATCGTCAACGAAAACCGCCTGAACCTGGCCGATGCGCGTGCGCGCAAGTATTTGCAGCAACAAATGGAAAGCTTTCTCTTTGACGACGTCGATGTGGAAGCACAGGGCTACGTCCCCCCTTCTGCCTAAGGCTTTCTGTTCCACAGAAAATTGATTGACGGACCGGGCCCTGGCCCGGTTTTTTATCGGCTGCCCATCATGCAGATGATTATCCGAGTAATCGCGCGTGGGAACATGACGACTTAAAAAGCCATTGCCAATAGAAAAACCGCATTGCCAGCGAATCATCAAACCGGAATTGTCCCGGCTATCGGATTCCGCTTTCAATGCGGACAATGTTCTGCGGCTGCCTATGCGTATTGGTGATAGCGGACTGGCATTGCGCGCTGCCGGCCCCACAAGGCCGGAAACGGCAACTCAGTCAGTGCTTTCGGATATCGTAGCTGATCCTGCCGGTTTTTCCGAAGGAGCCGGGATGTCGTCATCACCGCGTGCCATCGATTCAACTTTCTTCACGCTGGTGTGACGCGCATCTTCACCCTGCACCAGGTAAATCACACGTTCAGCCATATTCTTGGCGTGATCGCCAATACGCTCCAGTGCACGGGCAATGAAAATCAGATCAATACACGCGCTCGTGGTGCGGGGATCCTCGATCATATAGCTGCTGAGTTCCCGCAGCATGCCTTTCCATTCCTTGTCGACTTTCTTGTCGCTGCGTACCACTTCTGCCGCCAGAATGGCATCCCTGCGGGCAAAGGCATCCAGGCTGCGATTGAGCATTTTCTGGACGGCTTCACCAAAATGCGTCATGTCCACTATCGGTTCGTAACGATTAGGGCTTTCGTACAGACGGCGAGACATTTTGGCAATTTTCTCTGCTTCGTCACCCGAGCGTTCCATGTCAGTCAGCATTTTTGACACGGAAATCACCAGGCGCAGGTCGCCCGCCGTAGGTTGCTGCAGCGCCAGCACCTGGGCGATGGAATGATCGATATCCATTTCAAGCCGGTTAACTTCCTTTTCCCGTTCAAAGACGCGTTCTGCCACCGCCACATTGCCTTCGGACAGAATCAGCATGCTGTCTTCGATCATGGCCTCTACCAGGCCACCCATGCGTAGAAAACGGGAGCGGATATCTTCGAGTTCCGCATCAAAGCGGGTATTGGTATGTTGTGCCATGAGGATGCCTGCAATAAGAGAGATGTCGAAAGTTTAAGACTGTTCAATGACAGGAATATGACATCAGCGCTCGCGGATGTCTACCCCGTGCTGTGTGGCGACCATCACCACCGTGGCCGGCTGAAGCGCAAACAGGCCGCAGGTCACCACGCCGGCAATTGCGTTCATTGTCGTTTCCATTTCACGCGCATCGGCAAGTTGCAATCCCGCCACATCAACTATCGGGTTACCGTTGTCTGTGGTGAAGCCTTCACGTACGGACGCCGTGGCGCCAAGTGCAGCAATGCTGCGAATCACCACGGGCACGGCCATGGGGATGACCTCAAGCGGAACTGCGAAGTCGCCCAGCAGATCCACGCATTTTGTTTCATCTACGATACAAACGAAGCGTTCGGAGGCAGAGGCAACGATCTTTTCGCGGGTATGTGCGCCCCCACCGCCCTTGACCATCTGCAGCAGCGGATTAATCTCATCGGCGCCGTCCACATACACGGGCAGTGATTTGCTGGTTTGTTCCAGATCCAGTACGCGGATACCGTGCTTTTGCAAACGCTTAGCACTGCGTTCGGAGCTGGCTACCGCACCGGCAAATTCGGTTTTGAATGCTGCCAGTTCGTCGATAAAAAAATCTGCCGTAGACCCAGTGCCCACACCTATCACCGCGTCAGCCCCAAAAAAGGGGCGAATGTAGGCGACCGCAGCCTGGGCCACTTCGCGCTTGAGTTGTTCCTGCGTTTTCAATTCCATGACCTTACCTGTTACGGGAGATGAACGGCAAGCGTTTTCTCGTTAAAGCCAAAAGTCACTGCCCCATTGGGAAACATGGTGACTGGCCGTTTGATAAGCGATGGGAACTCGGCAGCCAGTGCCAGCCAATCTTCCTCACTGGCGGGCGCTTTGCGTGCCTCAGGCAGACCACGCCAGGTTTGCGAATTACGGTTTATCATGCCCTGCGCGCCGCCTGCAGCATTGGCCCAGGCGTTGAGCAGCGCAGCGTCTGCCGGTTCGTCACGATAGTCCGTAAATTCTACCTGTGCGCCCTGAGATTCCAGCCACTTGCGTGCCTTTACGCAAGTGCTGCATCGTTTCAGACCATATTGGCGTATCACACTCATTGCTTTCTGCGTCCCTGAAAATAATTGGCCACGATCACAAATGTACCCACCAGGACAATCATGAGCGTTGCCAGCGCATTGACTTCGGGCTTGATGCCCAGCCGTACGCGCGAGAAAACCTCTATTGGTAGAGTAGTATAGCCCGGACCATTGAGGAAAGAGGCAATAACCACATCATCCAGGGACAATGTAAATGCCAGCAGCCAGGCCGACACCAGCGCAGGCGCGATGAGTGGAAGCGTGATGGTAAAAAAGACTTTCAGGGGAGGCGCCCCCAGGTCGAGCGCTGCCTCTTCCAGTGAACGGTCCAGTTCCCTCACACGCGACTGAATCACAACGGAAACATAGGCAACACAAAGCGTGACATGTCCGAGCCAGATCGTGAATACGCCATTGCTTTCGGGAAAACCCGTCAGGTTGCGGATTTCAATAATCATGAGCAGCAGTGAAATGCCCAAAATCACGTCGGGAATCACCAGCGGGGCATTAAGCATGCCGATGTACAGTCCGAATCCGCGAAACGGGCCCTTGCGAGCCAGCACGTATCCTGCCCAGGTTCCGATAATGACGGCAGTTGTGGCAGTCAGAAAGGCGATACGCAGGGACAGCCAGGCCGCATTAAGTAGCGCCCGGTCCTGAAACAGACTGTCGTACCAGCGCAGCGAGAAGCCCGACCAGCTATTGGCCAGTGCAGACCCGTTGAAAGAAAACACAATCAGACTGAGGATGGGTATGTAAAGAAACAGCAGACCCAGCCCAAGGCAAAGCCATTTGATCCAGATATTTTCCTGTTTCATGCTTCCCTTCCTTGCAGCGCCCTGGCCTGACTATACTGAAAAATCACAAGTGGAATAAGCAGGAAAAGCGTCATGGCAACCGCCACGGCTGCGGCTACCGGCCAGTTGGTATCAGTGAAATACTGATCCCACATGAGGCGACCCATCATATAGGTATTGGTGCCTCCGAGCAGCTCGGGAATGACGTACTCCCCTACCGTTGGAATGAATACCAGCATGGCACCGGCGATGACGCCGGGAACGGATAGCGGCAGCGTGATCGTCAGGAAGGCTTTCCATGGACGCGCACCCAGATCATAGGCGGCATGCAGCAGACGCTGATCCATTTTGACCAGATTGGTATATAGCGGCAAAATGAAAAACGGCAGATAGGTGTAAACCAGACCGATATAGACCGCCATATCAGTGCGATAAATTTCAATGGGCGCAGAGGTGATGCCAGTCCACAACAGAAACTGGTTCAGCAGGCCCTCATTGCGCAGAATGCCGATCCAGGCATATACCCGCAAAAGCAGCGATGTCCAGAACGGGAGAATCACCGCAAGCAGCAAAAGATTACGCAGACGTGGTGTTGACCGGGCGATGTAATACGCCATCGGATAGCCAATCGCAATGCAGCACACCGTGGTGACCAATGCCATCTTCAGCGATTTTAGATAGGCATTGATAAAAAGCGGATCGGTCAGGAGCAGCAAATATCCCTCAAAATGCAGGGACAGGGTGAGCACCTCTTCCTTCATTTCTACCAACGGGCCGTAAGGCGGGATACCGAAGGTAGATTCGGAAAAACTGATTTTCAAAACAATGAAAAATGGTACCAGCAGACAGAGTACCAGCCAGGCATAGGGTGGCAGAATAGTCCACACCCGCTGATCGGGGCGGTAGCGCCGCAGGGAATGCAACGGCTTCATGACGGCAGTACCGTTGCGCTATCGGGCCCCCATGTCACGAAGACCTCGTCATCAATGCCCGGCGCATTTTCCTGACTCAGACCGAGGCCTGGCACACTGGCTTCGATAATTTTGCCCGAATCCAGACGAATTTGGTAAAGCGTGTAACGACCCATCCAGGCCACATGCGTGACAATGCCGTGCCCAATGTTGGTTTCGTCATCGGGCTGATCAATCAGCACGCGGATCTGCTCCGGACGAATGGACACAAAAACTTCCATCCCCAAAGGTTCGCTGACACCATGGTTGACAAACAGGGGTCGCATGAGCTCGTCACTTTCGATCACAATATGATCCGGTTCGTCCACGACGATCGTACCGGTGAAAATATTGGTGGAACCGATGAAGCCCGCCACAAAACGCGAGTTGGGGAACATATAGACGTCCTGGGGCGTGCCGCATTGGACGATCTGGCCTTCGGTCATGACGGCGATGCGGCCGGCCATGCTCATGGCCTCTTCCTGATCATGCGTGACCATAACGCAGGTCACACCCACCTGGTCCAGGATGCTTGCCAGCTCGATCTGCGTTTTCTGACGGATCTGTTTGTCCAGGGCAGACATCGGCTCGTCCAGCAGCAACAGCTTGGGCCGTTTGACCAGGCTGCGCGCCAGCGCCACGCGCTGCTGCTGTCCGCCAGAGAGCTGCGAAGGCTTGCGACGGGAATACCCCGCCATCTGCACCAGATCCAGGGCAGCAAAAACACGGTCGTGGATTTCCTGGCGATCCACGCCCTCCTGCTTCAGGCCGTAAGCCACATTGGCTTGTACGGTCATATGCGGAAAGAGTGCATAAGACTGGAACATCATGTTGACCGGACGCCGGTACGGGGCAATACCGGTCAGGTCCATTCCATCAAGCAGGATTTTTCCCGACGTGGGTTCTTCGAAACCGGCGAGCATGCGCAATAGTGTGGACTTGCCGCAACCCGAACTACCCAGCAACGCAAAAATTTCGTGGCGGCGGACAGTGAGATTGACCGACTGAACCGCCACCGTATCGCCAAAAATCTTGACGACATCAATCAGTTTGACGAATTCGTCTGCGTCGCTGTCCGCTACTGACACGTACCCGTCAGCCATGTTATTTCCCTGATTTGAGTTCCGCCCATAACCGAGTCTGCAGACGGGCAATCTTGATTGGCTGGGCCTTGATTACAAATAGGGTTTTCGCCACGTCGGCATCGGGGTATATCATCGGATTGTCGGCGATTTCCTTGTTCACAAATTCCCGCGCGGCCTTGTTGGCGTTGGGATAGAACATATTGTTGGTGATGGAAGCATGCACTTTGGGCTCTTCAATGTAATTGATGAAGGCCATGGCGTTTTCAGGGTGTGGTGCATCCTTGGGGACAGCCATGGTATCGAACCAGGCAGGAGCGCCTCCCTTGGGAATGTAATAATCAATGAAATAGTCTTTGTTCGCCTCTTTGGCGCGACTGGCGGCAATCATGACGTCGCCGGAAAAGCCGTAGACCATGCACAGATCGCCGGAAGCCAGTTCGTCGATATAGCCCGAGGAACTGAACTGGCGGATATAGGGGCGGATTTTTTTGAGCACATCCATTGCCGCCTGATAATCTTCGGCTTTGTCACTGTTCGGGTCCTTGCCCAGGTAATGCAACACGGCCGGAAAAACCTGCGCCGCTTCGTCAAGGATGGAAATCCCGCAGGCCTGCATTTTTTTGGCATTTTCAGGATCGAAAAGCGTTTCCCATTTGCCAAGATCGGCATCGTCACCCAGGTTCGCTTTGGCCTTGGTGACATTCAGGCCGATGCCATTGGTGCCGTAACCCCAGGGAACCAGATATTCATTGCCAGGGTCCACCTGGGCGACCAGATCCATGATCGCCGGATCCAGATTCTTCCAGTTGGGGATTTTTGATTTATCCAGTTTCTGGAACAATCCGCCCTGAATCTGCCGCGAAGCATAGTGCGTAGAGGGAACAACAACGTCATAGCCGGACTTTCCGGTGAGCAGCTTGGCCTGCAGGATATCGTTGGTGTCGTAGGTGTCGTAACGTACTTTGATGCCGGTTTCCTTTTCGAAACCCGGGATAGTGTCCGGCGCGGTATATTCGGCCCAGTTGTATACGTTCAGTACCTTGTCTTCAGCGGCGTGAACGACACTTGCGGTGATGGCCAGCGAAACAGCCAGAAAAAGACGACGGGCAGAGGACGGTGTCATGACAGTTCCCTAAATCAGGTTGGAAAAAAATGGAATAATAAAGGCATTTTCCGCCCGGGTCATGGATTTTTTTCAGCTTTGCTGATATTGCTGCTGCAACTGTCCTGAAAAAATCACGCCTGGCTCGCCGAGCAGCTTTTGCAGCGAGCGTCCCAGACGCTCCAGGGATTTCTGTCGCAAGGACGCCGACATTTCGCGGCGGGTCGATTTGTCAAAATCAATCAGCCAGATCTTCTGCTTATCATCAACCAGAATATTATGCGCATTCAGATCGGCGTGATAGACGTTACCGTCGTGCAATTGGCGAATCACCGCAGCCACGGGCGCTACCAGTTCGATACTGGCGGGCCCCGCCTGCCTGATGGCCTGCGCCAGCGATACGGTATTGGGTAGTCTCTCGGTCATGATCGCAGCCCGATAGGTGACTCCCCGCCGCTGATAGCAGGCGGCCATGGCGCGTGGCACCGGCAACCCGCGGGCATGCATTTCATTCAGCAATTCGAATTCGGCAAACGAACGCGTGGTTTCTTCTGTTAACCAGATGTAGCGTTCATCAACGAATCGGCTGATCAGGCCACCACGATGGTAGTGGCGCAAAACAGCTTCTCCCCACGGCGTAGACACGTACCAGGCGGTATTGCGTCCGCCATCGGACACTTTTTTGGCCTTGTCACCCCAGGTTCGCGGCGTGAAGATTTCAATGCGCTCCGGTACCGGGAAGTCCGGATGGGTGCGAATGCCATCATGCTGCTGGCGCACCGGCCGGTGAGTGCTGTGGAAATCGGACTCAGCCATCTTTGTTCCGCATCCAGTCGGCAACCCCGAAAAATGAGTGCAGTAAATGTTCCTGCAGCGGCGCAGGTACGTCGCAATCGATCATTGCACGTCCCATGCAGGCGACCCACTCGTCCCGTTCGCGGATCCCGATAGAAAACGGCAGATGACGTGCCCTGAGCATGGGGTGGCCAAACTTTTCAATATATCGATCGGGTCCGCCAAGATAGCCGCTCAGAAACAGAAAGAGCTTTTCGCGGGCACTATCGAGCGACTCGCCGTGTGTGGCGCGCAATGCCGTAAAGTCGCTTTCCAGATCCATCAGATCATAGAAGCGCTCGACAAGCGCGCGCAGGCCGGATTCCCCGCCAATCTGATCATAAAAGGTGGTTGTGGTATCCAGGTTTTCTACAATATTGAGCAGTTTTGCCATCACTCGGCACTCCGTAAAATGAGAAGTGGCGGCGTCGTTTTTACCCCGCGCAATGCCATTTTACCCCCTAACCACGAGGCGACAAGTCCCAGCATGATTCCGCTCACCCACGGCATCACACCGACACGCAGGCTGATATCGAAAACCTGTACCGCCAGCAACTGTGCAATGAGTATCGCAAATGCCGCCGCGAGGGTGCCCGATATCATCCCGATCACAATCAGCTCGCTGCGTTGTGCCTGATCCAGCTGCCGTGACGTCGCTCCCATGGCACGCAACAGGCCCGCTTCATACACCCGCTCATCCTGTGTGGAAAGAAAAGCACTGCTGAGCACCACAATTCCTGCTGCCAGAGTGAACACAAACAGAAACTGCACTGCTGCTGTAACGCTATCCAGAATGGTCTGTAGCTGCCGCAGTATGCCTGAAACATCGAAAACGGTAATATTGGGGAACTGTCGCACCACTTCCTGGGTGAAGGCGGCATGCTTTTCGGGCAAATGAAAGGCCGTGATCCATGTTGCCGGTTTGTCTTTCAGGACGGCGGGCGACAAAATGGCAAAGAAATTGACCTGCATGGAGTCCCATTTTACGCTTCTGAGACTGGTCACCCTGGCGGTAACCGGTTCGCCTGCAACGTCAAACGTCACCTCGTCGTTCAGCCTGACACCCAGCTGACGGGCGATATCGTCCTCAAAAGAGACCTCTGCCGCATCAGGATTGAGCCAGCGACCGGCAACAACCCGATTGCTGGCGGGCAGATCGTGAAGCCAGGAAAGATTGAACTCGCGTTCCGCAAGACGCTGCGTGCGCTCCGACTCGTATGTCATCGGATCCACGTCGTTATCACCGATGCGTATCAACCGCCCTCGCACCATGGGATCGAGCTCGGGGGCCTTCAGGCCGTTTTGCGCGAACAGCCGGTTGAGCGCGGCTTTCTGGTTTTCCTGGATATTAATCAGGAAACGGTTTGGCGCCTCGGCAGGCAGATTGTTCTGCCAGGCCGCCAGCAGATCGGTACGCAGCAGACCAAGCAACAGAATGATCATGATACCCAGCGTCAGAGCACAAATCTGAATGACCGTCATGCCCCGCCGGTTAACCATGCCCGCCAGCGCAAAGCGCAACACAGGCCGAGAGACCAGTTTGTGACGAAGCTGTGCCAGCAGACGCAGCACAACCCAGGCGATCAGGGCGCATACCAGCATTGCTGCAATAAATCCGCCCGCGCTGATTGCGGCCAGCGTCCCATTTCCGGTGTGCAGCATCAATAGCGCAAACCAGATCAGAATCCCCATCGCCATTGCAATCAGCGGTTTGCCGGTACTCACATCCAGTTCGCGGCGCAGCGCTTTCAAAGGCGGAACCTGCGACAGTTGCAATACCGGAATAACAGAGAAACCAAACGCCAGCACCCAACCGGTGATCAGCCCTGCCACACCGGGCCGCCAGGAAACGGCAGGCAGTGTCGCCGGGATCAGACCGGACAGAAAATACATCAGCACATAATGCAGGCCCAGTCCCAGGATGACCCCGGCCACCGACGCCGCCGTGGCAATCAGCAGAAACTCGATGGCTACCAACTGCAATACCGTAGCCCGCGTGGCGCCCAGGCTGCGCATCACTGCCAGCCCGTCCTGATGACGAGCCGAGAATCGCCGGGCAGCCAACGCAATTGCGACACTGGCGATCATAACGCTCAGCACGGATACCAGCGACAGAAACTGCTCTGCGCGATCCAGGGAAGCACGTATTTCAGGTCTGGCAGAATCTGTGCCGATAATCTGGCGCCCTTTTGCAGGCCTGGCTGTCAGCCAGGCTCGCATCTCGCTTACTGTATCGGCGCTGCCGGCAATCAGCAGTGTTTCCTTCACCCTGCTGCCCGGCACCAGCAGACCTGTTGCCTGCATATCCGCTTCGTTCATCATGAGGCGCGGTGCAATATTGACAAAGGCCACATTGCGATCTGGCTCATTTTCAATAAGAGCGGAGACCCCCAGCGTGCTGGAGCCGACCCGCAGACGGGCCTGTTCCGGGGCATTCAGCTGGCTGAGTAACGCCGGATCCACCCATACGGTTCCGGGAGGCGGGATGGCCTGCACAGTCTGCCTGCTATCTGAATCAGTACGAGTAGCAGGCGCCTGCAATGTGACCGTGCCCTTCAGCGGATAGCCTTCCGAGACCACCTTGATGGAGGCCAGTCGTGACTGCTTGTCAAAGGTTACCATTGAGGGAAACTGCCAGGTTTTGGCCGTCTGCAGCCCCAGCTGATGCGCATGTTCGGTTACTTCCTGCTCGATGGGCGTGTCAGACTCAAACAGCAGATCGGCGCCAAGCACCTGTCCGGCATTATCGTTCAGGCCTGACGACACACGATCCGCAAGAAACCCTACGCTGCATACTGCGGTAACGGCTACAACCAGCGCCAGAGCCAGCAACCGCAACTCGCCCGAGTGCCAGTCGCGTCGGAACAGACGCCATCCCATTTGCCATATTGCCAGAGGACCCACGGTTTTCTCCAGAGTGAACAGATTTATTTCAGTAACAGCAGCGCGACCGTCAGATAAAGAACAACCGCAAAAAGCAGCTTGAGAATGCGCTCAGGCAGGTAAAAGGCCAGACGCACGCCCTGGCGAATCATTAGCATGCCGCCGACAGACAGGGCAATGCCAACCGTCCAGTCAGTGTTGCCGTGCCAGGAATACGTAATGAGTGCGACCAGTGTACCGGGAAGAATCATGGACAGTGCCATGGCCTGCGCAGCGGTCTGGCGAAACTTGTAGATTACCGTCATGACAGGAACAAGGATAAGAGAGCCCCCTACCCCAAACATACCGCCGATCGCACCTGAAATAACGCCAAGCATCACGTACTGCCTCATACCCATGCGACGTGGCACAGGGCCGCCGGCTGAATCCCGGACTTTTCCCTTGCGCAATGTCTGCCAGATGTAAAAGGTTGCGACCGATCCCAGGAAAACCGCAAACAGATTACGCAGCAAGACAGGACTCATATCCTGCGCGACCAGCGCGGCAAGATGCGTGGCCACCACGTTGGCTGCCACGCCGATTGCCACGCTTTTAAAGTCAATTGGCGAACGCTTGTGATAATTCCTCAGTGTCATAATTACATTGGATGCAATCATGAGCAAGGCTGTGCCCTGTGCCAGCTGCTGGGGCATGGAGAACACCAGTGCCAGCATGGGAATGGCGATCAGACCGCCCCCGATGCCGACGATGGCGCCGACAAAACCGATGGCAGCACCCAGGGAAACAAATAACAGAATATTCAGATACCAATCCATGCTTTCTTCATCTTCAAATGGCTTGAGACGGTATCCAGCATTATCACCGCTCGTAAAATATCAACCTGGTCCGCGGGGCAAGACATTGCCCGCAGCGCTCAGCGAATCAGATCCAGCACTTCGTCCAGGCGTGATACCGCCTTGATTTCCAGACCTTCTATCGGCTGCTTGGGTGCATTGTGTTTCGGAATAAGGGCAACACTGAAACCCAGTTTAGCCGCTTCGCGCAGGCGTTCCTGCCCTCGTGGCGCCGGACGCACTTCGCCCGCCAGGCCCACTTCGCCGAAAGCGAACAGGCCTTTGGGCAGCGGCTTGTTACGCAGAGAAGAGAGGATGGCAAGCAGAACGGGCAAGTCGGTTGCGGTCTCGGTGATACGCACCCCACCCACGGCATTGACGAATACGTCCTGATCATAAGTGGCCACCCCGGCGTGACGGTGCAGCACCGCCAGCAACATGGCCAGACGACTGCCATCGACGCCCAGTGTCAGCCGCCGTGGATTGGGCACGTGGGCAGTATCCACCAGCGCCTGGATCTCGACCAGCAGCGGCCTTGTCCCTTCCTGTGTGGCTACCACGCAGGAACCGGGCACATTGTCGGTGTGCTGGGACAGGAACAGCGCTGAGGGATTGCTTACCCCTTTGAGGCCTTTGTCTGTCATGACAAATACGCCCAGTTCGTTGACCGCACCATAGCGATTCTTGAATGCGCGGATGAGCCGGTAGGAGGAATCGGTTTCGCCTTCGAAGTAAAGCACGGTATCCACGATATGCTCCAGCACGCGCGGGCCGGCCAGCGTGCCATCCTTGGTCACATGGCCGATCATGACCATCGCAATGCCGGTCTGCTTGGCGATACGGGTCAGCTGGGCGGCGCATTCACGCACCTGAGAGACCGAACCCGGAGCAGAAGACAATTCTCCCGAGTACAGGGTCTGTATGGAGTCGATCACGGCCACTGCCGGTTTGTGCTGCAGCAGAGCCGCCTGAATGCTTTCAAGCTGGATTTCTGCCACCAGCTGAATGGCGCCCGTGGCCAGGTCCAGCCGCTTCGCGCGCAAGGCGACCTGTTCCGCGGACTCTTCACCAGTAATATAAAGTACCGGTGTGGTGCGTGACAGGGATGCCAGGGCCTGCAACAGCAGTGTCGATTTGCCGATGCCCGGGTCTCCGCCGATCAGTACCACACCGCCCGGCACCAGTCCGCCGCCCAGGACACGATCAAACTCTGACAGACCGGTGGGTTGCCTTGGGGTGTCGCGGGCTTCAATGTCAGCCAGATTCCTGACCGGCGCCGCTTCGGCGAGATGGGCATAGCGATGGGGAGCGGCGGCGGTCGCGGGACGCTCGACCGTTTCTGTCATGGTATTCCAGGCGTGGCAATGCGGACACTGCCCCTGCCATTTGGCGCTCACGCCGCCGCATTCCTGACATACATACACCGTTTTTGCTTTTGCCATACCGCGTTCTGATTCCTGCTGTCCTGAAGAGGACGATAAATGATTGAGTAAATAACCCGCCGCAGCGATCCTGCTGCATTGGCCGGATCAAGAGCTGGCCGGCTTGATAATCAATCGGCCCACTGAATACATGATGATGTCAGGGCGATAGCATGGTGGCTGTCACTGCAGTCATCAACGACACCAAAAATGGTGCGAAGGAAGTTCGCTGCAGTCAGCAAATACACCTATAACGACGCGCCGCCATCAACGCCCAGATTCTGCCCGGTAATGTAAGCGGCCTCATCCGAGAGCAGAAATGCCACTGTGGCGGCAACTTCTTCCGGCCGCCCCAGTCGTTTCATGGGGACTCGCGTCAGAAGCTGCTTTTCCTCTTCGCTGCCGGCAGGCTGTCCCTTGCGAAAAAATTCCGTTTCGATCGGGCCTGGCGACACCGCGTTCACTGTAATGCCATATTCTGCCAGTTCCAGTGCCCAGGTTTTGGTGCAACCGATAAGCGCTGCCTTGGAAGCCGAATAACTCGTACGACCGGCCTTGCCGCCAGCGGCACGGCTGGCAATATTGACAATACGCCCTTCGCGCCTGACCTTCATGGATTCAACAAAGGTTTGCGTCACCTGCACGGCAGCGCGCAGATTGACATCATAGGACTGATACAGCGAAGACAGGTTCACTTCACCCAGGTTCTCTGCAAGAACGATGCCTGCATTGTTGACCACTGCATCTACCGGATACTTTTCGCGAATCATGCGCAGTATTTCTTCCGTGTGACCCGCATCATTCAGATCACACTGGTATAGAAAACCGGGGAAATCGATGTCACTGACATGTCGGGCGAGACCGACTACATGAGCACCCGCATCACTCAGGCGCCGGGTAATTGCCCAGCCGATGCCTTTGGTGGCACCGGTGACTAGAACGCATTTATTCTTCAACAGACTCTCCTGGTTGCTCGACGTGGACCGGGACTCGTTGTGCCAGTGCACACAGAAGCTCGTAGGCAATTGTACCTGCCGATGCCGCCACATCGTCGATATGCGGGCCATTATTACCCCATAGGGTAACCCAGTCGCCCACTGCGGCGTCTGGTACCGGATCAAGATCGACAGTGAGCATGTCCATGGATATGCGCCCTGCCAACTGGGTTGGCACGCCGTTGACCCACGCAGGGGTACCTGAAGGCGCACTGCGCGGATAGCCGTCTGCGTAGCCGCAGGCCACCACGCCAATGCGCATATCACGCGTTGCCGTATAGGTGGAGCCATATCCCACGCTTTGTCCTTCTTTCACGTGCTGGATGGAAATCAGGCGCGCCTGCAGCGTCATGGTCTGGCGCAGACCGAACTCATCGCCGGTAGTATTGGCAAACGGAGACGATCCATAAAGACAGATGCCGGGACGGACCCAGTTTTCCGTCTCACCAACGCCCAGCTGCGGATAGCGCAGGATTGCCGCAGAGTTGCACAGGCTGATACTCCCCGGGTTGCTGCCGATGGTTTCGCGAAAGCGTTGCACCGGTTCGTCAACCGCACCCTGCGCACCATCGGCATCGGCAAAGTGCGTCATAAAGCCGATGCGGCCGACCTTGCCCTGCTGCTGGAGCGTAAGCAGATCCTGATGTGCCTGTGCAAACTGATGGGGGGCAAAGCCCAGCCGGTTCATGCCCGTGTTGATTTTCAGCAGCACATCCAGGGGCGTTGCCAGGGTTGTTGCCTGCAGCATGCGAATCTGTTCGGGGTGGTGAATCGTGCTAACTACCCGATTCTGCTGCATGACGGGCAGGTCCTGAGTCTCGAAAAAACCTTCTAGCATGAGCAATGGCCCTTTCCAGCCAGCGTCGCGACAGGTTACCGTTTCCTGCAAGTCCAGCATGGCCAGTCCATCGGCCTGGGCAAAGCCGCGAATCCCGTTAGCCAGCCCATGGCCGTAGGCATTGGCCTTGATGACCGCCCAAATGTAAGTCGCGCCAGACTGCTGCCCGCCGCCTTCGGACGCTGCAGATCCCTGCCGTGCGTTGTCAAGATACTGCCGGATGATGCTCAGGTTATGTGACATGGCCGGCAGTGATATCACTGCGCGAATGGGACGCGGCATGGTGTGGCTCCACAGTTCAATTTCGTCATACGGGAAGGATCAGCGTAAATTATAATCATTGCTTGATCACATTAGCGCGTATTCATGTCCGTTGACCATTATGAAAACTTTCCGGTAGCCTCGCTGCTGCTGCCCCGTCACCTGCGCTCGGCAGTCACGGCGATTTACGCCTTTGCACGCCGCGCCGACGATATTGCCGATGAAGGCCAGGCCAGCGCCTCAGAGCGCCTGGCTACGCTGGATGCGTTTGACCATGCCCTGTACCACATGCAGGCCAATGATTTTGCAGCGACCGATTTCGACAATGTGCCCATCCCCATCTTTCTGAATCTGCAACGTGAAATACGGCAACATGGGCTGCCGCTCGCTCCGCTACATGACCTGCTAGTGGCTTTCCGGCAGGATGTTCACCACGCCCCCTTTCAGAACGATGCAGACCTGGAGGCCTATTGCCGCTACTCGGCCAATCCGGTAGGCAGATTGCTGCTGCATTTGTACCGGCAAACCGACCAGGAATCCTTGCGGCTTGCCGATAGAATTTGTACCGGTTTGCAACTGGTCAACTTCTGGCAGGACATTGCCATTGACACCCGGCGCCACCGCTATTACCTGCCTGCCGACAGGCTTGCCGCGCACGGCATGAGCCACAAAGATCTGGATAACGGGCAACTGAATGAGCGCTGGCCACGGTTAATGCGGGAAAATACGGCGTTTGCACGTAAAATACTGCTTGCCGGTGCGCCACTCTGCACACGCCTGCGCGGCCGACCAGGCCTGGAACTCAGAATGATTGTCCAGGGCGGTCTGCGCATCCTGGAGAAAATCGACATCGTTGCGGGCGACGTCTTTCACCACCGACCAACACTGAATAAAAAAGACTGGGCCGTTATTGCATGGCGCAGCGTACGAAAACCTCACTATGACACCTGACCAATATTGCCAAGAGAAAGCGGCGCGCAGCGGTTCGAGCTTTTACTATGCCTTCCTGTTTCTGCCTGCCGATCAGCGCCGGGCCATCACAGCCGTGTACGCCTTTTGCCGGGAAGTGGACGATGTGGTCGACGAATGCACCGATCCTTCGGTGGCACGCATCAAACTGGCCTGGTGGAGCAAGGAAATTCACAGCCTGTTCGAAGGACATGCCGAACATCCCGTTGCCCAGGCCTTAAAGCCCCATCTGGAGGCATTCGGCCTGCGTGAAGAACAGTTCCAGGCCATTATCGATGGCATGGAAATGGATCTGGACCAAACGCGTTACATGGACTGGCCCGGCCTGCGCAAATACTGCTGGCATGTCGCAGGCGTCGTCGGCCAGCTCTCGGCTCAGATCTTTACGTACAAAAACGGCGAGACGCCCGCCTACGCCGAAAAGCTCGGACTTGCCCTGCAAATGACAAACATCATTCGTGATGTAGGTGACGATGCGCGGCGCGGTCGCATCTATTTGCCCATCGATGATCTGCAGAAACACAATGTCAAGGCCGCCGATATCCTGAACAGCCGCGAAAGCGATGACTTTCGTGGCCTGATGGCGTTCCAGACAGCGCGCGCGCGCCGGCTTTACCGCGAGGCGCTGGAACTGCTGCACGAAGAAGACCGTCGTGCCCAGCGGCCGGGACTGATGATGGCCGCCATTTATTACACGCTGCTGTGCGAAATTGAAAAAGATGGCTGGCCGGTTCTGACCAGCCGCATTTCCCTGACGCCCCTGCGAAAACTCATTATCGCCTGGAAAATCTGGGTAGGTGGCGGCAAGGGCTTTATCCGTAAAATGCGGGCGCTGGATGTCCAGAAATCCTGAGCGCAGAAGACACCCGCCGCGCGTTGCGATAATCGGCGCAGGGTGGGCAGGTCTTGCCGCCGCCTTTACGCTGAAACGTGCCGGCTGGCATGCAGAAGTCTTTGAACAGTCTCCAGTATTGGGTGGTCGTGCACGCAAGGCTGTCATTCCACGGCGCGGAGTGACACTGGATAACGGGCAACATCTCTTGATTGGCGCCTATCGTCACGTGCTAAAGCTAATGCAGGAGATCGGCGTCGATCCTGAAAACGTTTTGCTGCGTGTGCCCCTGCAGTTGCGTTCCCTGGATGGTCGGCTGTGCCTGGCGGCTAACACGGCCCATCCTCGCTCCGTGCGTCTGCCCATGGCGATTTTGGGAATGAAGGGACTGCGCGCAGTACAGAAGTTTTCTCTGGTCCGTGCGTTATTTCGATTGCAATTGAATGACTGGCGGGTTGCGCCCGATACCACTGTGCTGGAATGGTTACAGGGCAAGCGGCAGCCAGCTTTACTGACCAAGCTATTCTGGGAGCCGCTATGCGTTGCCATGCTCAACACTCCCATTACCGACGCTTCGATGGCACAGTTTGCCCGCGTTCTGAAGGACAGCCTGGCAGCCGGCCCCGAGGCTTCCGACCTGATTTTCCCCCGCGTAGATTTAAGTGCGCTGTGGCCAGAAGCCTTGTTATCGCAATTGACAATTCACACCAATAGTCCCGTGCGCCGCATAAATGCGACATCGGCAGGCTACCGACTTTACACAGGAGATCGGCAACCTTTGCCCGCAAACGATCAGGCTGTGCATAAGGCAGATCCAAACAGCGACGTTGAATCGGTGTTTGATGTTGTCATCCTTGCTACCCCTCCTCTGGTCTGCCATCGCCTGTTGTCAGGTATGCAGCAGGACGCCGCTGCGCAAGGTATATCCATTCGCAATCACACCCAAGATCCGACTTCTGAATGCGACGAACTATCGCAGGCAAACGATACAGAAATCCCGACTTTGATGCACCGGCTACGCCGTTTTCAGTATCACGCCATTGCCACGCTGACGGTTTTTCTGGAAACACCGTTTCCTCTGGATGGCAATATGTATTTGCTCAGGGAAGATCGCGAGCGTGGCTTTGATGGGCAATGGCTGTTCAACCGCAGCCGGTTCATGCACACCGACTCCGTGCGGGTTGATGCCACAGATCGCCCTAATGAAGGCTCAGCGCGGCCTGATTTGCCTCATGCTATTTCAGTTGTCATCAGCCATGCAGATCATCTGGCAGGCACTCCCAGGGACAATATCGCCCGCGCGATACTTGAACAGATTCGAAGCCAGCTACCCGCCAGTGTTACCCTGCCCCAGGTGCTGGGCCATGAGCTCATCATGGAAAAGCGAGCCACTTTTGCCGCCACGCCAGGACTGGCGCGACCCGGTAACGCGACACCATACGCCGGAGTGTATCTTGCAGGCGACTGGACCGATACCGGCTATCCGGGCGTGCTCGAGGGTGCGGTACTTAGCGGAATGTCGGCCGCTCGTGCAGTGCAGGCCGAATTGGCTGAACACCAGACCTGATAATACCCACCCGGCTCACGCAGGACCAAATTTCTCACGCCAGGCATGAAAACGCCCGTCCGGTGCATCTGCGTGGTCTGCCGTCCCGAGCCCTGCCCATCTGGGAGCATCGCATATTCAGTCTTGCAGTGTTCGCCTGCGTTTCATCTTCATGAGAGTCGAGCGATCATGCGTTTCCATGTTCAGGCGATGCCGCACGCGCATCAGGTCTTTCCAGCCAATGTAGCCGATGAGGGTATCATCTGCACGCGAGACTACCGGGAGATGGGCGATATTGGCAGTAACCAGCTTGTCGACCAGCCCTGCCAGGTATTCGTCGGGATAGGCAAGCGTAATTTTCCTGCCTCGCAGCAGTTCGCCCAGGGTCTGATTACGATGCTTGCCCGCGCGACGCCAAGCGAGTACCGAAGGTGGATCTACAATACCAAGCACATTACCCTTGTCGTCGACAACCGGAAAACTGGGATGCCGAGTATCCGGTGCTGTCAGAAAACGGACTGCGCCATGAAGCGTCATGCTGGCCGGAACGTGTATCACATCGGTAGTCATGACGTCACGTACATGAGTCAGTTCAAATGGATCTACCCGGTATTCACGCACAATATGATGGCCGCGACGGGCGATTTTTTCGGTCAGAATGGAACGTTTCATGAGCAGAACCGTTGCTGCATGCGCGGTCACGCAGGCCACAATTAACGGAAATATCGCATGAACATTTCCAGTCAGTTCAACTGCAAAAAAAGTGGACGTCAGCGGCGCCCGCATGGTGCCGCCCATCATGGCTGCCATGGCCAGCAGCGCCCAGAAACCCGGGCTGGCATCGGGCAGAAATCCGCCCAGTGCAGCACCCAGGGCGCCTCCCATAATCAGCAGCGGAGCCAGAACACCACCCGAGGTGCCCGAACCCAACGCAACCGACCAGATCACTGCCTTTACGACAAGCAGTGTCACGGCCGCCACGCCAAGCATCTGTCCACTGAGCATATCAGCGATGTTTTGATAGCCCACGCCCAGTGCACGCGGGTCGAACAGCCCGCCTATCCCGACCACCAGACCGCCGATCATCGGCCACCACATCCAGTGTATGGGCAGTCGCTGAAAGCCATCTTCGCACGCATAGACCAGCTGAGTAAGCAGTCCCGAAAGCAGACCGGCGGCGATGCCGATAGCGATCCAGCCAGCAAAGGCAGGCAATGTGGTCACCATTAACCCTTCAAATGGGAAAAGCGCACCCGACATACCGAGCAGACTGCGCCCCACCTCTGCGACTGCCGCAGCCACTGCTACCGGAAGAAAACTGCGCGGGCTCCATTCGAAGAGCAACAGTTCGACCGCAAGCATGATGGCCGCTATCGGCGTACCAAACACAGTTGTCATACCTGCTGCGGCACCCGCCACCAGCAGCGTTTTTCGTTCATTATCAGAAACCGGCAGCACCTGCGCAATCAGCGAGCCAATAGCGCCACCCGTCATGATGATCGGGCCTTCTGCGCCAAACGGCCCACCGGTACCAATAGCAATAGCGGATGAAAGGGGTTTGAGCACAGCGACCTTTGCATCCAGGCGCGAGCGCCCCAGCAGAATGGCCTCAATGGCCTCGGGAATACCATGTCCGCGAATTTTTTCACTGCCATACCGGGCGATCAGTCCAATCAGCAGCGAACCCACTACCGGAACCAGGACTGCCCACCAGCCCAGGGAACTCTCTCCGAGTTGTCGCTCGTCCAGAGAAAAACTGCCGAAATAGGCCAGATTGGTGCATAGCCGGATCAGCTTCAGGAGCAGGATACCGGCGAACATCGCAACAATGGCGACTGGCACGGCGATGGCGATGATGTAAAGCACTCGCTTATCCGTTGAGAAATCGCTGAGCTGACGATCACGGATGTGTTTAATGGTCATGGATAAAGAGGCTGGCGCTGACAAAGCACAGGCTTGAGCACTGCGTCAGACACACGTTCAAATGAAAAACCGGGTTCATGGAAGGCGCAAATTATATCGTAATACGATATAAATAATCAAATGCGTATCTGATAAACTGATAAATTCCGAGTTTTCCAGTAAAAGAGCTGCAAACCAACATGCCTCAAACTTCCCTTGACCTAGACGATTACACAGCCCTGGCTGAATTCCGCTATCTGATTCGCTGTTTCATGGAGTTCAGTGAGGAACGCGCGAAGTCCGTCGGACTCACGCCCAGACAGCATCAGGCGCTGCTGGTCATTAAAGGATTTGGCAAAGGAAAACCCATCTCTGTGGGCACGCTGGCCGACCGTCTCCGAATCAAACCCCATAGTGCCGCTGAACTGGCCAACCGATTGGGCGAAAGTGGCCTGATTGACCGTGTGACAGACACGGCAGATCAGCGCAAGGTGCTCCTGCAGCTGACCTCGTTGGCACAGGAACAGCTGGCAGCCCTGTCAGTTGCCCACAAGGACGAACTTTCCCGCATTGAACCTATGCTCAAACGCGTTCTGGCCAGGAGCGAAGCCTGGAAGCACAACGGGCGAGCGGAACATGAGAACGCGTGAACGCGCCCTTATGATTTTTTTTCGGAAGGCCTGATCACAAGTCCGGGCATGGAATTCGGTTCTGCAGGTCGCGGCGCGACCAGAAGGGGTACGAAGCGGAAAAGATAAAGAGAAAATGCCGCGATCCAGGTTGCGGCCGCCAGATGCAGCATCGGAGTTGTCAGGCCAGGCAGCAATAATGCCAGCAGGCGTGCAACCGTAGCAACAAACACCAGCAGATAACTGCACACCATGCTACGGTCCGCCTTCAGTTGCCTGCCAGTATGACCCAGTGCGGTGCGAGTAATCATGCCAATGATCATGATCGAGAACCCGCCCATGGCAATGACATGCACATAGGTTGCCTGGCGCGCCATCCAGAGAGGCCGCCAGCCAAGAAAATACGCGGCAGCCAGCACCAGCCCGACACCCATGAAAAACCAGGCCAGATACAGCACCCAAAGCAGCGGAACCCTGACAACACGTTCCGGTTTCCATTGAATCAGCTGATATAGCGCGATCAGGCCGGCAACCGCGGCGCAGAGGGCAAGCAGCAGGTCCAGTCCCGTAATGGCGGCAAATACCGCGAGAGCACAGGCAACCAGCTGCACCTGTCCCGAACGTTCATGCATGGGAATATTCAGCCCGGGAATGGCCCGGCTCGCAAAAAACGGGATCACACGACGCGCAATAAGCAAGGCGATAAATACCATGCAAAGAATGCCCGTGCGCAGGAAATCGCTCAACAATAGCGAACGCCCGCTGGCAATCGCCCACAGAAAAAGACCGTTGCTCACCCCCAGTAGCAGCACCGCCCACGGCAGCACATAATTGCGTTTGCTGCGCGCTTTGAAAATCACACGCCAGAGGGCAGCCGCTGCAATCACATAGAACAGCGTATCTGCCAGCGCGCCGATCCAGAATGCGGCGGATCCTTCGAGCAAGTACGCAATGCGGGCGACCAGCCAGCACAGTGCAAGCCCCCCCAACGGCGCGCCCTTGACCGGATTGGTTCCGGTCCAGGTGGCGCTGGCCGTGGTCAGAAAGCCCACCGCAATGGTGGCGACAAATCCCCACAACATTTCATGCGCATGCCACCATACCCCACCCATGGTTCCGCGCAGCATCTGTGGCGCAAAAATCCATATGGCAATCGAAATAGCCGCCCAGGCCGCCCCGGCGATATACAGGGGACGAAAACCGAGAGACAGGAATGCGTGCAGCGAAAAACGAGTTTGAGTGGCAGAAATTGGACTCATGGCGATCCGGATAATATGTGTCTTTTAACATGCATATTATATAAATCTTATAAAAAGAAAACAGCGATATTGCACAATTGCATTTGTCATAGATCAGATTCTGCTTTCTGCCCACGCATATCGCACGACCATAATAACAATTCCTCTACCGACATACATGACGTGCAAAGGAGAAAGGGCCGACCCCTGCGGGTCGACCCTTTTCGCTGCTTCGTTTTATGCTTTTTGTTTTACAGTCCGCATCTCATACGGTCAGGCCAGTGCGCGCGACTTGATGTAATCCCGAATAGCTTCGACATCGTTGTCCATGATCACCACTTTCTGGGGTAGATCAGCAAGCGTTTTCAGATGTTCCGGAATCGGCGCTTCCTTGCCGGTTGCCTCCAGAATCGTTTCACCGAACTTGGCCGGCAATGCTGTCTCCAACACCAGCATGGGAATCCCTTCCTCCACAAAGTCCTGTGCCACTTTGACTCCATCGGCGGTATGAGGATCGATCAGAAAGCCGGACGCTTCCTGCACCTTGCGGATCGTATCCAGACGATCCTGATGCGTGCTGAAGCCGCCGACAAAACCGAATTCTTCGGTAAAGCGTTTCTGCTCCGCAGACAAGTCGAACGCGCCATCCTGATCCAGTTTTTTCCACGTTGCTGCCAGGCGCTTGGGGTCTCGTCCAAGCAGATCGAATACGAATCGCTCAAAATTGGACGCCTTGGAAATATCCATGGACGGGCTGGAAGTAGCCAGCGTTTCGGCACTGGCCCGGGGGCGGTACACACCGGTACGGAAGAACTCTTCCAGTACGTTGTTCTCGTTGGTAGCCAGCACCAGGCGATGGATGGGAAGCCCCATGCTGCGCGCGAAGTGGCCGGACAGAATATTGCCAAAATTGCCCGAAGGAACAGTGAACGACACTTTGTAATCAGAGACATCGGTACCGGCATTGACAGCATCATCGGTGATGCGCAGCCAGGCCCAGAAGTAGTACACGATTTGCGCACAAATTCGTGCCCAGTTAATGGAGTTGACGGCACCCAGATGGTAGGTGGTCTTGAAAGTCACGTCGCCGGAAAGTGCCTTGACGATATCCTGGCAGTCGTCGAATACGCCCTTGACCGAAATATTGTGGATATTCTCGTCCATTAGCGAATACATCTGCGCGCGCTGGAACGCGCTCATGCGACCGTGGGGGGACAGCATAAAAACAGATACACCCAGTTTTCCACGCATGGCATATTCTGCTGCAGAGCCGGTGTCACCCGAGGTAGCACCCAGGATGTTCAATTTTCGGCTTTCCCGTGCCAGTACATACTCGAATACCTGTCCCAGAAACTGCATGGCAAGATCCTTGAACGCCAGTGTCGGACCTTCAGACAGACCGACCAGCGCCATGGCCTTGTTCAATGGTTTCAGGGGAACAATATCGCTGCCTGAAAATACGGATTCGTTGTAGGCGGCCTTGCAGATGCGATCAAGATCCACACGCGGGATATCGTCAATGTACAGGCCCAGAATTTCCGTGGCCAGCTCTGCGTAGGTCAGAGAACGCCAGTCCTCAAGCTGATTGGCAGTGACCGATGGAATGCTTTCGGGGACAGCGAGTCCGCCGTCACGCGCCAGGCCTTCCAGCAGGATTTCAGAAAAAGAAACCGGGCTCATGCCGCCGCGGGTCGAAATATATTTCATTATTACTCCATTGCTCCGGCACAAGGCGGGAGAAAAGACGGTGCGCCTCTTCAAGACGCCGGCGCCCGTCGGATCGGTCAGTTCAAATGTTCAAGGCGGATACGGGTGATCGTAGAATGCACGAATGGCATGGCTTCGATGGTCCTGATAGCCGTATTGACGTCCCCTTCTCTGGCCTCATGTGTCAGGAAAATAATAATGGCACGGTTTTCTCCGTCCTGTTCCTGCATCATGGAGTTGATGGAGATACGATGATCCGCCAGGATCCGCGTCAAATCGGCCAAAACACCCGAGCGGTCTTCCACTGACAAACGCAGATAATACGAAGTGCGGATATCTTCGATATTCAGTATCGGTGTATCCGACAGTGCACTGGGCTGGAAGGCCAGATGCGGGACGCGGTTACCCGGATCGGAGGTATGTAATCGGGTCACGTCTACCAGGTCGGCGACCACTGCAGAGGCAGTGGCCTCGGAACCAGCGCCAGGACCATAATAGAGCGTGTCGCCCACGGCATCACCATTGACCACAACGGCATTCATCGCCCCTTCAACGTTCGCGATCAGGCGCTCAGCCGGCACCAATGCAGGATGGACGCGCAGTTCGATGCCTTCATCACGACGGCACGTGATACCAAGCAGCTTGATGCGGTAGCCCAGTCGTTCAGCATAGGCAATATCCTGCGGGTCCAGCTCGGTGATTCCCTCGATATGCGCCTTCGTGAACTGAATGGGTATACCGAAAGCCAGTGAGGCCATCAACGTCAACTTGTGGGCAGCATCAACGCCCTTCACATCCCCCGCCGGGTCCGCTTCCGCATACCCCAGTTGCTGTGCCTGCGCCAGTACGGTGTCGTATGGAAGACCGTGAGCGCGCATTTCAGACAGGATGAAGTTGGTGGTGCCGTTGATGATGCCAGCCAGCCACTGAATGCGGTTGGCGGTCAAACCTTCACGGATCGCTTTGATGATGGGAATTCCGCCGCAGACAGCCGCCTCGAAAGCCACCATCACCCCTTTCCTGCTGGCAAGGGCAAAAATCTCGTTGCCATGCAGCGCCAGCAGCGCCTTGTTGGCGGTGACCACGTGCTTGCCATTTTCTATGGCTTCCAGCACCAGATCGCGGGCCAGCGTCGTGCCACCGATCAGTTCGACCACGATATCAATATCCGGATCAGAGACCAGGCCGCGCATGTCGTTACTGACCGGCACTTTGTCGCCAAACACGGCAACCGCTTTTGCCGGTGTGCGCGTTGCCACCCTTGATACCACGATCTGCCGTCCGGCACGGCGTGAAATTTCTTCTGCGTTGCGCGTCAGTACCGCGTAAGTACCACTGCCCACCACACCAAAACCGAGTAAACCTACCTTCATTGGAT
Organism: Pseudomonadota bacterium; assembly: GCA_023389155.1. GTDB lineage: Bacteria > Pseudomonadota > Gammaproteobacteria > Burkholderiales > Burkholderiaceae_B > Advenella. The sequence goes on from JAEWEV010000022.1 coordinate 47,196, forward strand.
TCATTTTTTCAGGAACCCGTCTTTTTTGAACATATCTTTAATTCCTCTGATTGCCTGGCGCGTGCGCTGTTCATTCTCGATCATTGCAAAACGCACATGATCGTCACCCAGATCACCGAAGCCGATACCCGGCGATACGGCAAGCTTGGCATCGGCCAGCAGTTTTTTTGAAAATTCCAGAGATCCCATGGCTTTGTACGGTTCGGGAATCTCGGCCCAGACATACATGGCGGCCTTGGGAATTTCTACCATCCAGCCCGCTTCATGCAAACCCTTGACCAGTACGTCACGACGATTCTTGTAGTGCGAGACGACCTCGGCCACGCATTCCTGCGGCCCTTCCAGCGCAGCAATGGATGCCACCTGAATAGGCGTAAAGGTCCCGTAGTCGTGATAACTTTTCATGCGGGCCAGGGCATTGACCAATTCCGCGTTGCCAACCATGAAACCGACACGCCATCCGGCCATATTGTAGCTTTTACTCATGGTAAAAAACTCTACGGCGACTTCCTTGGCGCCCGGCACCTGCATAATGGACGGCGGCTCATAACCGTCAAATGTGATATCGGCATAGGCCAGATCGTGCACGACCAGAATGTCATGGGCTTTGGCCAGCGCCACAACACGCTCAAAAAACGCAAGATCGACACACTGGGCAGTCGGGTTGCTGGGGAACCCAAGAATAATCATTTTCGGTTTCGGAATGGACTCGCGTACCGCCCGCTCAATTTCCTCGAAGAAATCCAGCCCTTTTTTCATGGGAATGGAACGGATATTGGCCCCTGCGATGACCGCGCCATAAATATGGATGGGATAACTGGGATTGGGCACCAGTACGGTGTCGCCCTTGTCAAGCGTGGCCAGCATGAGGTGGGCCAGGCCTTCCTTGGATCCGATCGTGACAATGGCTTCCTTGTCGGGGTCCAGAATCACATTGTAGCGACGCGAATACCAGTCGCTGATCGCCTTGCGCAGCCGTGGAATGCCCTTGGATACGGAGTAACCGTGGGTATCGGGACGGATGGTGGCTTCGACCATTTTGTCGACAATGTGCTTGGGCGTCGGGCCATCGGGATTACCCATTGACATATCGATGATGTCTTCGCCGCGCCGGCGCGCCGCCATTTTCAGCTCGCCGGTAATGTTGAACACATAAGGGGGGAGCCTTTCTATACGCGGGAAGTTTCTCATGACAGACCTGAAAAAAGTGAAGGAACAAATGTAAGGTGAAACCAGTAAATCTAGCCTATATGCGGGCTTACGGCAAACGATTTTGCCCATGCGCGGAAAAAATTTGCAATGGCTGTGTCATTGCAGTACAAAAAAGGGACAGTCAGGGGTCCTTGCGGCGGTGTCGCATAAAAACCCATGGGACACCTATCACATATATGAAATACAGTTAGAATAAGATAAATGGTCAAGGAGTTTAAGTGGAACTGAAAAGAGAACAGCCAACCGCACTCAATACGGTCACCCGCTATGGGGACCACTTCATTGAAGTCAATGAAGTCCAGTACACCCATGCGATTGCATTTCGCCCGGAAGGCGCCGTCCGCCAGTGGGACGTCAAAAACCTTGGTGATATCACCACAGATCAGCTGATCCAGGCTGCGAACATGCAAAAAATTGCAGGCAATGCCATCGACTTCCTGGATGATGAACCCTCTGCCCCAAGATTTGAAAATGCCCCCGAAATCCTGCTTGTCGGGACTGGCGAGCGCCAGCATTTTCTGCCCGCTGCCGTGACCGCACCACTGCTGGCCGCGCGGATCGGAATCGAAGCCATGGATTCCAAAGCCGCAGCCCGCACCTATAATGTACTTATGGCAGAGGGCCGCAATGTTGCCGTTGCCCTCATGCTTAGCGAAGGAGAATAATCAAGATGACTACCCCCCCGGCCATTGGCAAGAAAGCCCCCGCATTCAAGGCTGAGAGCCAGCTAGGAAAGATATCGCTGGCTGAACTCAAAGGAAAAAATGTCGTGCTGTATTTCTACCCCAAGGATAATACGCCGGGCTGCACGACCGAAACCCAGGGCTTCAGGGACGCGCTCGCCGATTTTGAGAGCGAGAATACGGTGGTGCTGGGTGCCTCGCGCGATTCACTCAAAAGCCATGAGAATTTTGCCAGCAAGCAGAACGTTACCTTTGCCCTGCTGTCCGACCCCGAAGAAACGCTCTGTACCCAATATGATGTCATCAAGATGAAGAATATGTACGGAAAACAGGTACGTGGCATTGAACGCAGCACCTTTCTGATCGACAGTACCGGCAAGCTGGTGCAGGAGTGGAGGAAAGTCAGAGTCCCCGGACATGTCGAGGCCGTCCTTGACGCCGTGCGCCAGCTGAACGCAGCCACCCAGGATTAGTTCTACCCGGCCCCGCGGGGTGCCGGTTTCCATGGCGCAACCGCCCATGGAACAACAGTCATGTGAGAAACTATCTATGCCACTTCCAAAGCTGCCTGCCAAACCTGCCGACATCCTGGATATGACAGGAATGCCGGTTCCAAAAGTCTCTGCAGAAAAACCCGCGACGGCTGCGCCGTCAGGACGCAAGCGCATGAAGCAGGACAACGCAGGTACGGTGACAACTGCCGATGCAGCCAATGCAACGGATTACGCTAATCAGGACACCAGCCCGCAGGCTGCCAGCGCCGCAACGCCCGCATCCGGGCAAGCCAAGGCTGAGCCTGCTACCGGCACAGCACCGACCGCAACGCAGTCGCGCGAGCAGTCTTCCACCAGAAACCGTCAGCCCGCCTCGCGCAAATCCGAAGGCAATCACGCTAAAGCCGGCAGTGCGGGCAAATCGGGCAGCACCCGTGCCGCGCCAGTAAGGGCCGCCAACACCGCCGGCAGCAATGGTCTGTCAAAACTTTTTGTTCTTGACACCAATGTGCTACTGCACGACCCCTCTTCCCTCTTCCGCTTCGAGGAACATGATATTTTCCTGCCTATGATGACGCTGGAAGAGCTGGATCATCACAAGAAAGGCATGACCGAAGTGGCCCGCAATGCACGTCAGGTCAGCCGCTCGCTAGATGCACTGGTCGCTGAAACAGAAGATATTCTCAAGGGAATGCCGCTAAACGCCCTTGGCAGCAAGGACGCGACAGGCCGCCTGCTTTTCCAGACCCAGAACATGGCAGGCAGGTTGCCCGTAGACCTGCCCAACGGCAAAGCCGACAACATGATTCTGGGCGTGGTGCAAACACTGCAGCGCGAACAGCCTCAGCGGCAGATTGTGCTGGTTTCCAAAGACATCAATATGCGCCTGAAGGCGCGGGCGCTGGGCCTGGAAGCCGAAGATTATCTGAATGATCACTCGCTCGAAGACTCCGATCTGCTGTATGACGGCGCGATGCTGCTGCCCGGCAACTTCTGGGCGAAACACGGCAAGGATGTGGAGTCCTGGATACAGGGCGGCACCACCTTCTACAAAATAAAGGGGCCGCTGTGCGCCGATTTTGTAGTCAACCAGTTCGTTTACCTTGAAGGCGACTCCCCGCTGTATGCCCAGGTCCGTGAAGTAAACGGTAAAACTGCCGTCCTGGCGACATTGCGCGACTACACGCACAAGAAAAACAATGTCTGGGGCGTGACCGCCCGCAACCGCGAGCAGAATTTTGCACTGAATCTGCTGATGAATCCCGACATTGACTTCGTCTCGCTGCTGGGCCAGGCCGGCACCGGTAAAACCCTGCTTGCCCTGGCTTGCGGACTCACGCAGGTTCTGGAAACCAAACGCTATACGGAAATCATTATGACGCGCGTCACGGTGCCGGTCGGCGAAGATATCGGTTTTCTGCCCGGAACCGAGGAAGAGAAAATGCAGCCCTGGATGGGCGCGCTGGAAGACAACCTGGAATTTCTCAACACCGGCAGCAAGAATGACGGATCAGCCGGAGAATGGGATCGTAGCGCCAGCAAGGAGGTCGTCAAATCCCATATCAAGATCAAATCGCTGAACTTCATGCGGGGCCGTACGTTCCTGAATAAGTACCTGATCATCGACGAAGCGCAGAACCTGACTCCCAAGCAGATGAAAACGCTGATCACCCGTGCCGGCCCTGGCACCAAGATCATTTGTCTGGGAAACATTGCGCAGATCGACACGCCTTACCTGACAGAGGGCAGCTCGGGACTGACTTATGTGGTGGACCGATTCAAGGGCTGGCCGCATTCGGGTCATATCACCCTGCAAAAAGGCGAACGTTCGCGTCTGGCCGATTACGCAGGCGACGCGCTCTAGCCTTAGCGCCGGCAGTACTGACACCGCTCTGTGCAGGGTGCTGTCACTGGAGCTGTCGTGCTAGCGGTACTGCCGCGCTGCTGTTTCTGGCCAGTCAGTGATCGTATCGTGCTGGCATGTTCTTTTTACCAGCGAGTTCTTCTGTACTAACGGACTTGACGGCAAGTTACTCACGCCGGTCAGGCCATCACCAGCGATGGGTCTGACCGGTTTTTTCATGCCTTGCGCGGGATAATACCCTATCGAATGAACGAATCTGCAATGCACCCGGGTTACCGTACCCGCAAGCTTCGGTAAGATAAGCGTGTCAGGGAGACGACAGCGCTTGCGCGACGTCGCAACGTAAGCGCGCCTGATTGGTGTCAGAGCCTGCGCGGAGCCACAACGTGAACGCAGCGACACCCCGCAAGGATTGGAGCCGGATCGCGCGCAAGACCACTGCGCTGCAAAGCGTATTTGCAACCTGCTTGCAGGAACCACAGCGACAACTTCCCTTCCTGCTTCAGACAGGCTTTCATGATCCGCATCCGGCAGTGGATTGGGTACAATGGTGGCACTTTTTCCACTGTCAACCGCTGAATCAACCCTCAACTGTAAAGCCGCGCAATGTCCCAGTCCCTGCTTCGTTTCCTGAAAATCGACCTCTTCACTTTTTTGCTGATCATCGCCGTTATCATCGCCTCTGTGCTGCCTGCACATGGCCAGGGCATGCCAATCATGGAGACGATCACCAATTTTGCCATTGCGCTGCTATTTTTTCTGCACGGCTCCCGGCTATCACGTCAGGCCATCATTGCGGGCGCCACACACTGGCGCCTGCATCTGGTAATTTTCTTATGCACCTTTGTACTCTTTCCGCTGCTTGGCCTGGCGCTGAGGCCCGTCTTTGAACCCATCCTCACACCGGATTTGTACAAAGGCGTGCTGTACCTGTGTGTGCTGCCGGCCACAGTGCAATCGGCCATCGCCTTTACCTCGATCGCAAGGGGAAATATCCCTGCTGCCGTGTGCAGTGCGTCGTCTTCCAGCATCCTGGGCATTTTCATCACCCCTATGCTGGTCAATTTAATCATTGCCGACAGCAACGCAGCGGGCGATTCACAACAGGCCCTGGAGGCCATCGGACAAATCACACTGCAGCTGCTGGTCCCGTTTGCTCTGGGTCACTTCAGCCGCCCGTTGACTTCGGCGTTTATCGGGCGCCACGGATCCCTGATGAAGTTCGTGGACCAGGGCTCAATTCTGCTGGTGGTATATGTGGCGTTCTCGGAAGCTGTCAACGAAGGCCTGTGGCACAAAACTCCTGTTGCGGCGCTGATTGCCGTGGTTGCGGTCAGCATTGTGTTGCTGGCCATTGTGCTCGTTCTCACATCGACAATCGGTCGCCTGCTGGGTTTTTCGCTTGAAGATCGTATCACACTTGTATTTTGCGGATCGAAAAAGAGCCTGGCTAGCGGCCTTCCCATGGCTCAGGTATTGTTCGCAGGCCAGGCGGTCGGCGCCATCGTGTTGCCGTTGATGATCTTTCACCAGATTCAGCTGATGGTATGTGCGGTCATTGCGGCCCGGCTCTCAAAGCGCAAAGATGATATCCCCGTTGATGAGGATGACGAGGCGCTGCTCAGAAAACCGACCTGAGCATGCACCAAGCTGCGCGTTAAAGACACCACGCTCCCCGGCTGACGGGGAGCCCGACCTGCGGCCAGATTACTCCGCGATAAAGCTGTCACCAGGACCGGCGTAGTTCATGAATTTGGTAAATTCGCCAGCAAAAGTCAGTCTCACAGTGCCTATCGGGCCCGCACGCTGCTTACCGATAATGACTTCAGCAGACCCCTTGTCCTGGGTATCCGGGTGATACACTTCATCACGATATATAAACAATATCAAATCGGCATCCTGCTCAATCGCACCTGATTCTCGCAGATCACTCATGATCGGGCGCTTGTTGGTGCGCTGTTCCAGGCCCCGATTCAGCTGAGACAGCGCTATGACCGGGCATTCCATCTCTTTGGCAAGCGTCTTGAGAGAACGGCTGATCTCGGAAATTTCGGCCGTGCGGTTATCGTTTTTGGAGAGTGCATTGCCCGACATCAGTTGCAGGTAGTCGACCACAATCAAACCGAGCTTGCCGCACTTGCGTTTCAGACGACGCGCACGAGACCGCAGTACCAGCGGGCTGAGCGCAGGGCTCTCATCAATGTAGATTTGCGCTTCCTGTAGCAGTTGCATGGCATGCGTAAGCTTTGGCCAGTCTTCATCCAGCAGCCTGCCGGTACGCATGCGCTGCTGATCCAGTTTGCCGATAGAACCGATCATCCTGGCCGCCAACTGTGTGGCTTCCATTTCCATGGAAAACACCGCCACGGGCAAGCCTTCATCAATCGCAACATGCTCGGCAATGTTCATGGAAAATGAGGTTTTACCCATCGCCGGACGTCCTGCAACAATAACCAGTTGCCCCGGATGCAGACCCGTAGTCTTGCGGTCCAGATCGACGAAACCGGTGGGAATCCCCGAGACATCCCCGTGATTGCCCTCGCCCAGTTCTTCAATTCGCTTCAGGACATCGACCAGCAGGTCGCCCACTTCCTTGAATTCGCTACCTGAGGAAGAACCCTCGGACACCTGCAAGATACGCGACTCGGCCTCATCCAGCAGCTGACGGGCTTCCTTGCCTTTGGGGTTGAGCGCTTCAGAGGCGATCTCATCGGCAAAAGTGACCAGCTTGCGCAGTATCGCGCGTTCACGCACGATTTCGGCATACCGGATAATATTGGCTGCTGACGGTGTATTGCGCGTAAGTGCGTCAAGATAAGCCAGTCCACCGATTTCATCCGACTTGCTCTCCAGTACCAGGGATTCGTGCACAGTAATGACGTCGGCGGGTCGATCCAGGTTGATCAGATTGCAAATATGACGAAACAGCAGACGGTGGTCGTGACGGTAGAAGTCATCCTCGGCCAGCAGGCCGCTGATATTCTCCAGCTGTGCGTTGTCGATGAGCAGTCCGCCGAGCACAGACTGTTCTGCCTCGACCGAATGGGGAGGCAGACGCAGGGAATCCAGTTGAGGATCGGGAGCATTCATGACAGGGTGAACCCGCAAATTGATAACTTGATAATCTGGTAATCGCAGGCCCAGGGGAAAAACAGGACCGGAACCACACAGGCAAAAATGTCATTATACGCAGTTACAGACAGCTGCGTCAGACCACCCGCGCAAATACAAAGAGCCGGAAAATCCGGCTCTTTGTCACGACTGCGACTGCTGTGAGACAGAATGGATTACGCCATCTCGCCCACAACATTGACGGTGATGTCAGACACCACGTCAGCGTGCAGATACACTTGCACTGGGTATTCGCCAACTGCTTTGAGGGCGCCATCACTCAGGCGAACCTGGCTTTTTTCAACGCCTTCAAAACCGGCAGCCTGCAGACCTGCAGCAATGTCCATGTTGGTCACGGAACCGAACAGGCGGCCATCAACACCGGCCTTCTGGCCAATTTGCAGTTTGAAACCGTTGAGTTTTTCACCCTGAGCCTGGGCAGCAGCCAGTTTTTCAGCCTGGGCTTTTTCCAGTTCGGCGCGACGGTTTTCAAATTCCTGGATCGCGGCCTGTGTTGCACGGCGGGCTTTTTTCTGAGGGATCAGAAAGTTGCGGGCATAACCGTCCTTGACACGAACCACTTCACCCAGGTCGCCGACATTGACAATTTTCTCGAGAAGAATAACTTGCATGATGGTGTTCCTGATTAGTTGTGGTTATCTGTGTAAGGCAACAGAGCCAGAAAACGGGCACGCTTGATGGCGGTATCCAGCTGACGCTGATAGTGTGCCTTTGTTCCTGTCAGACGTGCAGGAATGATTTTGCCGGTTTCAGTGATGAAATCACGCAGTGTATCGATATCTTTGTAGTCGATTTCTTCTACGCCCGCTGCCGTGAAGCGGCAGAATTTGCGGCGTTTGAACAATGGATTTTGCTGAGGAAACTTACTGCGTTTATCCTTGCCTTTTTTCATGAAAGCCATGATATTGCCTTTTATGTTTGCGAGGGACTGGCCCTCTGAATTTCATTAATGAGCGTATCGCTCGTTCCGTTATGCCAGGATACCTGGTGATGGCGGGGTGTCCGTATTACGGAGCCTTCCGGGAAATTCGGCCTGCTGGATATGCAAAACCAGCCTGCTGGAGTTTTTCCGGGTGGGGGCCAGAAAGCCGCGTACGCGCATTTCGGTTCCCATGGGCAATGAGGCCATTTTTTGTCCCCATTCGCCGATTGCCTTGGCGGAAATCGTCAATTCGACGCGTCGTGGCATACCGGCTTCCGTCACTTCGGACTCGTGCGACAGGATCAGATCCAGTACCGGCAATCCTGCCGGGGTATACCTGAGGGCTCCCATTTCAAGTATGCGGGCCTGCAGGCTAAGCTGGTTCATGCTAATCCCTGACGCAACGCGCCATTAACCTGCGTTTTCCTGTTCTGATGTCTGTTCGGTGGTTGCCTTGCGGGCCTCTTCACGCTCTACAGATTTCATCATGACTGATGCGCCGGTGTGGGCCTTGCGGGCCTTGATAACCAGGTGACGCAGCACGGCGTCGTTATAACGGAACGCATGTTCAAGCTCATCCATTGCAGCTTGAGAGCATTCGATATTCATGCAGACATAATGAGCTTTGACCAGTTTCTGGATTGGGTAAGCCAGTTGACGGCGACCCCAGTCTTCGAGACGATGTACGGTACCACCGTCGTTTGTTACCGTTGCCTGGTAACGCTCGATCATGGCGGGCACCTGCTCGCTTTGATCGGGGTGAACAATAAACACTACTTCGTAGTGACGCATAGATAACTCCTTGTGGAATATCCGTAAGCTGGCATTGACAGCGACCCGACCATACAGTTGGGCGCAATAACATCAGATTACGGGGGGCAGCCCGCCGGCACTCGTGACCGCGTGATGACACAATCGTGGCAATGAGATTGTTTTAATGATTGTAAAAAGCAATATCATAAAGGCAATGGCAAAAAGCCATGCCATAAAAGCCGCGAGTCATGCGCAGCCCCGCACCGGGGCGAGCAAGAAACCGTAAAATATAACACAGGAAAAGGAAAAAGACCACAAATTGCGGTCTTTTTCCTGCATAAAGTGCTGATTTACCACTGTTTTTTACTTGTGCCGGTCCGGCACCGTTGCCGCAGCAGCCTAGCCTTCGACCACTGCGTAGGCGCTGTGGTTGTGAATAGATTCGAAGTTTTCCGCTTCCACGCGGTAATTGACCACGCCCGGCAGTTTCTGGAAAACGGCGGCAACGTCACGCACCAGGTCTTCAACAAACTTGGGATTGTCGTAAGAGCGTTCAGTCACGTATTTTTCATCGGTACGCTTGAGCAGACCCCACAGCTCGCACGACCCCTGGGCTTCAATCCTGCGGATCAGGTCGTCCAGATCGTAGGGTTTGTGCGTCACCAGGCTGACGGTCACATGGGAACGCTGGTTATGTGCGCCGTATTCAGAAATGGCCTTGGAGCAGGGGCACAGGCTCATGACCGGCACCACCATGGTTTGCTCCACAATAGCCTCTTCTTTTTCTGCCCGGGCGACCCAGGTGACCTGATAGTCCATCAGGCTTTCTACGCCAGATACCGGCGCCTTTTTGTTGATGAAGAAAGGAAACGAGGCAGTGATATCGCCTTTTTCCGCATGCAGCAGCGGTAGCATTTCCAGCGCCATGCTGCGAAAGGTTTCCACCGTCATGGGACGACTGCGCCAGGTATTGAGCAGGGCCATAAAACGGGACATATGCGTACCCTTTTCATGGGCAGGCAGCATCACAGTGAATGTCCATTCGGCGATGGTTGACTGCACAGATCCGTCAGCCAGTTGCAACAGCATGGGCTGTCTGACCTGGCGGATCCCGACGCGCTGGATGGTAATGTGGCGCTCATCCAGCGTACTTTGCACATCAGGCATCAGCACCGATGGTTCAATTTTAGAATTCATTTCTTCGCTCTATATTATCTGTCTTCAGGTTACCCGAAACGACGGGCAATGGCCTGTGCTATTCCTGCCGTATCCAGACCCACGCCAGCCAGAAGTCCGGACTGGTCGCCATGATCAATGAATACATCGGGTAATCCCAACTGCAATACATCACAATTTATGCCATGAGCGTGCATCAGTTCGGTTACCGCGCTGCCCGCTCCACCCATGATTGCCCCCTCTTCCAATGTCACCAGCTGCGTGTGGGACTGCATCAGTTCCAGCAGCAGTGCTTCATCCAGAGGTTTCGCAAAGCGCATGTCCACCAGCGTGGCATTTCGCTCGTGCGCCACCGGCGCGGCAGCGTGCAGCAGCGTGCCAAATGCCAGGATGGCGAGTTTTTCGCCGCGACGTCGTACTACTGCCTTGCCCACTTCGACCGTATCAAGCGATGGCGTGACTTCAGCGCCAATGCCGCTGCCTCTGGGATAACGGACAGACGCGGGGCCGGCATGCTCATAACACGTAGACAACAGCAGGCGGGTCTCGTTTTCATCCGAAGGTGTGGCAACTACCATATTGGGGACGCAACGCAAATATGCAATATCATAATTGCCGGCATGCGTTGCACCGTCTGCACCCACCAGGCCTGCCCTATCCAGGGCAAAGGTCACATCCAGATTCTGCAGGGCGACATCGTGAATGAACTGATCATATCCCCGCTGCAGAAAGGTAGAGTAAATGGCCAGCACCGGCTTGAGTCCCTCGCAGGCAATGCCCGCAGCGAATGTGACCGAATGCTGTTCGGCGATACCCACATCGAAGTATCGTTGTGGAAACCGCTTTTCAAACTCAACCAGCCCGCTGCCTTCGCGCATGGCGGGTGTAATCGCCATGAGACGCGTATCTTTCTCGCCCATGTCGCACAGCCATTTGCCGAAGACCTGCGTAAACGTCTGCTTGCCTGGTTTAGCGGGCTTCTGTATACCCAGTTCCGGATCAAATTTGCCTGGTCCGTGATACAGGACCGGATCGGCTTCGGCCAGTTTATAGCCCTGGCCTTTTTTCGTTATAACATGCAGAAACTGCAGCCCCCCCAATTCCCTTAGGTTCTGAAGGGTCGGAACCAGGGCATCCAGATCATGACCGTCAATGGGACCCACATAGTTAAACCCCAGCTCTTCGAAAAGCGTAGCCGGGCTTATCATGCCCTTAGCATGCCCTTTCACCCGCCTCGCAATATCCAGCACCGGGGGCGGCATATGTTCCAGCACGGCGCGCCCCACGTTCTTGGCGTCACGATACAATCCGCCGGACAGCAGGCGGGCCAGGTACCGGTTCAGTGCGCCCACCGGAGGGGAAATGGACATATCGTTGTCATTCAGAATCACAAGCACGTTCACGCCCGGCGTGACACCCGCGTTATTGAGCGCCTCGAAGGCCATGCCGGCAGTCATGGAGCCATCGCCAATCACAGCAATATGCTGCCTGTCGATTCCCAGGTTTCTGGAAGCCACCGCCATGCCCAGCACCGCCGATATGGAGGTCGAGGAATGGGCTGTACCAAAGGCGTCATATTCCGATTCGCAACGGCGCGGAAAGCCTGAAATCCCGCCCTGCTGACGCAGGCCGGGCATGTCCTTGCGACGTCCGGTCAGAATCTTGTGTGGATAGGACTGGTGCCCCACATCCCAGACCACGCGGTCATGCGGTGTGTTAAATACATGGTGAATGGCCAGTGTGAGTTCAACCGTACCCAGATTCGACGACAAATGCCCGCCCGTGCGCGACACTGAATCCAGAATGAAGGCACGCAGTTCGGTTGCCGCTGCCTTGAGTTGCTGCTGGCTCAGTTTTCGAACATCAGAAGGTGAATCAAGTATATCTAGTAACTTTGTCATGAAATCGTCTTGGTTGCCGCGTTCCGGGGCGTGACAGAACGAATGCAGAGTGAAACACAGGTTGACATTATAGGTTTCAGGATTTGCGGTGAAGGATCAAATCCGCCAGTTCGCGCAGATGACACGCCGGTTCACCCAGCGGCCTGATGGCATCCAGCGCCGCTTCGTGCAACTGCTGCGCAAATTCGCGAGATTGCTCCAGCCCCATCACTGACACATAGGTCGGCTTGTTGTCTGCCGCATCCTTGCCCGGCGTTTTGCCCAGCGCCTGCTGGTCGGCCGTCACATCCAGTATATCGTCGATGACCTGGAAGGCCAGACCGATGGCAGAACCGTAATTTTCCAGCGCCATACGGAAATCGGAGTTGGCTGCCGTCACGATTGCTCCCAGTTGCACACTGGCCTCGATCAGCGCCCCCGTTTTCAGGCGGTGCATATGCTGCAGCTGCTCGGGACTCAGGCGCTGGTTGACACTGGCCAGATCAATGGCCTGGCCGCCAACCATGCCCTGACTGCCTGCGGCCTGCGCCAGCACGTTGACCGCCTGAACCACAAGGGCCGGTGCGACCGACATCTCGGCCAGCTGCGCAAAAGCCAGAGGCTGCAGCGCATCGCCGGCGAGCATGGCCGTGGCTTCATCGAACTGCACGTGCACCGTTGGTTTGCCACGGCGCAACACATCGTCATCCATGCATGGCAGATCGTCGTGGACCAGGGAATAGGCGTGAATAAGCTCTACGGCAACGGCAGCCCGCGACAGCGTATGCTCAAGCGCCGAAGGCAGCGCGGTTTGCTGGGCGCTGGCCTGACCGGCGGCATATACCAGTGCTGCGCGCAAACGTTTGCCTGCGCCCAGGGCTGCATAACGCATGGCCTTATGCAGCTTACGGGGGCTTTCATCTGCGGCCGGCAACGCTTTGTCCAGCGACAGCTCGACTTTTTCAATACAGGCCGGCAGCCAGTCTTCGAATGTGGCAACCCTGGCATTCATGATTCGGACGATCCCGATTCTGTCAGTGGCACCAGCATATTGTTGCGCAATACGCTGATCTGCTGCTCGGCGGCATCCAGTTTATCCTGACACACCCTGGCCAGCCGAACGCCGCGTTCGTAGGCAGCGATGGAGGCTTCCAGCGACATGCTGTTGTCTTCCATCTGTGTCACGATTGATTCGAGCTCGCCCAGTGCTGCCTCGAACTGGTCAGGCAACGCAACGCTATCGGTTTTTGCGTTTTCAGTCAAAACCTATCTCCAATGCTTTCAATAGTGCAATGCAATCATTGTACGAAATCAGCAGCGGCTTCGGTTGCAGATTTGCCTCTTTGTTCTGAAAGTCGAAAACGCCCCGCGCTACGGCAGTTTTTCGCGCCTTAAACTACCCGCCCGATCCTTGACTAAGGCATTGATTTTCTTTATAATTACCCTCCTTTTCATTTTTCGACACTTTATGCCGGCTCATGACCCTTGGTGAGGCGGCATTTATTTTCATCGGGGGGCATCTCATGTCTGACATTGCCAAACTGGCGCATGTATCACCGGCGACAACGCAGCTACCTGTTGACGTCTATTTCAACGACGACATCTTTAAAAAGGAGCAGGCCCGCATCTTCGATGCCTCGGCGCTGTATGTCGGACATGAAAAACTGGTGCCCGAATCCGGAGACTGGCGCACGCTGCCACATGAACAGGCCGGGCGCGTACTGGTGCGCAATGGCGATCAGGTTAGCCTTGTGTCAAATGTCTGTCGCCACAGGCAGGCCATCATGCTCGGCGGCCAGGCAGGCGACGTCACCAGCACCACCAACAATCACGGCAACCTGCGCACCACAGGCGGCAATATCGTCTGTCCGCTGCACCGCTGGACCTATGACAATCAGGGCACCCTGCTGGGCGCGCCGCAGTTTGATATCAATCCCTGCAAAAACCTGCAGCAGTTTCCCCTGCAGAACTGCCATGGCCTGCTCTTCGAAGGCCCACGCAATCCGGCAGCCGACATGGCCTCTTTGTTTGCCCGTCCTGAATTTGACTTCTCCGACTACGTGTTCGACCGCGCCATCGTGCACGAATGCAACTACAACTGGAAGACCTTTATCGAGGTCTACCTTGAAGACTACCATGTAGGTCCTTTCCACCCCGGCCTGGGCAAGTTTGTCACTTGTGATGATCTGACCTGGGATTTTGCCGATACATTCAGCCTGCAGCGCGTTGGGGTTCATCAGGCGCTGGCCAACCCGGGTTCTGAGGTCTACAAAAAATGGCACGACGAGCTACTCGGATTCCGCCAGGGAGAAACGCCAGACTTTGGTGCCATGTGGGTAACGTACTTCCCTACACACATGATTGAGCTATACCCGCATGTCCTGGTGCTGTCCACGCTTTATCCGGTCAGCCCGCAAAAAACGGTCAACCTGGTCGAATTCTACTATCCGGAAGAAATCGCCTCGTTCGAGCGCGGCTTCATCGAAGCGCAACAGGCGGCCTATATGGAAACCGCCATTGAAGACGATGAAATTGCCGAGCGCATGGATGCCGGCAGGCGTGCCCTTTATAGCCGCGGCACCTCTGAAACCGGTCCCTACCAATCTCCCATGGAAGACGGCATGCAGCATTTCCATGAGTGGTATAACCGGCTGATGGCCTGACCAGGGGCGGCGCTCCCGCGCTGCTACCTGCCCCAATCAATCCCTCCTCCAACCCCTCTCCCGACGAGCGGGAGACGCAACGTATTTGCCAACACAATTGGTGGTAGTTTCAGGCAAGGCGGGCTGTTTTAAGGGCAGCTGTTTTAAGGGCTGCTATTTAAAGGGCTGGCGGTTTCAAGGGCCGCAGGATTGCCCGAGACACTTGTGACCTTTCGTCCTCCAGGCCCCCAGGCTTCGACGTACACCAACGGCATACACACGTGACGCGACAATTGTCAGGCTGTTGTCTTGACCACCTGGCTTTTCTTTTGCCGCTCTGCCAGCCTCAACGTACGCCAGGCGGACAGCAGGCCTGCAACAATTACCATCGCCATTCCCAGCCATGCCAGGATATCCGGCACATTACTCCACATCAGAATGCCGATACACGCCGAAAAAATGATGGTCGTGTATTGCAGCGCCGCCGATAGCAAAGGCGACCCCGAGCCAAAAGCGCGTGTCAGGGCCAGTTGCCCAAACAGTCCGGACAGCCCAACGATCATGAGCGCCGCCCACGAGATCAGATCAGGCTGGCCGATGCCATGTGCCTTGATGCCGATCAGGCTGGTGCTGGAAACAAAAATGGAAAAGTACATGACCGTCAGCCAGATCGGCTCACCGATGGACCCCAATTGGCGAACCTGGAGCATGGCAACGGCACCACAGGCACCGGCAGTCAGGCCCAGCGCGCAGGCAAACCACTGATCTTCGGTAATACTTGGGCGCAGAATCAGCAGAACACCGGCAAAGCCGATAGCCACGGCAAGCGTGCGGACAACATCATTTGCTGCCCTGCCCGAGAGCAGCAGGAAACCGGCGATGAATAAGGGAGAGGTATAGTTCAGACTGGTACTGGTGGCCAGCGGCAGTACACTGTAGCCGTAAAAAGCCATCCACATGGCACAAACCCCAAACAGATTACGCATCAGATGCAGACGTATGCTTTTGGGCTTAAGCGATTTGCGTGTGGACAGCGCCCAGACAACGAGCAGCACCACTGACGGCAAGCCGCGGAACAGGATGATCAGCGAAAGGGATGCTGCATGTTCGGACGCCAGTTTGACCGAAGCCCCCATAATGGCGAACATCAGGGAAGCCACCAACATCCATAATGCCTGCATGATAAATCCGGAAATCGCTTGAAAAGAAAATAGCATTCTACTGCGAACCACACTATAAAAGGACGACATTGCCCTTATATAATTGATCTGGCTTCAGTTTCAGCTATTTTTAAGCTCAAAATGTCAGACTGGCTTCCGGCTCTGACTGCGATTCGGATTGACCCTTACAACAAGGACTGCTGTATGAAACGTATTATTCTTTTTCTAATGACCAACCTTGCCGTCATGGTGGTGTTGGGCCTCACACTCAACATGCTGGGTGTGAACCGCTACATGGACGCCAATGGCATCAATATGGGACAGCTGCTGGTTTTTTCCGCAGTTGTCGGATTCGTCGGCGCGTTCATTTCGCTGCTGATGAGCAAACCGATGGCCAAATGGACCATGGGCCTGCACGTGATAGATCCCGCCGCCCCCGGCAACCAGCAGGAACTATGGCTGGTTGATACGGTACATCAACTGGCTGATCGGGCAGGTATCGGTTACCCGGAAGTTGCCATCTACGAGGGGGAACCGAATGCCTTTGCTACCGGCGCATTCAAAAATGACTCCCTGGTGGCAGTATCGACGGGTCTGCTCAATGGCATGACCGAAGAGGAAGTCACTGCGGTGCTGGGACATGAAGTGGCCCACATTGCCAACGGCGACATGGTTACCCTCACGCTAATCCAGGGCGTAGTCAACACATTCGTGGTTTTCCTGGCCAGGGTTGTTGGCTATTTTATTGATCGCACCATCTTTCGCAATGAACGCGGGATCGGCCCGGGTTATTACATCACAGTACTGGTCTGTGAGATTATCTTTGGCGTCCTTGCCTCGATTATCGTAGCGTGGTTCTCCCGTCAGCGTGAATACCGTGCTGATGCCGGATCGGCAAAAATGCTGGGCTCGGCGTCTCCCATGATCAATGCCCTCGCCAGACTGGGTGGAATGCATCCCGGCCAATTGCCCAAGCAGTTCGAATCATCCGGTATTAGCGGCGGAGCCAGCGTTGCGGCCCTGTTTGCAACACACCCGCCACTCGAACACAGGATTAACGCCCTGCGCGCGCGCATCGTGCAGTCCTGACACGACAAACGGTCTGGCAGGAATCAGCAATGGCCATCAGTCATTGCTAAATCTTGCCAGATCACGTTCGCGCCGGTCTCGCGCGTTGTCATACCTGTATCGCCCGGGGTCAGCGTGCTCACGAGATATTGCAGGTATTTCCGGCATGCCAGGAATCCATTTCTCACTTTCACAGCGGCGTTCCCATAGTTCACCCCAATGCCGCGTCTTATATGCGCGCCGGAGCCAATTGAATGACACACCGAATCGGAGACCTGGATATCAACCTGCTGCTTGCGCTCGACGCCCTGCTTCAGGAGCAGAACGTGACGCACGCGGCTGCACGGCTGAATATCACGCAATCAGCACTTTCGGGACGACTGACACGACTGCGCCACATACTCAACGACCCTCTCTTTGTTCCGGCGTCCTCTGGTCGGGGCATGACGCCAACGACGCACGCGCTGGCACTGCGGCCACAGCTACGGCATCTGCTGGCGCAACTGACGCAATTCATTCAGTCAGCTCACGTCTTTGATCCGGCAAGCAGCAAACGTACTTTTCGTATCGCTGCAATGGACAATCCCGCGGCCATACTCGCTCCGGTGCTTCTGCCGCTGGTGCATGCGCAGGCACCGTCATCCCGGATTTCTTTCACATTACCAGACAAGATGCGAGTCAGTGAGCAGCTGGAACGCGGCGAGATTGATCTTTTCATCGGCACCATGCAGGATGCAACCCCGAATCTGATCGGACGAACGTTATTTGATGAAGAATTCCTTACCGCCCAGCGTATCGATCATCCACGCGGTACCGAACCGCTAACTCTGGACAGGTTCTGCGAGCTGGATCATTTGCTGATTTCGACTAGCGGTGGGCAGTTCAATGGCATGATTGACGAAACGCTGGCCGAGCTTGGACGAACCCGCCATGTCTCGGTGTCTGTACAAAGCTACGCACTTGCCCCTCTCATTCTGGGCTCGACCGATTGCATCTGCACATTGCCACGGCGCTTTCTGGAGCGCTTCACTGCCAGCCTTGATCTGTTCTCGCCACCTCTGGTGCTTCCGCGGTTTACCATGCAGCTTTTCTGGCACCCCACCATGAATGCAGATCCAGCGCATCGCTGGCTGCGAACAATGGTCCGCCAAGCCTGCTCGTCCACGTAGATCCACTCATTTCGAAACTTATCAGAATCAGCAATAGGTCCGATTGAAATCGACGATTTGTGCACTGCTAGCGGATGATACATCATGAGATTCTCCTGACAAACTTTGGAACCTTACTCAGATGACTTCTATCCGCTCCCTGCTTTTTTCAGGCGCTTTAGCAATCGCAAGCTCACTTTCCTGGCCTGTCATGGCCCAGACTGCCCCCGACACATTGGTGGCAAGCTACACGCAGACGGCAGACTCTTATTCCCTGCCCGTCGGCAACTTACGCGTTACCTCACTGTCTGACGGTACCGTCCCCCAGGATCTATACGACCTTCTTATTGGTCCGTCACACGAGCACATAGACGGCCTGCTCGACAAGGATTTCCTGAGCAATCCCGTGGAAGCGTCCATTAACGCTTTTCTGATCCAGGATGGGACTCGCACCATTCTGGTCGATACCGGATCCGGTGAACTTTTCGGCCCCGGCTACGGAGGCAAGCTGTTTGACAGTCTGGCCAGCGTCGGCGTAAAGCCGCAGCAGGTGACCGACATCCTGATCACGCATATTCATACCGATCATACTGGCGGCCTGACACAGAAAGGCAAACCCGCCTTCCCGAATGCCACGGTTCACGTTGGCGAGCCGGATCTGCGCTTTTTTCTGGAGCCTGACAATGCGCAAAAGACAGGATACGACGACAAATATTTCTCGGAGGCTGCGGCGACTATCGGCGTTTACTCTAAACTTGGGAAGGTGAAACCCTTTGACACCGGCGAAACGATCCTGCCTGGAATCAAAGCGACGATCCATCCCGGACATACACCAGGCAGCGCCTTTTTTACCGTAACCAGCGCAGGCCAGTCTATCATTTTTGTCGGCGACATTATCCATGTCGCGGCTGTGCAGTTCCCCGAACCAGATGTGGCAATCACTTATGACCTCAAACCCGAGGACGCCGTGCAGGTACGGAAAATGGCATTCGGCGATTTCGCAGCGCACCGCAATCTGATCGCCGCCCCTCATCTGCCCTTTCCCGGTATCGGTCGGATTCGCACAGAAGGCAGAACAGGCTTCAGCTGGCACCCCGTCGAATACCGGAATCGCGCGGCAGGAAAATAAGCCTGATCTGTCTCATGGCTTGTACTGACACGCAAGCCATGTGGCGCAGACCACAACAGCAAGCAATCTCTCAACACGATTACTGTTTTGCCACGTTCTCCAAGACAGGCTCAATCCACCAGAAAAAGCACAGTGGCCTGTCTAGTGGGCTTCTTCCCAGTTGGCGCCGACGCCGGTTTCAGCCACCAGCGGGACGGCCAGGCTGGCTACGTCACACATCAGGCCCGGCAGCGCCTGGCTGATCAGATTCTGCTCGTCGCGGGGCACGTCCAGCACCAGTTCGTCGTGTACCTGCATGACCAGTCGTGATGCCAGCTTTTCTTTTTCCAGCCAGTCCTGTACCGCCACCATGGCCATTTTTATCAGATCGGCCGACGTTCCCTGCATGGGAGCGTTGATGGCAGCGCGCTCGGCGCCTGCCCGACGCGGGCCTTTGGCATTGATTTCCGGCAACCACAAGCGACGACCAAAGACTGTCTCGACATAACCCTTTGCTGACGCTTCTTTCTTGATCCGCGACATGTAGTCCGCGACGCCGGGATAACGGGCAAAATAGCGGTCAATATAAGTCTGGGCCGCATCGCGTGTAATACCCAGGTTAGCCGCCAGCCCGAAGGCACTCATGCCGTAGATGAGGCCAAAATTAATGGCTTTGGCTGCACGCCGCTGTTCTGAATTTACCTCGTCCGGCTTCACACCGAACACTTCTCCTGCTGTTGCCCGGTGAATATCTTCACCGTCACGGAAAGCCTTTTGCAGATTGGCATCTCCTGACAGATGCGCCATGACCCGAAGTTCGATCTGGGAGTAGTCTGCAGACACGATCACACCGCCGTCTGAGGGAATAAATGCCATGCGGATGCGGCGCCCCTCTTCGGTGCGTACCGGAATATTCTGCAGATTCGGATCAGAAGAAGCCAGTCTTCCCGTGATCACTGCCGCCTGTGCATAATCGGTATGGACACGCCCGGTATCCGGATTGATCATCCTGGGTAGCTTGTCGGTATAGGTGGACTTCAGTTTGGCCAGCCCCCGGTAGTCAAGCAGCGTACGGGGCAGCGGGTAGTCCACCGCAAGTTTCGACAAGACATCTTCATCCGTGGACGGCGCACCCTTCGGTGTTTTGCGCAACACGGGCAAATTCATTTTGCCAAACAGAATCTCACCCAGCTGTTTGGTGGAATTGAGATTAAAAGGCTGCCCCGCCAGCTCATAAGCCTTGTTCTCCAGATCGACCAGCGTGGCACCGATCTGCGCGCTTTGCTGCCGGAGCATGGCTTCATCAATTCGCACACCATTGCGCTCGATCAATGTGAGTACGCGCGACACCTGCACTTCCAGGCGGTAAATGCGCTGCAATCCTTCCTGCTCCTTCACCATGGGCGCCAGTGCGCCATACAGCTGCAGCGTAAAATCAGCATCTTCTGCCGCGTAATGAGTTGCCGTTTCGATATCCACTTCATCAAAACAGATCTGCCGTGCGCCCTTGCCGCAGATTTCCTCATAGGTCGTCCCGGTCCGACCCAGATAGCGCTGGGCCAGTTCCTGCATGCCAACACTACGGTGAGACTCCAGAACGTAAGCCATCAACATGGTATCGTCTTCGATGCCAGACAGACTGATCCCTTCGTTAAGGAAAATATGGCTGTCGTATTTGGCGTTGTGCAGTATTTTGACGGCTGCCGGATTCTCCAGCCAGGGACGCATCGTCGCCAGCGTTTCGGCTTTGTCCAGTTGCGCACCTGCCCCCGTTCCACGATGGGCTAACGGAATATACCAGGCAGCACCCGGTTCAATGGCAAGAGAAATGCCCACCAGGCTGGCCTGCATCGGGTTGAGCGAGGTGGTTTCTGTATCGATGGCGACCTTTTCCGCTGCTTCAATTGCCGCCAGGCACGCCTTGAGTTTTTCTGCCGTATCCACAGTCTGGTAGTTGACTTCAGCCGGTGCGGCAGGCAGGTTCTGCGCAACGCGGGCATCCTGCTCGGGCACCAGGTCTGCGTCACCGGTAAGTTCGCGCAGCCAGCTGCGGAAACCATATCGGTGATAAATAGCAGTGAGAGTTGGCACATCGGGGGCTTTGGGCAGCAGATCCTCGACACCCTGCATGAATTCAGTGAGTTCGCAATCGCGCCGCACGGTAATCAGGTTGCGTGTCAGGTCGAACTGGGCAATGGCATCTCTCAGGTTCTGTCCGGCCACACCTTTGATGCTATCTGCATTGGCAACCAGATTATCAAGACTCTCATACTCGTTCAGCCACTTGACCGCCGTTTTCGGGCCCACCTTGGTTACGCCGGGCACATTGTCCACGTTATCGCCGATGAGCATCAGATAATCCACGATGCGTTCCGGCCGGACACCAAATTTTGCCAGTACACCGGCTTCATCGAGTTTTTCACCCGTCATGGTGTTTACGAGGGTAATATGAGAGTTGACAAGTTGCGCCAAATCCTTGTCGCCAGTTGATATAATGGTATGGATATCAGAACGGGCGGCCAGATCTGCCAGCGTGGCAATCACATCATCCGCTTCTACCCCCGGTGCAGCAATAACGGGCCAGCCCATAGCGCGAATAGCCTCATGAATAGGACCCGTCTGTACTGCAAGGTCGTCGGGCATGGGGGGTCTGTCCCCTTTGTATTCAGGGTACAGATCATCCCTGAATGTTTTTCCCTTCGCATCAAAAATACACGCCGCGTAATCGGCCTTATAATCATCAATGCATTTGCGCATCATGTTTATCACGCCATAAAGCGCGCCAGTCGGTTCTCCGCTGGCATTGCGCAGATCGGGCATTGCGTAGAAAGCGCGGTACAGATAACTTGATCCGTCAACAAGTAACAAGGTTTTTTTCATGTCAGTAACAAAAGCAACAACGATTCAGGGTCAGATAAACGAGATCACCAGCGAGCTGCTGACAGCAGCTGAACATCTCAAGGATTTGACCGCAGCGGTGAGCATTTTTGGAAGTGCACGGATCCGGTCAGATTCGCCCTACTATACCAAAACGCAAGAGATAAGCGGCCGTCTTGCGAAGGCCGGCTTCAATGTCATTTCAGGTGGCGGCCCCGGCATCATGGAGGCAGCCAACAAGGGCTGTCATGAAGCTGGTGGTACCAGTATTGGCCTGAACATCGAATTGCCCCACGAACAGAAGGACAACCGGTTCCAGACCGAAAGTCTTTATTTCAAATATTTTGTATCCCGCAAGACCACGTTCTTCATGAACAGTGCAGGCTATATCATCATGCCAGGCGGGTTCGGTACGCTGGACGAGATGTTTGAAGCGCTCACGCTCATTCAGACGGGCAAGGCCAGCCGGGCACCGGTAGTATTCGTCGGCTCCGAATTCTGGGGCGGACTCATGACCTGGATCCGCGATCAGCTGGTCACCAACAAACTGATCTCGGAGCACGATCTGGATCTGTTCATTGTGGAAGATGATCCGCAAAAAGTGGTTGAACATATCCAGACCACCCATCAGCAATATGTGCTGGACACAAGCTGTGTCGGACTGTGCTGAGCGCAATGTGACTGCCGGCATCAGGACGCGTTTCCATCGTCGTCAGACGATGGCTCTTTGGGCGGTGGCCGACAGATAACCTGTACCACCGGCAGTTCCTCCTGAACAGTATTACGCGACATGATCCGGCCTTTGGCCTGCGCGCAGGCCTCTTCCATTTGGGTCATGCATGCCGCCGTGTCCGATTTGCACGGCAGGATGAAGTGGATATCATTCTGGTCATAGATCGGCTTGGTTGCGCAGCCAGACAGCACAATGATCGCAATGATTGGTAATACGGAACGACGAATCATCGGTTCTCCTGAAGTAACCACCGGGGACATGATACATCAGCTATCGGCAAAATCAGTGGATGCCGAATGATAACCCAGCGGGTGGTATTGCGGCACGCGAGTCGGGCCAGCACCTGCATTTTTTACATAGTTTGCAAAGAATTGCATTTTTCGTGAATGGCCCGGGATTGATGTATGCTAGATTTTGGACTGCTCCCCTCTTACGATTTTGGACTGCTCCCCTCTTACTCTTGCTGCGAAGGTGCCTCTTGCCCATGAAGCTGAAAACCCTCACCCTTATTTTTGGCACCGTCCTGATTGCCGGCTGTTCTACCGGCTTTGGTGTCAGTGTCCCGCTGGTTAGTGGTTTGTCGCTGGGCATTGGCAGCGGTGGCGTCAGTGTTGGCACAGGTCTTGGCCCTGTTGGCGCCGGCATCGGAGTGGGCCATGGTGGCCGGGTATCAGCAGGCGCAGGGGTCGGCGTAGGGGTAGGAACCGGTATTGGCGGTGGGGCAAGTGCCGGCGTGGGAACAGGAGTGGGCACCAGCACCGTATTGTACGACCCTCAGGCACCGGATGAAGCGCCGCCCCAGGAAAAAGCCGGCCTGTATAGCGGCAAGTAATAGCGGCAAGTAGTAGTGGCCATGAATGGCGTCAACGAGTAGCGACGACAGGTAGCGCCATTTGACCACGGTTATTTTGCGATGAAGTGGACAAGTTTGTCATTTGTGCGCAAATAGACCATTCATTTTCCTGCACTTTCCGATACGATCAGGTTTCCGTATTTGAAGAAAGGTGTCAGCATGACCGGCGTCGACCAAAATACACTTACCCTGGAACAGGAACAATCGTCACAGTTTTCCCTTATTCATCAGGCGCTGAGCAAACTGGGTTTTGACTGGTTTGACTATATACAGCGATTTCCCAGTCCGTTTACCACTCCCCGTTACCATCATGTAGGAACCGTTCCAGACGAGCTGGTCCGGGTAGGCAAGCGCCATCTGATTCACGATACCGTGATATCTAAAATCATGCAGCAACAAGCCGCGCTGATCTGGGAATCTACGGACTTCTACCCGCTGTACCCCGAACTTGCCGCAAGTGAAAGCGAACCCTTTTATGGCATATTTGCCCCGGGTACCAATCTGATGGGCAATACGGCCGCAGTTCTGACGCTGGTGCGAAAGACGCACCCGGTAACCCCACAAGAGCTGGAGAGTAAAGGTGCGCTTTACCGCCTGCTGATCGTCGCCGTGCAACACCTGAGCCAGCTTATTCTGGCGGCACGCCATCGTGAACAGCACACGCCGGCATTTACACGACGACAAATCGAGATCCTCAAATGGGTCGCCGATGGAAAAACCAACGAAGATATAGCGCATATTCTGGGCATTTCCAGCCATACTGTAAACTACCATAACAAGCAGATTCTGGATAAAACCAGTACGCAAAACCGCCACAATGCCGCGATGCATGCCTTTATCGCCGGTATCATCCCTTCATAGAATTTCGTATTGCGCCTGCATCCGACACGGTTTGTCCGGTGACCAACTATAATAACGGGTTAACCCCATTCTTTCCGGACATCGAGTCGTGCTGCCTGTCGCGTGCTGGCCCGCAACAGCTTGCTGTCCTATTTTGTGCGAATCTATGATGCAGGATCATTACCACCCCACCGAACTTGAACAATCCGCCCAGAAGAACTGGCAGGAGCGTGATGCCTATCGCGTGACAGAACATGCAAAAGATGCAAGTGGCAACGAGAAGCCCAAATACTACGCATGCTCCATGCTGCCCTACCCCAGCGGCAAGCTGCATATGGGTCATGTGCGCAACTACACCATCAACGATATGATGACACGTCAGTTGCGCATGCGCGGGTTCAATGTGCTGATGCCAATGGGCTGGGATGCATTTGGCATGCCTGCAGAAAATGCCGCCATCAAATCCAGGGTACCGCCGGCAAAGTGGACTTACGACAATATCGCCTACATGAAAAAGCAGATGAAGGCGATGGGGCTGGCTATTGACTGGTCCAGGGAAATGTGTGCGTGCGATCCTGAATACTATAAATGGAACCAGTGGCTCTTTCTGAAAATGCTGGAGAAAGGCATTGCCTACCGCAAGACCCAGTTAGTGAACTGGGACCCGGTGGATCAGACAGTCCTGGCCAATGAGCAGGTCATCGACGGGCGCGGCTGGCGTTCGGGCGCGCTGGTCGAGAAGCGGGAAATTCCAGGCTACTATCTGCGCATTACCGATTATGCAGAGGAGCTGCTTGACCAGGTCACCCACCATCTGCCGGGCTGGCCTGAGCGGGTTCGTCTCATGCAGGAGAACTGGCTCGGCAAAAGCGAAGGGGTTCGCTTTGCCTTTACCCACGATATCCGGGATGAACACAACGCACTGATCCAGGATGGACGCATGTATGTGTTCACCACCCGGCCTGATACCATCATGGGCGTAACCTTTTGTGCCGTGGCGCCCGAACACCCACTGGCCTCCCGGGCCGCAGCCGACAATCCTGAACTGGCAGCCTTTATCGAAAAATGCAAGCTCGGTGGTACGACCGAGGTCGAAATTGCAACCCGCGAAAAAGAAGGGATGCCTACCGGTATGACCGTTGTCCATCCCATTACCGGCGAGAACGTCGAAATATGGGTAGGTAACTATGTGCTCATGAGCTACGGCGATGGCGCCGTGATGGGCGTCCCTGCCCATGACGAACGTGATTTCGCCTTCGCTCTGAAATACGGTATCCCTATCAGGCAGGTGGTACAGGTCCCTGGCAAATCGTTCAGCGACACGGAATGGCAGGAATGGTACGCTGACAAACAGCAGGGGCGTGTGGTTAACTCCGGGCAGTTCGATGGCCTGAGCTATCGTGAAGCAGTCGATGCCGTCGCCACAGCGCTGGCCGGCAAAGGGCTGGGCGAAAAACAAACTACATGGCGCCTGCGCGACTGGGGTATTTCCCGGCAGCGCTACTGGGGCACGCCTATCCCGATCATTCACTGCGAAAGCTGCGGTCCCGTACCTGTACCCGAGTCAGATCTGCCCGTACGTCTTCCGGAAAACCTTATCCCTGATGGCAGCGGCAATCCACTAGCGAAAGACGAAGCCTTCCTGTCCTGCACCTGCCCCACCTGCGGCAAACCGGCACGACGCGAAACCGACACCATGGATACCTTTGTGGATTCGTCCTGGTATTTCATGCGTTATACCTCATCAGGTAACGACAAAGCCATGGTCGACCAGCGCAATGATTACTGGATGCCAATGGATCAGTATATCGGAGGCATTGAACACGCTGTCCTGCACCTGTTATACGCACGCTTCTGGACCAAGGTCATGCGTGACCTTGGACTGCTCAAGTTCGACGAACCCTTTACACGCCTGCTCTGCCAAGGCATGGTGCTCAATCACATCTATTCCCGTCGCACGCCAAAAGGGGCTATCGAATATTTCTGGCCCGAGGAAGTCACCAATACCTACGACGAAAAAGGCGTCATCACTGGTGCCACGCTGAACCGGGATGGCTCGGCCGTGCAGTATGGTGGCGTGGGCACCATGTCCAAATCCAAAAACAACGGTGTAGATCCGCAAGCCCTGATCGATACCATGGGTGCCGACACAGCAAGGCTTTTTGTGATGTTCGCCAGTCCGCCGGAGCAGACCCTGGAATGGTCCGATTCGGGCGTCGATGGCTCCCATCGCTTTCTGCGCCGCCTGTGGTCTATCGCCCAGGAGCTGAAGGCACGCGTTCTGGCCGCCCCCGTCGAAGCAGTGGACTTCACTCAGGCAAGCAAGGCTGTCAAGGATCTGCGCCTGCAGGCCTATTCGCTACTGCGTCAAGCTAATTACGACTATGAACGCATCCAGTACAATACGGTGGTATCGGCAAACATGAAGCTGCTCAATGCCATCGACGGAGCAGCGCTGGCCGAGGGCGACGTCGAAAATGCAGCCTTGCGTGAAGTCACCGGCATTTTGCTGCGCATGCTCTACCCCGTGGTGCCACATATCACCTGGCACCTGTGGAACGATCTGGGTTATGTGAAGCAGTACGGCGACCTGCTGGACGCGCCCTGGCCAGAGGTAGACGAAGCAGCCCTGGTTGCGGACGAGATTGAACTCATGCTGCAGATCAATGGCAAATTGCGCGGTTCCATACAAATTCCGAACGGCGCCGATCGTGAACACATCGAAACGGTTGCCAAGGCGCATCCGTCACTGGAGAAGTTCCTGGAAGGACGCCCGCCGAAACGTGTTATTGTGGTTCCGGGAAAACTTGTCAATATTGTTGGTTAATTTTCAGCAGGTAAAAACCATGGTGTACCTTACTCAATCCTTGCGCTGGTATCAGGCCGTCATGGCTGCTGTTCTGCTCAGTATTTTACTGGCGGGCTGCGGCTTTAAGCTGCGCGGTGAGAAACCCCTGCCTTTTACCTCGATGTACACCAATATTGACGCCAATTCCCGCTTTGGTGCTTATTTACGCCGTTCGATCAAAGCGAGTTCTCCGGCGCTGCAGTTTGTCGACAATGCGTCTTCTGCACAGGTCGTGCTTTCGCAACTGGAAAAAACGCAGTCACAGCGCGAGGTATCGCTCAACTCGCAGGGACAGGTTGAAGAGTACGAACTCACCTTGCGCTTTACCTTTCAACTGGCCACGACGAGCGGTCAATTGCTGATTCCGCCGTCCACGCTCACGGCGAATCGCACCCTGCCCTATGATGAAGCCAATGCACAGGCCAAGGCGCAGGAAATGGTCACGCTTTATCAGGACATGGAGTCCCAGATGGTCGGCCAACTGGTACGCCGCATCAGTTCCGACGACGTGATCAATGGCTATAATCAGGGCGTGAATACGCCGGGCGATGCGCAGTACGCGCAATAAACCGCAATAATGGCTTCACAGAATCCCGGTTACGAACGTTTCATCACCGATCTGTCCAGACCGGATGCAACATTGCACCCGCTATATGTCATCAGCGGCGACGAACTCCTGTTGCGCAACGAAGCACTGGATGCCCTGCGTGCCGCATGCCGGCGTCAGGGATACACGGAAAGGGTCTCGCTAAGCATGACGGCTACCGGCCCCTGGAATGCGATCGAAGAAAATACCCAGTCCATTTCCCTGTTCGGCGACCGCAAGCTCATGGAAATCGAACTGGCAACGGGCAAGCCCGGAAAAACCGGCGGTGATGCACTCACCGCCCTGGCCGCGCGGGCCGCCAATCAGGAACTGAGCGATATTTCCATTGCCCTGATTCTGCCGCGGGCCGATAAAACCATCTCCTCGGCCAAGTGGTATAACGCTGTCACGCAGCAGGCTGTGGTCGTGAACACGCCCGTCATCCCCCGTGAACAGTTGCCAACATGGATACAGAACCGCCTGAAGCGGCAGAAGCAGCGTGCCGACGCCGCAACGCTTGCCTGGATTACAGATAAGGTTGAGGGCAATCTGCTGGCGGCGCATCAGGAAATTCTCAAGCTCGGGCTCCAGTACCCCGAAGGGGACCTGACGCTGGAAGAAGTGGAAAACGCAGTTCTTGATGTCAGCCGGTATAATGTATTCGATATGAGCCAGGCAATCCTGCGTGGTGACGGTCAGCGCGCGCTCAAAGTGCTGCACGGGTTGCAGGCTGAAGGCGAAGCCCTTCCCATGGTGCTGGGACTGCTGACGTATGACATCCGTAATCTTTACACACTTGCCCAGGCAAGGCAGAATGGACATAATCCGCGTAATCTGACGCGCAAGCTGGGCCTGTTCCCACCGAAAGATCAGCTGATCCTCAACACCCTGGACCGGTTGCCTTTTTCACAGATCATGGGCCTCGTCCAGCACGCCCATGACATTGACCGACTGTTCAAGGGCTTTCCTGCAGATGGCAGACTGACCGACCCCTGGCAGGAAATGGCCAGGCTTGTTCTGCGGATGGCAGACGTCACCGCCACTACTCACTGATAACCATGACAACCGAAAACAGCAATACCAACGATTTCCACGCGCAAATGCTGATCTGTGGCCAGCAGGCCAGAGCTGCATCCCGCGAATTGATGCGTGCAGATGACAAACAGAAGTCTGCGGCACTGCTGCATATTGCCAGCCGACTGGAAGCACAGACAGAACTGCTGAAAGCAGAAAATGCACAGGATCTCGAAAAGGCGCGTAACGCCGGACTGGAACCGGCCATGCTTGACCGCCTGACCCTGTCTGACAAATCATTGATGCTCATGGCTACCGGTCTGCGGCAAATCGCTGCCCTGCAAGACCCGGTTGGCAGCCGCAGCGAAACCCTCATCCGTCCCAATGGCATGCGCGTATCAAAAATGCGTATCCCGCTGGGCGTCATTGGCATCATCTACGAATCCCGTCCGAACGTCACAGTCGATGCCGCCGCGTTATGCCTGAAGTCTGGGAATGCCGCCATCCTGCGTGGTGGCAGCGAAGCATTTCGATCCAACCAGGCGCTGGGAAAAATTATCCAGGAAGGCCTGTCGCATGCAGGCCTTCCTGCACACGCTGTACAAACAATCAATACCACCGACCGTGCGGCGGTTGGCCACCTGATTACCATGACCGATTACGTCGACGTGATTATCCCCCGCGGCGGCAAGGGGCTGATCCGGCGCCTGGAAGCCGAGGCCAGCGTCCCCATGATCCGCCATCTTGACGGTAATTGTCATGTTTATATCGACCGTGATGCCGATCTGCGGATGGCCCATGACGTGGCCTTCCAGGCCAAGACCTATCGCTATGGGGTTTGTGGTTCCATGGAAACCCTGCTGGTACATCAGGATATCGCCGCACAGGTTTTGCCGGCGCTGGGCGCCGCGTATACGGAAAAAGGCGTGGAGCTGCGTGGCTGCGAGCGTACCCGCAAGCTGATTGCCGAGGCTGGCGCTGCGACAGACGAGGACTGGGCAACGGAATACCTTGCTCCTATCCTGGCCATTCGAATCGTGGACTCTCTTGATGAGGCCATGGCGCATATCGCACGCTGGAGCTCCGGTCACACCGAGGCCATCATCACCGACAGTCTGGCTGCCGCCAACCGCTTCCAGAGGGAAGTTGACTCCAGCTCGGTCTATGTCAATCTGCCTACGGTGTTCGCCGATGGCTTTGAATATGGTCTTGGCGCCGAAATCGGCATCTCCACGAATCGCCTTCACGCCCGCGGCCCCGTCGGTCTGGAGGGCCTGACAACCTATAAGTGGGTTCTTGAAGGCAACGGCCAGTTGCGCGGATAAGCATCATGCTCTGGATCAAAACCCTCCATATCGTCTTTGTGATTGCCTGGTTTGCCGGACTGTTCTATCTGCCGCGCATCTTTGTCAATCTGGCACAGCAGCCCCGGGACGGTGAGGCTTACCCGGTATTGCTGGGCATGGCACGCCGGCTCCTGCGTTTTACTACCATACTGGCAGTCCCTGCGGTGGCTTTCGGGCTGGTGCTCATGCTCTACTATCGTATCGGCCTGACCAATGGCTGGCTGCACACGAAACTGCTGTTTGTATTGCTGATTATCGGCTACCATCACGCCTGTTCTCGCATCTACAAAAAATTTGAACAGGGCCGCAACCAGCGCGACCATGTCTTTTATCGCTGGTTCAATGAAGTACCGGTATTGCTACTGCTGGTGGTGGTCATTCTCGTGGTCACCAAACCTTTCTGACAGGCTTAGCCATGACCGACGACAACACTCCATCGAACCGCAAGAAACTCAGCCTTCGTGCAACGCCTCGCCAGACCGACGATGGCGAAGAAAAACCGCGCGTTCGCTCCGGCGCCCGTGCACGCGCCGTTGCCCAGAACAGACTGCGTTCCGGCGAGCCCAAAACGCCAACGGCGAAGCCACGACGCCCCTTGCCTGCCTCCCGGAGTGCCCGGGCCGGCGCCGCACCCTCAGGCACATCGCGCGCTGACCGTTCTGACCGTGAAGATCGTTCGGATCGTGCAGGCCATCCTTTGCGATCTGAGCGCGCAGGAAGTGCTTCACGCCCCTACAGCCGCAACCCAGTATCCCGCAAGCACGACACCGGTGAACGTCCTGTTCGACAGGATGCACGCCATGATTCGACAACTATGTCAAAGGCGCCTCGCGAAAGCCGCAGTTCCGGTGCACCGGAGCCGCGCCCTTCGTCACGCCTGACCGAAAGATTCCGGATCTTTGCTCCCTGCCCGCAGGGACTGGAAGAAATTCTGTGCGAAGAAATGCAGGCACTGGGCTTTGACAATGTGGAAAAGGGTCGTGCCGGTTGTGCCTTTGAAACCGATTGGGCCGGCGTATTGCGTGCCAATCTTTACTCCCGACTGGCGACCCGCATTCTGGTACAGGTCGGGCACGGCCTGGTACTCAAGGAAGACGATATATACGAACTGGCCTATGACACCCCCTGGGAGCGCTGGTTCGGTGCAGAACACTCGCTACGGGTCGATACCTCGGCCATCCAGAGCCCCATGAAGAGTCTGATGTTCTGCAACCTGAAAGCCAAGGACGGCATTTGCGACCGTCTGCGTGATCGCGAAGGAGAACGTCCCAGCATCGATACCGTCAGGCCCGACGCTCGGGTGCACCTGTTTCTGACCCGGGATTCAGGCACGCTGTATCTGGATACGTCCGGAGAATCGCTCTTCAAGCGTGGCTGGCGACTGGACAAGGGCGAAGCCCCGCTGCGGGAAAACCTCGCGGCCGGCATTCTTGCCCTGTCCGGCTGGGACCCCTCCCAGCCTCTGCTGGATCCCTTTTGCGGCAGCGGCACCATCCTGATCGAAGCTGCGTGGATCGCCCAGGGCGTACCTCCGGGCATTTCGCGTCCTTTTGGCTTTGAACGGTTGCGCAATGCCGATGCCCGGCAGTGGTCCCACCTCAAGGAAGAGGCGTTCAGCCGTATTGCACCCGAACTGGAAACTCCGCTGTTTGGCTGCGATCTGAATCCCCATGCCCTTGAGGCAGCACGGGAAAATCTGCAACGCGCCAATCTGGCGCCAAACTCGATTCAATTTGCGCGCGCCAATGCACTTGATCTTCAGCCTCCCACCGACAGTGGCTGGCTGGTGACCAACCCTCCTTATGGAGAACGCCTGGATCAGCAGGACGAAGGCTTCTGGCGCGACTGGTCCGCCTGCCTGAAGCAGGAATTTGCCGGCTGGCAGGTTCACGTGATTTCAAGTGACATGGAACTGCCGGGCAAACTGCGCCTGAAGCCGCGACGCCGCACTCCGCTGTACAATGGTGCGCTTGACTGCCGCCTGTTTTCCTTTGAAATGGTCGCGGACAGTTACCGTAAACCCTGAACAATAAAATGAAACCTTCTGCTGCCCCTGCTACGGCGCGTTTATCGCGTGGCCCTTCCCGTTTGCGAATTTTTGCCTGCATGATGTATGAGGCCGTTCTGCTGTTCGGCGTTGTCTTCTTTACCGACTACATCTTCGATACCCTGACACAGAGTCGCAGTGGCCTCACCCTGCTTGGTACGCGTCAGGTTGTGCTGTTCGTTGCAATCGGCATCTATTTTGTGCTCTGCTGGCGAAAACACGGACAGACCCTACCCATGAAAACATGGAATATCCGGCTGGTTGATCGTGCGGGCGGCAAACCGGGCCTGGCTCAGCTGCTGCTACGCTATTTCCTGTGCTGGCCCATTCCCCTGCTTGGGGCCTACCTGGTCTATCTCGTATCTAGGTCCCTTGGCTGGCCTTCCGTGACCATGTTCATTGTGATAACGCCGTTTTTGAACTTTGTCTACAGCTGGTTTGACCGTGATGGGCTAATGCTGCATGACAGGCTGGCCGGCACCCGACTGGCCGATCTATCGCCGACGGCGATTCAATGATAGAATCAGAGATCCGCGGGCAGGAAGCTGCATCATTTGTACACACACTGCCCTATTCCTTCAGCGCCCCCGATTCCATACGCCACCCTATGACCGATCATTACTCGTCACTCTATAAATCATTTGAATGGCTGGTCCCCTCGGTATTCAATATAGCAGATGCCTGCTGTCACCGCTGGGCCTCCAGCCCGCATGAAGCCCGCCAGGTTGCCATTTATTTCGAAGATCAGGTGGGGCAGCTCACGCTGTTGACATACGGACAGCTGTCCGAAAAGGTCAACAAGCTGGCCAATGGCTTTATCCGAATGGGCATACAGCCTCAGGACCGCATTGCCGTGGCTCTGCAGCATTCTGCCGAAAGCGCAATTACGCAGCTGGCCGTGCTTACCGTCGGCGCCATTGTCGTCCCCCTGACGTCATCCCTCTCCAGTGCCGAATACGCAGAAAGACTGCATGATTCCCAGGCACGGGTAGCGGTTGTCGACAAGCACTCCATCACTGCGCTCATATCCGCGGTAGACAACCATTCTCCCGTCAAACAGATCATTGGCATTCATACCGATGACGACCGCATTATTTCGTGGCGCACGCTGCTCGCACGGCAGCCCTCCACCTTCACCCCTCATGTAGTCAGTGCGGCAACGCCGGCCATCCTGATGTATCCTGCGCCGGCTGAAAATCAGCCGCTGCGGGGTGTTCTGCTGGATCACAGTACGCTCATCGGCACGCTGCCAGGCTTTGTCGCGTCGCAGAACTGGTTCCCGAAAACAAACGATATTTTCTGGACTTCCTACGACTGGAACGGCCCCAACGGTCTGCTCAACGCCCTTTTACCCACGCTTTACTTTGGCAAGTCCATTGTCGGCTGCCCGGCGGGACGCACCATTCCACGGCTGTTCACACTGCTGGAGCACTACCAGATCACCAACATCCACGCTTCGGGTCAGGATCTGCAACGCATTCGCGACTATCCCGATACCCTTGACGAGTTCGAACTGGCCATACGCAGCATCAGTTGCCTGGATACCGACTATGATCCGGCGCTGGGCGAATGGGCAAAACGCCGCTTCAATGTCGATATCAACATTGTTGCCGCGCCTTTGGGTTTTGGCTACATCATTGGCGAAAGCCAGGAAAAATGGGCTTCCCGCGCTGGCAGCATGGGACGTGTCTATCCCGGCCACCGCATCACAGTCATCGACAACGCGGGTAAGCCTCTCAAGCCAGGACAAAAAGGACTGATCGCCGTCAACAGGACAGACCAGAACGACTATCCCGATCCTGCCATCGCCCTGCAATACTGGTCCGGTGCCCAGATCCATCCGCTGCAGGCTGAGCCACAGGAGTGGATACCCACTTCGATTCGCGGCCATATCGATAAAGACGGCTACGTCTGGCGCGACAACGACGCCGCATCCAACTGACAACAGGAGCAACCATGGCTGTGTATCAGATTGACGAACTGGTGCCGACGATCGACCCCAAGGCGTTCGTTTTCGACAGCGCTACCATCATCGGCAATGTCACACTTGAAAAAGACGTGAGCATCTGGGCCAATGTTGCTATTCGCGGTGACAATGCCCCCATTCTCATCAAGGAAGGCAGTAACGTACAGGAAGGAAGCGTTCTGCACGTCGACGAAGGCGTGCCCCTGACCATAGAAAAAAACGTCACCGTCGGTCATCAAGCCATGCTGCATGGCTGTACCATCGGGGAAGGCTCGCTGATTGGCATGCAGGCCATTGTGCTGAACAACGCGGTGATTGGAAAAAACTGTATTATCGGTGCCGGTGCCATTGTTACTGAAGGCAAAGTCATACCCGACGGCTCTCTGGTCATCGGTATAGGCAAAATTGCCCGTACGCTGAGCGAAGAGGAAATCGCCAATATCCACAAAAATACTGCCCACTACGTATGGCAGGGGCATCGCTACAGCAGCGGTCTCAAACGCCTTGCGTAACTTCGGCCTCGTGCCGCCGCACCATGACGACTGATCAATTACAAAAGTACCTTTTCGAAGACCGCAGTACCCGTATACAAACCGTGGATCTGACCGAGACCTGGCACACCGGCCTGGCTCACCAGACGTACCCGGCGGTAGTACGCGATCTGCTCGGAGAACTTTGCGCAGCCTCTGTCCTGCTCGCTTCAAACATAAAATTTGACGGCTCCCTGGTACTGCAGCTGCAGGGCGACGGACCACTCGCCCTGCTGGTTGTCGAGTGCCAGTCCGATCTCAGCCTGCGGGCAACCGTGCAGCTGCGACAGGAATTTGTTGTTCCCGAAAATGCCACCTTCCAGTCCCTGCTCAACGGCAATGGCAATGGTCGCTTCATTGTTATTCTTGATCCGGCAGACAGACAGGAAGGCCAACAACCTTACCAGGGCGTTGTCCCCATGGAAGGCGACTCCGTTGCCAAAGTACTGGAACATTACATGAAGCAATCGGAGCAGCTGGATACCCACATCTGGCTCGCCGCCGATGCCCGGCGTGCAACCGGCCTGCTGTTGCAGCGTCTTCCTGATCACGGCGGCGCCACCGACGACGCGACCACCCATCAGGAATCATGGGAGCGAGCCAGCATTCTTGCCCGCACTCTCACGCAGCAGGAAATGTTGAGCGAAACGCCGGACACACTGATTCATCGTCTTTTCTGGGAAGAGCCATTGCTAACCTTCGAGCCGCAACCGGTGCGCTGGTTCTGCCCCTGCACGCGCGAACGGGTGGGCAATATGCTCAAGATGCTGGGTCAGGCAGAAATTGAAAGTATTCTCAGCGAACAGGAACAAGTCGATATCGCCTGCAATTTCTGCGGCAAACCCTATACGTTTGATGCCATTGATTGCGCCCGCTTGTTTATCGATGGCCGCAGTTCTGACAATCCCGAAAATCCCGTTGCACATTAAGCGAGTCCGCAACACGGCATGCAGGGCCGTCAGATTTATTGCATGATTCCATACCAGCCAATCGCTGGATTCTTCAAGGGTTTGCAGTGAAATTTCTGCCTGGCTCTGATGAATGTTCGGCAGTTGACACGACTATTGCTTAAGCATGTCCAGCGGTTTTCTTGCAAACTTCCTTGCAGCGGATATCGTGCGGATTTTATCCAGCGCCGCAATCCACAATATACATTCGTGCCTGAATTGCGCACACTGCAGGGATGCGAAACCCTGTCCATGCTCCGCCAGAAACACCCCGTTTTACCCACTCTCCCGCGCTGCGCAAATCATTGCTTTCCTACAAGCGGTGCGCACCCAGCTTAGGGCGGAATCGTTTCACGCTAGTCATCAGTCAGCGTGGCTTCGCAGCCATTGAGTTTCTGATCGTTGCCATCCCGCTGTTGATGGCCAGCACCGCAAGCTATGAAGTCTCCCGCTGGTATATGACACGAGAGGCTGTCAGCCTAGCCCTGCTTCAGGCCGGTCGCGCAGGAAGCGTCAGTCATGCAAGGCCGTTTGTGATAGAAGCGGCGTTCCTGGATGCGCTCACGCCGCTATATGCGCCAGCCGGCGCGTTTCCCAGCCCGCGCTCCCGCATGGAGGAAACCATAAAACGATTTGAACAGCTAAACAGACTTCCCGCCTGGCAGATTACTATCGTGCATCCGAATGCCGCCGAGTATGCAGATTTCATGCAGAAAGATCTGCCTATTGCACTGAAAACCGGTAATCCTGCCATCAACAACAATTATCAGCATGAACAACACCAGCACATGCCAAAAGGCAAAGTCTCCGGCAGCACGATATACGATGCCAATACGCTGCAGCTGCAGCTTCG
This sequence comes from Pseudomonadota bacterium, assembly GCA_023389155.1. Taxonomy (GTDB): domain Bacteria; phylum Pseudomonadota; class Gammaproteobacteria; order Burkholderiales; family Burkholderiaceae_B; genus Advenella. The sequence goes on from JAEWEV010000022.1 coordinate 83,878, forward strand.
CTACCAGTATCAGCCCGTCGTGCCCGGCATGCGCACGCTGCTGCGCAAGGCAGCAGCAGCTGTGGGGGATACAGACTCACCGATGAGCACATTGGGCATCGTTCCTGTAACCGCAGCGATCACCATTGAAATGCAATCCCACCCGGTGCTGTGGATATCGGAACAGACCACACACGTGCGCTACGCCAACAACAGCGCTTTGCCCCTCTCCGGACGCCCCGCAAGTCCGCAGCCACAGGCCGCGTCATCCCGTACAAACGCCGACACTGCCGCTGTGTTCGCGCCTGCAGAAAAATCGCCCGGATACGATCTCCATCTTGCCCGCAAGCGTGCAACTATTCAGCCAAATCGCTCGGTCAAGGGCGGCGGGCCCGCCCAGCCCGCGCATGCCAGAATACCCGAATCTGCAGCTCCCTTGGGAACCAGTACCGCGGCCAGCGATACGACAGACGCACTGCAAGTCGTAATCGATGACCCTGAGGCAGCATTACCAATGTCGCCGGCCTGTCAGTCATAGCCCGAAAAAATGCGTGTTTACAGCTGCTGTCTTGGAGATAGTCCGGACTGCCAACAGAACGATGCGCATTAACAATTGAAATAGCTCACCCGGTATCCATCACATGATTTAGTCTGCGCTCTAGCAGCGCTCGAAAACAGCTCCGATGTGATGTTCAACGTTCAGTCTTAGGTGTAGCGCGGGTAAGCTTCACGCATGGGCAGCAAAATAATCGCTGCGGCGCAACGCTGGAGAGTGGGTATGGTTATTTGCCTGGATGAAAACGGCAACGACCAGCAACGGCGCTAAGCACGCGACAATGACGAAGATCAGGGAAATTTACTGACGGGCAGCAGGTTTGGTCGATTTTGCCTGTTTGGCTGGCTTGCCCGCTACTGCTTTGGTACGGGAATTGCCCGCAGCGGATGCGTTGGACTGCGTCCTGGCGGTGGTCTGAGGTTTGGCAGAAGCCTGTGCTGTGCCTTCCGCAGGTTTTTTAACGTCTGGTGCACCAGGTACCTGATAGCTGACGGGAACCTCAGGCTGGGGCTCGTTTGGTGTCAGAATCTGCACATAGGTTTCGTCTTTCTTGATCATGCGCATTTCAATGCGGGCACGATCCTCGAGGGCGTCGGTACCGGTTTTCAGGTCATGCACCTCGGCATCCATGGCGGCGTTGCGCGCCAGCAATGCCTTGTTCTTCTCTTCCTGTGCTTCCAGCTGCTGTTTGAGCACCGTCACGCGCGCCCAACCCTCTTCCCCCCACCACAACGGGTATTGAATGGCAACGCAGGCGACCATCAGGGCGAGGTAAAGTAAGCGCATGACAAATGCTCAGTACGTGCGCCGCGGCGCTTAACGGATGTTATAGAACGCATCCAGACCCGGGAAGCGGGCCACTTCTGCGAGTTCTTCTTCGATACGCAGCAGCTGATTGTATTTTGCCATACGATCAGAGCGTGACAGGGAACCGGTTTTGATTTGCATGGCATTGGTCGCCACGGCAATATCGGCAATAGTTGAATCTTCTGTTTCGCCTGAACGATGTGAAATTACCGCGGTATACCCGGCACGTTTGGCCATTTCAATAGCAGCAAAAGTTTCGGTCAGGGTACCAATCTGGTTGATCTTGATAAGAATGGAGTTAGCCACGCCTTTCTGGATACCCTCTTTCAGGATCTTGGTGTTCGTAACAAACAGATCATCGCCTACCAGCTGCACTTTTTTACCCAGCTGGTCGGTCAGGACTTTCCAGCCATCCCAATCGTTTTCGGCCATGCCGTCTTCGATGGAAATAATAGGATATTTGTCGCACCAGGAGGCCAGCAAATTGGCAAATTCAGCAGAAGTCAGGGAGATATTGCCCTCTCCGGCCAGATGATATTTTCCGTCACGGTAGAATTCAGAACTGGCGCAATCCAGACCCAGTGCAATTTGCGTTCCGGGCTCGTAACCGGCTTCGGTAATGGCATTCAGAATCAGGTGGATGGCAGATTCGTGGTTGGCCACATTAGGCGCAAAGCCACCTTCATCTCCCACTGCCGTAGACATGCCATGACCATGGATGAGTTTTTTCAGGGCGTGGAAAACCTCGGCACCCATGCGCAGGGACTCACGGAAGCTGGTTGCCCCAACAGGCAAAATCATGAACTCCTGCATGTCCAGCGTGTTATTGGCATGCGCTCCGCCATTAATCACATTCATCATGGGAACGGGCATGCTCATGGGGCCGCTGCCACCAAAATAGCGGTACAGAGACAGACCGGATTCATCGGCCGCCGCGCGGGCTACCGCCATACTGACTGCCAGCAGTGCATTGGCGCCCAGGCGCTCTTTGTTTTCAGTACCATCCAGGTCAATCAGCGTATGATCGATGAACGTTTGTTCCTGAGCGTCAAGCCCCATCAACCCTTCGGAAATCTCTGTGTTGACGTTTTCTACGGCCTTCAGTACACCCTTGCCCAGATAACGGGACTTGTCACCGTCCCGCAGTTCGATGGCCTCGCGTGCACCGGTAGAGGCGCCCGATGGCACCGCAGCCCGACCCATGACACCGGATTCGAGCAAGACATCACACTCTACCGTCGGATTCCCGCGGGAATCCAGAATTTCGCGACCGATAATATCAACAATTGCACTCATGGTTATGACTTTCCTGCCTGATAAACAGTGATTTTGATAAGGTTTTATTGCGTAGATTGTACCTTACTCAGCCAATCTTGTAATTTCGCATGGCTATGCGATTGAACTTGTATCCGGTCTTTTACATTTTTTGCCCGATTCCAACTCAAACAAGACGCAAAAAAGGTTGAAATCAATGACAATCCTGCCCTTGCGATGCTCGAACCTTGAGCATCGCCGTAAACACGAACTGGGAGACGGTAAGGATCGGGATGGTCTGTGACCGGCGTCACCGGCTTCCCGGCTTGTGGCGACGCCTTCTCCACTTTCGCGGTGGCCGCTGGACCGTCGTCGTTCCCAGACTGGTAAACCGGATCAAAGGCAGGCGAAACAGCCACAGCAGCGCAACCACATTGACGACAAGCACGACGATCAGGCCCGCTTCAATCGCCCCAACCATGTATTCCCGCGCCGTTATCAGCCACGGCCTGGCATCCAGCCCCAGTGAAGACATCCGGGCAATCAGACTGGTCTGCGTATCCAGACGGACCAGCAGTTGTGGATCGGAGAGCGCAGCCACCAGTTCAGAAGAGCCGATTTTCCGGGCTTCGGTCTGGATACCCGCCACAAAATAGTAATTGACCAGGGTACCAATAATGGCCGTCCCCAGCATGCCGCCTATCATGCGGATAGATTGCACCAGCGCAGTCACGATGCCCAGATTGTTTCGTTTGGACAGCTCCTGGCTGAAAATGGTCAAATTGGGCAGTATGAAGCCCAGTCCAATCCCGCCCAGCGTCATATACAGCAGAAAGAGCGGCCTGGGCATGTCCCGCTCATAGAAGATGACCCCGGCGATGGCGCAGCCTATAAATATAAAGCCCAGGTACAGAATCAGGTTGGGACGTGGCAGACGGATGACGACGCGACCGCTCAGTATACTTCCGACGGTAATGCAAACAACCAGCGGCGTCACCAGCATCCCGGCATCATTCGGCGAATAGCCAAAACCGCCCTGCAGTAGTAATGGAATGTAGAACAACATACCAAACATCACAAAACCGGTCAGCAACGACAGCGTGAACATGGTCGCAAGACTGCGATCATGGAACAGCTCCAGGGGCAGCAACGGAAAGGCGCAGCGCCGCTCCCAGCGCAGCAGGACAAAAAAAGCACATATGGATAACGCGGAAAACAGCAGCACCTGCCAGGACATGCCGTGCGTGGCAAACAACTCCACAGCCAGCTGCAGCGCGCCCAAAAACACGGCAATCAGCACCGCGCCCTGCCAGTCCAGCCGAATCGCCTGCTCCCGCTTGTAGCGGATTAGCGGCAGATATTGCCAGATAAAGAACAGACTGATCAGGCCTACGGGAAGATTGACGTAAAACACAGAACGCCACCCATAATACTCGGTCAGAAAGCCCCCCAGGGACGGGCCAACAGCCGAGGCAATTCCGAAAGAGGAACTCAGCAGTATCTGCCAGCGCAGGCGAACCTTTGCATCGGGAAACAGGTCGGGCACACAGGCAAAGGCCGTGCCTACCAGCATGCCACCGCCAATCCCCTGCAAGGCCCGTGCAAGTACCAGCAGCATCATGTTACTGGCCATGCCGCAAAGCATGGAAGCAATGGTAAAAATAATGACAGACGCCACCACGAATGGCTTGCGACCATAGTAATCGCTCAGGCGGCCACAGATCGGAACGGTAATGACAGAGGTGAGCAGATAGGACGTACCCACCCAGGCATAGAGTTCGAAGCCATTGAGCTCGGCAACAATGGTTGGCAATGCGGTTCCAACGATGGTCTGATCCAGGCCGACCAGCATCCCGACGAAACAGATTCCGAGTACCGCAAGCAAAGATTGTCGAAAAGGCAGCAGACGCCCCGATGCCGACTGCTCCTCATTCACTTCGATTGTTCTGGTAACCATACATCCCGTTCAAAGTAAACCGGCAGTGTGCTTCACCGGGCTGTGTTTGCTGCCAGCCGGACGCGTCAAGGTTCCGCTACCGGCGATTAATATCTCAGGATCTGGCGGATGGCGTTGGCTCGTTGAACTGGTCCTCGATGAACCCCTGGCTCTTCACAATACGATCTATATCGGTCAAAGACCGCAGCAGCGCTTCCATATACGCCAGCGGAACAGCATTGGGGCCATCAGACAGGGCGGTCGCCGGATCCGGATGGGTTTCCATAAACAGGCCCGAGACACCGACGGCGACCGCGGCACGGGCCAGTACCGGCACAAACTCACGCTGTCCCCCCGAAGACGTGCCCTGCCCGCCAGGCAATTGCACCGAGTGCGTGGCATCGAACACGACAGGACACTGGGTGGCCCGCATGATAGCGAGCGAACGCATATCGGAAACAAGATTGTTATAGCCGAAAGAAGCGCCGCGTTCGCACACCATGATATTGGACCCGTCGCCGCCTGCTTCGATGGCCGCGGCTTTCGCCTTGGCCACCACCTGCTGCATATCGGCGGGTGCCAGAAACTGCCCTTTCTTGATATTTACCGGCTTTCCCGTAGCCGCACAGGCAGAAATAAAATCGGTCTGGCGGCACAGGAAGGCGGGCGTCTGCAGAACATCAACGACGGACGCGACACGCGCCACCTGGGTGATATCATGAACGTCAGTCAGAACCGGTACATTCAACTGCTCGCGCACATCGGCCAGAATCTGCAGACCTTCATCCATGCCCGGACCGCGATAGGACTTGCCCGAACTGCGGTTGGCTTTATCGAATGAACTTTTGTAGATGAACGGAATGCCAAGGCGGCCGGTGATCTCGATCAGCGTGCGCGCGGTATCGAACGCCATCTCGCGTGATTCGATCACGCAGGGGCCGGCAATCAGGAAAAAAGGCCGATTCAGGCCGACATCGAAGCCACAAAGGTTCATGACTGTTCCCTATTCCTTGTTCTGCCGCTGTTTCTGGTTTTCCAGTGCCGCCTTGATATAGCTGGTAAACAGTGGATGGCCATTGCGCGGCGTAGAAGTAAATTCCGGGTGAAACTGCACGCCCATGAACCAGGGATGCGATGGAATTTCCATCATTTCCGGCAGGTTCTCGGTTGGGGTACGGGCACTGATGACCATGCCGGCCTCTTCAAGACGCGGCACGTAGACATTGTTGACCTCGTAGCGGTGACGATGGCGTTCGTTGACTTCCGGACCGTAGATATCGAAAGCGCGCGTTCCCTCTTTGACAGGACAACGCTGCGCACCTTTGCGCATGGTGCCGCCCAGATCTGAAGACGCCGTGCGTTTTTCAACCTTGCCTTCGCGGTCCATCCACTCGGTAATAAGTGCCACCACCGGATGGGGTGCGGCAGGATCAAATTCGGTACTGTTGGCCCCGCCGAGCTGTGCCACATGACGGGCAAATTCAATCACCGCCAGCTGCATTCCCAGGCAGATTCCCAAGTAGGGCACATTGTGTTCACGCGCATACTGGATAGCGCGAATTTTTCCCTCGGTACCACGCTTGCCAAAGCCGCCCGGGACCAGGATCGCATCCAGCGCAGCCAGCTTCTCGGTGGCACCGCCCTCCAGATCCTCGGAATCAATGTACTCGATAACCACTTTGGATCGGGTATGAATACCTGCGTGCTGTAGCGCCTCGATCAGGGATTTGTAGGACTCGGTCAGATCGACATATTTGCCGACCATACCGATATGTACCTCGTGCTGCGGATGTTCCAGGGCGTCGATCAGCCCATCCCACATAGACAGATCTGCAGGCGGCGGCGAAATGGCCAGCGCATCACATACCAGATCATCAAGATGCTGGTTATGCAGCATGGACGGAATCTTGTAAATGGAATCGGCGTCCCAGACGGAAATAACGGCATCAAGGGGCACATTTGAGAACAGGGAAATTTTCGCCCTTTCGTCTTCCGGCACTTCGCGATCTGCACGACAGAGCAAGGCGTTGGGATAGATACCGATTTCACGTAGTTTCTGGACAGAGTGCTGTGTAGGCTTTGTCTTGAGTTCACCCGCCGACGCGATGAATGGCACCAGTGTCAGGTGAACAAACGCGGCACCGTTGCGTCCGAGGCGCAGACTCATCTGGCGTACCGCCTCAAGGAACGGCAGCGACTCAATATCCCCGACTGTGCCGCCGATTTCCACAATTGCCACATCGGTCTGGCCATCCCAGGCCTGTCTGGCACCACGGATGATGAAATCTTGAATTTCATTTGTAATATGCGGAATGACCTGCACGGTCTTGCCCAGATAGTCGCCGCGGCGCTCTTTGCGCAGCACGGATTCGTAAATCTGGCCAGTCGTGAAGTTATTGAATTTGTGCATGCGGGCAGAGATATACCGCTCGTAATGCCCCAGATCCAGATCGGTCTCGGCACCATCTTCGGTAACAAAAACCTCGCCGTGCTGCAGTGGACTCATGGTCCCCGGATCAACGTTGATATAGGGGTCCAGCTTGAGCATAGTGACCTTCAGGCCACGCGACTCAAGGATAGCCGCTAATGACGCGGCGGCGATTCCCTTGCCTAACGAAGAGACCACGCCGCCGGTAACGAATACATACTTTGTCATTGGAATAAGGACCCTGTGAAAAGGGCCGTAGCAGGAAATTTGAATTATAGCTTGAGCCTGTCGCTTTTGTAAGGCGCCCGGCGCCTTCGGAACAAAACAGGTCGTATAATGACAGACGAGAATACAAAGATACGATCATGGAACGAAAACGAAAAATTCTGCTCATGCTGGTGGGCTACGTCATTGCCTTTTTTGTGACTATCGGCCTGCTTTCCCTTTGGGCAACAACGCTATATATGAAGTAACTCAGCCCGGCACTTCCGCAGTCGCGCCTGCTGTTTGTGCGGCGAGCATACCTTGCGGCATGGGCAAACTGGCATCCAGCTCAGTCAGTACCGGCGCGCAGCCGGCATCCATTTTCAGCGTCAGCACGGCATCGGCCCGGGTCCGCCCGCGAGTGACCGCCGCCACCGGTTTGCCCTGGGCGGCTGCATCCCTGACGAAGCGATAGCCCGAATACACCATCAGAGACGATCCCACCACCAAAATTGCGTCCGCCTGATCCAGGGCATCGTAGACGGTCTGCACGCGGGCTCGCGGAACGGGTTCACCAAAAAAAACCACATCCGGTTTCAGAATGCCGCCACAGCGCGCGCAGGCAGGCACGCGAAAAGATGAAAAATCGGTTTCAAGATCCACGTCTCCATCCGGGCCCATGACGGCTGTCATCGCTGCCCATGTGGGGTTAACGCCCAGCAGGCGCTGCTGGTATTCAGAACGATCGAATCGCGAACCACAACCCATGCAGATTACCTGCGCCAGCGAGCCGTGAAGCTCCAGCAGCCGGGACTGCCCTGCCTGTCGATGAAAGCCGTCAACATTCTGCGTCACCAGCAGGCCGATATAACCCTTATTTTCAAGCGATTTCAGGGCACGGTGAGCCGCATTCGGCCGGCCTCCGGAAAACATGGACCAGCCCACCATGCTGCGCGCCCAGTAACGCTGGCGCGCTGGTTCACCGCCCATGAACTGCTGGAAGGTCATGGGAGCAGGACGCATCCAGGCGCCCTCGGTATCCCGATAGGCCGGAATACCGGAATCGGTACTGCAACCGGCGCCGGTTATGACCAACAGACCGGGGTACTGCTGTACAAAGGCCTGCAGATCAGCGGTGTCCGGCGCACTCATGACAGTCACTTACTCGGTTGTTTTGCCATCAAAATGCTCTTCCTGCTCATCTTTCTTCGTTGCGTGGACCACGCCATCGCGATGTTCAGGCGGCCCATAAATCGTATACAGACGCAGTGGTTCGTCACCTGTATTGATCACGTTGTGGCGGGCACCGGCAGGAACAATGACTGCGTCATCGTCAGCGATGCTGTGCGTCTGGCCATCGATCAGCACTTTGCCTTCACCCTGTTCAATACGGAAAAACTGATCGTGTTCTTCATGAACCTCTTCTCCGATTTCCTCACCTGGCTGTAGCGTCATGAGCACAAGTTGCAGGTTTTTGCCCGTGTACAGCACTTTTCGGTACAGATCGTTGCTTACGGTCAATTCCTCAATATCGTCGACAAAACCTTTCATAAGGCATACTCCATTAACTTAGTGAAATCCGAATTACGGATTTCTGTTGGCCCGGGCTTACATTTCCCAGGATTGAAAAACATCATTGACAAATTTCAGCTCCAGCACCTGCTGGCCCATGTCGGTTTTGCCGGGGCTCAGCAGTTTTCCTGCGGAGTCAACCATCGGCCCGACCACCGGGACGGCACCCACCATATTGCCGGCCATATTGCCGGAAGACTTGCGCACATACTTGAGTGTCGTTTCGTTATTTGAATTGCGGGTAGTACGATCCGGCTCGCCAAAAACCTGAATAGCCTCCGACACAGTCGTCTTGTCCTTGATCAGATGACGATTGAGAAACGTAGGCTCAAAATAGTCAGCATTGCCCATAATGTCGGTCTTGCCAGGAACACTGCAAGCCGCCAGGCCAAAGCTGACCATGCATGTAAACAAAAGCCAGAGAACGCGTTTCATTATTCGCTCCAGAACGTAAGTCGGAATTGATGGGATGATCATACACCGCATAAAACCACCCTGCCAGTTCGCTCAGCCAGCATTAGGGCCTCAAGCGCAACAGCTGAATTATCCCACAAATTGTTCGCTACAAACGGCATGGCCACAGCCGGACAGCGCGGCGTAGCGAACCGAATCGCGCTTTGGTACAGGGGGAATTGAGCCGGCGATAAGGCCTGGAAATGGCCAAAAAAGGATACGGGATATTAGACGCTGTCTACTATCGGGCTGCTCTGAACAAGCGGTAGAAAGCAAAAAGCCACCCAAGAAGGTGGCTAAATTTTTAGTACGACTAGAGGATTTAATACAACTAGAGCACTTAGTACGTACTACTAGAGAATTCTTGGCTCCCCGAACTGGGTTCGAACCAGTGACCTGCGGATTAACAGTCCGTCGCTCTACCGACTGAGCTATCGGGGATCAATGAAGAAAATGATTATAGCCAGAAACCTCAGACGATGCAAGCTTCGCAATCTTCCGCTCGTTCTTTTTTACAAAAACGTTGCATTTCTCCTACGCTCGAATAAAAACACGCGGCCGAAGCCGCGTGTTTTCAACTCACTGAAGAAGCAAGAATCAATGTACTGATGCCTTGCTGCTGCCGATACCCGTTTCTGCACGAACGCGTTGGGCGTCGTAAGCATCGATATCGATTGCAGCACGCTTGCTCTTGTCTGTGACAGAAAAGAACCAGATACCTGCAAAAGCGATAATCATGGAGAACAGCGCCGGAGACTTATACGGGAACAGCGCGCTGCCCGCAGGATTGCCCAGCGTCACTTCCCATACATCGGGTGACACAATGGTCAGGATAACAGAAGAAATCAGGCCCAGGAACCCACCGATGACCGCACCCCGGGTAGTCATTTTCTTCCACATAATGGAGAGGAAAAGAACCGGGAAGTTGGCCGAGGCCGCGATCGCAAATGCCAGTGATACCATGAAGGCCACATTCTGTTTCTCGAACAGAATACCCAGCAGGATAGCCAGGACAGCCAACACAAACGTGGTAATACGCGATACGCGCAGCTCAGTTGCTGAATCTACGTTGCCCTTGCGGAATACAGAAGCATACAGATCGTGTGAAACAGCAGAAGCGCCAGACAGCGTCAAACCGGCAACCACAGCCAGAATGGTTGCGAACGCCACAGCCGAGATAAAGCCCAGGAACACATGACCGCCAACCGCATCGGCAAGATGGACCGCAGCCATGTTCGCACCGCCAATCAGGCCGCCTTTTGCATCAAGGAAGTCAGGGTTGGTTGATACGAAAATGATCGCGCCAAAACCGATGATGAATGTAAGCACATAGAAGTAGCCAATCCAGGTAGTGGCCCAGAATACCGACTTACGCGCCTCTTTGGCGTTAGGCACGGTAAAGAAGCGCATCAGAATATGAGGCAGGCCGGCAGTACCGAACATCAACGCCATACCAAAGGAGATCGCTGAAATCGGATCCTTGATGAACGAGCCCGGCCCCATGATGGACATCCCCGCGGTCTGAGCCTCCTCCGCCGATTTACCCGCAGCCTGAGCACCCGCGGCCTTGACCTCTACCGCTTTGGAGAACAGGGCTTCAAAAGAGAAGTCGTTCAGCTTCATGACCATAAAGGCCATGAACGTTGCACCCGAAAGCAGCATGGCGGCCTTGATGATTTGTACCCAGGTTGTCGCTGTCATGCCGCCGAACAGGACGTAGACCATCATCAGCACGCCAACGATGACCACAGCGATCCAGTAATCCAGACCAAACAGCAGCTTGATCAGCTGCCCCGCCCCCACCATCTGCGCAATAAGATAAAACAGCACTACCACAATCGTACCGCACGCTGCCAATGTTCTTACCGGCGCCTGTGCGAAACGGTAACTTGCCACGTCAGCAAACGTAAATCGTCCCAGATTACGCAAGCGTTCAGCCATCAGGAACATAATGATAGGCCAGCCTACCAGAAAACCGATAGAGTAAATCAGCCCGTCGTACCCACTGGCCATAACCTGTGCCGCAATACCCAGAAAGGATGCTGCGGACATATAGTCACCGGCAATCGCCAGGCCATTCTGAAAGCCTGTGATTCCACCACCCGCGGTATAAAAGTCGGAAGCAGACTTCGTACGGGATGCTGCCCATTTGGTAATGAAAAGCGTCAACCCAACAAAAACGACGAACATAATGATCGCCGTCATGTTTACGTTCTGCTTTGTGGTTTCTCCGATGGCGTCAGCGCCGTAGGCCAGAGAAAGGAATAAGCCGGTAAAGGCAATACCGATCAGAAAACGCGACACACCTTTATTCATGAGAAACCCCTACATCATTCAACAGACTTCTTTCCATTGCGTCGAATTTGGAGTTCGCAATCAGAATATAAATACCGGTAAGCGCGATGATCAGAATCATCAGACCAAAGCCCACCGGAATACCCCAAGTCATGGCACCACCACTGATGGACTGCGCAAAGAGTTGTTTATCAAAAGCAATAATGCCGATGAACCCGACATAATAGGCGACAAGAATAACAGCGGAAAATACCCAGCCGTAGGTACTGCGTTTTTTCGTCATTTCCTTGTATTTCGGGTTTGCCATCACCCGTTGAACGATATCATCACTCATGTGATTCCTCCCAGAACGTATCGTTAATTGTCATTAATGTTATGAGCTACTAATTATTTAAACAGCAAGCTCCACCGTTTTACCTGCAGGCATCTGTTTACGCAATTAGTGATAAACCCTAGCAAAACCTGCTCCCATTGATTAAAACAGCGACTGACTTTGCAACGCGATTTCAGTTACGACAACAACATGCTCTGCGGCACTGGCTAAACGTTTTGCGCAAGTATTATTCAATGCAGCACACCGTTGAGCACCCAATACTCAGAAATATTCCGTCACCATTATCCCCATCGGAATGCAGACTTCTGACAACACAACTATACTTTTTGGAAGACACCCTCCAACATGCGGCCAGCCAATCACGGGTTCAGGCGACACTCAGATTTCCCGTATTACTGAAAGTTATATCTGCCGTATCGCCATTGAGAAGCATGTCGTGAAACTGCGCCAGCTGGCTTTTGTGCAACATATTAATGGGACAAGCCATTTGTCGCGCATATCGTTCAAAATGAGCGTTCAACACGCCATCACGAACATGTTGCGCAATTCCCGCATTCGGAAAAAATGGGTGCGTTTTGATCAACACGAGACGCTCAGCCTTAAGATGATTTGCCAGCCATGCCGCGATGCAATCCGAAGACATATATACTGACGTAAGATCATCCGCCTGCTCACGCATCAAATACAAAGGCATCCAGACAGCAACCCCTCCGCGTTGCAGAACATCGCGAATGGCACTGGCATTGACAGCGGGTGTAAGTTGAGAGGACAGTGCAGTCAGCATAAGGCCATATTGTGCTCTGGCCATGACCAGCATGTTGTGCGTAACAAGACTGTCGAAGCCCCACTCCTTTTGCATATCCTGAATAAAATCGACCCCACGCCAGCGCCCGGGTACGATAATCACTCTGCCTCCGCCCAATGCTCCCAGCTGAGCAAGCCAAAGGTTCAGCGTTTTATCATGTGCCAAGTTACCATCAAGTTTCACTACCCACATACTCCCCTCCTGACCTTTGTTTATTGTTTTTTGCAAAGCGAACGGGTTGCTACAATTCGCGGCCCTGCATCTACGTCTATTTTTTTGCTCACCTGCCCGGTAGCCAAATCCACGACGGCCACCTTATCGTCGAACCACAAAGCGACATAGGCACGGCCATCAGCAATGACAACGCCTTCCGGGTAGCGCCCGACCTTGATTCCCGGTCGAACCACAGTCCCATCCGTGTCGATGCGCTGTAGCATGCCTTTTTGCTGAGCAGTTACCCACGCTTGTCGTCCATCCGGGGTAATGGCGACGCCATACGGCATTGCCTCCATTTTTACGCGCCAGGTCTCATGTCTGGATTCAGTTTCCAGCCTGCTTAACGTATTGTCCTTGACATTTGCAACGTATATCTGACCGTCATGCGCGGCCAATGCAAATGGAGACGCCCCAACAGGTACACGATATAGCGACTTCCAGGCTATTGCATCGATTACACTGACCGCGGCACTGCCTCGGTCGGCGACGTAGAGGCGCCTGCATGCGGGATCCAGCGTCAACCCTGCCGGCGCAGAACCGACCGAGATCCGCCCCGTCTCTTTCCCGTTTTGCACATCAATTCGAACTACTGCATTGCCTTTCCAATCCGATACGAAAAGCGATGCCTCATCGGACGACAAGGTTGCCGCAAACGGTTCTCCAGAAAAGTGGTACTCGGCAACAACGCTGCCTTTATTCAAATCCAGTACTGATATTCTTGCCAGATCAGGATGCGTTACATATGCACTGCTTCCATCACTTGTAACGGCAATGAACACCGGTTTTTCCGGAACCCCGATCCGGGAGACTACTTTATTTGTCTGAACGTCGATCGTACTGACCGTGTTACCTTCCTGACTGGCAATATAAACATATCGTTGCGTAGCCGGCCCGGCGAAACAGGCACTTCCCAGACTGAATGTCAGAAGCGTCGTCAGCATGAACCATCGTGCCCGCTGAGAAATATTGATATTGCCTGCAGCCATCTTCTATTTACCTTCAACGGCTTTTTTCAATCCGGCAAGACCATCTTGATAAATTGACGTCATGGCCTCAATAGCCGCCTCATCATTCAGATTTTCCGGCGGCTCGTTACTGGTATCCCCTCTGTAAAAGCGTCCGATCCACGATACCTTGCTGCCATCGCCTTCGGGCTCAACGGTGAGCGTCGAGGAATATGAGCTGACCGGCAAGGCATCCAGGTTTTCGCCATCCATGCGATAACTGTACGTAAAGCCATCCGCGTCATATTCATCCAGACTTTCTTTGATAATACCTTTTTCCAGTGTGAGCTCACGGACGGATCCCGTTTTATTGCCATCGCTCGCACTGCTTTTTTTCACATCAGGGTGCCAGTCTGAAATAGCGCCGAATTCACCGACTTTCTCCCAGACTTTAGCCGGTGGGGCCGAGATACTGACAGTCTCTTCGACTTTCTTGGGGGTGGGACCATGTGCCGATGCTGGCGCACAAATCAATGCTGAAAATAAGACAGTTGCAATTGTTGTTCTAATCAATTGAAGCTCCTTTAGGTAGTGAACGAAACAGACCCCGGACCAGTGTTTTCTTGCCTTTTCTTCGACCGTGAACGTCGATCTGCGATAACACGCTTGCGAGAAAAACCTGACAGGTAGAAGATAAGTAACAGCGCGCCGACTACAGCTGCAATATACGGCGTCAGCAAAATTGATGTCGATATCTGATGCTTGTTTGCGTTCGACTCTATCGCCCGGAGTAACGATTCAGAATTGGATAAGGAAACGTATGTCAATCCATAAGACCCCGCCAGTTTCTGCAAATAAGAATCTCTCACTGACGAAAGGTGTTCGTTACCTTTAGCGGCCTTGGATCCGAACGGAGCGTTACGGGCGTGCCACCCTTCCCGGCTTGCCGCGTCTGCCGGGGGCGGACCGCTGCGATTTTCCTGCTCCACGTCGTCTTCAGCATAAAATCCGATCTGATGGCCATCCTCATCATACTTTGGTATGGGAGACAGCTGTTTACTACCAACACCGACCACGAGACCACTCACTTTGGAGGCCTCGCCGTCCGTCTGCGAATCCTGTCGGTTGAAGGACATGGCTCTAACCTGCGATTCTCCCTGCATCATCATGTGACCGGCTTCGCCCTGCGCGAGGGGTAACGGAGGCGCTTCCTGCCCATCACTAAAAAAAACGATACCGACGCCAAGGCTTTGCGCCAGCTCGACACCGGATTCAAGCCCCTTCGATATGTAGCTATCACCCTCCCAGGCCATCCTCCAGTCAAGCTGCGAAACTGTTTCAGAAAGTGGTGCATAGTTCTCGCATACCTCGACCGGTTCAAGAAGCATAAAGCTGCGCCTTTCCGTAAATATGCTGAGCCCAGCGCGACTGCCACATGCCATTCGCCCCAGCGTCTGGATCAACGTTTGCTTGACCTGTTCAAGCCGGCTGTGTAACCGGTCGCCTTCGCCGTAGTCACGTACGTTCATGCTGCCTGTGATATCTATGACGAACATCGTTTCCGTCCTGTCTTGAATCGTTCGGTAATGCGGCATAAAACATCCCCATACCGCCAGACAAAGCGCCACCATCAATAAGCAGAGTCGAAAGACCGACGCACTGAAATGCATTATGGCAACCCCTTTGGAATTCCCGGTAGATCCGTCCACAAGCGCTTGGGCGTCTCGGGCTCTTCATCTTCCTCAGTTAGCTCGCCTTCAGGCAAATCCCGCACTAGACGAGAAGCGATGTCCAGGTTATATCGTGCATTCCAGAATCCCGGTGCAAGTCGCAATGCACGCACGTAGTACTCTTTGGCCAGACGTACCGAGGAAGGTGCTTCCTCGCTTTTACTCGTCCCCAGCAACTCAATCGCATGCCTCAGGCGAGCATTACCCATGTTGTACAGCGCTCTGACAGCCACAGAAACCTCATGCTGCGAACCTGGAGTGCCATCAACGCGTACGGCAGCTGCGGCGATGGTTTCAACCAGCGGCAAGGCGTCATCAAGGCGGCCCACTGTAGTCAGAAATCGGAGACGGGCGAATGAGACCTCAGGATCGGATCGCTCGGGAACGGCAACATCGCGACGTGATTCCAGCTGGCGAATGAGTCTGTTATCTACCCTTGTATCGCTCAGGGCAATCAGGGTGTAAACGAGCGCCGCCGCGGCAAGCATCACTGCAAACCATAACAGCCACACATAACCCGTCGCCAAAAACGACCGATTGCGCTGAGCACTAACATTGCGCCATTCAGCCCTGGAGCGTCGTTTTGCGATCATATGCGCCCTCCCGCCCACGTACATTAACCATCCGTTGCGCGCACTGCACTGCGAGCAGCAGCAACAGAACAAATGTAACAAAGCCAAACAGGTAACCCGAAAGCTCGCGGCGCGGCACGTGTTCGATGTAACGCAACGGCGCTTTTTCCCGTTTGTCTATCTCTGCAATCGCCTTTGCCACATCCTCTGCATTTTCCGCTTCGAAAGCGCGATAGGTAATCCCCAGAGATTTAAAGAAAATATCAAGATGACGTTCTGGCATTACTTGCGGCGTGTCCTGATCAGGCTCTGACGGTATATCCCAGATACCCGCAGCGCCGGGAGTACGCAGAAATAGCCAGTACAAGCGTACCGGACGGGTGATGACCGATTTACGCAACGCATTCTGAATCCGCATATCGATAACGGCAGCACCATCAGAGACAAGAAAGATGACCCGCGATGCGAGCGGATCGTTATCTTCATCAAACTGTGATAGCGCCATGGCCAGACCACGACCAATGTCGGTATATGCCAGGCCTGGACGATCAATTGCGTTAATTGCTGCATCCACCGCCTGAGGTTTATCGGTCAAAGGCAATACAAACAGCGGCATCGTCGAGAAGGTGACCATTCCGATCCTGTCCTGCGGCCGCTCGGCGGCAAAACCCTTGAGCAGTCGTTTTGAAGCAGCAGCCTTCGACTCCTCTTTGCCCGTCGGTACTTGACCCGCGAAACTACTATTCATACTTGAACTTCGGTCGATCAGCAGAACCATATGCGCTCCCGTACCCAGTTTCTGCAACGAGCCGCCTTTAAGAAACAATCCCGCCATGCAAAGCACTAGCGCCAGCAATGCCAGACAGCCCAGAATTCGCAGAAGCATATCTGCCATACCCGACAGTCTGTCTGAACCGATTGTTCCGAGCCAAGGCCAACCTGATATTCGTCTCGGTCTCAGGAAAAATGGCATCAACGTCAGAGGCACCAACCAAAGTGCGCTGGGTGAGTCGACTGCCAGGGTATGAAGCAGAGAGATCATGATATTCTCCGCTCAGCAGCAGCCAGGCGCCTCGCGATACGTGAAAGGTCCTGTGGAGCGAGCATCTTCACGGCCTGTTCATGGTCACCTGTAAAAAACAGACAAGCTGAAGCCTGAAAAAACTGCGTTATTTCCGCCTGTACGGAAGTGAATTCAGGCTGACGGGACACGAAACTCGACACGTCACTGGAGAGCAATCGTCCGTTATTGCTTGTATCGAGCGCTCGATGCAGTTGGATCAGGCTATTACGATAGGCGTCGGAATCGTGGCTGCGCAATAATCTGCGAATCTGCCCGGATGCGTGCGCCAGCGGGCGTGAGCGGCGTCGCTGAAACGGCCACACAGAATAGTAAATGGCCAATACAATAAGTAGCAGAACGATAACTACCACCAATACTGCAACAGCCAGGTGCAGTTTTCTGGTTGGTATGAGCTGCGCAGTCGCATCATCCTGTATCTGCTCTGACACCGATACACCTGAGGACGCGACCGGACGAAGTGGCGACATAAAAAACCGTTGGGGTTCGATACTTACAGTCTCGGCGTTAGCACCTTCACCAAAGACCAGATCAAAGCCGGGTATTTCTCTTGCATTGACATCCAGCGGTACGTAAAAACTCTGATAATTCATCACAATTTTATAATGCCGCTCTGCGTCCAATGAACGCTCCTGAATATCGACCGAGCGTAAATCAAGCCAGTAATTAATGGGGCCAGGCTGGGGTAACGCCGACCGATGCAGTGGCGAATCAACAGTAACAATATCGATGGTAACCGGAACAATGTCGCCGACGATCCAGCCTGCCGGCCTGGGCGCGCTAATCTGCACACTTGTGACCTGGGCATGTGCATGACTGTAAGCGACCTGCAGGCCCAGAATCCCAATCCACAGCAAAAATGGCGACATCCATCGTAGCATCGTGCCTCCTAACGCTCCAGCAAATACGCGTTCAATGCCTCTATATCAATCTCATCCCAGATTCTGAAGGGAGGATTGACATATTTTCTGCATATTTCATCCGTCTGCCTTCGGCGTTGCTCGGCAAGAGACAACCAGCGCCGTTTTAGTGATGGACGCAGGATGACAAAGCGGCGCTGACCGGACTCCATGTCTGCAAGATCTGCAACGCCCCATTCGGGCAAGGCAGCAATTGAGCTGTCTTCCATAATGACCGGCACGACATCATGCTGAGCAAACAAGGCAAGCGTCTGATCGATTTTCTCTGTCGGGAACAGAAAATCCGAGATCAGAAATATGAGTTTTCGAGGTCCTGCAAGGTAGCGGACTGCGGCAGCCAGACCCTCCGCGCTGTCATCTGCGGGCGCGGTCTGCGCCAGAATATTCACCATGTGTGTTACGCCAGACCGATTTCGACTGGCCGGCAAACTCTTCTCTTCATGGACATCTTTACCGCAAACGTAAAGTCCGAAGCTGTCACCGTTGCGATGCGCAGAGCGCGCCAGCAGACTGCAGAAGTTCGCTGCGACGGCAATTTTTCCACTTTCTCCCCCTGTCGACATGGATGCCGAGACATCGACCAATGCATAAACGGCCACTGCCACACGTGGCTGATACTCCCTGACATATAACTGGCCAAAGGGGTCACGCATACTGCGACGCAAATCCAGCCGCCGCATATCCGGCGAGCGCTCAAACGGGATCAGGCCACGAAATACTCCCATCTCTGCACCGCCCGCGCCACGGTGGCTACCTGGGTAGACACTCTGTACGCGCCAGCGCAGGGAATATTCGATATCCGTTGACGAGGCAGAGTGAGTGTCGGACGCAGTCATGGCACGGCCACATTAGCAAAAATCTGCCTGCAAAGTTCGGGCACGATCTCGTCGCGCTTGGGCTCGTAAATGGGATTCAGAAATATCCGGTGGGCGACAGTCTCGTAGAAAACCTCACGTACATCGTCGGGTATCACGTTGCTTCGCCCATCGATCCAGGCAAGTATCTTTGCAGCACGCACCAGTACAGCCATCCCCCGTGGGCTGGCACCGCCCTTGACTAGCCGGCTCATATCAATGCCCGCTATCTCGATACCATTGCGCTCCGGGTAACGAACTGCATCCCACAACATCACCACGTATTCTTGCAACGCCTCACTCGTCTCGATCTGCTCCTGTATTCGGCTCGAAACCTGGTTGAGCACAGTGTAATCCAGCAGACTCGTACTCAACCCTTCAATTAGCGCATCGACATCATGATACCGCGGGTTGAAAATTAACTCCCTGCGCATTTGTCTATCGTCTGGCGCATCAACGGCAATTTCCATAAAGAAACGATCCCTAGCCGCAGCAGGAAGCTCAAATGTCTCTTCTTTTTCAATCTGGTTTCTATCAGCGAAAACCTGTACATGAGGCAACTTCACGTCCGAATTAAAAGCATTGACGGCTTTTTCGGCCATCAGTCTCAACAGAAGCGAATGAACCTGTGGTCTGGCACGATTTATTTCGTTAAAAAAGAACACAGACATATCCTGACCGTGCGACAACAATGGCCCCGGCTCGACTCGTGGCCGCCCTTCTTCGTTCAGATAAGTATGGTAAATGAGATCAGCGGGCATGAGATCAATCGTGCCTTCAATTCGCCCGTAAGCGCCACCAATCACACGGGCCACAGCCCGCAGCAACAATGTTTTTCCAACACCGACATCGCCTTCGAGCAGTACATGCCCTCTGGCAAAAATCGCAATCGTAATTAAACGAATGGTACGCGTCTGCCCGATTGCCGCTTTAGCGACTTCGTGCTCAAAGGCCAGCGCACGTTCACGCCACTGAGCCAGATCGATGTCCGCGTTGGCGGTACCCTGAGCCATGAATCTTTTCTCCCAAACGTTCATTCCCTGTAACTGAGACGATGGTCTACTCGAAACATCGCCCCTCACTGCAGCGGCGAACCTGAACCATCCAGGATGGACGGCTCAGGTACACGCAAGCAGCAAACCATTACGATTATGACGCGGGGATTTTCTTGACGTCGTACTCGAACTTACCCGTTTTCTTGAAATTTTCAACGCGCAGTTTATTGCGCTCCTCCATTTTCTGGATACTTTCCTGTTGCTTTGCCACTTCTTTGGGATCATGTTTGGGATCATATTTTGATCCCTTCACCTTATCGGGATACCCAGGCTTGGGCTCCCAGCAGTTTCCCGGCGCCTTGCACTTGGTACCATCGTATGCATACACTCCAGCCGAGCCCAGGGCCATTACCGCAGCGCCCGCTACCACGATCACCGAACGTACTATACTCTGTCTCATCTTTTGCTCCTCTTTTATCATCTCCTGCCAATTGATCGAAGCCGAACTATCGGTACAGGACCCATTTCCCGCGTTACTAACGCAAGACACATCACCCGCAATATCGCGGATTATTCTTTATACGGTTTGAACTTCTTTTTCTGCTCGTCATTCAGCCATACGGCCTCCTCTGCCTTACCGGTATACAGATGTCGTACCCAGGCCATAGCGTGAAGGATTTCGTCCTGAGTCAGGAACTCATTCTGCGGTCCCATCTGACGCGTCGCACCACCAAAAATAACCTCAAACATTGCCTTGTCTTCTTCTAAATCGTAGTTCCAATTGCCATGATTGAGTGCCGGTCCGATTTTGCCTTCTGCAAGATGCCCATGGCAGCCGGAACAAGACGTAGAAAAAATTTCTTTGCCCTTCGCCAACGCTTCCTCGTCCTCATTGTATGGATTATGTCCCGTTTGCATGAATTCCTTAACGGCAGGGGTGTCACGCCCTTCCTCTTTACCGGACTCAAGATCAAGCGGCTCGCCAGTCACAATATTAATAAACGGCATCTGCTGGGCTACAACCGGAGCCACACAGACCGAGGCAACTAGGAAACATAAAACGTGCTTGGTAAATGCGTGCTTCATCATACTATCTTCATCTCCTGGAATTAATGAACCTGAACCGATCCTGTTTGTCGTTTGTCAGTTTGACTCTATCGGCAATAGAGGAATACCTTCATCCTTCAGAATTTGCGTAATTTGCGGCTGCGCTTTTTCAATGGCGGCGTCAACTTCTTTCATTAATGCGCTGTCGTTCTTACGAGTTGCAATTGACTGAGAATAATTAAATTCAATTGTCTTCCCCTGACCATCAGCTACTCGATCTTTCGGTACAAACTCCATCGTCAGCGGAACACTCGAGGCTTTGACGTATCGTCCGACCTCGGCTCCGAATCCAATAGCGGCGTCGGCATTACCCTGGATCACTTCATTGACCATTCTTGCCGGATCCAGCCGAATGTATTGATTACGTGCAGACTTGAAATTGACAAGCGAGTACATATAATTCATGTTCGTTTCAAACTTGCCGATTGCCTTCAGAATGGCCTCTGCAGGCGATCCGACAGCCATGGCAATATTGGTCAGTTTTGCCAGTTCGTCATCTTCCCAATCTTTAATATGAATATTTCGATCAGTGCGAGTTACAAAAACATATCCTGTGCGATAGTAGGGTTTTGACGTCAGAACACGCTCGTCCCCAGTATCCAGCCCCATCACTACATCGCATTGATTTTTATCTAAAAAATCCCGCACCAGGTAAATGGCGGGCTTATCAGTGAACACAAATACCGGCTTACGACCCATCGCCTCGGCAAGAATTTTTGCAACTTTGTTCTCAAATCCAGAACCATCCTTGTTCGAATAGGGGCTTTCATTGCCACCGGCACAAATCCTTAACGTATCAGGTGACGCAGGAATTTCGCCGTCCACCTGCTGCGCATAACTTTGTCCGGCAAAAATAAAAGCAGCAAGCGTTACCGGTGCCGATAAACAGAATCCGGTCAAATCCCTAAACGTCACTTTCAACATATTCTGTCTCCGTTATCGCGGCATGGTCGCCGCATCTCTTTATTTTTTATCTTGTGGGCCCGCCATCCTGACACAGATGGCGGGGATCCACCTAACAATACTACTTCGAGATACTACAGTACTACTCTATTGCGCCTTTGCGGGTTCTGCTTCTTTAGCGTCAGCCGATACGGGTTGAGCCTTGGCAGATCCTGCGGCATCAGCATACTCACCCAGATTAGGATCATCGTAAACCCCTTTTCCGTCAAGTGAGAACACCATCACACCACCACCCATCGCGGTGTAGTGCTGGATATTTTTGAATGCACCCACTGAGCCCAGACCGGCTGTCGGATCATCAAGATCAAACACCAGACCAACACCAGGCCAACCACCAACACCATAATAAATGGCAACATATTGAACACCATCATGCATGTATGTCATTGGGTGTCCAATCACGCCGGAAGGCAGTCGGTATTTCCACACAAGCTTACCGTCGCGACTGTCACGTGCCTTAATATATCCATCAAGTGTGCCGTAGAACACAACGTTTCCGGCTGTGGCCATCGTTCCGCCCCATACCGCAAAGCGTTCCATGACTTCCCAGTCGAATTTTCCGGTAATTGCGTCGTAGGATTTAACTTGACCCAGGCCAGTATAGTTCTGGCGATCACCTTTTGGTCCTGGATACATGCTAAGCGTCGCACCAACAAAGAACTGGCCAGCCCGATACGGCAGCATGAACGGTTCCCAATCCATACAAATGTGATTTACCCCCATGAAGAAACGCTGCTTGTCAGGATCATAGGAATCATGTCCCTGATTGTGATACCCCATCGCAGAGGGGCAGATATCGCGCCCTTTGTGATCCATCCGGGTTCCATATTCCGGATCACGCAATGGCAACCCGGTCTCCAGGTCAACCTTTTTCACCCAGTTCACCGTGTCGTCGATTTTATCGGCAGAAACCATTTCGCCGGTTTCACGATCGAGCGTATAAATAATGCCGTTACGATCGGGATGGGTCAGCAGCTTTCGCATTTTTCCGTCTTTGTCTTTCTGCTCACTCAGCATCATGACGTTGACACCTGCATAATCCCATTCATCGTGAGGCGTTTTCTGATAGGCGAATTTCGCCTGTCCCGTGTCGACGTCCCTACCCCAAATGGCCATTGTCCACTTGTTGTCGCCGGGACGCATGGTTTCGTTCCACGGTGCCGGGTTACCGGTACCGAAGTACACCATGTTGGTATCCGGGTCATAAGCGTACCAGCCCCAGTTTGTACCACCACCAATTTTCCAGGCATCGCCTTCCCAGGTTTCCGTGCCCAGTCCTTTCTGGCCATACTGCGGTGTTTTCTCGTTAAAGTTATCGGCTAGAAGAATATCTTCATCCGGTCCGGTAGCGTATGCACGCCACTTTTGCTCGCCAGTCTTGACGTCATAGGCGGTCACGTAACCCCGCACGCCAAGTTCAGCGCCAGATGAACCGATAAGGACTATATCCTTGACAACATATGGGGCAATTGTCAATGTAGAGCCCACTTTGTAATCGGAGTTTTCGACCTTCCAGTACTCTTCCCCTGTCTCGGCATTTAACGCAACGACGTGACCATCAAGAAGTGTTTTTAGGATCAGCGCAGGAGTTTTGCCGTCGCCCGGCCAGTAGCCAAGGCCGCGATTGACCACGTCACAACACGCCACGGACCGAGCTGCGGCACTTTGTTTCGGCGTGTGTTTCCAAAGAATCTTTCCGGGCTCCTTCAAATCCACAGCATAAGTCGTATTTGGGAATGGCGTGTGAATGTACATGATGTTGTTCACCACCAACGGTGTACCCTCATGCCCATTGAGTACGCCTGTCGAAAAACTCCATGCCGGCTTCAGCGTGGCAACGTTGTCCACGTTGATCTGCTTCATAGGGCTGAAGTTGGTTTCGCTATAGGTTCTCCCGGGCAAGACCCAGTTTTCGTCGCTTTTTGAAAGCTCGATCAGTTTGTCGTTCGCATGGGCATACGGTAACGCCGCCCCCATTGCAATCGTTATAGAAAGCAGTAATCGCTTCATATATTGTCTCCATCCATTTTTGCTTCGAAGTATAGTTCCGTTATCACCGTTAACATCACATGTGTGATAACACCCCTGCCAGTTTGTGCGTTTGAACTTCTCGCAACTCTTCCGAAGCAATATCCGTACCAACATTGAATATCTAGTGATAAACCCTTAGATGGAGGACTGATTTCATCTTATTTAGACGTGTAGAGGATGCATGAACGCACTTGAAATACCAACTCGGATATAAAAAATGCCTGCGCACGACCGCCGAATTCGAGACAGCTTGCCCAGGGCTGCCATATCGTGTGACGCATGCGTGACAGTGTGTACCATCGCTATTTCAAGCCCACACGTTGATTAGCGCTGCAGCATCACTCGTGAGAAACTCCTTAAGTCCAAGTGCGGCCGGCGCCAGTTTTTTCGTACGCAAATGTGCGATGCGCCACTGTCTCAGAATTGGCATTCCCTGGATATCGAGCAATGCCAGATGACCTGCAGCAAGTTCATGCCGAACCGTTCGCAGAGAGAGGAAGGTAATCCCCATGCCAGCCATCACCGCCTGTTTAATGGATTCGTTGCTGGGCATTTCCATCACAATGTGCGGCGTAATGGCATGTTCGATGAAGATGCTTTCCATGGTCGCACGCGTGCCTGAGCCGACCTCCCGCACGACAAAATCAATATCATTGAAAATGGACAAGGGGGCCTGACGCCGCCGCGATAAAGGATGTTCTGGCGCACTGACAAAGCCAAGCGG
The DNA here is from genome assembly GCA_023389155.1 of Pseudomonadota bacterium. GTDB lineage: Bacteria > Pseudomonadota > Gammaproteobacteria > Burkholderiales > Burkholderiaceae_B > Advenella. The sequence continues at coordinate 108,638 of JAEWEV010000022.1, forward strand.
ATTGGTAGCAAAGGCTTCGGAGATGCAGTCCAGCGTGTCGGGAACTCTGCCGGTAATCGCCATATCCAGCTCATTGCGTTCCAGCATTTTGAAAATCTGATCGCGATTCTGGATTTGCAGGGATATTTCAATAGAGGGAAAACGTCGGCGAAAATGTACCAGCAACATGGGTACAAAATATTTTGCCGTGCCCACAATACCCAGACTGATGCGCCCGCGCTGTAATCCTCTGAGTCCCTCCACCACATCGTCAAGCTGGCTCAACTGGGAGGTGGCAGCGATCGCGTACTGTTCAACTTCCCTGCCCGCATCAGTCAGGCGAATCTGCCTGCCGTTGGCTTCCACCAACGCAATACCCAATGCATCTTCCAGTTGTCGAAGCTGTGTGGACACCGCCGGCTGAGTGACATGCAATTTCTCTGCCGCCTTGGATACCGATTCGGCACGAGCGACTTCCAGAAATGTATCAAGCTGTCTAAGCGTATAACGTCGCATAGTGATGTATAAGCCTGCGCTTATGTTTTCTCCGATATTTATTATTAGACCTGAAGCAATCACATTTGTATAGTTTCTTCATACCGGCCCACGCAACATGACTGCCGGCCCGATTATGCAAAGCATTCAGGAGATAAACGATGAACGATGTCAGCAACGTCCAGATCAGGGATCAGAAAAAACGCTACGCAGCCGGTGTTCTCAAATATGCGCAAATGGGTTATTGGGATGGAGATTACGAGCCGGCCGACACCGATATCCTCGCAGTATTTCGTATCACGCCTCAGGAAGGCGTCGATCCCATTGAAGCCGCTGCGGCGGTTGCCGGTGAGTCTTCCACTGCTACCTGGACCGTTGTCTGGACCGACAGGCTCACGGCTTGCGACAAATACCGCGCAAAGGCATATAAGGTTGAACCGGTGCCCAACGGCGAAGGACAATACTTCTGCTACATTGCGTATGATCTTTCGCTTTTCGAGGAAGGTTCAATCACAAACGTCACGGCATCTATCATTGGCAACGTCTTCAGCTTCAAACCACTGAAAGCCGCGCGACTCGAGGATATGCGCTTTCCGGTCGCCTATGTGAAAACCTTTGCTGGGCCACCTACCGGCATCATCGTTGAAAGAGAACGCCTTGACAAATTCGGTCGTCCGCTACTGGGTGCCACGACCAAGCCCAAGCTCGGTCTGTCAGGCCGCAACTACGGACGCGTAGTGTACGAAGGACTCAAGGGTGGCCTGGACTTCATGAAAGACGATGAGAACATTAACTCTCAGCCATTCATGCACTGGCGTGATCGCTTTCTGTTTGTCATGGATGCCGTCAACAAGGCATCTGCAGCAACGGGTGAAGTTAAGGGGAGCTATCTGAATATCACGGCAGGCACCATGGAAGAAATGTACCGACGCGCCGAATTTGCCAAGGAACTCGGATCCGTTATCGTGATGGTCGATCTGGTTGTCGGATGGACAGCCATTCAGTCCATTTCGCAATGGTGTCGTCAGAACGACATGATTCTGCATATGCACCGCGCAGGACATGGTACGTACACAAGACAGAAAAACCATGGCGTATCTTTCCGCGTGATTGCCAAATGGTTGCGTCTGGCCGGTGTCGATCACCTGCACGCAGGAACCGCGGTAGGCAAGCTCGAGGGAGATCCCATGACAGTGCAGGGATTCTATAACGTTTGCCGGGATGCCTATACACAGACCGATCTGCCTCGTGGCATTTTCTTCGATCAGGATTGGGCAGCGCTGCGTAAGGTATTGCCAGTGGCCTCTGGCGGCATTCACGCTGGCCAGATGCATCAGCTGCTGGACCTGTTTGGTGATGATGCCATCCTGCAATTTGGCGGAGGCACAATTGGTCACCCCGACGGCATACAGGCAGGCGCCACGGCCAACCGTGTTGCACTTGAATCGATGGTTCTGGCACGCAACGAGGGGCGCAACATTGCCGAGGAAGGTCCGCAAATCCTCAAAGATGCGGCGAAGAACTGCGGACCATTGCGCGCCGCGCTGGATACATGGGGAGAAGTCACTTTCAATTACGCATCCACCGACACATCGGACTTTACTCCCATGCCATCGGTCGCATGACAATGACAGTCGCAATATCACCAAACAGATTATATTGACAGGAGCACATCATGCGAATTACGCAAGGCACTTTCTCTTTTCTTCCGGACCTGACCAACGAACAGATCACAAAACAGTTGCAATACTGCCTGGACAAAGGGTGGGCAGTGGGAATCGAATACACGGACGATCCGCATCCACGCAATACCTTTTGGGAGATGTTTGGCAATCCGATGTTCGATCTGCGAGATGCCGCCGGCATTCTGCAGGAAATAGAACAGGCTCGCAGTACCTTTCCGAACCATTACATCCGTATTACGGCTTTCGACAATACGCATACCGTAGAGTCGGTCGTGCTGTCTTTCATTGTCAACCGCCCGGAGAACGAGCCGGGATTTCGCCTGGTTCGTCAGGAGATTGACGGTCGCCGCATCCGCTATACGACAGAAAGCTACGCGGTGACTCGCGCAGCCGAAGGCAGCCGTTACTGACCAGATATACGTGCACGGCGGGAAACACGCGCAAGATCATCGCCGCAGCACATCATCCAGGCAACAGGAGAAAGCCATGACGCAAACCACCGTGAACGCAGAGGCCGTGCAAAAAAACCAGGAAGCGGGGTCCATCGTGGACGTCGCCGACAGCCAGGCTGGGAACGATCGCCTTGCCATTGCTGCGACACTGCGACAGCTGGACAAGGAGCTGGTCGGGCTCGCGCCGGTCAAGCAACGCATCCGTGATATTGCGGCCCTGCTTCTGATCGACAAGTTGCGAGCTGAACGTGGCTTGCGTACGGGGACTCCCAGTCTGCACATGAGCTTCACGGGCAATCCCGGTACCGGGAAAACCACGGTGGCCATGCGCATGGCCGAGATTCTGCACCGGCTTGGCTATTTGCGTCGTGGCCATCTGGTAGCGGTCACGCGAGATGATCTGGTGGGTCAATATATCGGACATACCGCGCCAAAAACCAAGGAGGTACTGAAAAAGGCCATGGGAGGTGTGCTGTTCATCGATGAAGCCTATTATCTGTACCGTCCTGAAAATGAAAGGGATTATGGCCAGGAGGCCATTGAGATTCTGCTTCAGGTAATGGAAAACAACAGGGATGATCTGGTTGTTATCTTTGCCGGATACAAGGACCGAATGGACCGTTTTTTCTCTTCCAACCCGGGGATGTCATCACGGGTTGCCCATCACATTGATTTTCCTGACTATGAACGGGGCGAACTGCAGGAAATCGCCGACATCATGCTGGCCGGCATGCAATACCGTTTCGACGACGAGGCACGGCAAGCCTTTGCGGAATATATCGTCAGGCGCATGCAGCAACCCTACTTTGCCAACGCCCGCAGCGTACGCAATGCACTCGAGCGTGCCCGTCTGCGACATGCTTCACGGGTAATGCAGGATCCGGCCAATATCAGCGACGACGTGCTGCAGACAATCGCTGCACAGGATATCCGGGCCAGTCGTGTTTTCGACGATACCGAAGAATCAACGGGCATCGCACAACCCCGGGAAACAGCAAGCGCTCACAAGAAGGAGAACTAACATGCTTAAAGCGCTAATTTTCGACGTCGACGGCACGCTGGCCGATACCGAAACAGTTCATCTGCGCGCCTTTAACACGGCGTTTGTCCTTGCCGGCCTGGACTGGTATTGGGACGAAGATCAGTATCGGGAACTGCTCGCCATCAGCGGCGGCAAGGAGCGCATTGCCCACTACTGGCTGTCGATCGACCCGGTCGGCGCCGCAACACTGGAAGCGGCCCGCAAGATCCGGTACATCCATGCCCTGAAAACCGAAGAATATGCACGGCTCGTTGAGAACGGCCAACTCACCTTACGCCCGGGCGTTCATCGTCTCATCATTGATGCCTACTGCGCAGGTATACCGGTAGCCATTGCCACTACCACTACACCGGCCAATGTCCAGGCTCTGCTCCATCATTGCCTGGGTTCGGACTGGAGAAAATTCTTTGCCGTAATATGCGATGCCAGTACTCCCGGTCTGAAAAAACCCCACCCGGATGTCTATCTTCACACCCTATCTGAACTGGGCGTGGAGCACAGCAATTGCATTGCCTTCGAAGATTCCGAAAATGGCTTGCGCGCGGCATCCCGGGCCGGTATTGCAACCATCATTACTCCTACCCATTTCACTTGCAATCAGGATTTCACTGATGCAATGCTGGTGCTGCCGCATTTGGGGGAACCCGATTTGCCGATACCTGCAGGTAATGGCATTCACCAGACCATGGTGGACCTGCTGACATTGAAGTGTCTGCATGCCGATCCGCTGCTCAAGGCCGGGTAACGACGCGCCGGAAAAAAACTCAATTCAGGAGATATTCATGACATCCGCCCAACGCCCTACCCTGACCCAGTTTCTGATCGACGAACGCCGACGCTTTCCGGAGGCAGGCGGCGATTTCAACAGTGTCATACTCAATGTCGCGCTGGTATGCAGGCGTATTTCACATGCCATCGCCTGCGGAGTACTGGCGGGTGTCAATGGCAGCGCGGACTCCACCAACGTGCAGGGTGAGGACCAGAAAAAACTTGATATTTTGAGCAATGATCTGTTTATCGAAGGCAACCAGTGGGGCGGACAACTGGCAGGCATGGTATCCGAAGAGCTTGATCACCCGTATGTCATTCCCAAACCGTATCGCCGCGGTCCTTACCTGCTGCTGTTTGATCCCCTGGACGGCTCGTCGAACATTGATGTGAATGTTGCGGTGGGAAGTATCTTTTCCGTATTGCGTACGCCTGACCCCACGCGTCGGACAACCACCGAAGATTATCTGCAGCCCGGCGCACGGCAGGTGGCTGCCGGCTACGCAATCTATGGCCCTGCCACCATGCTGGTGCTGACTGTGGGCAATGGGGTCCACGCTTTTACGCTTTGTCCGCAGGTGGGGGAATTCATGCTGACCCACCCCAATCTGAAAATTCCCGAAGATACCAGCGAATTTGCCATTAACACCTCCAACAGCCGCTTCTGGGAAGATCCCGTCCGCCGTTACGTGGATGAATGTATCGCCGGCAAGTCGGGAGAACGCGGCAAGGATTTCAACATGCGCTGGATCGCGTCACTCGTCGCAGAAGCGCATCGTATTCTGATGCGTGGCGGGGTCTTCCTGTATCCCAAGGACACGAAAATGCCAGCTCGCAATGGCCGATTACGTCTGTTATATGAAGCCAATCCTGTCGGATTTATCATGGAACAGGCTGGTGGACGCGCCAGTACCGGGCATGCCCCGATCATGGACGTCAAGCCTGATGACATTCATCAACGTATCGGTTTCATTTTCGGATCAAAGAACGAAGTCGAGCGGATAGAGGACTATCACAAGCATCCTCGTCAAATTGATTCGCCCAATCCGCTTTTCCATGAACGAAGTCTGTTTACGGAATCAACAAATATGCAATAAACAGGCTGGTGCGAGATGAAAGCCGGGCATGACCGGGCCTGCAAGAGGCTACGGCAGATTCAACATTCTCGCGCTGCCTGAGCAGACCGATTTATTTTTCAAGAAAGGGCCAAAACGATGTCAGAACGCCACCCGATTATTGCCATTACCGGATCCTCCGGCGCAGGAACAACATCGGTTACCCGTACCTTCGAGAATATTTTTCGCCGTGAAGGGGTGACCGCAGCCGCCATTGAGGGAGATAGTTTCCATCGCTATAACCGTGCTGAAATGAAAGAGCGGCAGGCGGCGGCCGAGAAAAACGGCAATGCCAATTTCAGCCATTTCGGCCCGGACACCAATCTGTTTGCCGAACTGGAAACCCTGTTTCGCACCTACAGCGAAACGGGCTCCGGCAAGCGCCGCAAATACCTGCACGATACACGGGAGGCAGCGCCCTATAAGCAGGAGCCAGGCACGTTCACCGATTGGGAAGATATTCCCGGCGGCACCGATCTGCTTTTTTATGAGGGGCTGCATGGTGCGGTGGTGCACGACAAGATCAATATTGCACAGTATCCCGATCTGCTGGTCGGCGTGGTGCCGGTCATCAATCTGGAATGGATACAGAAACTGTGGCGTGACAAATCCACGCGCGGCTATTCCGCCGAAGCCGTGACCGACACCATTCTGCGACGCATGCCAGATTATGTAAATCACATTTGTCCTCAGTTCTCACTCACGCACGTCAACTTCCAGCGCGTGCCATGCGTGGATACATCGAACCCGTTCATCGCAAGAGACATACCGGCACCCGATGAAAGTTTCGTCGTCATTCGCTTTGCCAATCCCAAGGGGATCGATTTTCAGTACCTGCTGAATATGGTGCACGATTCTTTCATGTCCCGCGCAAATACGATTGTGGTACCGGGCGGAAAAATGGAACTGGCCATGCAATTGATCTTCACGCCATTTATCTGGCGCATGATGGAACGCAAAAAACGCGCAACCCAGCCATAAGGAGAAAACGATGAATGTCGCTGAAAAAATTCCTGCTCAGGACACCCGCCACGCCGACGCCTTGCGCTTTCTTGCTGCGGATGCAGTAGAACAGGCGCAATCGGGCCATCCCGGTGCGCCCATGGGGATGGCCGATATCGCCGAGGTTCTCTGGCGACGCCATCTTTCCCATAACCCGGCCGATCCGGCCTGGTTCAATCGCGATCGCTTTGTGCTGTCCAACGGGCACGGCTCCATGCTTCTGTATGGGCTGCTACATCTGACCGGTTATGATCTGCCCCTTGATGAGATCCGACAATTTCGCCAATTACACTCCAAGACGCCAGGCCATCCGGAGTCGGGACTGACTCCCGGCGTGGAAACTACCACCGGTCCGCTGGGCCAGGGTCTGGCCAACGCGGTCGGCATGGCGCTCGCAGAAAAGCTGCTGGCGCAACGATATAATCAGCCCGGGCACGTAGTAGTGGATCATTACACCTACGTCTTCCTGGGTGACGGCTGCCTGATGGAGGGCATCAGCCACGAAGCGTGTTCCCTGGCCGGGACACTGGGGCTGGGCAAGCTGATCTGTTTTTATGACGATAATGGTATTTCCATTGATGGTGAGGTCGCGGGCTGGTTCGCAGACAATACCGCAACACGCTTTTCTGCCTATAACTGGAATGTGATTGCAGAGGTAGACGGGCACGACCCCGCAGCTATTGACGAAGCGATCCGCCAGGCGAAATCTCAGAAATCGGGGCAGAACCGCCCAACCCTGATCTGCTGCAAAACCAATATCGGCCATGGTGCACCGACCCGCGCTGGAACGCACGAGGTACATGGTGCGCCGCTGGGAGCAGACGAAATTGCCGCCATGCGGGCAGCAAGACACTGGCGTCATGCAGAATTCGAATTACCCCGGGATATTGTGGAGCAATGGAGCGCAATTGAACAGGGAGCGCGCCGTCAGAAAACATGGCAGCAGCAGTTTGATCGCTGGCAGGCTCAGTTTCCGGAGGATGCGCGGGAATTGGCGCAACGTATGTCAGGCGACATTCCGGCCGCTACCGGCGAAGCCTTGGAAGAGCTGCTCAATTCCAGTGAATCCCTGCATGGCAAGATCGCCACGCGCAAGGCTTCACAGATCGTGCTGGAGGCAATCACCCCTTCCCTGCCTGGACTATTTGGCGGCTCTGCCGATCTAAGCGGCTCGAATCTCACAAATGTGAAATCTTCTGTCTGGGTCAATCATCATGGTAAAGGCAATTATCTGAGCTATGGTGTGCGCGAATTCGGTATGGCAGCTGTCATGAACGGTATGGCGTTACACGGCGGATTCATTCCCTATGGCGGCACTTTCCTGACTTTCTCTGATTATTCACGCAATGCCATCCGCATGGCCGCCCTGATGAAGCAGCGTGTCATTCACGTCTTTACCCATGACTCCATCGGTCTGGGTGAAGACGGCCCGACGCATCAACCCATAGAACACCTGAGTTCGCTGAGAATGATTCCGAACAATCATGTGTGGCGACCGTGCGATGGAGAAGAAACTGCCATCGCCTGGCAGGCGGTTCTGCAGCGCCGCGACGGCCCCGGATGCCTGGTCCTTTCACGCCAGGGCCTCACACCTTTTACTCGCGAGACTGCACAGCGTGAACAAATTCTGCGCGGCGGATATGTGCTGCAGGATGCCGCCAATCCCCAGGCACTGGTGATTGCCACCGGGTCGGAAGTGGAAATCGCCATCAAGGCAGCAAACGCATTACAAAATGAAGGCGTGGCCGTACGTGTCGTCTCCATGCCATGCGTGGAAGTGTTCTATGCTCAGCCCGCAGCCTGGCGTGAACAAGTTCTCCCGCCAGGCCTTCCACGCATCAGCATCGAAGCGGGTGTCAGCTGGTATTGGCGTAGTGTCGTCGGGAACGGAACTGCAATTGGCATCGACACTTTCGGAGAATCGGCTCCGGCTGCACAGCTGTACGAATACTTCGGCCTGACCCCCAGCGCGGTGCAACAGGCCGTTCATGCACAACTGAAGCCCGCAACCTGAATCAGTCTGAACGCAGGATTCACAGTTGTGAACCCGGCAACATTCAAGGAGATTAATATGGCCCTCGTTTCATTACGTCAACTGCTGGACCACGCGGCAGAACATGAATATGGTATTCCTGCATTCAATGTCAATAACCTGGAACAAATCCAGGCCATTATGCAGGCTGCCGCAAGCAAGGACAGCCCGGTGATACTGCAGGCTTCGGCGGGTGCCCGCAAATATGCGGGGGAGGCATTTTTGCGCCGGCTTGTAGAAGCCGCTATTGAATCCTATCCCGATATTCCTGTCTGCATGCATCAGGATCACGGGGCCAGTCCGGCAGTATGTCAGGCATCTATCCGGTCTGGCTTTTCAAGTGTAATGATGGATGGCTCGCTCCAGGCAGATATGAAAACGCCGGCATCATACGAATACAATGTTGCGGTGACACGACAGGTTACCGATATGGCTCATTGCGTTGGCGTCTCGGTGGAAGGAGAATTGGGATGCCTTGGTTCGCTGGAATCTGGCCAGGCAGGAGAAGAGGACGGGTCGGGCGCTGAAGGCATTCTTTCTCATGAGCAATTGCTCACCGATCCTGAGCAGGCCGCCGATTTCGTGGCCAGAACCGGCGTCGATGCGCTTGCCATTGCCATCGGTACCAGCCACGGCGCCTACAAATTTACTCGCAAGCCAACCGGCGATATCCTTGCCATTGACCGCATCCGCGCCATTCATGCACGGATACCCGACACGCACCTTGTCATGCATGGTTCGTCCTCGGTTCCCCAGGAATGGCTGGACATCATCCGCAAGCACGGCGGCGATATTCGTGAAACCTATGGTGTACCGGTTGAAGAGATCTGCGAGGGGATCAAGAATGGAGTGCGCAAAGTCAATATTGACACGGACATTCGCCTTGCCATGACAGGTGCAATACGCCGTTGCATGACGCAAAATACCGCTGAATTTGATCCCCGAAAATTTTTCAAGGAAGCCACTGCCGCAGCACGCGAAATCTGCGAGCAGCGCTTTGAGGCATTTGGCTGCGCGGGACGTGCGTCCTCCATCAAGCCGGTGCCACTGGAACAGATGGCCGCAATTTACGCGAAGGAAACAATTGCAGCCTGATGTTTTCGATGCCGGAATATAAGCTTCTGATTGGGTGCGCTTGTGGTTTAGCGAGTTCTTGACTGTTCTGCGCCGGTTCTGGCACCACTTCCGCCCCAATTCGATATTTTCAAATCGAATCAGAGGTCGGCAGCAATGGCGAAGGGGCTCCGTTATCAGAGCCCCTTCTTTCTGGCTGTTGTAACCGTACCGCCACAACAGGAACACAGCTTGGTCATGCCAGGTACTTCCCGCCAATAAAGCAGGTTATACCCGACAAGAGATCAATCGAATGTCACCACAGAACGGATGGATTTTCCTTCATGCATCAGATCGAAGGCTTCGTTGATCTTTTCAATGGGCATGACGTGCGTGATCAGATCATCGATATTGATCTTGCCTTCCATATACCAATCGACAATTTTAGGCACATCGGTACGTCCCCTTGCGCCGCCGAAAGCCGAACCCTGCCAGACTCGGCCGGTTACCAACTGGAACGGCCTGGTAGAGATTTCCTGTCCTGCTCCGGCAACGCCGATAATCGTGCTCTTACCCCAGCCTTTATGACATGACTCGAGCGCCTGTCTCATCAGATTGACATTGCCGATACATTCAAAGGTATGGTCCGCACCACCTTTAGTCAGGCTGACCAGATAAGGAACAATTTCGCCTTCGACTTCTTTCGGATTGACAAAATGCGTCATGCCGAATTTGCGGGCCAGTTCTTCTCGTGCGGGATTGATATCGACGCCGATGATCATGTCTGCACCCGCCATGCGCGCACCCTGCACGACATTCAGGCCGATGCCGCCCAGACCGAATACGATGACCTTGTCACCCGGCTGCACCTTGGCTGTGTAGATAACCGCACCCACCCCGGTTGTGACACCGCAGCCAATGTAGCAGACCTTTTCAAACGGAGCATCTTCACGGATTTTTGCAAGTGCAATTTCCGGCACTACCGTGTAGTTCGAGAACGTGGAAGTGCCCATGTAATGGAACACATCCTTGCCGTTCATTTTAAAACGGCTGGTGCCATCGGGCATCAGGCCCTTGCCCTGCGTTTCGCGGATGGCGCCACACAAGTTGGTTTTGCGTGACAGGCAGAATTCACAGTTGCGGCACTCGGGGGTATACAGTGGGATGACGTGATCACCGGGCTTGAGCGTCGTAACGCCAGAGCCCACTTCCACCACAACACCGGCACCCTCGTGTCCCAGAATCGCGGGGAATATCCCCTCCGGATCATCTCCCGACAGCGTGAACATGTCAGTGTGGCACACTCCCGAGGCCTTGATTTCCACCAGCACTTCAAATGCACGCGGGCCGTCCAGCTGTACGGTTTCGATGGTCAGTGGTGCCCCGGCTTTGGTGGCAACAGCGGCTTTTGTATCCATTACTTCAACTCCTGCTCAAGATGCATGTTTTGCTTTTGCGACATGCGTTGCGATTACGTCCATCAACGCAGGCGACAGGCAGTCATAGGGAGGCAGTCCAAGTTCATTCAACCTTGCGCGAATACCGCTCATCTCTGCGGGATCAGTTCCGGTTTCGATGATTGAAGACACGAAAGCGGCGAACGTTGGTGCTGACCAGCCAGTATCCGGAGAGCGTTCCGTATGGATGAAGTCCAGTCCGTAAAACGGATGTTGAGAGTTCTCGATACGGCCATACATGTGAACCCCACAAGCGGAGCATGCATGACGCTGAATGGCGGCAGATTCGTCTACCACTTTCAGCTTGTCTGCATTTGCCGTGACCTGCACCGCTTCCTTGGGAACTACCGCCACCTGAGAAAACAGCGCACCTGCAGGCCGCCAGCATTTGGAGCAACCACAAAGGTGATTATGAGCAGATTGTGAGTTGACCGTTACTTCGACACGGTCAGTCTCGCAGTCGCACACCAGCTTGCCACCGGTAAAATTATTGTCTGTTTGTGCCTGAACGCCATTGTTAACGGCTGGATGAATATTGTAACTCATATGTGTCTCCGGAATGGTTATGAAAACTAAAGGTTATGAGGTCTGCGTCCCGCCCCTTGATGCGTGCTTGCGCACTCGGGCAGCAGATTACCCGGCATTCACGATCCTGAAGCAACATCCGTGCCAATCGCGGAGAATCTCTGTCATTACGACGGCAAACGTAGCCAATACGTGAAAATACGGGCAGACGATCCGATTGCGCAAATTCCAGTATGTGCGAGTCAAATCAGCAGTTGTTCAGAATCTGAGACAGGCTGTGCCATCTCATCCAGCTCTACTTCATGGAGTCGGGACACATCGATCATAGGTGTTATCGTATAAGAAGCCACTTCGCATACCCGTACTATATCAACCTGAGACAGCAGAATATTTACGGGAGAAACGATATTGTTTTACCTGGATCTGGTGGCGTCATACCAAGCGGCTTAATTTCCGAGCAAGTGCGCCAGCGATGAGCCGATCGGATGTGGTGTGGGTTCCCCCCTTAACCCAGCAAACTTCTGGATTTCTAAGAAACCGCAGCAGAAAGTGGACATTTTCCGGAGGACAGATCCAGTCATGGGTGCCGTGCACAAGTGTCAGATTGATACCGCATTCGCCTACTCTCGGGAGTAGTACAGAAAGATCGACAAAACAACGGTGCTGTAAATAATGAGATTGAATTCGAAATTTATTAATCCTTCGAGCAATTGCGGGAGTCTTCCCAGGGTACAGATCTGATTGGCCCGAAAAATTATCATCGCTTGCATTTTTTTGGATTGCAAATGTGGCACTCGCTAACTCAGAATGCTCCGCATGATCGCTCCCTATTTCAAATCTTGCTTTGTTCTCGTCAGCACAAGCGTCCAACGCTAGGTTGCGCTGCGCCAGGACTGCCATCACTCGATCTTCGTAACATCCCCAGCGACTGGCCGCAGCGGCCTGTGCCGATGGATCGTTGCCCAGCAGCGAACCAACCAATGTCTGCATTACCGAGTTTTTCTCTGCAGAGGTCATGTTGAAGGTCAGATCCTCCCACGCCTGTGGTACCAGCGCACGCAAATCCTGAAAAAACCAAGAAAGCTGACGCTCGGAAGGCAAAAAAACACCGCGTAACAGGAGGTGGTTAATGGCCGACGGATGCCTGGCAGCATAAGCCAGCGCAAGAAATGCTCCCCATGAACCGCCCACCACGACCCATGCACCAATATTCAGGTGCGCTCGCAGTCGTTCGATATCAGCCACCAGATGGTCGGTGGTATTATTTTCCAGACTTCCGGCAGGACGGCTTCTTCCACAACCGCGCTGATCGAACAGAACAATCCGCCAGCGCGTGAGGTCGAACCAGTCAAGCATGGCGAGATTTGCGCTGCTACCCGGACCGCCGTGCAAAACGACAGCAGCCATCGCTCGCGGATTGCCGAACTCCATGTAATACACTTCATGCCCATCGGGCGTTTTCAGATAACCTTGTGATAATGGTGCACTCATTGCATCACCTTCAAGAATGGAATAAAAAGCCACCACAAATAAATTACATGTGTCATATTTACAACTCGCATACCTGCAATTTTTTGCCAATTAAAGCGCCTTGACAAATATGCGGGTCATGCTACCATTAATTTGACTGGACAAGGTTTTCACAGTCATACGTGGCAGTTTCCTTATGAGAAGTAGCCATCTGTAAGGGCTCTTGTCTTATATAAGGTTTGCCTGACACTTCCGTATCTCAACCTGTATAGGAGACAACTATGAAATGGACAACACCCGAGTTTTGCGATCTTCGTTTCGGCTTTGAAATCACGATGTACATCGCCAACCGCTAATCGAAATTCAACGCTCAAACTATGCGGCGCTGGCAAGAGCCAGCGCCGTTTTACTTATCAATTATGAAAATTCTTGTGCTTGGCTCTGCCGCCGGTGGTGGATTTCCTCAGTGGAACTGTAATTGCCCCAATTGTGCTGGAGTGCGCCAACAAAACATTCGAGCGATTCCGCGCACCCAATCGTCGATTGCGATTTCTGCAGACGGTATACAATGGTTGCTCGTCAATGCGTCTCCTGACATTCTGAAGCAAATCCAGACCAATCCCGCACTGCAGCCGGCACGTGCAATCCGTGACACCGGTATCAAATCTGTCATATTGATGGATGCTCAGATCGATCATGTCACGGGACTGCTGATGCTGCGGGAAAGCGGCACACCCCTGCCACTTTACTGTACCCAGCCCGTGTGGAATGATTTGAACACCGGATTGCCACTTGTACCGGTGCTTTCCCATTACTGTGGTGTGGAACATCGACCCATTTCTGTCGACGACAATGCATTCGGCCCCGCTTTGCATGTGCCCGGGATGCAGGATATTTCCATCACTCCGTTTCCTCTCTCGAGCAAGGCGCCGCCCTATTCCCCAAACCGCAACAATCCGCAGACCGGCGACAATATCGGACTATTGATTACGAATGAAAAGACCGGGAAAAGTGCTTTCTATGCACCTGGGCTGGGACAGATAGAACCGCTGGTCCTCGAGGCCATGAACCGTGCAGACTGTGTACTGGTTGACGGAACGGTATGGACGGAGGACGAAATGATTCAACGTGGTCTGTCAAAAAAAACAGCGGCAGAGATGGGACATTTACCTCAGTCCGGACCACAGGGTATGATCAGTGTCCTGGATTCGCTGGGCAATAACAAACGCAAGATTCTCATCCACATTAATAACAGTAATCCGATTCTGAATCAGGACTCTGACGAAGCGGCAGTCCTGCAAAGACATGCAATAGAAATTGCCGTAGACGGCATGGAGATCACATTGTGAGTATCAATCTTTCGAATCTCGCAGTCTATAACCAGAAGCAGAGCGATCCCGAGGCCTGGGATCGTGATGAATTTGAACGTCAGCTCCGGGCCAAGGGAAAAAGTTATCACATCCATCACCCGTTCAACACCAGGATGAACAGTGGCCAGCTTTCGAAAGAAGATATTCAATACTGGGTCGCCAACCGCTTCTACTATCAGATCAATATTCCACTGAAGGACGCCGCAGTCATGGCCAACTGCCCTGATCGGGAAACGCGACGTCGCTGGGTATTGCGAATTCTTGATCACGACGGTTATGGTGAGAACGAAGGTGGCATCGAAGCCTGGACCAGATTGGGTGAAGCTGTCGGCATCAGCCGTGAAGATTTGTGGTCTCTGAAACTCGTTGTTCCCGGCGTGCGCTTCGCCGTGGATGCCTATGTGAATTTTGCGCGACAGGCTCCCTGGCAGGAAGCAGTCTGTTCGTCCCTGACCGAAATGTTTGCACCGAAAATCCACAAGGACCGGCTCGCCAACTGGCCCACTCAGTATCAGTGGATTGAGCCGGAAGGGCTGGACTATTTTCGCAGTCGTATCTCTCTGGCAGAAAGAGACGTCGAACACGGACTCGAAGTTACACTGGACTACTTTACAACCCGACAACAGCAGGCCCGGGCGCTTGAAATCCTGCAGTTCAAGCTGGATATCCTCTGGTCGATGCTGGATGCCATCGAAAAAGCCTGTACTCATGACAGCGAGACTGCCAATGCATGAACTACCTGAAAAACCACAGCTATCACGACTGTTCCGGCTGCAGTTCGAAAAGGCGCAGAATGCATACGTGCTTCTCTATCCCGAAGGCATGGTCAAACTCAACGACAGTGCGGCTGAAATTTTGCGGCGTTGTGACGGCAATCTGGATATTGCGCAGATCGTTTCTGACCTGGAGCAAAGTTTCGCCGCGACAGGATTGCGTGGCGATGTTGAATCGTTCCTGCATGCTGCACAGGAGCGTGGCTGGATCAAATAGAGGTTACTATGGATATCTCCCAAACCGATAAGCCAACGCCTGTTGCGACCATTGCGCCACCACTATGGTTGCTGGCCGAATTGACCTACCGCTGCCCGCTGCATTGCGTATTCTGCTATAACCCGGTGGATTATGCGAACAACCTGAATGAACTCTCTACCGAACAATGGATAGATGTGATGCAACAAGCGCGCGAAATGGGTGCTGCGCAAATGGGATTTTCGGGAGGGGAGCCCCTGCTTCGCGACGATCTTGAAGTGTTGATTGCAGAAGCCAGGCGGCTTGGATTTTATACCAACCTGATTACCTCCGGTGTAGGCCTCAAGCGGGAACGGCTTGCCGCCTTCAAGGATGCCGGTCTTGATCATATTCAATTGTCATTTCAGGATTCAACACGGGAAATGAACGATTTCCTGTCGCATACCAAAACCTTCGACCTCAAATCACGGGTCGCAGGCATGATCAGGGAATTTGACTATCCCATGGTACTCAATGTCGTGCTGCATCGTTATAACCTGGATCATGTTGAACGGATTATCGACATGGCCGATAAGATGGGCGTGGAGTATCTTGAACTGGCCAACACGCAATATTATGGCTGGGGGCTCATCAACCGCGACCAGTTGCTGCCCGACAAGGCACAATTGCAGCGGGCCGAAGAGGCCGTCTGCCGCTATCGTGAAAAAATCGGCAATAGAATGCGTATTCTGTTTGTTGTTCCGGATTATTTCGAGAACCGTCCCAAGGCCTGTATGAACGGCTGGGGGTCAGTTTTTCTGGCCGTCTCGGCGGACGGATCCGCCCTGCCCTGTCATGCGGCAAAAACGATCCCCGGTATGCAGTTTCCGCAAGTCACCGACACCAGCCTGCATGACATCTGGTACCACAGTGACGCATTCAATCGGTTCCGTGGAGATAACTGGATGACCGAGCCCTGCCGCAGCTGCCCGGAAAAATCGCGTGATTTTGGGGGGTGTCGATGCCAGGCATTGGCACTGACGGGCAACGCGGCGAACGCCGATCCCGTTTGCGATAAATCGCCCTATCATCACGTTATTACAGATTTGATCGAACAGGGCCCATCGGCCAGCGCGCGTGAAAAACCACTCATATTTCGCAATGATGTGAACTCGCGGCAGCGCCACCTTAGTGAGATTTATGACAGCGACAAATTGTCACATTGAAAGGGCCATTCAAAGAGGCACGTTTCTCCAACTGATATACAATGGAGCGACAAGACATATACATATAAGATACGTGCATATCGCTAAGGCGAATGCAAACTAGGTCACGCAGATGACTTACGTAGCCGAACGATTGCCAGGATTGTGCTACGTGAAATGGGACATACGATAAAAATCGGCGCCAGCCAATAACTGGCCAGGGCTGGTGTACACAGCAGGAGGAATCATGTACTCGTTGGCGGTCAGCAATCATATTGAACGGATACACCAGATTGTGCATCATGGCATTACGGTTCCCGACATTGAACCTGCAGTTGCCAAATCCTGGGGTCGCTGTATCAACAACTATGGTCTAGATCCAGAAAGCCGCCGTCTTCCACCGGTTCTGACTTACTCAGAGCGAATCGAACGATCAGAGCAAAAACGTGTATTGATCACGGAAGCCAAGCACGAAATGAATATTCTGTACCAGCAACTGGCCGATCCTGAACTGGCGGTTGTTCTGGTCGATACCGAAGGCTGTATCCTGCATATGGTGGCAGCAGATCACCTTGAAAGTGATCTTTCAGGCCTGGGTTTGCGCCTTGGCGCCATCTGGAGTGAAGAAGAAGTTGGCACCAATGGCATGGGAACCTGTCTGATTGTCGGAGAGCCCATCGCGATCCGCCAGACTGACCATTTTCTGTACAAACATATCCTGCTAACCTGCTCTGCCGTTCCCGTCATGGATCATACCGGCAAAATGGTTGCCGTGCTTGATGTGACCAGCCGCTCATCGTTGCTGCAGCAGCATTCGCTGGTGCTGATCGGCATGACAGCGCGCATGATCGAAAATCGCCTGCTGACGGTCAATTGCAAGCATGCCCATCCGGTACATTTTCATAGCCGCCCCGAGAGTATTAATACTGTGCACGACGGTAAATTGATGGTTGAGGAGGACGGTACGATTGTTGCTGCCAACCAGAGCGCATTATTTCAGCTTGGGTTTCCGAGCATGGCCGAGTTGCGCCGTTACCGCTTTGACGAAATTTTCCAGTCCACACTCGAAGCGCTTTTGCAACGCAGCATGCAAAGCTCATTCCATGCCGTTCCCATTTACCGGGCCGGCGCCTCAAGCCGGTTCTTTGCCATTGCCCAGCTGCCACCGGCCAGCTCAGCCAACGCACAATATCATGGCGCCCAGGCAAAAGCATCCCTGTCCTCCGTACAAGACAAAACCGTGGACAGCGCAATCACACCACAAAAGTCAGGCAAACTGACAAGCAAACCGAATGTGGAACTGGGTGACAGCGCATTGCGCGAGCAGTTTCAACTCGCACAGCGCGTTGTCAGCAAAGGGGTTCCTGTTCTGCTTTATGGCGAGACAGGCTCGGGCAAAGAAGTACTTGCCCGTGCTGTTCATGATCGCAGTCCGCGACGCGATGGGCCGTTTGTTGCGGTCAACTGTGCCTCTCTGCCTGAAAGCCTGATCGAAAGTGAACTTTTTGGTTATCGCGCGGGTGCGTTTACGGGTGCGCAACGACAAGGTCGTAGTGGCAAGATACTTCAGGCGCATGGCGGAACCCTGCTGCTGGACGAAATTGGCGACATGCCCCTGGTACTTCAGGCGCGTCTGCTGCGGGTGCTGGACGAGCGCAAGGTCACTCCCCTGGGTGCCGAGGCTTCGGTGGACGTCGATATTCAGTTGATTAGCGCCAGTCACCGAAACCTTACGGACCTGGTTGCACAGGGCCAATTCCGGGAAGACCTTTACTATCGCCTCAACGGCGTTGAAATCAGGCTTCCGCCCTTGCGGGATCGTGAGGACAAACGGCAACTCATCGACGCCATTCTTGAAGAGGAAGCCGGCAAACCCGTGGTACCCAGTGACGAGGTCATGACAGTGCTGATGCAGTACGCCTGGCCTGGAAATCTGCGGCAGATGCGTCATGTGCTTCGCACCATGGCAGTACTGGCTGACGGTGACACCATCGGAATGCAGCATTTGCCGGGCCCGCTGTCGCAACCGGAGAATGCGACGGTACAGAACAATGTTGCCTCAGTTTGCGCCATGGAGTACATGACGAACGCTGAAGACCATGAGCCGGTGAATCCGCTGCAGGAAAGCGAGCGCATCACCTTGATCCAGCTTCTGGAAACGCATCGCTGGAATATCAGCGATGTGGCGCGTACACTGGGTGTCAGCCGTAATACGCTTTACCGGAAACTGCACCGGCACAACATCACCCTGTCAAGTCAGGGAAACCCCAATTCCACCTGAAACGCAGTACAATACTTTTACTGCACCGCAGCACCGGCACGCAATGCCGGTGTTTTTGTTTCTGCATGATCTGCAACACAAACCCGGTTCCCAGGCGTACCAGCCTGGCGAACTTCAAGTCGGTGAAAACACACTCATTTTTCTGTCGTGACAATTTGCAGGCCCGCGCCTATCGGTAACCGGTAACCGCAATGGCTTATTGACGCGACACGACCTATTTCACAAGGAATATTTACGATGCAGGCCATTGCCCGCTTCAGCCAATTCGTTGGCAAAACGTTTGTCATATGGGTATTGCTCTTTGCAATACTGGCGTTTTTCAATCCCGGCAGCTACGCCTGGCTGGGAAAATATATCGTACCGCTGCTCGGTATTATCATGTTTGGCATGGGCCTGACCATCTCCAAAAAGGACTTTGCAGAGGTATTCAAACGTCCTGGGACGGTTGCCATTGGTGTCCTGGGCCAGTTCGTCATCATGCCAGGCCTGGCCTGGCTGCTCGCCACAGGACTGAACCTGAGTCCTGAAGTGGCGGTGGGTGTTATTCTGGTGGGTTGCTGCCCCGGCGGCACCGCTTCGAACGTCATGACCTTCCTTGCACGCGGCGATGTTGCCCTGTCGGTCGCCATTACCTCGGTGACCACGCTGCTGGCACCCCTTGTTACCCCTGCTCTGATCTACCTGATGGCAAGCCAGTGGCTGGATGTCAGTGCTGCGGCCATGTTCTGGTCTATCGTGCAGGTCGTGATTCTACCCATTGCCCTGGGCCTGATCGCTCAAATGTTGCTCAAGGAAAAAGTCCAGGCCGGCGTCGCAGTGCTGCCACTGGTTTCGGTCGTTGCCATTGTTGCTATCGTCGCAGCAGTGGTTGCGGGTAATCAGCAAAAAATTGCCACCAGCGGACTGGAAATTTTCGCCGTGGTCATGCTGCACAACGGACTTGGGCTGCTACTGGGCTACTGGCTGGCAAAACTCACGGGTCTGAACGTTGCTCAGCGCAAAACGCTTTCTATAGAGATTGGTATGCAGAACTCTGGCCTCGGTGCAGCGCTGGCAACAGCTCACTTTTCTCCGGCGGCCGCGGTTCCGAGCGCGATTTTCAGCGTCTGGCACAACATTACCGGACCCCTCATTGCAACGCTGTTCCAGCGGTTTAAAAACGGTGAAGATGAAGCCCTGACGGACGACGATGCAGACATCGTTCCCCAGACGGTCACTGTCCGCGACTAAGCCGCAGAAACGTTGATGCCGGACTTGTGGAAATGTCCGGCAGACCCCTCTGATCACTGATCCTGGATCAGACGCTTGCCAAGTACCAGCACATCAGACGGTTCATAACCCAGGCTCTTATAGAAGGCATCAACCTCGTTATTGTCCCGGCGAATCATCAACTGGATCTTAGGGCAACCTAAAGCGAGCAGTTTTTCTTCTGCCACAAGTGCCAGCCTTTTCCCGATTCCCTGTGACTGCAACTGCGGCGTGACGGCAAGATAATAAATCCATCCCCGATGCCCATCGTAACCCGCCATAACGGAACCCACAATCTGCCCACCCTGGTCAGCGACAATAAATAGCGATGGTTCTTCATCCCATTTTCGCTGGATATCCCTGTAGGGGTCATTCCACGGCCGGGTCAACCCACAAGCCTGCCACAATGCTACGGTCTGCTCCGTGTCATTGATATGAAATGGTCTTAGCTCGATCTGCATGGTTCGGTTCCGTAGGCGCCAGTTGGTTCTTCCCTGAATCGGAAAGAATATCATAATGCGCATTCCATTTTGTGAAACCGAAGCACGAGCCGGAATCATGACTGCTGGTCAGGAACTTTTATGAGGCAGAGCACTCCGGGCTGTGCCCGCAATCAGGCTTACCACCGCAAGCGCGGCGGGTCCTTCCACTCACTTGTCGGGTTTCCCCTGACCGACTGCGTCGACGAAAGCTTCAACTGCCTGAACAGCGCCAGAGACGCACGTTCAAAATCGAAAGAGCGGTTCACTATTCGGGTTGTGATACGTTGAGGTTTATTCAAAGCCGCCACAGTTTTTCTCCTGTTCAACGTGATGCAGTTGACGACGGAACGCGGGCTCGCTCTACCGGATAGCATATCCGGCCGCCTGCGATATTGCGCTGCACTTAGGCGAGGTGCAGACCCTGCTGTTTCGAAGTAATATAGCACCGACTCCATGAGTGCATCAAGGATCGACAGCGCAAAAATCATTCATTATTTTCATATTCTTATTCAATAAATCGAATTAACACAAATGTAATTATCAGTCATTGTCGATGACACCCGGTGTCATCACGCCCCGCCCATAGCGACAGCGTCTGCCACCATCTATCCTGATACCGGATTATCATTGACATCGGACATGATGAACAGAAATGTTGCACCAAAAAGAAGTTCGGCTTCTGCCTCCGAGGGATAGCTTTGTTTGCTTTCCGATGGGAAGACTTTGTCGGCTGCCGGCATAGCAAGGTTATTCCACGTACCCTGCGAATGTTTTAATGCAGCATTCACAGGAAATATGCAATCGGCATAGGGGGTAGCTCTTCTGAGCCGCACCCCTGCCACACCACCCGGCATGCGGGTCCGCACCGGGCGGTTCGAGAAGTTGAGGTTATGAGAGGCGAGGCAGACCCAGGTTATCGAACCACG
>JAEWEV010000030.1 GCA_023389155.1 Pseudomonadota bacterium
GCAAGTGCTGTAAGGGATGCGACCAGACCATACCGGATACGGGGGAAAAGGCGAGTTTGGTTCATGACTTGGCGACGTTCCTGTATTTGGACTCGTAAAAGCGTTATGATAATAGTTCTGGGCAATCAATAGGATTGTTTAGCCAGGTAATCTCAAAAATTAGTCGGAAGCGTGTTTTCCGCATTATCTTATCCACCTCCTATTTATCAGCGAGCGAGCCTTGAACGAATTACATGATCCCAGTGAATTGAAAAGCATGGGTCTCAAAGCCACTTTTCCGAGGCTTAAGATCCTGGATATCTTCCGCAAGGCAGAAATCCGTCACTTGAGCGCAGAGGATGTTTATCGCCTGCTCATTTCCGAAAATGTCGATATCGGTCTTGCCACCGTTTATCGTGTGCTTACTCAGTTCGAACAGGCGGGCATACTGTCCAGAAGCCAGTTTGACAATGGGAAGGCTGTGTACGAGCTGGATGATGGTGCTCATCACGATCACCTGGTATGTTCAGTCTGCGGCAAAGTGGTTGAGTTTTCTGATCCGGAAATCGAGAGGCGTCAGTCAAAAGTGGCCAAAGACAATAACTTTCTGCTAGAAAGCCATGCCATGGTGCTCTATGGCATTTGCAGCGATTGCGAAAGTAAACATCGTCGCTAGGCTAGATTCGGGTCGCAAATTGCGGCCCGAACGATTTTGGCGGACACCCTCAGGTCTTCAATCTTCCATCCAGGAATAACCCGGGTATTTTTACCCGGGCATTGTTCGTCAATCCGCGTGGGTCAGCATTTCGCGCGCGTGCTCGCGCGTGGTTGCCGTGATTTTGACGCCCCCCAGCATGCGGGCGATTTCCTCCACGCGTGCCTTTTCGTCAAGCAGATCAATACGCGACACGGTTTCGTGTTTGCCCTGTTTTTTCTGGACTTCGAAATGATGGTGAGCGCAGGCGGCCACCTGGGGCAGGTGAGTGACGCAAAGCACCTGGTGTTGACGACCCAGATCACGCAACAGTTTGCCAACGACTTCGGCGACAGCGCCACCGATACCAGTGTCGACTTCGTCATAAATCAGTGTAGGAACCTGGTGTGCCTGGTTGGCCATGACCGACAGGGCCAGTGAAATTCGCGCCAGTTCACCACCCGAAGCAACCTTTGCCAGAGGCCGCGGTTCACTGCCGGCATGGGCGGCAACATTGAATTGCACATTGTCCATGCCTGATGCCGCCGGCTCTGCGGGCCTTACGGTAATCTCGAATGTGCTGCCTTTCATGGCCAGCGTCTGCAAGGCTTTGCTGACCGCCTGCGAAAGGGTCTGCGCCGTGGCTTTGCGTGCTGTCGTAAGTTTTTCTGCGACTTCGCGATAAGCGGCTTCGAGCTTTGTCGCTTCCTGCTCAAGTCCAGCCAGATCGGATGCATTGCTCAGCGCCTGTAGCGCTTCTGTCAGCTCCTGCTGGCGATCATACAGGTTTTCCGGCTCCAGCCGGAATTTGCGCGCTGTGTTGAACATTGCGCTCATACGTTCTTCCGTCTCCGCCAGGCGCGCCGGGTCCAGGTCGGCCTTATCCAGATAACTGCCAAGATCGGAAGCGGCTTCGGCAACGGCAATCCGGGCCGATTCCAGGGCTTCGCAGACGCCCTGTAAGGCCGGGTCATTGCGCAGAAGCGGCTCAATGCGGTGCATGGCAGCGTTGAGCATCGCCAGCGTAGAGGCGTCTTCACCGTCCAGAAGATTCAGTGTGCTGGCCGCACCTTCCAGCAACGCAGAGGCATTAGCCAGGCGGTTGTAGTCGGCGTTGATGGTGGCCCATTCATCCTTGCCGGGATTGAGCCGGCTGATCTCGTTCAGCTGCCATTCCAGGCGTTCCTGTTCAGCCTGCACCTCGCGCTGGTTGTTACGTGCATGCTCAAGCTTCTGCTGCGCCTGCTGCCAGTCCTTCCAGTGGGCGCTGACCTGCGCAGCCAGTGTCTCGTGCCGGCCATGCGCATCAAGCAGAATACGTTGTTCATGTCGCTGCAGCAGTTTCTGATGCGCGTGCTGGCCGTGGATATCCAGCAGATGTGAGCCGAAGGTTTTGAGCTGGCCTAAGGTGCCAGGTACACCATTGATGAACGCCCTGGACTTTCCACTACGGTCAATGACACGTCGCAGCACCAGTTCGTCGTCGTCCAGCTCCAGTTCCGCAAGCAGGGGATGCAGAGAGGCCGGCACATCGAAAATCGCACTGATGTCGGCTTTGGCTGCACCTTCGCGGATAGCGCCGCTGTCTCCACGCGCGCCCAGCGTGAGTGCCAGGGCGTCGATAAGAATGGATTTGCCGGCGCCGGTTTCTCCGGTGAAGACAGAGAAGCCGGCGTCAAAGTGCAATTCGGTTTGTTCAACGATGACAAAATCACGGATATGCAGGGAACGGAGCATGTATTCGTACTTCTGTGATGAATGGGATTGCCGGATCCAGGAAGAGCCGATGACGTCAGGCAGCGCTGCTAATTGGACTCGGGCATGATATTCCAGTGCAGCTTCTGGCGCAGGGTCGAAAAGAAACTGTAACCTTTGGGATGCAGAAAGCGGATCTGATGGTCGGCCTTGGTAACGACAATTTTGTCACCAAGTTGCAGGTCAGACCAGGTCTGCATGTCAAAATGCACGCTGGCGCCGGTTTCGACCCGACCCACTTCCGTCAGCGTCAGGGACAGGGTGCCGGTATCAGGAACGGCAATCGGCCGGTTCGACAGGGTTTGGGGCGCAACCGGAACGAGCAGGAACGCGTTGACCGCAGGATGCAGGATGGGTCCGCTGGCGCTGAGCGAATAGGCCGTGGAACCGGTGGGCGTGGCCACAATCAGGCCATCGGCGCGCTGCCGGTACATCAGTGTCTCGTTGTATTCCACGCAGATTTCGATCATGCCCCCGCGACTGGCGCGGTTTAGCACGACGTCGTTGAGTGCCAGCGCACAGGTAAGTGTCTGTTCGTCGCGTACCACAGAGGCCTGCAGCAGGGAGCGATGCTCGATATCGAACTGGCCGTCAAGAACCGATTCGATGGCTTCCTGCGCATTTTGTACGGGAATATCTGTGATGAAACCCAGGCGTCCGTGGTTGATTCCAAGCATGGGCACATCATATTGAGCCAGTTTGCGGCCCACGCCCAGCATGGTACCATCGCCCCCCATAACAATGACAAGGTCCGCCTGCGTGCCGATTTCGGCGGTTGTCGCCGTGGGATACTCGGTTACGCCCGTATTTTCCGATGTTTCCTTTTCAACCAGGACCTGTCGGCCGGCACTGCTAAGTACGCGCGCCAGGGCGCGCAGCGGCGCATCAAGACCGGAGTCGTGATATCTGCCGACCAGCGCTATGGTTGAAAAATGCATAGTGAAACCATATACAATAAACGAAACGACAATGAAGATGGAACAAGTACCGGAAATGAAACCTACGGCATTTGTCATAATACGTTATTCTACAATGACTACAGGTTGAACAATTAAGGTGTCCGTAAAATATCCCTTGGTACAAACCATTACAGACTCACCATGGATGATCGCGCAAACGCACTACTAAAAGCTCTGATCGAGCGATATATTGATGATGGACAGCCGGTCGGGTCCAGAACGCTGTCAAAGCTGTTTGAACTGTCTCCGGCAACAATCCGCAATGTGATGGCCGATCTGGAAGATCTTGGTCTGATTCACAGTCCGCACACGTCGGCCGGGCGTATTCCCACGCCCCAGGGGTACCGGCTGTTTGTCGATAATCTGCTTGTGATCAAACCCTATGACATCGAGCAGCCCTCCGGCCTGCACGACGCGTTTTCCAATACTGCGCCCAGCAAGGCGTTGAGTGTGGCGGCCTCGCTGGTGTCCAATCTCACGCAGTTCGCTGGCGTGGTCCTTACGCCCAAGCGATCCCAGGTGTTTCGGCAGATCGAGTTCATCAGATTGTCGCAGCGACGTATCCTGCTTATTATTGTTACGCCGGACGGTGACGTACAGAACCGTATCCTGTCCCCCGTACACGACTATACCGAAGCCCAGCTGATCGAGGCCGGTAACTATTTCAATCACAATTTCGCCGGCAAATCCTTCGAACAGGTGCGCGAACAGCTGGGTAATGAACTGAACCAGCTCAAGGAAGAAATCTCCTCACTGATGCAGGCTGCTGTCGATGCCGGAAATGACGACGATCATGAATCATCCGTGGTGATTTCGGGCGAGCGGCGTTTACTGGAAATCAAAGACTTCGCCTCCGATATGGACCGTCTGCGCAAGATGTTTTCGCTGTTCGAACAGAAGACGGATCTGATGCAACTGCTGGACGTGACCGACAGATCGCAGGGTGTCAAAATATACATTGGCGGCGATTCCAGCCTGGTTCCCATGGAGGATGTCTCTGTCATTACGGCCCCTTACGGGGTGGATGGGAAAATCGTTGGCACCCTTGGTGTTATCGGCCCCAGCCGCATGTCATACAACCGGGTGATTCCCATCGTGGACCTCACAGCCCGGTTGTTGTCGAACGCCCTCAGTCACCAGTAAATCATCTCGCTCACGACGTGTGGTGCGACAGCGCATTGCCCGCCGGCAAAACAGGGGATCACGGCCTCTGAATTGTCCCAGATACAGGATTGTCAGACTGCGGGAGGGGTGCAATCCGGGTACAATTCTGTATTGACATTGCATTTGAGAAGCCTGCGCATGAATACAGGAGTCGTACTGATCAACCTTGGCACCCCGGCCAGCCCTGATGTGGGGGCCATTCGTGCCTATCTGGCGGAATTTCTGTCTGATCCGCGTGTTGTCGAAATCCCTCCCGTGATCTGGAAGCCCGTTCTCAATCTTGCCGTGCTGCCGCAGCGACCTGCAAAGCTGGTGCCCAAGTATCGCGAGATCTGGATGGAAGAGGGCTCCCCCTTGCTGGTTTACGGCAAGCGTCTGGCGCAGGGTGTGCAGGCGCAGCTGGATCGTGAACAGGTACCGGCCACCGTTGTACTTGCAATGCGTTATGGCGAGCCATCCATGCAGCAGGCGTTCGAGCAGTTGCGCGAGGCCGGTTGCGAGCGAATTCTGATTTTTCCGCTATACCCCCAATTCTCCACCAGCACCACCGCAACCATTTTTGAACGGACCCTGGCGCTGTATCGCGATGCCCGGGATATGCCTGAGTTCCGCTTCGTCAAGCGATTTCATCGCCTGCCGGGGTATGTGAATACGCTGGCGCAAAACGTGCGTGACTATTGGCGCGAGCACGGCAAACCGCAGCAGCTGCTGCTGAGTTTCCATGGGCTGCCCAAGCGCTCGGTTGATCAGGGAGATCCGTATCTGAGCGACTGCATGGCAACGGCAGAATCGCTGCAGGCGGCGCTGGCAGCAGAAGGTGTGCCTATCGATATTGGCTTTCAGAGCCGCTTCGGCCGAGCCGAATGGCTAGGCCCTTCCACACTGTCGGTTCTGCAGGCGTATCCGGGCGACAACGTCCGTCACGTAGACGTTCTGTGCCCTGGCTTCGTCGCCGATTGCCTGGAAACGCTGGAAGAAATTCGCATCGAATGCGCACAAGCTTTCAGTCAGGCCGGAGGCGAGCAGTTCCGTTATATCCCCTGCCTGAACGATCAACCGGACTGGATCAACGCCGTGGCAGGGCTGGTGCGTCAGCATATCGCCGACTGGCCCCACACCGGAACGACAGAATAAATTATTCCTTACCTTCATCAAGTCAGAGAACCATCATGGCAGTTATCATTCGTGCCCTTTATGTTTATCCCGTGAAGTCGTGTGCCGGCATTGCCCTGGACAGTGCGTCCATCAGCGCCGCCGGTGTGAAATGGGATCGGCAGTTCATTCTGGTGGATGCGGCTGGCCGGATGATAACGCAGCGTACCGTTCCGCGCATGGTACTGGTCAAGCCGATGTTGCAGCCGGAGCTTGAGCAAATGGTGCTGAACGCCCCGGGCGTGTCCCCCCTCACGGTTTCTCTGGCTGCTCCTGACTCGCAGGAAAAGCCTGTTCCTGTACAGGTCTGGTCAGGAAGTCCACTGGGGTCACCCGTGAGCGAAAAAGCCGATCAGTGGTTCAGTGAGGTACTGGGCCAGCCTTGCCATCTGTTGCGCCTTCATCCTCAATCGCAGCGCCGCGTTGTTTCAGAGTTTCCCGAGAGCTGGCAATTGCGCCATCGGGACTGGAAGCCGCTAAATACCCTGGATCAGACTTTCGGGTTTGCTGATGGTTTTCCATTTCTGATTACCAGCCAGGCCTCGCTGGATTCACTGAATGCAACGCTGGACGAAAAAAACGTGGCAGCCGTAGAAATGATCCGCTTTCGGCCCAATATCGTTCTTGAGGGCCTGCCGGAATATGAAGAAGATTATGTTTTCGGAATGACCGCAGGCGAACTGCATTTTGCCATGGTCAAGCCATGTCCGCGGTGCCCGATCCCCAACGTCAATCCCGAGACAGCCGCCGTGGCTGATGAGCCCGGCCTGACCTTGATGAAAACCCGCAGCGCCGAGCTGGGCGTGCTTTTTGGAGTGAATGCGGTTCTGACGGACGATGTCACCCACGAGCTGAAGATCGGGCAGGAAGTGGCGCTCGAATATGACTTTTAATGGGACTGCCTGCGAGCGCGGGCGCCCATTCCCTTGAATTTATCCAGGCCGCCCCCATGTTGGGCGTAACGATATTGATTAGACGCAGGAGCAGAAATGACACAGGAATTTGATCCCACAAAACAATCGGCCCCCCAGGCAGAAAACGAAGAAAATCAGCAGAATGCGCAGGCAGAGGTGACCGATACCGAACAGGCTGAAGCGGAAGGCGTCGCCGTTCCGACCGAGGACCTGGAAGCCAAGTATACGGAGCTGGAAGCCAAAGTCAGCCAGTATCATGATCAATTGCTGCGTGCCCATGCCGAAATGGAAAACGTTCGCCGTCGCGCTCAGGAAGACGTTTCCAAGGCCCGCAAGTTTGGCACCGAATCCTTTGCCGAAAGCCTGGTTCCGGTCAGGGACAGCCTGGAAGCTGCGCTGGCACTCGAAAATCAATCTGTTGAGTCCTTCCGGGAAGGGCTGGAGACCACACTGCGGCAATTGACTTCGGCGTTTGAGCGCAACAATCTGAAGGAAGTCGCACCTGCAGCCGGGGACAAATTCGATCCCCACGTACATCAGGCCATCTCTACCATCCCGGCGCAAGTGCCTGCCGGTACCGTCGCCAGTACCCTGCAGAAAGG
Source organism: Pseudomonadota bacterium (assembly GCA_023389155.1). Classification (GTDB taxonomy): domain Bacteria; phylum Pseudomonadota; class Gammaproteobacteria; order Burkholderiales; family Burkholderiaceae_B; genus Advenella. The sequence continues at coordinate 7,220 of JAEWEV010000030.1, forward strand.
GTATACCATCGCCGATCGCGTGTTGCGACCCGCACTGGTAACTGTTTCCTCTGGCCAGGAATAAGGCTTAGGCCGGCAGACGCGTGTCCGCCGGCCCTGTACTGTCCGAATTCGGTCTTTTTCCGTCGATTCAGCCGTTTTTGATCAAAAAACGTGCCAGAAGCGCAAAAAAATCACGAAAAATGCAATTTTTTCTCTTGAAATAGAAACCGGACAGCCCCACGTACTAGACAACGCAAGATCCTGTGTCGCAGTCATGTTCAGACCAGGGTTCAATAATTTTGAATTTTTGAAAATAAGGTAGACTCAAATGGGAAAAATCATTGGTATTGACTTGGGTACCACCAACAGCTGTGTATCCGTTCTGGAAGGCGACAAGGTCAAAATTCTGGAAAATGCCGAGGGCACACGCACAACGCCTTCGATTATTGCCTATATGGAAGATGGCGAAACCCTGGTTGGCGCCCCTGCCAAACGCCAGGCGGTCACCAATCCAAAAAATACGCTTTATGCAGTAAAACGTCTGATCGGCCGCAAATTTGAAGAAAAAGCCGTGCAGAAAGACATTGATCTGATGCCGTACAGCATTGTCAAGGCTGACAATGGCGATGCATGGGTCGAGGCACGTGGCAAGAAAATGGCGCCTCCCCAGGTTTCTGCCGAAGTGCTGCGCAAAATGAAAAAAACGGCTGAAGACTATCTGGGTGAAGAAGTTACCGAAGCCGTTATCACTGTGCCTGCCTACTTCAATGACAGCCAGCGCCAGGCAACCAAAGACGCCGGACGCATTGCCGGTCTGGACGTCAAGCGCATCATCAACGAACCAACGGCTGCCGCACTGGCTTTTGGCCTGGACAAAACCGAGAAGGGCGATCGCAAGATTGCCGTCTATGACCTGGGCGGCGGTACGTTTGACGTCTCCATCATCGAGATTGCCGATGTTGACGGGGAGAAACAGTTTGAAGTGCTCTCAACCAATGGTGATACCTTCCTGGGTGGTGAAGACTTCGACCAGCGCATTATTGACTACATCATCGCCGAGTTCAAGAAAGAGCAGGGCGTGGATCTGGGCAAAGATGTCCTGGCACTGCAACGCCTGAAAGAAGCCGCCGAGAAAGCCAAAATCGAACTCTCTTCTGCGGCGCAGACTGAAGTGAACCTGCCCTATATTACGGCCGACGCTTCTGGTCCAAAACATCTGAACCTGAAAATTACCCGTGCCAAACTGGAAGCACTGGTCGAAGATCTGATCGAACGCACCATCGCACCGTGCCGCACAGCGGTGACCGATGCAGGTGTCAAAGTCTCCGATATTGACGATGTGATTCTGGTCGGTGGTATGACCCGTATGCCAAAAGTGCAGGAGAAAGTCAAAGAGTTCTTCGGCAAGGATCCCCGCAAGGATGTGAACCCTGACGAAGCCGTGGCTGCCGGTGCTGCCATTCAGGGCTCCGTATTGTCCGGAGACCGTAAGGACGTGCTGTTGCTGGACGTCACACCTCTGTCACTGGGTATTGAAACCCTTGGCGGTGTGATGACCAAAATGATTCAGAAAAACACCACGATTCCAACACGGTTTACGCAGACCTTCTCAACCGCAGAAGACAACCAGCCTGCTGTGACCATCAAGGTCTTCCAGGGTGAGCGTGAAGTGGCTGCCGGTAACAAAGCATTGGGTGAATTTAATCTTGAGGGCATTCCACCCGCTGCACGTGGCCTGCCACAGATCGAGGTCACGTTTGACATCGATGCCAACGGTATTTTGCACGTTTCTGCAAAAGACAAAGGCACCGGCAAGGAAAACAAAATCACGATCAAGGCCAACTCCGGTCTGTCCGAAGACGAGATCCAGCGCATGGTCAAGGATGCAGAAGCGCATGCGGACGAAGACCACCGTGTTGCCGAACTGGCGCAAACGCGTAATCAGGCCGACGCACTGGTTCACTCAACACGCAAGTCGCTGACCGAGTATGGCGATAAGCTGGAAGCCGCCGACAAGGAAGCGATCGAAGCTGCTATCAAAGAGCTCGAAGAGGTGCTCAAAGATGGTGACAAAGCTGCGATCGATGCCAAAGTTGAAGCGTTGACAACTGCATCCCAGAAACTGGGTGAGAAGATGTATGCAGACATGCAGGCTCAGGCCGAAGCTCAGGGTGCCCCTGGCGCCGAACAGGCCCAGCCAGCAGACGACAACGTCGTTGATGCTGACTTCAAAGAAGTGAAACGCGACGACAAGTAATGCAGTTTGTCTGATTCAAAAACCCGGCCGGTCTGAAAATGACAGGGCCGGGTATTGTTTTTTATATTAGAGAAGAAATCTAAAGGCGTATAACGATGGCAAAACGTGATTACTACGAAGCCCTGGGTCTGGCCAAAAACGCTTCGGATGAGGACATCAAGAAGGCGTATCGCAAACTCGCCATGAAGTACCACCCCGATCGCAATCCGGACAGTCACGAGGCAGAAGAAAAATTCAAGGAAGCCAAGGAAGCCTACGAAATGCTGTCCGATCCGCAAAAGCGGGATGCCTATGACCGCTACGGACATGCGGGTGTTGATCCCAATGCAGGGATGGGTGGTGCCGGCGGTGCTGGTTTCGGAGATGTTTTTGGTGATATTTTCGGAGATATTTTCGGTGGTGGCGGTGGTCGCCGTGGCGGTGGTCCCCAGGTATTTCGTGGGGCCGACCTGCGCTACCGGCTGGATATCACGCTTGAACAGGCCGCCAAGGGCATGGAAACAGAGATTCGCGTCCCTAGCTGGGAAAACTGCGATGTTTGCCACGGCTCGGGAGCGAAACCAGGTACCGAACCCACAACCTGCCATACCTGCCATGGTGCAGGTGCGGTTCGTATGCAGCAGGGCTTTTTCAGCGTTCAGCAAACCTGCCCGACCTGCCACGGAACGGGTAAGGAAATCAAGGATCCCTGCACAGCCTGCGATGGCGTAGGGCGCAAGCGCAAGAATAAAACCCTTCAGGTCAAGATTCCTGCTGGTATTGATGACGGTATGCGTATCCGCTCTGGCGGGAACGGCGAACCGGGTGTCAACGGTGGTCCCGCAGGCGATCTGTATGTTGAGATTGCCATCAAGGAACACAGTATTTTCAAACGTGATGGCGACGATCTGCATTGTGAAGTCCCGCTGCCATTTGTGACTGCGACGCTGGGTGGCGATCTGGCTGTTCCCACTCTGGGCGGTAAAGGCGAAATCACCGTTCCCGAAGGAACGCAGACAGGCAAGGTATTCCGGCTTCGTGGCAAGGGTATCAAGGGCGTACGCTCTTCCTATCCCGGCGATCTGTATTGCCACGTTGTGGTGGAAACGCCCATTCGTCTTAGCGATGAACAGAAAGCGCTGTTACGGCAGTTTGAAACATCGCTCAACGATGGGGGGGACCGCCATTCCCCAAAGAATAAGTCCTGGACCGACAGAGTCAAAGATTTTTTCAGCTGATTGCTGAAACATGCCTGTCCAGGCATCCCGTTCTATTTAGAATGCACGTATCACAGCGTGCATTTTTTTTGCGCGCTCGTATCACGTTCGATATGTTAAACCCGGGGAGTATGTCATATGTCATCCACCAGCAACCTTCGCTTTGCACTCGCTGCCAACCGTCTGCACCACGAAACGCCCGATGCAGGTCTGTTCACCTGGCTCAAGGCGTCATCCGAAACCATTCGGGATCTGGGGATTGAACTGCATACGGTCGGGCGCACTTACGATGCGATCCAGCGTGAAGGATTCCTGTCGGGATACAAGAAAAATATCCGCTATCCTTACGGACGGGAAGGGGGGCTGATGAAGCTCGTGTCGCGTGTGACCATTCACGAGGAAACGCCCATCACGCTTGATGGGGCGATCTATATTATCGATCCCGTGGACCCCTCATCAATATTTCCCGAAGCATTGGCACTGAAGCGTCAGTGCATTACTCACGGTAAGCCGTTTATTTCAACTGTGGCAGGCGCCATCGAATGGATTGAGGTCGAACGGGTGCACGAAGGGCTGCCTCCCTTGTCCGATTGTCTGTCTGCTGATGTGATCCGCCAGCAGACGCTTGCGCTGATTTCGCATGATGCGCTCAAGGCCGATATGGTGGCGTTTGCGTCCCAGTACTTCGATACGCTTTCCCTGTTTCAGCGCCGCGTTGCGACAGGAACGACCGGGGGTCTGCTTAACGAACTGGCCTGGTCCAAGGGCTGGCCGACAGACAAGCCCTGGGTGGATCGCTACCTGAGCGGGCCGCTGGGAGGAGATGCGCAGATTGCCGATTTGGTGCTTGACAGGAAGTGCCAACGGGTAATTTTCTTCGAAGATCCGCATGTTGCGCGGCAGCACGAAGCCGATATCCAGTTGCTGGAGCGCGCAGTTCGCGTTGCGACTCACGACGCCACCTGCGCAACGGCAAGGCAGGTTGCCAGGAAATGGGCAGAGGCCGTACAGATCGTTAGCTCGAATCAGAAATAAGCTTTCGTGTCGCGCAAGCCCCAAGCGGGCCAGGGCGTGTGACTCCCTGCATTGCACTTTTTCTGATGACATAACGGATGAAGGCGAACCTGGCCCCGCGACACGCCATCGATCACCGACGGTGACCCGTTGCTCGCGCCGCATGGGTGGTGGTCTGATTGGAATACTAAGCCAGTCGAATGATTCGTCTGCGGTTTCAATACCTGAACGAGGTCAAGTTGAGCACCGAGGGTGGCAAAAGTGGACCTAGTGAAAATTCGATATATAATTAACTATATATCGGATGCGGCAGCCTGGGAAAATATTCAGGCGCGACTGCCCGGTGTCGTCTCACTATCATTGCCGTCTAAACGCTATTTATACGCAGGAAGTCATGAAACAACACTCTATTCGCAGGCGCGCGCTCGCGCTGGCCGTCAGCCTTGGTTTTTCTGTCGCAACTGTTGCCGCTCACGCAGGTACGCTGACGGTGTCGGCTGCTGCCAGCCTGACCAATGTTTTCAAGGATGTGGCGACAGCCTACAACAAAAAACACCCTGATACGACTATTCAATATAATTTCGCGGCTTCAGGTGCGCTGTTGCAGCAAATTCGCCAAGGTGCACCGGTAGATGTGTTTGCGTCGGCTGATCAGAAAACAATGAACGATGCAGTCAAAGGTGGTCTGATCGATGAAGCAACACGCAAAGATTTTGTTCGTAATGAAGTGGTACTCGTTGCCCCGGCCTCTGGCGACGATGAAGTGAAAGATTTGAGCGGCCTGGAATCTGACGCAGTGGGCAAAATCGCGGTGGGTAATGTAGCCAGTGTTCCGGTTGGTCGCTATACCAAGGAAGGACTGGAAAAAAGTGGTCAGTGGGAAAAACTGACGCCCAAATTCATCTTCGCCGAGAACGTGCGCCAGGTACTTGACTATGTCGCGCGGGGTGAAGTCCAGGCTGGCTTTGTCTATGCGACAGATGCAGCAGTACGCAGCGATAAAGTCAAGGTCGTGCAGTCGTTGCCTATCGATACCGTGGTCAGTTATCCGGTTGCTGTCATCAAAAATGCTGCCAGTGTCGACGAGGCCCGTTCCTTTGTTGCGTTTCTGGACTCGGATGATGCACAAGCCATCTTCGCGAAGGCCGGATTCAAAAAGCCCTGATAGTTCATGGAGCCCGTCTGGATCCCGCTACTGATTTCCCTGAAGGTTGCCGGTTTTGCAATCCTTATCAACCTTGTACTTGGTATTGGTACCGGGTGGCTACTGGCTCGGCGCTCTTTTCCGGGCAGGGATCTGCTTGACACGATTCTGACGCTTCCTATGGTGTTGCCGCCGACGATTCTCGGCTATTATTTGATTGTGCTGCTTGGGCGCTACGGCTGGCTGGGCCAGTATCTGGACAGATGGTTCGGGGTTCAGCTCATTTTCACCTGGCAGGGAGCGGTTGTCGCCGCGGCAGTGGTGTCGTTCCCGCTGGTTTTCAAGCCGGCGCGAGCGGCGTTCGAGGGCATAGATCGCAATTACGAAGACGCCGCGCGCGTGCTAGGTCTTACCGAGTTTGCGCTGTTCATCCGAGTCACATTGCCCCTGGCATGGCGTGGCATTCTTGCCGGGCTGCTGCTGGCATTTGCAAGGGCGCTGGGCGAGTTCGGCGCCACGCTGATGATTGCAGGCAATATACCGGGTAAGACCCAGACGCTTTCAATTGCGGTTTACGAAGCGGTGCAGGCCGGAGCCGAGGCACAGGCCAATTTCATCGTGGTGGTCATTTCGATTGTGTGTATCATTATCCTGTTTTCTGCCCGATATCTGGCTCCGCGCCGCCTCGAAACCTGAAGCGTCTTGTATTTTTATAGTATCAAGGTTGCTCTATTATGGACGTGTTATTAAGAGTGTCATACTACGGGTGTCATATTATGGACAGCATGCTACCGGTGAACTGTCACAGGTGACAGCTTGCCTTAAAAGTGTATTGATGACGAATTTTCAGCTTGATGTCTCTATCTGCAAAAAACTGCAACGCCAGCGCCATGGCTTCACGCTGGAGGTGGCTTTCTCGGCGAATTTGCGGCGGATTGTGATTCAGGGTCCGTCAGGTGCGGGTAAAAGCATGACCCTGCGCGCGATTGCCGGACTGGTGGCTCCCGACAGCGGACGAATTGCCCTTAATAACGAGGTGCTCTTCGATTCCTCCACAGGTGTCAGCAAATCCCCGCGTGAGCGTCAGATTTCCTATCTGTTCCAGGATTATGCGCTGTTTCCGCATCTGACGGTCAGGCAGAACGTTGCCTTCAGTCTGAGTCGTGGGTTATTCAATCCCGCCCGCCATGCGTGGATTGAGGAAACCGACTACTGGCTGAATAAAATGCACATGAGTACGCATGCAGATCGTTATCCTGACCAGCTTTCCGGCGGGCAGAAGCAACGGGTTGCGCTTGCCCGTGCGCTGGCAAGTCATCCGCGTCTGCTGTTGCTCGATGAGCCGTTCTCTGCGCTTGATACCAGCCTGCGCGAACATCTGCGACAGGAGATCAGCGAGCTGCAATCGCAACTGCAATTCCCGCTGATTCTGGTCACACACGACCCTGCCGATGTAAAAGCCTTCGGCGATCTGGTGCTCCATGTGCACAATGGCAGTATTCGAGAGTGGGAGGCCGCATGAACAAGCGGGCTGCTAACGCGGGCAGTAGCGGGCGCAAGTCACGGACTGCGACGACTTCCTCTGTCAATCCGACCAGCGGCTCAGCGCCGCGACTGAACGTTCACACTGCTATCGGTTTTGGTTTGCAGGAACAGGACCTAGCAGATGAACGGGATCTGCAACTGCTGGGACATGTACATTGCGAAGGTTCTATCACCGCCGCGGCCCGCGCCGCCGGGGTAACCTACAAAACTGCCTGGGACAGGTTGCGAAATCTGCAAACGCGCCTTGGCCAGGCTGTCATCATTCCTGCCAAGGGTGGGCGCGGGGGCGGCAGAACCATGCTGAGTGAAAAAGGACAGGCGTTGTTACAGTATTATCAACAGTTGCGTCGCGAACAGGACCATGCCGCCGAACCTGAAATCGAACTGGATTCGGTCAGCGCCCTATCAAACCGGCCTTTGCCCCTTCGCAAGACCAGCGCCCGCAATCATCTTCACGGAACCGTGGCGACTATTCGACGCGGTGGGATCCGGGATGAAATTCAGGTCAGACTGCATGAGACGCTGCAGGTAAGTATCAATATCACCCATGCCAGTACCCTTGCCCTGGGGCTGAAAAAGAATATGGCGGTGTATTTGCTGATCAAGGCCCCCGCTGTCCGCTTCTCCAGGGAAAACCAGGCTCAGACCAATTTGTTTCGCGGAAAGATCTGCCACACCCATCGAAACAGGGAGCAACTGGAACTGGAGGTGCAGATTGCGCCCACCGTGCATCTGGTTACGGTCGCAGCTTCAGACCTCACAGCACCCCTGCAAAAAGGGGATGAGGTGTGGATTCATATTGATCCGGATTCCGTCATTCTGGGCATAGATTAGATAGCGCGCACCGCACATAGCGGTTGTAAAGTTGCTGGTCTGCCACAGGCAAAGGGTTCAAAGGCCCAGAGGCGGCATGGGCAATGGGTGTTACAAGCGTAATATTTCCTGTTCGGCCTGGAAACTGAGCCAGCCAATGTTCTGCCCGTTCCGTCTGCCTGTCTCGACGCCCAGCCTGCGTTCATCGCGGCGCTATTTTGAAAGCTGGCGCATGGCGGCCTCGATGCCAGTCATGGTCACAGGATACATATGATCCTGCATGATATTGCGAATGACATCAATCGACTGCCGATACTGCCAGTAGGCCTGCGGTTCCGGATTGAGCCAGATCGACTTGGGCCAGGCGTCCAGAATGCGCGCCAGCCAGACTGCACCGGCTTCCTTATTGTAGTGTTCGACTGATCCGCCAGGATGAACAATTTCATAGGGGCTCATGGTGGCATCACCCACAATGATGACGCGCCAGTTGGAATTGTAGGTGCGCAGCAGTTCCCATGTGTCGGTGTAGACGCGACGACCTCCGGTGTCATATCGCCAGAAACGTTCGTACGGGCAGTTGTGGAAATACCAGACCTCAAGATTGCGAAACTCGCTGCGCGAGGCGGAGAAGAGTTCTTCGACACGGGCAATGTGATCGTCCATACTGCCGCCTACATCCAGCAACATCAATACGTTGACCGCATTGTGTCTTTCAGGCACCATTTTTACGTCAAGAAAACCGGCGTTGCGTGCCGTACTGCGTATGGTGTCGTCCAGGTCCAGTTCTTCAGCTGCGCCTTCCCTGGCAAAACGACGCAGGCGTCGCAGGGCAACCTTGAAATTGCGCGTCCCCAGTTCCTGCTGGTCATCATATTCCCGAAAGCGGCGTTCTTCCCATACCTTGACGGCGGTTCGGTTGCCTGCCGAGGGTCCGCCCACCCGTATCCCTTCAGGATGATAGCCGCTGTTACCAAAAGGAGAGGTGCCCCCAGTACCTATCCATTTGCTGCCTCCAGAATGCCGCTCTTTCTGCTCGTTGAGGCGTTCCTTGAACATCTCCATCAGTTTGTCCCAGCCGTGCTTTTCGAGCGCGGCCTTTTCTTCGGGAGTCAGATTTTTCTTCATCTGGCTGATCAGCCAGTCTAATGGTATCTCGGGGCCGGCAGGCATGGTCGCAGGCAGGTTCCTGACGAACAGCGCGAAGGCCTGATCGAAGCGGTCAAAAAGTGTTTCGTCCTTGACCAGGGTGAGACGTGCCAGATGATAGAAGTCATCCAGGGATGGCGGCATCACACGCTCGCGCAGTACCTCAAGCAGGGTCAGGTATTCCTTGACCGAGACTGGAAGCTTGTGATTTTTCAGGTGATAGAAAAAATCGATAAACATGATGGGCTTGTCATCTCAGGGCTGACGCCGGGTTTAGCGACGTGTCTGCCGCGCCAGGCCTGACAGGCGTTCAAGCAGACTGATATCCTGTTCGTTCTTGAGCAGGGCGCCGGCCATAACGGGAACGGCAGTGGCCGCGTGGGCATCAATGCGTGCTGCGTCAATGTCTTCTGCCAGCAAAAGCGCCAGCCAGTCCAGAAATTCGGACGTAGAGGGCTTTTTCTTGAGACCCGGTGCGTCACGCAGCATGAAGAAGTGATCCATGGCAGCACGCAGAATATCGGCCTTGACGTCGGGATAATGCACTCTCACGATTTCCCGTAGCGTATCGCGGTCGGGGAACTGAATGTAATGAAAGAAGCAACGGCGCAGGAACGCATCGGGCAGTTCTTTTTCATTGTTGGACGTAATAATGACCAGGGGACGATGGCGCGCGCGAATGGTCTGGCCGGTCTCATACACGTGAAACTCCATTTGGTCCAGTTCACGCAGCAGATCGTTGGGAAATTCGATATCGGCCTTGTCGATTTCGTCGATCAGCACCACAGTTGGCGTATCAGACTCGAAAGCCTGCCAAAGGACACCTTTGCGAATGTAATTTGCGATATCACGGACCCGTTCGTCCCCCAGCTGGGAGTCGCGCAGGCGCGATACGGCATCGTATTCATAGAGGCCCTGATGGGCCTTGGTTGTTGATTTCACATGCCATTGAAGCAGTGGGTACCCCAGTGCTTCGGCCACTTCCTCTGCCAGCATGGTTTTACCTGTCCCGGGCTCCCCTTTGATCAGCAGGGGGCGCTGCAGCGTGAGGGCGGCGTTGACGGCCAGTTTGAGATCTTCGGTGGCAACATAACGTTCAGTGCCCGCAAAGCGGCGGGAATCGGGTAAAGATTGGCTTGGTTTCATTTCAATTCTGCAACAAAATAGGGATGATTTAAGCGTATGATCCCCAATACTAACCTAATCTAGATCAATTATGTCGTACAATCTGAAGCTTTAAAGCTGATCCGACCCGCTGCCAGTCTCGCGGTACGTTCAATATCGACATTCGCAAACAAAAGAGCATAATATGAAGTTACCCGCTTTCAAGCGCTTAGTTGCTGCGCTCGCCATTGTGGTTCCCTGTGCCCTGTCAAGTCAGGCATTTGCCCAGCAGGCTGCTGCTCCCAAAGGGGACATCGAAGCTGCTAAAGGTAAAATCTCCATGTGCATTGGCTGTCATGGTATTCCTGAGTACCGGGCCAGTTTCCCCGAGGTTTACAGGGTTCCCATGATTTCGGGCCAGAATGCGGACTATATTGTTGCGGCATTGAAAGAATATAAATCCGGTGCCCGGACTTTCCCATCCATGGTTGCTATCGCCAAAAGCCTGTCGGACCAGGACATGCTGGATATCGCAGCCTATTTTTCTCAAATAAAATAATCCGGGAACTGATATGAAACGCGTCTCTATTTTATTGTCAGGTGCCGTATGTGCACTCGCGGGCATGGTGTCCGCACAGGCTGCGGATCTTGCTGCCGGCAAGGCCGCCTTTGAGAAAAACGGCTGCGTGGCCTGTCACGGCGCCGCAGGCGACAAGACGATTGCTCCCATGTATCCCGTTCTGGCTGGTCAGCATGACGATTATCTGGTTCATGCCCTGACCGCATACCAGCGTGGTGTGAGCAATGCCCCTAATTCAGCCAATATTCGCAAGAATCCGATTATGGCGAATGAAATCAAGAAGCTGGGTGCTGCTGATATCGTCAATATCGCCGCGTGGCTGTCTGACCAAAAAGGTCCGCTTTCTCACAAGCGCAAATAATTAAAGCGGTTTGAAGCCGTTTGTGATCATGCCTGTAGCGATTGTGATTGTGCCCGTCTAGTACAGCAGGCAGAAGTTGCCGCCTCAGGCCATAAAATTGAAAAAACCAGAACGCTTGGCTTCTGGTTTTTTCTTTTCCAAATCACTATTTTTTCAGCGCCGCTGGATTCTTTCCTGCTCTGTTATTTTCATTTTCATTGTGCTATTGTCTGCGCCACACTACTTTTTCTTTCCCGGCTCGCCTTTTGCTCGCGCCGCTACGCAGCGCCATCAGTGCCGGGTGGAGTGCTGACGCAGCAGTTCCAGATAATGATCGGTATCCAATGGCTTTCCGAGTCGTTGCGATTCCCAGATTACCTGACCCAGGCACTCCATAATTTCGTGCATGGCGTGATGTTCGTCAGTACGGGTCGATAGCTGCTCGTAAATCGCCCGGATGCCAGGCGGGTGATCAATGGAAACTTGCTCGTTGATCGCCAGATGCATGGACAAATGCAGGAACGGGTTGACTTGTCCTTTTTCCACAGAAAACTCTTCCTGCACGGCATTGGGATTGTCCAGAATGTCGTGATACTCGGGATGCTGCAGAATCCAGGTCAGGGCCATGGATTCAAGCGGCGTCAGGATTTTTTTCTGCTGGTGCTTGCTCCAGGTCTCGGTAAAAAACTGGCGCACCTGGTCGCGGGATGGATTGAACATAAATGAATAATAAAACCCGCGTACGTGACACGCAGCAGGTTAAAAACAAAACATATTGGAATGGTTGGAAATATTTGTCGTGCAAATACATGGGGTTATTGCACATGATCAAGCAGCCTGTAAGTTTGGATCAGACAGAGTCGGTGCCATTTCACCGATGCCTCATCATACCATGCCGCTATTGCAGCAGGGCAAGCCCAGGGCCCTTGGTTCAGCAGTCTGATTGCGTTGGGCGCAAGGCGCTTCACGTATTCTCTTCCAGTCTGTCGGTACTACGTGACCCCTGGATGTCGCAATTTTTTAGTCTGGAACGCGGGTTGATATTTTCGGGGCACACTGGGGAGCAATCTCCGGCCCAGTTGTCTGATAGAGGGGTCCTGCGCCTGACGTATCGCCAGGCTAACCAGATTACGGATCTGGAGAGCGCTCATACCATATTTTGTTGAAAGAGGGGGGATTTCCACTGCAAGAGCACAGTTTTTCAGTTAAACTGTTATGTCTTATATAAGACTAGTTTTTCAATGACAGTCTTCATGTTTTTTACTTGTGGGTTACGGAGCCAGCATGTCTTATCAGCACATTAAAGTCCCTTCATCGGGCGAAAAAATTACAGTCAACGCCGACTTTTCACTGAACGTTCCTGATCAGCCAATCATTCCTTATATCGAAGGTGATGGCACTGGTGCTGATATCACGCCCGTGATGCTGAAAGTCGTCGACGCCGCGGTTGAAAAAGCTTACGGTGGTAAACGCAAAATTCACTGGATGGAAATCTTCGCTGGTGAAAAATCTACTAAAGTTTACGGTTCCGACGTATGGCTGCCAGAGGAAACACTGGACGCCGTCAAAGACTATGTGGTTTCCATCAAGGGCCCACTGACAACACCAGTCGGTGGTGGTATCCGCTCGCTGAACGTGGCCCTGCGCCAGCAGCTCGACCTGTATGTCTGCCTGCGTCCCGTCCGTTACTTCAAAGGCGTGCCTTCACCTGTACGCGAGCCGGAAAAAACCGACATGGTCATTTTCCGTGAAAACTCTGAAGACATTTACGCCGGCATTGAATTCGAAGCAGAATCCGAGCAGGCTCAAAAGCTGATTACTTTCCTGCAGAATGAGCTGGGCGTCAAGAAAATCCGTTTCCCGCAGACTTCCGGTATCGGTGTGAAACCCGTGTCCCGCGAAGGTACAGAGCGTCTGGTCCGCAAAGCCATTCAATACGCGATCGACAATGACAAACCGAGCGTGACCATTGTTCATAAAGGCAACATCATGAAATTCACCGAAGGTGGATTCCGTGACTGGGCTTACGAACTGGCACAGAAAGAGTTCGGCGCTGAACTGATTGATGGCGGTCCATGGAGCAAAATCAAAAATCCAAAAACAGGCAAGGAAATCGTCATCAAGGATTCCATCGCCGATGCATTCCTGCAACAAATCCTGCTGCGTCCTGCAGAATACTCCGTTATTGCAACTCTGAACCTTAACGGTGACTACGTGTCTGACGCGCTGGCTGCACAAGTTGGCGGTATCGGTATTGCTCCAGGTGCGAACCTGTCTGACTCGGTTGCCATGTTCGAAGCCACGCACGGTACTGCACCAAAATACGCAGGCAAAGACTATGTGAACCCAGGTTCAGAAATCCTGTCTGCGGAAATGATGCTGCGTCACATGGGCTGGACGGAAGCTGCTGATCTGATCATCTCATCAATGGAAAAATCCATTCTGTCCAAAAAAGTCACTTATGACTTTGCCCGTCTGCTGGAAGGTGCAACTCAGGTAAGCTGCTCCGGTTTCGGACAGGTCATGATCGAAAACATGTAATTGCTGCAAGCGCCGCTGGCGTTGCTTCAGAAACCCGCATGGCATCTGTCATGCGGGTTTTTCATTTTCGAGCAGACTGCCCGGCAGTTCCAGGCACCTCGTCCGGGAAATCGATCCTGTCTTAAGAGGCCCGGCCTTTCCTCCCGCTGCGTTCGTCTGGATCACTTGCCTGACAGCGGAACTCCGGCAATTTCTGTTGCCAGGGGTTCACCGTTCCACTCCGGTGCATGGGCGCATAATTTGCGCAGCAGCTTTTCAAGCTGCCGGTACTCAGAGGAAGTGAGGCACGCGACCATATCCTGTTCGCGCTGAACCAGGCCCGGCATGAACCGGTCATGAAGTTCTCGCCCTTTACTCGTGATATATAGCAGCTGGCGGCGCTGGTCCTCGGGATGAGGCTCGCGGGAAATCAGCCGCTTTTTTTCCAGGGCGGAGACGGCACGGCTGATGTTGGTTTTCAGGTGCCCGGAAAAATCACAAATGTCTATCGCTGAAATGCCATCGCGAAAATAAAGAAAAATAAGCGAGAGGATTTCGGGGCGGGTCAAACCGTACTCGGATTCGATGGCGCGAAATGAAGGTTCACGATAACTGTTGATCATATAGCCCAGCTTGTACGCCATGGGGATCGCCACACCATCCAGTATATCGCTCAGGTTTTGGGTCATTGTCTGTCGTTCCGGAATCTCATCATGCGCCATTATAACCATCAGTTGCAGGTGTTCAGTCGGCTCGCGTGATGGCTTGCGGCAAGGCACGATCCGTCTGGTTCCCGTTATCGAAGAGGTGAACGATTACGAAGGTAAAGTATATGCCTGCGAGTGTCCCGCTGGGCTAGCGGGCAAGACCTGATCGATGCCAACACAAGCGCCATTGTTTTCAATAAAATTAGTTGCATATGGGACTATATGCGACTACACTGTCTGAAAAGTTCGCAAGCAAAAGCCGGACAAGGAGGACACATGAATACCAATTTGGCGCCATCGGGCACGCCCGGTAACAGGACGGCATCACTACCCCGGTGTTTCTATTCCGGCACCCGGACACATCCGATGTATGTCGATCATGTGTCGCCCGAAAGATTGGTCAAAGAAAAAATGCCGATCGTCATGTTGCATGGTGCTTTTCATACTGGCTCGGGATACCTTGCTACGCCCGATGGACGTGAGGGATGGGCGCCTTTCTTTGCTCGCCGTGGGCACCACGTTTTTGTGGTGGACTGGCCCGGACACGGACGCTCGCCAGCCTCGGCAGAATTTCATTTGCTATCGAGCCGGGACGTGGCGGCCTCGGTTGCCGTGTTGCTTGACTCCGTCGGACCCGCCATTATCATGGCGCACTCGGCCGGCGGCCCCATCGCGTGGGCAGTGTGCGAGCAGTGCCCGGAAAGTGTTTTGGCCGTGGTTGGCCTTGCGCCCGGACCGCCAGCGAATATCCAGAGGAGTCTGCCGGATGACCGGAAAAAAATCGAGGCGCTCGCCAATGACGAGTCAGTTGGCTGCCCTGTGTATTCACCCGAAGTTGCCCCCGTACATGTCGACGAGCAGTTTGTCAGGAATTTCTGGGCGAACACCAGATTGTTTCCTCAATCCGGTATCGATGCCTATAGCCGATCCATTATTGCTGAAAGTGCCCGCATCCTGAACGAACGATTCAATATCGGTGGCAAAGGGGTCGCGCTGAACCGGCCCGAGGTTGTTGCGGACCGGCCGATCCTGATTGTCTCCGGGGACAGCGACCCGAGGCATCCGCGAGAAGTGGACGGCAAGCTGGCCAGTTACTTCAAAGCCGATCATCTCTGGCTGGCGGACGCTGGTATGAAGGGAAACGGACATATGTTCATGCTTGAAGAAAACAGTAACGAGATTGCTGCGCTTGTTGCAGACTGGCTGGAAAAACACACCCTGTAAAACCGAATAATGAATCATGGTCAGAGGCTTGGCGCATTAGCCCCCTGCGATTTGGCTGCACTAATAATTTTTGGAGACAAGTATGTTAAAGGGAATCAAAACGCTTGCTTTGGCAGGCACGACGCTATGCTGCATGGCCGCCCACGCCCAGGTGTCAGATGATGTGATCAAAATTGGTGTGCTGACCGATATGGCGGGGGTAACTGCAGATGTTACCGGCAAAGGTTCGGTTGTCGCCGCCCGAATGGCAGTTGAGGAGTTTGGCGATACGGTGCTGGGCAAACCCGTGGAAATTATCTCGGCCGACCATCAGCACAAGACAGACCTTGGCGCGTCTATCGCCCGTCAATGGTATGACACTGGAAACGTGGATGCCATTGTCGATATTCCTAACTCATCAATCGCGCTTGCGGTTCAACGCATTGCCAAAGACAGTAAAAAAATTGTGATGTTTTCAGGAGCCGGCACCACCGCATTGACCAATGATCAATGTTCACCTTACGGCTTTCACTGGACTTACGATACCTACGCATTGGCTCACGGTACAGCGTCGGCCGTTGTTGAGCATGGCGGTAAATCCTGGTTTATCATCGCTTCCGACTATGCCTTTGGTGCACAGCTGGCCAAGGATACAACAGAAGTGGTCACGGCGGAGGGTGGCAAGATCGTGGGCACGGTGCGGCATCCGCTGAATCTGGCTGACTTTGCGTCATTTCTTCTGCAGGCGCAGACTTCGGGAGCGCAGGTTGTCGCCATGGCCAATGCGGGTAACGATACCATCACGGCCATCAAGCAGGCAGGTGAATTCGGGCTCACGCAGAGCGGGCAATCTCTTGCTGCCATGATTCTGATGATTAACGACGTCCACAGCCTGGGTTTGGACAAGGCGCAGGGCACTTACCTGACTACAGCCACCTATTGGGATATGGACGACAAGACTCGTGAATGGTCCAAAAAATTCATGGAACAGACCGGAAAAATGCCGTCGATGCTGCAGACTGGCGTATATGGCTCGGTCCTGCACTATCTGAAGGCGGTCAAGGAGGCAGGTACGGACGATGCTGATAAAGTTGCGGCTGCGATGCGTGCCATGCCCATCAATGATGTTTTTACACATGATGCCAAAATCAGGGAAGATGGCCGTGTTCTGCGTGACATGTATCTGGCTCGGGTAAAAACGCCGGATGAATCCAAATACCCTTGGGATTATTTCACGATTGTGCAGAAAATATCGCCTGACAAAACCACGATTCCATTGTCACAAAGTACCTGCGAACTGGTGACTGCCGCCGAAAAGGGCAAGCAGTAGAGTGAGGTCGTCAGGGCCTCTCGGTTCCATCCCGCGATGTGCCGGAAGGCCTGCCTGCAGTAGCATTTTTTGGCGTGACTAGGCTGATAATTGCCGCATAACTTCATACAGATCGGCTTTGCCTTCGAATCCGATTCCGGGCAGATCGGGCATCGTGATATAACCGTTTTCCACTTTCACTGAATCAGGAAATCCACCGAATGGCTGGAAGAGATCGGGATAGGATTCGTTGCCGCCCAGTCCCAGACCCGCCGCGATATTCAATGACATCTGGTGCCCGCCGTGGGGGATACATCTTGAGCGCGACCAGCCATGTTCATGCAGCATGTCCAGCGTGCGAAGATATTCGACCAGGCCGTAGCTGAGTGCGCAGTCAAATTGCAGCCAGTCGCGATCGGCGCGCATGCCTCCATAACGAATCAGGTTGCGCGCGTCCTGCATGGAAAACAGGTTTTCGCCAGTGGCCATGGGATTGGGATAGTAATTTCGAAGTGCAGTCTGCAGTTCAAAATCTAGCGGATCTCCGGGTTCTTCGTACCAGAACAGGTCGTACTGGGACAGCGCTTTGGCATAGGTAATGGCAGTATCAAGATCAAACCGTCCGTTGGCATCCACTGCGAGTTTCTGTCCGTCCTGAAGCACGCTTAAAATTGAGTCGATCCTGCGCAGATCTTCGTCCAGTGATGCCCCCCAATTTTCTTTTTCACTACGGTATAGCCGCGATCGATATAGCTGCGCATTTCATCTTTCAGTTTTTCGTGATCCTGGCCCGGATAGTAATATCCGCCAGCTGCGTAGACAAATACCTTGCGATCGGGCTGGCCATTGCCATAACGATCGGCCAGCAACTGGAAAAGCGGCTTGCCTTCGATTTTTGCCACGGCATCCCATATCGCCATGTCAATGGTCCCGATAGCAACGGAACGTTCTCCATGCCCTCCCGGCTTTTCATTGGAAAACATGGTGGCCCAGATCTTGTGCGGATCCAGATTATTGCCCGAGTCGTCCTGCAGTGTAACGGGATCTGCCTCGAGGAGTCGAGGTAAAAATCGTTCGCGCATCAGCGTACCCTGACCATAACGTCCGTTGGAGTTGAATCCATATCCGACCACGGGCTTGCCGTCTCGAATGACATCTGTAATGACAGCGACCAGACTGAGCGTCATTTTGCTGAAATCGATGTACGCGTTACGAATTGGAGAACTGATGGGAAGTGTCTTTTCCCGGATTTCAACGATTTTCATCTGTGATGCCTTTCAGGTAGAAATATAAAATTTTATGGGGCGATCCCTGGCAGAGCCATTGGCGTATTGGAAGCACAAAGGTGAAGGTTACGATGGAAAAAGCAGTTAATATTTCACTTGTAGTTAGTTATAAATACTCTTCAGGTGAATAATAATGATTTCCGACCTCGAATTTATCGTTATGCTCGCACGTCACGGCAATCTGTCAGCGGCGGCGCGAGCCCTGGATGTGACCCCTCCGGCGGCAACAAAACGACTCGCGCAATTGGAGCGGCGGCTGGGGGTTCGCCTGGTTAACCGTACGACACGCAGCCTGAGTCTGACAAGCGAAGGAGAAACCTATCTGCAGCATGCCAGCCGCATTCTGGGCGACATTCGAGAAATGGAAGATATCGTTTCTTCGAGTCGGGAACCCAGAGGACTGTTGCGTATCAATGCGACACTGGGTTTCGGGCGTACTACGATTGCGCCGCTGGTATCAGACTTTGCAAAGCGCTATCCACAGGTTGAAGTGCAGATGGAGGTAACGGACAGGCCGGTGGATCTTGTGGAAAGCGGGTACGATCTGGCGATACGTTTCGGCGCGTTGCCGGACAAGCGTCTTAATGCCCGCCGGATATTGTCGAACCGCAGGTTCCTGTGCGCGTCTCCCTTATACCTGGAGCGTTACGGAATGCCTTCAAATCTGGCAGAGCTCGCCCGGCATCGCTGCATTATTCACCGCCAGAACGATGATGCATATGGCATTTGGCGTTTTACCCATCTTGATCACAGCGAAGTGGTGAAGGTGCACGGCATGCTTTCCAGCAATGATGGCGATATTGTGCTTGGCTGGGCACTGGATGGGCACGGCATTCTGATTCGCTCGGAATGGGATTTGGCAAAATATCTGGAGAGCGGGCGCTTGCGGGTGGTTCTCCCAGAGTTCACGCTACCCTCTGCAGATTTATACGCTTACTATCCGAGTCGACAAAATCTTGCGACGCGCACGCGGGTGTTTATTGATTTTCTGGTCGAGCATTTTGCCGCAGCAGGGGGGCAGTGATCATTCTACTTTAGTTGTATTCGATTGTATTCATTGGTATATTCGAAATAGAACAAAAACCAAAATCAAAACCAAACCCGAGGAGACATCTCAATGAAGAATTTCACACCTTGTATGCTGGCGTTGCTACTAGCCAGTTCCGCAGCCGCACTTGCTGCTTACCCGGAACAGCCAATACGGCTGGTCGTTCCCCATCCGGCAGGCGGATCGTCTGATATTCTCGCACGTACCATGGCCGCTGCCATGTCCAAAGATCTGGGGCAGTCGATCGTGGTGGAGAATAAAGGGGGTGGAAATGGCGCTATCGCAGCCCAGACAGTGGCAACGGCCAAACCCGATGGTTATACGCTGCTTCTTGCGACCGCAAGTACGCATGGCATCAATCCCACGCTATACAAGAAACTCAGCTACGATGCGGTAAAGGATTTTTCACCTGTCACCCTGTTTGCGACCGTGCCCAATGTGCTGGTCGTTGGCAACAATCATAAGGATATGAAGGGGTTGAAAGACCTGATCCAGTATATGAAAGACAATCCTGGCAAAACCAATATGGGTTCTGCGGGCAGCGGAACGCCGGGCCATCTGGCCGGTGTGATGCTCAAGGATGCCGAACAGCTTGACCTGGTTCATGTGCCGTTTAAAGGGGGCGCACCGGCCATCAGTGCACTGATGGGAGGGCAGATTGATTTCCTGTTTACCACCATTCCCGGCGCAATCGGACAAATCAAGGCAGGGAGTATCAGGGGCCTGGCTGTGTCGTCTGCTGCCCGTTCCGATGCGCTGCCTGATCTTCCAACTGTGGCCGAAGCAGCGGTGCCGGGTTTCGAAGCGGTCTCGTGGCACGGCCTGGTCGCGCCTGCCAATACCCCGCCGGAGGTGATTGATGCACTGTATAAATCCGCCAGCAAGGCACTGGGCAGCGAAGAGGTCAAGAACAAGCTGGCTAATGAGGGCGCCCGTGCGGCGAAAATGA
This sequence comes from Pseudomonadota bacterium, assembly GCA_023389155.1. Taxonomy (GTDB): domain Bacteria; phylum Pseudomonadota; class Gammaproteobacteria; order Burkholderiales; family Burkholderiaceae_B; genus Advenella. The sequence goes on from JAEWEV010000030.1 coordinate 27,363, forward strand.
CTCCTGCAGAATTCGGTTCTTTCATCGAGGCGCAAATTGAGACTTGGGGCAAGGCCGTTAAATCCTCGGGCGCGCAGGCTGACTGATTATTTATTGTCCATCAGGAACCGGCTAAGTCTGACTTTATAGGCCTCGCTGATATGCCTGCTGGCCACTTCCTGTGCTTTTTCCGGATGACGCTGTTCCAGTGCATCGATAATTTCAGCGTGCTCTTCCCTTGCGGTAGAGGGGCGGCCACTTTCGGCCAGCGTGCTTTTTCCGAGCAACAGCATGGCATTTTGCAGCACGTGAAGCGTCTTGAGCAAATAGCGGTTGTGGGCGCATTGGTATAGTGTCTGATGAAAAAGCCGGTTGTTCTGCGACAGCGCGGCAGAATCCTCCAGTGTCTGATCCCTGTCGATAATTTGCCTGAGTACGGCGATTTCCACATCGGTTGCGTGACGGGCAGCCAGTGCCGCCGCGGTACTTTCCAGAACACGCCGCATTTCGTACAACTCACCCACCATGTTCTGGTCCAGCTCGGTAATGATCAGTCCCCGTTTCGGATCATTCGATACCAGGCCTTCGGACATGAGCCGGTTCAGGGCCTCGCGGATTGGCGTTCGGCTCAGGCCGATATCGGCCGCTAATTCGGTTTCGCGAAGGCGCGTTCCGGGTGGGAGTGTGCCATCTTCCAGCGACTGGACGATGTAGTCGTATGCCTGATCGCTCAGCGTGACACCGCGGTCATTGGGTTGGGCCGGATGACTGGGGAGCACTTGCGCAGTAGGAGAGGGTTTGGATCTTGCCATGTTACGTTTTCCTTGCTTTTCGTAAAGCATAACGCAATTGACGCGACTTGCGGTTTTTTCCAGCCACTTCAGACACAGGAATAAATAATTGTGTACAATAGAATACAAAAGTATATTTAACGAGGGAACTGGCATGAATGACATATTGTCATGCGATGTCCTTGTTGTCGGCGGGGGCAATGCAGCATTGTGTGCCGCGCTGTCGGCCAGGGAACAGAATGCATCTGTAATATTGGTAGAAAGTGCAAGCCGCGCCTGGCGTGGAGGCAACAGCATCCATACGCGCAATTTCCGCTGCATGCATAATGCACCAACTGACGTGTTGATTGAGAGCTATCCTGAAGACGAATATTTTCAGGACGTTTATCGTGTGACGGGGGGCGAAACGAATGAAGAAATGGCGCGTTATGTCATTCGTGAAACCGAAGCCTGTGCACCGTGGATGAAGAAAAACGGGGTACGCTTCCAGCCTTCGCTGGGCGGCACCCTTCATCTGGGGCGCACCAATGCATTTTTTCTGGGTGGCGGCAAGGCACTGGTCAATGCCTATTTCAAGGCGGCAGAAAAATCCGGCGTGAAGATCATGTACGAGACCGAAGCCCGGCGCCTGAATTTTTCTAATGGCAAATGTGATAGTGTCGAGCTGGTCTGTAACGGTGAATCGCTGACCATCACCGCCAAGTCTGTTGTGATTGCCTCTGGTGGGTTTGAGTCCAATATCGAATGGCTTGAAGAAGCCTGGGGACCGGTGGCACGCAATTTCCTGATTCGCGGCACTCGCTACAACCAGGGCGTGATGCTGCGAGAACTAATGCGCAACAAAGCCTGTATTATCGGTGACCCGACGCAGGGCCACGCCGTGGCCATTGATGCCAGGGCACCAAAGTATGACGGTGGTATTGTGACTCGCGTAGACTGTGTCTCGCTGGGGATCGTCGTCAACAAGGAAGGGCGGCGCTTCTATGACGAAGGTGAAGATTTCTGGCCCAAGCGTTACGCGATCTGGGGCCGCCTGGTCGCACAGCAGCCCGATCAGATTGCCTATTGCATTATTGATTCAAAAGCCATCGGCCGCTTTATGCCATCTGTGTTCAAATCGATTTCAGCGCCGACCATCGAAGCACTTGCTGAAACCCTGCAGTTGCCCGTTGCAACCGTCAAGGAAACCGTAGACACCTACAATGCTGCTGTCGAACCCGGAACGTTCGATCACAGTATTCTGGACGGTTGTCGTACCCACGGCCTGCAGCCCGATAAGACAAACTGGGCGCAGAAAATCGACGCCGGACCGTTCTATGCCTATCCGCTGGCTACCGGCATCACGTTTACCTACATGGGGGTAAAAGTTACCAAGAAAGCGCAGGTCATCATGGATGATGAGTCAATTGCGGAAAACGTGTTCGCCGCAGGCGAAATCATGGCAGGAAATATTCTGAGTAAAGGGTATGTGGCCGGCTTCGGAATGGCCATCGGCACAGTTTTTGGTCGCATCGCGGGTACGGAGGCAGCGAAACATGCAGCAGCTTGAACAACTTATCGAAGAGGCCCGCAATTCGGTGGGAATCTGTAATTCCTGTCGCTACTGCGAAGGGTTCTGTGCAGTCTTCCCGGCGCTGGAGCAGCGACTGGATTTTACCCGGGGCGACATGCATTATCTGGCCAATCTGTGCCACAACTGCAGTGAGTGCTATTACGCTTGTCAATATGCGCCCCCCCATGAATTTAACGTAAACATTCCTGTACAGCTGGCCGCGGTCAGACAGACAACCTACCAGACCTACGCGTGGCCGAATGTAGTTGCTCGCGGTTTTGACAAAAGCGGACTGTTGGCCAGCATGGGATTTCTGCTGGCACTGATTGTGCTGCTGGGTATTGCCGTGCTGCTGGGCGGACCGCCCAAAACGGATCTGAATGGTGAGTTCTATGCCATTTTCCCACATGGGGTGCTTGCCTCTGTTTTTGGTCTGGCCGCGCTCTGGGTCGTACTGGCGCTGGGCATGGGCTTTCGTAATTTTCTGAAGGATACAGGTGAGTCCTCGGCGTTGCTCCTTTCCTGGAAGAATGTGCGACAGGGGCTGTCAGACGCGCTGAGTCTGAAATACCTGCACGGTAATGTCAAAACCGGGTGTACCTATCCAGACGATAATATTTCGCCCTGGCGTCGGCGCCTTCATCACTTTACGTTTTATGGCTTCATGCTGTGTTTTGCGGCCACGGTGTTTGGTACGATTTTTCATTATGTCTTTGGCTGGCATGCGCCATATTCATTCTTCAGCCTGCCCAAGCTGACCGGCACTGTAGGCGGCATTGCGCTGGCCATTGGTACCGCAGGGCAGTTCTGGCTGAAACGCAAGGCGGATCCCGAGATCCGCAATATCCGCCAGATGGGCATGGATTACGCCTTTATCGCGCAGCTGTTTCTGGCGGCTGTCACCGGTCTGGCACTGATGCTGTTTCGTGAGACAAGCGCGCTGGCGCCACTGCTGATTATTCATCTGGCCGTAATCCTCTCGCTGTTCATTACAATGCCCTTTGGCAAGTTTGTCCATGGGCTGTATCGGACGGGAGCGCTCATTAAATATGCAAAGGAGCAACCGGCTTCCCACTGAATCGCCAAGGGTTTGATCTACAATACTTAATTAATTGCCCGGCAAGTTGCGAATAATCAAATACACATCTGTTCTGCCAATGGCAGGACAGATAAAATCCACAACTTGCCATTCAAACCTGTATTCAGTCATATGTCTCATACCATCGCCGCGCTTTATAAATTTGTTGATCTGCCCGATTTTGAATCGCTCAAGGAACCCCTGCAGGCATTCTGTGAGCAGAATAACGTCAAGGGTACGCTGCTGCTCGCGCAAGAAGGCATTAACGGGACCATTGCCGGACCCAAGGAAGGGATCGACGCCGTTCTGGCCTATCTGCGCAAGGATCCGCGTCTGGCCGATCTGGAGCACAAGGAATCCTGGTCAGACGAACGGGATCCATTTCATCGCATGCGCGTTCGCCTGAAGAAAGAAATCGTGACAATGGGTCAGCCCAACGTCAATACCAGAAACGCGGGTACCTATGTCCCTCCCGAGCAATGGAATGCTCTCATTTCTGATCCAGACGTTGTGCTGGTTGATACGCGCAATGATTATGAAGTGGATATTGGCACCTTCAAGGGCGCCATCAATCCCAATACTGTGACTTTCCGCGAGTTTCCTGAATGGGTTCAAAGCCAGTCTGCTGAAGGCGGTGTGCTGGATAAATCCAGGACACGCAAGGTTGCCATGTTCTGCACCGGTGGCATTCGATGTGAAAAATCCACGGCCTATATGAAATCTCAGGGCTTTGACGAGGTATATCATTTGCAGGGCGGCATCCTCAAGTATCTCGAAACGATTCCACCGGAACAGAGTTTGTGGGAAGGCGAGTGCTTCGTATTTGATGAACGCGTCTCTGTCGGCCATGGACTGAAACCCGGCCCTTATATTCAGTGCCGGGCGTGTCGTCATCCGCTCAGCGACGAGGATCGCGCGTCACCCAAGTACATCCGCGGAGAAAGCTGTCCCCATTGCTGGGATGCCAAAACCGAAGAACAGCGCGAGCGTTTTCGTGAGCGCCAGCGCCAGGTCGATCTGGCCGCCGCCCGGCAAGAAGGGCACATTGGCGCAGATATGCAAGAGCAGATTCGCCGGCGCCGTGCCCTGAAAGAGGCACGAAAAGAGCATGCCCGTAAGCTTGCCATGCAGAAAAAGCAAGAAAACAGTGCAGCCAAATAGCGGATTTTGCTAAAAACTAGTGCATTCCCTAAGTGTCATATATACGAATTAGGCGCATAATTGTTTCATGCAGGTGAGGAGACAAAACGCTCTGCATGAGCAGGATTTACCACTTAATACACATACCCAATTGGGTTAAGTGGCATCGCGATTGCTGTACCCATAAAAAATATAATCTGAAAGGCGGAAAATCAATATAAATTGATTCCGCCTTTCTGCTTTTCTGGCGCTAGTACTTGTTTTGTCTCAGATTATTCTTCTTCAGATGCTTTTCAGGGTGCTGAATGTCTGTCTTCAAGTCTGTACGTCAGAGCGTCCCGCCCCGTCTCACCGCAAACTCCATGCACGGCCTCGGTATTTCCGCGGCTCTATCTGGTTTTCACTTCCCTGGCGTCCGTTTTCCGGATGCATCTGGCTTGGCATTGATTCTCTTTCTCTCTGTCGTCGTGGCGGTTGACAGCTACGCGATTGGATAGCCCCCGGTCGGCGCAGATTTCAGGCTTACCCAGGGCAGGCTGTTCAGGTTATTCAGGTTATTCAGGACGTGCAGGAAATACCGGGCATCACGGTATTCAGTAGCGTTCTGGCGCCTTGAGCAGGACAATCTGTGCGCCAGCTCCACCCATATTCTCGGGGGCAGGGGCGAAGGCCAGCACCGCGTCGATATTTTTCAGCCAGGCCTGGACCTGATCCCGGAGCACGGCCGTGCCCTGTTCGGAACCGTAACCTTTCCCGTGCACGATACAGACGCAACGGACACGATGTTCCAGGCAGGAATGCAGAAAGCGGTCAAAGCGATCGGCAGCCTGCGAAGAGTTGGCGCCATGCAGATCCAGCGTTGCGGCGACGGGCCATTGCCCCGAGAGCAGTTTTTTGATCAGGTCTGCACTGTCGGCGCGCTGGACATAGGCGCCTTCAGGCAGCGCTGAGCGGCGGCCGACATTGTCTGCCGATGTTGCCGCATTTTTTTTCGGACGCGGCTGCGCGTTGGCGGCAGGTTTCAGCGGCGCCGGTGCTTCGGCGCCTTCAGCCTGTCTGCGCTTTGCTTGAAAATACTCATTATTGGAGCGATCAATGGCGTGGCGTTCGTAGCGATTGGCACGGGGTAGCGGCGTAACCGATCTGACCGTCTGCCGAAATAGCGCCAGGTCTTCGGGTGTGAAGGCAGGTGTGCCCGTTGCGCCGGTTCTGGTGGGAAGTTTTTTGGCGGACGCGGCGGCCTTTTCTGCTTTTACCCGCCGCGTCTCTTCCCGGACTTTGGTTTTCTGCAGTTGACGCAAGTCTTCGAGCTTGCCTTTGATGGGAGTGACCATAGCTATTGTGGCCGTTCCCCTGAAGGGTCAGGCCATTCCTGTATCAGTCGGACTGGCTTTCAAGCCAGCGCTGTGCATCCAGTGCGGCCATGCAGCCGGTGCCGGCGCTGGTGATCGCCTGGCGGTACACGTGATCCTGCACGTCGCCCGCTGCGAACACGCCGGGAACGGATGTCATGGTGGCAAGACCTGAGTGGCCCCCTTTTGTCACGATATATCCGTTTTCCAGTTCCAGCTGTCCTTCAAAAAGGGTGGTATTGGGATGGTGGCCGATGGCGATAAACACACCGGTGACGGCGACATCTTCCAGATGGCCATCTACATGACGTAGCCGCGCGCCTGTTACACCGCTCTGATCGCCAAGAACTTCGTCCAGGGTATTGAACAGTTTGAGCGACATATTGCCATTGTTGACTTTATCCATCAGTTTGTCGACCATGATGGGTTCGGCACGGAACGTATCACGGCGATGCACCAGGGTGACATGACGGCAGATATTGGACAGATAGAGCGCCTCTTCAACGGCGGTATTGCCGCCGCCAACCACAAGCACGTCCTGATTACGGTAGAAAAAACCATCGCAGGTTGCGCAGGCAGATACCCCTTTGCCCATGAATGCGCTCTCGGAGGGCAGGCCCAGATATTTGGCAGAGGAGCCGGTGGCAAGAATAAGTGCGTCGCAGGTGAAGGTCGTGCCCGATTCGGAGACAAGCCTGAAAGGGCGGGCAGAAAGGTCTGCTTCCTTGATGTGTTCCTGTACGATATCGGTATTGAAGCGCGTGGCGTGTTCCAGAAAACGCTGCATCAGGTCGGGACCCTGTACGCCCTGGGCGTCGGCGGGCCAGTTATCCACGTCTGTTGTGGTCATGAGCTGTCCACCTTGTTCCATACCGGTAACCAGGACAGGGTTCAGATTTGCGCGGGCAGCATAGACCGCGGCTGTATAGCCTGCGGGGCCTGCGCCAAGAATAAGCACCTTTGCGTGTTTGGTGTTGTCAGCCATTGTATCTCGTCCTAAAAAGCCAATCGGCAATTATAATGGATCGCTGCCGGGTAACATTCAAAACCCCGTGCATGCCACGGTTTTGCGCAAGCGCTCGTGTCATCCGGCAGGGCGGCACGGTCGCCTGAATACTTCGCAAGGGGAATTTGCCATTGGCAGAACGCCCTGGACACGTTCAGCTGCTCCCCACCGTCTCAATACAGATGGGGGTGTATCCTGTGAAAACAACAGCTTAGACCTGATTGACGGCCAATCAGCAATGAACGGAAAGAATATAAATAACATTTAATATCAATAAGCTATAATGCTTTATTGACCGAATTTATCGTTATGGCACGCACTTCAAATACCGTATCTACTCGCTCCGCCCGCAACACACGTAATGCGGGGTCACGATCTTCCGCCAGGAATGCGCGCAACGCACAGAACGCCGAACCCAGCCGGCTGGCTTCCATGTTCACCGAAGCCAAATGGGTTTTGTATGCTGCGCTGGCAGCTGCCCTGTCGGTTATGCTGTTCACCTGGCATCCGAACGATCCCGGCTGGGTAAGCACCTCGTCATCCACGATGGTGCATAACCGGCTGGGTGCCGTAGGCGCCTATGTCTCCGATATACTCCTTTACCTCTTCGGATTGTCGGCCTGGTGGTTCGTGGCCTTGTGCCTAAAACGCATGTGGGTGGGTTACAAACTGCTCATGAACCGCATCGTTTCCAATGGCGAAGCCGCCTTGCCTCGGGTGCACTGGGAGCAGGGCGTTGGTTTTGCGCTGCTTTTTGTCGGTTCCATGGGGTTCGAAGCCAGCCAGCTGGCGCATATCGGAGCCCAGTTGCCCGGCGGAGCCGGTGGTGTATTGGGTCAATACATCAGTAGCGTGTTCTCGACTGCCGTTGGCGTACCGGGCGCCGTCCTCATTCTGTTTTTCATGGTGGTACTTGGCCTGGGTCTTTTTCTGGACTTCTCATGGCTGGCGCTGGCAGAGAAGATTGGCTCGGGCATTCAGCACGTCGTGACTGCCGTAATCAACCTGAAAACCGCAAGACAGGATCGCAAGGTTGGCGAAATTGCACAGGTCGCCCGCGAAGAACAGGTTGTGGTTCAGAAAGAGCAACTGGTCCATGAGACGCCGGTTCGCATTGAACCACAAATTACCGTCTTCCCTTCAAGTGAACGGGTTCAGAAGGAGAAGCAGCGGACGTTGTTCGAGCCACCCAAGAACGCCAGCGGCGAACTGCCCGCACTTGAACTGCTGGATCCGGCGGGCGAGAATCTGGAGTCTGTTTCTCCTGAAACCATCGAATATACCTCCCGCCTGATCGAGAAAAAACTGCGCGACTTCGGCGTGCAGGTCGCGGTGGTCGCCGCCCAGGCTGGACCGGTCATTACGCGCTACGAAATCGAACCGGCAACAGGTGTCAAAGGTAGCCAGATCGTTAACCTGTCCAAAGATCTGGCGCGAGCCCTTAGTCTGGTCAGTATCCGGGTGGTGGAAACGATTGTCGGCAAGAACCTGATGGGACTGGAACTGCCTAATCCGCGTCGGCAAATGGTTCGGCTTTCCGAGATTATTGGATCGAAAACCTACCATGACAATGCCTCATCCCTGACCATGGCGCTGGGCAAGGATATTGCGGGTAACCCCGTGGTTGCCGATCTGGCCAAAATGCCTCACTTGCTGGTCGCCGGGACCACCGGCTCAGGTAAATCAGTCGGTATCAATGCCATGATCATCTCGCTGCTGTACAAGGCAGATGCCACCCAGGTACGGCTGATCCTGATTGACCCGAAAATGCTCGAAATGAGTATTTATGAAGGTATTCCACATCTGCTGGCGCCCGTGGTCACCGATATGCGACAGGCTGCCAACGCGCTGAACTGGTGTGTCGGTGAAATGGAAAAGCGCTACAAGCTCATGAGCAAAATGGGCGTACGCAATATCAGCGGTTTCAACAGTAAAATTCGTGAGGCGGCCAAAAAGGGAGAAACCATTCCCAATCCGTTTTCGCTGACACCGGAAGAACCAGAACCGCTCAAAACCCTGCCCATGATTGTGGTGGTCATCGACGAGCTGGCTGATCTGATGATGGTGGTCGGCAAGAAAATCGAAGAACTCATCGCCCGCCTGGCGCAAAAGGCCCGTGCCGCCGGTATCCATCTGATCCTGGCCACCCAGCGTCCCAGTGTGGATGTTATTACCGGCCTCATCAAGGCCAATATTCCCACCCGGATTGCATTCCAGGTTTCGTCCAAGATTGACTCGCGTACGATTCTGGATCAGATGGGTGCCGAAACCCTCCTGGGCCAGGGCGATATGCTGTATCTGCCGCCTGGCACGGGACTGCCTAACCGCGTGCACGGCGCCTTTGTCGATGATGATGAAGTGCATCGTGTCGTCGATTATCTGAAAGAGCAGGGTGAGCCAGACTATATTGATGGCCTTCTTGAAGGCGGTGTCGCCGGCGAAACGGGTGATGGCGTGGGTAGTGTCACAGGCTTTACCGACAACGAATCCGATCCGCTGTACGATCAGGCGGTTGCAGTGGTTCTGAAAAATCGTCGCGCGTCCATTTCTTCGGTACAGCGGCATCTGCGCATTGGCTATAACCGTGCAGCACGGCTGCTGGAACAGATGGAACAATCCGGCATTGTCTCGACCATGCAATCGAATGGTAATCGGGAAATTCTGGTGCCTGCCGGTCAGGAAGAAGCCGACAGCTGATCTGCCGCGCAGTTCTGGACAAGGTCCGGTAACGCGCCGTAATATTCGCGCTACGCTCGCGGTATCCCCCAGGGGTGCCGTTTTATTTGCCTCCAAGCAAAGATTTCAGCAGCGCAATTGTATTTACGATTTCGTTACATCCTGTTTTGCCTGATTAATGGTAAAACAGGGCCATGTTTCCTGCAGAGGTTTTGGCGCATGCCACCTGCAGGAATGAACAACAACAGGAGTCCATTCATGAAAAAATCTGTACTCGCGGTCGGCCTTGCTGCGGTGTTGGCGGTTCCCGCCATCAGCGTTGCCCAGGATATCAAGGTGAATTCCGACATGATGAATCCGGACGCCAGTCTTTCCACGTCGCTGGAAGGCGTAACATTTGAAAAAATTCCGAACGTGCAGAACACGACGCAAACCGATGCGCGCCAGCAGCTGAAGGATTTTGTGGCGCAGGTCAAATCGGCCAGTGGTGAATTTGCGCAGAAAACCGCCGGTGGCAAAGGGAAAAACAGGGCGGCCCAGACCGGGACATTTTCATTCGAGCGTCCCGGCAAATTCAACTGGAGCGTGACCAAGCCCTACGCGCAGAGCGTTATCTCTGATGGCAAAACAGTTTATCAGTATGATCCGGACCTGCGCCAGGTAACGGAAAGACCCGTCAGCAAAGCCGTCGGCGCTTCGCCCGCAGCGATTCTGTTCGGCTCGGGCACGCTGGATGATTCATTCAAACTGTCAGCGCTTCCTGAAAACCAGGGCATGGTATGGATGCGTGCGACACCAAAAGTTGCCGACGCCGGCTTGACCCACGTGGATATCGGTTTTGCCAATAACCTGCCGGCCGAGCTGATCATTCTGGATTCTTTTGGCCAGACCACCTCCATCAAATTGCGTAACTTCAAGAGCAATGCGAAAATTCCCGCAAGCGCCTACCAGTTCAAGGCGCCTCCTGGAGTCGATACCGTTAAAATGTAGGCAGCCGGAGTCTTGTGCTCCGTCCGCAATCCTGTCCGGGGGCCGTGGTGACGGCCCTTTTTGCTGAACATAGCAGGTTGACAGGGTAGCTGCGGAACAAGAGAATGATAAGTTATGGCGAAAGGCGACGGCAAAAAGTGACAAGTGATTTTTCCGACAGTGATCTGTTCAATGGCGCCGGTGCAGGCACGAATGCTCCGCTGGCAGAGCGTCTGCGTCCACGCAATATCGACGAGGTCATCGGGCAAACCCATCTGCTTGGTCCGGATAAGCCACTACGCGTGGCATTTGAAGCCCGCCGTCCGCATTCCATGATTTTCTGGGGGCCGCCAGGCGTGGGAAAAACCACGCTGGCCCGTCTCATGGCCGACGGTTTTGATGCGCAGTTTATCGCGATCTCTGCAGTTCTTGGTGGCGTCAAGGATATACGCGATGCCGTTGTCAAAGCCCAGGTGGCGCAGGCCCAGGGACGCAAGACCATCCTTTTCGTCGACGAAGTGCATCGCTTCAACAAGGCGCAACAGGATGCATTTTTGCCTTACGTGGAAAGCGGTCTTTTCACTTTTATTGGTGCGACCACCGAGAATCCGTCTTTCGAAGTCAATTCGGCGCTGCTATCGCGAGCCCAGGTGTATGTTCTGACCTCACTCTCAGACGAAGAGCTGGGCCTGCTGCTGGTACGCGCCCGGGAAAGCGGCGCGATTGATCTCACGTTCGACGACAAGGCCATCGCTATGCTTACCGGTTATGCGGACGGCGATGCCCGGCGCTTCCTGAATCTGCTTGAACAGACCAGCACTGCGGCGGCAGCGGCGCAGGTAACGGAAATCACACCTGAATTCATGCAGAACGCACTAACGCTGAATCTGCGGCGGTTCGACAAGGGCGGCGACAGTTTCTACGACCAGATTTCTGCTTTGCATAAGTCAGTGCGCGGATCCCATCCCGATGCCGCGCTCTACTGGTTCACGCGCATGCTCGATGGCGGCGCCGATCCCATGTATCTGGCGCGCCGGATCGTGCGTATGGCATGGGAAGACATCGGGCTGGCCGATCCGCGCGCCATGCAAATCGTTAATGAAGCAGCCACCACCTACGAAAGACTGGGCTCGCCGGAAGGCGAGCTTGCCCTGGCGCAGGCGGTGATCTATCTGTCAATCGCAGCCAAAAGCAACGCGGGCTATATGGCTTTTAACCAGGCCCGCGCTTTTGTCAAACAGGACAAATCGCGCGAGGTGCCGGTTCATTTGCGTAACGCGCCGACCAAACTCATGAAGGAGCTGGGTTACGGGCACGAATATCGCTATGCCCACGACGAACCCGAGGCCTATGCTGCCGGAGAAACCTATCTGCCCGAAGGTATGCGTGAACCGGGCTGGTACCGTCCGGTACAGCAGGGGCTGGAAACCCGGATATCCGAAAAACTGAACTATCTGCGTTCCCTTGATCGCGAAGCGCGAAAAAACAGAAAAAACTGATCCGCTGCATTTGCCGTGCACGTTCAGCCGGAAAACAGTTACACATTATCCGACAAAAGAACGCCAGGAAACGTACCATTCGAGCCGGTAAGGTGTAAGTTAGAAAGAACCGGCACAGGCGGTCGGGCAGTTTCTGGCTGTCCTGTCTCGCAGTCTATCGGCCTATCGGGGATCGACAGTGCCGCGATGCGAGGGTGGGCCGTCATCAACAACAGGAGCGGGAACATGAAAAGAATGGCGATTTCGATGGCAGCGGCGGCAGCAACACTGGCGCTGGGCATGCAGTTAGTCGTGGCAGCAGAAATGCCGACAGTCACTGACAGTAAAATGGATCAGAAGCCCATCGGTCAGTCTTCAGGAACTGCAGCCCCCACGCCAGGCTGGGAAAAACTTCAGAAAAACAAGCACTTCAAATCAACTGAATCGAATGGTTCCGGGGGGATGCACGCGCATCCTCCAACCGATACGAAACCTGACAGCAAGGAGGTACCCGAGGGTCAACCTCACCCGGGTATGTAAACATCAGTCAGCCCGAGGATGCAATGCTGTCCCGGGCAATTTCCTGGCTTTTTTCCGGTCGGCGGACTTCGCGGCACAGCGACAATGCTCCCAGTCCCCAACGGGCACGTATAGCTGTATATAATGATTACCCTATACTTCTCCCAAACGAAACCAGAAAAAAATTATGTTAGATCCTGTTTTACTGCGAAAAGAACTGCCTGCTGTCATCGCTGCGCTGAAACGCCGCAATGTCGATTTCGACGAATCCCGCTTCAATGCGCTCGAAGCGCAGCGCAAAGAGGTGCAGATTCAGACTGAAACGCTGCAGGCACAGCGCAATTCGCTGGCCAAGCAGATCGGGCAGCTCAAATCCCGCGGAGAAGACGCCAGCGCCGTCATGGCTGAATCCCAGGCGCTGCCTGGCAAACTGAAAGCGCTGGAAGAACAGCTCACGCAAATTCGCAGCGAACTCGACGGCTGGCTTATGACGCTGCCAAATCTGCCACATCCCTCTGTACCGGATGGCAAAGACAGTGATGACAATGTCGAAGTTCGTCGCTGGCTGGGCTCCGCTGCAGGATTTGTCACGGACAATAGCGAACCTGCAGCCAAAGATTTTGACACCCAGGATCACGTAACGGTTGGCGAGCGTCTTGGTCTGGAGTTCGATACCGCCGTCAAGCTTACCGGAGCAAGGTTTTCCTTTATGCGTGGCGGCATGGCCCGTCTGCACCGAGCGCTGGCGCAGTTCATGCTGGATTTGCACACCAGCCGGCACGGCTACACCGAATGCTATACGCCGTACATTGTCAACAGTTCCACGCTGCTTGGTACGGGTCAGTTGCCCAAGTTCAAGGACGATATGTTCTGGGTGACCAAAGGTGGTGAAGATGAGCCGCAGACCGATCAGCAGGGCAGACCCATTGCAAAAGAGGATCTATACCTGATTTCTACTTCCGAAATCACCCTGACGGCGACCGTTAAGAATGAGATTGTTTCCGGCGCCGATCTGCCGCTACGCCTTACCGCGCACACGCCGTGCTTCCGTTCTGAAGCCGGCAGCGGTGGCCGCGATACCCGCGGCATGATACGGCAACACCAGTTCGACAAAGTAGAGATGGTTCAGATCGTTCGCCCTGATACTTCCTATGATGTGCTGGAAGAAATGGTGGGTCATGCAGAAAAAGTCCTGCAGCTGCTTGAACTTCCCTATCGCGTCATGCAATTGTGCACGGGCGATATGGGCTTTGGGGCTGCCAAAACCTATGACCTGGAGGTTTGGATTCCGGCGCAGCATACCTGGCGTGAAATCTCTTCGGTCTCCAATTGCGAAGCGTTCCAGGCCCGTCGCCTGCAGGCACGTTTTCGTAATGAACAGGGCAAGACTGAATATCTGCATACGCTCAATGGATCAGGCCTGGCAGTAGGGCGTACGCTGGTAGCACTTATCGAAAACTACCAGCAGGCCGATGGCAGTATTACGATTCCCGAAGTCCTCCGACCCTACATGGGAGGGCTGCAGAGCCTGACGCCGGCAAGCTGATCTGTCACAGGAGACCCGCCGGACAGCAATAGCCGGCAGGTCTTGCCCGACATGATGGTTTGACGACGTATCCGACCGCCGCCCTGCGGTGTCTTTTTTTTCCGATTCATCAAATATTCCATTCAAGGTTGTCCGTCATGCTTTTTCTGCTTTCTCCTGCTAAAAAACTCGATTACGATTCTCCGCTTCCGACTGCGACGCATACCCAGCCTCTGTTTACCAAACGTTCGGCGGAACTGATCAAAGTGCTGAAAACCAAGAGTGCGGATGATATTGCGGCCCTGATGAAGCTGAGTCCGGCGCTGTCAGAATTGAACGTGAAACGGTATGCTGAGTGGAAACCCAAATTCGATCAGAAAAACTCGCGCCAGGCGGTGCTCGCCTTCAACGGTGACGTATACGAAGGACTGGATGCTCCATCGCTTACAGAAACACAACTGCAATGGGCGCAGGAACATGTGGCAATTCTTAGCGGACTTTATGGCGTACTGCGTCCTTTGGACCTGATGCAGCCATACCGCCTGGAAATGGGAACGCGCCTGCAGACCGCCGCAGGCAAAAACCTGTATGAGTTCTGGGGTTCGGATATTGCGCAGTACCTGAATAAACGACTGGATGATGAAAAATCGCGGATTGTCATCAATCTGGCATCTGAAGAGTATTTCAAATCTGTGGATCTGAAAGCGCTCGACGCGCGGGTGGTGCAATGTGTATTCCAGGATTACAAAAACGGTGTCTACAAAATTATCAGTTTCAATGCCAAGCGTGCCCGGGGTCTGATGGCACGGTTTGCGATTGAAACCAAAGCAAAAACGCCCGCGGCACTGAAAAAATTCAATGTCGAAGGCTATGCGTTTGCGGCAGAAGAATCTACGGAAGATAAACTCGTCTTCCGGAGAAAACAATGAGCCGACAGGCAGCGATAAGGATTTTTGTTCTCTTCGCACTGGGATATTTTTTATCTTATGTATTTCGCGGCCTGAATATCGGCTTTGCGCCGTTTCTGTCCCGCGAAATGAACCTGACAGCCAGTGACCTTGGTTTGCTCACCAGCTTTTACTTTATCGGATTTGCCCTGGCCCAGCTGCCTGCCGGGCTGGCGCTTGACCGCTATGGCGCACGGCGAACCGATGCTGCATTGCTGGTGCTTGCCGCTGTCGGCACGGTACTGTATGGCGTTGCTGACAGCATGCCGGGCCTGATCATGGGACGCGTCCTGATCGGTGTTGGTGTGTCGGTGTGTCTGGGGGCTGGCTTTCTTGCCATTGCGCAGAACTTTCCGTCTTCGCGCTGGCCGCTACTTAACGGCCTGATGGTGGCTATCGGTGGACTGGGGGGCGTTGTGGTCGGAACACCGCTGGCCATCATGCTGACCCACAATAGCTGGCGTGAAATCAGCGTGGGCATGGCAGGCGTTACCCTTGCGGTTGCGGTAGTCATCTGGATGCTGGTACCGGAAACCAAACAGCATTACAACCCGCACGAATCCATTTCCAAACAGATGCACGGCGTGCGCATTATTCTGAAAAACAGCGTGTTCTGGCGCGTGATACCCTTTCCCTGCGCCGTCGGCGGCGCCTTTTATGCCGCCCAGTCCTTGTGGGTTAAACCGTATCTGACTGACGTTTCCGGGTTCACGGCCCGGCAGGCTGACAGCCTGGTGTCATCCCTGGGAATGACCATGGTAGCCGGAACGGTCATTACCGGATTGCTTGCCCGACGAATAGAGCGCTACGGACTCGGACTACGTGCTTTTTGCGGGCTGGGGATGATGCTGTTTGTGCTGGTGCAACTGCTCATCCTGCTCAAAGTCCCCATGCCGGCGGTATTGATCTGGGGCGCCTATGGCTTTTTATCATCAAGCTGCATTCTTGCCTATGCACTGCTGGCAGAAGTATTCCCGCGCAAGGTCGTGGGACGCGTGACCACCGCCTTCAACATGATTTTCTTCATCAGTATTTTTTCCATGCAGGTCGGCGTCGGCATTGTGCTGGACTTCTGGACGTCCGATGGTGGTCATTATCCAGCAATTGCCCATGTGGTCGCCTGGGGCATCATGCTGGCCATACAGCTTGCCTCGGCTGTGGCGTATTTCTGGCCGGGTCAGATCCGTGTCGATGAACAATTATTTGAATAAGGACGGACGGCACTCAGCTGCGGGATCTCAATGGGGTCAGGCGCTTTGTTCGCGTTGACGTGGGGGCGGTCACACGATTGACCATTGTCATCGCGCCGGCCAGGAATCGCAAGCGCCGCGCCTGTTTCATTAGCGCCAGCTACATCAGTCCGATATTGGTTGCCTGCTGGCGTATCCGCAGCGCCGCCTGCTGCATCTGCTTCAGCGGAAATACCAGACTGCCGTACTGACCTTCGGTTTCGATCTGGGATGGAGACTCGGTGATCGTATCAGCCTTGCGGTTCAGCAAATCCGAGATGTTGGCAATCGTCTGCTTCATGTTGGGCGGGACGCCGTCAAGGCCGGCGAGCACGGGGGCAACCGCGGTAATCTGACTGGCCACCGCATCGGTTTGCAGCAGAATGGTATTGAGTTCCTTGATGTGGATCTGTTTGGACTTGGGTTCATTCATCATGCGGTAGAAACTGTCTGCAAATGCGCCAAAGGCCGTATGCATGTTTTTGCGGCACAGTTGCGCCTGGACATAACGCTCGTTTTCGGCCGATGGCACTTTACCTTCCGGATCCGCATGTACGGAAGCGATGTAAGCCTGTACTGCGAGGATGTACTGGTGGGCCGCATCAATCGCCTCTTGTGCCAGCGGCATGATCCGCTGCTTTTCCCACCAGGGAAGAATCGAACCGCAAAGAAACGTCAGCAGGCATCCTGCCAGCGTATCCAGGGCCCGCTCGCCGATAATCAGCAGATTGCCGGGGCTCAGGAAGTGGAACGCAATCAGGATGTAAATAGTCATCAGCATGGAGCTGAGCAGATAATTGGTCAGGACAAAGGCATTGCCCAGCACCATGGCGGGAATCATGATTGCAATCAGAATGAAGGCATTGCTGGTAACGTTAAACAGGGCAATTGTGATCAGGCAGCCCACCAGCGTACCCGCCAGACGGCCGATCGTGCGCTGGCGCGTGAGGGCAAATCCCGGCCGCATGATAATGAGCACGGTCAGAATGATCCAGTAGCTGTGCGAGGTAAACGCGCGAACCACGGCCGAATGCCCGTATACCAGACTGACCACCGTCGAGATCAGCAGTACCAGTGTTACGACAAAGGTAGTACGAAGGGCATAGCGGAAAATCGAGGAATTCAGGTTCAGATTCCGTTTCAGCGGCGCCAGTGTGATTGCCTGCGGCGTAATGAAACGCCGCAGCGAGTGATCGCGCTTCAGGCTGTCTACCGGCTCCAGACGCGTGCCACGCAGATTGTCCGCGATACGGTCCACGAAGCGGCCGGCATTGCGCAGGCGACGCACGATCTGCACAAGCAGCAGGTAGGTTTCGGGTTCGGAGCTCTGCAGCCCGTCCTGCTTCAGTTGCAGCAGCTCATATTCCATGGCGCGCAACTCTGCCTTGACGCTGTTACGATAATCCACGGGTTTGTTTCGGGCCAGACTGTAGGCGGTCCGGTTCAACGTACGGCTGATCTTGAACAGCGTGTCACGCATGAACAGCAAAATATCGTGATCCTGAAACCGGGCACGCAACGTTGCATAATCTGTCTGGGACGCGGCCATGGTATCGAGCAGGGCGATCATATCGATAAACACGTTCCACAACAGAATGCGCTGCTGGTCGCTGGCATCATTGTCGCGTGGCAGGTTGCGCAGCACCACATCGCGTGCGCTCTGATGCTGCTCCGTCATGGCGATCATCTGTGGAATGAGGCGCCGATAGCTGTCGTCCAGGTTTTTGTGGGTATCGTAAAAATCAGCCCGTGTGCTGACATAGGCGGCGGTGGCGTACAGGGCGGCAGACAGCGTCTGTCTTTCTTCCCGCAACTTGAACAGGTGACTGATCGAGGTGCTGTACAGAATATAGAAAATGCCCCCCATGGCGGTATAGCTGGTATGGGTCAACGCTTCATCTACAGACATCGGGGTGTGCATGGAAAGCATCATCTGCAGCAGACAGCCGAAGCCGATCAGGCCGCCGCGTCGGCCATAAACCGAGAGCATGGAATAGAAGAAAACCTGGGCAGAAACGACTAGCCACAACAGGGCAGGGTAGGGGCTGGCCAGCCCGGTAAGCAGGCCCGAAAGTTGACCAAGCACAATCCCGCCCAGCATTTCATTGAGCCGTGACCGCTTGGTGCCGCCAACCTGATCAATGATCGCGGGGCACAGGGCGCCGGTGGCCAGTGCGACTCCCGCCATTGGCTGGTTGAACAGTCCGGCCATGACAAAAACCGGCAGCAGAACCCCTGTGGCCTGGCGCGTTCCATGGAAAAAATTGGAACTGTAGAAGAATTTGACGAAATTTTCCGCGCGAATATCCATACACCAAACCA
This sequence comes from Pseudomonadota bacterium, assembly GCA_023389155.1. Taxonomy (GTDB): domain Bacteria; phylum Pseudomonadota; class Gammaproteobacteria; order Burkholderiales; family Burkholderiaceae_B; genus Advenella. The sequence goes on from JAEWEV010000030.1 coordinate 45,926, forward strand.
GTGAGAAGACCGGGTGCCAGCCGTGTCTGTGGGCAAATCTGCCACAGATCGCCAACCGGCAAATTCGGTAACGTGCCCTATTGTACCGTTATGGTTCCGGAATTTTGAGTCTAATCAAAAATCCCGATTGCGTTTGGTGTTGCAATGCGGTACAGTTATCGATTATATCTGCGGACAAACCGTCCCTGGTATAAACGGACACCCTGTTTTAGCTACCCGCTTCAATTGCAGTGCGCCTCAACTTATGAATAATAGCGGTTATTCGTGCCACAAGCGTGAATAAACGTCTCCATTTCGAACTCTCCCCGCACCCAGTGTGCGTGCTGACCCAGATTGATGGCCAGGCTGGTTCATCAAGGTCTGCAGGTGGCATTCCTCCGTGAGGAACAAAGCGCTGCAGATGTTGACGGATCCTTCCGAAGCCGCAGGTCTCAGGACCAATCAACGCGGGAATGCTGGTTATGAAAGGAAATAACATGGAACTCAATGGCGCCGATATCGTCGTGCGCTGCCTGGCCGAAGAGGGCGTCGAGCACGTTTTCGGTTACCCTGGCGGCGCGGT
>JAEWEV010000008.1 GCA_023389155.1 Pseudomonadota bacterium
CGTGGTTCGATAACCTGGGTCTGCCTCGCCTCTCATAACCTCAACTTCTCGAACCGCCCGGTGCGGACCCGCATGCCGGGTGGTGTGGCAGGGGTGCGGCTCAGAAGAGCTACCCCCTATGCCGATGGATATCAGTTTTTTTTGTGAATACGCAGCAGCTCATCATGTCGCCGCGTTTTGCCATTCCTTGGTGTTTCGGCGGGCTATCAATCAATACGGCGCGTGGTCTGCGGGTCAAACCAATGCAGATGATGACGGGCATCGGCGCCTACATGAATGGTGTCGCCGATTCTGTACGAGGAAGAAGGGGAGTCGTGTACATCGCAACGCACGACAACAAGCGTATCGCCTACGCGGCCATGGATTAGTTTTTCTGATCCGAGGATTTCGATCATTTCAACCATCATTGGTATTCCCGGCTTGTCCAGCTCCACATGCTCCGGCCGAAAGCCCAGAATAATATCCTTGCCTCGGGCACGTTCGGGAACCTGCGGGGCGGGAATGTCCATTTTTTGTCCTGCCCTGGTCGTGATCACGCCGTCGCCTGTCACTGTAACCGGAATCAGATTCATGGGTGGGGAGCCGATGAAGGCGGCCACGAAAGTTGTTGCGGGTTTCTCAAACACCTCGATGGGAGTGCCGATCTGTTCTGCCACACCTTTATTCATGACAATCATGCGGTCGGCCAGTGTCATGGCTTCGACCTGATCATGGGTGACATACAGACTGGTGGTGCGCAGTCTCCGGTGGAGTTTCTGGATTTCCAGTCGCATCTGTACCCGCAGTTTGGCATCCAGATTGGACAGGGGTTCATCGAACAGGAACACTTTGGGCTCCCGCACAATGGCCCGGCCCATGGCCACCCGCTGGCGCTGACCGCCAGATAACTGCCTGGGACGGCGGTCCAGCAGATGATCCAGTTCGAGGATACCCGCGGCCTGCTGGACGCGTTCGTCAATTTGCGCCTTGGTCAGCTTACGGATTTTCAGGCCATACGCCATGTTTTCGTAGACCGACATATGCGGATACAGGGCGTAGTTCTGAAAAACCATGGCGATATCCCGTTCTGCCGGTTCCAGCTCGTTGACGACCTTGCCATCAATCAGAATCTGGCCGCTGCTTACGGACTCCAGACCAGCGACCATTCGCATAAGCGTGGACTTGCCGCAGCCGGAAGGGCCGACAATCACAATGAATTCACCTTCCTGCACATCCACGTCAACGCCGTGGATGACCGCGACATTCCCGGGATAGGTTTTCCTGATATCGTTAAACTGTAATGTTGCCATTTGAAAATCCTTTATTTCTCGGTGTCCACGAGACCTTTGACGAACCATTTCTGCATCAGTATCACCACCAGTCCGGGGGGGATCATGGCCAGCAGGGCGGTGGCCATCACAATATTCCAGTCGGTCACGCTGTCACCGCCGCCAATCATTGTGCGGATACCAACAACAATTGGTGTCATGTCATCCGTGGTTTTCATGACCAGTGGCCACAAATACTGGTTCCAGCCATAAGTGAACTGGATCACGAATAGTGCAGCGATACTGGTTTTAGACAGTGGCAGCAGAATGTCGCGGAAAAAACGCAATGGGCCGGCGCCGTCGATGCGCGCAGCTTCGATCAATTCATCCGGTACCGTGAGAAAGAACTGGCGGAACAGGAAGGTGGCCGTAGCCGAGGCAATCAGCGGTAGCGTAAGTCCGGCAAAGGTGTTAGTCAGGCCAAGCCCCGCAACGACTTCAAACGTGGGTGATATACGCACTTCAACGGGGAGCATGAGGGTAATAAAAATCATCCAGAAAAACAGCATGCGAAACGGGAAGCGGAAATACACGACCGCGAAGGCCGAGAGCATGGATATGGTAATCTTGCCGACCGCGATAATCATTGCGGTGACAAAGCTGACCCACAGCATATGCGCCACGCTGGTGGGAGCAGAACTGGAACCACCGAGCAGGGCATTTTTGTAATTCTCGATAAAGTGGCTGCCGGGCAACAGTGACATCGGTGCATTGGCCACCTCCTGGGCCGTCTGCGTGGATGCAATGATAGCGATATAGAGTGGGAAGGCAACCACGGCCAGACCGACAATCAGAATCAGGTGGGCCATCAGATCCAGAGCAGGGCGTCGTTCAATCATCGTGTTTCTCCTTAATACTGGACCTTGCGGTCAACGTAACGGAACTGGATGACTGTCAGCGCAATCACAATCAGCATGAGTATGACCGACTGCGCACCGGACGAACCGTAATCGAAGGACTTGAACGCAGTCTTGTAGACGTTGTAGACCAAAATGTTGGTCGAGGTTCCGGGTCCGCCCTGGGTGGTCGTGTCAATGATGGCGAAGGTTTCGAAAAACGCATACACGATGTTGATCACAAGCAGGAAAAAGGTCGTAGGCGACAGCAGTGGAAAAACTATGGTCCGGAAACGTCGAAACGGACTGGCACCATCGATGGCTGCTGCTTCCAGCAGCGACGTGGGGATGGACTGCAGACCGGCCAGAAAGAACAGGAAGTTGTACGAAATCTGCTTCCACACAGCAGCAATAACGACCAGAATCATGGCATCGGTAGAGTCAAGCCGAGGATTCCAGCTGATTCCCAGATTTGTCATGTACACAGCCAGTGTGCCGACGGCTGGCGAGAAAAGAAAGGCCCACAGAACGCCGACAACTGCCGGTGCCACAGCATAAGGCCAGATTAGCAGCGTCTTGTAGGCGCCAGCGCCACGGATGACACGATTTGCCATCAGGGCCAGGACGAGCGATACGCTCAGGCCGATGACGGCAACCAGGCCGGAAAAGATCAGTGTTACCCAGAAAGAAGAATGATAGGTGTTGTTGCTGAACAGGCTGGTGTAGTTTTCGAGTCCTACAAACTGCTGATCACCGCCAAAGGCAGATTCGATAAAAAATGATTGCCAGATTGCCTGACCCGCCGGTAGAAAGAAAAAGACAATCGTGACAAGTAACTGCGGCGCGAGCAGAAGATAGGGTAGCAGTTTATGGCTAAAAACAACGCGTTTTTCCATGAGAAAATTCCGATGCAATGTTCAGGAGCATGTGGATGTTCCGGAAACATGGCGGTAGACGGTCCCGACAGGGCAAAAGGCCGAAAGTGCCAGCCTGCTAAGGAAGAAACAACAGGCCCGACGCAACAGCACCTGCAAATTTCAGGAGTGCTTCAAATTAAAACAGAAAAGATAATAACGGTAAAACAAAAACAGCGAGGGCAAATTCATGCCCCCGCCGTGATTATTTGCAAAAAGACTTACTTATTGCCGTTTTCAAAACGAACCAGCAGGTCATTAGCGCGTTTTTCCATATCGGCAGCACCATCCTTGATGGATACTTTGCCACCGAACATGGATTCCATCACACCCTCTTCAATGTCGCGAATTTGTGGCAGAAAGCCCAGACGCACACCGCGGGATTGCGCAGTGGTTTCGACATTCAGCTGTTGGAATGGGACGTCGGTGCCGGGATTTTTGTCATAGTAGCCCGCTTCTTTCGTAGCCTCGTAAGCAGCCTTGACCACTGGAACATAGCCGGTATCCTGGTGCCATTTGGCGGCCACATCGGGTTTTGTCAGGTAGTGGAAGAAGGCTGTTACCCCTTTGTAGACTTCAGGAGATTTTTTGGAGAAGACCCACAGCGAAGCGCCGCCGATCACGCTGTTCTGTGGTGCGCCCTTGACGTCTTCATAGTAGGGGAGTTTGGCAACGCCAAATTTGAATTTGCCGTTCTTCAGGATATTGGCCCGTGTCCCACTGGAACCGGTGAACATGCCGCATTTGCCGGAAATAAACAGCGCATTGGCGGCATCGCCGCGGCCACCGTAAGTGAAGGTTCCTTCCTTGGCCATTTTGCTGAGAAATTCAAAGTGCTTGATAAACGCATCTGAATGCAGATTGATACGTGCATCGAGTCCGCCAAATCCGTTGTCCTTGGAAGCGTAAGGTTCATTATGCAGGGCAGCAAAGTTTTCGATCAGTACCCAGGCTGGCCATGAGGTTGTGTAACCGCACTCTACACCAGCTTCCTTGAGTTTTTTCGCATAGGCTTCAATATCTGCGTAGGTTTTTGGGCCTTTTTCCGGATCCAGGCCTGCTTTTTCGAACAGGTCCTTGTTGTAGAACATGACCGGCGTGGAGCTGTTAAATGGCAGAGATACCAGTTTGCCATCGGTATCGGAGTAGTAGCCGGCGATGCCAGGCACAAAGGCTTTAGGATCCAGCGGATCGCCGGCTTTTTCAGCCATATCCTGCACGGGCTGGATGGCTCCCTTCGAATACATCATGGTGGCAGTCCCCACTTCGAATACCTGGAGGATATCGGGAGACTGGCCTGCGCGATACGCTGCGATACCTGCATTCATGGATTCGCCGTAGTTCCCTTTGTACGTCGCCTTGACCACGTAGTCTTGCTGAGAAGCGTTGAAGTCTTTGACAATGTCGTTGACGCGCTCGCCCAGCGGGCCTTCCATGGAGTGCCAGAACGTGACATCGGTGGCCGCATGGGCACTGAAGCTGGCAAGGGATAGGACTCCGGCCAGAGATAGGGTACGGATCGTGAAGCGCATTATTGATTTCTCCAAGAGATAAGTGCCCTATGATACAAAATGGGGCAGTAATTAACCGCATTATAATATGACTCGTTTGTTACAGAATAGTGACTATCCCTAATCCCTGCCTGGCGTGGCATGTTATGCCACAACTTCAGTAAAATCATCTGTTTGCTTGTATTTTTGTCCGAGTTGGCGTATTTTGACGTGTGCTGCCGGGCATTAGCAGAGTACAATTCCTGACCATGAAAAACTCACTGACTATTGCATTTATCGGCGGCGGCAATATGGCTGGCGCCGTGTTGGGCGGACTGCTGGGCAGCCTGTGCGAGCCGCAGGACATTCTGATCGTGGATCCCAGCGAAGATATCAGGTCATACTGGGAACAGAAAGGCATTCCCACGGCTGCCAGCGCCTCAGATTCACTCAGATCCTATAAAGTCTGGATTTACGCGGTCAAACCCCAGATTATGCAGCAGGCAATTGCGTCATCGCGCGATTTTTTGCGTGACGATACGCTTGTGATCAGCATCGCGGCGGGGCTCACCACTGCCTTGCTGACGGACTGGCTGGGTCACGCAGATCCAGCGCACGGTTCCCGTCTGATTCGCTGCATGCCCAACACGCCCGCGCTGATCCGCGAAGGCATTACCGGCCTGTTCGCCATGCCTGCGGTGCCAGCGCCAGATCGCGATCTGGCCGAACAGGTTATCCGCTCGGTTGGAGAAGTCATCTGGGTCCAGGACGAGTCGCAGCTTGACGCCGTGACCGCCCTGTCGGGCAGTGGACCGGCGTATGTTTTTCTCTTTATAGAGTCGCTGATTGAAGGTGGGGTCCGCCTTGGTCTGGACCGGGGTCAGGCTCACAAGCTGGCGCTGGCAACAATGAAAGGTGCCAGTTTGCTGGCAGCCGGATCGGAAGATTCTCCGGCACGCCTGCGCGAGAAAGTGACTTCGCCTGGCGGTACGACTGCCGCAGCCCTGGCACGCTTCGAGCAGGGAGAGTTTTCCGGGTTGGTGCAGGCCGCAATGCAGGCCGCCAGCGATCGGGCCGCGGAAATGGCGCAAAGCGCCGGCACGAGTGCAGTCAATAATGATACAGGAAAAAATAACCGTCATGAGTAACGCTAAATTTGACAAAATGACGATGAACCAGACCCTGCTGGCAATTGCCATCATGGGTCTGATCATCGTTTCATCGAATATTCTGGTACAGCCCCAGTTCCATATTAATGCCTGGCTTACCTGGGGGGCGATCAGCTACCCCGTCTGCTTTCTAGTGACCGATCTGCTTAACCGGCGTTTCGGCCCGCAGCGTGCGCGGCTTGTTGTTTACATCGGCTTTTTCGTAGCTGTTCTGGCTTCCTATTTTGTCGCGGATGCGAGAATTGCCATTGCATCCGGCACCGCATTCCTGGTTGCCCAGCTTCTGGACATACTGGTATTTGACAAGCTTCGCAACAAATCATGGTGGAAAGCACCATTCATCGCTGGCTGGCTCGCGGCGATTATCGACACATTCCTGTTCTTTGGCGTGGCGTTCGCGGGAACCGAAGTACCCTGGGTGACGCTGGCAACCGGCGACGTTGGCATCAAACTGCTCATCAATGCAATGCTGCTGGCACCGTTTCGTGTTCTTATGTGGAACATTGGTCGTCCGCGTAGTGCGCAGGCGTGATGCAGTCAGTGACAAGGGACAGGAGAAAAATGTGATCGCCGTCTTCGCTTTCACAATTCTTCCGGCAGGAACACACATCATCAAATAAGCGTCTTGGCACGGCCATCCCATCCGGCAAGCGATGCGCCCGGATGTGTGGCGGCAAGGGGAGCATATCATGCAAGACTTTCTACCTCAATTTATCCAGCAGCTGATTAACGGGCTATCGCTGGGCGCGATCTATGCGCTGATTGCCATCGGTTATACGATGGTATATGGCATTATCGGCATGATCAATTTTGCACACGGCGAGATTTACATGATCGGAGCCTACGTAGGATTGGTTACGCTTTCGGCACTGGGTATTAATAACGGCATTCCCATACCCGTGGTAATTATTGCCATGCTGCTGATTTCAGCGATTGTCACCGGTTTTTATGGGTACGCCGTCGAAAAGGTTGCCTATCGGCCGCTACGTGGAAGTCCGCGTTTGGTCGCGCTGATTTCCGCCATTGGTATGTCCATTTTTCTGCAGAACTGGGTTGCCATTGGACAGGGTTCCAGGGATATGGCTGTTCCTAATCTGCTCTCGGGCTCGTTGCAGTTCAGCCTGAATGGGGATTTTGCCATCACGCTGACCTATGCACGCCTGATGATCATGGGCGTGGTCCTGATTCTCATGATCGCACTGACGCTTTTTATTCGTCATTCCCGTATGGGTCGCGCATCGCGTGCGTGCTCCCAGGATATGCATATGGCCAATCTACTTGGCATTGACACCAACCGCGTCATATCCTTCACCTTTATCCTGGGTGCCGTTCTGGCCGCAGTGGGAGGCGTGCTGATTGCGCTGACCATCGGCAAATTGAATCCTTTTATCGGTTTCATTGCAGGTATCAAGGCATTTACCGCGGCCGTGCTTGGTGGCATTGGCAGCGTACCTGGCGCCATTCTGGGCGGACTGTTGCTGGGCGTGGCCGAGACTCTTGCCGCGGCCTATATCGGCTCGGAATATAAAGATATCGTGGCCTTTGGTCTGCTGGTGCTGATTCTGCTATTCAGACCGACGGGACTGCTGGGTAAACCGGAGGTGGAAAAAGTATGACTCAGAACCTCAAAAATGCAGTAATCGCTGCACTGGTGTCCGGTATTCTGCTGACACCCATTTTCGGCCTGGGCCTGGTTCGCCAGGGCATCAAAATGACCGTTGTTCCAGATTGGAGCGTGGTGTTGATCGGAATGGCAATCGTGTTTGTCGTACAACTGCTCAAGCCATTTGTCTTCAAGGGGCGAAAGGCGCCGGCAGCAAAAAAACTGCGATCCGACAAACATGCGATCATCGGCCAGAAAGGCATGTTTGCCCTGTTTTTCCTCATGCTAATCGTTGCGATTGTGTGGCCATTCTTTGGCGATCGTGGCCAGATCGATATTGCGACGCTGGTTCTGATTTACGTGATGCTTGGCCTGGGGTTGAATATCGTGGTCGGATTTGCCGGCTTACTCGATCTTGGCTTTGTGGGATTCTATGCGGTGGGCGCCTATACCTATGCATTGCTCTATCACTGGGCCGGCTGGGGTTTCTGGCAGGCGCTACCATTGTCGGGACTGTTCGCCGCGCTCTTTGGTTTTGTACTTGGTTTTCCAGTATTGCGTCTTCGCGGGGACTACCTGGCCATTGTCACTCTCGGGTTCGGTGAAATCATACGCCTGCTGCTGACCAATCTGACAACGATCACGGGCGGCCCTGACGGTATTTCCGGCATTCCCAAACCATCCGTCTTTGGTTATGAAATGCTGCGCAGTGCACCGGAAGGCCAGCAGACTTTCCATCAGCTGATGGGCTGGAAGTTTGCCACAGTTGATGTAGTGATCTATCTGTATCTGATGGCGCTGGTATTGGCGGTAATTACATTTGCAATTTCTGCCCGACTTATTCGCATGCCGGTAGGCCGGGCATGGGAAGCATTAAGGGAAGATGAGATCGCCTGCCGCTCCCTGGGCATGAATCCTACAAAAATCAAGCTGTCAGCATTCACGCTGGGCGCGATGTTTGCCGGATTTGGTGGTGCTTTTTTTGCCGCACGCCAGGGCCTGGTCAATCCGGAGTCATTCACGTTTATTGAATCGGCCCTGATTCTGTCCATCGTGGTACTGGGAGGCATGGGTTCGCAGATCGGCGTTATCCTCGCAGCCATTGCCCTGACGGTGTTGCCTGAGCTGGCGCGTCAGTTTGCCGAGTATCGCATGCTGATCTTCGGACTGGTCATGGTGCTGATGATGATCTGGCGTCCACAGGGGCTGCTGCCAGTCAAACGTCCTCACGTGGAGATTGGAAAATGACGTCAACTGTTCTGCGTGTCGATTCTCTCAAAATGCGCTTCGGCGGCCTCCTTGCCGTTGATTCCGTCAGCCTGGATGTACAGAAGAATGAAGTCTTCGCCATCATCGGTCCTAACGGAGCAGGGAAAACGACGGTATTCAATTGCATCAGCGGCTTCTACAAACCGACAGAGGGCAGTATCAGCCTGCACGGCAAACCGCTAGCGGGTTTGCCAAGTCACAAGGTGGCGCAACGCGGGCTTGTACGTACCTTCCAGAATGTACGGCTGTTTAAGAATCTGACGGCGCTGGAAAATCTGCTGGTGGCTCAGCATACCCTTCACGAATCCAGTTTTCTGTCGGGCCTGCTCAACCTGCCGTCTTACCGCCGGGCAGAACGCAAGATACTGGAGTCGGCACTTTTCTGGCTCGATTTTATGGGCATCCGGCAGTACGCCAACCGCGAAGCGGGAACACTGGCTTACGGCCATCAGCGTCGTCTGGAAATTGCCCGATGCATGATTACCAAACCTGTGCTGTTGCTTCTGGATGAGCCCGCTGCCGGTTTGAATCCGCAGGAGAAAAAAGATCTGGCCGCGTTGATTAATCGCCTGCGACACGAATTTGATCTGGCCGTGCTGTTGATTGAACATGATATGAGCCTGATCATGGGTATTTCCGACAGAATCCTCGTGATGGAACATGGCAAACCTATCGTCACCGGAGTACCGGATGCGGTCCGCGCGGATCCTCGGGTTATCAAGGCGTACCTGGGGGAAGAATAATATGCTGAAACTGAACAATATAAGTACGCATTACGGGGCTATCCAGGCACTGGATTCGGTATCGATTGAAGTCAGGGAAGGCGAAATCGTTACGCTGATCGGAGCCAACGGCGCTGGCAAAACAACGTTGTTGATGACCGTATGCGGCAATCCACGAGCATCGTCCGGGAGCATTCATTTTCTGGGTGAAGACATCACAGCAGAGCCTACCTCGCTCATCATGCGAAGGGGAGTCGCGGTGTCACCTGAAGGACGTCGGGTATTTCCGGATCTGACGGTGCTGGACAATTTGAAAATGGGTGGCTTTTTTCTGCCGCGCGATGAAATCGCAGCGGGCATCGAACATGTGTTTGGCTTGTTCCCGCGGCTGAAGGAACGCGCAACGCAGCGCGCCGGCACCATGTCCGGCGGGGAACAGCAAATGCTCGCCATCGGGCGCGCGTTGATGAGCAAGCCACGGCTATTGTTACTGGACGAGCCTACGCTCGGGCTTGCGCCACTGATCATTGCCCAGATCTTCGAGATTATCCAGACGATTCGGGATCAGGGCGTGACCGTTTTTCTGGTGGAGCAGAATGCGCATAAGGCATTGAAAATAGCAGACAGAGGGTACGTATTGGAAACCGGTAAAGTCGTTCTTGCCGATACGGGTGCCAATCTGCTCGTAAACGATGCGGTCCAGAAAGCCTATCTGGGCGCCTGAGGTCGCAGTTCTTCATCTACAACAGGTTTGAGGAGCAGGCGTCGGCATCAGCAGCTGACTATTGCGTGATACAGAAGGTGTTTTTTTTCAGACTGATGCAGGGCGAGGTTCGATGTTCTGCGCAAAGACCTCTGGCGGCGATCCTGTTCAGGTATGCTCTGAATATGCACTCATCCTGTGAGCGCATATTCCATGAATGTAGCGGGAACGCAAAAGCATGTGCGTATCACGGATGTTCACGTCGCCATGCGAAAGGATCTGTGCATGGCGCCGATACTATCGGGCTGTTTCTTCTGGCGCATCCGGGGCTGAGACATCGGCTGGCGTTGGCTCCGGTGCCACTGCAGGCTCCTGGGCTTCGGCGCGATTTGGCAATGCCAGTGACAGTAATCCTGCCTTTTCTTTTGCGCGCAGAAACGCAGGACGCAGGCGAATGGATTCCAGAAATGCCTTGATATTGCTCAGATTGTCACCGACCAGGCCGCGACCGTGCAACACCTGAAGCGCGAAGCCCATCTGGATATCTGCTGCGCTGAAATGGCTACCGCAAAACCACCCCGTATTGCCCAGTTCAGTGTCAATAAAATCAAGCTTGATATTCAGGTCGGGCATGACAAAACTGTCAAGCGTGCCGTTGACGGTTTTTTTGACGATGGAACGGGCGAAAAACGGCACACGAGCATTGGCCATTTTATTAAGTACCAGCGTGAGCAATGCCGGAGGCATGAGAGAGCCTTCGGCAAAATGCATCCATTGCGAAAAACGCAGATAGTCTTCGGAACAGACAGGTGGGCGTAAACCGCGGTTGTCATAACGGTTGAGCAGATAATCGATGATTGCGCCGGATTCTATCAACGTAAAGCCATTGTCGATCAGTATCGGCGCCTTGCCCAGGGGATGAACGGCTTTGAGCGAATCCTGGGCTCGCATGGTTTCAGGATGACGCTCGTGACGCTCTATCTGGTAACTGAGTTCAAGTTCTTCCAGCAGCCAGATGATGCGAAAAGAACGTGAGGCTTCCAGATGGTGTAGTGTGATCATAGCTTTCCCATGTCGAATTAAAGATAAGAATTTTTCCAGTTTACCAAAATGTCAGAGTCGATGCCGGCGATCATCCTGTTACGTGGAGGGTGAGTGCTGCCACATCGCTTATTCTGCGGGGGCCGGTTGAGGCAAGAGGGTCCAAATGTGGGCGAGTTTTTTTGACATTCTGCTCAACGCGGAGCAGTCGGACGTTGCACTGATCGGATGAGGTGAAAACGACGAAGGGATGACTACGTCATCCGATATAGTAACCCTACACTCGTGGTCAGCGTTGCCGGGTCCGACCTCTGACCTACGGCTCCCGGAGTTTGGAAATCTGGAACCTGGCACCTGGCCGGTACGGCATCAGAGCAGTTCGCGGATTTTTTCCGTCACCTGTTCGGGCGTTTCGCTGTCTGAAGCCAGAAAACGTGCATGACCCTCTTTGTCGAAGATATAAATTCCTCGGCCGTGCATGACCTCGTACGAATCGGGATTGCTCGCGTTTTTTGGCTTGCTGATCTGGTAGGCGACGCGATAACGGCGTGCGACTGAGGCGATCTGTTGTTCCGTGCCGGTCAGGCCGATTGCCCCGTTATTGAAGGCGTTAACGTAGGACTGCAGTACTTCAGGTGTATCCCGGTGAGGATCGACACTGATGAAAAGAATCTGAACGTCATTCGCTTGTGGGCCCAGTTGCTCCATCACGTCAGACAGTTGCGCCATGGTGGTGGGACAAATGTCCGGGCAGCTGGCATAGCCGAAAAACAGCATGACGACTTTGCCTTTGACCGCATCCTGCGTGATCGTTTTGCCCTCGCTCGCATTCAGTGAAAACGCCAGATCGGGCAGGTGATTGGCGATAGGATAAATCGTGGTGGGACGCTGAGACGGCACCGCACCCGGAACATCGGGGATGTTCTGGGCGGCTGCAGTGTGAATTGCGAAGACACTTGCCAGCGCGAGCAGAGTGGACAAACAGACACGCATGGTTATTCCTTGAACGATGATCACGTCACAGCGCTGTCAACCAGCCCGCTGTGGCGAAGCAGCGCTTCGGGACTGGGGCCGCGGCCACGAAACGCTTCAAACGACTCTGCAGCAGGCCGGGATCCGCCCACGGCAAGAATCTGCTCCTTAAAGGATTGACCGACTTGTGCGCTTAAGGTTCCCTGTTCAGTACTGGCATGTTCCTCGAACAGGCTGTACGCGTCGGCTGAGAGCACTTCTGCCCATTTGTAGCTGTAATATCCAGCGCCATAGCCACCGGCAAAGAGGTGAGAAAAATTATGGGCAAAGCGGTTCCAGGCTGGTGGCATGATAACAGAGACTTCCTGGCGAACCTCGTTCAGGATGTCCATGACGGCGTCAATAGAGAGTGGCTCGTCGCGGATGTGGATCAGCATGTCGAAAAGAGAGAACTCGATCTGGCGAACCATTTGCATCCCGCTCTGGAAGTTTCTGGCAGAGAGCAGTCGGTCGAACAGGCCCCGATCCATCTGCTTACCGGTTTCCCAGTGGATTGCCATGCTGCGAAATACCGGCCATTCCCAGGTGAAATTCTCCATGAACTGGGATGGCAGCTCAATGGCGTCCCATTCGACACTTGCAAATGGCGATGCCGCGGGTTCATTCACTTTTGACAGGAGTGCGTGCAGCGCGTGGCCAGATTCATGAAACAGCGTAATGACATCGTCGTGAGTCAGCAGTGCGGGCTTTTTACCCTGGGGACGTGAAAAATTGCAGTTAAGATAGACGACCGGCATGATGTTCAATGTATCAGTCACATGCCGGCTGCGTTCACTATCAACCCAGGCGCCACTCTGCTTGCCCTTGCGTGCGTACAGGTCGGTATACAGGTATCCAATGGCACGTCCATCTTCTTTTACTTCAAACACGTGAACATCATCGTGCCATACGGGCGCATCAAAGGGAACGAGCTCAATATTGAACAGCTGCCGGATGACGCCAAACAATCCGTTCATGACGTTGGTCTCGGTCAGATACTGCCGGACTTCCTCATCGGAGTAAGCGTACCTGGCTTGACGAAGCTGCTCGGAAACATAGGTATAGTCCCACGGTTCAAGCGCGGTCATCCCCAGTTCCCGCGCGGCGAACTCGCGCAATGTTGTCACGTCCTGCAGGGCGAAGGGTCGGGCTTTGCCTGCCAGATCCCGCAGGAAAGTAATCACTTCGTCTGCGGATTTGGCCATACGGGTCTGCAGTCGCATCTGGGCAAAATTGTCGTAGCCAAGCAGATGGGCATCCTCCAGGCGCAGAGCCAGCAGTTTTTCTATGACGGAAGAATTGTCGTATTGGGGGTCACCCAGCTCAGAAGCCAGAGTTGCATAGCCACGATACAGCGCTTCGCGCAGCGTCGCATTCTTCGCATATTGCATGACGGGCAGGTAGCAGGGCATTTTCAGCGTAAAGCGCCAGCCGGCCGCGTGAGCGCGATCTTCGACGGAATCGGCAGGGTCCTGCTGTGCGGCTTCTCTGGCTGCCTCGGCAGCGGCATCAATCACATCCTGGGGCAGACCTTCGAGCATCGCTGCATCTGTGACCTGGTAATGCCAGTTATCCATGGCATCCAGTGCATTCTCGGAAAACTTCTGGGATGTCAGGGCAATGTCTTCATTCAGACGGGCATAACGCTCCCGTTTTTCACCTTCCAGTTCCACGCCGCTCAGGCGAAAATCCCGTATTGCCAGTTCAACAATTCGCTTGCGCGTCGGTGTGTAATGTTCAAACTCCGGGCTTTTCGAAATATCGAGATACCCTTGAAACAGGTCGTGGTTAAGACCGATCCAGCTGGAAAATTCGGTGATGACCGGCAGCATGCGATTATAGCTTTCACGCAGTGCAGGACTGTTCACGACCGAATTCAGGTGACCTGCCACTGACCAGGCGCGCCAAAGCCGGCTGGACAGCGATTCCATGGGCTCGATAAAGTTGTCCCAGTCTGGCGTTGTGGTGGTGCTTAAGAGGTTCTCTATCCCGCTACGTGTTTCGGTCAGCAGTTGCGTCATTGCCGGTTCGATATGTTCCGGTCTGATCGATGCATAATCAATCAGAGCGGAAATAGGGGCCAGCAGGGGGTTTATGGTGGTGGCAGCGGGCTGGATATCCTGTTGTTGGTTCATAGCGGCGTTTTCTGTTCCAAGTTCTGCTGTTCGGCGGCGTATACAGTGTTGATAAGGAGCATGACAATTGTCATTGGGCCGACACCGCCTGGGACGGGCGTAATGGCAGATGCCACCTCAAGCGCGGAATTGAACTCAACGTCACCCCTGAGCTTGCCGTCCTCTCCGCGATTGATACCCACATCTATGACCACCGAGCCCGGTTTGATCATGTCGCCGGTTACCATGCCTGGTTTGCCTGTAGCGACCACCAGGATATCTGCACGGCGTGTCTGTGCAGCCAGATCACGGGTCTTGGAATTGCAAATGGTCACTGTCGCCCCCGCTTTTTGCAGGAGCAGCGCCATGGGTTTGCCGACAATATTGCTGGCGCCCACGACGACTGCCTCTGCACCACGGATGGTGACCTGCTGATCTTCCAGCATTTTCATGATGCCAAACGGCGTGCAGGGTATGAAGGTGGGTTTACCGGTCATAAGTGCGCCGGCATTGCTCACATGAAAGCCGTCCACATCTTTGGCTGGAGAAATCGCCTCGATGACGGTGTCCGCATTGAAGTGGGGAGGAAGAGGCAACTGCACAAGGATTCCATTGACTGACGGGTCTTCGTTCAGTGTCCGGATGCGTGCGAGCAGTTCAGGTTCAGTCAGGCTTGCGGGGTAAGTTTCAACTGAAGAGGTCAGCCCCAGTTTTCTGAAGGTGTTCGCCTTGTGATTGACATAGACTTGAGAGGCAGGATCGTCTCCGACCAGAATCACCGTCAGCGACGGAACAATTCCTTTTTCCTTGAGGCTGGCCAGATGGGGAACCAGTTCCAGCTTGAGTTTCTCGGCCAGCTGTTTGCCATCAATGATACGTGCTGTCATGTTGTGTCAGTTATCCTACTTTACCAGTGCCACTTTCATTAAATCTGCGACGGTTGTGACTTCGAGTTTTTCCATGATGTTGGCACGATGGGCTTCGACAGTCTTGATGCTGATGTTCAGATCATCGGCGATCTGCTTGTTGAGCCGACCGGCGACAATACGCTCCAGAACCTGCTGTTCGCGGGCGGTCAGCCTACCGATCAGCTCTTCGTGATTTTTGCGGGCCTGCTGTTCGGATGCGTTGCTGACAGCCTGTTCTAGCATGCGCGCAATAATTTCGCGCAGATCGGCTTCGTTGAAGGGTTTCTCCAGAAAATCCACTGCGCCTTTTTTCATGGTAGAGACGGCCATGGGCACATCGCCATGCCCGGTAATGAACACCACAGGAATCGTTGCCTTGCGCGCCACGAGCGTTTCCTGTAACTCCAGACCCGACATGCCCGGCATTCGTACGTCAGCGATCAGCACGCTAATCGTATTCGGGTTGTAACTTTCAAGGAATTTTTCGGCGCTGTCAAAGGCAACGACCTGATAGCCGTTGGCTTCAAGAAGCCAACGCAGCGAATCCCGCACCGCTTCGTCGTCATCTACGATATACACAATGCTGCTTGAGTTATTCATACGGTTAATTCCTCTTTGATAGGTGTGTCATTAGGCTCTTGTGGAGCGCAGGGCAGGGTGAAATGAAAGAGGGTGCCCCCTTCCGGATTCGCCTGTGCCCAAAGTCTGCCGTGGTGCGACTCGATGATGGTACGGCATATATTCAATCCCATTCCCAGTCCTTCCGATTTGGTGCTGAAAAAAGGCTCGAACAGCCGTTCCGGTTCCTTGATGCCGTGACCGCGGTCGGTCACGATAAATTCGACGAGCTGGTTCTGTTGCCGGATTTCGACCGTCAGCAGATCGTAATCAGAGTGGTTCATCGCCTCAAGGCCATTCTTGACAAGATTGAGCAGAACCTGTTCTATCAGGATCGGGTCGGCCAGTACGTGCGGGATGGAATCGGGAATCATGGCTTCTATTCGTATCTGCCGTTTGCGGGCATCGATTTCGGCGAAGTCCAGTGCGTGTTCAACAATCTGCTCTACAGGCACGCGCTGGCGGCGCGGCTCACTGCGCTTGACGAACTCGCGGATACGGCTGACGATTTTGCCTGCGCGTTCGGCCTGGTTTGCCGCCTTTTCCAATGCCGAAAGCAGGGATTCATCGGTAGCACGACCCGATTTGAGCATGGCGACAGCCGCCATATTGTAGTTGGCGATGGCTGTGAGCGGCTGGTTCAGTTCATGCGCCAGCGAGGACGCCATTTCGCCCATCGTAGTCAGGCGGCTGGTCAGCTGGATTTTTTCCTGCTGATTACGGGACTCTTCTTCATGCTTGCGTCTTTCGGTAATGTCGCGAGCCACCTGGAGTCGAACGCGACGGCCATCGGTCCAGACCAGCATGCGGTGCTGAACTTCAAACCAGCTATTCACGCTGGGTGCATATTGTTCAATGGAATCTTCGGTGAAGCGGCCACGACGACCCGCGAGCAGTTCGGCGTGCCCCTGAGGCTGCGAGCCGAAAAGGCGACGGTAAGTACGATTGGCAAACAGGAGTTCGCGACCGTTGACGGTATCGGCTACTACCGAGATGGCATCGTCCAGGCCTTCAAGCACGGTCATGAACCTTTCGTGAGCGGCGGCCAGTGCCTCGCGCACCCGTTTGGGCTCGGTAATGTCGGTCATAGACGTCATCCAGCCGATCTGTTCGCCGTTCGGATCGCGCAATGCCGAGACATACATGCGAGAGGTAAAGCGCGAGCCGTCGCGACGCTGCGCCTCCACCTCCAGACCGGTACTGGGCGTTTTCCCGGACATGAGAATGTCCAAGGTCCGCTGGTGCTCATCGTAACGCCCCGGTACCCAATACGGGAACGGCGTGCTTTTGCCCAGCAGGTCCGCTTCGTTCCAGCCCATCATTCGGCAGAAAGCCGGATTAACATAGGCGATGCGACCCTGCATGTCCAGCACGCGCATACCGGTAGACATGGAGTTTTCCATGGCACGACGAAAACTGGTTTCGGCCTGCAGGGCAGCCTCGGCATGTGAGCGATAACGCGTATAGCGCCACAACGCAAGGAGGCTGATAATGATGATAAGGGAGAGAGCAATAACGAAGAAAAGCAGTCGTTGCTGACGGGTTTCCTCGTCCATGGTGATGAACATGACACTGTCGCTGTGCATTTGCTGCAGCCAGAAAAAACCCGCCATTACGAGCAGATACAGGACAAGTACAAAAACGGGAGTGATCCAGTACAGGCCACGTTTTTTGAATTTTGCGCTATCGTAGAAAGACGAGGTAAGCAAAGACTTGCTTGGTAATTCGGGCATGCTCATGATCACAATTCTTAACCTGGACATTTTAAAGGAGTTGAATGCAAATTCACAGCAACAGTACATAATTCAGGATTAAAAGCATGTTGCGCCGCAATGTAAATTTTACATTATGAAATTCAATATCATTATATAAAATTTTTCTTGTCAGAGTGCGACGGCTCTTTTAGAATAGGGAGCAGTCAGGAGTGCAAACCCGTTAACAGCTTGCCCGAGACACTGAAAATGGTATGGTTACACAAACACGGAAGTGCTGTGGCCAGCATATAAAATCGATATGGAGAACTCAATGTCTACGACAGATAAACCTCAGACAGGGAAGTCCACAGATGTGGATACCGTAGAAACCCAGGAATGGCTAGATTCACTGGAAGCTGTTCTGGACAGGGAGGGCCCAGAGCGTGCGCACTTTCTGCTTGAACAATTGACCGATCTGGCGCGCAGATCCGGGTCCAATATTCCTTATTCACCGCAGACCGCTTACGTAAACACGATCCCGCCAGGCCTTGAACCACGTCATCCGGGCAATATGTCCATGGAAGAGCGCATTCGTTCATACGTTCGCTGGAACGCCATGGCCATGGTGGTAAAGGCCAACAAACATAATCCTGAAGACGGTGGCGATCTTGGGGGTCACATTGCTTCTTTCGCGTCGCTGGCAACCATGATCGGCTGCGGTCAGAACCATTTCTGGCACGCGGAAAGCGAAGATCACGGCGGCGACCTTGTGTATTTCCAGGGCCACTCTTCACCAGGCATGTACGGGCGTGCCTATCTGGAAGGACGACTGACTGAAGAGCAACTGGACAACTTCCGCCAGGAAGTCGGTGGCAAAGGCTTGCCATCTTATCCGCATCCCAAACTGATGCCAGAGTTCTGGCAGTTTCCAACCGTTTCGATGGGCCTTGGCCCATTGATGGCAATCTACCAGGCCCGTTTCCTGAAGTATCTGCATGCCCGCGGCATCGCCGACACCAGCAAACGTAAAGTCTGGGTCTTCTGCGGTGACGGTGAGATGGATGAGCCCGAATCACTCGGCGCCATTAGTCTGGCCGCGCGCGAAAAACTGGACAACCTGATTTTCGTGATCAACTGCAACCTGCAGCGGCTTGACGGACCCGTTCGTGGTAATGGCAAGATCATTCAGGAACTCGAAGGCGAGTTCCGCGGCAGTGGCTGGAACGTCATCAAGCTGATCTGGGGTGGTTACTGGGATCCGCTGCTGGCACGCGACAAGGAAGGCATTCTGCGCAAGGTGATGCAGGAAACGGTCGACGGCGAATACCAGGCATGTAAAGCGAATGACGGTGCCTATGTGCGCGAACATTTCTTCGGCAAGGATCCCCGTCTGCTGGAAATGGTCAGCCGCATGAGCGACGAAGAAATCTGGCGTCTGAATCGTGGAGGCCACGACCCCTACAAGGTATATGCCGCATTCGACGCCGCCCAGAATACCGTTGGACAGCCGACCGTGATTCTGGCAAAGACCATCAAGGGCTACGGGCTGGGCGCCATTGCTCAGGGCCAGAACCCGGCGCACCAGCAGAAAAAACTGGATATCGATTCCCTCAAGCATTTCCGCAACCGCTTCAATATCCCGGTTACTGACGAACAGCTCGAGAATCTGCCTTATTACAAACCGGCAGAAGACTCCCCAGAGATGAAGTACCTGCGCGAACAGCGTGAGAAGCTGGGAGGGTACTATCCACGTCGTCGTCCACTGGCCGACGAGAAACTCAAGGTACCCGCGCTGGACGTATTCAAGGCCGTACTGGAGCCGACTTCCGAAGGCCGTGAGATATCAACGACCCAGGCGTTTGTGCGGTTCCTGAACCAGCTGCTGCGCGACAAACAGCTGGGTGAACGTGTCGTACCTATCCTGGCTGATGAATCCCGCACTTTCGGTATGGAAGGGCTTTTTCGCCAGATCGGTATCTATGCGCCAGAAGGGCAGAAGTACACGCCGGTCGACAAAAACCAGGTCATGTACTACAAAGAGTCAGCCAACGGTCAACTGTTGCAGGAAGGCATTAACGAAGCGGGTGCGTTTGCATCATGGATTGCGGCGGCGACGTCTTATTCGACCAATAACCGCATCATGATTCCGTTCTTCATTTATTACTCGATGTTCGGATTCCAGCGTGTGGGTGATCTCGCATGGGCCGCTGGCGATATGCAGAGCCGTGGATTCCTTCTTGGTGGCACGGCAGGCCGTACAACGCTAAACGGCGAAGGTCTGCAGCACGAAGACGGCCACAGCCATATCCTGTCTTCTACCATTCCCAACTGCGTCAGCTATGATCCGACCTTCGCTCACGAAGTGGCTGTGATCATGCAGCACGGGTTGAAACGCATGGTTGAAAATCAGGAAAACGTGTATTACTACCTGACCCTGATGAATGAAAACTATCCGCAACCCGGTTTGAAAGAGGGCGATGCTGAGGGTATCATCAAGGGCATGTACAAACTGCAATCCACGACGGGCGGCAGTCATCATGTTCAGCTGATGGGATCCGGCACAATTTTGCGTGAAGTCATGAAGGCACAGGAGCTGCTTCAGCAGGACTGGAACATCTCTTCTGACGTATGGAGCGTGACCAGCTTTACCGAATTGCGACGCGAGGGCCTGGACATTGATCGCCATAACCTGCTCAATCCGGACGCCACACCGCAAGTGCCCTACCTTACACAGCAACTGGACGCGACTGAAGGACCGATCATTGCATCGACCGACTACATGAAACTGTTCGCTGATCAGGTGCGCGACTTTATGCCGAAAGGACGTACATACCGTGTGCTGGGAACCGATGGATTCGGACGTTCCGACTTCCGCTACAAATTGCGTGAGCATTTTGAAGTGGATCGTCATTTTGTCGTGCTGGCTGCCCTCAAGGCACTGGCTGACGATGGCACCATTGACAAATCCAAAGTGAGCGAAGCCATCCAGAAATATGGCATTAATACCAACAAAGCCAATCCTCACCACGCATAAGGCAGATCATCATGAGCAATGTAATCGAAATCAAGGTTCCGGACATTGGCGATTTCAGTGAAGTTGAAGTCATTGAACTGCTGGTTGCGCCGGGCGATAGCATCAAGGAAGAGCAGAGTCTGATCACTGTAGAGTCTGACAAGGCTTCCATGGAAATTCCTTCATCAGCTGCGGGCGTTGTAAAGGATATTGCCGTCAAGGTTGGGGACAAGGTCGCAGAGGGCAAGGTCATCCTGACGCTGGAAGCGGAGGGCGATGAAGGGAGTTCCGACGCTGGTGCTTCTGCCAAGTCTGAAAGCGCCGACCAGAAAGCCGATGCCCAGGATTCCGCGGATGAACCTCAGGAAAGAACGCCAGGTGCCGATGATCCGGCTCAGCCGGCAGGTAAAAACGAGTCTGCTGAAGATTCGCCTTCCGGCAATGGCGGCGGTTCTATCGACGTCACCGTGCCCGACATCGGGGATTTCAGCGAAGTTGAAGTCATCGAGTTGCTGGTGTCGCCTGGCGATACAGTCACCGAGGAGCAAAGTCTAATCACGGTTGAGTCTGACAAGGCTTCCATGGAAATACCATCGTCTGATAATGGCGAAGTGGAAGCCGTGCTGGTCAAGGTGGGTGACAAGGTCAGCAAAGGCACGAGCATTGTCAAATTGAAGTCTGCAGGCAAGGGCGCCTCGTCGAAAGCGGCGGCCGCTCCTTCCGGCGGGCAGAAAGAAGAGAAGGCCGCGTCAGGAGATAGTCGCGACGACAAGGCCGAGCGCGAACCCGCTGCCAAGGCCCAGGCCCCGGCATCCTCGATTGGCAGCAGTCAGACTCGCGTCTCACCAACCGCGGCCTTTGGCTCCGCTGTTTCGAGTCGCACCCTGCCGCATGCGTCTCCTTCAGTACGCAAATTCGCTCGGGAACTCGGCGTTGATCTGACGCAGATTACCGGGTCAGGTAAAAAGCAACGTATTACGCAGGAAGACGTACGCAAGTTCGTCAAGGCGGCGTTGTCTGTCGCAACCAGCACTTCGTCTACGACAACAGCCAGCCAGGTCGGTGGCAGCGGTCTGAGTGTGCTTGACTGGCCGAATATTGATTTCAGTAAATTCGGCCCGGTAGAAAGCAAGCCTTTGTCGAGAATCAAGAAAATCTCCGGTGCAAATCTGCATCGCAACTGGGTCATGATTCCCCATGTGACCAACAATGAGCAGGCAGATATTACCGACCTGGAAGCGTTCCGTGTATCCATGAACAAGGAATACGAAAAAGCCGGCGTCAAATTTACGATGCTGGCATTCCTGATCAAAGCCGTGGTATCGGCGTTGCAAAAGTTCCCGGAATTCAATGCGTCGCTCAGCGGTGATAATCTGGTACTCAAACAGTACTACCACATTGGATTTGCTGCTGATACGCCAAATGGACTGGTCGTTCCCGTGATCCGTGATGCCGATAAAAAGGCAGTCAGTGAGATTGCCAAGGAAATGTCAGAACTGGCAAAACTGGCGCGCGATGGCAAACTGTCACCTGCACAGATGCAGGGAGGATGCTTCTCCATTAGTTCGCTTGGAGGCATTGGTGGCACTAGCTTTACACCGATTATCAATGCGCCAGAGGTGGCTATCCTGGGAGTATCCAGGTCGTCCATGCAGCCAGTATGGAACGGCAAGGAATTTGCGCCGCGTCTGATGCTGCCCATGTCTCTTTCCTACGACCATCGTGTGATCGACGGTGCCGCTGCAGCCCGCTTTAATGCGTATCTGGCCGCAGTTCTGGCGGATTTTCGCCGTGTCCTGATCTGACGGGAGAAACACATGAGTCAAATTGAAATCAAGATACCCAATATCGGTGACTTCGATGCCGTCGAGGTAATTGAAGTGCTGGTGGCAGAGGGAGATACCGTCAAGGAAGAACAAAGTCTGATTACGGTTGAATCCGACAAAGCTTCCATGGAAATTCCTTCATCGGACGCAGGCAAGGTAGTGTCGCTGGCGGTCAAGGTCG
Organism: Pseudomonadota bacterium; assembly: GCA_023389155.1. Lineage (GTDB taxonomy): Bacteria > Pseudomonadota > Gammaproteobacteria > Burkholderiales > Burkholderiaceae_B > Advenella. The sequence goes on from JAEWEV010000008.1 coordinate 22,420, forward strand.
GCGACAAGGTGTCTGAAGGAACGGTGATTCTGACCCTGGAAGCTTCGGGCGATGCGGCCTCCGGGGCCAAACCATCAGCCGATGCCGACGGCGATAGTCCGGCCAGTAAAAAGGTGCCGACTGACAGCGATACAAAGGAAGTCGGTAAAAATCCGGATGAGAAAAAATCCGACAGCAGTAAGGATCGAGATCAGGCGAAAAATCAGGACGAAACCAGAGAGCGCTCCGGTGACGAACATGGCGGCGGTCAGGCCAAGTATTCGCCACCGGCTTCTGCACCCGCTGACGGATGTGACGTTCTGGTGCTGGGCGCCGGCCCTGGTGGCTATTCTGCTGCCTTCCGTGCGGCCGACCTTGGACTGAGCGTGGTGCTGGTCGAGCGCTATGCGACGCTGGGAGGCGTGTGTCTGAACGTCGGGTGCATTCCTTCAAAAGCGCTGCTGCACAATGTGGCCGTGCTGGAAGAGGCAAAGCATCTTTCCCAGAATGGCATTAGCTTTGCGGAACCGACCATTGACCTGGATAAATTGCGGGCAGCCAAAGACAAGGTTGTGTCCACGCTTACCGGTGGACTGACAGGCATGGCAAAAGCCCGTAAGGTCAAGGTCATCCAGGGGGTTGGAACGTTCGCTGATGAACACCATCTGACCGTGAAAAAGGACGATGGTTCAAGTGAAACGGTTCCCTTCAAGCACGCCATTATCGCGGCCGGGAGTCAGTCGGTAAAACTGCCTTTCCTGCCGCAGGACGAGCGCATCGTTGATTCCACAGGAGCGCTGGAACTGAAGGCTATACCGAAAAAAATGCTGATTATTGGCGGCGGCATCATCGGACTTGAAATGGGTACCGTCTATTCGGCGCTTGGCGCTCGTCTGGATGTGGTTGAAATGCTTGATGGCCTGATGCAGGGCGCAGACCGCGACCTCGTCAAAGTCTGGCAGAAAAAGAACGAAGGCCGGTTTGATCAGATTATGGTCAAAACCAAGACCGTGTCGGCCGAGGCCAAACCGGATGGTATCTGGGTCAAGTTTGAAGGGGACGCAGCACCTGCTGAACCTCAGCGCTATGATCTGGTTCTGCAGGCAGTAGGCCGTTCGCCCAATGGCTCAAAGATAGGTGCCGATAAGGCTGGTGTGAACGTGACCGACCGCGGTTTCATCGAGGTGAATGAGCAGATGCGTACCAACGTCAGTCACATCTTTGCCATCGGCGATATCGTCGGGCAACCCATGCTGGCGCACAAAGCGGTTCACGAGGCACATGTGGCAGCGGAAGTCATTGCCGGACACAAGAGTTATTTCGACGTTCGCGTCATCCCCTCTGTCGCCTATACCGATCCGGAAGTGGCATGGGCGGGTCTGACGGAAGAAGAGGCGAAAAAACAGGGCATCAAATACGAGAAGGGCGTGTTCCCATGGGCCGCGTCCGGACGCGCGATCGCCAATGGCCGCTCAGAAGGCTTTACCAAGTTGCTGTTTGATGCGGAAACGCATCGCATTATTGGCGGCAGTATTGTCGGCACGCATGCCGGGGACCTGATCTCCGAAGTTGCCCTGGCCGTGGAAATGGGTGCTGATAGCGTCGACATCGGTAAAACCATTCACCCGCACCCAACGCTGGGAGAGTCCGTGGGTATGGCTGCCGAAGTCGCTCATGGAACGTGTACCGATCTGCCGCCGGTCAAGCGCAAGTAGTTCGGTACAGCTTAACCGGACGACCGTTTAATCCGGTAACCCTGCTGCTCAATAAAACACCCTTATTTTCGGTTTACGCTGAAAATAAGGGTGTTTTTTATTTTGATGACTTAAAATTCTCCTTTCGGGTATTTCATTTCATCATGTCTGCAGCTCTTACAAGTACGCACTCGCTGGCCGACTGGCTGGTCTATCTTGAATCCCTGCATCCCAAAGCCATTGAACTTGGTCTTGATCGGGTTGCGATGGTGGCCAAACGCCTGCAGGCCACAGAAGGTGGTGGCATCAAAATCATTGTTGGCGGGACCAATGGCAAGGGTTCCACCTGCGCCATGCTTGAATCCATCTATCTTGCCGCCGGGTACAAAACCGGCATGTATACCTCTCCGCATCTGATTGATTTCAACGAACGCATCCGAATTCGCGGCGAGCTGGCCAGCGATGAGCAGATCGTGGCGCAGCTGGCACGAATCGAGGCCGCTCGTGGCGAGATCTCCCTGACGTATTTTGAATACACGACACTGGCTGCGCTCCTGTTGTTCAAAGAACACCACACCGATGTGGCTATTCTGGAAGTTGGGCTTGGTGGCCGTCTGGATGCGGTCAATATTGTGGATGCAGACTGCTCCATTCTGACCAGCGTCGATATCGATCATACGCAATGGCTTGGCGACACCAGGGAAAAGATTGGCTGGGAAAAGGCGCATATTTTCCGCCAGGATCGCCCCGCGATTTGCAGCGACCCACAGCCGCCTGAATCGGTACTGACCTATGCACGCGAGATTGGTGCTGATCTGTGGTTGTTCGGTCGGGATTTCAATTATTCTGCAGACAAGCAGCAATGGGCCTTCGCAGGTCGCAATCAGCGCCGAAATGCCATGGCTTATCCGGCATTGCGTGGGGCAAACCAGTTGCTCAATGCGTCGGCGGCGCTTGCCGCCATCGAGTCACTCAGACACCGGCTGGCCGTCCCGCAACAGTCGGTCCGTCAGGGCCTGATCCAGGCAGCGTTGCCCGGCCGCTTCCAGATCATTCCCGGTCAGCCCACCGTTGTCGTGGATGTGGCTCACAATCCTCACGCAGCAGCGGTGCTTGCCCATAACCTTGACAGCATGGCGTTCTTCCCCTATACCCATGCGGTGGTAGGGATGGTTGATGACAAGGATTGTGATGAAGTCATCAAGAAATTCGGTCGCAAGGTCGATCACTGGTATTGTGCAAATCTTGCCGGAGATCGTGCGCGCAGTGGCGAAGATATTGCAGCCAGAATACGCAATCTGGTTCCCCCGGACGCAGAAGGGTTACCAACCGTAACGGTTTTTGATTCTCCTGCGGCGGCCTTTGATTCTGCGCATTCAAAGGCCGCCGGCAATGATAGAATAGTCGTGTTTGGCTCGTTTTTAACCGTTGCCGCAGTATTACAGCATTTGGGGCGTCCAGCCGTCTGAAGCTTGTCTTTATAATCAGTCAGGAATAAGTTATGGGTTTATTCAATTCTCAAGATAATAATCGGCCAGGACAGCGTCGTACCCAGTCCGACCGGGATCAGGCAAACGACTTGCGGGTCAAGGCAAGAAACCGCCTGATTGGGGCGATCATTCTGGTTCTGGCTGCTATTATCATCGTGCCAATGGTCCTTGATACGGGAAACCAGGATACAGCACCTGCACCAGCCCAGAAACCGCCACTCGTCTCCGGAGGGGGCAGTGAAAACGGCTCTCTGTCCGTTACGACGACACCGGGCGTAGAATCCAGTGGACCAAGTTCAACTTCGCAATCGGCCAATACCGATGGCAGCATGCCACAAACGCCTTCTGTCACTGATTCTGTGGCATCCGGCACGGCGCAGCAGCCGGACACACCGCAAGTCGAGCCAGGCGCCGAAAACCCTGAACAGGCTGATACACCTGAAGCTCCCGACCCCAATCAATCTATTGCATCCGGTACGGCTAATCTTCCAGAGACACCCGAAGCCCAGGCTGAACGGGAAAAACGTGACGCGGCAGCTGCAGCCAAAGCCCAGGCAGACGCCAAACTGGCCGCTGAACGGAAGAAAGCCGCCGCTGCCAAAGCTGCAGAGCAGAAAAAACAGGGTGGCATCAAAGACAGCAATCGTACTGACGATGGCGCCCGTGCGCTTGCCATTCTCGAAGGCCGCGATCCTCCTGCTGTCGAAAAAAGCAAGCCCAGAGTCACTTCGGGCGATTACTCCTTGCAGATTGCATCTTACGGATCTTCCGAAGACGCGCAAAGCCGTCGCAGTAAGCTGGCATCCGAAGGCGTGTCGAATGTCTACGTTCAGAATTCGGTCGTAAATGGCAAGCAGATTTACCGCCTGCGTGTGGGACCGTTCAAGTCACGTGAGGCAGCACAGGCAGCGCAGACACGTTTGCGCTCACTGGGTTACGACAACGGCTTCATTTCATCGAATTGATCTCCATGTGCCGTGACCGAATTTGATTACACCTGCCTCGGGATTATTCTCATCTCGGGGCTGCTTGGTTTAATGAGGGGGTTTCTCAAGGAAGCCTTCTCATTAATCGCTTATGCTGCAGCATTTATCGGTGCTATCTGGTGGGGCCCGGTCGTGTATCCCTGGATAATGCAGTACATCAATAACGCGCTGATCAGTATGGGGATTGGCTACGCGGCCGTATTTATTGCCATTTTGCTGGTGGTCGGCCTGGTCAATGTCACGCTGGCAACACTTATTGATGCTACTGGCCTGGGACCGGCAGACCAGGGCCTGGGGATATTGTTTGGTATCGCACGAGGTGTCATGATTATTCTGATCCTCGTCGTACTGGCCGGGTACACCCCTTTTCCGCAAGAGCCCTGGTGGGTGAATGCAAAATTTTCACCGATGGCGGTCATGGCTGTGCAGGAAATCAAAATGCGCCTGCCGGACAGTATCGGATCATTTTTACCTTATTAGTTCACCCTCTCGTTTTTACTCTCGTCATTTTCAGGATAGGCTTTTTATGTGCGGAATTATCGGTATCGTCGGGCGCGGTCCAGTGAATCAACTGGTCTACGACAGCCTGCTGCTACTGCAACATCGTGGTCAGGACGCGGCAGGTATTTCTACCGCTTACGGCAATCACTTCAACATGTACAAGGCTCATGGCCTGGTTCGTGACGTGTTTCGCACCCGCAATATGCGCGATCTTCCGGGTCATTCCGGTATCGGGCAGGTCAGATATCCCACAGCCGGTTCCAGTGATTCTCTGGAAGAAGCCCAGCCATTCTATGTGAACGCGCCATTTGGCATCACCTTCGCGCATAACGGCAATCTGACAAACTGGCGCGAGCTGCGCGAGTCGTTGTTCAAAGTTGACCAGCGCCACATCAATACGAATTCCGATTCAGAAGTGCTGCTCAACGTCCTGGCACACGAACTGCAATCTGCCGCGAAAGGTACTTCGCTGGATCCCCAGGCCATGTTCGAAGCTGTCGGCGCCGTTCATCGCCGGGTCCGCGGAGCGTATTCTGTAGTCGCTCAGATTGCCGGCTACGGCCTGCTAGCGTTCCGTGACCCATTTGGAATCCGGCCGCTTTGTCTTGGGAAATTTGAATCTGAATTGGGCACGGAATGGATGGTTGCCTCCGAATCCGTGGCGCTGGAAGGCAGCGGTTTCGATTTCGTACGTGATATCGGCGCTGGCGAAGCAGTATTTATCGATCTGGATGGCAATGTGCATGAGCAGCAGTGCGCAGAAAATGCAGTTTTGACGCCGTGCATTTTCGAGTACGTCTATTTCGCACGTCCCGATTCCACCATCAACGGGGTGAATGTTTACAACGCCCGCCTGAAAATGGGGGAATACCTGGCCGATAAAGTGGCCCGGCAATTGCGCTTGCGCGAAATTGATGTGGTCATGCCGATTCCTGATTCTTCCAGGCCCGCCGCCATGCAATTGGCCTCAAAATTGGGATTGGAATACCGTGAGGGTTTCATCAAGAATCGCTACGTTGGCCGCACATTCATCATGCCTGGCCAGGCAGTGCGCAAGAAATCCGTGCGCCAGAAACTGAACGCCATGAGTGTCGAGTTCAAGGACAAGAATGTTCTACTGGTAGATGACTCGATCGTTCGCGGAACGACCAGCCGCGAGATTGTAGATATGGCAAGAGCCGCTGGTGCGAAGAAAGTATTTTTTGCCTCTGCCGCACCCGCGGTCTGTTTTCCCAATGTCTACGGCATTGATATGCCGACCCAGGATGAGCTTATCGCGAACGGCAAGACTCCCGAGCAGGTCGCCAAAGAGATCGGCGCAGATGCATTGGTATATCAGGACCTGGATGATCTGAAAGCGGCGATTTCCGATCTGAATCCCGCGCTGACGCAGTTCGAATCTTCCTGCTTTGACGGCAACTATGTGACGGGTGACGTTGATAGCGCCTATCTCGAACGCCTGCGGGTGACCCGGCATCAGGCGAAGGAAGGCCAGGCCGTTGGCGGACTGCAATTTAACATGGGTTACGCAGCCAATTCGTAAAGCACCCGGAGCGCTTAGTTTCCCGCGTTGATCTTGCGTAATCATGATACCGAAACTGTGGACGGAGATCATGATTTACGCTTTTATATAACCAGCATGTTCTGTGTACCATTTCAAGGGACATTGCCGGTCACTGCGTGTTCCGGTTGCATCGCCTGTCGCTCCAATGCGTGCTGACAGGCGATTTTCTTTCTTCACCTTAGGTTCTTAATCTTCACGTCAATATCGCCGGTCTGCCCGAAATGCGATTTGCAATCAAAAGGCTCCAAGCATATAATTGACATATCATCTATTGATACATCAACTATGTCAAATACAGAAGAAATATCCGCCGGCCCTGGACGAGGTCGTGAAATTCTGTCTCTAGCCGGGCATATTAATCGCCAGTGGCGTCGAGCCGTGGACCGCCGTTTGCAACCACTGGGGTTAACGGAGGCCACCTGGCTGCCTCTGCTGTATATCGCCAGGGCGAAAACACCGTTACGGCAGAAAGACCTGGCCGCATTGTTAGGGCTGGACAGCTCTTCAGTCGTACGCGTACTTGATGGTCTGCAAACAGCAGGTTTCATTCAGCGCCTTGAGGGCACTGACCGTCGCGAGAAACTGATTCACCTGACTGACTCCGGCAATCAGACCGTGTCCACTGTGGAGCAGGTTGTCCGTGCTGGCAGGCATCGTCTTTTTCGTGATATAGACGACGCAGATTTGAAAGTTGCCAGTTCGGTGCTGCAGCAGTTGCTGGGTACCATCGAATCGCTGGGCAGTGGACTGTGGGAACGCACAGATCATCATGAGTAGAAAAAGCATCATTCGTGCGCCGATCTGGCTATTGGTATTGATTACGCTGAGCGGCACGCTTGCCATGCATATGTTTGTACCGGCGCTGCCGGATGCTGGTGCGGATCTGGGTGCCAGCAGCAGCGCCATGCAGATGACCATTAGCCTGTACATTCTCGGACTGGCTTTTGGGCAGCTTGTCTATGGTCCGCTCTCTGATGGGTTCGGGCGCCGCCCATTGCTGCTTGCAGGGCTGTCGATCTACGTCCTGGCAGGTATTGCAGCTGCACTCGCACAAAGTGAAACCACATTGATCGTGTCGCGTCTGTTTCAGGCGCTGGGCGGCTGTGCCGGACTGGCACTGGGTCGGGCGATCGTTCGCGATACGGCTGCGGGCGATAGTGCGGTCAAAGATCAGGCCTTGCTCAATTTGATCATGATGGCCGGACCCGGCCTGGCGCCGTTGCTGGGTTCTCTGCTCACCCTGCATCTGGGCTGGAGAACCGTATTCGTGGCCCTGGTGCTTTTGGGCCTGGTGACCCTGGTCTCGACCTGGCGGCTGCTCCCCGAAACGGGTGTACCCACTGGCAAGATCAGTGCGGCAGCGCTGGCATTTGATTACAAGTCACTTCTACGCATGCCATCTTTTCTTGGCTACGCTTTCGGAGGAGGGTGTGCCACGACGTCCATCTATTCCTTCATCGCAGCGGCTCCATTTATTATTACGCAGGATCTTCAGCGCCCGGCACAGGAGGTGGGAATTTATCTCGCGTTGCTTATTGTCGGCCTTTCGGTGGGTAATGCCGCTACACGTCAGCTGATCGGACGCTATTCCCTGGAGCGGCTGCTGATTGGCGGCAATGCAGTAAGTGTTGGCGCGGCAGTTGTGCTTCTGGGGCTTACATTGTCTGGCCATCTGCATATTGTGAGCGTGACCGGTCTGATGTTCCTGTTCGCCATGGGTGCCGGTGTGGCCAGTCCCACGGCGCTGACCAAAGGACTGAACGTGGATCGGCATCTGGTGGGGTCGGCTGCCGGTCTTTACGGTTTTACGCAAATGGCTATCGGTGCGATTTGCACCTCGCTTGTCGGGCTCGGAGATAATCCCGCGCTAACGGCATTTACTGTGCTGGCTTGCGCTGCCATCCTGGGTCAGGCGGGATTGTGGTTTGGTCTGAAGCAGGACCAACGAATGGCGCACAATGTCCTGGCATCGGAAGCAGACAGTACGCCACACTGAAAACCTTCCGCGGCCGGAGTCACGGTAAGTTGACGGTCGTTGTGAGCCATCGTTAAAAGCCTGGGCTAATGTTACGTGACATTCAATTCGTGTCGTCAGGCTGTGGGATTATTTCCGGCAGTGCAAAATCAGGCAAAGCGGGAAGGGAGTTGCGCCCGCGCGAACAGCGCATACAGACTGATCAACAGCAGGATGATGAAAAGCACAAGTGCCCACAACACATACTCGACGCCCAGCACCGCCACCTTGGCGTCCATGCATGTGGCATAGATACCAAAAAGCCAGGGCACCATACCGTCAAGGCCGGTGGTTTTTGCCATGAATATATCGGCAAAGGTACGGTCGCAAGAGACCATTTCAGATGCGACGGTATGCTGATACCACGCAGCCACGATCCCCGCTACTGAGAGCGCGACAGCACACAATGCCATAAGGCGTTTTGCTGCGCCGGGAATCAGATTGCCGGCCAGACACGCGACCGCGGTCACGAGCAGAATAAGTCGCTGCAGAACGCACCAGGCGCAGGGTGGCATATTGAAAACGTGCTGGCTGACAAGCGCGATGCCCAGTGCGAGCAGGCAGAGGACGGCAATAAGGTTCAAACGTGACTGGATCATAGGGAAGTCCTGGAATAGGTAGAAGCGATATCGGCAAACAGACGCATGATGAGTTCATGCGCTCCGTCCCATATAATTTGTACGCCGATGCAAAGTAGAATAAATGCCGACAGGCGCATGAACACGGCCGTTCCAGATGCGCCCAGGCGGGCGAGAAAGCGCGCAGCAAAGCGCAGGCAGACAAACAGAATGACACCGACAGTGATCACTGCAAGAATCATGCCTGTAACACTCATGACGCCCGAGGCGGCACTGATAAAATCGAACGATGCGCCAACGGTGATCGCGGCTGAAATACTGCCGGGTCCGCAGGCGATAGGGAAGGTAAGCGGGTAAAATGCGCTGGCTTTTACCTTTTCCTGGGAATAGTTTTCCACCAGTTTTTCGTGGGCGTCGGTGTCCGGATCTTTTGCATTGACCAGTTGCCAGGCGCTGGCCACGACAAGCAGACCACCGCCTACGCGAACGATTGGTAGCGAGATACCGAAAAAGCGCAGAACCATATTGCCGAAAAGGGCAGCGAGCGTCAGCATAATAAAGACATTGATCGCGATACGCTTGGCAAGCAGCTTGCGCGTAGCGGCGCTGGCGCCTTCCGTCATTGTAAGAAAGATCGGAGCAACTGCCGGAGGATTGACGATAGGCAGCAAGGTAGCCAGGACAAACAGAAAACTGCGACTGAAAATCAGAATGTAATCGTTGATACTCATTGCGGATCAGATGTGCACGGTCAGATTGTTGATTGCAGTCAGCAAATCACGCTTGAATTGCATTTGTGTGCGTGGAATGTCCAGCGCGCTGCCACCAAGAATAAAGATATCTTCGACGCGATCGCCCAGCGTCATCACCTTGGCCATTTGCAGATTGATTTGGTGACGCTTGAACGTGTTTGCCAACGCATAAAGAATACCAGGACTGTCCATGGCTGTAATTGATAATCTCCAATACTGACTGTTCTCGTCAGGTAAAAGTTCAATAATCGGCACTAGGGGAAAAGTGCGTGAGCGACGCACATTTGCGCCGACGACATAACGATGGTTTTTGAATTTCAGTGGTTCATTCTGATCGGGGAGCGGCTCATTCAGGCGGTTGCGCAGCCCATGTTCAATAAGGGGAACATTGGAGCGGATATCAGAATTGATCGCTGCACTGTCAACAACGAAGCTGTCCAGCGCATAGCCCTGCCGTGTAGTATGAATTCGGGCGTCAAGAATATCAATGCGCTGTTCGTAGAAATAGGAGCAAATCTGTTCGAACAGATCAGGGCGGTCATTCACGTACACCATTACCTGAATGCCTTCATTGTTTTCGGTGGGTCGGGCCCGCACCTGTGCGCCCACTTGTGGAAGCATGCGGAAAAGCAGTCGGGTATGCCAGGCGATGTCTCTGGCTTCATGTCTCAGAAAGTAGGCGACATCCAGCGTGTTCCAGAATCGGTCGCGATCTTCATCGCTGATGCCCGAAAAGCGCACAAGCGCCATGGCCTCGTTCTTGCGCTGGGTCAAAACAGATTGCCGGTCAAATACGCTGCTGCCAAGTGCCAGCAATGTGTAGTTGTACAAATCTTCAAGCAGTTTGCCCTTCCATGCATTCCACACCTTTGGGCTGGTACCACGAATATCGGCAACGGTCAGCAGATAGAGTGCCGTCAGGCGCCTCTCATTTCCCACGATATCGGCAAACTCCTGGATGACAGTCGGTTCTGAAAGATCCCGTTTCTGAGCAAAGGAAGACATGCTCAGGTGATGTTCTACCAGGAACTCGACCAGGCTTCGGTCCTCCGGGTCCAGATTGTGCTCGCGGGCGAATTTGCGTACATCGACAGCGCCAAGCGTTGAGTGATTACCTCCGCGACCCTTGGCGATATCGTGAAACAAAGCAGCCACATACAACAGCCAGTGCCGGTCCATATCAGCAATAAGGCGGCTGGCCAGAGGATACTCCTGGGCATGTTCCGGCATGGTAAATCGGCGGATATTGCGGATCACCATCAGCGTGTGCTGGTCGACGGTATAGACATGAAACAGATCATGCTGCATCTGTCCTACAATCTTGCGGAACACCGGGATGTACTGAGGCAGGATGCTCAGCATGGTCATCCGCCGAAAGGTATGGACGATGCCGGTAGGCTGTTGCAATATTTGCAGGAACAGCCATTTGTTGACGGGATTGCGGCGAAATTGCGCATCAATGCGGTGGCGGGAGCTCCATATCAGCCGCTGCAATTTGGCTGACATATCGTTGACTTCCGGATGCTGCTGAAGCACAAGGAATGACTTGAGCAGCAGTTGCGGCTTGCGTTCAAAAGCATCATCAGCTACCAGATCGAGTTGTTGGCCGACCCGACAGAAATCCTCGTCAATCATGACACTGCAGTCCCTGACCGGGAAGAAGTGCTCCCTGAAACTCTGCATCATGATGTGGTTCATCAGGTAGACGATCCGGGCGGCCCAGTAATAGCGCTGCATCAGGATTTCACCGGGACGCCGGCCGTCTTTTGCCTTGATGCGATAGACTTCGGCCAGCAGCGGTTGGGTGTGAAACATCAGGCGGTCGTCACGTTTACCCGCAAGGATATGCAAATCAATACGCAGGCGCTTGAAAGCCTGTTCAGCCTTGGCGCACTTGGCGGCCTCGTCACGGGTCATCAGATCCTGGCTTACCAGATCGCGCCAGCTGCCAGACAAACCGGCAGCGCGACTGATCCACTGTATGGTCTGCAGATCGCGCAGGCCACCCGGAGATTCCTTGCAATTGGGTTCCAGTGAGTAAGGGGTTTCATTGTAGCGGGCGTAGCGCTGTTGCAATTCGAGCTGCTTGGCCAGGAAAAAATCCTGGGGACTCAACTGCTCCCGGAAGCGAGCCTCCAGCGTCGTAACCAGTTTCCTGTTACCAAGGATATAGCGCAATTCCAGTAGCGCGGTCTCGATGGTGATGTCTCCTGCGCTTTCCGTCAGGCATTCATCAATGGTGCGAACACTGTGACCGACATCCAGGCCCAGATCCCAGAGTGCCGAGACAAATTGCTCGAGCATCAGTTTTTCTTCGTCATCGGGCGGGTGCTGCAAAAGAATAAGCAGGTCGATGTCGGAATAGGGATACAGTTCACCACGACCATAGCCTCCAATCGCACACAGACTGGCGCCTTTGGGCAGAGGGAAACTACTGACCAATTCCTTCATGGCCTGATCTGCCTGTTTCCTCAGGGCAGCAAGCAGGGAATCGGGCCGGGAGCGGGATGTTCTGTATGTTTCCAGCGCCAGCGATTTTTCCTCGTCAAGCCGATTTCGAATGGCAATGGCCGGGCTAACGCTAGTCATGGGGTCCTTTTGGGTACAAGCCTGAGCGAATGTCAGGGCAGGCCTTTGACGAAGGGGGGAGGAGCAGGCATGCCGGGCGAACGTGTGAGCACATCGTAACCAGTGTCGGTCACGATCAGGGTGTGTTCCCATTGCGCGGACAGGCTATGATCACGCGTGACCACCGTCCACTGATCAGCAAGTACTTTCGATTCCCGGCGGCCGGCGTTGATCATGGGTTCTATGGTAAATACCATGCCGGCTTTGAGCTCCTGGCCTTCGCCGGGCTTGCCATAGTGCAGAACCTGCGGGTCTTCGTGGAATCGCTGGCCGATGCCATGGCCGCAATACTCGCGCACGACCGAAAAGCCATTGCTCTCGGCGTGCTTCTGGATGGCATGGCCAATATCGCCCAGTGTTGCGCCTGGGCGAACCTGTTCTATGCCCAGCCACATGCACTCATAGGTAATATCGGTCAGGCGTCGGGCAAGAATGGATGGTTCACCCACATAAAACATGCGGCTCGTATCACCAAACCAGCCGTCCTTGATGATGGTGACATCAATATTGAGCACATCCGATGCTTTCAGCTTTTTTTCGCCTGGTATGCCATGACAGATGACATGATTCACCGAGGTACAGACGGCGCCTGTAAATGGAGGATATCCGGGTGGCTGGTATCCGATAGTCGCGGACTCGACACCAAGCTCGTTCATGAAATCCAGGCAGATCTGGTTGATTTCGCCGGTAGTAATGCCGGGTTTGATCATGGGGGCTACATGATCGAGTACCCGAGCTGCATCCTCGCAGGCTGCTCGCATTGCGTTGATGTCCTGTTGATTTGTCAGTGTCGCCATAACCGCTTGAGTAAATGAGTGAAATAATAGTAGAATTATAGGCTTTCCCGGATTTGTTTGCCGAATCTTTGGCGGTTTGAGCTGGTTTTGGCCGTTTTGTCGCCTTTTTTGATGCCTGCGGCTGAAGCTAGCGGACTCAAGCCAGCGATTTAAGGCTAGCGATTTAAAGCCAGCAGCAGGGCTCAGAATGGAAGCCTTACAATACATAGTCGTGAGGCTCGGCCTTTACTTTAATAAGGCCCTTTATAGGCCCTTTATTAAGTGGCAAAAAGATAAATGGTAAAAAGTCGTTCGGGAAGAAGTCGGGAATCTGACTATTTTATTTTACTAGCGCGCCGTTTTTCCTAGGGTGTTGATTATATACAACAAAAATCAATATCAAAGCGGTGCTGGAACTTAACCCTCTGGAGTTTAAAATCATGTCATTAATGCGTGAAATGCTTGAAGCTGGTGTGCACTTTGGCCACCAGACCCGTTACTGGAATCCTAAAATGTCTCAGTACATTTTCGGTCATCGTAACAAAATCCACATCATCAATCTGGAAAAAACCGTTGCCAGCTTTCTGGAAGCCCAGAAATTTGCCCGTCAGATCGCGGCTCGTGGCGGTAACATCCTGTTTGTAGGCACGAAGCGCGCAGCTCGTGAAATCGTTGCCGAAGAAGCGGCACGTTGCGGTATGCCTTTTGTCGACAGCCGCTGGCTGGGTGGCATGATGACCAACTTCAAAACGGTCAAAACATCCATCAAGCGTCTGAAAGACATGGAAGCGGCTATCGCCGACGGCAGCAAAGAGCGCATGAGCAAGAAAGAAGGCCTCATGTTTGACCGCGAACTGGACAAACTGAACAAATCCATCGGCGGTATCAAAGATATGAACACCTTGCCCGACGCGTTGTTTGTTATTGATGTCGGATACCACAAAATTGCCATCCAGGAAGCTCGTACACTGGGTATTCCGGTAATCGCCGTCGTCGATACCAACCACTCTCCTGACGGCATCGACTACATTATTCCTGGTAATGATGACTCTGCGAAAGCCATCGCGCTGTATGCCAAGGGCATTGCAGATGCAGTTCAGGAAGGCCGCGAACAAAACCTGAACGGCGTGGTTGAAACCATCGTTGAGGGCGAAGAAGAGTTCGTTGAAGAAGTTCCTGAAAGCAACTAAGTACTAGCTGCTGCACAATGCGCCCGCAACACATGGGCGCATTCATCACATCGCGGCGCAGATTGCAGTCATCGTGTCATCCGCGCCTGCTACCCTTACCGTTTTCAGCGGCGCGGGCTGGTTCCGGGCCGCTACTCTTTCCTGTTTTGCAGGATTGTTCACTAAATTTAACTGGAGTTATCATGGCTGAGATTACCGCCTCAATGGTCAAAGAGTTACGGGAAAAAACCGACGCCCCCATGATGGAATGCAAAAAAGCCCTGTCCGAAGCAGAGGGTGATATGGCGCGTGCAGAAGAAATTCTGCGTGTCAAACTGGGCAGCAAAGCCAGTAAAGCAGCCTCACGCGTAACTGCAGAGGGCCTGATCGGGCTGTACATTGCTCCCGACGCCAAAACCGGCGCCGTGCTTGAAGTCAATTGTGAAACAGACTTCGTTGCCAAGAACGAAGACTTCATCAATTTTGTCAACAGCGTAGCGCAGCTGGTTGCCGAGAAGAATCCTGCTGACGTTGCTGCCCTGGCCGAGCTGCCAATGGGAGAGGGTACAGTTGAATCTACCCGTGCAGCCCTGGTGGGTAAAGTGGGTGAAAATATGGCCATTCGCCGCTTCACCCGCTTCGAAACAGAAGATCAGCTTGCCAGTTACGTTCATGGTGGCCGCATCGGCGTTCTGGTTGATTTCAAAGGTGATTCTGAAGTTGGTAAAGATCTTGCCATGCACGTTGCTGCCACTAAACCCAAGGCACTCGATGCCTCAGGCGTAGCCCAGGAAGATATCGAGGCAGAGCGCTCCGTCGCGGCACAGAAAGCAGCAGAATCCGGCAAACCTGCAGAAATCGTGACAAAAATGGTCGAAGGCTCTGTTGCCAAGTTCCTGAAGGAAGTCACACTACTGAATCAGCCATTCGTCAAGAATGACAAACAGAGCGTAGAACAGATGCTCAAAGAGAAAAAAGCCGGTATCAACCGCTTTTCTCTGTTTGTCGTCGGCGAAGGCATCGAGAAGAAAACCAACGACTTCGCAGCAGAGGTTGCCGCTGCAGCTGCCGGAAACTGATTCGACGTTCCTGTTGTTTCAGTATCGTGTCGGGCGCGATATCGCGCCGGACCGCCGCAGAGTCGTTTCGTGGTTACCCGGCCTGCCGGGCTACCCAAACCAAAGAATCCCCTTTTCAGGGGATTCTTTTTGAATTCTGTATTTGTGATAGCCAGAGTGGTTACAATAGCGTGTCAATTTTCTAAGGTAGTTCGGCCATGAGCAGCAAATATAAGCGTGTGCTTTTAAAACTTTCGGGTGAAGCGTTAATGGGCGATGACGCCTATGGCATCAACCGTGCGACCATTAATCGCATGACTGGCGAAATTGCCGAAGTCTCGCGTATGGGTGTGGAACTGGCGATCGTTATCGGCGGTGGCAATATTTTCCGTGGCGTAGCGCCTGGTGCCCAGGGTATGGACCGCGCCACCGCAGACTATATGGGCATGATGGCTACCGTCATGAATGCACTGGCCTTGCAGGACGCTCTCAAGGCTCATGGTGTGGTTACCCGAGTCCAGTCTGCCCTGAATATTGACCAGGTCATCGAGCCCTATATCCGGCCCAAGGCACTACGCTATCTCGAAGAGAAAAAAGTGGTTATTTTTGCTGCCGGTACAGGTAATCCTTTTTTCACGACCGACACGGCTGCCGCCCTGCGGGGAGCAGAAATCGGCGCGGAAATTGTCTTGAAGGCGACCAAGGTGGACGGGGTCTATTCTGCCGATCCGAACAAGGACCCGACTGCGACCCGTTATTCCCGCATCAGTTTTGACGAAGTGATCACGCGTCGTCTTGAAATTATGGACGCCACTGCATTTGCGCTGTGTCGCGACCAGAAATTACCCATCAAGGTATTCTCCATCAATAAAACCGGAGCGCTGGCCCGCGCAATTTGCGGTGAAGACGAAGGCACACTGGTACACGTATAAAGGAAAATCATGAGTATCTCAGAATTGCAAAAGTCGGCTGAAAGCCGCATGAACAAATCGCTTGACACGTTGAAAACAAATCTGTCCAAAATCCGTACGGGCCGCGCTCACGCGGGTATCCTGGACCATGTCACGGTTGACTATTACGGCTCTCCTGTGCCTGTCAGTCAGGTCGCGGCAGTCAATGTGATTGATGCCCGTACGCTTAGCGTTCAGCCTTGGGAGAAGCAGATGGCTGGCCCTCTGGAAAAGGCTATTCGTGAGTCCGATCTGGGTCTCAATCCGGTATCCATGGGAGAGACCATTCGCGTGCCAATGCCAGCCCTGACAGAAGAACGTCGTCGGGATCTGGCCAAAGTGGTCAAGAGCGAAGGTGAAGATGCCAAAATCGCAGTACGCAATCTGCGCCGTGATGCCAACGACAGTTTCAAGAGACTGCTCAAGGACAAGGAAATCTCTGAAGACGACGATCGTCGTGCCCAGGATGTGATTCAGAAGCTGACAGACCGCTTTGTCGCTGAAATCGATAAAATCGTGACACAAAAAGAAGCAGAGATCATGACGGTCTGAATGTGCCGGTCACTGCTCCGGTACTGTTTTTAATTGAATAGATCATCTCATGAATCAAAGTTCCACACTCTCCGTGCCCGAGACTGCCCCGATACCCGGGCATATCGCAATCATTATGGACGGGAACGGACGCTGGGCCACGAAACGGTTCATGCCTCGCACAGCCGGTCATGCCAAGGGGGTGCAGGCGGTACGGCGGGTGGTGGAGTACTGTGGCAGCAACGGCATTGACTATCTGACGCTGTTTGCGTTCAGTTCCGAGAACTGGCGCAGACCCAAAGAAGAAGTATCGCTGCTGATGAAGTTGTTTGTCCAGGCACTGGAGAAGGAAGTCTCGCGGCTCAACAGCAATAACGTCCGATTGCGGGTCGTGGGTGACCTTTCGCCTTTCGAACCCTATCTGCAGAAGCTGATCCGGGATGCGGAAGCCACCACCGGCAGCAATACAGGCCTTACGCTTACGATCGCAGCCAATTATGGCGGTCGCTGGGATATTCTTCAGGCCTTTCAATCCATGCTCAAGGCACATCCTGAACTGGCGAATAATCCCGCCGATGTCTCAGAAGAAATGCTGAATCGGTACCTGTGCATGAACTGGGCACCCGAGCCGGATCTGTTCATCCGTACCGGCGGCGAAAGTCGCATTTCCAACTTTCTTGTCTGGCAACTGGCCTATACTGAACTTTATTTTACCGACTGTTACTGGCCTGACTTCGGCGTTAAGGACATGGACCGTGCCATTGAATGGTATCGTGGCCGAGAACGTCGTTTTGGTCGTACCAGCGCACAAATTGCGGACAATTCCCCGTCCGCCTGAAGGAGAGCGCATGTTATTGCAGCGCATCGTTACCGCAGTTGTCCTGTTGATCGTACTGCTGCTGGTCAGCGTGTTCCTTCCCTCCGTCTGGTTCCGGTTATTCATGGCGCTTGCCAGTGCCGTTGTGCTGTGGGAGTGGTTCAGGCTGACAACATCTGGCACGTCGATTGCGCGGATTGCCGCGTGTGTTTATTTCATTGTTGCAGCCTGGGTAGCCATTGCCGGCTTTGAGGACACTTTGACGCCACCTGAGGCCCACCGCTTGTGGTCCGACTGGGTTGTACCACTGGCTGCCGTTCTGGGTATATTCGGCCTGTTATTCTGGACGCTGATGGCGCCGCTTAGCCTGAGCCATGCCGATACCCAGCGATCCCCGGTCAGCCTGATCAGTGTCAGCGCAGGTGTGGTCGTGACTGCGGCCAGCGCGCTTGGCCTGGCCGTGCTGCATCAGCAATACGGCGCCTGGTTTATTTTTTCCTTTCTTGGTGTGATCTGGTGTGCAGATACATTCGCGTATTTCGGAGGGAAGCGATTCGGCGGGCCCAAGCTTGCGCCTGCGATCAGTCCTGGCAAAACGCGTTCCGGTGCAATCTGCGGTCTGGTTGCCGCTGTTGCGTGGATGGGGTTGACCTTCGGCATTAACGGAAGCTTTGCGGGCTGGCTTGGGCAGTATCTTCCCGCCGTTCTGGTGTTGCTGGCGGGTGCGGTGCTGGCAGTGTATTCCATGGTCGGTGATTTGTATGAATCACTGATCAAGCGGCGCGCTGACATAAAGGATTCCAGCAAATTGCTGCCCGGGCACGGTGGGGTATGGGACCGGTTCGATTCCATTCTTGCGGTTACGCCGGTGGTGTTGTGTCTGTGGCTGTTCATACGCCATTTTTATTAACGGCGTCCGCATTCGTCCATTTTCCGGAACAGAAAGTCCATGCAGAATATTACGATTTTCGGAGCAACCGGCTCGATAGGTGACAGCACGCTTGATATCGTGCGGCGCCATCCCGACAGATTCAGTATTTACGCACTCAGTGCACAGCGGCGCATGCAGAAGCTTGCCGAGATCGCGCTGGAGTTTTCGGCGAAAGTGATTATTGTGCCCGACGTGCAGGCTGTTGATGCGTTTCGCGCGCACTGGCCGGATGATCTGGCATTACCTGAAATCAGAATGGGGGATCGTGGGCTATGCGAAACAGCCCGCGATCCGGATACCGATTATGTGGTTGCTGCAATCGTAGGCATCGCCGGACTGGGGTCGGCATTTGAAGCTGCGCAGGCCGGAAAGCGGATTCTTCTTGCTAATAAAGAAGCGCTGGTGGCTGCCGGATCACTGTTCATGCAGACGGTACAAAATCACGATGCAGAGTTGTTGCCAATTGATAGCGAGCACAACGCCATTTTCCAGTGCCTCCAAAATGGACGGGATAAATCGCAAATCCGGCGACTGATTCTGACGGCCTCGGGCGGTCCGTTTCGCAATACGCCTCTGGATCAGCTGGATACCGTCACACCGGCGCAGGCCTGTCGCCATCCAAACTGGAGCATGGGGCAGAAAATTTCTGTAGATTCGGCCACCATGCTGAACAAAGGCCTTGAAGTCATCGAGGCGCATTTCCTCTTCGATTTGCCACCTGACCAGATTGATGTGGTCATCCATCCGGAAAGCACAGTCCATTCCATGGTAGAGTTTATTGACGGATCGTTGCTTGCGCAGTTGGGAAATACAGATATGCGTATACCGATTTCATACGTAATGGGTTATCCTGAACGCATCGAAAGTAACACCCCAGCCTTTGATTTGGGCAAATTGCAGCAGCTGAATTTTTCGGTCGCAGACCACAAGCGGTTTCCCTGTCTGAAACTGGCGTTTGATGCCTTGCGGGCAGGACAGGCCGAATGCATAGCGCTGAATGCAGCCAATGAAATCGCCGTCGCCCATTTTCTTGATGGCAGGTTGCGGTTTCCGCAAATTGCAGATGTGATCGCCCGGACACTGGAATGGCAAAGTGGCCAATCCAGTCCCGTCAATCATATCGATGACGTATTCCAGCTTGACCTTCTGGTGCGCGAGCGTGCCAGGACGTTTTTACCGGCCTCTGACTGATTATTATGTTTTCCAGTATTGTATTTTTTGTTGTCACAATCAGTATCGTGGTGGTTTTTCACGAAATGGGGCATTATCTTGCGGCAAGACTCTGCGGTGTCCATGTCGAGCGTTTTTCTCTGGGTTTTGGCAAAGTCCTGTTCAGGCGTCGGGATGCCCGCGGTACCGAATGGGTCGTTTCCGCACTCCCACTGGGCGGGTATGTCAAGCCCCTGGCCGAACCCGAGCCTGGGAGCATGCAGGCTAAGCGCAGGGGTGCGATGAGTGAGAAAAACGCATGGCAGCGTATGCTGATCTTTGCAGCCGGTCCGGCTTTCAGCCTGCTGCTAGGCATCCTGATCTACTCAGGCATGTATATGGTTGGCAGCAGTGTTCCGGAGCCGATTCTGGGCGAACCGGCTGCCGGAACACCCGCCCAGATTGCTGGCGTCAGAAAGGGTGATCGCGTGGTGGCGCTCAACGGCAGTGAAATCCGCTCATGGACGCAGTTGCAGCAAAAACTGCTGGAACCCATGATTCTTGGTCAGACTGTCGACGTCAAAGTGCGCAACGCCGATAACATTGACCGCGACATCTCGCTAGCGCTTCAGCCTGCACCCGAGAATCTTGAGAACGTGAATCTGTCGGGGCTGAACGGACTGAACATCAATGCACCTGCACCGGTTGCGGCCGAAATTATCGCTGGTGGAGCAGGGGAGGAGGCAGGGCTGCGTCAGGGTGATGTGATTCTGCAGGCCGGGGCTCGCAAGTCACTGGATGCCCGTACATTTATTGATGAGATTGAAAAAAGCGCGGACAAGATTGTACTGCTGCGGGTTCTGCGGGACGGCAGGGAAGTCTCGCTGAGTGTAACACCACGGCCTACTGTAGGCCCGGATGGTATTGTGCAGGGTAAAATCGGCGTGGCGCTTCAATCGAACTACCCGATGATTTTCCTTCGCTACGGTTTTTTCGTTAGCATAGGACTGGCTACCACCAGGACCTTCGAGACGGCATGGTTTTCTGTCCGAATGCTGGGAAAAATGGTAACGGGGCAGGTTTCATGGAAAAATATCAGCGGGCCGGTTACCATCGCTGATTACGCTGGTAAATCTGCCAGTCTTGGCGCAGAGCGTTTCATCGAGTTCGTGGCGCTTATCACGATCAGCATCGGCGTGCTCAATCTCATACCGATTCCCGGTCTGGATGGCGGGCAGATGTTGTTTGCGCTGGCTGAAATCGTGCGGGGCCGGCCACTGCCGGCATTTATACAGGAAAAGGGCCTGGCATTTGGCTATATGCTGTTGCTCGCCCTGATGGTAATGGCATTTCTCAATGATGTGATGCGAATCACGGGATAATGTCGCTCAGGCCGCTAACGTATTAACATACAAGGAAAATTGCTGACAAGTCGCTGTGTTCTGACATACAATTTAGCGCTTATGCATATCCGTATCCACAAGGAAAGTCCGAATGTCTTTAAGACAGCCTAGTTCAATGAAAAAGAAAGCGATCCCGGCATTGGTCGCCATGCTCCTCCTCTCGCAGGCATCTTTCGCATTTGCGCCATTTGTGGTGCAGGACATTCAGGTAAAAGGACTGCGCAGCACAGATCCTGCCACATTGTTCAATTACGTTCCCGCTCGTGTCGGCCAGCAGTTTACCGAAGAACAGGCAACCGACTCGGTCAAACGGCTGTATGCCACAGGGCTGTTCAATGATGTGAACATTTCCACTCGCAATAATATTGTGTATGTGACTGTGGAAGAGCGTCCGGTGATTACTTCGGTGACGTTCGACGGCATGAAAGCATTCGACAGCAAAACCATTACCGAAACCCTTCAGGGCGTCGGATTCGGTGCTGGCCGCGCCTACGACGAAGCATTGCTGGAGCGCGCTCGCAATGAAATCAAGGCGCAATATGTGGCAAAGGGCCACTACGGCACCGAAGTCAACTCTTCTATCACGCCCTTGCCGAACAATCGTGTGGGTATCAATTTTACCGTCCAGGAAAGCAGTATTTCCCGTATCCGCGATATCCACTTCGTAGGCAACCAAGCGTTTTCCGAGAGCACGCTGCGCGATCAGATGGATATGACGACGCCCGGCTACATGACGTGGTACACCGGCTCCGACAAATACTCTCGCGAGAAACTGGATAAGGACACCGAGTCCATTCGCAAATATTATCTTGACCGCGGCTATCTGGATTTTTCCATGGATGCACCGCAGGTCAACATAACGCCTGACCGCGAAGACATCAACATTAACCTGACCGTTCATGAAGGCAAGCCCTACAAACTGCGTAAAGTGCAACTGGCCGGCAACCTGATGGGGCTGAACAACGAACTGCAGGAACTGATCAAACCGAAGGCAGGGGAAACATACAGCGAAGAGCGTGCCAGGGAAACCACAGATGCGATCAAAAGCTATCTGGGTGGTTTGGGGTACGCATTTGCCAACGTCAACGCCAATCCCGTGCCAGACAAGGAAACGCAGGAAGCCGATCTGACCTTTTTTGTGGATCCCGGTCGTCGCGTCTATGTGAATCGTATCAATATCGGTGGCAACGTTCGTACGCGTGACGAAGTCATCCGTCGTGAAATGCGGCAGCAGGAAGCCGGCTGGTACGATGAGAACCGCCTGTCGCAATCTAAGGACCGGATCAACCGTCTGGGCTATTTCAACTCGGTAGATGTTACACAAATGCCGGTTGAAGGCACGAACGACCAGGTCGACGTCAACGTAGACGTGAAGGAAAAACCCACCGGCCTGATCAATCTGGGCGTTGGCTACGGTACTACAGACAAACTGTCCTTTACGGCCGGAATCAGCCAGGAAAACATTTTTGGTTCGGGTACCGATCTGGGCTTGCAACTGAACACCAGCAAACGGTACCGAAACATCAGCCTGACCCATACCGACCCGTACTGGACAACCAGCGGTATCAGCCGCACCACATCACTCTATTACCGTACCGAGAGGCCGCTGAACTATAACGTGGAGCAGGACGAAGATTCCTATCGCACTCGTACAATCGGTCTGGGCATGAATTTTGGTGTGCCGATTTCCGAGAATGATCGCATCATCATGGGTGCTACATTCGAAAACAGCAACATCAAGCTGCCCAATGAAGAGTCCGGCTACCTGATTCCCCAGGCCTACCGCGATTTTGTTGATGATTACGGCAGTTCCACCAATGTGCTCATGCTGAACCTTGGCTGGAGAAAGGATACCCGCGACAATGCGCTGGCTCCGACTCGTGGTTATCTGAGTTCTGTGTCGGGTACGCTGGGTGTAGGCGATCTGAAATACTATATGTTAAGCGGTCAGCAGCAATACTACTTGCCGCTGGGTAAAGACTACACACTGGCATTCAATCTCAGTGCCGATTACGGTCGTTCCCTGTCCAAAGATAAGCCATTCCCGATCATCAAGAACATCTATGCCGGTGGTATTGGATCTGTTCGTGGCTATGAAGGCGCCTCGCTCGGCCCGCGTGATCTTGTTACCGGAGACTATCTGGGCGGCTCAACACGCATTGTCGGTAACGTGCAGTTATATCTTCCTTTCCCAGGTACCCATAATGACCGCACGTTGCGCTGGTTTGTTTTTGCCGATGCTGGTAAGGTTGGTACAACAGGCAAGGCTAGCTGCACAATCGGAAACGATAATGAGGGCGGTCTGGTTGAAGATCCTTGCGGCTGGCGCTATTCAGCTGGTGTAGGTTTGTCCTGGCAGTCTCCGCTGGGCCCGCTGGAAATTTCCTATGCACATCCGATTCGTCCAAAACCGGGTGATAATAAGCAGAAATTCCAGTTCCAGATCGGGACCTCATTCTGATTTTTTCGCCGAAAGTAGTCTGTTGTAACACATCTGCATTTCCCGCTACAGGGCAGCAGATGTCACGACCTGCTTTTTAACGCTATAATCAATTTTTTCTCTGAAGGTTAATGTATATGAGTTTTAGCTTGGCAAACACGAAGTTCAATAAACGCACAATTAACCAGTTGCTTGTGGCTGCTGTGCTCGGCGTTTCTGCATCTTCGGTTGCGTTTGCGCAAACCGCCGGCAAAGCTGCAGACAAGAAACCGGCAAATGCGTCTACCGCATCGTCCGCTTCCGAAAGTGCGCCTGTCAGCAACATTAAAATTGGCTTCGTCAACACTGAAAAAATTCTTCGCGATTCTGCACCTGCCAAAGATGCGCAGACAAAGATCGAAAACGAATTTAAAAAACGCGATGCCGAACTTCAGAAGCTGGCCGGTACGCTGCGCACTAAGTACGAAAATTTCGACAAGAACGCGCCTGTGATGTCCGATTCTGATCGAACTAAAGCACAGCGCGA
Organism: Pseudomonadota bacterium; assembly: GCA_023389155.1. GTDB lineage: Bacteria > Pseudomonadota > Gammaproteobacteria > Burkholderiales > Burkholderiaceae_B > Advenella. The sequence goes on from JAEWEV010000008.1 coordinate 46,356, forward strand.
ATTGTCTGATCTTGATACTGACCTGCAACGCAAACGCCGTGAATTTCAGGAAGACTTCAATCGTCGCCGCAATGAAGCTTTCTCCGGTATCGTTGAGAAAGCAAATGCGGCCATCAAGAATATCGCTGAAAAAGAGAATTACGACCTGATCGTACAGGACGCAGTGACTGTCAGCCCACGTATTGATATTACCGATACGGTTATCAAAGTCCTCGACAGCGGTAAGTAAACATGGTGCAGGCTCCGGACACTGTTAACACGGTAACGCTGGATCGCCTGCTCGCGGCAGCGGATACGCAGGGTCTGGAGTGGGAAATTCTTAACCCGCAGGGCAGGGCAATGCCGGTCATATCCGGTATTGCTTCCCTGGGAAATGCAACCGCACAATCCCTCAGCTTTCTTTCCAATCCGAAATTTTTCGAACAGCTCTCCACGACAAAAGCCGCAGCCGTGCTGCTGCCATCGCGTGCGCTTGAGCACCTGCCGGAACAGACACCATTTATGGTGGTCTGTTGCGAAAACCCCTATCTGCTGTACGCACGCCTGAGCCAGTGGTTTGAAAAACAACGTCTGGCTGGACTACCCCGTATCATTCATCCCACTGCAGTCGTTCACGACTCGGTCCGTCTGGGAAATAATGTTTCCATCGGTGCACACGCTGTCCTTGAAGAGAACACGCAGGTTTCCGACGGGGTCACCATCGGCCCCGGGTGCATCATTGGCCGCAATTGCCAGATTGGCGCTGACACAGTCTTGCATGCGAGGGTCACATTCTATGATGGCATCACAATCGGCGAGCGATGCATCATTCACAGCGGCGCGGTACTCGGGGCGGATGGCTTCGGTTTTGCCCCGGATGCGACCCATGAAGCTGGCGCATGGTCAAAAATTGTCCAGTTTGGCGGTGTTGTTGTTGGCAATGATGTGGAAATCGGTGCCAATACCACGATTGATCGCGGCGCGCTGGATGATACCGTCGTAGGTAATGGCGTCAAGCTGGACAACCTGATCATGATTGGACATAACGTGCAGATCGGTGATCACACTGCCATGGCCGGATGTGTGGGTGTTGCCGGCTCTACTACTATTGGCAAGCGCTGTACGCTGGCGGGGGCCGCCATGCTGGCGGGACATATCCGCCTGGGCGATGATGTCCATATATCAGGGGCAACCGGCGTCATGTCAGACCTGACCAAACCGGGCCGGTACACTGCAGTGTTTCCTCTGGCTGAGCATTCTGTGTGGCAAAAAAATGCCGCCGTGCTGATGCAGCTTGCGCAATTGCGTCGCCGGATCCGCAATCTGGAAAAGGCTTAATATCTGCTCCAGTGCAGGCCTGCCCGCTATTTGCAGATGAAATTGTCTAAAATCTAATATATCCCTATACTCATAACCATTTCTTTTTATTACAGGATTACTCATGCAAGTAGATATTCAAAGCATTATGGCGCGGCTTCCACATCGCTATCCGATGCTGCTTGTAGACAGAGTCCTGGAAATGGTGCCGGGCAAAAGTATTGTTGCCCTCAAAAACGTAACCGTTAACGAGCCTTTTTTCAACGGCCATTTTCCCGGCCGGCCGGTCATGCCTGGTGTACTGATTATCGAAGCGCTGGCTCAGGCTGCGGCCATTTTCTCCTTTGCAGGTGAAGATGGTTCCACGCATGACATTTCGCGCAAGGCCTACTATCTGGTTGGGGTCGATAATGCGCGCTTTCGCAAGCCGGTCATCCCGGGTGACCAGCTGCAGCTGGAGGTGTCCGCTGATCGCATCAGCAAAGTCATCTGTAAATACCGTGCCCGTGCTACTGTAGATGGCGCGGTCGTAGCGGAGGCTGGCATCATGTGTGCCATCCGTGATCTGGACGAATAAATGAGCGAACTAATTCATTCTACTGCTGTCATTCACGACGGCGCAAAATTGCATCCCTCTGTCAGGGTAGGCCCTTTCTCGGTTGTCCATAGCAACGTATCAATCGACGAAGGAACGGTTATCGGGGAGCATTGCGTCATCGACGGCTTGACCCGTATCGGCAAGAACAATGTGTTCTACCGGTTTTGTTCCATTGGCGGAAATCCTCAGGACAAAAAATATTCCGGCGAGCAAACCGCGCTTGAAATCGGTGACGGCAATACCGTCCGGGAATTTGTGACCATTAACACCGGTACAGTCCAGGACGTGGGCGTCACCCGGCTGGGCGATGATAACTGGATCATGGCTTATGTTCACATTGCCCATGACTGCCAGATAGGTAACCACACCATTCTTGCCAATTGCGTGCAGCTTGCCGGACATATTCATATCGATGATTGGGCGATCGTCGGCGGCAGTTCCGCCGCTCACCAATACATTCACATTGGTGCCCATTCCATGACTGGTGGAATGAGCGCGATTCGCCAGGACATCCCGCCGTACATTCTGGGAGCCGGGCAACCTTATCGCCCGGCAGGTGTCAATTCCGAAGGCCTGAAGCGTCGTGGTTTTACACCAGAACAGATTCACGCCATTAAGGATGCCTACAAGATTATCTACATGCGCAAATTCTCTAGTGCAGAAGCGGCTGAAGAAATTGTGCGTTATCAGCAGGACCACCCGGATACTGCCAGTGTGCTGGATCCGTTTGTGACTTTCTTTGAAACGGCATCGCGTGGTGTCAGTCGCGGATGAGCCTGACCCTTTCCATGGTAGCGGGCGAGCCCTCGGGAGATTTGCTCGCCTCCCGTGTCATACGGGGTCTCCGTAGCCATGATCCCGGACTGACTGTTTCAGGCATTGGCGGGCCGGAAATGGAGCAGGAAGGGGCGCGGATTCTGTACCCAATGGATGATCTGTCCGTTTTTGGTTATGTGGATGCCCTCAAAAATCTTCCTCGTCTGATTCATACCCATCTGCGTTTCCGGTCATCTGTACTGAAACTGCGCCCGGATGTTTTTGTTGGGGTTGATGCACCTGATTTCAATCTCAGGCTTGAATCCCATCTTCGCCAGCGCGGCATTCCGACAGTGCATTTCGTCGGCCCCTCTATCTGGGCCTGGCGTTACGAAAGAATCCACAAAATCCGCGAAGCGGTCTCCCATATGCTGGTACTGTTTCCTTTTGAAGAGGATATTTACCGCAAGGAAGGCATTCCGGTAACTTATGTTGGCCATCCGCTGGCTGCACAAATTCCGGAAAACCCCGATAAAACAGCGGCGCGAAACCGACTTGGCATTGCGCCAGACGGCCCGGTGCTTGCCATTCTGCCGGGCAGCCGGGCTTCAGAAATTGCACAGCTGGCACCGCGTTTCCTGGAAGCGGCGATACGGCTGCAGAAAGATGACCCGACGCTGCGGTTCATCGTGCCCATGGTCAATCAGGCCCGGGAGGCGCAGTTCAATGCCGTTCTTGCTAAGCATCCCTTGAGCAATCTGCAATGCTTTCGCAGCCGGGTTGCAGATCATCCCGTTGCCTGGGACATCATGGAGGCCTGTGATGCTGCACTGGTGGCCAGCGGTACCGCAACGCTTGAAACGGCCCTGTTCAAACGGCCCATGGTCATTTCGTATGTGCTGACTCCGCTCATGAAACGGCTCATGGAGTGGAAATCCGGACAGGATGGGCCCACACTGCCCTGGGTGGGGCTTCCCAATGTGCTCCTGCGTGAATTCGCCGTACCGGAGTTGTTGCAGGAAGCCGCCACGCCGGCCAATCTGGCCAAAGCGTGCGTCCGGGCACTGACCGACACAAGCTATATCCGACAGACAGAAGCCAAATTCCGTCAGTTACATCATGAGCTGAACCGCGATACGGCAACGCTGGCGGCGGAGGCGATCCTTGCCACGGCCAACTCCTGAACTTTCGCTTTTCGGCAATCTGCCTATGCCCCGTATGACCGCTGGAATCGACGAGGCGGGCAGAGGACCCCTGGCGGGTGACGTCTTTGCGGCCGCAGTCATTCTTGATCCTGGCCGGCGCATCAACGGGCTGGCAGACTCAAAAATATTGACTGCGTCTAAACGCGAAAGTCTCGCCTTGCGAATCCGCGAAAAAGCGCTGGCCTGGTCTATTGCCAGCGCCAGTGTAAAAGAGATTGATACGCTGAATATTCTGGGCGCAACCATGCTGGCAATGAAACGGGCATTCGATGGGCTGGCTGTGCGTTGCGCGGAGCAGCAGGCTGAGCTGGTCCTGATTGACGGTAATCGTGTACCTCACGGCCTGAGCGTGCCTTGTCACGCAGTCGTGCGTGGCGATGCGCTGCACGCCTGTATTTCTGCAGCATCAATATTGGCAAAAACCGCTAGAGATGCACAACTGCGGGAACTACATGCCCAATATCCCGAATACGGATTTGATCAGCACAAGGGTTATGGCACTGCCCTGCATCTGAGTCGACTGAAGACGTATGGTCCGTGCCCCATTCATCGCACCACTTTCGCCCCGGTAAAAAGCCTGCTTTCGATGACAGCGGCCGAGCGCTTTTTAGGGTAAAATTAATATATTCAGCCATCAAGTCCGTTTCTCCATCTGCCCGCAATTTGGCTTATCCTGCGAGCAATATCGTCAAACTGACGGCCGATTATGCCAAAAACGGCTTTTTACAACACATACTTTCAATAATTAGAACATTGTATGAAATTGACATGTACCTGAAGCATATTGCAAGTACAATGGTTGGTAACTATTTGCGGGGATTCCCGAAATCAAAATTACATAATGGAAACAAAATTTACCCCTATCGCACCCGATGCGGAGCTGCCCCATCGGAAAATTATTCGCAGCTGGTTGATACCCATATCCCAGCAGAATACTTTTCGTGCGTTTCTGCTGCTATTTGTTGATTACACGCTGCTGCTTGCATTGCTGGCCGGCACGATCTTTCTGTCTGCGTGGTGGATGAAGCTGATTTGCGCGCTTGTCGCTGGCTTTGTCATTGGCCGTTTGTTCATCATCGGTCATGATGCCTGCCACCAGAGCCTGACGCCGCATCGCAAGCTCAATAAATGGATAGGCCGCATTGCCTTTCTGCCTGCCGTGTCCCCGTACAGTCTATGGGACGTTGGGCACAATGTCGTGCATCACGGGTTTACCAATCTGAAAGGTATGGATTTCGTGTGGTGCCCCAAAACCAAGGAAGAATACGATGCCATGTCTCCGGTACGCCGGTTCATGGAGCGCGTTTATCGTGGTCCGCTCGGTGCTGGCATTTACTATATCGTTGAGATCTGGTGGAATCGCATGATGTTCCCGAGCAAGGGCTACATGGGCACGCAGCGCAAGGTCTTCTTCTGGGATGGTTTACTGGTTAGTATTTTTGGGCTGGCCTGGCTGGGTGGGGTCATTTTCGCTGCACAAGCGACCGGGCAGTCGGTGCTGATGCTGATCGCCTTTGCCTGGCTGATTCCGCTACTTTTCTGGTTCTACATGATCGGCTTTGTGGTTTACATTCAGCATACGCATACACGTGTCGTGTGGCATGATAACCGTGCTGTCTGGGCCAAAGCGCAGCCTTTTGTGTCAACCACCGTGCACATGATGTTCCGCTTCAAATTTGGGGCACTCATGCACCACATCATGGAACATACAGCGCATCATGTGGATATGAGTATCCCACTATACAAACTTAAAAAAGCCCAGAAAACACTGGAAGACATGCTGCCCAGCCGCATTGTGATTCAGATGTTCAGCTGGTCCTGGTATTTTCGCACCATCAATGCGTGCAAGCTCTATAATTATCAGGAACGTTACTGGACCGACTTCAAGGGCAACAAATCGCCTGATGTTGTGTAAGCCGGCAGCAGACGCCTTGCGATCTGGGCATGAAAATACGTTAATATCCCTGCTGATGAGCAGGGATATTTTTTTATGAAACAGATACAGTCCAAAGACAACGCGCTGGTACGAAGTGGCATGAAAGTCGCCGCAGGCCGGGACAAATCGCGCATTCTGCTCGAAGGTGTGCACCTGTGCCAGGAATGGCTTTTCCGATACGGGCAGCCTGAAGCGGTGCTGGTGCGTGGTTCGACGGGCGATCATCCCGATGTACTCAGGCTGATTGCCGACAGTGCGACCGCAAATCAATATCAGCTGACTGACCCGCTGTTTAATGCCATTTCCACGGTTCCGTCTCCGCAGGGCATCATGTTTATTGCGCAACGGCCGCGGCCCGCAGCAATCGGCCAGCTCGCCAGTACGGCATTGTGGCTGGATCGCATCCAGGATCCCGGTAATCTGGGAACAATTCTCAGGACGGCAGCGGCTGCCGGACTTCGGGATGTTCTGCTGTCGACAGGCTGCGTGGGCGCGTGGTCGCCCAAAGTGCTCCGCAGCGCCCAGGGCGCGCATTTTGCCCTGGATATTCATGAAAACCAGGATTTTTTCGACCTTCGGCCCAGGATCGGCATGCCGGTATTAGTGTCGTCGTTGGGAGCCGGCGCGCGTAGTCTTTACGAAGCGGCATTGCCTCAATCATGTCTATGGGTTGTTGGAAATGAAGGGCAGGGAGTGGATGCCCGGATACTTGCCTGCGCTGACGAATGCATTTTCATTCCCCAATCGGCCGTTGTTGAATCGCTCAATGTTGCCGTGGCCACCGCGATTATGCTGTTTGAGCATCGGCGACAGCACCCCCGCGTCCAATGACTGGTTTTATACATCCATGCCGAAGGCAGACGTGCGTTGTGTTCATGCGCTGACACGACGCGCGGCAAGTCTCCACGGGATGTCAATAGGTGGATGACGAGTGGGATTTCAGGCCGAGAATCTGGATGACCGTCGTAGAGATTTCTTCGATGGATTTGGTTGTGGTCGAAAGCCATTCAATGCTTTCCACACGCATCAGTCGTTCCGCTTCGGCGACTTCGTAAAGACATTGCTTGAGTGAAGCATACTTGCTGTCCGGGCGTCGTTCGTTTCGCACCTCGGACAGGCGATCAGGCTGGATGGACAGCCCGAACAGCTTATTGCGATAGGGATGCAGGGTACTGGGCAGGGAGCCACGTTCAAAATCTTCAGGAATCAGAGGGAAATTGGCCGCCTTAATGGCGTATTGCATTGCCAGGTATAGACTGGTCGGCGTTTTGCCGCAACGCGAGACCCCGACCAGGATGACATCCGCCTCTTTTAATCCGTGCACAAATTGCCCGTCATCGTGAGCCAGCGTAAAGTTGATGGCTTCGATACGATTGCGGTATTGCTTGGAGCTGGCGCTAAGGTGAGACAGGCCGATAGTCGGTCGCGACTTGGTTTCAAGCGCGGCCTCCAGCTGGTTGACGCAGGCGCCAAAAATATCCAGAAAAATACAGTTTGACTGTTGTACGACGTTGAGAATCTCGGGCTTCACCAGTGTACTGAACAGAATGGGCGGGGTGCTTTCTTCCAGTGCGGCTGCGTTGATTTTTTCTGCCACTTTGACGGCTTTTTCCACGGACGTAATGAAAGGTTCGCGTAACAATGTGAAATCAAAATCGGCGCTGAACTGCGAGAGAACCGAGTGACTGAAGGTTTCCGCAGTAATGCCTGTACCGTCCGACACAATGAATACCGTGCGTTTTTTTGGGGATTCTGACATCTGTGATTTTGGTCCTGTGAGTGTGGAAAAAGACGGTACAATCATGTTACTTTGTACCTGGCCATTGGTTTCAGGCTTATTTGCTCAGGGAATCTGATGTTTCCTGAGCAAATAAGCTTTCATTTTAATCTAAGGGTGACTTAAATGTCGTATGTTGTTCCATTCGAGAAACTCCGCATGTCGGATGTTGACTCCGTCGGCGGGAAAAATGCCTCGCTGGGCGAAATGATCAGCCAGCTAGCCAACGCTGGCGTTCGTGTCCCTGGTGGCTTTGCCACGACTGCCGACGCGTTTCGTGATTTTCTGAAAACGTCCGGCCTGGACAAGCGGATTGCAGACCGTCTGACATCGCTCAATCCTGAAGATGTGCGCGAACTGGCACAGGCCGGCTCCGAAATTCGGGGCTGGATCACTGAAGCTCCGTTTTCCGACGAATTCGAAAAGCAGATTCGCGAATCTTTTGCCAAACTGGATGAAGACGGCAAGGGTACGTTTGCCGTGCGCTCATCAGCGACTGCAGAAGATCTGCCAGACGCTTCATTTGCCGGTCAGCAGGAAACATTCCTGAACGTTGCCGGCATTGATGACGTGCTGGATAAAATCCGCCACGTTTTCGCGTCACTGTATAACGATCGTGCCATCTCCTACCGGGTCCACAAAGGATACGCACACGCCGACGTTGCTCTGTCGGCAGGTGTCCAGCGCATGGTTCGTTCAGACAAGGGTAGTGCCGGCGTTATGTTTACGCTGGATACCGAATCCGGGTTCCCCGATGTCGTGTTCATTACCTCGTCGTATGGCCTGGGCGAAACCGTTGTGCAGGGCGCTGTTAACCCAGACGAGTTTTATGTTTACAAAACCACCCTCGAGTCGGGCAAGTATCCGATCGTGGGCCGCCGCATTGGCTCCAAACTGATCAAAATGGAGTTCAATACCGAGCGCAAGCCTGGCGAAAACGCAGTCAGCACGGTTGATGTACCGGTGTCAGAACGCAATCGCTACTCGCTGACCGATGACGAGGTGATTGAGCTGGCACGCTACGCGGTTATCATCGAAAAGCACTACCAGCGTCCCATGGATATTGAATGGGGCCGTGACGGTGTGGATGGCAAACTCTATATTCTTCAGGCCCGTCCGGAAACGGTTAAATCTCAGCAAACGGGTAACGACGTCCAGCAGCGTTACAAGCTGAAAGCAACCGGTAAGGTACTGATTACCGGCCGTGCGATTGGCCAGAAAATCGGCTCAGGCAAAGTGCGCGTGGTGTCTGATATCAGCCACATGGACCAGGTTCAGGCAGGCGACGTCCTGGTAACCGATATGACCGATCCTAACTGGGAACCGGTCATGAAGCGCGCATCGGCAATTGTCACCAACCGCGGCGGACGTACCTGCCATGCAGCGATCATTGCACGCGAACTCGGCATTCCTGCCGTCGTGGGTTGCGGTACTGCGACTGAAGATTTGAAAGAGGGCGCCGAGGTAACTGTGTCATGTGCCGAAGGTGATGAGGGCCGGATCTATGACGGCTTCCTGGAAACCCAGGTGGAAGAAGTACGCCGTGGTGAAATGCCCGAAATCCCGGTCAAAATCATGATGAACGTTGGCAATCCGCAACTGGCCTTCGATTTTTCGCAAATTCCCAATGGTGGTGTGGGTCTGGCCCGTTTGGAATTCATCATTAACAACAATATCAATGTGCACCCCAAGGCTGTACTGGACTATCCGAATATTGATCCTGAACTGAAAAAGGCAGTCGAATCTGCGGCTCGCGGTTATGCCAGCCCGCGCGCGTTTTTTGTTGAAAAACTCGCCGAAGGCATCGCGACCATCGCTGCTGCGTTTTATCCCAAGCCCGTGATCGTGCGACTGTCGGACTTCAAGTCCAATGAATATCGCAAACTGGTGGGCGGCTCCCGCTATGAACCCGAGGAAGAGAATCCGATGCTCGGTTTCCGCGGTGCATCCCGTTATATCGCCGACGATTTCGCCGAGTGCTTCCGCATGGAATGCGAAGCCCTGCGATTTGTACGTGAGGACATGGGTCTGACCAACGTGGAAATCATGGTGCCGTTTGTTCGCACGCTCAATCAGGCTGACAAGGTTATCAAACTGCTGGCCGACAATGGTCTGAAGCGTGGTGAGAATGGCCTTCGCGTGATCATGATGTGTGAAGTCCCATCCAACGCCATCCTGGCAGAACAGTTCCTGGAGTATTTTGACGGTTTTTCCATCGGCTCCAACGATATGACGCAGCTCACATTGGGTCTAGATCGTGATTCTGGCATGGAACTGCTGGCTGCCGATTTTGACGAGCGTGACCAGGCCGTACAGTTCATGTTGCAGCGGGCGATCCAGGCATGTCTGAAAGCCAATAAGTACGTCGGTATTTGCGGTCAGGGCCCCAGCGACCATCCTGACCTGGCTATCTGGCTTAAGGACCAGGGTATTCTGACGATGTCACTGAACCCTGATACTGTTGTAGATACCTGGCAGAAGCTGGCCAAATAATCCGGCCATCTATTTGTCACAGACGGCGTCGGCAGCGGCGCCGATCAGGACGGGCGCCTTCTTCTGGCTACGGCCAGGGCAGGGTGCCCGTTTCGCTATAGGACATTTCAATACCGGTGCATATCCCGACATTTTGTCGGGATATCGGATTCTTACGGTACACTTAAGTTTTCTATCATATCAAGGAAAATACGCGTGAGTGAACTTATCATTGAAGATGTCACTGAGGGTAGCGGCGAGGAAGCAAAAAGCGGGCAGCAGGTATCAGTACACTATACCGGCTGGCTCAAGGACAATGGCCAGAAATTCGATTCCAGCAAGGATCGCGGTCAGCCGTTTTCTTTTCCGCTGGGTGCCGGCCACGTTATCAAGGGCTGGGATCAGGGCGTGCAGGGTATGAAAGTTGGCGGTGTCCGCAAACTTACCATTCCTGCTGAGCTGGGTTATGGTGCCCGCGGCGCGGGCGGGGTCATTCCTCCGAATGCGACATTGGTATTTGAAGTGGAACTGCTCGGTGTAAATTGATTGTTTCCCCGGGATCCGGCTGATTTTCCAGTACGCCGGATTCCGACACGTGCGCCATCGTGGCACGCGTCTCTTGCAGGATAGCGATAATGTGGATCTGGTTTGTTGTTGCCGTCGTTGCACTGATTCTTGAGTTGCTGACAGGCACCTTTTTTCTACTGCTTGTGGCGGTGGCCGCTGCCGGGGCAGGCATCGTTTCGTGGCTGGGAGCCGATCTGGCATGGCAGCTGCTGACATTCAGCATCCTGGGTATTGCCGGATTTTTCATCCTCAAGTCCAGCGGAATCATCAGGCGTGGGTCGCGCAATAGTGCCAGCCGAAACACCGATGTCAATCTTGATATCGGCCAGACTGTATTTGTTGCCGAGTGGACACCTTTGAAAACGGCCGTTGTGCAATACCGCGGCGCGCAATGGCAGGCGCGGCTGGATCCGGCTGTGACAGGCACCCCCGTTTCCGGCAACTATCGAATTACCGATATCGATGGCATTGTCTTTGTTCTGGCACCGATTTCCGTTCCCGTTACACAAACCAGTCTTTAGTTCAGGAGCTCCATTATGGATACATCGATCATCTTTCTCGCGATACTGATAGTACTGGTACTGGTTTTTCTCGTTAAATCCATTGCCATCGTCCCGCAGCAGCATGCCTGGATTATCGAACGGCTGGGGCGCTATGACCGCACCTTGTCGCCAGGTGCCCGGTTCATTATTCCCTTTGTTGACCGTGTTGCCTACAAGCATTCGCTCAAGGAAATTCCGCTGGATGTCCCCAGCCAGATTTGCATCACACGTGATAATACGCAACTGCAGGTAGATGGGGTGATCTATTTTCAGGTCACCGACCCAATGCGGGCATCCTATGGCTCATCCAACTATATCTCTGCCATCACCCAGCTTGCACAAACAACCTTGCGTTCGGTGATCGGCCGCATGGAGCTGGATAAAACATTTGAAGAGCGCGATGCGATCAACAGCACCATCGTAGCATCGCTGGATGAAGCCGCTACCAACTGGGGCGTCAAGGTTCTGCGCTACGAAATCAAGGATCTGACACCGCCCAACGAAATTTTGCGTGCCATGCAGGCGCAGATTACTGCAGAGCGGGAAAAACGCGCGCTGATCGCGGCCTCGGAAGGTCGCCGTCAGGAACAAATCAATATTGCCACTGGTGAGCGGGAAGCGGCCATTGCCCGTTCCGAAGGTGAGAAACAGGCGCAGATCAACCAGGCTCAGGGTGAAGCCGCAGCAGTTATCGCCATTGCCGAAGCGACTGCCCAGGCCATTTCACAGGTGGCCCGATCCATCGAAGAACCTGGCGGGATGGCTGCGGTCAATCTGCGAGTCGCTGAAAACTATGTGGATGCTTTCGCGAACGTAGCTAAAAAAGGCAACACGCTTATTTTGCCGGCTAATCTTGCGGATGTAGGCAGTCTGATCGCGTCTGCCATGACCGTGGTCAAGGCAACAGGCAGCGGCGGTACAGCAGAATCCGATCTGGCAGCTGGCCTTACAGATCCACGTAACCGGCGATAAACGCCTGGTGTCGTGCCAGCATAGGACGGAAGTGTAGCCAGAAATTTTTCAGTTCTTTGTTTACTGCAGAACCTGAAAGGCCGCGCATGGGGAGCTCCCCTGCGCGGCCTTTTCATCAGATTCAAAGTAGTGTTGTCGCACCCATTGCTGGCACAATCAAGTTGTGCTGGGCCGTGAAGCGGCGGCATTGCGAAACAGGCGGCATAAGCCGGTCACACATTTTATTGCGATCAAAACAATGTCATTTGTCTCGGACGCATGAATTGTCGCCGACATAACTTCATTGCGGTTACGGTGGCATACCCTTGGCTAACGGCGCAGCGGCTACGTTACGCATCTCTCCTGCGGGTGTCATGTTTCATGATGCGCTCTTTCTCTCGCTGCCAGTCTTTGTCCCGGGCGCTGTCACGCTTATCGTGGAGTTTTTTGCCTTTACCCAGCCCAAATTCCAGTTTGATTTTGCCGTTACGAAAGTGAAGATTCAGCGGCACTAGCGTGTAGCCGCGAATTTCTACCTTACCAATCAGTTTGTTGATTTCGTTTTTATGCAACAGCAATTTGCGGGTGCGCGTGGCGTTCGGGTGAATATGCGTAGACGCCGTGGCCAGGGGGCTGACGTGCATATTCAGCAGTTGCAGCTCACCGTTACGCACGATGACATAACTCTGGCCCAGTTGTACCCGACCGGCGCGAATGGACTTGACTTCCCAGCCTTCCAGTACGATTCCGGCTTCAAAGCGCTCTTCGATAAAATAATCGTGGGTTGCCTTGCGATTGTCGGTAATGCTCATGTTTGATTTTATAAATGGGTTTGACCCGTTAAAATAGGGTCTGTTTAATCGCGCAAAATGCAATGATTTCACGCAATTGTAATTGAATCAAGCCGCTTATGCTGCATGTTGATTACACTGCAGACGTATTTTGCTCCGTCACTTGTTCACTATCCGTTGTTAAAAATTCATGTCAACTACTGTCCATCGTTCCGTTCTGCTTCCATACTCCGCTGCCAATATGTTCGAACTGGTGGCCGATGTAGAGAAATACCCTGAATTCATGCCTTGGTGCGGTGGAACAGAAGTGCTGGAAAAAGACAGCGACGGTATGACGGCCTCTATTATGATCAGTTTTGCGGGCCTCAAGCAGAAATTCACAACGCGCAATACGCACCATTTTCCCGATAAAATCCATTTGCATTTGGTCGATGGCCCATTTTCTGCGCTCAATGGGACCTGGGAATTTATCGAACTTGCGCCGGACGCGTGCAAGGTGCAGTTTGCCCTGGATTATGCCTTCAACAGCCGGTCTCTGGAAATGCTTGTTGGGCCGGTGTTCAACCGGATTGCCAACAGCTTTATTGATTCTTTCACCAAACGGGCCGAGCAGGTATATGCCTGAAACTATGATTTCTGTCACGGTCTGCTACGCCCGTTCGGCCAATGATGTCTGGCTGTCCGCGTTAAGCATGCCTGTCGGTAGCACGGTAGCAGATGCCATTGCCCAGTCGGACGTTTACCAGAAGTGCCGCATCGCGCAGACCGACATTGCCGGCTGCGGTGTTTTCGGTGTTCGACAGCCTGATAGTTACGTTTTGCACGAAGGGGACCGAGTTGAGCTCTATCGTGCACTCACATTTGACCCCAAGGAATCGCGCCGTCGCCGGGCCGCCCATCGGAAAGCTGGCATCCTGAAGCGCAAGCATCTGAAAAAAAGCAAAATTGCCTGGCAAGAGTATATGGAAACGCCAGCGGAAGGAACAGGGGAGCAGAACAGAACGGAAGAAGAATAACCTCGCGTAAACTGTGTGGATGCCTTATTGTAACGCCCGAAATCTACTGCCTGCTACCAACGATTTCGCCTTCATCAATGCCCGCGAGTGACTCGCTGTCCCTAAGCATTATGCCGCCAGCCTGACTTCGCAATTTATCCCGCAGCTGTGTACGTAGCAATTTGCATAGATCCGCCATGCAGCGGCCGTTAGCATGGATGTATGCGGGCATCTTCTGGCTGTGTCTGCGCTGTCGACTCATGACTCACCGGCTGGCGATATAATATAGCCCATTCGGTGATGCACCCTAACAGTCCGGTGTGTTCACGACAAACCCGGTAAAAATCAATGACTGTGCCTCCTTAACGAGGCCGACAGCAGCAGGAGACAGGATGACCGCCCCCGTTTTATTCCAGGAAAAGTCGCTGGCCCGCCAGGGCAAATATGGTATCGCCACGCTTAATCAGCCGGCCAAGCTCAATAGCCTGACACTTGAGATGTGTGAGCTGCTGGGCGCACAACTGACCCGCTGGGCCCAGGATCCCGATATCCTGTTTGTGATTATGGAGGGGGCAGGGGAAAAGGCATTCTGCGCAGGTGGCGATTTGCACCAGCTTTACGGCAGCATGCAGGAACACAGCGGCCAGCCAGCTGCAGAGAACGTCTACGCGGCCCGGTTTTTCGATGTCGAGTACCGCCTTGACTATCAGATCCACACATACTGCAAGCCAATTATCTGCTGGGGTCATGGGGTCGTGATGGGAGGGGGTATTGGGCTGATGGCTGGCGCAACTCACCGCATCGTCAGTGAAACCTCGCGACTAGCCATGCCGGAAGTGACGATAGGCCTATTTCCCGATGTGGGTGGAAGCTGGCAGCTTAATCATCTGCCTGCTCGTACAGGACGTTTTCTGGCTGCCACAGGAGCCATTTTGAATGATTCTGATGCCCTCTTTACCGGGATGGCGGATGACTGCATCTCGCACGCAGACTGGCCCGCCGTTTTGACAGATCTGGAGCAGCTCCAGTGGCAGACGTCCGAGGGTCGGCACACGCTTGAGCAGCGCATCCAGGAGGTTTTCGCCCGGCACAGCACGGCAGCGAATCTGGATATTGGCCCATTTCAGACGCATTATGAATTGCTTCGTGAAATATGTGCCAACCGCGATATCACTGCGCTATATGACGCCATAGCCAACCTGGCCAGCCATGAAGACACCTGGCTTGCCAAAGCAGCCCACACAATGCTCAAGGGGTCTGCACTATCGGTAGCGCTGGGTTTGATATTGCAGGAAAGTGCCCGCCACCTGTCACTTGCTGAAGTGTTTCAGCTTGAATACAACGTGGCGGTCAATTGCTGCGCACACGGTCAACTGCAGGAGGGCATCCGTGCGCTTCTGATTGACAAGGACAAAACGCCAAAATGGCAGCCCGCTACCATCCAGGAGGTGGACAAAAACCTTGTGGAATCACTCTTGGCCACGCCCTGGACGGATGCGTCGAAGAATCCGCTGGCAAGCCTAGGCTAGCGCCGGCTTTTCAAGCGGGTAGGGAATGGAAAGCAGCGTGATTGCGGGACCATTCTCGTCGCCCAGTGCCAGCTGATTATGTTCGGCGGCGTCCAGGCGTACTTCGAACAGAAGATACAGCTTGTTATCAACGCTGGCAGCATTCACAATCTGCCCGCTGGGTTCGCGCGTGTTTTCGCGGTCTGTAATATCGCCTCCCGGTGCCGCCGTGATATCGTGTCCTTCGCAGTAGCCGTTGAGCATCCGACGCTTCAGTTTTCCACGATAGTGGCTGCGGGCAACCACTTCCTGGCCGGGGTAGCAACCTTTGGTGAAGCTGACGGCGCCTATAGCGTCCAGATTAACATCCTGTGGAATGAATTTTTCCTGATTGGCGCTTTCTACCCATGGTATGCCCGAGAGAATGTCCAGCACAGCCCATTGTTCGGGGCTGCCCGCTTGTGCCTGCGGAAGGTCCAATGAGGCATCGGCAATCAGGACACCGCGGTGTATACCGTCCAGGGCAGGCAGACCAAATTGCAACGACTGCTCGCTGCTGACCACCTGCCAGGGCTCCGGATATGTGAGTCCGGACGCATCGCCATCACGCTTAATACCTGCCCAATAGCCCATGGGCGTTAACCCCGTATCTTCTACCTTTACCTTTGCACGCAGCACGAACATCCGCAGGCGTTTGACGAAGCTATCTGCAATATCGCTGCGGATCATGAGCTGATAACTGCGGCCCTGGTCGGGTTCGGTGCCGGCGATTTGCCACAACACAAAGCTTGCCAGCATTCTGCCCTTGGCAGAGCAGTAGGCAGAAAGTCGCGCGCTGCTGGTTGTAGCGGCATTCACGTCCTGGGTAAACTGGCTTTGCAGGAAAGATTCGGCGTCGACGCCGCTAATTGCCAGTATTCGATAATCAGGCAGCGGCGTGATATGGAGTTCCGTTTCTTCGGTAAATGCGCGGGGATCACTAGACATAAGGTAATTCCTTTTCAATGCACCGGCAGGCAGGCCAGGTAGCGGACTGCTTCCAGACTGATTCTCATGACTGATATCGTAACGTATTGAATGGGTTTTTTCCGGCTAAACAATGAAAGCAGCAGGGATTCCTGCTACTAGCTGCGTGCCGGCAACAGGTTGCGCCTGATACAATAGACAGTCTGTCGCAGCGGTATCTGGGTATCACTAATTCATTCATGAAACTCTTCAAATATATTCTATTTTCATTCGTCATCTGTGTGCTGCTGCTCAGTGCCGGTCTGGCCGGAAAGGTATGGCACTGGACCAGGACGCCGGCCCCCATGAGTGCCGAGGTGATCGACTATAGCGTGCCGCGTGGCAGCACCATTGCCTCGGTCGCACAGAGTATGGCCACGGCCGGGATTCAGATCGAACCTTATCTTTTTGTCATGTATGCCCGTTACACAGGACAGGATCGTCTGCTCAAGGCAGGAGCCTATGAAGCCAAACGGGGCGACACACCTGTTGATCTGCTGGAGCGCATGGCATCGGGACAGACCAGCAAGAGTCAGTTCCAGATCATAGAGGGCTGGTCCTATCGGCAGATCCGTCAGACGCTGAAAAACAACCCGAAAATCACCCAGACGCTGGATAAGTTAAGTGATGCCGATATTTTGTCAAAACTGGGCGCTCCATACGAAAGCCCGGAAGGACTGTTCTTTCCTGACACTTACGTATTTGTCCCGGGCGATACCGACTTGGACATTCTTCGTCGTGCCTATCAAGAAGGGCAAAAGCACCTTGCCGCAGTATGGGATGCGCGCGACAATAACCTGCCGCTGAAAACGCCCTACGAGGCGCTGATTCTCGCCTCAATCATCGAAAAGGAAACCGGTCATGTGGTCGATCGCAACCGGGTGGCAGGGGTATTCATCAACCGCCTGGAGAAAAAGATGTTGCTGCAGACCGACCCTACGGTCATCTACGGCATGCAAGACGCCTATCAAGGCGTGATTACCCGAAACGACCTTACAACTGATACCCCCTGGAATACATACACGCGGGCAGGACTGCCGCCCACGCCGATTGCCAGTCCGGGACTCTTGTCACTGCAGGCCGCCGTGCATCCTGAACGCCATAAATATTTCTATTTCGTGTCACGTGGCGATGGGACCAGCGAATTTTCAGAGGATCTGCGTGGCCATAACCGCAACGTCAATACTTATATCTTGAAGAAAGGCACACAATAATGAAGGGTTTTTTTCTTACACTCGAAGGCGTGGACGGGGCCGGCAAGAGTTCGCACATCGGGCATCTGCGCGAACTGTGCGAGTCGCTGGGACGCGATGTTGTCATGACACGTGAGCCAGGTGGCACACCAATCAGCGAAACCTTGCGAGCCATGCTGCTCACTGAGTCCATGCACATGGAAACCGAAACCCTGCTTATGTTTGCCGCCAGGCAGGAGCATATCCTTTCTGTCATCCGACCGGCACTGGCAGCAGGTAAAATCGTCATTAGTGATCGGTTCACCGATGCGACCTATGCCTACCAGGGCGGTGGGCGCCATTTTCCGCCAGAGCGTATCCAGGTGCTTGAAGATTGGGTTCAGCAGAAACTGCAGCCGGATCTGACGATATTGTTCGACGTACCACTGGAGGTGGCGCGGGAAAGGCTGGAAAAAAGCCGTGACCCGGACCGGTTCGAACGTGAAGACAGCGGTTTTTTCGAACGGGTGCGAGACGCTTATCTTGCTCGCGTCAGCAGCGAACCGCAGCGCTTCTATATTGTTGACTCCAGCCGACCCAAAGCACAGATCATGCAACAATTGCAGGATATGCTCAGGACCCGGTTGCAACAGCATATGCAACAGGAACAATAGATCCCACTCATGACAGCGATCACCACTTTTTTCCCGTGGCAGACTGACAAGGCAAGCGAATGGCTGAGCGATCGGGCGCGCTTTGCCCACGCCTGGCTGATCTATGGACCGCCGGGAATCGGCAAACTGACTTTTGCCAGGGCTGCTGCCGCCAGCCTGTTGTGTGAGCATCCCGTAAGCGGCATTGCCTGCGGGACCTGCGAGTCATGTTCATGGATTGCTAACGATGCCCATCCCGATCTTCGCCTGGTGCTGCCAGACAGACTCGCCCAGCAGTACGGCCTGCAGGAGGCCGTTGGCGCGTCAGACACGCAGGATGGCAGCACGGCAAAAAAAGCCTCAGGGGAAATTCGCATTGATCAGGTGCGTCAGCTGGACGCGCTGCTTGGCGTCACGACGCACCGAAGTGGTATGCGCGTGATCATTCTTTTCCCGGCCGAAGCACTGAATGCCGCCTCAGCCAATTACTTACTCAAATCGGTCGAAGAACCGGCGCCTGGGACTGTATTTTTGCTGGTTTCCCATGCGCCAGATAAAGTCCTGCCGACACTGCTCTCTCGCTGCCGTCGCCTTAGTTTGCCTACGCCGCCGCACGGGGCTAGCCTCGCGTGGCTGCAATCGCAGACACTTTCGGCTGAACAGGCGGAGGGCTGGCTGCACGCCAGCGGTGGGGCGCCGGTGGGCGCACTTGCGCTGAGTCAATCCAGCACCGAACCGGTCAGTTACTGGCTGGGTTCGTTCGCGCAAAGCCTGGCGGACCGGATTATGCCGGATATGGCTGAATACGTGGCGAAACTGGAAAAGCTGCAACCGGAGGAATGGCTGGGAACGTTGCAGCGCCTTTTCACGGACCTGATGCTGCAAAGTCATGGGCTACCCTTGCGCTATTTCCCGCGCCTCTCACCCTTTACCAAGGCCATCGCCGACGGGTTGAGTCCGCAAAAAATCAGCCAGACAGTGACCTGGCTTGCCCAGCAGCAGCGTATTGCGGATCATCCGCTGAACGCCAGATTGTTCATTCAGTCTGTGCTGCAGCGGGTATGTGTGACCTGCCTGTCAAAAAACGGATAAACGGAATACCTTATGTATGTAGATTCTCATTGCCACCTTGATTTTCCCGAGCTGCAGGAAAACCTGCCGGACATTTTGGAAAATATGAAGCGCAACCAGGTCAGCCATGCCCTGTGTGTCAGCGTCAATCTGCCCGATTGGCCACGCATCGTCAACCTGGTAGAAAATCATCCCAATTTATGGGGATCTGTGGGCGTGCATCCCGATTATGAAGATACGCGCGAACCCGACGTGGATTTGCTGTGTGAACACGCAAGACATCCGAAAATCGTTGCCATTGGCGAGACCGGACTGGATTACTATCGTCTGTCTGAACCCCTGGACTGGCAACGCGAGCGATTTCGTGTCCATATTCGGGCCGCGAATCAGAGCGGATTGCCTCTGATTATCCATACACGTTCCTCAGCCGAAGATACCCTGCGTATCATGCGGGAAGAGAAGGCTACCGGCTGTGGCGGCGTCATGCACTGTTTTACTGAAAGCTGGGAGGTTGCGCAGCAGGCTATGGAGCAGAATTTCTATATTTCACTTTCTGGAATTGTGACATTCAAAAATGCCGTGCAATTGCAGGATGTTGCTCGTAAGGTTCCGCTGGAGCGGTTATTGATCGAGACCGATTCTCCTTACCTGGCGCCGGTGCCATACAGGGGCAAGCGAAATGACCCATCCAAGGTCATTCATGTCGCCGAGAAAATTGCTGAGCTCAGGCAAATCACGGTCGAAGAAGTTGCGCAAGCATCAACGAATAATTTTTTCAATTTATTCAAAAAGATACATTGATTATTTGTTATATTGGATTAAGTTTTCCGCAAGACCTAAAAAGTTCATCAATTTTTAATTAATTGAATAAATTCATAGGATTAGGAGAAATATATAATGTATTACCTTAAGAAAAATTCAGTCATGAAAAAAAGCCTGCTTGCTATGGGCCTGGCAGTGGCCGTGAGCGCTTGCGCAGCCGGAGGAAGCGGGGCAGACAGCGGATTCTGGAATGATGTGAAGAACGACCGTGCCAGCGCAGTCACCCAGGACATCTCTCAGGGAGCAGACCCCAATGCAGTCAATGAAAACGGTGAACCCGCGCTGATTCAGGCAATTCGTGATCAGTCCATGGGGGCATTTGACGCGCTCGCGTCCAATCCGAATACAAATGTTAACGCCGTAAACCGGACCAATGAAACACCGCTCATGTATCTGGCCATTATCGGAGACGTGCCGCGAGCCCAGAAACTGGTGGCCAGAGGTGCCCAGGTCAATCGTCTGGGATGGACTCCTCTGCATTATGCGGCTTCGAAAGGGCACAGTGACATGATCAAATTCCTTCTGGGTAAAGGCGCATACCCGAATGCACCCGCACCGGACGGCAGTTCACCGCTGCTGATGGCGGTCACCTCGAAAAATGCCGATGCCGTTCGCGCGCTGGTAAAAGCTGGCGCCGATCCCCGGGCCATCAATCAGAAAAATGTGAGTGCGCTGGATATGGCCAGGAAGTTGGGTAACTCCGATGTACTCAATGCGCTTAACGCAAAATAAGGAGTAGCGATGATCTTCCGTTGCGAGAGTTTCGCTGAAAGGCCCGGCATAACTCGTTTCAATTGTGTTTTTCTGGCTCTGGGAGGTGCATGCTTACTGATGAGTTCGGCGGCCCACGCCGATCAGCCATATTGCGAAAGCCAGTGGCTTAAACCGAATACTCGCCTGTCCGGCTCGGTCGATGGTGCCACGGCGCGATTCTCCGTGCAGGTAAATCAAGTGAGCGGTAACGGTGCCGGGCAGTGTACGGCGCAGCTGACAGTGGATGCAGATGCGCCGATCGCCGGCCAGAGAGTGCAGGGAACAGGCCCGTTCACGCTCACCGTCAACCAGGGCCGGTCAACACTCAATGGATCCTTTGCCGCGTCCGGCCTGATGAACACGAACATGAAAACGTCGGTGGACAGTGCGCTTAACGGGTATTTCCTGAAACCTGCAGATACGGTTACTCCGGGTGAAACCTTACCGCCCCTGTCGGGCAATTCCAATGTCAACCTCACCATTGCCTTGCAAAATGGCGTCCCCCTCAATCAGATCAACGTCAGCAATGCCACTATCTCGACCGGACCAAGAAAAGTCGGCAAACTGCAAAGCCATGCGACATCGGTAGGAACGCTGCAGTGCATGCCTGTGACCTATACCGCGACGACATCCAGTGGTAATCTGAGCGGGGTCGCTTCCAGCAACGGGAACGCAGCCAGATCCGGGACAGCGCAAGTGACGGACTGGTATTGCCCGGAAAAAGGTTTAACCATGGAATCTGTGATCACCAGAGGAAGTCAGACCACGCGTGTCGTAATCAATTCGATTCAGTAGACAGCAAACGGGCATGACAGACTGAATATCAGCAGGCTGTTTCCGGCATCGGCTTTTCATTTGAAGTTTGCTATTGTCTGAAACATACATTTGATCCGTCCCTATTTAATTTTTTATTCATATAAATAGGGACGGATCAAATTGACGTTACACTTGTGCTTTATCCCATCACGTCGAGGAGATGATTTTGAGCCAGGATTCAAGCAGCAACCGCCAGCACGCCTTACCTTCGTATCTGGATTCAAACGATCTGGGTGCATGGGGGATTTATCTCAAGCAGGTGGATCGCGTGACTCCGTATCTGGGGTCGTTACAGCGCTGGGTAGAAACGTTGAAGCGCCCAAAGCGCGCCATGATTGTTGACATTCCCGTTGAACTGGACAATGGCACTATTGCCCATTTTGAAGGCTATCGGGTTCAGCACAATACCTCGCGCGGCCCCGGCAAGGGCGGTGTGCGGTTCCACCAAGACGTTTGCCTGTCGGAGGTAATGGCACTGGCAGCCTGGATGTCAATCAAGAATGCAGCAGTCAATCTGCCTTATGGCGGTGCAAAGGGCGGGGTGCGAATTGATCCTCGTAATTACTCGAAAGCTGAACTTGAAAAAGTCACGCGGCGCTACACCAGCGAGATCGGCGTGATTATCGGGCCATCAAAGGATATACCGGCCCCCGATGTCAACACAAATCCGCAAACAATGGCATGGATGATGGATACGTATTCCATGAACGTAGGCGCGACGGCAACAGGGGTTGTAACCGGTAAGCCCATTTCGCTGGGTGGCAGTCTGGGCCGAGTTGAAGCCACGGGTCGTGGTGTATTTGTGGTCGGATGTGAAGCGGCCCGCGACATTAACCTGCCAATCGAGGGCGCCCGTGTCGCCGTGCAGGGGTTTGGTAATGTGGGTGGAACCGCCGCACGCCTCTTTTTCGAAGCCGGGGCGAAAGTGGTGGCGGTTCAGGATCATACCGGCGCAATCAAAAATACCAACGGCATCCAGGTACATGAACTGCTGGCGCACGTGGAAAAACATGCGGGCGTCAAAGGGTTTCCTGGTGCCGAAGAAGTGACCATCGACGATTTCTGGTCTGTCCCGACTGATTTTCTGATTCCGGCAGCCCTGGAAAATCAGATTGATTCCAGAGTGGCCAATCTGGTCAATGCGAAGATCGTCGTTGAAGGCGCCAATGGTCCGACAACGCCTGAAGCAGATGACATTCTCACAGACAAAGGCGTGCATGTCGTTCCAGACGTGCTGGCCAATGCTGGCGGCGTAACAGTGAGTTATTTCGAATGGGTGCAGGATTTCTCCAGCTTTTTCTGGACGGAAGATGAAATCAATCACCGCCTGGAACGCCTGATGCGAGAAGCTTATCGTGCTGTGTCGGAGGTAGCCAAACAGCATTCTGTCACACTGCGAACTGCCGCATTTATTGTGGCGTGCTCACGTATTCTTGAATCTCGTGAAGTTCGGGGCCTGTACCCCTGATCTGACGCGTGCGCGAGGAGGCGGCCCGTAAATTGTCGTCTCCCTCAAGTGCTGGCGGCTCAGTGCATGTCTCCGTGCTCACGGGTCTGTGTTGTAGGTAGCTTCGTGCTTATGCTACTATCCAATCCAGTGGAGATGGCTATCCTCCCGGGCGAGTCCGAACCGCTGTCCTCCTGACAGACAGCTAATGATACCTGCGCAATCCTCAATCAGTGGACGATTCGTCCGCATTGAAGAAACCGCGGGTATTTTTGTACCCGCTTAACCAGAAAAATCTACAGGGGTACGGGATGCTTCAATCTGTTTTCATGATCAGTATCGGCGCCTCATGCGGGGCCATACTGCGCTGGCTGCTGGGCCTGGCATTGAACAACACATTCCACAATATTGCCATGGGGACACTGGCCGCCAACCTGGGCGGGGGGTATCTGATCGGGCTGGCTTTAGGGGTGTTTGCCGCGGTACCGTCAGTGCCCGCGGAATGGCGATTGCTCATCGTAACCGGATTCCTTGGCGGACTGACGACATTTTCTACGTTTTCTGCCGAAGTGACTATGCTGCTGCATCAGGGAAAAATCCAGTGGGCGATGCTGGAAATTGCGTTGCATGTGATGGGGTCGTTATTGATGACCGCCTTGGGGCTTTTTACAATTACTGCGCTCACTCGTTTGTATCACCTGCGATGATGGGAATACTGGGAAGACAGTTGAGATGATGCGAATTTATGCTTCTCTGCATCCTCATGAAGAACTGGCCCGGGTCTTGCCCGGGCCTCGGTTTACTTCTTGCTGTCGTCCAGGCCGAAGAGTATTTTTCGGGCCTGTTCATCATTAGGCGGCTGTCCCGGATTGACCTGATCGATCAGCGCGTATGCGCGCTTGGTGGCGGGGCGTGCAGCAATCGCATCGAGCCAGCGCTTCAGGTTCGGAAAATCAGCAATGCGCTGCTGCTGCCGCTCATGCGGAACCACCCAAGGGTAGCAAGCCATATCGGCAATCGAATAATCACCAACAATGAACTCCCGATCCTGCAGGCGACGGTCAAGAACGCCGTAAAGACGAGCCGTTTCTTTGACATATCGGCTGACGGCATATTCGATTTTTTCAGGGGCATATACGCCGAAGTGGTGATTCTGTCCGGCCATGGGGCCAAGGCCGCCCATTTGCCAGTTCAGCCATTCCAGAGTCTGCGTTCTCAGGCGCAAATCGTCAGAAAGAAATTTGCCGGTTTTTTCTGCCAGGTACAGGAGGATGGCGCCGGACTCGAACACCGAAATCGGGTCACCGTGATCATTGGGATTCTGATCAACAATGGCAGGAATACGGTTGTTAGGTGCAATTTTCAGAAACTCAGGAGCAAATTGGTCGCCCTTGCCGATATTGATGGGATGAATGCTGTATTCCAGGCCTGCTTCCTCAAGAAAAAGAGTAATTTTGTGCCCGTTGGGTGTCGTCCAGTAATATAAATCGATCATTTGATAGCGTCCTTGATATCCTGTTCAATGTCCTGCGGTTTCACCGTTGGCGCATAACGCTGCAACACCTCGCCATTGCGGCTGACCAGAAATTTTGTGAAATTCCACTTGATCGATTGTATACCCAGCAACCCCGGTTTTTCTTTTTTGAGCCAGGCAAAAAGTGGATGCGTATTCTCTCCGTTTACATCCGTCTTTTGCGCAAGAGGGAATGTTACTCCAAAATTTATTTTGCAAAATTGCTGGATTTCTTCATCCGTTCCGGGTTCCTGGCTACCAAACTGGTTGCACGGAAAACCCAGGATTTCAAATCCCTGTTCATGGTACTTTTCATACAGTTTTTGCAGGCCGGTATATTGCGGTGTAAAACCGCAGCGCGAGGCGACGTTCACAACCAGGACAACCGTATTGGCTAGTGATGACATTGCCAGCGCTGATCCATCCTGCAAGGTAACAGAGTGCGAATAGAAGTCTTTCATGGCGATTCCCTGACTGTATCTGTAACGGGTGGTGCGGGCGATGTTGTGGCGCAGCCCACGGAAGCGGCCACAATAAAGGCAATGGCAAGCCATTGCTCGATTGTCAGCTGTTCATGCAGTATAACCAGACCGGCCAGTGCGCCCATCGCAGGTTCCAGGCTGAGTAGAATACTCATGGTTTTCCGGGGCAGCGAGCGCAGTGATATCATCTCGAGTGAATAGGGTACGGCGCTGGAAAGAATGGCGACGATCAGCCCTGAAAGCATAAACGCCGGTGTGAGCAACGCGGCACCACTATGGCTGATACCAAAGGGAAGCACAAGGAGCGCCGCCACCGTAATGCCCAGGGAAGTTGCCTGTCCGGGATGGATATTGCGTGTGCGCTGCCCGAAAATAATATACAGGGCCCAGAAAAAGCCCGCACCTATCGCAAACATCAGCCCTATCGGGTCAATGGCAGACATGTCCTGCTGCGCTTTCGGAATCAGCAGATAGAGTCCGAGAGCAACAAAGCCGATCCATAGAAAATCAATTTTCCTGCGTGAAGAAAAAATGGCCAGTGAAAGCGGACCGAGAAATTCGATGGCAATGCACAAGCCTAGCGGTACGGTCCGAATCGCCATGTAGAACAGAAAATTGATGAGTCCCAGGCAAAGACCGTAACTGGCAATGGCGATGGCATTTTTTCGGGACAATGGGAATCGCCAGGGACGCCAGATGCACCAGAGCAGCAGGGCAGAGAAGCCCAGGCGATAGGCTGTTGTTCCCTGGGCGCCCACTGCATCGAAAAGCGATTTGGCGAAAGAGGTGCCGATGCACAGCGAGGCCATGGAGCCGATCAGTGCAATGATGCCCATCGTATGTGAATAGGTACGTATTGTGTTGCCCGCTGCCATGCCCCTCATCCTTTGCCTTATTCTACCTGAAATCAGCATTGATTTAGGGGTTAACTCGCACGGTCAGAGCTGCAGAGCCCGAAGTATTGGCGCGAGCGTAAAACGTTGTGTGGGAAACGGTCGTGTAGCACCATGGTGAGACCTCAAGGGGTCGCCATATCACGACGGTCCGGACGCACGAAATTCAGCAGGAAGTTGTGATGTTGGAGGCCTGGTATGGCTGGGCATGGAATTGCCGGGCGAAATACCGCCGCCTGAGCTGCTGGTATGGTGCTTGGGATGAATGCAAGCGTCTCGCAAAACGAGTACTTTAGGCAGACACTGGCTGATTCGATAGAACCGGATTATGGGCAACGAGGTTCGCGCCGTCTAACGTGCGAACCTCTGTGACGATGGCGTTAGTTACGCTTCATTTGAAGATTGCCGTTCTTCACGATTTCTTTGGCAATATCGTATTGTTTTTTGATCTCTTCGGCAAAATGCTCCGGAGAACCTGGGTCGGGGATGGCGCCCTGTTTATCCAGAGCGGCAACCACATTCGGCGCTTTCAGGGCTTCGGTAGCAACACTGTTAAGTTTTTCGATGATTTCCTTTGGGGTACCGGCAGGTGCGAGCAGGCCATAGAACACGCCGTTATTGAGGTCGGGATGACCTTCTTCCGCATAAGTAGGCAGGTTCGGCAGATCCTTGATACGCTCTGGCCAGGCAAGCACAATGGGTTTCAACTTGCCGCTCTGGATGTTGGGCATCGAAGAAGGCAGGTTATCGAACATGACCTTGACCTGACCACCCACCACATCTGTAAGTGCGGGGCCTGCGCCTTTATAGGGAACATGGCTGATTTCCACGCCCAGCTGCTGTTTGAATGCTTCGCCCATCAAATGTGCAATACTGCACACGCCTGGCGAGGCATACGAATACTCCTTGGGATTCTTTTTCAGTTCTTCCACGAATTCCTTGAAATTGCTTGCAGGGAAAGAGGGATGTACTTCAACAACATTTGGTGTATTTACGAAATTGGAAACGGGCGCAAAGTCCTTCACGGGATCATAGGTCAGATCATCCGGCCGACAGGCGGGGTTGACTGCCATGGTTGACACGGTGGCAATGCTCAATGTGTAGCCATCAGGTTTTGCCCTTGCGGCCTCGGCCGCGCCAATTGCACCACCTGCACCAGCTTTGTTCTCAATGACCATGGATTTGCCGATAATCTTTGACATTTCCTGAACGACAATACGGGCCACAATATCGGTAGAACCGCCTGGCGCGAATGGGACGATGACCCGGATTGGCTGAGTGGGATAGTCGTTGGCGGCATGTGCTGATGACATAACCAGGCCGGCGAAAACGGAAGTTAGGGCAATACGGGACAAGCGTTGCATACTCGCTCCTGAAGCTTAAGTTAATGAACAGAGCAGCAGAATATTGGAAATCGAACTTGAAATATATGAGTAAATACCATTAGCCGCGACTGGCCGTCATCCGAAAGGAACCGCCCGTCATGCCAATTCAGGGCAGGCGATCTGCAGCGGGATGTCTGAACGAGCGCACACTGTCCGCACTTGCCAGCAGGACACCAGCTACGGCGATGGCCATGCCGACCCATCCCGCAGGGGCCATGGTTTCGTCAAGCATGAACATGGCAACCACTGCCGCGCAGGCCGGCACCAGAAAGAATAGGGCAGAGACTTTTGCAGCCTGCTGTCGCCGTACCATGGCCAGCAACAGAGAAATGGTAATAATGGAATTGCAAAACACGAGGTAAGCCAGGGCACCCGTGAAGCGCCAGGTCATGTGAATATGGTTATCTTCCATCATCAGTGCCAGAGGCAGGCAGAACACCAGCCCGATGGCACATTGAATAATATTCGCGGTCACGGGATGGATACCGGTAGCACCCACGCTGCTAATCCTTTCATAGAGGACACCGGCTGTTAACGCAAACAGGGAAATAAAGACCAGGACCAGGCCAAGCCAGTTTCCGGTTTCCAGCGAAGACCCGGAAGCAATCACCAGCACTGCGCCTACCAGCCCCAGCAGCAGGCCTATCCATTGCAGATAACTTTGACGTTCGCCAGTCACCGATGGGCCAAATATGCCAACAAGAATGGGCTGGAGGGAAACGATCAGTGCGACGGTGCCTGCACTGACGCCCTGTTTCATGCCCACGTAACTAAAACTGAAGTAAATGAACTGAATGAGCAGCCCGACAACTGAAATATTTATCCACTCCTTGCGAGTTGCCGGCCAGCGCAGGCGCAGGACCGCCTTTACCGGCAACAGGGCCAGAACCACACAGGCATATCGCAGTGACAACAGGGTGAGCGGCTGTGCATATTGCAAACCGATTTTCCCGAAACTGAAGCCGGAAGACCATAGCAAAATAAAGACGATGGGTGCGCCCCAGGCCCACCACAGGCTGGGTGATGCAGAATTCGCAGATGTCATGTCAGTTGAAAAGACCCCGGGCATACAGAGCAATGGATTTGCTGATAGTAACGCGCGGGCTCTGATTTGACCATATCATTCCGATTTTTCTGATTTGGGTGCGACCTGGAAGCGGGATTCTGATAATTTCCTGTCCCAGGCTTTCAAGCGAAAATGAGTCCGGCACAATAGCAATCCCGACACCCCTTGCAACCAGCGAGGCAATGGTGAGCAGACTGTCGATTTCCAGTCGCTGGTTTGGCACAATTCGATTGTCCTTCAGATAGCGGTCAACCAGTTGCCCGCTATAGGAACTGCGGGCGTAGCGGATAAATGGGCTGATTCGCAGCAGATCGTGCGCATTATCACTATCATAGGTCGGAGGAACAATCAGAATCAGGGGCTCGTCCTGGATTTTCAGCCATGAGCAATTCTTGTAAATGGCAAACTGGGGTTCAATGGCAAGTGCAATGTCCAGGCTGCCCGCGTGGACTTGTTGGCATAACTCTACCGATGGCGCATAAGAGACAAAAATACTCAGATCGGGATGGTGCTCATAGGATTTTTCCAGTAATCGCGGCAGATGGGTTGTCAGCCCGGAAAAGAATGAACCCAGTCTGAGTTCACCCAGGATTTCTCCGCTCTTGACCATGGCCGCCATGTCTCGGGAGTCCTGAATCATCTGGCGAGCCTTATCGCAGATCAGCAGCCCATGCTCAGTTGGCCTGACCGTGTGTCCGGAACGCCTGATAAGGGGCTGGCCCAGTTCGTCCTCAAGCGCTCGGATACGTGCTGAAACTGCACCCGGCGTGATCCCCAGATATCGCGCGGCATCGGATATGGATTCGCAATCCAGTGTTTTGATGAAAGTTTCCAGATAATTGGTATCCATTGCACGGGCACGCTCAGTAATTGAAAAAGCTGGATATTCAATAATTTTACGTTTTCAACGTAATTATATTTTTCATTCTTCCGGATTTTAAGCCATAAAATCGTCCAAACTTCTCAGGAGACTATTGTGGTTGAAATCAAGATACTCAAGCGTAGCCGTGCCGTCGACGCCGAACTGGTTAAATCTTTTGCGCAGATTCCCGTAGCAAATATCAGCGATGTGATGCATCGTATGGCAGCCGGCGGGCCGACTCTGCGCCCGATGCATGCAGGGGCTGTTATGGCAGGACCCGCTTTTACAGTCAAGTCGCGTCCCGGCGACAATCTGTTCGTGCACAAAGCTATCGACATGGCATCTCCAGGTGATGTCATCGTTGTTGACGCAGGGGGAGATACGACAAATGCAATTATTGGTGAGTTGATGGTTCGCACGGCTAGCCGCAAGGGCATTGCCGGTATCGTCATTAACGGAGCCATCCGTGATCTGGACACGATCAGCCATGGAGACTTCCCTGTCTACGCAGCTGGCGTGACTCATCGGGGCCCGTACAAGAACGGACCGGGAGAGATCAATACGGCAATCAGTCTGGACGGTATGGTGATTGAACCCGGTGATCTGATCATTGGTGACGCGGATGGCCTTCTTTGCGTTCCCTATGAGGAAGCAAAGAATATTCTTAAATTGGCCAGTGACAAAAACAATCTGGAAGCGAACATGATTCGTGATATTGATAACGATTGCCTGGACGTCGCGTGGATCGACAGGGAACTGGCAAAACTGGGCTATGTGCCGGACAACAATAAATAATCGAGTAGCCGGTATGACTGAAAAAATATGCGTTGCAAGAACGAATCTGTGGATTAATCCGGTCTTTGACCGCCTTCTGTCAGAAAACGAAAATATTGACCTGAAGATTATCGATGTGCACGCCCCTCAAGAGCAATGGCATCGAGTACTGAGCGAAGCCGATTATTATCATGTCTCGGCAGCAAAGGATGAGTTGCCGGCAGGTCTTTTCGTATCGGAAGCACTGCTGGCTCATTGCCCAAAACTCAAGGGCGTGTCCTCTTCGGGAGCCGGCTATGACACCATCGATGTCGCTGCATGTAACAAAAAAAATATTACCGTTGTCAATCAGGCCGGAGGCAACGCCAACTCAGTTGCCGAGATGGCCCTTGGGCTGGCGCTGGCCGTGTCGCGTCGAATCGTTGAGTCCGACAGAACTCTTGTGGCACAGAATGCGGGAAGTCGTGAAGCACTGATGGGCCACGAAGTCTTTGGGAAAACACTGGGCTTAATTGGACTGGGACATATCGGGACTCGTTTTGCCCAGATGGGAACCGCGCTTGGTATGGATGTCCTGGCCTACGATCCGTATCTGACCGATCAGGATGTTGAATTGCGGCACGCCAGGAATACGCCGCTGGAGCAGCTTCTTGCGAAGTCGGATATCGTTTCGCTGCATTGCCCGTTGAACAATGAAACCCGCAATATGTTTGATGCGAACAGATTTGGGCAAATGAAAAAAGGCGCAATTTTCATTTCCACGGCCAGAGGCGGGATTCACAATGAAGAGGATCTGTACGCGGCATTACAGAGAGGCCATCTGGCTGGTGCTGGCCTGGATGTATGGAAAGTCGAACCGCCCAAACCGGATAATCCACTGCTTGGTCACGAGAGGGTTGTTGCAACATTCCATACTGCCGGTGTATCGCATGAATGCCGCTATAACGTTGCACAAATGGCTGCCCAGCAGATCTTGCTGATGGCCGATGGAAAGCCCCCGCTGCATGTCGTGCACGCATAATCAGATTCAGAACGGCGGGAGACACTGAGCGTTGCGCGACAATCGTTCGAGGGCGCTTTTTTTATAGTTAAGATGGAGACAACTCATGAAATATAAAATCACAGGTATGGTGGCTGCCGTCGCTCTGACTTTTGGCACAGTACAGGCACACGCAGCGTATCCCGAACATGCTATCAGCATGGTCGTGTCCTATGCGCCCGGCGGCGGAACCGATCTGGTCGCGCGTGCCATTGCGCCTTATATACAGAAGTATCTGGGCGAGGGAGCCAATATTGTGGTTCTGAATCGTCCGGGCGCAGGAGGCGCCATCGGCTTTTCGGAAATCAAGCGGGCCAAGCCTGATGGCTATACCATCGGCTTTATCAACACACCCAACCTGCTCACCATTCCCATTGAAAGAAAAACCAATTATCACTGGAGTGATTTTGATCTGCTCGGTAATCTGATTGACGATCCGGATGGGTTTGCGGTCAGTGGCAAGGGTAATATCAAGACGCTGAAAGATCTGGAAAAGTACGCAAAGGAAAATCCCGGAAAGGTGACCGTAGGCACGACAGGTGTTGGGTCTGATGATCATCTGGCCATGATGAAGTTTGAGCAACTGACAGGCACAACACTTAATCATGTTCCCTTCAAAGGCGCCGGTGAAGTACGCAATGCCATTCAGAGCGGACAGATCATGGTTGCTGCTATGAACGTCGGCGAAGTGCTGGCGTATCAGAAAGGAGGTACCGATATTCGTTTGCTCGGATCAATGAGCGAAGAGCGCAGCGAATTGGCTCCTGACATTCCTACATTCAAAGAACAGGGTTATGATGTGATCATGGCATCGCTCAGGGGCATTGGTGCACCGAAAGGATTGCCGGAAGATATCGCGGAAAAACTGCGGGTTGCAGTAAAGAAAGCATCGACTGATCCTGAGTTCATTGAAAAGGCCAAAGTCATGTTTGTCCCATTGCGATATATGGATACAAAAACCTATAGTGACGAATTGCAAAGTGCGGAAAATGAATTCAAGGAACTCTGGAAGACCAGCCCCTGGTCAGAAACAGGAAAGTAGGGAACTCAAAAGCAGAAAAAGGGAAAGGTGATGGCAAGAACGGATCAGGCGTTGTGTCTGGATGATTTTGAAAAGTTGGCACAACGGCATTTGCCCAGGCCGGTCTTTGAATACATCAGGGGAGGCGTTGAAACCAACGCGTCCGTCGACGACAATCGACGGGCGTTCAGGGAGTATGCGTTTATCCCCAAAGCGCTGGTGAATGTGTCGGCGATTGACACTTCGCTTTCACTATTCGGGAATGCTTATGCGTCCCCGGTGGGCATCGCTCCAATGGGGATCAGCGCGTTGTCAGCCTATCGGGGGGATCTCGTTCTTGCCACAGCGGCGGCTAACGCACAGATTCCAATGATTATGAGCGGGTCCTCGCTCATTCGTCTTGAAGAAGTAGCTGAAGCTGCGCCAGCAAGCTGGTTTCAGGCGTATCTTCCGGGCAAATCCGAGGAAATTGTCAAGCTCGTTGATCGTGTAGCAAAGGCAGGTTTTACGACGCTTGTGATTACCGTTGATACGCCGATTGCCGCGAATCGTGAGAACAACATACGTGCCGGCTTCTCAACACCGTTGCGCCCCTCGATGCGCCTGCTGTTCGATGGCATCACGCATCCTCGATGGGTTTGCAACACTTTTCTGAAAACCTGCCTGCGTCATGGCATGCCTCATTTCGAAAATAATTACGCAACCCGGGGTGCGCCCATTCTTTCCAAAAACGTATTACGCGATTATTCTGACCGGGGTCATATTAGCTGGAATCATTTCCGCGATATCAGAAAGCAGTGGAAAGGATCACTTGTCATCAAGGGGATACTTAGGAAAGAGGACGCAGTGACTGCAATATCCAGCGGTGCTGATGGCATTATTGTTTCAAATCACGGTGGCCGCCAGCTTGACGGTAGTATCTCTCCGTTGCGCGTCCTGCCTGAAATCGTGGATGTTGCCGGTAACACTCCTGTTATGCTCGACAGTGGTATACGAAGAGGAACCGATATACTCAAAGCGCTGGCCCTGGGCGCACAATGCGTGTTTATCGGGCGTCCTTTTAATTACGCGACGTCAGTGGGAGGCCGGAAAGGCATCGAGAGGGCAATCCAGTTAATCACAAGTGAAATAGAAAGAGATCTCGGACTGCTGGGCGCAACGAGCCTGAAAGAAGTCACGCCAGACTGCATGCGAAAAATACCAGCGGGCATAGGTTGATAGCCGTCCCGACTTGACATCACCTTGTTGCGGGCATAAAGTTCAGTTTTCAGGGGAGACAAAACGTGTTATCACAAATGAAATTTTCTATGCTGGGAAAGCTATTGCTTGGCGTGAGCGCCGCATTTTCCATGAGTGCAGCTGTCGCGCAGCAACAGGATGTGAAGACGGCGCTGACATCACTCAATAATGCAAAACAAATCCAGGATCTGATGGCTTCGATAAGAACCGATCACGATAGAACCATACAGGAGCTTCGTACGATAACCGAGATTGCTGCTCCGCCATTTAAGGAGGAGACGCGCGCCGAGTATGTGCTAAAACGATTCAAGGAAGTCGGACTGACTGATGCGTCAATTGATGGCGCCGGCAATGTTGTTGGTGTCAGAAAAGGCAGTGGCAGCGGACCTACGTTGCTCGTGTCAGCCCATCTGGATACCGTTTTCCCGGAAGGCACAAATGTCAAAGTCAGAGAGGAGGGCGGCAAACTGCTTGCTCCAGGTATTGCTGACGATACACGTGGCATTGCCGTTATCCTATCCTGGATCAAGGCGCTGAATGATAATAAAATCGCTACGGTAGGCGATATCATGTTTGTGGCCAATGTTGGTGAAGAAGGTCTGGGCAATCTGCGTGGAATGAAAGCGCTGTTTAATGAACATAAGAACATCGACGCGATGGTGGGTCTTGAGCCCGGAACAGGGGAAAAGGTTTTGACTCAGGGTACAGGAAGTCACCGCTACGAAGTGTCATTCAAGGGACCGGGTGGGCATAGTTTTGGTGCCTTCGGTAAAGTTCCCAGCGCCATCCATGCGATGGGGCGGGCCATTGCCCACATTGGTGACGTTCAGGTTCCCACGGATCCCAAAACAACGTTCACTGTCGGGACAGTTGACGGGGGAACTTCGGTCAACTCGATTGCCGGCGATGCGAAAATGGCTGTCGATATTCGATCCAACCAGACAGAGGCGCTGCTGGCGGCCGAGCGCGATATCATGAGTGCAATAGAGAAAGGCGTCAACGAGGAAAATGAACGTTGGAAATCGGAAGGAAAAATTACTTCTGACGCAAAAATGATAGGTGATCGCCCAGCCGGAGTCACGCCAGAAGACAGTGCAATTGTCACCGCGGCGCTTGAATCCATTGCGCTGGCGGGTGGTAAAGGAGAGACACGGGCCGGCAGTACAGATGCCAATGTACCCATGAGCCTGAAAATTCCTGCGGTGATTTTGGGCAGCGGCGGCGAGTCTGGCGGTTCTCACTCGCTGGAAGAATGGTTCGATCCGAAAGATGCCTGGAAGGGCTCACAAGTCAGTTTCACCACCGTGCTTTCACTCGTGGGCGTAGAGGGCGTCAGCAAACCTGTTCTGGAGGCGAAGGCAAAGTAATCGGCAGCAGGCGGCATTAGTTCTACACGCAAAGCTTGCGGGCTCAACAGAGCCCGCAATTGGCATCACTGCAAACCTGCATCCAGTCAGCCTCAGCCTGCGAAGCGATGCTCTGGCAATCCGCGGATTCCGAGACCCGTGATGGCAAACACGCTGCCGCCCAGCACACTATCTTTTGGAAAGCGCGCAAGAGGGGGCTTAGACATGCTGGTTACGTACAGGATATCAAGTTCCGGTCCGCCAAACATGACGCTTGTCACATTTTTTACCGGCATGGGTATGGTTCTCTCCACTGAGCCGTCGGGATTATAGCGAACCAGATTGCCTTCATATACCTGAGCGTTCCACAGGCAGCCTTCTGCGTCTACGGTTGAACCATCCGATGATCTGAAGTGCGATCCCTGCAACGTTGCAAACACGCGTTTATTGGATATGCCACCCGTTTCTTTATCGTAGTCATAAGCCCAAATATCGCCGGACCAGGTGTCCGAGAAATAAAAGGTATTACCGTCCGGACTCCAGCAGGGACCATTGGAGACGATAATTCCATCTTCCAGTTTGTGCACCGTCATATCGGTATCCAGACGGTAAAGGGCGCCGTTGGGTCCGTCTTCGAGCGTGTCCATGCTGCCGAATAGAAAGCGACCTTGTGCATCCACCTTTCCATCGTTCAGTCGATTATTGCCGGAGTCGGGTTCCGGATCGTGCACTAACTGGACTTCGCCCGTGTCAAAGTCCAGCGTATGAATGCCTCTGGCAAGCGAAACGATGGCACCGCCGTTCTTTCTGAGCGCCATGGAACCGATTTTCTGTGGAACCTGCCATGCACGAATTTCCGTTCCAGAGGCCGTGGCACGAAAAACTCTGCCATCCGCACTATCGATCCAGTACAGCCGTTGCTCCTCAACGTCCCATAGTGGTCCTTCGCCCAGCGTGGTCTTGACGTCTACCAATACTTCAATTTTCATACCGTCCTCCTGTTGCAAATACATTGTTGTTAAGCCGTTGAAATTGCGGTTCGCCTGTCGCAG
This sequence comes from Pseudomonadota bacterium, assembly GCA_023389155.1. Taxonomy (GTDB): domain Bacteria; phylum Pseudomonadota; class Gammaproteobacteria; order Burkholderiales; family Burkholderiaceae_B; genus Advenella. Next base: position 82,161 of record JAEWEV010000008.1, read on the forward strand.
TCAGCAATATCAGACACGGGCAAGGTTATCTCGCCTTCTCCCGTAACATGGCGACTGCTGCCAGCAGCACGATGCCGAAAAGAATAGGGCGCACCGCATAGGGCAGGCCGCTGCCTGCCAGCAGAATCTGCAGCGTGGTCAGCAGCAGTACGCCCGCCACAATACCCAGGTAGTGTCCACGTCCACCGGTGATCAAACCGCCACCCACAACAATAACGGCGATAGAGGGCAAGAGATAATCATCACCCATGCCGAGACTGGCCTGTCCGGAGAATCCGGTAAGCAGAATACCCACGACGGCAGCACACAGTGAGGACAATACATAAACCAGAATCAGCACTCGCCGTGTTGGCACGCCTGACAAATATGCAGCATTAAGATTACTGCCCGTCGCATAAATGTGCCGACCAAATCGGGTCTTATTCAGCAAAAATACCGAGGCAATTACAAATGCAATCAGAAGAAAAATCACAGGCGTGATGCCTGCAATCCGTGAGGTCATCAGCCAGCTGACCCATGGCGAGGGGAATGCACTGGGCGTACCGCCGGAATAAAGTAATGCGATCCCCTGGAGAATGCCGTTGCTTGCCAGGGTCGCGACAATCGGAGACATGCCCAGAACGGCAACCATCACACCATTGGCCAGGCCTATCAGCACACCGACGATCAGTATAATTGGCAATGCATAAAGCAGGGCTTCATTCGAACCTTGTGTCAATCCGGTGAAGAGAATGCCAGCAAAGGCGATGGTCCATGGGATAGACAGGTCAAGTCCACCCGTGAATACCACAACGCCTTGCCCTAACGCAAGAATGATAAGAAAGGTCGACAGGACAAGCATCGAATTCCAGTACGACCATTCGTATACGTTGCGACCCAGCATGAATTGCGTCGCGATAAGGAGAATCAGAAGTCCGATAAATGCAGGCAGCGAAATGCGTAAGTCCTTCTGGTGCTTTCTGAAAAAGCCAATTTGACTATCCGGTTTCTCCGATACGTCGGCGCAGATATCAATGAGCTTTTTTTCCTGAGCAATCTGAGATGCCAGGCGGCGATGTCGCAATGCATGCACTCTGTGCATGATCAGTCTGAAAAACTTCCTGAGCTCTGAGTCTTTTCCCAATCCCCCCATCATCACGGCTGCGATCAGCACGACACCCTGTGCAATGGTGGAGTAATAGGCAGAAACATTGAATAGCAGAAGAATGTTTACGATAAGCATGAGCACGAATGCACCAATAACCGAACCGACAGGCCCGCCTTTGCCTCCTCCAAGCCGTGTACCGCCGATGACGATAGCGGCAAAAACGGACAGCAGCAGTGAGTTACCCACGAGTGGATCGCCCGCCCCGGTCTGGCCACTCAGAAAGAATCCAGCCAATCCATAAAATGCACCTGCCAGGGTGTACGTGACCAGATAACTTCGGGTAATTGGCGCGCCAACGGCCCGTGCCGCTTCCGTATTGCCACCGATAGCATATAGATGCAGACCGAAAGGCATCCTTTTGATCCATGCCCATATCAACAGCGAAACAATAATAAGAAATAGCGATGCAGGAAACAAATCAGGCAGGATGTCACCCATCAGGTACGTGCCCAGCGAGGAGGGTACGGTACCGCCAGGTGAATTCATGATCAACAATGTAATACCCTGAATGATGAACATTGTGGACAGGGTAACAACAATGGGTTGAATTCTCGCGCAGGCCACAAGCAGGCCATTGATCAGCCCACAAGCCGCGCCAATCGTCAGCGCGACGACAAGTGAAACAGCAAAGGCTGCTGGTGTGCTGTCATCGATATAACCTGCAGCCAGCACAACATTCACAAGTGAGATAATCGCTCCGACCGACAAATCAAAGCCGCCACTCAGGATGACCAGCGTGCCTCCAACCGCCGCAAGCGCCAACGTTGTACCGCCGCTGGCAAGAAGAGATGCATCGAAGTAACTGAAGCCGGCACTCATCGTTACGATAATGGCCAGCAAGATCAGCAGAACGACCGTTGCCGTAATCAGATTCCCATACTTATGGAACACAGTGTATGACTGATTCATTTTATTTCGCTCCCGTCTGCCGAAGGTTTCCCATCGCGGCATCCATGACTGCTGTCTCAGTAATGGCACTGCCTTGCACTGTTTCCCTAATCTCACCTTTATACATAATGTGAACCCGATGGCACAGGTTCACGACCTCAGGGATTTCTGTGGAATAAAAGAGAACTGACCCGCCAAGAGCGGCGAAATCGGCAATCAGCTCATAAAGTTCGTGCTTGGTCCCAACGTCGATTCCCCGCGTAGGATCGAACAGGAGCAGGATTCTGCTGCGGGACAAAAGCCATTTCGCAATGACAATTTTTTGCTGATTCCCACCCGAGAAAGATGCGGCGTCCATCCATAACGCGCGCCGGTCAAGTTCGATTCGCTTGAAGACTTTCGCTGCGAACTGCGCCTCTTTTTTTTCATTGATCGCCCCGTAGGCAGTGAAACGGGAAAGTACCGGGAGCGAAGTATTTTTCAACCCGCTTTGATTCAGGAGCAAGCCTTCAGTCTTTCGGTCTTCCGGTACAAAGCCGATGCCTATATTGGGTCTGATTGCATCAGCAGGAGATAACAGTGTCAGGGGCTGCCCATCCAGCAACAATGCGCCGCTGGCGGGTTGCTCAACGCCAAAGCATAATTCAAATACTTCAAGCTGTCCCATTCCCTGCAATGCTGCAATGCCCAGAATCTCGCCTTTCTTCAAGTCGATGTTGATGTCAGTGAGTTTTGGCGTATGAACTGACTGGAGTGATAAAACCGAGGTGTTATCCGAAGAGGTTCTTTTCTGCGGATACACTTGTGATATCGAGCGTCCAACAATGGACTCAACGACTTCAGTATCCGAAAAGTCGCTGGCCGGGCGGGTTGCCACATGGCTACCGTTACGCAGAATCGAAAGATCATCGCAAAATTCACGTACCTCTTTCATCCGGTGCGAAATGAATATGACTGTAACTCCTGCCGCCTTGAGTTTTCCAATGATATCGCCAAGCCAGTCAACATCCGATGCCGTCAGGGTCGAGGTGGGTTCGTCCAGCAGCAGAATTCGCGGTTTACGAAAGAGGGCACGGGCAATTTCCAGCTTCTGCTGCAACGCGAGATTGAATCGGTTAACCGGCAGATCCAGCGAGATCTCGAAATCCAGGTCGTCAAAATGCTTTTCCAGTTGCTGACGCAACGCCTTGCGACGGAGTACCCCGGTCGCTGTCGTGGCGGCGTATGGAAGCATCATATTATCGAATACCGAGAGATCCGGAAGTAGCGTCATTTCCTGAAATGCAGTCTGTATGCCTGCAGCCTGGGCAAGTCGGGGTGATGCAAATTGCACCGCGGATTCAAATACATCAATTTGTCCATTGCCTGGCGTGATCAGGCCAGACAGTAGCTTTACTACCGTCGATTTTCCGGCGCCGTTCTCGCCGAGCAATGCGTGAACACGACCTGGTTTGACTTCCAGCGAAACGTCGGTCAATGCTTTAACTGGCCCATAGCGTTTGGATACATTGGTCAAACGTAATGCGGTGGCAGATTCATTCATCTTGCGCATTTCCTGAAGAAATTTGGAAGAGGTGCGTGCAGCACCTCTGAACAGGTTTTAGTTATTGTGGATCCGGCTCGGAATTGAGGGCAGCGTTAATTCCCAGCCCTTCGGTTTGTTCCGAATATATCGACGCGAACCATCCTGGTTTATTGACCAGTTTCGGAGAAAAGACATTGCATCCGTCCTTCAGGTCGTTCCAGCTCCCGTCTTTGCACAGCTTGATCGTTTCATTCGTGACTTGTGGCAGAGGAAGGGTAATTTTTTCGGGGAACGTTTTCCCCTCAATCGCCTGTACTGCGAGCTTCAGGGCCAAAGCGCCGGAGTATGGCGGGGACGCATATGATATGCGTGGAGCACCAAGAGGTCGATAGCTGCCTGTCGCGCCTTCAACTTCTGTATCGGCAGCAAGCATCTGCACGCGTCCTCCATTGGAACCTTCACCGGCGCAGGGTAGCAGGTCTTTCGCGTCCTTGCCGGCTTCAAGCTGCATGGAATTTGCCGTGTAGCAACCTACCTGTAACCACAGGCCGTCGATTTTATCCCAGCTTCGGACTGCCACTATCTTGGACAATTCAGTACGTGCCACAGCCTGATTCCACATTCCCGGCGTTTCAGCGACAATTTTCATTTCCGGATGCTTGGCAAAAACAGCTTTGGCCGCTTCGGTACGAAACTTGTCTACGGATGTCCCGGGCACGCCGGTCAGCATGACCACATTGCCCTTGTAATTCATTTTCTTGGCCAGCCATTCGGCAGTGACGCGCCCAGCTTCGTGCTGATCGATAGCAACGTTATGGGCGCAGGGTTCGGTCACTTCGCCATCGTAGGCAAATACTTTTACGCCTTTGTCGCAGGCGTTCTTGATGACTCGATTAAGCGCGGTAGGTGAAATCGGAAATACCACGATGGCTTCAGCGCCTGCCTGCACCATGGCGTTGATTTGCTGAATCTGTTTTTGTGCATTCTCGCCAGACACCTGAACCTGCAGATCGATCTTATCTTTCAGTTCCGGGGTCTTGGCCATTGCTTTGACCATATTGGCGGCTTCTGCCTGCCAGTCGTTTCCGATGAAACTCATGCTCAGATAAACTTTGTGTTTCTTCGCCGGCTGAGCGTTTACGGCCTGGCTTAAGGGGGTGATGGCCAGTGCGAGCAGAGCGGCCATGAGTACTGATTTGGTGTGCATCTTATGTCTCCGGTAAGATCCAGCGTCAAATAGAAAATACATCGATTGTTTTTTTTGAATTGCCCGATACTGCCAGGCTATTGTATGATCTGTGATCACACTATATCGGGAAGTTAGCATGACATTTGCGATACTGTCAACAAGTGCTCAGGTAGAATTTCGATGATAGAAATGAGCAATAAACTCAAGAAGGTCGATCGAAGCAAGCTTTCGGATCGCGTACACTCGGAGCTCAGTTCTTTGCTGATTTCCGGGCAGCTTTCGCCGGGCGATATGTTCAGTTTGCGCGGACTGGCGGATACGCTGGGTACCAGCGCCATGCCTGTTCGGGAAGCTGTCGGAAGGCTGGTTGCGGAGCGCGCACTTGAAATACTTCCAAACCGTGCAATTCGTGTTCCATTAATGACAGTCAGTCGATTTCTGGAACTTCGAACCATACGAATTGAACTGGAAGGGCTGGCGACGTCCCAGGCGGCATTGAAGCGAAGTCAGACGCAATTGAACCGAATGGAGGAACTTCAGATGCAGTTCGAACAGGTAAGGGAAGCCAAAGAGCCAAATGGCAAGGCTGCGGTTCGGCTCAACAAGAATTTGCATTTTTGCGTTTATGGCGCAGCCGGGATGCCAATTCTGTTTGATATGATTGAAGTCCTGTGGTTGCAGATCGGCCCGGTTCTAAACTACGACCTGGCAATCAATTCTGAAAGGCTGAGCAACCGTGAAGCACATATACATCACAGGAATATGGTTCAGGGAATCAGGATGAAGCAGCCGCAGCAAGCTGCCGCGGCACTGGTTGCGGATTTGATGTCAGCAAGTGAACTCATCATGAAAAAAAACGTATTGTCTCCGGGCTGACCGCTATTGCAGCTTCCCTGGCGGGCGTAATTTCTCGAGTAATAACTTGCATGGCGAACGGAGTCAAATGGCCAGGACACAAAAGATAATGTGCACCCGCGAGCATGTCGGCACGCAAAAGAAGGTGATTTGGAGCAGAGAATGCCGATTTTTCAATATGGTGATACAGAACTGAACTGGCTCAGAAAGCGCGATAAGCGCATGGCTGAAGCAATCGAACGGATTGGCATGATCGAACGCCAGACTATGCCCGATCTGTTTGCTGCACTGATTCAATATATTATTGAACAGCAGATTTCCGTTGCCGCCGCGCGTACAGTCAATGCGCGAATATTGCAATTGTGTGGTGGGACAATAACGCCCGACGCGCTGCTAGGGGTTGATGCCGCACAATTGCAGCGTTGCGGTACCAGTATGAGAAAGGTTGAGTATATGCTCGGCGTTGCGCAGGCCGTGCATACGGGCCAACTAGACCTGGGTGCCATCCATCAGATGGAAGACGGGCAGATCGTCAAAACCCTTTCCAGTCTGAAAGGGGTGGGGGTGTGGACGGCCGAAATGCTAATGATATTTTCGCTTGGCAGACCTGACGTGCTTAGTTGGGGTGATCTGGCCATTCAGCGCGGTATTATTCGGCTTTATCATCATAAAACGCTGTCACGCGAACGTTTCGAGCGTTATCGACGACGATATTCTCCATACGGAAGCACAGCCTCGTTGTATTTATGGGCGCTGGCTAAATAGCCGCAATAGCCCATTTCATTTTGCTGGTCTGATCGATAGTGCCTGGTTGCCGCCGCTGCGCGGCTTTGAACACATCCCGACTGCTTCGCTTCGGGGAAAGTCCCTATATTGACGATCACCCATCAAACAATTTAATATGATTAAACGTTTAACTGACGTGGCTAAAGGTGAATTCGTCTGATGCTGCATACGACACTTGTCATTGCAAGTGTCATTTTTCATGCGTGCGCATCTCTACACAAGAGGACAGCAATGAAACAGGCACAGTTCAATTTTGAAGATCTGAAAAACAAGCTATACACCGCCGTTCTGTCAGATGTGCTCGACAGCATGGGCTACCGGAACCAGGCCATGCTTCCGTTTGTTCGTCCCTTGTCGGAAGAAAGCACACTTTTCGGCAGGGCACGTACAGGCTATTTCATGAACACGTTTTCTGTTGCGGCAGGTGAAAATCCATACGAGCATGAAATCGCGCTGATTGACGACCTGAAACCAGACGATGTGGTGGTGCTGGGTTGTGATGGTCCGACGACCCGCATCGCCCCGTGGGGCGAATTGCTCAGTACAGCTTCACAACACCGCGGTGCCGTGGGGTGTATAACTGACGGACTGGTCAGAGATATCCGTTATATCCGAAAGCTCAATTTCCCTGTATTTCATGGTGGGATCGGCCCTTTGGATTCGCAGGGCAGGGGAAAGATGATGAATTACGATCTGCCGATTCAATGTGGTGGTGTGACCATACGTAGCCAGGATCTGGTATTTGGGGACGCAGATGGCGTAATCGTCATTCCCATCGAGATAGCTGCAGAGGTCATAGAAAAATCACTTGAGAAAGTGCAGAGCGAAAATCACACACGTGAAGAACTGTCCAATGGCCTGCTGCTGCGTGATGTTTATGAAAAATATGGTGTGTTGTAACGTATACCTTTTAATGTATGGCGGCAGGACAGTAGAAGAAGGTACGTCCTGCAAATTTTTTGTAAATGTGAAATACGAACACGAGCACCAATTGCCGGCAGCAATTTTTACATGCTGGCGTTAAGCAGTGAGCAGATTGAGCTGGCGAAGCGCTGTTCTTATTGGCATTTTGCAGTATTTGCATGGTCAGCTCAGGGTCGTGCCCGCAACGGGTTTGACTGGCAGAGTTAGCGATGGCGATTCAAAACTTCCTGTTTCAAGGCGAGCCATTAACGCCTTGCCGCCGGCTTGCCCAAGGTCATAGGCAGGAGACTGAACCGACTCAAGCACGGGACCAAGCGAGGGATGGATGTCAAATGCGTTAAATCCTGTGATGCCGATATCCTCGGGCACACGATAGCCCTTATCGGTCAGATGCCGGTATGCCACATAGGCCAATTGATCGTTGGTGCCGACCACCACATCCGGGATGCCATAAGTGCCCATGGCGGTATCCAGTGCGTTGACTATGGATTCCCGCTGATTCTCATCACTTGAAATAATCTCATATTCACAGTTGTGGTGACTATCCAGTATTTTGCGCAGCCCTTTGACTCGCACCTGGATTGCATGCCATTGCAACTGCGGGGTCAAAATGAACACAAGCCTGGGACCGCGAGCCACGATTTTCCGTGCAAGCGCCTGAGCACCTGCTTCATCGTCCTGGTTCACGAAACAGCAGTCTGTCAGTGTTTGTTGTGGCTGTTCCTGAAATACGACCATGGGATGCCCACTGGCATGCACAAGATTAAGGAATCGCCGACGACTGGATGCCGGGCCCGAAAGCATGAGGCAGAATGCAACGACCACTGACTCTTTCAAAAGAAATGAGTTGCCGAAATTTTCCGGTGCGATGCCGTGTAATAGCAGACCATAGTTGCGGGTGCCCAGATAATTGGAAAGACCTGCCACCAGTTGCGTAATGTAGGGATCAGTGAGAAAGGTCGGCGAGTCATCCACGATCGCCATCCCGACGATATAGTTGCGCCGCGTTCGCAACTCGCGCCCGAGCCGACTCGGTCTGTAATTGAGCTCCTGAATAATGCGCTGAACCCGTGCGACGGTTTCATCTGAAATACCTTTATTGATGCCATTGACCACCTTGGATACCGTGGCAATCGACACCTTGGCATGTTGCGCAACTGTGCGTAGGGTAATGGGCTTCATGGTGTGCTCAATAGTCAGATAAAAAATTATAGCCTACCTGTCGCATTTGATGAACGGGCGCTTTTCCAGAAGGTGAGCGGGTAAAGATCGACCTGATAAGGTAGCAGCAGCGCTCTTCGTACCCTTCCAGAAATGTCAACGCTGCGAACCTTGCCATGCATTCTCCGACTCGACTACCAAAAGGTCATAAAGCTGCACTATTGCTTTTTGACCTTTTATGGATTATTCTCAGGCCATAAACCGGAGACAAAATCATGATATCTATAAGAGCCATTCTTTGCGGCCTGTTGGTGTGCTCAATCGCAGCAATGTCCCATGCGCAGACCGCTGCCTATCCTGCCAAACCCATTGTACTTATTAACCCATATGCGGCAGGCGGCCCAGCGGACGTGCTTGCCCGCAAGCTGGCTTCTGAGTTGCGTACAGAACTTCGCACGTCAGTGATTGTCGAGAACAAGCCGGGAGCAGCCGCAGCGCTGGGCACAGCGTACGTCTCCAATGCCAGGCCGGATGGATATACCTTGCTCATGGGTACTTCGGCGGGTCATGTCGTAACTCCGTTACTGCAGAAAGTGTCCTACGACGGTGTTGCCGATTTCAGCTTTATCGGCATCGTTACCCGTCAGTCGAATATGCTTGTGGTTAATCCGAATCTGAAAATCAATAGCGTGAGCGAACTGATCAGTTATGCGAAGCAACACCCAGGGGAACTGAATTTTGGATCGGCTGGGGCAGGTGGTGCTACCCATTTGAGTGGTGAACAATTCAAACGCAAGACGGGTATCGATCTTGTGCATGTACCATATTCTGGTGCTGCACCTGCACTTACCGATCTGTTGGGTGGGCAGGTGCAACTGGCCTTTCTGAACCTCTCTGCATCCATGCAATATGTGCGTGATGGCCGTTTGAAGGCACTGGCTTACGGTGCCAAAAAACGCTCACCTCTGCTTCCCAACGTACCCACTATGGAAGAGGAAGGCGTTCATGATGCCGAGGTTGCGACATGGTACAGCCTGGCTGCACCGAAGAATACACCGGCACCGATTATTGACCGCTTGAACAAGGCGCTGCAGGTGATCAATCAAAAGCCTGAATATGCTGATTTTCTTCGTAGCCTTGACGGTGAAATTCTGTCCCTGACTCCATCACAAACGGATGAGTTTGTGCAACAGGATCTGGCTGCCATGAAAGAGCTGCTGCGTAATATAGACACGGCAAAATAGGAAAACCGCATCTGGGATACGTGATGAAGCAGGGGACGACAACCTCGTGCCTTTGCTGCATAAGCACGATCTGCCTCTCATGTAATCCACCCGTCAAGCCAATAACGTTAGGACCCCTGGGACGGTTGCGGCTAAAGGTGCGGCCAGAGATGCAACAGAAGACGCAGCCAATAACTCATTCAATAGTGCAGAACAGTTGCTAGCCCAATTGCAGACGCAATACCAGCGCTGAAAGCGTTATCAGCAGTACGGGAAGCGTGAGTACGATGCCCACTTTAAAGTAGTATCCCCATGTAATTCTGACGCCCTTGCGCGCGAGGATGTGCAGCCAAAGTAAGGTGGCCAGACTTCCTACGGGTGTAATTTTCGGTCCCAGGTCACTGCCAATCACATTGGCGTAGACCATGGCTTCACGAATCATTCCTGTGGTTTGGGTGGCTTCAATTGACAGTGCACCAATCAGGACAGTTGGCAGATTATTCATGACGGACGAAAGCAGGGCAGTGAGCACTCCTGTCCCTATTGCAGAAGCCCAGATACCTTCTGCCGCAAGTGCGTCAAGCACAGATGTAATATAGCCGGTCAGGCCGGCGTTGCGCATTCCGTAAACGACCAGATACATGCCCAGAGAAAAAAAGACGATGGACCATGGCGCCTCGCGAAGCACCTTGCGAGTGCGGATGATATGTCCGGATCCCGCGACGAACCACAAGATGGCGGCACCGACCGATGCAATCACGCTAACCGGAATGCCACTGTCTTCCAGCAGGAAAAATCCGGCCAGCAACATGGCAAGCACCAGCCATCCTGCAACAAAAGTGCGCTTGTCGCGGATTGCCGAAGCAGGCGTTTTAAGGGCAGTACTATCAAATGTTGCGGGAATATCAGAATGGAAATAAATCAACAGGACCACCAGTGTTGCCGCGACCGAAATGATATTGACTGGCACCATGACCTGGGCATATTGCGCAAAAGTGATATTGAAATAATCGGCTGATACGATATTTACCAGATTAGAGACAATCAGGGGCAGACTGGCCGTATCTGCAATGAATCCTGCGGCCATGACAAATGCAAGCGTTGCAGCCGGACCAAATCCCAGCGCCATCAGCATCGCCATGACAATCGGGGTAAGAATCAGAGCGGCACCATCATTGGCAAACAAAGCCGAGACGGCGGCCCCCAGCAAAATTACAAGCGAAAACAGAATCCGTCCGCGCTCTTTTCCCCAGCGGGCAATATGCAAGGCCGCCCATTCAAAGAATCCGGCCTCATCCAGCAACAGACTGATAATGATGATTGCAATAAAGGTTGCAGTGGCGTTCCAGATAATATTCCAGACTACCGGAATATCGGATAAATGAATGGCGCCGGTCAACAGTGCCAGGCCTGCACCCAACATGGCGCTCCATCCCACGCCCAGTCCTCTGGGCTGCCAAATCACCAGAATCATGGTTAAAACGAAAATTATGACAGCGGTCAGCATGGTGCGGGTTCGTAGTGGGTTCCAGTCTTAACCGGAACGACAGAAGATGCTGGATTTTACTCCATCTGCCTCAATGGCAGCTCCAGTGACTCAGGCAGTACATTTTCGGAGAGTTGGCAACGATCCGCCATAAACGGGAATATTTACACGCCAGATCTAACGATTTGACCGTGAATCCGATTACCGTACGCGTTACTGCTAAAAAATATATCCGGAAGCAAAGGATTTCGCAAAGATCTCGTATTTACGTATTCACGGCGTTACCGGCGTAAAAAATTCGATAAGAGGACCGCAAATGCGAATCAAACATGACATGAACAGAAATCCGACAGCGCATCCTGCATTTAAACCGGTGATAGTCGATTTTAGTTTCATGAATCTACGAATGAATGTCTGAGTTCAATAATTGAGGTACAGGGAAACCGATGAACAAGAACGTCGGATGCATGGTGTAAAAACAAGACGCTGATTGCGGAAAAGGTACCTTTAATTCCTTCATTCCATATATCTATAATTCGCATAATATATATTATGTAAAGTTAATTATTTAGATAAATATGAAGCTGTGACCTGTCGTGTGTATGCAAGCAAATTATCAAGCCCTGTCTGCGCGCTCTTTCTTTATTAAGCCTTAAACAATCCGTTATACAGATCCCCTTTATTTTTTAAGGTCTTGTTTTTAAAGACAGCGCCCGGACATGCTGTCGTTAGTTGATTTCTACTCACGTCAAGATGTTCAATTGAACTGCTGGCGGCTGTTGTGCGGCGTGCACTTGCGGGTTTTTTGCGCTAATTCAGGCGCTTCGGATACCACGTCAGTGCGCTTTGCCATGTACATGCAAATTCAAAGCTTAGTCATTGCCGTTTTATACAAACTTCTGGCTGACCCCATCTTTACGCATATACCAGTTTGGATACGATCCGTCGTAAAAAAATTTCCCACATTCGCACCCGCATTTTCTCTCGCGAGTCAAAGTCTTGTCCTCATGCTGCAGACAAACCGGTGTTGACGCCCTATTCTTTTATTGATTTGGATGCAATTCGCACGCTCATCCTGAACCTGACTCGTACGCCCCGCGGTGAAGGTGGCTGTATACGCCGTTTCAAGGAGGAATGGTTCAGAATGAAGACTGGGTTGAGCGGTTCTGACGCGATAACGTTCGCGTGAATCCAGACTTTAGATCCGCGGCTGTCGCGCTCAAAGAAAGAAACGCATCGTAGGAAATCGCCACAATTGAAACCAGCAATAACAATATCGCAGGTATGGTAATACTTCGTAATACGATATATTTATCCTATTATTAAAAGGCCTACTTTCATGTGACTTCATATTAGAAAATTACAAATGAATACGATAACGGTATTGCTGCTCACATTTATTCTCTCGGTTACTGGCCTGTTTATCTTTATATGGTCATTGCGAAAGCATTTGTTTGATGATAATCCCGCCGCCGCAAACGTCATTTTTAACGAAGGTGAGATTGGGAAAGTCGAAGAACCGGCAGCGACAATCGCGCAACACCGCGAATTGCAGGATATCGTTGAAAAAACGCATGTCCCAATCCGCTCTCCGGAAAATGACGCAATTCGGGAGGCCGAAATTCTTGACCGGGTTCGTGCGGACAGGTCAACCGCCTTCGTCGCCTTCACCTTTCTGGCCTGTGCCATCGTCTGGCTGGTGTTTGCGTCGACCGCAGGCCTGATCAGTTCGATCAAATTACACGAGCCCGATTTTCTTACCACGTACGCCTGGATGACCTTTGGAAGGATGCGTACATTGCATCTGAACGCGGTCGCCTATGGCTGGGCACCCATGGCTGCCTTCGGCATTGCCATCTGGATGCTGCCCCGGCTCTTTAAGACTGAACTCATGGGTGGACGCTTTGCCATCCTGGGCGCGATGCTGTGGAATGCGGCACTAATTGCCGGGCTGGGCAGTATTGCCGCTGGATTTAACGATGGGCTGGAATGGCTGGAAATACCCTGGCAAATTGATATTCTGTTTGTGATCGGCGGAGCACTGATCGGTCTGCCGCTTGTCTTTACGCTTCAGAACCGGCGCGTCAAGCATCTGTATGTGTCGGTCTGGTATATGGGCGCAGCATTGTTCTGGTTTCCGGTTTTGTTCCTTGTCGGTAACCTTCCCGGCGTGCACTTCGGCGTAGAACAGGCCACAATGAATTGGTGGTTCGGCCATAACGTGCTCGGATTGTTCTACACGCCTATCGCTTTGGCTTCGGTATATTACTTCCTTCCCAAAATCATTGGCCGCCCTATTCAATCCTATAATCTTTCGTTACTGGGATTCTGGGCGCTAGCGTTCTTCTACGGACAAGTTGGTGGCCATCATCTGATAGGCGGACCGGTGCCCGGCTGGCTGATTACACTTTCCATTGTTCAGAGCGTCATGATGGTTGTGCCCGTTCTGGCATTTTCTGTAAACCAGCATCTGACCATGCGCGGCCATTTCAAGACGCTTATTTATTCGCCTACCCTTCGTTTTATTGTGCTGGGCGGAATGATGTATACCCTGAGTTCCGTACAGGGCTCACTGGAAGCCTTGCGCTCGGTCAACACCGTTACTCACTTCACCCACTTCACCGTGGCACACGCGCACCTTGGGCTTTACGGATTTTTCTCATTAGTCATGTTTGGAGCGATTTACTTCGTTATGCCACGTGTCATGGCGTGGGAGTGGCCTTACCCGAGGTTGATCGCCGCCCATTTCTGGCTTGTAGTGCTGGGTTTTGCCGTCTACTTCATCGGCCTGACAATCGGTGGCTGGCTGCAGGGCGTCGCTATGCTGGATGCGACCATCCCTTTTATGGATACCGTTAAGCTGACCATCCCTTATCTTGAAAGCCGTACTGTTGGCGGCGCCATTATGACACTGGGACATCTGGTTTTTGCCTTTCATTTTTTTGCCATGGTTCTGCGCTATGGACACCAACGCGTGGGCCCCGCGCTATTTCATAAACCCGCCCAGGTGTCTGTATCTGGTGCATTGGCCGGGAATTGATCATGGAAAACGAATACAAATTACTTGGCGGTGCGATGGTAACACTTGCTCTGGCCACTGCAACGTTGGTGGTGTTGCCCTATGTGCAGTTATCTGATATTGAACCTTCCGAAGAACTAAAACCCTACACTTCAGCGCAATTGCGCGGGCGTCATCAATACATCATTAACGGTTGTGTTTATTGCCATACACAGCAACCCAGGGCTCAGTCGCAGGCGCCGGACTTCAAACGCGGCTGGGGACGAGCGCCCATCGCCTCGGATTATTACTATGACAGCCCGCATTTGCTGGGCACGATGCGCACCGGACCTGACCTGTTCAACATTGGTGCGCGCCAGCCAAGCGCGGACTGGAATCTTGGCCATCTTTATCAGCCACGTGCCTATACACCAGGTAGCATTATGCCTTCTTATCCCTATCTGTTTGAGCTGAAAGACAAGGCAGAGGACGGCGACAAAGTTGTCAATGTGCCCGGCGGCTATGCGCCTTTAGGCAAAGTCGTTGTGGCGCGCCCTGAAGCAGTGGATCTGGTGGAATATCTCTTGGGGCTCGATCACACGTATCCTGTAGAAACGCCGTCGGACCTGCCCAAACTGGAACCCTGATTGCCTGATGCATGAACAGGCACGCGGACGTCGGAGAGATCAATGTCAGACACGTCAAAAAAAATAGAAGCGCAACAGCGCGAAATGCCCGAGCCGTACGAAGGGAATCGCCCGGTCCCGTGGCTGGTCATTATTATCGTGAGCGCCATCTTCGCCTGGGCTATCGGTTATATCGCGTGGACGCATCAAACCACGGCTCCGGTCTTTGGGGATCGGCGTACTGAAGCCGATTTCAAGGTAGCGGCCGCGGGCGACGGGCCGATCGATGGCGCCCAAATTTATACCGCCCAGTGTGCTGCCTGTCATCAGGCTACAGGACTCGGTCTTCCAGGTGTCTTTCCGCCGCTGGCCGAATCAGAGTGGGTTCTGGGCAAGCCTGAAATTCTTGCGAAGATTGTCTTGCATGGCGTCAGCGGCGATTTGACTGTTAACGGAACCCATTACAACGGCCTGATGCCCACGTTCCAGGACAAACTGAATGATGCGGAGATTGCCGCGGTGCTCACGCATATCCGCAGCAGTTTCGGTAATAGCGCCGACAAGGTCGATGCCGAGTTGGTCAAGCTTGAGCGTACCGCCTCGCAAGGCAAAAGCGGCCCGTGGAATGGGGACGCCGAGTTGCGAGAGATGAAATAACCAGCAGGTCAATGAGATGAAACTCATTCTCTCTTTGTTGGCAACAGTCATGTTTGGTGTTGGCGCCATCTATCTGCAGACCGATGGATTTACCGCCGTCACTACCGAGACGGCGCGCCGTAACAGTATTGCGCAGCAACCCCGCCCGGTTCCCGATGCACAACTTGACGCAGGTGATGGCGTCGATAGCACGCTGCTGCATATGCTCAAAGCCGATGGCCGCGTGACCATCATCGATTTCATCTACACACGATGCATGTCAATTTGCCGGGCCATGGGATCAGATTTTCAGCAATTACAGGCCTATATTGAACAAAACCAGCTGGGCAATCGGGTTCGCTTGCTGAGCATCAGTTTTGATCCTGCCGATGACGCCAAAAGTCTGAACGATTATGCAAAGTCGATGAAGGCCGATTCACGATACTGGCAGTTTGTCATGCCGACCCGCCAGAACGAACGGCAGGCTTTGCTTGAGACATTTGGTATTACCGTGATTCCAACCGAACTGGGCCAGTTCGAGCACAACGCCGCATATCATATCGTTACACCGGACGGACGACTGTCGCGGGTTGTAGATTTTACCGAACCGCGTCTGGCACTGATCTACAGCCTGTCGCTACGTGCCGCAATTTCTGCAGCTGCCGCGATCCCCTCCCCTTATTCCGCTGTGGCTTTTTCGGATTCGCCCTAATCGAGGATGGAAAATAAAATGCACATGCGCGCGAATATTGCCTTGTACGGAATAGCCAGCACCCTGTTGATGCTATTGGCAGGACTGTTCCAGCAACCGTTAACGGCAAGCATGGCACTGCACATGCTGGTGCACATTCCCATGATTTTGGTCTCGGGCATGCTGGCCGAATGCGTCTTGTACGCTCGCGGCCAGGCACGCCAATACCGGTCCTATAACGAGTATGGCGTGCCAGGATTACTACTGGCGACGTTTGCGAGTGCCTATTGGATGATTCCGAAAGCACTGGACGATGTACTGACCTCTGTTCCGCTCAATATACTCAAATTTGCCGGGTTGTTTCTGGTTGGCATGATATTGATGGATTCCTTGCGGCAGGCCAACCGGGTTATCATTCTATTTTTCCTTGGCAGCTTTTCCTGGATGGCGGCCGTCATCGGGCTGGTGTATCAGGACAGTACAACAAGGCTATGCAATTTTTATCTGTTAAGCGACCAGGAAATTGCAGGAAAAGGCCTGGTCTTTCTGGCTATTGCTTTGCCGGTATATTGGCTGCTTTCCGAAATTAAGCCTATCTGGCATTTTCTGAAGCGCTGACCTGCAGCTTTTCTTGTGACAGTAGCGTCATTCACGTTTTTGCCAGCGCATGGCGATGATTCTTGCCTGCCGCAAATTGCGGCAATAGGTTAAAGCACCGGTTCGTTTTCTGAAACCAGCACGGTGCAGTTTGACAATCATTCTTGTCTGTAAGCCCGTAAAAATCAGTCCGATGCCTTCATGATGCATTTCATCTACAAGCGATCGAAGCGCAAAAATTGCCGTTCCGTCCATGCTTGGTACATCGTGCATGTCTAGAATGACAGTACGGATATTCGGATCGACGATATGAAGAGATGTCAGTGCTTTCTCGGCAGCGCCAAAAAACAGCGGGCCATTGATATCGTAGACAGCCACCTCGCCCGGCAGTTCGTCAAGCACCGGATTTTCACTATTTTGGATGCGCTCGGTGCTGGTCAATATTGCCATGCGCCGAATGAATAGTGCTGCAGCCAGCCCGATACCGACCCCAACGGCCAGCACCATATCAAAAATGACGGTAAGGCTGAAGCAGGTGAGCAGAATGGCGACATCGCCGGGCGGAGCCGCCCGCAGCGTATGCACGAAGTGGCGCGCTTCGCTCATGTTCCAGGCTACGACAAGCAGCAAGGCAGCAAGCGATGCCATGGGTACCAGGCCGAGAAATTCAGCGAAGGCAATGACGGAAAAAAGCACGAAAATCGCATGCACAATTGCTGCTATGGGTGAACGGGCGCCACTGCGTATATTCGTTGCTGTTCGTGCAAGAGCGGCGGTTGCCGTAATTCCGCCAAAAAATGGCGCGACAAGATTTCCCAGTCCCTGGCCGATGAGTTCTGCGTTGGGATCATGCTTTGTTTTTGTCATTCCATCCGCTACAACTGCACACAGGAGAGATTCGATCGCTCCCAGTACGGCAATGGCAAAGGCAGGCCCCAGCAGTTTACGGATTAAATCAAAACTGAGCTCCATGGGCTGACCATCGGCTCCTGGCATGAGCCAGGGCAAACCAAAGGTTGGCGCGATTGGCGGAATTCCACTACCCGTTTCACCATTGGCCGCCCAGGTAAATCTTGACGCAATAGTCTCTACGACATTTCCATCAGCGTGATTCCCCAGGCTTTGATTAATCGCGTAGGCAGCAATGGCGCCGATAATCAGTCCTATTAGCGGAGCGGGGATCGGTAAACGCAGTTTTGGCCATACAATCATGACAAAAAGCGAAAACGCGCCAATAAATAGTTCAAACGGATTAATGGTCGGCAGTGATAATAAGATTTGGTGAAGGTTATCGATAACATTCTCACCGTGCGCCGCCAGACTCAAACCCAGGAAATCCGGTAATTGCAATACGGCAATAACAACGGCAATGCCGGCCGTAAATCCAAGGACGACCGGATATGGCACAAACTGGATAAGGCGCCCCATGCGGGCAATGCCCAAGGCCATGAGAATAAAGCCAGCCATGATCGAAGCAATCAACAGCCCTGCCAGGCCATATTGCTGAACAATTGGGAATAATATAACCACGAATGCCGCTGTTGGACCGGAAACATTGAAGCGGGTGCCGCCGGTTAGCGGGATGAAAGCACCAGCGACAATCGCAGTGTACAGGCCATGCTGAGGCGGAACGCCAGTCGCAATAGCCAATGCCATCGACAACGGTACCGCTACCGTCCCCACCGTCAATCCGGCTAGCACGTCTTTACGAAGATCCGAAATCCGGTACCCGTCCCTCCAGGCACTTCGCAGGCCTGTCGCAAGGCCGGGGAAATCAAAAAAAAGCCGGTAGCGCGCCATTTTTGGTAAACCTTACAGTAACAAATATATCCTTGATTGCACGAAAACGCTCAAATTTGATATTAACACTTGCCTTTAGCGCGCAAATCAAAAATCATTCTGAACCCGTTTGGGGCAATAAATGGACGGTTCGAGCCAAATGACCGCCCATAGAGGACATTTTGTTCAAATTTGATCGAGTGATACAAAAGTTTCAACTGAAATACTGTGTAAACATGCTACTATTTTTGCGTTTCTTCTGTTCTGTCTGTTGCTGCCGGCGTACTCGGGGTTCGCCATGAGCAGCGCAGGGCCTATCCCGCTCGCAGACATAGCGGCAAGGGGACTGCAGTCCTCCCATCCCCTGCTCCGTTTTTTACACGATGCCACATGATTAAATCAGTGATTCCTATAACGAACAAGCCTTGCGGAAGTTTCTGTCAGTCTGCATTGACGCTTTTGTTTCTGCTTTTTTTCGCACTTATTATTGCGGGCTGTTCCCGGGATGAAAGCGCTAACGCGCCGGCACCCAAGGCGGAAGAAGGCCCACCAGAGGTGAGTGTGACCACGTTGAAGACGCAACGCATCAGCTTTGAAACCGAATTGCCAGGACGTACCGTCTCCCCTCTGGTTGCCGAGATACGTCCGCAAGTGAACGGAATCATTCAGAAGCAGCTGTTTACCGAAGGAACCCAGGTAAAGGCGGGCCAGGTACTGTATCAGCTGGATCCCGCGGTATATGAGGCCGAATATAATGCCGCCAGGGCCAGCGTGCGCAAGGCGGAGTCGACCCTGGCCAATGCCCGGACCGTGGCAAAACGTAACCGCGAGCTGGCACGCATCGATGCCATCAGCGCGCAAATCAACGAAACATCTCAGGCGGAAGCGCAACAGGCGGCAGCCGATCTGGCGGTGGCCAAGGCCCAGGAGCAGCGGGCAAAAATCAATCTTGACTATACCCGCATTGTTTCGCCCATTGATGGCTGGATTGAACTATCCAACGTCACGCCCGGTGCACTGGTCACCGCCAACCAGGCGACGGCCCTGACAACGGTTCAGCAGCTTGATCCGGTATATGTGCATGTCTCGCAATCTTCTGCTGAATTACTCCAGCTCCGGGATGATATTCAGGCCGGACGTCTTCAGGCCGCTTCCGAAAACGATGCGGTCATCCGCCTGCGACTGGAAAATGGTCAGTTGTACCCTCATACCGGGCGTCTGACTTTTTCCGGCGTTACGGTGGATGCCAGTACCGGCTCGATTACCCTGAGAGCGCAAGTGCCCAATCCTGAGCGTATACTGATGCCCGGCATGTACGTGCGGGCAGTCCTGGAAAATAACACGGGCGACCAGTCTGTGCTGGTCCCGCAACGAGCCGTCACGCGCAGGCCTGATGCCAGCACCGTTGCACTCATCGTGGACACGGCAGACAAGATACAGGAGCGTTCCGTCGTTGTTGGTCGGGCAATCGGAGACAGCTGGCAGGTCCTCGACGGTCTTGCTGCAGGTGATCGGGTCGTCGTGGCCGGGTCTCAGCATGTCAGACCCGGTAGTCTGGTGCGGCCCATAGAATTGGCTAGCAAGCCGGGCTAGGGATCAGGGCATGGCACAATTTTTCATCAGCCGACCGATCTTTGCATGGGTACTTTCCATTGTCATCATGCTTGCGGGGCTGGCGTCCATTCATACCCTTCCCCTTGAACAGTATCCGGATATTGCACCGCCGCGCGTAGCCATTACCGCCACTTACACTGGCGCATCTGCCAAAACCGTGGAAGATTCGGTGACGCAAGTCATCGAGCAGCAATTGAAAGGACTGGATAACCTGCTCTATATGCGCAGTACCAGCAACGCATCCGGACGTGCGCGTATTACCCTGACATTTGATGCGGGGACCAATATTGATGTGGCGCAAATGCAGGTACAAAACCGTCTGCAACAGGCCATGTCCCGGCTTCCTCAGCAGGTTCAAAGCCGTGGAGTCACCGTCACAAAAGGCGGTGAAGAGTTCCTGATGGTGGTATCGCTTTATTCTGATGACGGCAGCGCCTCTCCAGTCGACGTAGGCGACTATATCACCAGTAATCTGGTGGATGTGATTAGTCGGATCGATGGCGTGGGCGAGGTGCAAACGCTGGGAACGGGCTATGCCATGCGCATCTGGCTTGATCCGACAAAACTGCGCAGCTATAACCTGATGCCATCTGACGTTACTTCTGCGATTCAGAAGCAGAATGTCCAGGTTTCAGCAGGTCAGCTTGGCTCACTGCCTGCCGCCCGCGACCAGCAACTGAACGCCACAATCACTGCCCGCAGCATGCTGCAAAACGAAGAAGATTTCCGAAATGTGGTGCTTCGGGTATCGCCCGATGGAGCCATTGTGCGCATCCGTGATGTCGCCAGGGTTGAACTGGGCGCAGAAAACCTGACCATTCGCTCCACGCTGGGCGGCTTGCCCGGCGCGGCGATGGGTATCATTGCCGCTGACGGCGCCAATGCCGTGGAAGTGGCGGATAACATTCGCGAGAAACTCGCCGAGCTGGAGCCGTTTTTTCCGAGTAACTTGAAAACCTTTATCGGTGTGGATTCCACCCCGTTCATCAGTGCGTCCATTGATGAAGTGGTCAAGGTGCTGATGGAAGCGATGGTGCTGGTTGTGCTGGTAATTTATCTGTTCCTGCAGAACATCCGCGCCACGTTGATTCCAGCAATTGCGGTACCTGTTGTGCTTTTGGGGGTATTCGGCGTTTTATCGGTAGCCGGATTCTCGATCAATACGCTCACCCTTTTCGGTATGGTACTGGCCATTGGTCTGCTCGTGGATGACGCCATTGTGGTGGTGGAAAACGTCGAGCGTGTCATGCACGAGCAGGGATTGCCACCACGCGAGGCGACCGGAAAGTCGATGCGTGAAATCACCCCGGCGCTGGTGGGTATTACGCTCGTGCTATCGGCCGTTTTTATTCCCATGGCGTTCTTCGGCGGTTCTACTGGTGTGATTTACCGGCAGTTTTCAATTACCATCGTCTCGTCCATGGTGCTGTCAGTTACCGTCGCGTTGACACTGACTCCTGCCCTATGTGCTAGCCTGCTCAAACCGGTAAAAAAGGGGGATCACATCGACCCCTCGGCAGCGCGAAAAGGGCCACTGGGCTATCTTGATCGTTTTTTCATCGGTTTCAATCGCCGGTTTGACCGGACGGCAGACCGCTATCAGAGAACTGTCTCGGGCGTGGCGAAAAGACCTCGACGTGGACTGATAGTTTATGTCGTTATTTGCGTGGTCATGGGGTTTCTATTTGTGCGTCTGCCCACGTCTTTTCTGCCTTCCGAGGATCAGGGTGCCGTACGCTTGCAGATTACCCTGCCGGCTGGTGCGACTGACGCCCGTCTGCAACCGGTTATGCGCCAGATTGAGCAGTATTTTCTTAACCTGCCTGATGTGCGAAGCGTTACAAGCATTACCGGGCGAAGCGGTGACCAGAGTTCGGCCAATGCCTATGTCACACTGAAAGACTGGTCAGAGCGCCCTTTGCCTGAGCAATCTTCCGCCGCCATTGCCCAACGCGCAACAAAAGACCTGGCGCATATTCGTGATGCACGGATTATCGCCACACTGCCGCCGATAGTACGGGGACTGGGGTCCAGTTCGGGATTCAATTTCTTCCTGCAGGATATCAACGGTTTGGGACATGACGCGCTGGTCGATGCCAGCCGCAAGGCTCAGCAAATGCTTTCCGATAGACCGGAACTGGTCAATGTGCGCATCAATGCCCCGGAAGATACGGCAGAGTTTGCCGTAAAAATTGACGACGCAAAGGCCGGTGCATTCAGCCTGAGTACCGATGCCATTGACAGCACATTATCTACGGCGATGGGGGGCACCTACGTGAACGACTTCCTGGATCGCGGACGGGTCAAGCGCGTGTACGTACAGGGTGACACCCCATTCCGGATGTTGCCTAGCGATATCGATCAATGGAATGTGAGAAATACGCTTGGGGACATGGTTCCCTTCACCGCGTTCTCCAGTACGAGCTGGACTTTTGGTTCGCCCCAACTGAGTCGCTATAACGGCAGTCCGGGGCTTGAGTTCCAGGGCGATGCCGCACCGGGCGTCAGTTCTGGTGCCGCCATGCTGGCCATTGAAGATGTGCTCAAACAGATGCCTGCCGGCATTGGCTTCGAATGGACCGGCGCCTCGTTGCAGGAGCGAATCTCGGGCGCCCAGGCTCCCGTGCTCTATGCTATTTCCATTCTGTTCGTTTTTCTTTGTCTGGCGGCGCTGTATGAGAGTTGGTCAATACCGTTTGCCGTTATTTTGGTCGTCCCGTTGGGAATCGTTGGTGCGCTGACCTTTACCGCATTGCGGGAATTGCATAATGATGTTTTCTTCCAGGTGGGGCTGCTGACGACGGTTGGGCTGACATCGAAAAATGCTATTCTGATTGTCGAGTTTGCCAAGCAGTTGCAGGAACAGGGCCGCTCTGTGCTGGAAGCCACGCTCATTGCCGTGCGACAGCGTCTGCGCCCTATTCTGATGACCTCGCTTGCTTTCGGTTTTGGCGTACTGCCGCTGGCTATCGGTACGGGCGCCGGAGCGGGAGGCCGACACGCAATTGGTACTGCCGTTCTGGGCGGTATGATAGTTGGTACCGCACTGAGCCTGTTTTTTGTGCCTCTGTTTTTTGTACTGGTGCGCAGTTTCCGCCGCAAGCGGCACCCGCAAGATGACACCCATGGCCCTCGCGCGGCGGACAGTGCCAGGACGAACGATTCAGTATGACATATTCCTTCAACTCCTTGCGTCGATTGATTACGTTGAGCATTCCCTTGCTGGGCCTGACTGCCTGCGTAAATCTGGCGCCTGAGTATCACCAGCCCGGCGCGCCCGTCGCCGGGAGCTGGCCCCAGAATCCTGCGTCATCAGCGACTGTGGCATTACCGAGCGCAAGCGACCTGGACTGGCAGCAATTTTTCACGGATGGCCGCCTGCGCGATGTCGTGCGACTGGGCCTGCAGAATAACCGCGACTTGCGCATTGCCACATTAAATATTGAACGCGCACGAGCCCAATATGGCATTGCCAGGGCAGACGGTCTCCCTGCTGTCGGTGTTGACGCGCAGGCAAGCCGCAGCCGAACCCCGGCCAGCATATCCAATTCCGGAGAAACCACGCTCTCGACCCGTTATAGCGTCGACCTGGGATTGACCAGCTACGAAATCGATTTTTTCGGAAAAATTCGTAACCTTAAGGCTGCTGCCATGCAGCGTTACCTGGCTGCCCAGGAAAGCAGACGCAGTGCCCAGATCAGTCTGGTGAGTGAGATCGCGGCGGCCTGGCTGCAGCTCGAAGCGACCGGCCAGCAATTGCAGCTGGCGCGCAGCACCCTGCAGAATCAGCAGAAATCGCATGATCTGGTCCGCCGAATGCATGACCTTGGCGCGGAATCCGGCCTGACACTGGCGCAATCTCAAAGCACCGTGGACGCGGCAAGGGTCAAGGTCGCCGAATATGAAACCGCGCTGGAGCAGGATAAAAATGCGCTTACCCTTTTGACCGGCACTCCAGTGCCGGACGCCCTGCTCCCTCCCCCCGATTTCGCTCTGAAGGGACGTGCCGTGTCGCGCCTGGTTATGCCACCCGCCGGTCTCCCATCCTCCGTGCTGCAGCAACGTCCTGATGTTCTGTCTGCAGAACACGATCTGATTGCTGCCAACGCCGATATCGGTGCTGCGCGCGCTGCATTTTTCCCGAGCATTTCACTGCTGGGGTCAGCGGGGACGGCCAGCAGCAGTCTGTCAGGCCTATTTGGCGGTGGAACACGTGCCTGGACCTTTGCCCCATCCATCAGTCTGCCGATCTTTGATGGCGGTGCCAACCGTGCAAATCTGGATCTGAGTAAAGCACAGCGGGATATTCTGGTCGCGACTTACGAAAAAACCATTCAGACCGCATTCCGGGAAGTGGCTGATGCCCTGGCAGTGCGTTCCACGATCTCCTCGCGGCTCGGCGCGCAACAATCCCTGGTCGACTCGACCTACCGCAGCTTCCAGTTGTCCAACGCCCTTTTTACACGAGGCGGCGGCAGCGGATTTCTGGAGGTGCTTGACGCTCAGCGTGCTTACTACACGGCACAGCAGGATCTGATTACACTGCGTCTGGCTGAACAGTTGAACCGTCTTGCCCTTTTCAAAACTCTGGGAGGGGGGTGGCAGCAGTTACCCGAAAATCCACCGATTCCCCGCACAGGTGCAGGGTCATAATCCCGGTTTGCGGGGCAATGATGCTATAACTGACCCATCGTTTGTATCCATTCCTACTCTCAAGGAGATCATGATGGCTGTTGAAAAAGTACTTTATGTTGCTCATGCTACTGCTACAGGCGGCCGTGACGGACGCGCCGTTTCTTCCGACAAGGTGTTGGATGTGAAGCTGACGACGCCTGCCGAACTTGGCGGGGCGGGCGGCACTGGCACCAATCCGGAGCAGCTTTTTGCCGCAGGCTATTCGGCGTGTTTTCTTGGAGCATTGAAATTGGTCGCATCCCGTGAGAAGGTCACATTGCCTGACGATACGAGCATTGAAGGCAGCGTTGGAATCGGCCCCATTCCCCAAGGTTTCGGTATCGAGGTCGAGCTGAAAATATCGGTCCCCGGTCTCGAGCGTGATGTCGTGCAGGATCTGGTGGACAAGGCCCATGTGGTTTGCCCTTATTCGAACGCCACGAGGGGCAATGTGGACGTGACGCTGACGGTTGTCTGACATTCCCCATAGCAGCCCGCGGGCTGCGGGCATTTGGGCAGGGTCAGTACCCTGCCTTTGTCTTCTGAATAATGTGCAAACTCATATCGCTTCCTGATAGGGATTGTTGAACTGCGCGCAATAACCATTTGCCTGGTGGGGCATATTTTTTTCGCCTCGCTTATAACACTTACTGTTAACTCCCCTGCGCTGTATGGCGGCAATCACAATTGTGATGACCAATGCATACAGTGAAATTATTGATGACAGGGAACAAATTCAGTTTACGCAACAAGAATAAGGCTTGCAACGTTCGCTATGAACCGGATATTACAATGCGTATATCGTTGTTGGCCTTGCGCCAGTTCCGGCTCAGGGGCCGGACCGTGATGCAAAGTAATATTAAGGCATGCCAACTGCGATTGGCACAGGATGACATGGTCGTTATCGCTGCGCTGGATCGCAATAATCGAATCACCATCCCGCAGGGATTGGCGCCGCTCCGGGATGAATAAAAAATGATACAGAAATCTGCTGCACTCCTGACAAACTCGGAAGATCTGCTCACTTTCGTTACCGTTATCGACAGCGGTTCTATTAGTGCGGCGGCCGGTCAATTGGGGCTGACGCCCTCTGCCGTCAGCCGAACCTTATCCCGCATGGAAAGTACGCTGGACACCACGCTGCTGAACCGAACCACCCGCCGCATGGACCTGACAGAAGAAGGACGCTTTCTGCTCGACCATGCCCGCGATATTCTGTCAAGAATGCAGACCATGCAGGATACGCTGACATTGCGACGGCAGTCGCCGGCAGGACGGCTGCGAGTCAACGCTGCCTCCCCCTTCATGCTGCATATGATTGTTCCTTTTATCGGTGATTTTCGGCAAAACTTTCCTCACATTGATCTGCAGTTAAACACGCATGATCTGAATATTGATCTGCTGGAACAGAGTACTGACATTGCCATTCGAATTGGCGCACTGCAGGATTCCACGCTGCATGCCCGCTATCTGGGAGGCAGTAGTCTGAATTTGCTCGCCAGTGTCGATTATCTCGCACGACGAGGCACACCCCAAGCGGTGCAGGATCTGCGTGAGCATACACTACTTGGCTTTACCGAACCTGACAGCCTCAACCGCTGGCCGCTGCTCGATGCTGACGGGGAAGGTCAGTTGCAGGTTATGCCTGCGATTGCTGCTTCCAGCGGAGAAACGCTCCGGCATCTGGCGCTTGCCGGTCAGGGAATTGCCTGTCTGTCTGAATTCATGACCTGTGACGATATCAGCAAGGGACGACTCGTTCGTGTATTGCCAGCGTTGACACAGTTGCAGGTCCAGCCTATTCACGCGGTGTATTACCGGAATTCGCAGCTTGCACTCAGGATTCAATGCTTTCTTGATTTCATGCAGAGCACAATGCTTACGCAATTGTGGAACAAGGGTCAGCAGTCCTGAGGCGTGCACGTTCAGGTGGCCGTAACTGGCTCGCCCAATACCGTCAGCACGGTATGCAAGAACGGATCAATGTCGGATAATGGTCCGGATACGTCCCGAGCGCATGCGCTGGCTCTTGCCGCCCTTGATCACAGAAGTTTTTTCAACACGACCGATTCCGGCCGCTCCTTGTCCGGTCAGCGGGTTAATGACGTGGTCGTTATAGCGGATTTCATAGTGCAGGTGTGGGCCGGTCACCTTGCCGGTGTCGCCCAGATAGCCGATCACTTCCCCCTTGTCGACAACCCGCCCCGCAGCCAGTCGCGGTGCAAATTTCTGCAGATGCGCATAAAGCGTTTCATAGCCAGAGCCGTGGTCCACGACTACTGTATTGCCATAGCCGCCCTTAACCGCTGCAAATGATACCTTGCCACCAAGGGTGGCTTTTACCTCGCTGCCCAGGGGGGCAGCCAGATCAACACCGGTGTGAAAGCGCATCTGATTGTAGATCGGGTGCATACGCAGGCCATAGCGGGAAGAGACATAGCTTTTTTCCAGCGGGGAGGAAAGAAATCCCATGACCTTCAGATCGAGTTTAAGAGACGGCCCACAACCATTGCTGGTGCAGCCTTTTGGGGGGGCCAGGTCATCATCCAGACCACGCAGGGTTGTGCGCACGTCAGAGTCGAGTACGGGCGCATCAGGGACCGTGTCCAGATCCTCGTCAGACTGGGCAAACACCGGCAGACAATGCGTCAGTACACAAAGACCAACAAGAAATGCTGCGGCATGGTTTACGCGGTATCTGATGGCTGGCCTCAGAGCGACGCGCATGGGGAGGATCCGGTCAAATTGATCATGAAAATCCATTTTACTTATTTCCCCTCAATTGCGCCCGAATTCCGTGTATAGTTTTCGTTTCCAGCCATTTCCAGATTCAGCGGCTCTGCCCTAGGAAGTCTGCCTGCAAATCGTGCCGATTCCGGCAACCAACAGTTGCGGCGCCTTCGGGGTATTCTGTGATCATAGCCAGATGCTCAGACTTTCAGTAATGCTTTCTCTGCTCGTTTTCCTGGGCGCCTGCTCCGACAGGCAGGATGATGAGCGCCTGCGACTGGCCCTGACTTCAGACTGCGTTGTAACCAGGGGCGCACTGGTGCTTAGCGGAAAGTATCCGGACAAGACCGCCATCCAGGCGGTAAGAAATGAATGCCAGGAAGCGTACACGTCTCTTCTCCAGACGGTATCGCCCAAAGAACTGCGTGCTCAGCAGACCGAAGTCTACGATAGTTTCCAGCGCGCTTACCGTATGAAATACTCCCTGCATGATGTATTTGAGAGCTTGCCGCCGAAATCCAAGAGCGCTTACGACAAATTGGCAACCATTCTTTTCGGGTTAAAAAAGGATGATATTGGTTCATGAAAGATACCCGTAATCGCATGCGTTTTATAAAATATCTGATTGCTGCGCTGTTTGTGCTGATTGCCCTTGCGTATTTATGGATCAGTTTGAATCGGTCGCATGAGGTGTCTGACGAGTACTCGCAATTCGATCGCGAACGCGCCATCGTTACGTGCATGACAGCTGAGTATGCGACCCGCTACACTGATGATCCAGCGGAAACAGATATGTTTCCCGAATGTGAGGCGCGGTATGAAAAGCTCAAGAAAACGCTACCCTATTCCGAATACGTCCGTATTCAAAAAAATCCTGTGACAGCAGATGCAGGACCTGCAGAACTGCAACCCTACGAAGTTTTTCTGCAGATTATGACCGGCCAGGACCGCTAGGAGTCCGGTGCCACTATTTTAAATATATTCCAAAGGATTTAGTCATAGCATGCAAAATAACAAGAGAAAAACCATCATGGGCCTGGCACTGGCAAGCCTGGCAGCCGGCTCTTTGACGTTTGCCACCTCTGCCGCATTTGCCGATGAAAGCAAGTGGCCCGAACATCCTCTGACGCTGATTGTTCCCTTCGGCCCTGGATCAACTCCGGATCAGATTGCGCGCATCGTCGCCCAAAGTGCGCAGAAGAAGCTGGGTCAGACGATTGTGGTGGAAAACAAGGCCGGTGCCGGCGGCAACATCGGCACGAACCAGATTGCCAAAGCCAAGCCTGATGGCTACACCTTTGGTATTTCCATTACCGGTCCGCTGGTCAACAATCAATTCATCTACGATAAGCTGCCCTATAACCCAGAAAAGGATTTGGCGCCCCTGACCCTGGCCGTGACCCAGCCGAACGTCATCGTGGTAACCAAGCAATCCGGCATAAGCAGTCTGGAGGAGCTCATTAAAAAAATTCAGGCTGAACCCGACAAGATGAATTTCGCTACTGCGGGTAACGGAACTGGTTCGCATCTTTCCATTGAACTGATGCTTCAGGCTGTGAACGGCAAGGCAACAGCCGTGCCTTACCCTTCGTCACCCGCTGCACTCAATTCGTTGATTGCAGGTGACACGCAGTTCACCGCGCTGGCGCCTATCGCCGTGCTGCCATTAGTCAAGGAAGGCCGGCTGGTCGCCCTGGCGCAAACCAGCGCCGAGCGAAACAGCTCTCTGCCGGATATCCCAACCGTATCAGAGGTCGGAGCACCGGGCATAGAAGGTGCTGCTTGGTCCGGTTTCGTGACTTCTTCGCAGGTGCCAATTGAGATTCGCAACATACTCACTGATGCGCTGCTGACAGCACTGAAGGATCCTGAAGTGGAGAAAAAACTGAAGGCGCAGTATATGGATCCGATTCCCAGTACGCCAGAGGCGTTTCATGAATATATGGAACAGGAGAAAGCCCGGTGGCAGCCCCTGATCGAAAAACTGAATCTTAAAGTCAACTAGACTTTAAAACTGAACCGAGAGGCCTCCGTCGACGGCGATGACCTGGCCGTTAAGATATGAGGACAGATCCGAGGCCAGAAAAACGGCCAATCCGGCAATTTCTTCGGGTCTGCCCCAGCGGCCTGTCGGGTTGCGTGCTGCCAGCCGCTCGCCAGCCGGCGAGTTGGCCATTTCGGTGTTGGTTTCGGTCGCAAATGTTCCGGGCGCAATCGCATTACTGGTGATGCCCATGGCGGCATATTCCACCGCCAGCGCCCGGACCATGCCAGTCAGACCCTGTTTCGTAATCGGATAAACGCCATCCCCGTGCCTTGCAATCTGACCCGCTACCGATGTCACGGTAATCACCCGTCCCCACTGCTGCCTGCTCATCATTTTAATGGCTTGCTGCGATAAGTACATGGCGCCAAGCAGATTGGCTTCCAGCATCTGGCGCATCTGTGCGAAGTCAAACTCGGCAAGAGACTGACGAATGCGAATACCCATGTTGTTAACCAGCACATCGCAGCGTCCGTGTACGCGATGCAGGTGTGCTATACAACGGTCGATGTCTTCTGGCAGGGACATGTCACCTGAGAGTCCCCTGACTGTAATCCCGTCATGCGCAAGCCTGCGACAGGCATCGTCTGTAGAGTGGGTGCTACGTCCGTTGATATAGACAAGGGCACCGCAGCGTGCCATGGCTGATGCCATTTCCAGCCCTAGTCCGCGCGTAGAACCGCTGATGAAAACAACTTTGTTGCGCAGGCTGAAGCAGTCTGTGTAAGAGCGATCAATTGACATGGGAGTCCTGTGATTGTGGTATCTATTCGTTTGCAACAGTGCCATGTCCATGGCAAACGTATGCAATACGCTGGTTTGCGGTTAAACTTGAACCTATTTTCACCCAATTGCCTGGAAAAAGTAAATGTTTGCCAGAAACACCCCTTTTAACTATGAAAGAATTTTAAAAGCGTGTGCAAAAGGACAGAAAAGCGCGCTACAGACTCTGTTCAAGCACGAAGCGCCACTCATGGTCGCCCTTTCGCTGCGGGTGCTGGGCAACTACAATCTGGCTGAACAGGCCGTTGTATCCGCGTTTGTGCTTATCTGGAACAACGCGGAAGCTTATGAAGATGACATGGGGCCGGCTCGGGGATGGATATATTCGATTCTTCGCTATCGCATCAGTCAGATATTCAAGGAGCATTACGATGCCATCCAGGCGGCCAGCAAAGATAAAGATGAATCGGTCCTGAACGAAGTCAGCAGTAATCTGCATGCAGATGTGCGCGAGGATCTGCCTGCGACGCCGGCTTTTTATCTGCACCTGGAAGAACTCCCGGAAGAACCGCAGAAAGCCATGATCAATATGTATTTCAGCGGAATGTCGCAGGCGCAGACGGCTACCAAGGTCGGTATGCCACTGGGACGATTCAAGGAAAACCTGTTCCTGGGCCTGCAGCACCTGGCCAAACATTTGCCCGAGTTTTCTCCTCCACACAACGCCACCGAGAAAATGGGCGAATACGTACTGGGCGGCCTTTCCGAGAACGAGGAAAAACTGGTCTACAAGCTGATGAATGATGATTCCGGTGTGTCCAGGATTGCACTGTTGTGGGAGGCACAATTTACGCATTTTCTCAGCCAGTTGCCCGCACAGGTCGCCAGTAGCCGCCTCTGGGAAAAAATCAAGAAATCCGCGTTCGCCAAAGTCGTTGCCCAGACCGTGGCGACCGAAACTGATCTTCCTGATGACGATGACTCTGTATCCACGCCAGCATCCGGTTTGAAAAGCGGATTGCGCAAACTCTGGTTTATGCTGCCCTTCTGGCGGATTCTGGCTCTGGTACTTGCCATTGCAGCGCTCGCCCTATGGTATTTCGGGACGCCGCCATCTGATCTGCCCAGAAAAGTTGCGATTCTTGATTCCTCCATGAGTAATGCGCAAACGGGCTGGGTGGTTCGTTTCAATCAAGCCGGAGATGCGCTCTTTACGCCTGTCGTCAGTCAGACCGTCTCTGACGGATTGGTACTTCAGGTCTGGAAACGCTCAGGTGGCAATGACAATGCGTTGGGCCTGATTCGTAACAGTAGTGCATTTCGCCTGCCTGCCGAAAGGGTTGGTCCCATCCAGGCCGGAGATCAATTACTGATCAGTCTGGAGCCAGATGGCGGTTCGCGAAACGACAGACCGTCGGGTTCGATCCTTTATCGCGGTACCGTTGCGGATTTACAGCAATAAGGTGAAGGCCCCGGCCGACCACAAAACGTGAGGCCCCCATATTTGTTATTTTGGGCAGCCCCGTCAATCCTTTTAGCTGCCTGATTTCAGGCATGGTTACCTGTCAGACAGACGTCGCTCTCCGAAAAATTATCTTTTTTTTGGCGTTGCGTGCGAGCGTTCCGTGCCCGTCGCATGGATACCCTCCGGTTATGTAAGCAGAAATTCAGAATCAGGTAAAAAATTTAATCGGCATTGTAAAAAGATAAAGTATCATAGTAATAATTCATCATAATTTTTATCAAATAGCACTTAATGTCATTAATCCTGCTTCTAATTCTCCCGTTTCTGGGCAGTATCCTCGTCGGATTTCTGCCCAATCACGCCAGAGCGCCGGAATGCTGGATGGCAGGGTTTATTGCGATCATAGGCGCGCTGATTACCCTGTCCTGTCTGCCGGATGTATTGCAGGGCAACACGATTTCGCAAACCCTCGAATGGGTTCCCTCCTATAAACTGAATCTGGTACTGCGCATGGATGGTTATGCGTGGCTGTTTGCCATGCTGGTAACTGTCATGGGCGCGCTGGTCGTGCTCTATTCGCGTTACTACATGTCTCCCAAGGATCCGGTAACCCGCTTCTATGCATTTTTCCTCGCTTTCATGGGGTCCATGCTTGGTGTTGTGCTGGCGGGTAATATCATCCAGCTGGTGATCTTCTGGGAACTGACCAGCCTGTCATCGTTCATGCTGATTGCCTACTGGAACCATCGTCAGGACGCCAAGCGCGGCGCGAGGATGGCGCTGACCATTACTGCCGCAGGGGGATTCTGTCTTCTGGCGGCCATGCTGATGATCGGCCATGTAGTCGGCAGCTACGATCTTTCGGTCGTGTTAAATTCAGGCGACACCCTGCGGGATCATCCCTGGTATTTCTCTATCCTGATTCTGTTTGCGCTGGGAGCTCTGACCAAAAGCGCGCAGTTCCCGTTTCATTTCTGGCTGCCCAATGCGATGGCGGCCCCTACTCCAGTGTCCGCATATCTGCATTCAGCCACCATGGTCAAGGCCGGGGTATTCATCCTGGCGCGTTTCTGGCCAGTCCTGGCCGACACCGCTGCATGGTTCTGGGTCATCGGGATGGCGGGCCTGTGCTCGCTCTTTCTGGGTGCGTTTGCCGCTACCTTTCAGCGGGATATGAAGGGGGTTCTGGCCTATTCCACCATCAGTCATCTGGGCCTGATTACCCTGCTTCTGGGGTTGAA
This sequence comes from Pseudomonadota bacterium, assembly GCA_023389155.1. Taxonomy (GTDB): domain Bacteria; phylum Pseudomonadota; class Gammaproteobacteria; order Burkholderiales; family Burkholderiaceae_B; genus Advenella. The sequence continues at coordinate 115,163 of JAEWEV010000008.1, forward strand.
CAGCAAGCTGGCGCTGATTGCTGCGTTATTTCACATGGTCAATCATGCGACGTTCAAGGCCTCGCTGTTTATGGCCACAGGTATCGTCGACCATGAAACCGGGACCCGCGATCTGGTATTGCTGTCAGGCTTGCGCAAGGCCATGCCCATTACGGCTACGCTGGCTGTGGTAGCTGCCGCTGCAATGGCCGGCGTTCCCCTGCTTAACGGTTTCATTTCCAAAGAGATGTTTTTTGCGGAAACGCTGAATCTGCCCGACTTTCTGGAAGTGTCCACCTGGCTGCCGGTTTTTGCGGTCCTCGCCAGTGCATTCAGTGTCGCGTATTCCCTGCGCCTGATAGTGCAGGTGTTTTTCGGCCCCAAGGCGACCGATCTGCCCAGCGAACCGCATGAACCTCCCCGCTGGATGCTGGTTCCCAGCGGCATCCTGGTACTGCTGTGTCTGATGATCGGAATCATGCCCCAAACCGTGATCGGACCGGTCCTGTCTTCCGCCGCTCACGCCATTCTGGGCCCTTCCCTGCCCGAGTACAGCCTGGCAATCTGGCACGGGTTCAATCTGCCCCTCACCATGAGCCTGATCGCCATGGGCGGTGGCATTTTGCTGGTTCTCATACTTCGGCCGCTGCAAAAGCGTACACCGGGTCAGACACCGCTACTCTACCGTTTCGATGGCCGTGTTCTCTTTGATTTCCTGATGAATCTGCTTGACACGCTGGCCTATCAGGCCATGAGCATATTTTCGACGAAGCGGCTGCAACCGCAAATATTGTGGATCGTCGTCATCACCGTAGTGGTAACCATCCTGCCACTGCTGCTGTTCGAGGCCTGGCCGCAACTGGCGATGCGCAATATCGACCTGCCGTTTACCCTGCTCTGGATCATTGGTGCCTGCTGCGCAGTCGGTGCCGCCTATCAGGCCAAATATAATCGGTTCCGCTCGCTGGTGCTGCTGGGCGGTGCCGGTCTGTGCTGCAGCCTGACTTATTTGTGGCTGTCCGCACCAGATCTTGCGTTGACTCAGCTAGTCGTAGAGATGGTGACCACCGTACTTCTGCTACTCGGGCTGCGCTGGTTGCCCCGCAGAATGTCAACCGAACCTCCCTCTGATCGGACGCGGGCCCTGGTTCGTCGCGTGCGCGACATGATTATTGCCGTTGTTGGCGGAACGGGCATGACTGTTCTTACCTATCTGCAATTGTCTCGCCCGCGGCCCGATGGCGTGTCTGCTTTTTATCTCGAAAAGGCGCTGCCTGAAGGCGGTGGCAGCAATGTGGTCAACGTTTTGCTGGTAGACTTCCGTGGGTTTGATACGTATGGCGAAATTACGGTGCTCAGTATTGTGGCGCTTACGGTTTACGCCCTGCTGCGTCGGTTCCGCCCACCGCGGGAAAGCCTGAAAGCGCTTGAAGATCGCCGTTTCCGACAAAGTGGTGACACGGCCAGCGTTGAGGAGGACGCTGTGCTGCCGCGTGGCACCATGCTGGTCCCAACAGTGATTTCACGTTTTGTGATGCCGATTTCTACGATGATCGCGCTATTCTTCCTTCTGCGCGGACATAATCTGCCAGGGGGTGGATTTGTTGCCGGTCTGATTTTCGCCGCGGCCGTCATCCTCCAATATATGATGGGCGGGATTCGCTGGGTGGAAGACCGCTCGCGCATTTTTCCACAGTACTGGATTGCAGCTGGACTGCTGATGGCTGGCGCAGCTGCTACGGCTGCCTGGCTGATGCAACTGCCATTTCTGTCGGCACTGGCTGCCGACGTTGATCTTGGGCCGTTGGGTCATCTGCATCTATCCAGTGTGATGCTGTTTGACCTGGGTGTCTTCGCGGTTGTAGTCGGCTCGACGCTGTTCATGCTGGTCGCCCTGAGTCACCAGTCCCTGCGCTTTTACAAGAAAACAACGGCGGATGCGTCTGAAACGACGTCTTCTGATGACAAACCCGCTGATGAAAATCCTTCGTCAAGTCAGGCAGACGATATCGCCGTGTCATTGCAATCCGAATTACCGCCAAAAGACCAGGGAGCCGCCTCATGGAACTGATACTTTCCATCGCTATTGGAATCATGGTTGGCTCCGGCATATGGCTGTTGCTGCGTCCGCGAACTTATCAGGTCATTATCGGACTGACGCTTATGTCGTATGCCGTAAATCTGTTCATTTTTGCAACCGGCAAACTTACCACCGGCGCCCCACCCATCCTTAAAGAGGGGGTCGCCACGACATTGGCCAATTACGCCGATCCTGTGCCACAGGCGCTGGTTCTGACTGCTATTGTTATCGGCTTTGCCACCACGGCGCTGTTTCTGGTGGTCATTCTTGCGCTTCGCGGTCTGTCCAATACCGACCACGTCGACGGGACGGAGTCGCAATGAGTGGTTTGATGAATCATCTTCCGATATTGCCTGTCGTCATACCGATGATCGTAGGGGCATTCATGCTTGCCTTGCGGGATAACTATCGCAACGTGGGTGTGATTATCGGTGTGGTATCCGTGTTACTGCAGTTCTGCGTGGCAGCAGCATTGTTTGGCATTACGACCGGCCGCATCGCCAATGATTATGACAACCATATCATGGTCTATCTGCTCGGGAACTGGCGTGCGCCATTCGGTATCGTGCTGGTTGCAGATCAGCTGAGCGCCATCATGCTAATGCTGACGGCCGTGCTCGGCTTATGCTCACTTCTGTATTCAACCGCGCTCTGGGATCGGGCTGGCGTATTCTTTCACCCGCTGTTTCAGTTCATTCTCATGGGGCTTAACGGCGCATTTCTGACAGGCGATCTGTTCAATCTGTTTGTCTTTTTTGAAATATTCCTGGCTGCCTCGTATGGCCTGGCCCTGCATGGTTCCGGCATTGCCCGGGTTGCCGCTGGCCTGCATTATGTGACAGTAAACCTGATTGCATCATTTTTGTTGCTGATTGCCATTTCCGTCTTGTACGGCATTACCGGCACACTGAATATGGCCGATCTCGGTCTTCGCGCCGCCACGCTTTCCGGTGATGATCGCCGTTTATTCGAGTCCGCCTGCGCAATTCTTGGCATTGCCTTTCTGATCAAGGCCGGCGCCTGGCCACTCAATTTCTGGCTTACCAGTGCCTATTCAGCAGCCGTCGCGCCTGTTGCCGCCCTCTTTGCAATTATGAGCAAGGTCGGTATCTACGCCCTGCTGCGTATCGGCTCCCTGCTGCTGCCTACCGGTGCGCCCGCCGCATTCAGCGGTGAATGGATGTATGTGATCGGGCTGGCTACCCTGCTTTTTGGTACCCTGGGTATACTTTCTGAAAAGAACAGTGGTCGCCTGGTGGGGTACTGCATTATCATGTCCTCGGGAACGCTACTGACTGCCCTTGGCATGCCCAGTGTCATTCTGACCGGCCCGTCGCTGTTTTACATGCTCAGTTCGGTATTGGTGACCAGTACCTTCTTTTACCTGATCGAACTCATCAAGCGTACTGAATCTTTCGGGGGTAACGTACTGGCAATCAGTCTGGAAGCCTTCAGCGCGGAAGACCAGGACAGTTCAGATTATTCCGGTACGGTTGTCGGCAAACCCATACCGTTTGCCCTCGCATTTCTGGGGCTGTCCTTTTTTATCTGCGCGCTGGTAATTGCCGGCATGCCACCTTTCTCCGGTTTTATCGCCAAGTTTGCGTTGCTGTCCAAAGCGCTCGATTTATCGGAAAACGATGCCGCATCTACGACCAGCGTCTGGCTGTTCATTATTGCCATGCTGCTTTCCGGCATGGCCACCGTGATTGCACTGGGCCGAACCGGAATACGTATGTTCTGGAGCAGTGAGCAACTCAAGCCGCCAGTGCTTAGTCGCCGTGAAGCATTTCCGATTACGTTGCTTCTGCTGCTTTGCATCGCGCTGACGGTGTTTGCCGGGCCGGTCATGGATCAGCTCACGCTTACGGCCAAGCAGCTGGATGATCCGGGAGCGTACATGAAGGCGGTGCTAAACAGCCGACCGGCTATCGTAGAATCACATGGGGGTACACAATGAAGTCGCTCTTCTCCTGGTTACCCATGACCCTGTTCCTTGCCGTCATCTGGGTGCTTCTGGCAGATACGCCGCAGGGATGGGGTACCGTGGTGTTCGCATTGGTGGCATCGCTCATTATTGTCCTGATGTCCCGGCGTTTACGCCCGTTTCTGGCGAAACCTCGCAGAATCGGCATCATACTGATGCTTATCGGCAGAGTGCTGAAGGATACGTTCAAGTCCAACGTGATGGCGTTGCGCCTTGTCATGGGATATCCGAAAATGCGTTTCAATCCCGGGTTCATCACCATACCCCTGACGCTTCGCGATCCGCACGGCCTGTCCATTCTTGCATCAATCATTAATTACGCACCAGGTACCGTCTGGGCAGGCTTTCCCGAATCTGGCGATTCAGTACAACTGCATATTCTCGATCTGGATCCGGAAACCGACTGGACGGCATTTATCGTTGATCGCTACGAGAAACCACTGAAGGAGATATTCGAGTAATGGAGACACTTCTGATCTGGTCCTGCTATTTCACATTATTCTGCTTTGCCCTCGCAGGGGTCATTATCAGCCATCCTCTGTTTGTCGGCCCTACGCCCCAGGATCGGGTATTGGGCATCGATGCCCTGTATCTGATCGGGATGATGATCGCGTTGACGCTGGGCATGCTATATCGGACCTCCTGGTATTTCGATATCGCCCTGCTGGTTAGTCTTTTCGGGTTCCTCAGTACCGCGGCGATGGCCCGGTTTCTGCTAAGAGGTGAGGTTATTGAGCCATGATAGCGTCCCTGCCACCACTGATAGTCATACCTGCTTCCATTTTGATGGTTGTGAGCGGTCTGCTGGTGCTGGCTGCCAGTATCGGAATGATCCGTGTGCGCAGTTTTCTTCCTCGAACACACATTCAGGCGATCATTTATTCCACCTCTCTCTGGTGCCTGCTTCTTGCCTCGCTACTTCTGACTTTCAGTCTGAAAGATCGCACTTTTCTTCATGAAGTACTGATCGGTCTGTTTATATTTATCACCTCGCCGGTAAGCACCATTTTGCTCGTGCGGTCTTACGTACTACGGGAAGAACGTGCGTACTCATCGACAGGTGTGGCGGCGCAAGGTGCCACGACTTCGGATAATGACAAATCTGAGAGCGAAAGCGAGGCGGTGGCAGCAAGCGATGTGGCTTCAATCGAAGCCGAACTGGAATCATCGAACGAGCCTGAACAGCATACCGAGACAAAGCATCAGTCTGAAAAGGATGTCGAAGGTAGTGGCCGTGATTCTGCGGGCAGTAAAGCCATTCCGGAGGAAGGCGCAGGATTCCCACAAAAACGGAGCCCTGAGCCGGTGCGTGACCGCATTGAACCAGAAGATGATGCCGGCAAGTCGCCTGCTGGAAAGACAGACGAGCGCAGCTGACTTTGCAGGTGCGAGGCACGAATCGGACGTCTTATGCAGTCCGACGTTGAGGCCAGTCGGGTAGCCATAGCAGGCAAAGAAAAAAGTGCTGAAAGCTCGTCGACCGCAGCCGATGCGGCGTCGTCTTAATAGTCTGGAGACGAACCTTCAGACGTCCTGCGGTTCAGTCCACTCTTCAACAAACTGTCGGTGATCGGGACGTTTTTTCGGAGGAACGGGCATTTTTGGAGTGCCCAGGGCGATAAAGCCAAGGAAACGATAATCCAGAGCATCAAAACCCAGGCCTGACTGAAACTCATCAATGTAAGTTGCAATACCGGTACTCCAGAAAGCAGCATAACCCAGCATATGGGTCGCATTCAGGATATTGGTGACGGCAGCACCTGTGGCAAGCATGCGTTCGCTCTCGCTGATCGCAGTATTGCCATAGTCGATATGGCAGGCCACGGCGATAATCATGGGGACTTCGCTAAGCCAGGCGCGTGTTGCGGCTTCTTTCTTGGGATTGAATGGCGTGTCGCTTTGTTGCCGAAGGGCAATGGAAAAGTCTGCAAATTTCCGGATTGCCTCGCCGCGAATGATTTTGAAACGCCAGGGTTGCAGTCCGCCGTGGTCGGGGGCAGACATGGCCGATTGCAGAATTTGCGCGAGTTCATCATCGCTGGGTGCCGGAGAGGTAACCAGCTTCATGGAGCTGCGGGACAACAGAAAATCGATGGGTTGAGTCATGAATATGTACCTGGATTGCAACAGGAGTATGATAGCTCAGCAGTTCACAGAATGGGTGTATGACCCCAATGCCAAGGGAAGTTTTCGCTTTCCGGAGCAGCGGCAGTATTATGGCGTAAGCGCTTGAGCTCAGTTTCGCAGCAGCGCTTTCATATCACGGACGGCTTTCTCCCATCCATCAAAAATCGCCTGAGCAACGATGGCGTGCCCAATATTGAGTTCAGCGATACCACCCAGCGCCACGATAGCCTGTACGTTCTGATAATGCAGCCCATGACCGGCATTGACTTTCAGTCCCTGGCGCAGGCCCTCGGCAATCGCTGATCGCAAGCGTTCGAGCTCTGCCTGCTGGGCATCATCGCGTGCCTCGGCATATGACCCGGTATGCAGCTCGATCACACCGGCCCCCGCCTCTACCGCCGCCCGAATCTGTTCTTGATCCGGATCAATGAAGAGGGAAACCCGGGAATTCACATCGTGCAATTTGCGCACCGCATTGCTGACGGCATCAAAGTGTGTCCTGACGTCAAGACCACCTTCTGTGGTAAGCTCCTGTCGCTTCTCCGGGACCAGGCACACATCGTGGGGACGAACCTCACAGGCAATATCAAGCATCTCGTCGGTGACAGCACACTCCAGATTCATTCGCGTCTTGAGCAAGGGCCTGAGAGCGAAAACATCCTTGTCCTGTATATGGCGCCGATCTTCACGTAAATGCAGGGTGATCGCATCCGCACCGGCCTGTTCGGCCAGCAATGCCGCACGGATCGGATCAGGATACTCAGAATCACGCTGTTGACGCAACGTGGCGACATGATCAATATTCACGCCAAGATCAATCATGATACATCCTGCTTTATTGCTCCGTTGAAGGTGCAAGTTGTTCGGGGTTGTTTGACGCCGGCGCAGTCAGAGGAGCATCCGGGTTCGGACGCATCACGGTGTTGCGTGTCCAGCCGCCACCAAGGGCCTTGTACAGCTCGACCTTGTTAAGCAGCGATCCCAGGCCAACCTGCACGAAATTCTGCTGTACCGTAAACAGATTGATCTGCGCGGTCTGTACCTGCAGGAAGCTGTCTATCCCGTTCTTGTATCGAAGATCTGCGAGATTAAGTGATTCATAGGCTGACTTCTGCTGATCCCTGAGGGCCTGCAGCTGCGCACCGTATGTAGACTCGCCGGCCAGGGCGTCCGCCACTTCCTTGAACGCTGTCTGGATGGTTTTTTCGTACTGGGCCACGGCAATATCCTTGCGTACTTCGGTCAGTTCAAGATTGTTTCGCAACCGGCCAGCGGTGAATATAGGCAGTGTGATAACCGGGTTGAAAGACCACGTACCCTGTCCGCCTGAAAAAAGTGTACCCAGACCCAGGCTGGCAGATCCAATCAGGCCAGTCAGGGAAATGCTGGGGAAAAATGCAGCTCTCGCGGCGCCGATGTTGGCATTGGCAGCCAGCAGATCATGTTCTGCTGCAATAATATCGGGACGACGCGCCAGCAGATCCGATGGCAGGCCTGCCGGAATTTTTGCCATCAGCACATCTCCCGCGAAGGGACTTGGCTCTGGCAGGTCTGCCGGCAGTGGCGCACCGATAATCAGTTGCAAGGCGTTGCGGGCCTGCTGCTCACTGCGATCGAGTTCAGCTGACGTGGCCCGGGCCGCATCCAGGGATGTTTTGGCCTGATTCACGTCCAGCGCAGAGGCAACACCACCACGAAAACGCGTTTGCACAAGATCATAGGTGGACTGGCGTGATTTAAGTGTCTTGGCGACCAGTTCCTTTTGCTGCTGCGCAGCCCGTAAATTGTAATACGCAGTCGCAAGCTGGCCGATCAGATTGATCTGCGCTGTTTTACGACCTTCCACCGTAGACAGATAGGACTGGAACGCAGCCTCCGACAGATTGCGCTGCTTGCCGAAGAAATCCAGTTCAAAATCGGTGATACCTATTCCCGCAGTAAAGCTGCGGGTGACCGATGGGCTATCCGGTCCGGCCATACGCATGTTTGGTGGCATACGCTGCGCCGTCTCCTGTGCTGTCGCACCAATTTGCGGGAACTGGTCGCTTCTTGTTATGCCATATTGCGCTCGGGCTTCATCTACCCGCTTGACGGCAATACGCATATCACGGTTGTTCTCCAGAGCCAGACCAATCAATGCTTTCAGTCGTGGCTCATGAAAGAACTGCTCCCAGCCCAGATCGGCAGCCGTCGCCTGTGTGCCGCCACCCTGCCCCGGATAGGTTCCCGGAACAGGTGCGTCAGGCCGTTTGTAATCCGGTGTCAGTGAGCACCCGGCCAGTACAACGGCCATAAAAACAGCAGATAAACGGGGCAATGTACGTTGTGACCCTTGCATGATTATTCGTTTCCTTTTGGAGGTGACCCTTCCTGACGGTTTTGCGCGTCCCTGTCGGTCATATCATCTGCCTCAGCCACATCGGTGTAGATATGCTGAGATTCTTTTTCGGCTTCTGTGGCTTTTTCGTGTTCGTCTGCCTGACGACCCAGCAATCGCGGTTTGACCTTAAAGAAGGTCATCACGACCACAAAGAACGTTGGCACGAACAGTACGGCGAAAGGTGTCGCTGCAAGCATACCACCAAATACGCCATAGCCTACGGCTTGCTGGCTGGCAGCACCTTCAGCATTGGCAAGCATCAAGGGGATAACACCCATGATGAAGGCGAAGGATGTCATCAGAATCGGGCGAAAGCGCAGGCGAGCTGCTTCGAGCGTTGATTCCACCAAGCCCTTGCCTGATGCATAGGCATCTTTGGCGAACTCGACAATCAGAATCGCGTTCTTCGCCGACAGACCAATGACGGTGATCATTCCCACCTGGAAGTAAATATCGTTTGACATGCCTACCAGTGTGACAAGCCCAACGGTACCCAGCATGCCCAGGGGAACAATGAGTACGGCAGATAGCGGAATCCACCAACTTTCGTACAAGGCCGCAAGTACCAGGAATACCACGGCGAACGCCAGAGCCAGCATGATGGGAGCCTGGTTACCTGCCTGCACTTCCTGATAGGACAGCCCGCTCCACTCATAACCGATACCGGAAGGCAACTGGCCGATGAGTTTCACGATTTCATCCATGGCTTCACCATTGGCATAACCCGGATTGGCCTGACCCTGAATCGTAATCGAGTCGTAACTGTTATAGCGCTGTACCTGTGTCTCACCCTGTATCCAGTCTAGCGTCACAAAGGACGATAGCGGAACCAGATCTCCATTGGCATTGTGCACCCGCAGTTTCAGGATATCGTCCGGTGCCATACGCTGTCCTGCCTCGGCCTGAATCCAGACGTTCTGCATCCAGCCTTGGTTCGGGAATTGCCCCAGATAGCTGTTGCCGATAGAGCCTGACAAAACATTGCCGACTTCGGTCATGTCCACACCCAGGGAATAGGCTTTGACTCTATCCACGGTTGCTTTCAGCTGAGGGCCGGGGCCCAATCCCGAAATGCGAACCTGGGACAGAATTTTGCTCTGGTTCGACAACTGAATAAGCTGATTCGCCGCTTCACGCAATTGTGCCTGCCCCATTCCACCGCGATCCTGCAGTCGCAGGTCAAAACCGGTAGCGGTACCCAGCGATGGAATCGAGGGTGGCACAATGGAGAGGACCATCGCATCGGGAATCCCGAAAAGCAGCTGACCCGTGGCACGGCCGGCAACCGACATGGCGCTATGCTCCGCACCTTTGCGGTCGGAAAACTTCTTAAATGGCGTAAATGCAATCGCGGAGTTCAGACCGGAACCATTGAAACTGAAACCCTGAACGGTAATGATGTTCTCCACCTCGGGCTGTTTCTTGTAGTACTCTTCGACCTGCTTGATTACGTCTTCCGTCCGTTTGGCAGACACGCCAGCGGGAAGCTCAATATTCGTGACGGCATACCCCTGGTCTTCCGTTGGCAGGAAGGAGCTCGGAAGCCGCAGGTACAGAAACCCCAGGACGACGACCAGTGCCAGATAAATCAGCATCATGCGGCCACCGCGCTTGAGCAGCCCGCCTACGAGACCGGTGTAATTGTTGGTGATTTTGGCAAATGTGCGGTTAAACCAGCCAAAGAAGCCTTTCTTTTCGTGATGGCCCTTTGGTACCGGTTTCAGCAGCGTGGCGCACATGGCGGGAGTAAATGTTAGCGCCAGGAAAGCCGAGAAGCCGATAGAAATGATCATCGCCGCTGCGAACTGGCGATAGATCACGCCGGCAGAGCCGCTCATGAAGAACAGAGGTGCAAAAACGACCATCAGGACCAGTGTGATACCCACAATCGCACCGAAAATTTGCGGCATGGCTTTGACCGTCGCCTCTTTGGGCGCCAGCCCCTCTTCGGCCATGATCCGTTCCACGTTCTCCACCACCACAATCGCATCATCCACCAGAATACCGATGGCCAGAACCATGGCAAACATGGTAAGCGTATTAATGGAGTAGTCCATATACAGCAGCGTTGCCATTGTCCCCATTAGCGCCACTGGTACAACAATGGCCGGAATCAGGGTGTAACGTACGTTCTGCAAGAACAGGAACATAACTACAAACACCAGCAGCATCGCTTCGACGAGTGTGTGCACCACCTGGGTAATGGACGCATCTACATAAGGAGCCGTGTTGTAAGGAATCTTGAACTCGATATTGTCCGGGAAATATCTGGCCAGATTTTCCATCTCTGCCTGCACCAGGTTTGACGTTTCCAGAGCGTTGGCATTGGGTGCCAGTGACACGGCAAAGGCCGCAGATGTCTGACCGTTAAGACGTGAACCAAATTGGTAGGAATCGGCACCCACTTCGATGCGTGCGACGTCCCGCAGCCTGACCGTGGAACCTCCTGTTGTGGCGCGCAGTACGATATCGCCAAATTCCTTGACGGTGCTAAGCTGACCGTTGACGATTACCGTTGCACTGGTTGTCTGGTCGTCGGGCGTAGGCGGAGAACCCAGCGTACCGCCGGTGATCTGCGCATTCTGAGTCTGCAGCGCGGTTTTGATATCGCTGGTGGTCAGACCGAAGGAGGTCATTTTGTCAGAATCGACCCAAATACGCATGGCACGAGGCGATGCGAAAAGCTGGAACTCACCGACGCCTTTGATACGAGAGATTGAGTTCTGGATGTTGCGCGTAATGTAATCGCCCAGACCGGAGTCGTCCAGTGAACCATCAGTGGAGGTCAGCGTCACGATCATGAGGAAACCGGCCGTACTCTTTGAATACGTAATACCCTGCTGTGTCACCGCCTGCGGAAGCTTGGAGTTCACACTCGCAATGCGGTTCTGAACATCCACCTGCGCCAGATCCGGATCGGTACCTGGCTCAAAAGTGACGTCAATTTTGGCCGCGCCGTAAGAGTCACTGGTGGAGGCGTAATAAAGCATGCCCTCTGCACCGTTGAGTTCGTTTTCGATCAGACTGGTAACAGATCTGGCGACTTCCTCTGCCCCTGCGCCAGGATAGGTGGCGCGTACGGTAATGGTTGGCGGCGCCACCTCTGGATATTGCGAAATTGCCATATTCGGGATGGAGACGACACCCGCAAAGAATATGATAATCGCAATAACCCAGGCGAAAATCGGCCGGTTAATGAAAAAATTTGACATGTTTTATACTCACTGTGCCGGCTTGTCGCCCTGCTGTTCAGGCTTGCTTTCCTGTGTAGAGGCTTCATCCCCCTGCTCTTCGGATTTTTGCTCCGCGGCAGGATCGGACTGTTGGGCATTGCTGTCGGCTGTCTTGGCTTTTTTCCAGGGCTGCGGTTTGACCGGAGCGCCCGGGCGAATTTTCTGGAAACCTTCGACAATGACTTCGTCGCCTGCCTTCAGGCCCTTGGTAATAATCGTATCGTTTTTCACTTCACCGCCAGTCTGCACAGTGACTGCCGACACCTTACCCTCGCGAACAACCATGACCGTACTCAGACCGTCAGTCGAACGTTGAATCGCCTGTGTGGGAATCAGCAGGGCTTTTTCATCTTTACCCTGCTCCATTTTCACGGTGACGTACATACCTGGGAGGAGCAGCTTGTCAGGGTTGGGAAACGTCGCGCGCAGCGTCACCTGGCCAGTAGAAGGTTCAACGCTGACGCCGGTAAACAGCAGTTTCCCGTTTTCAGGATATTCGCTGCCGTCTTCCAGCTCAAGCTGCACAAGCGCAGTGTCTTCATCTACCTTGGTCAGCTGGCCATCAGCCAGTGCTTTGCGCAAACGATACAGTTCCGCTGTAGATTGTGTAAAGTCTACATAGACCGGATCCAGTTGTTGTACATTGGCCATTTCTGTTGCCTCGGTACCACTGACCAGTGCTCCTTCAGTAACCAGCGCACGGCCGATAATCCCGTCTATGGGAGATTCAACATCGGTGTAGGATAAATTGATGCGGGCAGCATCCAGGGCAGCCTTTGCCGAAGCAATTGTCGCATCAGCCTGATTGGCCTGCGCACGAGCGTCATCATATTCCTGACGGCTTACGGCATTCGATTTGACCAGGGTCGAATAGCGATTGGCCAGCTGGCGCGCGCTACCAGCAGTGGCTTTGGCCTGGTTCAGTGCCGCTTCTGCCTGAGCATATTGAGCTTTGTAAGTTGCGGGGTCGATGCGAAACAGGACCTGGCCTTTTTTCACTTCCCGGCCCTGCTCAAATTCAATTTTCTGCACGATTCCGTTTACACGCGCCCGAACCTGGGCATCACGAACCGCGTTCACCCGACCAGGCAGCGTGGTAAAAATTGTTGTGGGCGTTTCAGCGACTTTGACTGTGCTGACGGGAGTGGGCGGCGGGCCTTGCTGCGCGCCAGCCTGCTGGTCTTCCTTACTACATGCACCAAGCGCAACCAGGCACGACAGCAAAATTGTTGCAGCATAGCGCTTATGTAAAAAGAGTCTGTTTGTCATTGACTGGGTAACCTTGAGAGCGAAGCCTGATCCTGGTGGATAGCTGTTTGAACGGTAGTGAAGAAAAGATTATAACCAGAATATAATTGCCTAAGCAAATACTTTTTAGTATAAACCCTATATCTTCAGGGTTTTTCGACCTTTTCAGCAAATTTCGTGAGCAATAAATTCGACAATGTCGCCATAAGTAAAGCTACTTGTAGATTTATTGGGGCGGGTACTGCGGTTGACAGCGATGGATAATATGCATGTTGCGGTGGTCGCTGACAAGGTAGAAGCCTGGTTACAACCGGCGTTTAGTGCAGTCGCTGCCGGCAAATGCGCTTGCGGTACAGGAAATAACGGATAAAAATAACATGCGCCGGCAACTTACGGCCATTTGCGGACTGAAATCGCTTGAAAACCCGTAAAAATCAGGGCATGGTAGTGTCAGTCAAGCAACAACGCATCGTCCGCTATCTGCTCACCACGAACTTTTTCGAACATTTGCAGCAGATCCGTAACGCTCATGTTCTTGCGCTGATCACCGGACACATCCAATACCACCTGCCCCTGATGAAGCATAATGGTTCGCTCGCCAATTTCCAGCGCCTGTTTCATGCTGTGAGTGACCATCATCGTGGTTAATTTCTGCTCAGTCACAATTTTTTCGGTCAACTGCAGTACAAAGTCTGCAGTGCGTGGATCAAGCGCAGCGGTATGTTCGTCCAGCAATAGGATTTTACTCGGCTGCAGTGCAGCCATCAGAAGGCTGACTGCCTGTCGTTGCCCCCCGGAAAGCAGGCCGATACGATCCGTCAGCCGGGTTTCCAGTCCTAGCCCGAGAATGGACAGCCGTTCCTGAAACAGATCGCGCAAGTCGCTGCGCAAAGCAGGACGCAAGCCCCGCGGCTCTCCCCTGCAGTAGGCCAGTGACATATTTTCTTCGATGGTCAGATCTTCGCAGGTTCCGGCCATGGGATCCTGGAAGACGCGCGCGACATTGACGGCGCGCTGCCACACGCTTTTTCGCGTGACATCTTCGTTGTTTATATGGATAGACCCGCTGTCGACCAGTAGTTCACCGGACACGGCGTTGAGGAAGGTCGATTTACCTGCACCGTTGGAACCGATCACGGTAACAAACTGACCTTGCGGGATGGTCAGGGACAAGCCCCGCAACGCACGCGTTTCAATGGGCGTATCCGGGTTGAAAGTAATATGCAGATCCTGAGCGTTCAGCATGTCAGGCCCTCCGTTTGCCGCGCAGCCGGCGACGTAATTTTGGCAATATGAGTGCGACGGCTACCAGCAACGCTGTGATCAGATTCAGGTCCTGTGCCTTTAGGCCGATGAAATCGCTGTTTAGCGCCAGGGCAATAAAGAAACGATACAGGATGGCGCCAATGATCACTGCCAGCGTAATCAACAGGAAGCGACGTGCAGGCAGAATACTTTCACCGACAATCACCGCAGCCAGGCCAATAACGATGGTACCAATACCCATGGAAATGTCCGACCCGCCTTGCGATTGTGCGAACAGCGCACCGCCCAGGCCAACCAGGGCATTGGACAGCGCCATGCCGACCAGCACCATTCGGTCTGTTGCAATCCCCTGAGCACGTGCCATTCGCAAATTTGAGCCGGTAGAGCGCATGGCCAAACCGGCGCGAGTGGAAAAAAAGGCATCTAAGAGAATTTTGGCAATCACTACCACTACGCAAAGCAAGACTGGCCGCCAGACGAAATCATCCATGGCAGCAGGTTGCGTCAGCGAAAAGACCGTATCGCTGGTAATGAGGGGAATATTCGGCCCCCCCATGATGCGCAAGTTAATCGAATACAGCGCAGTCATCATCAGAATACTGGCAAGCAGATCCATGATCCCGAGTTTGACATTGAGCCACCCCGTGATCATGCCGGCGAAACCACAGACTAGCATGGCGGCAGCGCTTGCCAGAAACGGGTCATAGCCGCTGCTGACCATCAGGGCAGCAACAGCACCGCCGGTGGCAAAGGTACCGTCGACAGTCAGGTCGGGAAACCGCAGGACGCGAAAGGAAATGAATACACCCAGCGCAACCAGGCTGTAGATAAAACCGAGCTCAAGTGCACCGAGGGAAGAAAAAAAGGACATGACGAAATATTCTGATCAAGTAAAACAGCCTGAGGTTATCCCTCAGGCTGGTAAAGAGATGGGTCGGTGCTATTTCACTACGACCTTGGCACTCTTGACGAACGCGTCATCAAGCTTGACCCCCTGCTTTTCTGCCGCACCGGGATTGACGTACAGTTCCAGCGTCTTGCTGGTTTCGGAGGCGATGTTGCCAGGTTTTTCGCCTTTCAGGATACGGGCGACGAGTATACCAGTCTGGTTACCCAAATCCTTGTAATTGATGCCCAGGGCGGCAATTGCGCCACGCTTGACACTGTCTGTGTCTGAAGCGATAAGCGGGATCTTGGATTCGTTTCCCACCTTGACCAGTGCTTCGTAGGCGGAAACGACGTTATTATCGGTATTGGTGTAAATAACGTCAACCTTGCCTGCCAGACTGCGGGCCGCCGAACCCACATCCACAGACCGGGGTGCCGAGGCCTCAACCAGGGTCATGCCGGATTTAGGCAACAGTTCCTTCAGACGCTTGACAACGACGCTGGAGTTGGCTTCGCCTGGATTGTAGACCATACCGACCCGCTTGGCGTCGGGAAGGACCTGCTTGATCAGCTCAACCTGCTTTTCAAGGACCAGCTCGTCAGAGACGCCGGTGACGTTGGAACCGGATGCGTCCATGGATTTGACCAGCTGGGCAGCAACCGGATCTGTCACCGCTGAATAAACGACCGGGATGCTTTTCGTGGCCGCCACGACAGACTGGGCAGAGGGAGTGGCGATGGCAACAATGGCATCCGGTTTTTCGCCGATAAACTGGCGCGCGATCTGGGAGGCGGTACCGGTATTACCCTGGGCGCTCTGATATTTCCATTTCAGATTTTTGCCTTCTTCAAAGCCTTCTTTGGCCAGGCCTTCCTTGACACCGTCTCTGACGGCATCCAGCGCCGGATGTTCTACAATGGCCGTAACAGCAACAAATTTATCTGCGGCCTGCGCAGTACCGACCAGCATTGCGGCTGAAACCAGCGCGGCAGAGAGACTGACGGTAAATATGCCCTTTTGCATAACAACTCCTGAATAACGTAATCCGAACCCAGCGATTTTGTCACAGGGCACGCTATATTGCCAGTGGTATTAACGAGAATGTGCGATAGCAGCACGTCTGCGGGCCCAGAATACTCGGCTCGCGATCAAAACCGGAGCCTGGCGCCAGATAATGCGTTCTCCTTGAGCAGTGTTCTAAGCCATCCGGTGGCAGGCAGCCGGTACAGACTCTGTACCCGCTTCGCACGCTGCAGCAGTGCGGCATGCTCAACCTCGAGAGACGGGCCAGTGAATGCGATCACAATCCGGTTCCCGTCTTCCGTTTCCGGGAACAGAAGGACGCGGTCATCAAAAGCGCGACGAATATTGCGAATATTTTTGCGAAAGCTGCCGTGGTGTCCGAACAAATTGATTGTTACCACCCCCAGATCGCGACAGACCTGTTGGCATCCCTGGTAGAACGCAGCAGAGGAACAGACCGGGCCCTGAGCCGTATAATCGTACAGATCCACCATCACAACGCCATAGCGATTCTCGTTCAGCGGATCCTGCACCCAGTCGTGCGCGTCCTGATGTTCGACACGACAGGCATCGGTCTGTCTGAGTGCAAAGGCCGATTCACATATTGCCGTGACCTGCGGATTCCACTCCACTGTGACAACATTGCTGTCGAAGTAATGCTGGCAAAAACGCGTGAGCGAGCCGGCACCCAGCCCTAAAATGCCAATTGCCCGATCGACGGGCGGTGCCAGAAAAAGCAGCCACGCCATCATTTGCTGTGTGTACTCGAATTCGAGCTTTTCAGGTCGGGAGACCCGCATGGCGCCCTGAATCCATTCACTATTGAAATGCAGATAGCGCACGCCCTGCGATTCGGAAATAATCGGATCATCGTAATCCGGGTGCGGCTCCCTTCGGCGTAGCGGCATACCCGTCAGACCCGCTCGAAAATGGCGGCGATACCTTGCCCGCCTCCGATACACATGGTCACCAGCGCGTAGCGGCCACCAATGCGTTGCAATTCATGCAATGCCTTGACGGTAATAATGGCACCTGTTGCGCCAACGGGGTGTCCCAGACCGATGCCGCTGCCGTTGGGATTGACTTTTTCCGGATCAAATCCCAGTTGCTGCGAGACGGCGCAAGCCTGGGCAGCAAAAGCCTCATTGGCTTCGATCACATCCATGTCTTCGATCTTCAGTCCGGCCTTTGCCAGTGCATTGCGCGAAGCAGGCACAGGACCAATACCCATCAGTCGCGGATCGACACCGGCATGGCCGTAAGCCACCAGGCGGGCCAACGGGGTGGCATTGCGCGTTTTAAGCATTTCTGCATTCATGAGTACCAGGGCACCCGCACCATCGTTGATACCCGAAGCGTTGCCTGCAGTGACAGAGCCTTCTTCCCGGACAAACACGGGCTTGAGGGCAGACAGATTTTCAAGCGTCACATCGCGCCGAACATGTTCGTCTGTATCAAACACGACTTCGCCCTTTCGGGATTTCATGACAACAGGCACGATTTGATCCTTAAAGTAACCATTGTCAATCGCGCGTGCCGCACGCTGATGCGAGAGCAGTGCCAGTTCGTCCTGCTGCTCCCGGGATATGCCATATTCTTTGGCAACATTTTCCGCCGTTACCCCCATATGCATTTTTTCGAATGGGTCTGATAGTGCACCGGTCATCATGTCTTGCATCACACTATCACCCATCCTGGCGCCGAACCTATGGGCAGATGAAATATAGGGTGAGCGGCTCATATTCTCGACTCCGCCAGCAATAGCAATGTTCGCATCTCCAAGAAGCAATGTCTGGGCGGCAGATACAATGGCCTGAAGGCCCGAGCCGCAAAGGCGATTCACATTGAACGCCGGCGTGCCCTGCGCCACACCGGCTGTGACGGCAGCATAGCGGGACACGTACATGTCGCGCGGTTCCGTATTGATAACATGTCCGAGCACGACGTGATCGATGTCTTCGCCCGTGACGCTGGCGCGTTCCATGGCGGCCTTTATTACGGTCGTACCCAATTCACCGGGGCTGACATTTTTCAGACTGCCGCCAAAGCTGCCAATGGCGGTTCGTACACCTGACACCACGAAAACATCGGACATGATAATTCCTTTTTTTGAATGGAGAGAAGCGAATGATAACGCATCCGGCTTACAATGGAACCCCGCTGTTTAAGCTCAACGGAAATTCAGGACCGCTATGAAACTTGCTACTTGGAATGTCAATTCGCTTACCGTCCGCCTGCCCCAGGTACTGGCCTGGCTTGATCAGCATAGTATTGATATTCTTTGCATTCAGGAACTCAAACAGATCAATGAGAAATTCCCGCAGGATGCGTTCCGGGAGCTGGGTTACGATGCGGTCTGGACGGGACAGAAAACCTATAACGGTGTGGCCATCCTCTCACGCTCATCTCTTGAAGACGTGGTCGTGAACAACCCGGAATATCCCGATACCCAGCAGCGTCTGATCACTGCCACCTGCCAGACCAGCCAGGGTCCACTGCGCGTGATTTGTGCGTACTGCCCTAACGGCAGTGCCTTAGACAGTGAAAAATATGTGTACAAGCTCGAATGGTACGAAGCGCTGAACCGGTTTGTTCAATCTCAGATGAAATTATTCCCAAATCTTGCCATTTGCGGTGACTACAATATTGCTCCCGAGGAACGCGATGTGCACGCCAAATACACGGGCGATATTCTGGTATCGCCCAAAGAGCGTGCAGCCTTGCAGGCTCTGAGCGGTCTTGGTCTGACTGATGCTTTCAGGCTGTTCGAGCAGGAAGAAAAACTGTTCAGCTGGTGGGATTACCGGATGATGGGATTTCGAAGAAATGCCGGCCTTCGCATAGACCACATTCTGCTGACTGAGTCACTGGTACCGCATTGCACGGAATGCATCATTGACAAGGCACCTCGCGGCAACGAGCAGCCATCTGATCACGCGCCGGTGGTGGCTACGCTCTCAATGTCGTTTGCCTGAGATCTGATGGTGGATCGGCCAGAGGCGATAAGTATGCTGGCGTCTGAGCGCCAGCATATCTTTCATGCAGCCTGCGCCTGCCTTCATGCTGGGGCAGCTGATCAACAATAGCGCTGTTTACTCGCCATCAAGAATCTGGTCTTCGAAACTGGTGGCAGCTTCTTCACTTGCCATCGGAACATACAGAATGCCAGAGGTGATCGGCTTGCTGATGTTAATGATGGAGATCAGGCGATTTTTTTGCGTAACGGCAAAACTCTTGCCAATATTATTGCTTGTCAGATTGGCCAGACGGTCCTTGCCGGAGGGAGAAAATTCAAGTTTGACGAAAGCCTTGCCGGCACTGTTGCGTGTCGCGACGGCATTCTGCAGATCATTGCGTGTTAGCGTCTGGGTGGGATCTACGTAGACCAGTACGCCGTTCTGACGGACCGCGGTGTATCCCTGAGTGGCGTCACGGGAAGCAACGTACATAATCAGTGAAGACGAGGCAACAGATGCGGAAGGTGCAGGTGGTGTGGTGGCCGGCGCTGATGAAGGTGGCGGTGTTGTGGGCACATCTCCTAAGCGCGTTCCTCCTGTTGAGGAGCGATCCTTTAACATATGATCCATTGTGTCACAGCCTGTCAGAACAAGAGCGACAGCAATCGCGGCCGAGACTAACCCTTTTTTGGTGTGCATGATCAGTTTCCTTGACGAAGGTTAAATAATATGGCGTCCATTATAGGATATTGTTGTAAATCCGAATGGACGCTTTCGTCAGCAATCACAAAAACCGTTCGTGGCTTTTCAGGTAGCGCCATTTTCCCGGAGGCAGGTCCGCCAGAGCTACATTGCCCATCCGTACGCGTTTCAATCCAACCACATTGAGGCCAACCATCTGGCACATACGACGGATTTGGCGCTTTTTGCCTTCCTGCAGAATAAATTTCAACTGGTCATCGTTCTGCCAGGTAACTTGCGCCGGACGCAATAACTCACCGTCTAGCGACAAACCATGATTGAGCAGCTGCAGGCCATTGCCGCTGATTTTCCCCTCTACCCTGACCAGATATTCCTTCTCCACTTCGGAGTCTTCGCCGATTAGCTGACGCGCGATGCGTCCGTCCTGGGTCAGCACCAGCAGGCCCTGCGAATCAATGTCCAGCCGCCCTGCGGGAGCCAGCCCGCGCAAATGCGACGGCGTGAAGGTATGTTTGTCACGATCATACTGTCTGTCCTGTGTCACCAGGGTCACGGCCGGGCGGTATCCATCTTCAGCCTGACCTGACACGTATCCCACGGGTTTATTCAGGATAATCGTTACCCTGGCTGTTTGCCTGGCCTGTGCCGATTTGTCCAGCGTAATCGTCTGATTGGGGAAGGCTTTTTCGCCCAGTGTGGCAACCTTGCCGTCAACGCGCACCCAGCCGCGCTCAATATATGCGTCTGCTTCACGGCGGGAACACAGTCCACGCTCTGCCAGCAACTTTGATATTCTAGTCTTTTCCATTTGATTCCGTTTGCTTACGCAAATTTGCTATAGTGTCTTTCTTTGTCCGGACCTCCGGACGATTCTGTATGATTGCGGTCACCTTACGTACCGTAACTAGCCGCCCTACCGGCATCCTGCGACTCATGAAGCCTGAATCTCACTCACCCGGCTGGCTGCTCCGGCCATCGCCCAAACTTGACCCCATCCAGAAGTACTGGCTGTTCCGGCCGGGCCCGCTTACTCAGGGTCTGCGCAGGCAGGGCGATGTTCGTATTCAGGTCATTGGTGAATTTGCCGAATTGGTGAGTTCCGACGAAATGCGCACGATCCGCGAAACAGCCGACACAATGGTCTGGGTTCGCGAGATCTGCATGTCCATTGATGGTACGCCGGCAGTTGTTGCGCGAAGCATTACGCCACTGGATGCTGCCCGATCAGTCTGGCAGGCGGTTCGCCGGCTTCGAACGCGACCCCTGGCTGATATCCTGTATCACGATCCGGCTATTGTACGATCAGTGTTCGAGTCCTGCATAGCGAAATCGCCCTTGCCCATATATAAAGCGGTTCAGCGCGCCGGGCAACGCCCCTCTTGTGGCCACTCAACATTGCTCGCCCGTCGTTCGGTGTTCTGGAAAAAAGGCGAGCCCTTGCAGGTGACCGAGTGCTTTCTGCCCGTCTTCTGGACGCAGCTACTCAGGCACCCTCGCGCCTGATCCGCCAGTGTGCCGGATTAAGCTGATTAGCCTAAGATGCATGACACCGTTGTCAGCTCGTCGCATACGGCTGGAGCGACATCCTCTCAGTCCCGGTTGCAACAGCCGATGCGGTGCTCGCCCGGCTGGCCGGGGATGCGTACAAGAGGTGAAAATTTATCAGGTGGCAGAATGCATGCGTTAGGAGCCAACTATGCAGTCAGCGGCGGATTTACAGCGCGTTGTCGTCCTGTTCTCCGGTACGGATACGTATTGCACGTTCTACAGGCGTCACAAAAATTTTCCCATCACCGATTTTTCCTGTACGCGCTGCCTTGATAATGGCTTCGATGGCTGAATCAACCAGGTTGTCCGAAATGACGACTTCCACCCGCACTTTTGGCAGGAAATCCACCACATACTCGGCCCCGCGATACAGCTCGGTGTGCCCTTTCTGACGGCCAAACCCTTTTACTTCAGCAACGGTCAGGCCGCTAACGCCGATATCTGCCAGAGATTCACGAACTTCATCGAGCTTGAAGGGTTTTATGATGGCTGTTATTAATTTCACGTGGTTTCCTTTTCTTTACGGGGACATGGCCCCGCTTTTTACTGGAAAAGAATAGCATATTTTTTCGACATACCGACTAGAATCGATAGCCGTTGGTTATCGGAAATCGCCAATCCCGACCGAATGCACGCGTGGTGATTTTCGGACCCGGCGCACCCTGGCGCCGCTTGTACTCGTTGATGCGCACCAGTCGTGCCACTTTTTCAACATCCTCGCGCGCAAAGCCCTGACTGATAATCGCCTCTACCGAGTCATTATGCTCCATCAGATGTTCCAGAATGGCATCAAGCACATCGTAATCCGGCAGGCTGTCCTGATCGGTCTGGTCTTCGCGCAACTCCGCGGAGGGCGGCCTTGTAATTATCCGTTCCGGGATGATTGCCGATTGTGTATTTCTCCAGCATGCCAGCCGATACACAAGTGTCTTGGGAATGTCCTTCAATGGCGCGTATCCGCCAACCATATCACCGTAGAGTGTGCAGTAACCGGTGGCGAGTTCCGATTTATTGCCTGTGGTCAGTACAATTGCATTGAATTTATTGGATAAGGCCATCAGCAGGGTTCCGCGAATTCGGGCCTGCAGGTTTTCTTCTGTCGTGTCCTGGGGCAGATCGCCAAAAACAGGATCCAACGCCTGCAGATAGCGCTCAAACATCGGTGAAATGGCGACTTCGTCGTAACGCACCTTCAGACGATTGATCATGTCCTGCGAATCATTGATCGAGATATCGGCGGTGAAGCGGGACGGCATCATGACAGCATGCAGGTTTTCTGCGCCAATCGCATCGACCGCGATTGCCAGAACAACAGCCGAGTCGATGCCACCAGACAGTCCGAGCACGGCCTTTTTAAAGAAATTCTTACCCAGATAGTCTCGGGTTCCCATTACCAGCCCACGCCAGATTTCGGCTTCTGCCGGTTCTTCTTGTAACGGGGCATTCAGGGCGTGGGAGGCGTGATCTCCCAAAGGCATCGGCGCCTGTGCCTGCATGCCGCCGTTCGAATCCACCCGCACACGGCCAATAGCTTCGCAGAAGCTATTCAACTCGGAAACAATTCGGCCCTGGCTATCCAGCACAAAGGAGTGCCCGTCAAAAATCAGTTCGTCCTGGCCACCCACCAGATTGCAATAGACGGCGGCCATCCCGACATCGGTCACATTGCGCCGGACAATGCCAAGCCGAATATCATGCTTGCGAACAACGTAAGGAGATGCATTAAGAATCAGTAATGTATCGGCACCGGCTTCCCGGGCAGCAGTTGCAGCGCGGCTGAACCAGACATCTTCACAAATGGTGACGCCGAAAGTCTGTTGCCCTACGGTAAACACCAGGGGTTTGCGACCAGGCGAGAAATAACGTTTCTCGTCAAAAACGGAATAATTGGGCAGCTCCTGCTTCTGGTACGTACCCAGACAATCACCATTGAGAAACACACTGGCCGCATTGAAGGTGCCTTTTTCTGTATTCACGACATGGCCTAGCACGACATGCAAATTCTGAAATGCGGACAGTTCAGCCTGCAGCGATTCAAGTGCAGCCTGCTGGTCGGCCAGGAACTGGCAACGCAACAGCAGATCTTCTGGTGCGTAGCCTGTCAGGGCCAGTTCAGGCAACAGCAGAATGTCATGACCCTGCTCATGAGCCAGTGCTGCTGCCTGGACGATGCGACTTGCGTTGCCGGCAAGATCCCCGACTTTCTGATTGATTTGTGCAAATGCGATACTGACCGATGTTTCCATTATCCCGCTCTGTTTCTTTTGCGAACCATTGATTATCACACAAGCATCTGAAATCAGCGTCTAAAATACCGGTGATTAACGCAAAATACCGACATTGGACAGATCAGAACACATGACGACAGACAGCCCTAACCCAAGCAATCAATTCGACAAAAAAGCCGAGGCCTGGTCGGCTCGATTTTCCGAGCCCGTATCCGAGCTGGTAAAACGCTATACCGCCTCGGTGGATTTTGACAAGCGACTTGCCCGATTTGACATCCAGGGTTCGCTCGCGCATGCCACCATGCTGGCAACCACGGGGGTCATTTCAAAAGAGGATCTGGCTGCCATCGAAAAAGGCATGGAGCAGATTCTTGAGGAAATTGATGCAGGCAAGTTTACCTGGCTGCTGGATCTGGAAGATGTTCACCTGAACATAGAGAAACGACTGGTGGAACTGATTGGTGATGCCGGTAAGCGTCTGCATACCGGGCGTTCGCGTAACGATCAGGTTGCAACGGATATCCGCTTGTGGCTGCGTTCCGAAATCGATATTTCACTGGTACTCATTAACCAACTGCGACGTGCACTGGCAAAAGTAGCCCTGGAACACCATGATACGATCATGCCTGGCTTCACTCACCTTCAGGTGGCGCAACCGGTCACATTCGGCCATCATCTGCTTGCCTACGCCGAGATGTTTGCCCGTGACGCCGAAAGACTTGCCGATTGCCGCAAGCGTTGCAATCGCCTCCCCCTGGGTGCTGCAGCCTTGGCCGGCACATCGTACCCTATTGACCGTGAACAGGTTGCCAAGCTGCTGGAATTTGATGGCGTATGCCGCAACTCCCTTGACGCAGTATCTGATCGGGACTTCGCCATTGAGTTCTGCGCCGCCGTTTCACTTGTCATGACGCATATTTCACGCCTGTCAGAAGAGCTCATCCTGTGGATGAGTCCGCGGGTTGGCTTTATTGACCTGGCAGACCGTTTCTGCACCGGCAGTTCCATCATGCCGCAAAAGAAAAACCCGGATGTTCCCGAGCTTGCGCGCGGCAAAACAGGCAGGGTCAATGGCAACCTGATCGGCCTTCTGACGCTCATGAAAGGCCAGCCACTGGCGTATAACAAGGATAATCAGGAAGACAAGGAAGGTTTGTTTGATTCCGCGGATACGCTGCGCGACACGCTGACCATCTTCGCCGACATGATTGGTGGTATCCGCGTACGTAAGCAGGCAATGCGCGACGCGGCGCTGATGGGGTTTTCCACGGCAACAGATCTGGCCGACTATTTGGTGAAAAAAGGCCTGCCCTTCCGCGATGCACATGAAACGGTTGCGCTGGCAGTGCGGCACTGCGAAGAAAAGCAATGCGATCTGGCCGACCTGACGCTGGAAGATATGCGCAAATTCAATGCCTCTATCGAAAGTGACGTGTTTGACGTCCTGACGCTGGAAGGCTCGGTTTCCGCCCGTTCCCACGTCGGCGGCACCGCGCCCGCCCGTGTCAGGGAAGAAGCTGAGCGGGTGCTGGCGGAACTGGCCTGACACTGAATCGTTAAAGGCGCTTCCCCTACATCACAGTAAAAGCACGAATGAAATTGGGGGAAGGCCACTACAGGCCAGGTTCATGCATTGGTCAGCCTGAGCTTTGATCGACAACGGCTTTGCGGGTAGAGACCGCCCTGGCCTTATTTTTCTTCAGCAATACCGGTCACGGGTGCACCGCTCTCAAAGACAGCGATAGATTCGACATGCCCCGTGTGTGGGAACATATTAACCACGCCTGCAGCGCGCAGTTGATAGCCGCCTTCATGCACCAGAATACCGGCGTCTCGTGCCAGCGTCGACGGATTACAGGACACATAGACGATGCGTGTCGGCCGCTCATGTTTTTCGAGCTGTGCCAGAGCCTGCGCAACAGCCTGCGCGCCCTCCCGTGGCGGATCGATTAGCATGCGATCAAAGTGGCCCAGCTCACGTAGCCAGTTGACGTCCACCTCAAACAGATTCAACGTGGCAAAACGGGTTTTGTCCTGCAGCCCATGCTGGCCCGCAGCCTGCAGCGCCCGTTCTGTCAGGAGGCTGCTGCCCTCTACACCCACGACTTCCCGAGACAGTGTAGCCAGGGGCAAGGTGAAGTTACCAAGTCCACAGAAGAGGTCGGCTACCCTGTCTTTTTCCCCAACTTCAAGCAAATTCAAGGCCTTGGCAATTAGCGCACGATTGATGAAGTAATTGACCTGGGTGAAATCGGTCGGCTTATAAGGCATTTTCAGGCCAAATTGTGGCAGGTGATAGTAGAGAGAGTCTGCCTGTTCCGGATGCATAGGCTTGACGGTGTCCGGCCCCTTTGATTGCAGCCACCAGACCACATTATATTTTGAGGCAAAAGCGTCAAGTTTTTCCAGATCCGCATTTGAAAGAGGTTCCAGATGGCGCAGTAGCAAAGCAGTAGTTGCATCACCTACGGCGACTTCTATTTGCGGAATTTTTTCGTCAATACTCAGGCTGCCGATCAGTTCCCGCAAGGGCACCAGCATATCGGAAACATACGGAGGCAGCACATGACATTCAGTCATATCGGTCACATACCGGCTTTTGCGTTCATGAAAACCGACAAGCACCTTGCCTTTTTTTATCACTTTGCGGACCGATAAGCGGGCACGATACCGATAACCCCAGCTTGGTCCCTGTAACGGTGGTAAAACCCGAGGCACGCGCATTTTGGCAATATGCGTGAAGCAGTCTTCGAGCGCTCGCTGCTTGATGGCAACCTGAGCTGCAATATCCAGATGCTGCATCACGCAACCACCACAGATACCAAAATTGGGACACTTTGGCGTGACACGCTGGCTGGATTCCTTCCGGATCGATGTCATGCGGGCAATTTCATAAGAAGGTTTGCGACGAACAATGTCGGCTGTCACTTTTTCGGAAGGCAGTGCGCCTTCAACGAAAATAGCCTTGCCGTCACGTCGGGCAATGCCGCGTGCCTCCAGATCAAGGGACTCGATGGTAAATATTTCCTGCATGGCTGACCTCTGTATTGCGAACGCGTTATTTTAATGAGACTACTAGACAAGTTGGCCGCAAAACGCAGCAAGTCCAAACAAATATCATGGATTTTCCGCAACGGCGCGGTATTTCACATTCCATTTTCCGCTCCCGAGCCACCGTGACGGATGGTGTTGAGGCACAAAATACTGAGCCGAGTTGCTGCCGCCTCTGAGACCGGTATCCGGATCTGCTCTCCCCCGGCCTGCAGCCGCCTAATAAAAAACCCGCCAGCTGTTGCTGACGGGCACTACGGCACTCACGCTCTTTCACCCTGCCCCGCCTCACTTCCCGGAAAGGCGCGAAGGGCGACTGACGTGATTACTGTTTTGGCGCTTCGGTTGCAGGTGCGGCATCGCTGGAAGAAGTTGCACCGGCCGTTGGCGTTGCTGCCTGATCACTGTTCTGCATTTCTTTCATCTTCGCACGCTTCTCTTCAAACTGCTTGCGATGTTCTTCCCACTTAGCTGAACGATCCTTGAAGTATTTCACGACAGTCGCTTTCTGTTCGTCGCTGAAGGTGTCCCACAGACCAAGCCATTTGGCTTCATTATCTGCGCGTCTCTGCTCAAAGCTATCATGCAGATCCTTTTTGGCGGCAAGAAGCGCTTTGGGATCGATATCACCGGAATCCAGCTGCTTGCGGCGCTCTTCCTGATATTTCTTGAAGACTTCACGGTTGGGCTCGCGTGCGGCTTTGCGTTCATCCTTGATCGATTGCAGTTTGGTTTTCTGATCATCAGTCAATTTCAGATCATCAACCAGTTTTTGATTACCCGCACCCAGCCCAGGAATCACGATTGCTGCGTGGCGCATGTCGCCCATGCGGTGATGCCCGCGTTTATGATGGTCCTTCCGATCGGACTTATGATGTTTCTTGGCGCCTTGGTGTGATTGCTTCTTTACGCCTTGATGTGGCTTACCATCACCGATGCGATGATATTCCATTTTGCCGTTGGAACCTTCAGTCTGAACCGCGGGGCTGATCGGATTGGAATCGGTATCGGGTTTAACGGATTGTGCGAAAGCAGTTGTTGCTACGGCTGCGGACACCGCAGTAGCAAGGAGAGATTTAGCAAATAAGGTACCTGAAAATTTCACTGACATGTTGAAACTCCTTTCGTTATTGGTCTGGTAGTAGCTTCATTCTGGACCAGGAACGATTACGAGAGTGTTTCAAGGTACCCCTAAGTCTTTCAGATCATTTCCTGGAGAAAAAACAGGATATGCCAATTATTCATTCGTCCGGAGCAACGCATGAATTCAGGACACGCCCCAGGCCTGCAGATACTCCTGCCAATGTGGCTTATCCAGAGCAGCCAGGCTGCTGCGCACGAGAGCGACTTCTTCGTCATACGCCGTTTTGTCCAGTTCCCCCTTCATAAGTCGGAACCGACAATAAACGAGCCAGGTGTTGACGACATCCGTTTCACAGTATGCCCTGACCTCTTCGGCCTGGCCATTACGCCAGGCATCCCAAACCTGACTGCCATCCATCCCAAGCTTGCCCGGAAAGCCGCAAAGCTTGGCCAGCTGATCCAAAGGTGCATTGGCTCGCCCATTGAATTTAGCAAGCAGATCCATCAGATCAATGTGGCGGGTGTGGTAACGACTAATGTAGTTGTTGTACCGGAATTCCCGATCATCTTCGCCCATATCCCAGTACCTGGGTGCAGACAGCCCATGAATCAGGCAGCGATAATGCAGCACCGGAAGGTCAAAGCCCGAGCCGTTCCAGCTGATCAATTTCGGAGTGTAGCGCTCGATGGTCTTGAAAAATCCGGCGATCAGTACCGCCTCGTCATCGTCAGCCTCACCCAGGGTTCGGACCCGGAAACCGCTGTCATCACGAAAGACACAACCGATGACCGCAATTTTTTGCAGATGCAGGGGAAAAAAATCGTTCCCGGTCTGTTCAATTCGAATCGCCCGGGCGCGTTCAACGACCTCGTCATCAGTGACCGTTTCGTCCCAGCCGTTAAGTGCCCGCAGCCCCGTGGCGTCAGGAATGGTTTCAAGGTCGAAGACGAGAGTTGGCGTCATGTGCAATATTCAGGCTAGGCTAAGCGGGCCTATCACCGACGCGGGAGATAAGAAAGCGGGTTAACAGGCTGTCCACGACGGCGAATTTCAAAATGCAGACGTGGGGATGTCGTATCTGACTGACCCACTTCAGCGATTTTCTGGCCTTTGGTCACTTTTTGACCGTTTTTCACCAGCAACTTGCTGTTGTGTGCGTAGGCAGAAATAAAGCCATTGCTGTGTGAGATCAGGATCAGATTACCCAGACCGCGCAGGCCGTTACCTACGTAAGAGACCGAGCCAGAAGCGGCAGCTGACACCGGATCGCCGATTTTTCCTTCAATATCAATACCGCGAGTCGTTGCAGAAAATGGTGTAAGAATTTTCGATGCACCCACAGGCCAGCCCCATGAGATAGTTGTGGCATCGCTGGCCGGCGTGGTATTCATGGAGGACGCACTGCTGGTGCTCGAGGGCGTGGCACTGCCGGCAATGGTGGAGTCAGCCGCAGCCGTGCCTGTTGCAGGTGCAGACGAGGCGGCTGCTGATACGCGCAGACGCTGTCCGACTTCCAGCGAAGACGAAGAAAGGTTATTCATTGACATCAGTTGTGCAACACTGACGTTATTGGCACGGGATATTTTATAAAGCGTATCGCCACGCTGGACGATGTATTCACCTGGACCGGCGGGGGCTCTGCTAGCGGCGCTGCTGGATCCGCCCGAGCCCAGCTCGGAAACGGGCGCGCGCGTGCTGGTTCCGCAACCAGCCAGCAGTGCTGCAATAATGAAGGAGCCAACTAAAACCGGGGATTTTCTTTTCAGTGAGTGAATCTGCATATGTTTACCTACCTGTTCGATGAATGCGTCGTCTGTACGCAAAACGGGTATTTTCTCCTGTCACAATTGTACGCCCGCGCGCAACGGAACAAAGCGCACAGGTTCAAGTTCCTTACGATCCCAGCTGTTTGGACCAGTGCGTTCAATAAGAACCAGCTTCTGCTGATCTGAACCTTCGGGAGCAATCAGTCGGGCACCTATTTCCAGCTGGTGCAGCAATGCGGTGGGTATCTGCAGCCCGGCAGCTGCAATGATAATTGCATCAAACGGGGCAACAGATGGCATGCCAAGCATGCCGTCACCATGAACCAGTCGAATGCGCGAAACCAGTTTCAGGTCGCGCAGCGTACTTCTGGCATTTTCATACAACGCCTTGATACGCTCAATTGTATACACTTCGTGGAACATTGCAGCCATGACCGCAGCCTGATATCCACAACCAGTGCCGATTTCCAGCACTTTACGCGGCTGGCGGTTTTCGGCCAGCGCAGACAACATACGGGAAACCGCCCAGGGCTGCGAAATGGTCTGCGAATAGCCGATAGGCAACGCAGCGTCGTCGTAGGCCCTGCTGGCCAGCCCCTGGTCAATAAAAACGTGGCGGGGAACGGCAAGCATGGCGTCAAGCACCCGCTGGTCTGTGATGCCTTTCTGTCGTAGGCGCTCGACCATCAGTGCGCGAAGCCGGTCTGAATTCAATCCGATATTTTGCCCTGTTCTTCCGTGTGCTGTGCCAGGCACGACAGAAGTCGGTCTGGCGGCTGTGCCAGCCACAATGATGCGTGTATTGCTATTGGTTGGCGTAATTTTAATTTTGTTCGACGGGAAAGTCGGGCGTACCCGGCTTTCGTTAACATCATTTACATTTCTGGCATTCGAATTCGAAGCAAAAGGAGGTTTACGCATTGCTTAGCTCCACCCAGCTTTTCGCCTGATTTAATTGCTTGTAGTGTGTCAGATCCAGTTGCAGGGGCGTGACAGAAATCAGCCCCTGACTGGTGGCTCCAAAATCCGTGTCTTCAGCAAAATCGGCCACTTCTCCGACCATACCGATCCAGTAGATGGGTTCGCCCGAAGGGTTAGTGCTTTTGATCACCGGTTGGGATGGATGCCTGCGGCCGAGCCGCGTAATTCTGAGCGAACTCCAGTGGTGTTCCGGCAACGGCGGGATATTCACGCTAAGAAGCACCGGAGCCGGAAAGGGATTGGCAAGTTGGTGTCTGACAATATCAGCAGCGATTTTCGCTGCTGCGTCCAGCTCGGGCCAGTTTCTTTCTGTGAGAGAAAAGGCAATGGATGGAATGCCGAACAGATAGCCTTCGGTTGCAGCTGCGACTGTACCGGAATATAGTGTATCTTCACCCAGGTTGGCGCCGTTATTGATACCGGACACGACCAGATCGGGTGGCTCGTCAAGCAGGCCAGTCAGTGCAACGTGTACACAATCGGATGGCGTACCGTTCAGGTAATAGTCGCCAGTGGGCGTACGCCGCACAGATAGTGGCCGATTCAATGTCAGCGAATTGGATGCACCGCTATGATTGACTTCAGGGGCGACAACCGTCACTTCGGCAAATCCGCGTAAAGCGTTGGCCAAAGCCTGGACACCATCGGCATTGTAGCCATCATCGTTGGACACCAATATTCGTTTCATTCAAATCGCAACCAGACATTATTCCCCTGTATTGTACATGGATCACCGGATACGCGGGATACGATATCCGGTTCGGCAACACGAAAGGGAACTGTATATAATCGTGAATTCCTGCAACGATAAAGATGATAATGAACAACCCGCTCTGGACCTTTCTTGCCCTGATTGCCGCTTACCTGATCGGATCGGTCTCGTTTGCCATCATATCCAGCCGACTGTTCGGGCTGCAAGATCCCCGCAGCTTCGGATCCGGCAATCCCGGCGCGACAAACATCCTGCGTACGGGTAACAAGAAAGCGGCCCTGCTCACGCTGCTCGGAGATGCTTTCAAGGGCTGGCTGGCAGTTGCGCTGGCTATTTATTTTGCTCCCGTCGTCGGCTTTACCAGTGTCGATATTGCGCTTGTCGCAATTGCGGTGTTTCTTGGCCATCTCTTCTCGTGCTTTCTTAGATTCAAGGGAGGAAAAGGCGTTGCAACTGCGGTAGGTGTCCTGTTTGCGTTCCAGCCCTGGCTGGCACTTGCCACCATCGCCACCTGGCTGATTGTCGCCGTCTTTTTCCGCTATTCTTCACTTGCGGCACTGGTTGCTGCAGTGTTTGCACCATTTTATTACTTTCTTGGCGGACAACTGGTGTGGCCGTTTTTGCTGCCGTGGTTTCTGGCCATCTGCTTTCTGACTGTTGTGCTTTTCATCAAGCACAGAAAAAATATCTCAAACTTGCTTGCCGGTACTGAATCCCGCATCGGCCAGAAAAAAAAGAACTGAAGCGGACAAAGCGCGGGGCGAGGGTCAGATACGGATATCGGCCAGATCCCAGCGAGGATGCACGGCAGCCTGGCTCGGCCGCCTCATTTTGTCCAGTATGCCGGCCTTGACCCGTTCCGCTGCAGCATGCGCAATCATCGCTCCATTATCCGTACACAGTGCCAGCGGCGGAAAAAACACTTCCCCCTTGCGTTTATGCATTTGTGCGGTCAGAAATTCGCGCAATTGCAGATTTGCCCCTACCCCACCGGCCACAACCAGACGGCTGCTTGCGCTGGCCTTCACGGCCTTGATTGCCTTATGCCCAAGCACTTCGACGATCGCGCTTTGTACCGAGGCTGCAAGATCCTGGCGCTGTAGCTCAGTGAGTGGCCCATCCTGCTCCAGTTTGCGCATTGTGGTAAGTACTGCGGTTTTCAGTCCCGAGAAACTGAAATCCAGATTGTCACTATGCATCATTGGCCGTGGCAGTTCGAACGCATGGGGATTCCCTTTTGCTGCGAGCGCAGCCAGTGCAGGACCGCCAGGGTAAGGGAGTCCCATCAGTTTTGCCGATTTATCGAACGCTTCACCTGCCGCATCGTCCAGTGTTTCGCCGAGCAATTCGTAGTCACCGATAGCCCGCACGTGCATTAGCTGGGTATGCCCCCCCGAAACCAGCAAGGCAACATAGGGAAAATCGGGGACGCGGTCCGCCAGCATGGGAGATAGCAAATGACCTTCAAGATGATGTACCGGAATGGTAGGAATATTCAGACTCCATGCCAGTGACCTTGCGACTGACGCGCCTACCAGCAAGGCACCGGCAAGGCCCGGACCTGCCGTATAGGCCACCGCACCGATATCCGAAAGCGCGAGATTGGCGTGACGAAGTACTTCACGGGTCAGTGGCAGAACACGCCGGATGTGGTCTCGAGAGGCCAGTTCCGGTACCACGCCACCATATGCCTGATGCATGGCAATCTGACTGTGCAAGGCATGGGCCAGCAGTCCCGTTTCGGTACTGACAAGCGCAACGCCGGTTTCATCACAGGAGCTTTCAATGCCAAGAATGATCATAAATTTGTGGGGTATTGAAACCCGCCCAACAGCGTATTGCGCATGACCGATCCGAATAGGAGTGCGGTCAGGACGCCGCTTTGCAGGATGGAATGTTGCAGATTAAAGACGTTATGGGGTTTTTACGGATATCGCGCAATGCGTCTGGGTCATTAATTGTAAAGAATACGCTAAAGTTGCAATTGTACACATGTATCAGTATTTTTAGGAGCTATGTTCATGCTGGAATCATTGTTCAAGCTCAGGGAGCATGGCACGAATATCCGTACGGAAATTCTTGCCGGTCTGACGACCTTCCTGACGATGTCTTACATCATTTTCGTGAACCCCGATATTCTGGGTACCACGGGCATGGACAAAGGCGCAGTATTTGTCGCAACTTGCCTGGCCGCTGCGTTGGGATGTCTGATTATGGCCTTCCTGGCCAACTGGCCGATAGGGATGGCACCGGGCATGGGCCTGAATGCCTTTTTTGCCTTCGGCGTCGTAGGTGCCATGGGCTACTCGTGGCAACAGGCGCTGGGCGCCGTTTTTGTTTCCGGCGTCATCTTTCTGATTCTGTCAGCGACCGGAATACGCAAGTGGCTTATCGAAGGTATTCCCAAGTCTCTGCGCTCAGCCATCGTGGCCGGCATCGGCCTGTTCCTCGCATTGATTGCCCTTAAATCTGCCGGAATTGTCGTAGGTAACGAGGCAACACTCGTTGCGCAGGGTGACCTGAAATCCCCCACCGTTCTGCTGGCCATCCTGGGCTTTTTCATTATCGCGTGCCTGGACACCCTGCGCGTGAAGGGTGCGATTCTGATAGGTATTTTGGTGGTGACTATTCTGTCGGCATTGCTCGGTCTCAGCGCACCCATCACCAGCATCGTATCGACCCCTCCGAGCATTGCCCCCACTTTTATGCAACTGGATATTGCCGGGGTATTGAATCAGGGCTTTCTGCATATTATTCTGGTTTTTGTACTGGTAGAAATTTTTGATGCCACGGGGACCTTGATTGGCGTGGCCCGTCGCGCCAATCTGTTACCGGAGGGAAAGCCAAACCGTCTTGGGCGTGCCCTGTTTGCCGACAGCACTGCCATTCTTGCTGGTTCCGCATTGGGAACCAGTAGCACGACTGCTTTTGTAGAAAGTGCCGCTGGCGTACAGGCGGGCGGGCGCACTGGCCTGACAGCATTGGTTGTAGGGGCTCTGTTCCTGCTTTGCCTGTTTTTCGCACCGCTGGCCGGAGTTGTGCCTTCCTATGCCACAGCGCCTGCCCTGCTCTACGTAGCCGGCCTGATGGTCAGGGAACTGGTCGAGGTCGAATGGAACGATTTCACCAACGCCATTCCCGCCGCACTGACGGCCATCATGATGCCATTCACCTATTCGATTGCAGAAGGAATCGCCTTTGGTTTCATCAGCTATGTGGTCATTAAAACATTCACGGGGCGTTTCCGTGAGATTCATATTGCAACACTGATTATCGCCTTCCTGTTCATCCTGCGATTCGCACTCGAGTAATCGCAGCATTGACTGCCTGCGGAGTGTGTCTTTCCCGAACCGGTGGGGATCGCACCCAGGCATCAAAACAAGAGTATCGCCTAACGAAAACCGCGAGCGTCATGCTTGCGGTTTTCTTTTACGTTCAGGTTTATATCGTTAACAATTGAATTACACTTATGAGCCATAGGCATTCATAATGAATTCAATAAAAATATTCAACTAGTAATCCAAGGTCACTGTCTCTATATTCAGTATAACGACATTCGATACAAAGACAGCCTACAACCCAATCTGGAGAAACCATCATGCCCATCACCGAACTGACAAAAGACACGTTCCAGCAAGCCATCAAAGAGGATAACACTCTGATTATTGATTTCTGGGCACCTTGGTGCGGCCCTTGCCGTCAATTCGCACCTACCTTTGAGAAAGCGGCAGAAGCGCATCCAGGTATCGAGTTCGCCAAGGTCAACACCGAAGAGCAGCAGGAACTGGCGGGGGCACTGGGCATCCGCTCCATCCCGACGCTGATGGTATTTCGCGAACGTGTGATGCTGTTCTCACAGGCTGGCGCACTCAGTCCTGGTCAGCTGGATGAACTACTCGAGAAAGTTCAGGCCGTTGATATGGAAAAAGTGCATCAGGAAATCGCGACAGCCGAAGCCAAGGCCGCAGAAGAAAACGCCTGACCGTTGATCTGGCCTGTAACGATGAAATCATTTTTTTGACAAACTCAGGCTAATTCAGATGTAATGGCGCGGGTCAGAGTACTGCGTGACATCCGGTCCGCGTGGCCAACCAGAATCGCTGGACTGCATTGCTCGACCACGCATTGGATGCGATGCTACCGTGCCTGTGGCGAGCAGTTCTCTTTCAGGCAAACCGATCTCAAGGGACAGTCCACTGTCCCTTTCCTTTTGTCTGATCGGTGTAGATCTCTCGCACAGCGGCAAATTCGCTGCTGGGCACCGTCAAGGTCCAAACGACGCCGTCGGACAAGTAGTTTTCATCGCTTATCACAGCGCCTGCCTGTTCGAGACGAACTTTAACCCGCTCCGCATCAGAGTAATTGCAGGTGCATTGCACTGTTTCCGATGGCACAATCAGCACTTTTGACCCGGTATCCAGGCATTTTGCCGCACACCCGCCGTAGGCCCTGACAAGCCCGCCCGTACCCAGTTTGGTGCCACCAAAATAGCGTATCACCAGGACTGCGACGTTATTCAGTCTTTTTCCTTCGATCGCCTGCAGAATCGGCCGTCCGGCGGTTCCGCCAGGCTCTCCGTCATCATTGAACCGATAGCCACCTGCAGTTTTATAGGCCCAGCAATTGTGCGTTGCTTGCGGATCGGCCACGGATGCGAAAAAAGACAGCGCCGTTTCAGCTGTGCTTGCCGGGGCCGCGTGGGCAATGAAGCGACTCTTTTTGATTTCTTCTTCAAAACTGCATGCAGCCGTCAGGGTCGAAAACAATTCGGCCATGGCGCGGGCCTCCCTACTCCTCAATACCGCGGGAACTCAGGTAGTCGTCATATCCACCCTGATAGTCATTCAGGGTACCGTCGGGCATGATTTCAATGATTCGCGTAGCAAGCCCGGAGACAAATTCCCGGTCATGCGAAACAAAAATCAGGGTTCCGGCAAATTTTTCCAGCGCAAACTGCAGCGATTCGATGGACTCCATATCCAGGTGATTGGTGGGTTCGTCCATCAGAAGGACGTTGTGACGTCCGAGCATCAGCTTGCCAAAGGTCATCCGGTTTTTTTCACCACCCGACAATACGGGAACGTCCTTGACAATATCATCGGCTGAAAACAGCAAACGCCCAAGCACCGAGCGGATCGCCTGGTCTTCATCGCCGGGCTTGCGGTGTTCGCCCATCCAGTCAAACACGTTAACGTGCTTTTTGAAGTCATCAGATACATCTTGCGGCATATAGCCGATATCCGCATTTTCAGACCATTTTATGGAACCGGAATCTGCGTCCAGGTCCTGGGCAAACAGTCGCAGCAAGGTGGTTTTACCCACCCCGTTGGCTCCAATGATGGCAATCTTTTGCCCTGCTTCGATCATGGCCGAAAAGTTGCTGATCACTGGCTTGTCGTAGGCCTTGCTGACTTTTTCTACCGTCACAGCCAGCCGATGCAATGGTTTGCTCTGTTCAAAACGGATATATGGATTTTGGCGTGACGACGGCTTGACCTCGACCGTATCGGCCTTGATTCGGTCGATCTGTTTCAGACGCGATGTGGCTTGGCGAGACTTGGATTTGTTTGCAGAGAAGCGACGAACAAAGTCCTGAAGTTCTGCCACACGTTCCTTGGCCTTGGCATTGTCCGATACCAGACGCTGCCGTGCCTGCGTCGAGGCCAGCATGTAGTCATCATAGTTTCCCGGATACAGACGGATCTCGCCATAATCCAGATCGGCCATATGCGTACACACCTGATTCAGGAAATGCCGATCATGGCTGATGATAATCATGGTACTTTGATAGCCGTTGAGCACACCTTCGAGCCAGCGGATTGTATTGATATCCAGATTGTTGGTGGGTTCATCAAGAAGCAGAACATCAGGATTCGAAAATAGTGCCTGAGCCAGCAGAACACGCAGTTTCCATCCCGGCGCAATCTCACGCATCGCAACGTTGTGCTGCTCCACGGGAATATCCAGGCCAAGCAGCAGTTCTCCCGCGCGCGCTTCTGCGGTATAGCCATCATACTCGGCAAACTTTGCCTCGAGTTCCGCAGCCCGCATGTAATCGTCGTCGGTCGCTTCCAGGTTGGCATAGATGGCATCGCGTTCATGCATGGCCTGCCACATTTCGGTGTGGCCCATCATTACCACATCCAGCACGCGCATGTCTTCAAATGCAAACTGATCCTGACGCAACTTGCCCAGCCGGACGCCCGGGTCAAGTGACACGTTACCGGAAGACGCCTCCAGATCGCCGCCAATTATTTTCATGAACGTGGATTTGCCCGATCCGTTTGCACCGATCAGGCCATAGCGGTTGCCGCCGCCGAACTTGACACTGACGTTTTCAAAAAGGGGTTTGGGACCGAACTGGATGGTTAAATTAGCGGTAGAAATCACGACTGTCTTTGATGCCTTGAATGGGAGTTATAAAAAATGCTAAACGCGTTCCTGACTGCCGAACGCGTTCTTCGTATCTGCTCGCACCTTGTGGTGCCGGGGGATTATCAATGATGATGATCGTGGTGGTGATCATCAATCACGAGATAAGCCATGCCCGCTTCTGTCGCCAAGCCGACTTTTTTGCCAATAGGCAGGGTCACCCGCACATCGCCATGCCCGTATGGCAGACCCGGAACTACCGGCAAGCCGGTATTGGCTCTCAACCAGCGTACCACTTCGGGCACGTCGAAACCCTTATCCTGTGCACTGAGCTTATACTCGGTGAAGTGACCCAGCACGATCGCCTTTTGACGAGCAAGTATGCCAGCGTGCAGTAACTGGGTCAGCATCCGTTCAACACGGAATGGGTACTCTCCAACGTCTTCCAGAAACAGGATGCCATTTTTGATTTTCGGCAGATAAGGCGTGCCGACCAGTGAGGCGATCATGGCCAGATTGCCGCCCCACAGCGTACCTCGAGTATCGACCGCATCCGAACCTTCCGATTCGAAACTGAGAATTTCCAGCTCACCGTGCATGACCTCCAGAAAAATGTCATAAGTGAGTTCATCGACCGTTTCCCTGCCAAAATCAAGCATATTCGGGCCGGTGAAGCTGGTCATGCCAGTTTTCGCAAGCAGCGCCAGATTGAACGCCGTAAAGTCACTGAATCCGACATAGCGCTTTGGATTGCGTTCGATCAACTTCCAGTCGATGCGGTGCAGAATCCGGCTCAGGCCATAGCCGCCCCGGGTTGGCATCACGATGCCACTCTGATGCTTGGCCGCGCGCGCGATGGCCGCAAGCCGATCTTCATCATTACCGCCAAAGCGCATGTCCTGTCGCAGTGCCGCCTTGTCAACAGTCACCTTCACACTGGACTGCTTCAGGTTGCTGACTGCACGTTCCAAAATCTGCGGGTCCTGAACATAACCGGAAGGCGACAAAGTATAGATTTGCAGCTTCTTTGTGTAGCGTGCCGGCTGATAAGCAACATCATCTGCTTCATCGAAAAGAATCTGAGCGTCGTTCAGTTTTTCCTGAATACTGCCCTTTTTGCCATGGGAAGAAGCATTGCTCATGGTGACGGTTTCCTGCGTTCCTGAAAAAAACGGCGAAGCAACTGGCCGCATTCCGTTTTCATCACGCCGGACACAATGACGGTGTGATGATTAAGTTGTTTATTTTCCTGCACTGCGATTACGCTGCCACAGGCACCGGTTTTCGGGTCTGCCGCACCGTAGACCACCCGGCTGACTCTTGCATGTGTAATGGCGCCCATGCACATGATGCAAGGTTCCAGTGTCACGTACAGGGTAATGCCGGGAAGCCGGTAATTGTCCATATCGCGTCCGCACTGACGCAGCGCGATGATTTCAGCGTGTGCGGTGGGGTCCCGATCTGTAATCGTTCTATTGTACCCTGTTCCCAGTATTTTCCCGAAGGAATCGACAGCAACGGCCCCAACCGGCACTTCACCAAGGTCGTAGGCCAGTTGTGCCTGTTGCAGGGCCAGGCCCATAAATTCGGCATGCTTGAGCTCAGTGGCTTTCATATTTTGCGGGAGTCAGGCAGATTTTGGGTTCAGCATGCCGGTATTTTATCCTGTCATCGTGGGAAAACCGCTATTTGCTGGTCGTGGCGTTGCAGTTATCCAGAAGTTTGGCCTACAGTCAACGAGCGATCGGCAGAACTGCCTTATATAGCTCAATACGTTCGTCCACCTTCAGACGACCACCAATGTGGATGGCGTCGTTAGCCAGATGAACAGTTTCGGCGTGTGACCGAAACCGATCAGAAGGCTATCAGATCTGCGTTCTTCATCATTCATTTTCATGCTGTGGCTTAGCGCAGGCCCTGCCATAAATAGATTGACGTTACTAATGCCATTAGGCATAATACTATCATAATAAGCAAAGGAGCAGTGATGGTTCGCATAGGCTTGACGATGGATCGTCTCATCGAGGCAGGCGCGAAGTTGGCAGACGAAATTGGGTTCGATGCTGTAACGCCAACAATTCTTGCCAAGGTCGTCGGCGTCAAAACGGCAAGTCTCTATTCCCATTTCGCGAGCATCGATGAGTTAAAGAAAGGTATTGCGCTTCTAGCGCTGGACCGTCTGGCAGATGACATTGCTCAGGCCATCGCGGGTCGGTCCGGCAAGGAAGCGGTCGTGGCCCTCGCTAATGCTCATCGTGATTTCGCCAGACAACATCCGGGCCTTTTCGTCGCTGCGCGGTATCCCCTTGATGCAGAAATGGCAGCGCGAAGCGGCGGCGTCAAGATTGCGCAACTGATGCGATCGTCTCTTAGAGGCTACATGCTCGGCGAGCTTGCTCAAGTACACGCCATTCGCCTGCTCGGAAGTGTCTTTCTGGGCTTCTCTACGCTCGAAGCAGCGGGTGGCTTCGATCACAGCCAGCCAACGCCTGAAGACACATGGCAGGTAGCGTTTGAAACTCTCGATGCGATGCTTCGATCGTTATCGAGCAAGTCAAGTATTTAATTAAAGAAACTATGATGAAAGGACTTGCGATGACAAATGCATCCTCGCTGTCACATCGCACTCCGATTACCGCTGCAATGGTGCGCGGTGCGGTAGAGATTGACGAAACACCACACGGTGTACTTCCCCATCGCTTGCCTGCTTGGGCGAGATCGCAGTGGCCAGACCAGCAGCTTTCCATGGCCGAAGAGCAGCCGTCAGGTGTGCGGATATGTTTTGAAACCGCCTCCACTGTGATCGAATTGCTAGCGTTGCCGACAAAGCGCGTGTATGTAGGGATGCCACCTTCCCCCGATGGCATCTATGACCTCGTGATTGACGGAGCATTGGCTCGGCAAGGCAGCATTGCTAACGGTAATATTCTGCGCATTGACGTAGCGAAACGGGCAGCAGACGCTAATTCATCTGCGGAAATGGTGCCGGGAGTGCCCGGTCGGCTACGATTTTCTGATCTCCCGGGCGGCCTAAAACATGTGGAAATCTGGCTGCCCCACAACGAAGCAGCGCAGCTTGTAGCGCTTTATACCGATGCGCCGGTTAAGCCAGCCAAAGCGTCGATCCGGCGGCTCTGGCTACATCATGGTAGCTCGATCAGCCACGGATCGAACGCGGTGCATCCAAGTGGTACATGGCCAGCAGTCGCGGCGCTCCAGGCCGGAGTCGATCTACTGAATCTAGGCTTGGGAGGCAGTGCGCTGCTCGATCCCTTTCTAGCACGCATGATAAGAGATCAATCGGCGGATCTCATCAGCCTCAAGCTGGGCATCAACATCGTCAACATGGACCTGATGCGGCTGCGTGCCTTCGGTCCGGCGGTTCATGGTTTCCTCGACACCATTCGTGAAGGTCATCCTGCTACCCCTCTGCTGCTGGTGTCGCCAATCCTCTGCCCGATTCATGAGGATACCCCCGGTCCCAGCGCTCCCGATCTCTCGGACGGCACGCTCAAGTTCCGAGCCACAGGCAATGCTAACGAGGTGGCAGTTGGGAAGCTGACACTTGCCGTCATTCGTGACACCCTGGAGAATATCGTCGCGGAGCGCAGAAAAGATGATCCGCACATTCATTATTTGAATGGTCGCACCCTTTACGGAGATCATGATCATGACCGGCTGCCGCTTCCTGATCGGCTTCACCCCAACGCCGCCAGTCACAGGCTGATAGGTGAAAGATTCGCTGAGCACGCATTCGGTCCCCAAGCACCGTTCCACGATCGCCGCGCTCCGCAGGCAGTATCGCCCTCATCAAGGCGGGACTGACCAATTCGCCGACTTATCGCTCCAAGGGTTACAAAAGCGACTAGCTTCGTAGTCAATCTGATCTTCCGGGTAGAGTCGGCCCTGCGCTCACCGTCCAGAATCGGAGCTGAGCAAGCGAAATAAATTGGCAAAAGAAGCAAAAACACGACTTCGGCTCGATACCATGGGCCAAGCAAAAACCACCTTATGGCATCGGGATGCCATTATTGTCGGATGCTTCTTACATACCATGAAAAAACCCATTGATAGTGCAGAACGCATTATCAATGGGTTTTATTTAATCCAACATAATCAATTAGTTAGAGATCGCCCTTACTCCCACTCGATCGTTGCTGGTGGCTTGCTGGACACGTCATAGACGACGCGATTGATGCCGCGAACCTCATTAATAATACGAGAGGATACGCGCGCCAGCAGCGAGTATGGCAATTGCGCCCAGTCGGCGGTCATGAAATCGGAGGTTTCTACCGCGCGCAACGCCACCACATAGTCATACGTACGGCCGTCCCCCATCACCCCTACCGACTTGACCGGCAGAAAAACAGCGAACGCCTGGGAAGTCAGATCGTACCAGGACTTGCCGGACGCTTCGTCTGTGGCATTACGCAATTCTTCGATGAAAATGGCGTCAGCCTTGCGCAGCAGATCTGCGTATTCCTTTTTGACTTCGCCCAGAATACGCACGCCCAGCCCCGGTCCGGGGAATGGATGACGATACACCATGTGGTGAGGCAGGCCTAGTGCCAGTCCCAACTCGCGGACTTCGTCCTTGAACAGCTCCCGCAGAGGTTCCAGCAACTTAAGATTCAGTGTTTCAGGCAATCCGCCCACGTTGTGGTGGGATTTAATAGCTACCGCCTTGCCGGTTTTGGCGCCGGCCGATTCAATCACGTCGGGATAAATGGTGCCCTGTGCCAGCCAGCGAGCGCTCTTGCGTTTGCCGGCCTCTTCCTGGAATACTTCCACAAATTCACGGCCGATGATCTTACGTTTCTTTTCGGGATCGGCTTCACCGGCCAGCTTGCTCATGAAGGCATCAGTGGCGTCCACATGAATTACGTTCACACCCAGATGTTCACCAAAAATCGTCATGACCTGCTCGGCTTCGTTAAGCCTTAGCAGACCATGGTCGACAAAGACGCAGGTAAGCTGGTCACCAATTGCCTTGTGAATCAGCGCAGCCGCTACAGACGAATCTACCCCGCCCGACAAACCCAGAATCACGTCGTCTGTTCCAACCTGCTCGCGAATCCGGGCGACGGCTTCTTCAACATAATCGGGCATGTTCCAGTCGTTACTGCAGCCGCAAATCTCATTGACAAACCGGTTC
The DNA here is from genome assembly GCA_023389155.1 of Pseudomonadota bacterium. Taxonomy (GTDB): domain Bacteria; phylum Pseudomonadota; class Gammaproteobacteria; order Burkholderiales; family Burkholderiaceae_B; genus Advenella. The sequence continues at coordinate 157,931 of JAEWEV010000008.1, forward strand.
AGGATGGCGCGTCCCTGAGTCGTATGTGTCACTTCGGGATGAAATTGCAGACCGTAGAAATGACGGGTTTCGTCTGCCATGCCGGCGATGGGGCAGGAAGGCGTGGATGCCATCAGCACAAAGCCTTCTGGCAGTTCGGTAACCTTGTCACCATGGCTCATCCAGACCTTGAGCATGCCGTGACCTTCTGGCGTAACGAAGTCGGATATTTCATTCAGCAACGCGGTGTGGCCATGGGCGCGCACTTCGGCATAACCAAATTCGCGATGATCCGACCAGCTAACTTTGCCGCCAAGCTGCAAAGCCATGGCCTGCATACCGTAACAGATTCCCAGTACGGGCACGTCCAGTTCAAACACCTGCTGCGGAACTTTGAGCGATGCTTCGTCGTAGGCAGAAGAGTGACTGCCCGACAGTATTATGCCCTTTAGGCCCAGGCCCTGCTGCTCCTTCAGAAAAGCCGCATCAACATCTCCTGGATGAATTTCACAAAACACCCCCGCTTCGCGCACTCGCCGCGCAATGAGTTGGGTAACCTGTGAACCGTAATCGAGAATCAGAATCCGCTGATGCATGCTATATTCGCCTGAGGACAAAAGAAAAAATAAGAAGTCGACATTATAATGGCTGTAACGCCCAAAACCGGCCGAATTGCGCTTGTATGCAAGATGCAACCTTTCGCTGTCCGGCCCCAGGGCTGACATAGGCTGCCGGATTAGCCCATTGCTGCTGTATCGCCCCTCTCATGCCGGGGCAGATCGTTCTTCACACGTCCTTCGCTACAGGTGACTTTTTCATGACAAATTCAAGCCATTTAGCCCCGCCCGCCGTTCATGGCCCTGGCAAGTGTTTTATGCTGGTTCACGGCGCATGGCACGGTGCATGGGTATGGCAGCAAGTGGCAGCGTGCCTGCGTGAACAGGGACACGTTGTCTACACCCCAACGCTGACTGGCCTGGGCGAACGGGCCGATCTGCTTTCAGCGGATGTGACACTGGATACCTTCATTGATGATATTGAGCAGGCGATATTACATCCGCAATCGGCTGAATCTTTGGCCCCTCAGCGGGATGCTTCGCCACTCAGCCATCCGGGTCAGCTGTCGGATTCCGATTCAGATGACAAGCGCAACACTAGCGGACAATCGACACATGAAATGGCTCAGCAAGTAGCGACGACAACAACATATTCAGAAAACGCGGAACCGGCACACTCTGCGGGACTTACGGATGTGATCCTGGTCGGTCATAGCTTTGCAGGGCCGGTTATTACAGCCGTAGCCGGGCGCATACCTGAACAGATAAACCGTCTTATCTACCTGGATGCCTTTCTGCTGAATCCGGGCCAGTCGACGTTTGACACGCTTCCCGAAAAGGTCATTCTGTCTCTTCGTCATGCCGCAGAAAAGCATGGGGGATGGGGTATTCCTGCACCCGATCCGGTGCATCTGGGCATTCCGACAGATCATGCAGCATATTCCCTCGTTCGTGACAAACTTACTCCCCATCCACTCAATAGCTACAGCTCGCGACTGAGCATTGACGCGATTGTCCCATCGGGTGTGAACAAATGTTATCTGGCATGCACAGAACCTGAATATAAACCGGTAGCGGCCGCACACGCCTGGGTTCAATCTCAGCCGGACTGGAGGTTTGATCAGGTTGCCAGCTCGCATTCGGCGCCCGTATTAATACCCGAACAGCTTGCACAAAAACTGCTGGAACTGGCCTCAAAATAAATGGTGGTGTGATGCTACAAACATGGCCATCAAACAACCCGCCAATATTGCAACTGTCCGGATTCAGACGACACAGATTTTCCACCCGTCCACCCGTCTTTTGTGCCGACAAACAAAAACCCGGGCCTGCTCAGACAGGAACCGGGCTACCGGCAGCAGGTTCAGACATTGTCTTGTGCCTACTGCCGTCTTCTTTAGAACGTTAGTACGACATATCGGATATCTCCCCGTGCAAGACTCATGTCTTTTACAAAGTCACGATACCCTGTCGCGCTAATACGCCTTATTCGGCGCGATAGTTCGGTGCTTCCTTCGTAATCTGCACATCGTGGACGTGAGATTCACGAACACCGGCAGACGTAATTTCTACAAATTGAGGGATGGTACGCATGTCATCGATAGTGGCGCATCCGCAATACCCCATGGAAGCGCGAATACCGCCAACCAGTTGGTAAATAATAGCCAGTACGCTACCTTTGTAGGGCACCCGGCCTTCAATTCCCTCGGGTACCAGTTTATCGGCGTTATTTGCGGGGTCCTGGAAGTAGCGATCAGCAGAACCCTGCTCCATCGCACCCAGACTGCCCATACCGCGATACGATTTATACGAACGCCCCTGGAACAACACTACTTCGCCGGGGGCTTCCTCAGTACCGGCGAACATGCCACCCATCATGCAGGCAAACGCGCCGGCTACCAAGGCTTTGGATACATCGCCGGAATAACGGATTCCGCCATCGGCAATCAGCGGCACGCCGGTACCCTCGAGCGCCTTGGCGACGTCGGAAATGGCAGTAATCTGCGGAACGCCCACGCCAGCCACAATACGGGTGGTGCAGATGGAACCGGGACCAATCCCTACCTTGACGCCGTCGGCACCCGCCTCAACCAGTGCTTTCGCAGCTTCGGCGGTAGCGATGTTGCCACCAATGACATCAATGTCGGGGAAATTCTGCTTGACCCAGCGAACCCGATCCAGCACACCCTGAGAGTGACCATGGGCCGTGTCGACAATAATCACATCCACATCGGCCGCGGCCAGTTTGCGGACACGCTCTTCGGTGCCCTCACCTACGCCAACGGCTGCACCAACGCGCAATTGACCGAATTCGTCTTTGCAGGCGTTAGGGTGTTCAGTATTCTTAACGATATCCTTGACCGTGGCCAGGCCACGCAGTTCGAAATCGTCGTTGACAATCAGAACCCGCTCCAGGCGATACTTGTGCATCAGGGCCTGGGCTTCAGTAAGCGTGCTGCCTTCGTGCATGGTAATGAGCCGCTCTTTGGGCGTCATCACAGAGGTCAGCGGAACATCCAGGCGATCTTCAAAGCGCAAATCGCGATTGGTAACGATACCAACAAGCTTGCCATTATCTACCACCGGCAGGCCGGATATGCCATGCCGTTTCTGCAAAGCAATGGCATCCCGCACTTTCATATCGGGAGTGACGGAAACCGGATCAATCACAATGCCGAACTCGTGCCGTTTGACGCGAGCCACTTCTGCGGCCTGCTCGTCGGCAGTCATGTTCTTGTGAATGATCCCGATGCCACCTTCCTGAGCCATCGCAATCGCTAGGCGTGCCTCGGTAACGGTATCCATAGCCGCTGAGACCAGGGGGATATTCAGCGTAATATTTCGAGTTAGCTGGGTTTTGAGAGACGTGTCGCGTGGCAACACATTTGAGTACGCGGGTACCAGAAGAACATCGTCAAAGGTAAGCGCTTTTTGAATGAGACGCATGAAATAACTCCGGGCGCAAAGCAAAATTATACGCTTGCGCTCGGAGCGAATCAACCCGGTTTCAGCAGGCGCGGGAAAATTCCTGCGCGCCTGTGTCGGACTACCCCAGTGCCACCCGCGCATTCATGAACATGCGCATCCACGGCGTGTAGTCACCGCCACTATCCTGTTCACCCCATTTTTCGGGATGCCAGGACATCATGACATTGCGCGTGACCCGTTCGGGATGAGGCATCATGATTGTGAATCGCCCGTCGGCCGTCGTCACCGAAGCAATGCCCTGTGGGCTGCCGTTAGGATTGGCAGGATAGGCTTCTGTCACGAAACCCTTGCCTGATACATATCTGAGCGCTGTCTGCACCGCGTTGATAACGCCCTGCACACCAAAATCCGCATACCCCTCACCGTGAGCTACAGCGATGGGCAAACGGCTGCCCTGCATACCTGTAAAGAACAGAGAAGGAGACTCGCCGATTTCCACCAGGCTTAGGCGGGCTTCATACTTGGCTGACTGGTTGTAAGTAAAGCGCGGCCATGCCTGAGCACCGGGAATCATGTCAGCCAGGGTAGCAAGCATCTGGCACCCATTGCAAACGCCCAGAGCAAGCACATCGGGTCGGGCAAAAAATGCAGCGAACTGTTCCGCCAGGGTTGCGTTGTATCGAATCGTCCTGGCCCACCCTTCCCCGGCCCCCAGCACATCGCCATAACTGAACCCACCGACCGCAACCATTGCCTGGAAACCTGCAAGATTCGTACGTCCCGAAAGCAGATCGGTCATATGTACATCGTACGCGTCAAAGCCGCAGGTATCGAAAGCCCAAGCCATTTCGACATGGCTGTTGCAGCCCTGCTCGCGCAGTATGGCGATCTTCGGACGTATGCCATTTGAAATATACGGTGCGGCAATCAGCTCCTGGGGATCGAATCCGATCACGGCATTGAGTCCCGGATCTTCACGATCATCCCAGTGTTCAAATTCGGCAAGTGCACTGGACGGATTATCACGGCGCTTCATGATTTCGTATGTCACCTGACTCCAGGCTTTACCCAGTTCCACACGATCCAGGCCAAAGATACGACGCCCGTCACGATAGAATTCGATCTGATCCGATGCATTCGGCGCACCAATCACATTTGAAATTCGAGAAAGGCCGGCTTCACGCAGCGCCTGCAGCACTTCATCGCGCTGTGCCGCCCGTACCTGAATGACTGCGCCTGCCTCTTCATTGAACAGTGCCTTCACCGTCAATTCATCACGTTGCACAGCGACCTGTTCGGGGCGGATTTTATAATCTCCCCAATCAGCAGAGGTTTCGTCAAACGTCAGCATGTCCAGATTGACAGACACCCCTACATGTCCGGCAAAAGCCATTTCAGCCACCGTCGCCAGCAGACCACCATCAGCACGATCGTGATAGGCGAGAATCAGACCACGGTCAACCAGAGAACGAATAGTAAGAAAAAACGTTCTGAGCAGCACGGGATCATCAATATCGGGAACGGCAGAACCATACTGATCAATGACATTGGATAGCACGGAGCCAGCCAGTCGCTGTTTCCCCTGACCCAGATCAAGCAGTATCAGCGCCGTTTCGCCCTGATCGGCGACCAGCTGTGGCGTCAGCGTTTTACGTACGTCAGTCACTGGCGCAAATGCAGAGACAACGAGCGAGACGGGTGCGACGACTTCGCGCGATTCTCCGTCCGCTTCCCAGCGGGTGCGCATGGAGAGTGAATCCTTGCCAACGGGAATGGACAGTCCGATTTCCTGGCATAACTCAGACACCGCGCTGACCGTATCAAACAGATCGGCATCCTGCCCCTCAAAACCGCAGGCAGCCATCCAGTTTGCTGACAGTTTAATATCCTCCAGCGCTGCCACGTCCGCGGCAACCAGGTTGGTCAGCGCCTCGGCAACGGCCATGCGCCCCGAAGCCGGCGCATTACCAATAGCCAACGGCGTACGCTCGCCCATCGCCATGGCTTCGCCGCGAATCGATTCATAATCGGCAAGGGTAACTGCGCAGTCGGCCACTGGAATCTGCCATGGTCCTACCATCTGATCCCGTGAGCACAGGCCGCCGACTGTACGATCGCCGATGGTAATCAGAAACGATTTATTGGCAACGGTTGGGTGTCGCATGACCTGCAGAGATAAATCAGCCAGGTCCAGCCCTGTGACATCCATCTCTGTCAGCTTACGCGACTGATGACTTGCCTGACGATGCATCCTGGGCAATTTACCCAGGATCACATCCATCGGCACGTCAACCGGAGCGGGCGCCTCGCTATTGTGAATTGTTGAGGTTTCTGTCAGGCCTGGCAGACCCTCGCCATCGGAAACTTTCAAATGCCGATCCGTTGTTGTCACGCCAACCACGGCGAACGGACAACGTTCCCGGGCAGCAATCACTTCAAAACGAGGCAGATCCTCCGGCAGGATCGCCAACACATAGCGCTCCTGCGCTTCGTTGCTCCAGATTTCTGCTGCAGACATACCCGATTCTTCAAGATGGACCTGCCGCAAATCAAAAATGGCTCCCCTTCCTGCGTCGTTCACCAGTTCCGGAAAGGCATTGGACAGCCCACCGGCTCCGACATCATGAATCGCGATAATGGGATTGTCTTCCTTGAGCTGCCAGCAACGGTCAATGACTTCCTGTGCACGGCGTTCAAGCTCCGGATTGCCGCGCTGCACGGAGTCGAAATCCAGCTGTGCGCTATTGGCTCCGGCGCTCATGGAAGAGGCAGCGCCACCCCCCATCCCGATGCGCATTCCGGGACCACCCAGTTGAATCAATAGCGCTTCGCCGGGAATCACATTCTTGTGGGTCAGGGCGGCGTCTATGCTACCTAGGCCGCCGGCGATCATGATCGGCTTGTGATAACCCCAGCGCACGCCGTCGACAGTCTGCTCAAAAGTACGGAAGTAGCCCAGCAGATTCGGGCGTCCAAATTCATTATTGAACGCCGCACCGCCGATAGGGCCTTCGATCATGATATCCAGCGGGCTGGCAATGCGTTCCGGCAGACCATAAGGCACAGCCTCTCGTGCTTCGCGGATGCCGGGCAGATTCAGATTGGAGACCGTAAAACCGGTAAGTCCCGCCTTAGGCTTGGAACCTCGACCCGTTGCACCTTCATCCCGAATTTCGCCGCCGGCACCGGTAGCCGCTCCAGGGAACGGCGCAATCGCCGTCGGATGGTTATGCGTTTCAACCTTCATTAGCGTGTGAGTCAAACGGGTCTGACTGCCATATTTTGGCGCTTCCGTGGTCTGGGTATTGCCATCAAAACCCGCGAAAAACCGGCTGGCATCCCCGCCTTCCATGACTGCCGCGTTATCGGAATAGGCAACGACAGTGCCTTTCGGTTGACTTGCATGTGTTTTGCGAATCATGCCAAAAAGGGTGTCTTCACGCTTCTCGCCGTCTATTTCCCAGCTTGCGTTGAAAATCTTATGACGACAATGCTCACTATTGGCCTGGGCGAACATCATCAGTTCTACATCGGTGGGATCTCTGCCCAGGTCCGTAAACGATTTAAGCAAATAGTCGATCTCTACAGGAGAAAGCGCCAGCCCCAGCTTCTGATTGGCCTGATCAAGCGCTGCTTTGCCCTGCGCCAGTACCGGGATCTGGGTTTGGGGTTTGCCTGGCAGGGTTTTCATCAACACAGAGGCATCAAACGCCGAATCGACAACCTGCTCTGTCATGCGATCATGAACAAACGATGCTATCTGTTCGACCTGTTCTGGTGTAATCTTTTTTGCACCCAATAGCCCCTTCTTTGTCACGAATCGGTATTCAATGCCACGTTCAATACGTCTTACCGCAGACAGGCCGCAATTGTGTGCAATATCTGTTGCCTTGCTTGCCCATGGAGAAATGGTTCCCAGGCGTGGCAGAACACGCAGCACGATCTGATCGCCATCCGGCAGATCCCGTATGGCTGTACCATAGGTCAGGAGCTGCTCCAGACGCGTTTGATCCTGTGGCACCATTTGCCCCTGAGTGAAAATATGATGCTCATAACGTGCAATGACATCCTGGACTGGTATACCGGCCTCGGCCAGCGACGCGAGCAGGCGTTCCTTCCTGAAGGGGGTCAAGGCAGCGCTGCCGTATGCAATCTGATGTAGGTGTTGAGTATCTGACACAATAAATACCGGAATAATGAGAAATAACCTGAACAGGAAAGCGATATTTTATCGCCCTCGCCCGTCCTCATGCGCAATAACCACGCAATCCGCTTATTTACCCGCTACGGAGGGGTCGCAAAGGTGTTGAAAAGTTTTGATACAACTTCGTGTGAATTAGGGTAATTTGCACGACATTGTTGATAACATCGTGCATTTTCTGTCAATACGCTCTCATCTTGATTGTCTTTGGTGCTAGCAGAGACTTAACATCGAATTTAGATATCGTCCCTAACCCATTAATAAATATATTTTTTTTGAATTTTTATTTATAATTGCGCTGACCCTGATCCAATTTGTTCGTGACGATCCTATGCAAAAACTTTTCAGAAAAACGCTGACAGCGTGTCTGGCCGTCGTGCTATCTGCCGGTTCTATTGTACCTGTTTCCGGCTTCGCGCAGGAAGACGACAGCGGCCGCACCTATGATGCCCTGCCGCTTGCCAGTACTGTTGTTGGCCAGGCTGACAATGGTGGTATCGTGCGCTCCCAGGTCGCCTTTGTGGTTGATCTGACCGATAACCGTGTTCTCTATTCCAAAAACGCCGACGTCATCCGGCCCATCGCCTCTATCAGCAAGCTGATGACAGCGCTAATTATTACCACAGCAAACCTGAACATGAACGAACAGATCATGATCACGGCTGATGATATAGACCGCGTAAAAAAATCTGCTTCCCGCCTGTCGGTAGGAACCGTGCTGACACGCAAGGAGTTGCTGCACCTTGCATTAATGTCTTCTGAAAACCGTGCTGCGCATGCGCTGGGACGCACTTATCCAGGCGGCATGAATGCCTTCGTCCGTGAAATGAATGCCAAGGCGCGCCAGCTGGGCATGACCCGCACCCGCTTTGTTGAACCCACTGGTCTGTCTCCCCAGAATGTGTCATCGCCTCGCGATCTGGTGCGTCTGATGCAGTCGGTCCATCAGCAACCTCTGATTCGAGAATTCACGACTAGTGATAAATACGAAATCGTGACCAGCAATGGCCGTGAGCAACGTTACCGGAATACGAACCGCCTGATTCGCAATAGCAACTGGAATATCCTGATATCCAAAACGGGTTATATCCGCGAGGCCGGAGACTGCCTCGTAATGATGACTGAAATGGATCATCGCCCTGTTGCCGTTGTACTGTTGAATGCTGACGGTGGTTTGACGCGTTTTGCCGATGCTGTACGTGTCAGACACATGGTGCAGCAGGATTACCCAACGCTGCTTTAATTTTTCTGAGCCGGTGGGTGGCCAGTGTCACCTGCCAGCGTGCTGGCGTCTCAATGAAGCGTCGCGTCAGAATCCCGTTTTCTCCCCTCGCCTTCTTCCCTTTCCTGCTCACCAGCATAGCGCCAGTAGCGCAAAGGGACGCATGTTTTCAATCGCTCAAACATCTTCCCGATCAGGATTTCACTGAATGAATCGCCGGAATTCATGGCGATATCAATCGTGGCATCAGCCTGCAGTTGGGCCATGCGGTCATGCGCCTCACGTGCCTGGCTCGATGGCACCGTCATATCACGGTCAGCATGCAGTAAATGGATGGTGGTATCCAGAGAGAGTTCCAGCGGATAAGCCGGAAATTTTGCCCCGAATGTAATCAGCCTGCCGGCCACAGGCTCTTCCAGCAGCGTCAGTCCAAGCACCAGATTACCTGCCAGTCCGACTCCGACCACTGCGGTTGCCTCACTCAGCACGCCGTGGGTGTGCTGGCTGTTTCGAATAGCCCGCTCAAGAGCCTGTATCCCGGCACCCAGCTGCGGGGCTAGCTGCGCCGCAGTCTGTGCATCCGGGTCGCTTTCCTGGGCGGTCAGCCAGGCCATATCTTCGCCTGGATCTATTGTTGCCATCTGGATCACCGCATCAGGAAATTCGGTTCGAATGGCCCCCAGCAAAAACGGCATATTGGTAGCCTGTCCGCTCTCATCATGCAGTATATAGAAGAGCTGACCATGCGCTTCACCTTCCGGGAGAAGAATCTGGGAACTGTTTATTTCCGTCATATATGTCTCCGAAAAAGTTATGCCATAATATATGACTCTAATCTTACCATTCCGGAAACCATCCATGTCGTCTTCCCTTAAAGTCGCAATATCTGACGCAGTTAAAGAGGCCATGCGCGCCAAACAGACTGCCAGACTGGGTACCCTGCGCTTTCTGCAGGCTGCCATCAAACAGAAAGAAATCGATGACCGCATCGAATTGACTAATGATCAGGTACTTGCCATCATCGAAAAGCAGGTCAAGCAGCGCAAGGAATCCATTGCTGCGTTTGAAAATGCTGGCCGTACGGAAACAGCCGAAGCCGAAAAAGCCGAGCTCGACGTACTGAAAGAATTTTTGCCTGAAGAAGCGTCAGAACAGGAAGTCCAGGAGGCGGTTGATGCCGCTCTTACGCAGGTCACTGCTGACGGAGTCACTGGCCCCGCAGTCATGGGTAAGGCAATGGCGATTCTCAAACATAAGCTTGCCGGCCGTGCCGATATGTCCGAGTTGTCCAAACGGTTGAAAGACAGACTCAAGCCGTAATATCCTGGCGATCTGAACAATATCCGTCACTGGGGAGCCGGCAAGAAACCACTGCTTTGGCCAATTCCTCCACAGCGGTTACGCTTGTTAGTGCCATTTCCTGCCTTGATTCAGAGCTGGCGGAAATGGCATTTGTATATTCGCTGTAACCACTGGCGCATTATGCAATATGCATCTGCGGCAGCAAACCCTGCTATCTAAATTAACGACATCTGCGTATCTTCTTCCTGAATCTCGGCAAACGTACTGATGCCCAGACCAATAAGACGATATTGCATCCGGCGTTTTTCACTCTCCACACGCTCCAGGAGTACCGCAGCCGCCTGCCGAAGATCATCCAGCGAATAAAGCGGACTTGAATACGTTTGTGATCTGGTCACGATGCGAAACGATGCTGTTTTCAATTTGAGCGTTACGGTACGGCCAAACTTGCGCTTGCGCAAAATCTGATCCCACAATTTTTTTGCAATCGCATCCAGTGGCGGCATCAACTGGTCATAAGGCAAATCTCGATCAAAGGTTGTTTCGGTAGAGATCTGTTGCGACTCCTGGTTTCCATCGACTTCACGCAAATCGATCCCACGAGCCAGTTCATACAGTCGCTTGCCATGTTTGCCGAAATGATGGGACAGCTCCCATTCGCTGCGCAAGCGCAGATCGCCGACAGTCTTCATTTGCAGGCGATGAAATTTCCCGAGCGTTACACGTCCAACGCCGGGTATTTTCTCTAGTGGAAGATCCTGCAAGAACTGCTCAACACGGGATGGAGGAATAACACACATGCCATTTGGCTTATTCCAGTCGGATGCAATTTTGGCAAGAAACTTATTGGGGGCAATGCCCGCAGACGCCGTCAGCGATGTCTGAAGAAAAATATCCTGTCGAATCCGACGAGCCACTTCAGTCGCAGAGGCAATGTTTTGATGATTGACGGTAACATCAAGATAAGCCTCGTCAAGTGACAAGGGCTCGATCTTGTCCGTGTATTGCATAAAAATCGCGCGTATCTGCCGGGACACTTCGCGATACACGGTAAAGTTTGGTGAGATATAAATAGCATGTGGGCACAGTTCGCGGGCTCGTCTGACAGACATGGCCGAACGCAGGCCATATTTGCGTGCTTCATAAGAGGCCGCCACAATCACAGAACGAATACTGTCCCAGGCGACCACCACCGGCAGGCCCTTTAGTTGCGGATTCTCGCGCAGTTCAACAGAAGCATAGAATGCGTCCATATCAATATGGACAATCTTTCTTGTCATGGATCGGAACGTCCAGTTCGTATTACAATGATATTGTAGCGATTCCCGTCACATCCCAATCCAGGTATTCTCCTATCATGCAAAAATTCGTAGCACTGTCTGCTATTCTTATCGCCCTCGCCGGCTGTGGCGTACATCAGGGCCACTACCAAGGTGCGCCCGCCCTCCCGGACGATGCTCCACCTCCTACGTCTTTGCTATCACAGTAAATCATATGAACCAGCCCGGTATTCAGACAAGCCTTGTTCGGGCGTTGCATCAGGGTGTGCAGATCACAGCAGAGGTCAACGACCTGATGCTGGATATCTACCTGGTCGTTGCTGCCGTTGATTTTGATCAGATCCCTGAGATTGTTCCTCAAGACCGTTTCGAGCAGGACGGCCAGATTCACATTGCGAGTTTGGGTCTTGAGGACGAACCCGTGGAAGATGAAATGGAAGCGATTCTGGCCAATATGGACTCAGGAGATACGGTTCTTTTTTTCTGTGCCAACTCAGATGCGTACCATCAGGCGCTTGATTTTGTCAGTTACACGGGAGATCGCGAGTTTCTGCCGGTCAGTTGACCGTTCGTCTCCGAACTCGACGATCAAGCCATGTTCCGGCTTGCGCCGGACTACAGGGATGCTCAGGCAATCTCTGTAGTCCGCGTTAACCAGGCGTCTGTTATCCCGTAGCAGCTCTTTGACGAAAATCGATATTTTATCCGCTTCGTCCGGCACCATCAGCCAGACATGATTTCTTGCGCGCGTCAAAGCAACATAAAAAAGCCTGCGCTCATCGGCAAATTCAAAATTTTCGGATTCAGGTAAAAAATATTCCCTGACCTGATCTATCGCTTTGTCTGAAGGGAATCCATAGACCCCCTGCTCCATATTCAGAATGCATACATAGTCGGCTTCCAGGCCTTTGGATGCATGCACTGTACTTGACTGGATTTGCAATGCAGGGTAACGCCTCGCAAATTCTGCCAATTGCACCTGATCCGGTAACAGATGCGAAAACCGTGCGAGAAGCAATATACTGGTTTTCATTTGGCATACCGACGATTGCTGTAATGGGCGCCGCAATGAGGATGACCCTGCCGTGGATTGCTGCAACCTGGCAAGAACGGTGTCTACGCCATCTGTCTGCCGGACAAGCGTCACGACTCTGGCATTGCCTTTACTTGCGGCCTGCAATCGCTTGCCATTCTGAAATGGATTTTTCATCAGAAACCGGCTGCTAATATCGCATAGTGCCTGGCTAAATCGAAAGGTGCAGCTTAACGGCACGATTCTGCATTGTGGATGCACGCGTTCAGAAAAATGAGTGGTGTAGCGGATATCGCTGCCTGCAAAGCGGTAAATCGCCTGCCAGTCATCACCTACACAAAACAGGCGCAGGTCAGACCGCTGATGAAGCACAGCTGCAATCAACCCATAGCGATGTGAAGAAATATCCTGGAACTCGTCAATCAGGATGTCCCGCCATGGCACCTGAAAGCGCCCTTCTCTCACATACTTCGTAGCCCGCGCTATCATCCCGTCAAAATCAATGTGACCAAGCTCACTCAAACGCTGCTCGTATGCCGCAGACAGTGGAGCAAGCAATGCGCACGTCGCGGGTATCTGGCCTTTGATAACACCGGATGTGATCGCCGTTCCGACCGCATCGCAATTGCTTAAATGACTCGAATGGGATAGCCGATACAGGGGCAGCAGCCCAGCCAGTTTACTCAGCAATGCTTCCCAGCGATCAGAACCGATCAGCATTGTCATGCATGCTTGGCGCGCTGCGGCAAGCGATCGCTCGTTACGCGCGCTGATTCCGGCCTCATCATGTTTGTGATATTGCAAGCCATTGCGGTCTGGTGCTGGATCAGGCCAATCGCTTATCCTGCATTGCAGGTCGTTGATCAGCGACTGAATGTTGTAAGCATAGTTCGTCTCTTCCCACAGCAGAACATGCCGGGTGTCGTAATGCTTATGGATCGCGTTCAGACGTCTCACCCATTTTCTGATCGCTGTCGGCGCTTTGTTCTCACCGGCATAATCAAAAACATCGATATAAATCCGAGCGACGGGCAAATAAAAAGTACTGCGGTATGGCTGTCGTTTAGCAAAAAAAACGTTGTGAGGAAAGTGCTGGCGATAGCAGTATTCAACGCCCATCAGGCATAGGGCATTGGCAACAAGGCACTCAAAGGGATTGCGCATCAGCTCTCCTCTGAGTGCCCTGACAGGGCGCGAAGCAAATGATGTCAGATATGCCTGGCGATCTGAAAATTCGCACGATAGTCTGATGCCAGGTTCAATAAGTGCGAAGTAATCAAGCAACAATGTGGTGTACTGATCACAATGGTTGATACGTTCCCGCAACTGCTGGTCCAGAAATTCGCGCAATGCCTCTGGCCGGTGACAGAAATCCGTCAGCATCGGCCTCTGCTGTTCTACCTGCATCACAATTTGCAGACCCAGACTGTGAAAGGTGCTGGCGGAAAATCCTTGAATTGACAAGCGCACAGCAATTCGGCGCTGCAGGCGTTCATGAATTTCCTGCGCAGCCTCTCGCGCAAAGGCAAGACAGAGGATGTCCTGCGCAGCTGCAAGACCGTGAGCCAGAAGAAATGCCACGCGGCCTGTCAGCGTGCTGGTTTTTCCTGTGCCTGCACCGGCCAGCACCAACGTGGCGGGCGCGTCCGACACGCAAGCACGCCGTTGTTCCATGGTCAACGGAGTACTTTCAATGCTGTCGAATAGCTCGGCATACATCTCAAGACAGGCTGACTCGTTCGTGCTCATTTTTTCGATAATTCGTGGCTGCACACTGATAAACCAAGGGATGCAAAAGCACGATACTAGTAGAAGAGACAAGCAGACAAAACAGCATGAGGATGTCCTGGTCACAGGGGACTTACCCGGGCGCGACGGACAATTGAAAAATAACGGGAAATCAAAAATATGACAGCGCGATTCTGTCGCACAGAAACCACGGAACAAAGCCGGCATTAACGAAAAAGACCGGTAACGAATGAACGCTACCGGTCTTTTTGCAGGACATCAACCATCATATACAGGCTGATTGATATGACAGTTCGACTGCCATTATTGGAGTTGAACCCAACCTGTCAGGATGACATCAAGTGATATCAGCCGACATCAGGGCTGTGGACGGGACAGATCCTGAACTGGCGCACCGCCTTGGTCCTGCTGCATTGGAACAGGCTGACCTGGAGCGGGTTCAGCAGACTGTTGAACAGGCTGACCATCAGGGCCAATGACTGTTGTCTGTGAGGAGCCGGTGGCCGGTACCTGGCCAGCAGGCACTGTTTGAACCTGAGCGTTTTGCTGCTGAGCCTGCTCTGGAGTAACAGGAACCGTGGTCTCCGTTACACGCAATGTAGGTTCAATATACATATCCTGAGATTTTGCCCAGGCGGAGCGGGTATCCTTTGCCTCGCCCAGTGCATGACGGGACAGATTGTCGGACGGCGTAGCAGCTTGTGCATTGACTGACGCTGCAGTTGCGAGAACGATCATAGCGGGAACGAGAAATTTTTTCATAAAAGAACCCCTTTAAAGAAACATAAACAAAACTTATACGACTTTCATGATACCAACAGATAACCAGTTGAATGTAACGGAATGCATGAAAATCAAACATAACACTTCTCTGAGACAATGCTTTGCGTATGTTCAATTCAATACGTTACAGGATATTCGCTTACTACTATAACTGAATTTAATTAAAATAAAAGTGAAGGATTAATAATCCGATACAATACAGCCACTATAGGAGTCGCTGAATGAAAAAATTGTTATTGCTTCTTGTGCCCGTCGTTCTGGCCGGTTGTGCTTCCAGCGGACTGGATGTGGTTGATCGCGGCAATTATGGTGTCAAATGCTCACCTGATGCAAACACCCCGCCAAACTGGGAAATGTGCATGCAGACAGCCCAGAAAACCTGCGGGTACCAGAAACCTGTGAATATTACACAACACAATCCTACAGGTACTGGTACTGCCGAGGACACCTACTTTATCAATTTTCAGTGCCAGTAGGCACAAGACACCAAAGGCGCGTGGTTTCGCGCGCCCTTGCCTCGTGCAATGGATCTGAGCTGTCTGCCGCCCGATGGTGGGTCGGCTTTGTGTCGTAAGTCGCCTCGACCGCCAGACCATTTTCCCGAAACCGCTTCTCCATTGCACCAGCATCTCGCAAACCCAGCAACTCGGCCAGATCAGACATGATGAGCCATACTTTACCGCCGGGTTGCAGATGCTGCACGGCCTGCTGAAGAAATCCCTTCAGCATTTGCTCATCAGGGTCATATACCGCAGCGTCGAGTGATGAAGACACCTTACCCGGTAGCCAGGGTGGGTTGCATACAAGCAGATCTGCCCTGCCTTCAGGAAAGAACGGTTGTTGCAATACGCTGATGCAGTCGGTCAAACCCAGCCGTTGCACATTCTCCTGAGCACATTCAACGGCGCGTGGCGATAAATCGGTCGCCACTATCTGGGCCACGCCTTTTTTGGCCAGTAAAATCGACAGCACGCCGGTGCCTGCGCCGATATCGAATGCTCTGTGGCAATTCGCAGGTAGCGGCGCCTGCATGATCAGTGTCAGGTACTCGGCACGGGATGGCGAAAAAACGCCGTAATGAGGATGGATACGAAAATCACAGTTGGCAATCGGCACCCCCTTGCGACGCCATTCATAGGCGCCGATGATGCCCAGTAGTTCTCTGAGAGAAATGAGCATGGGTGCATCCCGGTGAGCAAAAACCTGCATCAAAGCCTGCCTGGCATCTGGCGCGCGGCGTAGAAGCACGGTGTTGTCCGGTTCAATCTGAATCAGTAGCAGGCCGAGCAGTCTGGCGCGTTGTGCCTGCTGCATCCGATATCGATGGAAACGCTCCACTAGCGGCAATACGTTGACCGATTCTGCAGTCTTTTTCTTCCTGTCCAGGCGACGTGTCAGGGCCTGCAGCAACTGTCGTGCATTCTGAAAATCCCCGCGCCATATCAGGCCAACGCCAGCGCGCATTTGCTTCAGGGCAGCATCGGCTGACAGCGTATCGTCTGCGAATGCCAGGGACGCCGGCACGGCAAATCCGGCTTCGGAATGCCAGAGTACGGATCCCTGTTCATCAGGAAGCGATGCTGTGGAATGTGACGCCGAACTTTCGGTCTGGTTACCGTTCATTAATTCAATTTCCGTTTACTGGGCAGTAGTGCCAGAATGTTTATCGTAGTCGCAAGCGCCAATGCAAATAAACAAAGAATGAAGACAAGTTTGCGAATGCATTGTGCCATAAAACGCCCGACTCTTTCGCCAACAAATTCCAAAGTGCGCAGTTAGCAGCGTAACGATTCTATAAAGATAAAGGTTAGTTTGCTGCAGGCCCAGACCAATGCAAGCTGTTGTTCGCCGAGCCTTTATCTTTATAGAAGTCAATATCGCGAATTCAGGAAAGATGATTCGGTTGGAAGCCGTTTCTGCGTTGTAGCAGCCACGCCTGAATAAGCCAGAAAGGCCTTATACTGACAAAATTCTGAATGCAAACGTGATAAATTACATTCAGGTTCTCCTTCCATGGAGTTTTCCGGTAACTGACGCAAATCTAAGCAACAGGAGTATGCTATGCTCTCTCTTTTTCGAAACACCATTATGCCTGGCGTCCTCTTGTGCTGCCTGCCTGGCATTGTTCACGCAGAAACGGCAAGCCTTGAAGTTGAACCGACACATACGTTCGTCACGGTAGAAGTCAAACATTTTGAAACTTCAACGTTAAGGATTCGTTTCGATGACGTGCAGGGAACTATCGAAACAGACGCGCAACAGAGCAAAGGCAGCGCGGATATTAAAATCCTGACCAAATCCATCAATTCGGGCACAACGGATTTTGACGACCACCTGAAGTCCGGCGATTTTTTTGATGTCGAAAAATATCCCGAGATTACATTCGCGGGAAAGAAGTTCGATTACCAGAATAACAAACTCGCCTCGGTCGAGGGTGACCTGACCCTCCTCGGCAATACCCATCCGGTGACGCTTAAAAACACCAATTACAATTGCTATTTTCAGCCAGTCCTGAAAAAGAATATCTGCGGCGGGGATTTTGAAACAACAATCAAACGCACCGAATGGGGCATGAATTGGGGTATAGACATGGGTATACCTGACGAGGTCAAAATTCTCATTCAGATCGAAGCCATCGTCAAATAAATTCGACTCTTTCGGAATCTGACCCAGCACTGATGGACCGCGGTGACTGCCTCTACTACTACCTACGATGCAGTTAATCGCGTTCGCGATTTTCAGCATGTTAGACCGGATTTGGAATTTCAGATGTGCAGGAACCGCCCGGGCAAAGTCAGCTCAACTGCCCGGGGTTCGCGCGCAGGCAACTGCGTCTGCAGCGAAATTTCAATGTTCATATTTTTCTATGTATCAAATCTGAAATTGTTTATACTTCGCACAGTTAGGTTCCCTAATAAAGAAGCGTTCATTTTTCGGAAAAACACGATCATGATCCTCTCCCTGAAATCAATCGTTACGGTCTCGACCTTTGCCTTGCTGTGTGCCTGCTCATCAGCGCCACCCGATCCTTATGTGCAATTTGCTGAACAGGAACGGCAGTCCGACCAGACGGTAACAAGCACGGCCGCGAGCTTTGCAGATAAATACCCACCGTCGTCGGTCAGTCATTGTGAAACCATGACACACGAATCCTATGAGAAAGGAACACGCTGTTACCGGGTGATTAACCGTAATTGGGAGCGCGACTATAAGCAGGCTTATGACAACGCTGACAAACGCACTCGAGCCGTGTTAAAACGGTATCACAGCAGCTTCTCAGCCTACTATCTGTCGCCCGCCGCACCCGCCAAACAGAAAGCAGCGGAGCGGTCTTACGAACAATTGCGACGCCGAATCGGATCCTGATGATTTTTTAATCCTCAATTCTTCACTGGGAATCATCCTCCCGGAAATCATCCGGGAGCAATCATTTTCCAATAAAACGGGAGTACGACAAATGGCTTATCAAGGAAGCTGCCACTGTGGCACAGTGGTATTTACAGTTGATGCGGACCTGCCAACCCAGGTTGTCAGTTGTAACTGTTCCATCTGCAGGCGCAACGGATCACTGCTAACCTTCGTACCGGAAGAAAAATTCGTATTGAATCAGGGCCAGGATGCGCTCAGAACCTACGAGTTCAACAAACATCATATCCAGCACCAATTCTGTGAGACTTGCGGTGTGCAGTCGTTCTCAAGCGGGCGTAAACCAGATGGGACTATCTCTTATGCCGTGAATTTGCGTTGCGTCCCGCAAGCAGATCTGGACTCGCTCGATATCCAGAAATTTGATGGTGCCTCGATCTGAAACTATTTCCGCCGGGCGGCAACCCGCCCGGCCGAATTACCTTGCACCTTCAATTTGCAAGCGCCCGATAAGATTTTTGGCTCAGCAACGCTGCAGGGACAAATGGCTTCGATAAAGCGCTTCCCCATGCCACTTGGAGCTGCGTCTTTCTCTCACAGAAAGAATAAAATTTTGAAATAACCCGCGCTTAATAATTGAAAAAAAATCGCCACAATGCTATGATGCACGACTTAGCTGGAATCGCAAATATTCACTGACCTGTTTCCCCAATATCAGCGTGCCGATTCTCCAACAGCTAAATGACGATTTCGTCGGGGCGTAGCGCAGCCTGGTAGCGCACTTGCATGGGGTGCAAGGGGTCGAAGGTTCGAATCCTTCCGTTCCGACCAACAAATTCAAGGACTTGCACGAAACTGGCAAGTCCTTTTTTGTTTTCTTGAGAGTCAGTTACCTGACTCCACCCCATAATCGGGGGATAGGGTATTCACCAAACCAGATTCATTTGGCTCTACCTCATAATCGGGAGCCAGGCCCTCATCAAATCCGATGATGACGAAAAGCAAAGGCCGATTTCCATCCCGAACAACCTTGATCGCGACACCGTAATATGCAGTCGCAAGCTTCTGACGTTTGTGGTAGAAGAGATGTCCGTCGCTGTTGAAAATCTGGCTTTCAACTTCGCTACCGAATGCCACCAGATTCCAGCTTTTCCGGCCGTCAGTATCAGCCCATCGAACTCGTTATCCACCAGTGGCCCATTGGCTGAGACCTTGCTTGATGGCTTCGTAAAGATATTTCAGCCGACATCATTCGAGCAGCGGCTCCCTGATTTATGCGTAAACTGTAAGAGCAATCTCACAACGATTGCACGAATCAATGCGCATTCATCTGCTTTACAAGGAGTATCTAATGCATAACAAGCAATTTTCCCTTCGCCATATTCAAACGTTTCTGGCCACGTCAGCACTGGCATTGGGTTTGACCGTTGGCAGTGCCAATCTCGTCTTTGCACAGGTCCAGTCCCAAACCTATGAATCCGTTCAATATATTACAGGCGGCATAGGTAACGCAGAGCAGAATGAAATGAAAGCGTCAGAGAAAGACTACAACCTGCATATGACCTTCTCTGCAGTCAAGGATCAGGCATTCCTGTCCGACGTTGCGGTACAGATTGTGGACAAGGACAATAAGAAAATTTTTGACGCGCCAAACACCGGACCCTATCTCAATGTAAAACTGCCTGATGGCAAATATGAGCTGACCGCTACCTATAAGGGCGAGACCCGCAAGCATGCATTTACGCTTTCGAATGGCGGGACCGAAAAGGCCGTGTTGCGCTGGCCGACTGAATAACATTCCTTTGTTTCATTTTTTTATGTAGGCTCGTGACGAGACGGTGGTTTCTTCACGCTTATCCGTATAATTGGGGCTATTATCAGTTTTCGGGGGAAGTATAATGGCCGACCTAAGCAAAATAACCTGCCTGGATGATCTGCAACGCATTGCACGCATGAAAGTGCCACGCATGTTCTACGATTACGCAGATTCGGGGGCGTGGACTGAATCGACCTATCGTGCCAATCAGGAAGATTTTCAGAAAATAAAATTTCGCCAGCGAGTGGCGGTCAACATTGAAAACCGCAGTCTGCGCAGCAAAATGCTGGGCCAGGATGTGACAATGCCAGTGGCGCTGGCGCCTACCGGTTCTACCGGCATGCAACACCCCGATGGTGAAATTCTGGCAGCCCGCGCAGCTGAAAAATTCGGCGTACCGTTCTGCCTGTCTACCATGAGCATCTGCTCTATTGAAGACATTGCCGCCAACACTTCTGCTCCATTCTGGTTTCAGCAGTACGTCATGCGCGATCGCGACTTCAATGAACGCCTGATCGACCGCGCCAAGGCCGCCAACTGCTCTGCGCTGGTTGTCACGCTTGACCTCCAGGTCCTCGGCCAGCGTCATAAAGACATCAAAAACGGGCTTTCTGCGCCTCCAAAACCCACGATTCCAAACTTGCTCAATCTTGCTCTCAAGCCTGAATGGGTATGGAAAATGTCAAAGACCAAGCGTCGTACCTTCGGCAATATCGTGGGTCATGCAAAGGGCGTAGACGACCTGTCGTCCCTGTCATCCTGGACCGCCCAGCAGTTTGACCCCAGCCTGAACTGGAATGACATCGAATGGATCAAAAACCGCTGGGGTGGCAAACTGATTCTCAAAGGTATTCTGGACGCAGAAGATGCCCATCTTGCAAAGGAAACGGGTGCAGACGCAATCGTGGTATCCAACCATGGTGGTCGGCAACTGGATGGCGCGCCATCGGCAATTTCCGCCCTGCCATCTATTGTTGAAGCCATCGGCGGTGACGGTCCGGAAATCTGGCTGGACAGCGGTATTCGCTCTGGTCAGGACGTGCTTCGGGCAATCGCACTCGGCGCCAAGGGCACGATGATCGGCCGCGCGTTTCTGTACGGCCTTGGCGCCTACGGCGAGCAAGGCGTGACCAGAATCCTTGAGATTATCCGCAATGAACTGGATATCACGCTCGGCTTTTGTGGTAAGACAGATATCAATCAGGTGACTTCCGATATTCTGTTGCCCTACCAGGAACGCCGCTACTAAGACTACTCATTCCCGCCACGGTTTTGGCGGCACTATATCCAGAAATAAATAAACCGTGAGACCTTGAGGAATCACGGTTTATTTTTATGAGATCCATAGCGTCGATACAGGTACAAAATCAGAGTCGGATCCCCGCGGAGCGATGGCTTAATGGCAGCGAAGCAACTGAAGATCAGAAATGACGAAATCGACCCGGCTCCCATATTGAAACGAGGAATCAGGGATGCGAAGTCGATTACCGGGAAATCTGTCTGACTGGGAGCGATCAGGGAGAAACCATCTGATCGAAAATTTTCATCACACTATTGAGCTCTGAGCGAATGTATTGCAGATCCTGGGCTGATAGACGCACGGCCGCATCCTGATCATGCTGGGCATCCCGACCATCGCTAAGACGATTGCGGGCACCACTGATGGTGAATCCCTGCTCATACAGAAGATCACGGATTTTGCGGATGAGCAGAACTTCGTGATGCTGATAATAGCGACGGTTACCCCGACGTTTGACGGGATTCAGCTGCGTGAACTCCTGTTCCCAATAACGCAGAACGTGCGGCTTGACGCAGCAGAGCTCTGATACCTCACCGATGGTGAAATATCGCTTTGCCGGAATCGGAGGCAACGCAGTGATGGAAGGTATTTCAGTCTGATTCATTCGCAGATTGTAAACCCAAACCGTCTTTTAAGGAACTACTTTAATCGACGAGCGTAAGATCAGGATTATATTCATCACCCTGCTCTACGATCCCCTTGAGTTTCTGGCTCGCGTGGAACGTCACTACCCGTCTTGCGGAGATGGGAATGACTTCGCCGGTTTTCGGATTACGGCCAGGACGGGCCGGTTTGTCACGTACCTGGAAGTTGCCAAAACCTGACAGTTTGACAGGATCTCCCTTGGCAAGCGATTCCCGGATTTCCTCGAAGAAGGTATCCACAATGTCCTTGGCTTCGCGTTTATTCAACCCGACGCGTTCGAACAGCAATTCCGCCAGTTCCGCCTTGGTTAAGGTATTGTTTTCTTCAAGCATGCTCTTTCCCTTCCTGTCCTATCTTTTACGAACGCCGTGCTTCTGAACCAGCAACTCCAGAACTGAGTTCATGCACTGATCTACACGTGTATCTTCCAAGGTCGCCGTGGCATCCTGCAAGGTAAATCGCAGGGCCAGGCTACGCTCCGGTTGTTCGGATTTAGGATCCTTCCACACGTCAAATAGTGAAATATCCTTAATAATATCAAGGAATTGCCCATCTTGCTGGTTATTTCGCACGGTGTCAAGCAAGTCCTGCAGTTTCAGCTCGAGTGGCGCCCATACAGCGAGGTCACGGAACACGGCTGGCTGACGGGTGACTTCCACATATTGCGGGAATCGAACCTGCTGCAACGCATCCACCTGCAGCTCGAACACTACCGGAGGATGCACCAGCTCATTATCCTGGACCCACTGCGGATGAAGCTCTCCGATAAATCCGATAGCCTGGCCATCAAGCAGTACGTTCGCACTGCGCCCGGGGTGCAGTGCCGGATGACTGATGGCTTCAAAGCGCAGGCTGTCTGCGTACTGGCTACAGAGGCGTTCAATGTCGTTCTTCACGTCGAAGAAATCTGTCTGGCGTACTGGCAATGCCCATTGTTCAGGTTCGGCCGGCCCCCAGGCCGCACCAGCCAGATGCATGGGCTGTCGCACACCTGCCACACTCAGATTGCCGTCTGTCACGGATTGATCGCGGACAAACACGCGGCCTAATTCGAAAACACGGACCCGGCTTTGCTGGCGTTTTTGATTGTGCTGGATATTGGCGATCAACCCGCCAATCAGACCCGAACGCATCACTTCAAGCTGGCTGGCAATGGGATTGAGCAGGACGATCGGATCGTCATTACCCATGTAATTCGATTCCCAGGCCTTCTCCACAAAGCTGAAATTGATGACTTCCTGATAGTCAAGCGCTGCCATGATATGACGCAACTCATGCTGCGACCGCCGTGTCTCATTGGTTGTAAGCATGACGGCAGACGTCTTGGGCGGCTTATCGGGAATATTCTCAAAACCGTAGATGCGCGCGACCTCTTCGATAAGGTCTTCTTCGATTTCCAGATCAAAACGGAAAGAAGGCGGCGTCACGCAAAACACGCCATCGTTCTCGGTGTAATTGAATTTGAGTTTGGAAAAAACATCATGAACGTGGTCGGCGTTAACCGGAATTCCCAGGACCTTGCGGCAACGGTCAAGACGCATGGAGACTGCCTTGCGTTCGGGAAGCGCGACCACCTGATCACTGACCGGCCCCGCCTGACCGCCGCAAACTTCCAGAATCAGACTGGAGATATATTCGATGTGTTCAGGAATGGGTTCGAAGTCCACGCCCCGTTCAAACCGGTGGCTGGCTTCGGAACTGAATTTGTAACGGCGGGCACGACCGGCTATCGCATCCGGGTACCAGAAGGCAGCTTCAAGATAAATATCAGTGGTATCCAGGGATACGGCAGTTGCTGCCCCACCCATGATGCCAGCCAAACTCTCGATATTATCGCCGGCCGCTATGACGCCGACGTCAGGAGCCAATGCTACTGCCTGATCGTTCAGCAACGTGAGGCTTTCTCCCTCTTTTGCCCAGCGTACCGTGAGACCGCCGTTGATCTTCGCCAGATCAAACACATGAGTTGGTCTGCCCAGTTCCAGCATCACATAATTGGAAATATCCACCAGAGCGGATACAGAGCGTTGCCCAGCACGTTCCAGACGGCTTTTCATCCAGTCTGGCGTTCGGGCTTTCGCATTCACTCCCCGGATAATGCGTCCGGCAAAACGACCGCAAAGATCGGGGGCCTGCACTGTAACAGGAAGGGTATCCTGATGCGTCACCGCCACGGGTTCGCTGCCCGGGACGGTCATTGGCGAGCCGGTGAGCGCAGAAACTTCCCGTGCGACGCCAAGAATAGAAAGGCAGTCCGCGCGGTTTGGCGTGAGTTTGATTTCAAATACGGTATCGTTCAGATCCAGCGCCTGGCGGATATCCTGGCCGATTTTCGCTTCCGGATCCAGTTCCAGCAAGCCGGCATGGTCTTGAGACAGGCCCAGCTCTTTGGCCGAACAAAGCATGCCAAAGGAGTCTTCGCCGCGCATGCGGGCCTTGCTGATCTTGAAATCTCCGGGAAGCACCGCGCCGATGCGCGCTAGCGGCACCTTCATCCCCTTGTCCGCATTCGGCGCACCGCAGACAATCTGCAGAGGCTCGCCGGAGCCATCATCAACCGAGCAGATGCGCAATTTGTCGGCATTGGGATGAGGACGAATGTCATCGATATGGGCCACCACAATTCCCGAAAACGGTGGTGCAACGGGAGCCGTTCCTTCAATTTCCAGCCCGGCCATGGTCAGCATGTGCGCAAGCTCATCGGTGGAAATCGACGGATTAACAAAGGATCTTAACCAGGATTCAGGAAATAGCATGATGTCTTTTTTCTAGGCGTAAATGGGAGATGAAGCGAGCATATCAGCGATTGAACTGGCGCAGGAAACGCAGGTCGCCTTCGTAGAACTGACGCAGATCGTTCACACCGTAACGCAGCATCGTCAGTCGCTCAATGCCCGATCCGAACGCAAATCCGATGTATTTTTCAGGATCCAGACCAAAGTTTCGCACAACAGTCGGATGCACCTGGCCGGAACCGGATATTTCCAGCCAGCGCCCCTGATTGGGGCCACTGGTAAACATCATATCGATTTCAGCGGAGGGCTCTGTAAAGGGAAAGAAGGAAGGCCGGAACCGTACGCTCAGATCGTCAGTTTCGAAAAATGCCTTCAGAAAATTCGTGTACACCCCTTTGAGGTCTGCAAAGGAAATATCTTCTGCAATCCAGAGACCCTCAACTTGATGAAACATGGGGGAATGCGTTGCATCGCTATCCACCCGGTACGTACGCCCCGGGGCAATCACCTTGATTGGCGGCTTGTTCATGCGGGCATAGCGCACCTGCATGGGGCTGGTGTGCGTACGTAACAGGAATGGCAGGCCCGCAGCATCGTTGATATCAACATAGAATGTGTCCTGCATGGACCGTGCCGGATGATTCTCGGGATTATTCAGGGCAGTGAAATTGGTCCAGTCGTTTTCGATTTCGGGGCCATCGGCCACGTCAAAACCGATACTACGGAAGATTTCTTCAATTCTTTGCCAGGATTGGATCACTGGGTGTATACCGCCCATGCTGCGCCCTCTGCCCGGCAGAGTAACGTCAACGGTTTCGGCCGCCAGCCGCTGGTTGAGTTCATCGCGCGCGAACTGCTCGCGCCGCGCATTTAGCAGTGATTCTATTTCCTGCTTGGCTTTGTTGATGCGGGCGCCCTCGGCTTTCTTCTGGTCGGGTGGCAGCTGTGCCAGCCCTTTCATGAAACCCGTAATGATTCCGTTTTTACCAAGAAACTTTGCTTTTTCGTTCTCGAGAGTAGCGGAATCGCCAGCAAGTGCGAATTTGTCTTTGGCCTGAAGAATCAGATCGTCCAGCGATTGCGTCATGAAATTACCATTCTTGAAATAACAAACGGGACCCGAAACGAGCCCCGTTTGTATACAGCACTAATTTATATCGTCAGTGAATCAGGCGTCCAGGGCAGATTTGGCCTGTTTAACAACAGCAGCAAAACCTGCCTTGTCGTTGACAGCCATATCGGCCAGAACCTTGCGATCCAGTTCAATAGCGGCTTTTTTGAGTCCGGCGATAAATACACTGTATGTCATGCCGTTTTCACGGACAGCCGCATTGATACGGGTAATCCAGAGAGCACGGAATGTACGTTTTTTGTTACGGCGGTCACGATATGCATACTGACCAGCACGCATGACTGCCTGTTTGGCAATACGGAATACATTGCCGCGGCGGCCACGATAACCCTTGGCTGCAGCAATAACTTTTTTGTGACGAGCACGTGCGGTAACACCGCGTTTTACGCGAGGCATGGTTTAACTCCTATCAGGCAAAAGGCATCATGGCTTTTACAGAAGCCACGTTGGATTCATGAACAGCTGTTGTGCCGCGCAGATGACGTTTGTTTTTGGTGGTTTTCTTTGTCAGAATGTGGCGTTTGAACGCCTGACCACGCTTGATAGAACCGCTACCACGTACGATAAAGCGCTTGGAAGCACTTTTCTTGGTTTTCATTTTGGGCATGACTGATACCTGCAAATGTGGATAAAAGGTGCCTAATAACCGTTTATTAAGACTTTGCTGACCCGTATCCTTTTCCCGACAACATCCGCTCGAACGTTCCGCAGCCACGCCCGATAAAAGGCACCGCCTGAAAAACGCCTACGGTATGTAGGAAACCATTGATTATACAATGCTTTTTCAAAGATTGTCATTAGATGAAGGTGAAAATGACGAACGAAAGCGGGCAATTCTGCACAAATGTGGCCCGAAGGCGACGGATTCGAGTGCTGCCGCGTTCATGACTGGGGCAATTATAACGTTTCCACGTTAAAACCCGCGAAGATCGTTAGGCCATATTCCCTGTTCTCACACTGGTTACGATGTTTTCGCGCTGCCGGACCAAAGCTCCTGGTCCGCCGATCAGGGTTAACGCGTCAATTGCTGACGGAATGTCATGGCCTCTGTCACGTCGCTCAAGTGTATCTGACTGCGACCCGCCATATCGGCGATGGTTCTGGCTACGCGGAGTATCCGGTGTACTGCCCGGGCCGACCAATGCCAATGGCTAACCGCACGTGCCAGAAATTGTGTCGCCTCGCCATCCATGGCGCATATATCCAACATTTGTCCGGCTTCCAGCAGAGAGTTCAGCCTCCCCTGCCTTTGTTGCTGCTGTTGTCGACACGCTGTTACCCGCTGCCGGATGGCCTGCGAGGCTTCTGAAGGGGGCAATTGCTGCCAGCCGTCAGCAGGGGGTGACAATGAAAGCAACATATCTATGCGGTCCAGAAAGGGTCCCGACAGTCGCCCCTGGTATCGCTCAATCTGCTCCGGCGTGCAGCGACAGGGTTTATGCACACTTCCCAGATAGCCGCAGGGACATGGATTCATCGCTGCAATAAGCTGGAACCGGCATGGGTAGCTGACAGTACGATTGGCCCGGGCTATGTTGATTTCTCCTTTTTCCATTGGTTCCCGCAAGGATTCAAGCACATGTCGACGAAATTCCGGCAGTTCGTCCAGAAACAATACGCCATGATGAGCCAGGCTAATTTCTCCAGGACGCGGATGCGAGCCGCCACCAATCAGTGCGACTGCAGTGCCGGAGTGGTGAGGAGATCGCATGGGGACCTGCCGGGAGAATCTGACGTCTGATTCGCGCAGACTGCGTATTGCTGCCACTTCGATGGCCGCCTGGTTATCCAGGGCTGGTAACAGACCCGTGAGACGCTGTGCCAGCATGCTTTTCCCCACGCCCGGCGGACCGGACATAAGCAGTCCGTGTCCGCCGCTGGCTGCAATTTCCAAAGCACGACAGGCTAGTGGCTGACCGCGCACGTCCGACAGGCAAGGCACGCCCATTTCCTTTTCGGGTGGCTCATCGCCCGCGTGTACCGTTGCCAGCGGTGACGATTCATCAAGATGGTGGACGACTTCCTGAAGGCTCTTGGCGCCGATCACTGTCAGTCCGGGAATTCGGGCCACCAGTTGTGCATTTTCTGCGGGCAGGACAAGAATGGATTGTGGATTCGATTTTGCTGCCGCAAGGGCAATCACCAGCGGCGCAGCGACCGGCACCAATGCCCCGGTCAGTGACAACTCCCCGGCAAACACCATTTTCGGCAACGATTGCCTGGCGATATTGTCGGGCAGGTGAACCTGCCCGGAAGCCAGCAGTACCCCAAGTGCAATTGGCAAATCGAATCGACCAGACTCTTTCTGAATGTCCGCAGGGGCAAGATTGGCTGTCAGGCGACCAGCGGGAAAGGTATAGCCACTACTTAAAATGGCTGATCGTACCCGTTCCCTGCTCTCTCTGACTCCGGTGTCAGGCAGGCCGACAATCGTAAAACTCGGCAGACCCGGAGCCAGATGTACTTCAACAAGAACTTCGGGTGCATGCATGCCGCAGAGCGCACGACTGGCCAATACTACTAAGGTCATCTGATTCTCCTGACTAATCCGGGAATTCTGCCATGCATCG
This sequence comes from Pseudomonadota bacterium, assembly GCA_023389155.1. Taxonomy (GTDB): domain Bacteria; phylum Pseudomonadota; class Gammaproteobacteria; order Burkholderiales; family Burkholderiaceae_B; genus Advenella. The sequence continues at coordinate 186,529 of JAEWEV010000008.1, forward strand.
CAATGTTGCCGGACTGGAACGGGAAAAAAAGATCTATGGTGGAAAAAATAAGCCTGGCACCTGGCTATGCAATCTTGCCACCCAGCTTCATGCACCGCAGGCTTACCTCCTTGCACCACGCACCTCGGTACCCCGTGTACTCTTAGACCCGGCACTCTGACGCGCTCAAGCCCCTTCTCGCTGCCTCGCATCGGGCGCGATCAGCCAGACTTCATGTAACCGGAAGTAGTATTATCGCTTTGCGATAAGACCAGCGGGTACCAATGCAAATAACCGGCACAGAAAGGACTGTTCGCAGAAGGAATCCAACAACGTGGGGAATCAGGATTGATAAATGCAGAGGAATTAATACGCGCTGGGAATCAACAGCTGAAGAGTTGAAAAGATAAAAGGTGTCTTGGAGGGAAGTCATGTCGCAATTTGCTGGCCCACGCGCCCTATACGAAGAGCGATTCACCTGAGCATGTGGCGGCATCGCAATCCCGGCTCGCCAGACCAATTGCTAGCGGATTCACCCACGACTCGAAGCCAAAAAACCTGGCGTCCCAGATCGGCAGGAAGCGCAAGGTCGAGAATCGTTCTGACTACCCAGCCTCGCCGCTTGCTACCCTGCCCTGCCCGTTCAATCTGCTATCGGACCGGTATGCGTGTCTTCCTGTTGCGGTGCGACTACGCCGGCTTTCTCTTCCAATGCCTTCACACGTGCCTCAAGTTCAAACAAGCGTTCGCGCAGCTTCGCAGCCAAGGCAACCTGTACATCGAATTCCTCACGTGTGACAAGGTCGAGCCGAGAAAACCCCTGAGCCATGAATGCTTTCACATTTTTTTCAATATCTGCCGCAGGACTATTTTTGATCAGCTCCTGAATGTTCTTCTGGAAATCTTCGAACAATTGATTGGATTTCATGGTAGGGATTCCTGTTGAATATGGCGATCGCGCCGGTTCCTGTGTGTTCTTGATATTGTACACATTTCCCGCCGGCACCCCTGTGTGTCTGCGCGGTGTTTAGTGCTAGATTCTTAATACAAAACTGCCGCGAACCCGACTTCTGCACAGCTGCGAACAGGCGTTATGCCATCGCGCAACAGGTAGTGTACTGGCGAGTCCGCCTTTGACAGTCGCGCGATGACACAATCAACCGCCGCTGGCGGATTGATGATTTACGCCTTATTGAGGTTTTGACTCTGAGCCGGCGTCTGCCGGCGTTTCAGGATTGCTTTCTGTTGGCGTAGCGGACGACGCATCGCTGGCCGGCTCCGAAGAAGACTCTGTCGCTGGCGCAGCAGATGAATCAGCAGGCGCTGCTGATGAGTCGGCGGCCGGTGTTGTCGAGGAATCGTTAGCAGGAGTCGCAGTCGAGTCGGCTGGTGCTGTGGTTGAATCAGCTGGTGTGGTCGTAGAATCTGCAGCAGGCTCAGGCGTCGTGCTCTCAGCTGGTGTGGATTCGGTTGCGCCGCTAGTACTTTCGCGAATGGACTCACTGACCTCAGAGGCTTTCTCTTTTGCAGACTCCATGGCATCTTGTGCAGCTTCTTTTGCCGACTCTACGGCCTCACCGGCAGACTCCATAGCGGCATCAGCACTTTCACGAGCTTTCTCTGCCGCTTCGGAACCCGCCTGTTTGGCGGATTCAACAGCATTGCTCGTCGCTTCCTTAGCCGACTCCATGGCACTGCTTGCCGCTTCACCGGCTTTGTCAGCTGCGTCACTTGTTGCGTCAGCAGCGTCGCTACCCGCTTCGTTTGCGGCATCAGATGCCTGCTCAGCTGCGGCTTTGGCCTCTTCAGCAGCTTTGTCAGCCGCGTCCTTAGCCTGATCAGCTGCGCTCGGCTCGGTGGAAGGTGTGGCTGGGGTCTGATCTGCCGATGGTTCTGTTGCAGCAGGTGCCTGCGTACTGTCGGCGGTATCTGAACTGTTATCGCAACCAGCAATAAATGCAGCAGCAGACAACATGGCGACGAGACTGAATCTGGATACGTTCTTCAAGGCTTCACCTCATTTAGGTTGGAATTTGGAATAGGTTATCTGATTCTACTGTAATTTTGTTACCGATATCAGCTGAATAGTATCTGAACCCCATGCAGATATTCCTTTGTGTGACAACTCATGCACTAAGTAGAGGAATGGCAGCGCGTTTCGGGCACATATTCCCCTGGTTGATGCAATCGGCGACAACATGCACCAAAACATCGCATAGCCTCTGACGAGCGCCCCATCCATGCATCATTTGGGCGCCTTATTGGCCTTCCACTCTCAGAAAAAACTGGCATAACAATTGCTGATGGAAGGCCATGGACAACCTGTCCTAAAAGACAAAGTCAATTCTGGGAGAACAATGTGAAGCTGATCACCGCCATTATCAAACCCTTCAAGCTGGATGAAGTTCGTGCCGGCCTGGCCGAAATCGGAATCCAGGGCCTGACAATTACCGAGGTCAAGGGATTCGGCCGGCAGAAAGGCCATACCGAACTGTATCGTGGCGCCGAATATGTCGTTGATTTTCTGCCGAAAATCAAACTTGAAACTGCCGTGGCCGACGAGCAGGTTGAACAGGCGATAGAAACCATCTGCCAGTCGGGCAGCACCGGCAAGATCGGTGACGGAAAAATTTTCGTGACAGATCTCGAACACGTCATCAGGATTCGCACCGGCGAAACCGGCAACGCGGCGCTTTAAGCCCGTCGCTCCCATTTACCTGTATATAAAGGAAATAGAAAATGCAAAGCGCCGATTTAGTCTGGGTAAGCGTGTCAACCATTCTCGTTCTGTTTATGGTTGTTCCTGGTCTTGCCATGTTTTACGGTGGTCTGGTTCGCAGTAAGAACATACTTTCATTGATGAGCCAGGTCCTGATTACCTTCGCTCTCATCACCATTCTTTGGTTTGTTTACGGCTACTCCCTGGCGTTCTCGGAAGGCAATGCCTTTTTTGGCGACCTGTCAAAAGCCTTCTTGTCGGGTGTTCTGGATCTGCCCACTGACAGCTACGCACTGTCTGGCACGATTCCTGAATTGACATTTGTTGCCTTCCAGGCCACCTTTGCCGGCATCACCTGCGCATTGATCGTCGGTGGATTTGCCGAGCGCATCAAGTTTTCAGCCGTGCTGATCTTTATGGCACTCTGGTTTACTTTTTCCTATGTGCCCATCGCTCATATGATTTGGGCAGATAACGGTCTGCTTGCAGGCGAGGCTCTGGATTTTGCGGGCGGTACCGTGGTGCATATCAATGCCGGTGTCGCAGCGCTGGTTGCTGCCTATGTCGTCGGACCACGTATCGGTTACGGTAAAGAAGCGATGCAGCCACATAACCTGCCAATGACCATGATTGGTGCCGCGATGCTGTGGGTAGGCTGGTTCGGATTTAACGGTGGCTCTTCCCTGGGCGCCAACAACCAGGCTGCACTGGCAATATTCAACACGCTTCTAGCCACCGCAGCTGCTGTTGTAATCTGGGTTTTGGCCGAGTGGAAATTCAAAGGGCGTCCATCCCTGCTGGGTGGTGCTTCAGGTGCGGTTGCCGGCCTGGTTGGTATCACTCCTGCTGCTGGTCTGGTCGGCCCAGGTGGCGCACTGATTATCGGTCTGGTCACCAGCCTGTTCTGCGTATGGGGGGTAAATGGACTGAAACGCATACTCAAAGCGGATGATTCGCTAGATGTCTTCGGCGTGCATGGTATTGGCGGTATCGTCGGTGGTATTCTGACCGGCATCCTGAACGCAAAAGCCCTGGGCGGCCCTGGTCTTGAGTCTGCCAGCATGATTCCCGGACAGCTGTTCAACCAGGTGGAAGGGATTGTCATCGCCATTATCTGGAGTGCCGTAGTGAGCTTTATTGCGCTGAAAATTGCCAGTCTGGTCACCGGTGGGCTGCGTGTAGACAAGGATGAAGAACGTCAAGGTCTGGATATCAGTTCCCATGGCGAACAAGCCTATCACAACTGATGGGCATAACAGCTCTGGCGCACGATCGCCATGTCGCCAGGGCCTGATAACCTGAATCAAAAAAGGACACTCGCGTGTCCTTTTTTGTCTGAATGGCATATATTACCCATTGAGTCTGACCTGTGTTGCGCTATGCCAGATTATAAAGTGGAGTTGTCTGGCGCGCGACATGACGCCACGCATCAGATGCCCAGGCTGTTCAGATCAATGGATTCGGCGCGATTGAGTGCTGTTGCAATCTTTGTACGCAACGCGTTAGTGTGGGAAGTTCTAACCAGTTTTTTTACATCAAGCAATTGTTGAGGATGCATGGAAAATTCATTCAATCCCAGGCCAAGGAGCAGTTTGGTGTATCGGGCATCGCCAGCCATCTCACCACAGATCGCTACGCTTTTGCCTACACGCTCGCCCGCCTGAATTGTCTGGGAGATCAATCTGAGTACCGCCGGATGCAAGGGATCGTAAAGATCGGAAACTTCGTTATCTACCCTGTCAATCGCCAGAGTGTACTGAATCAGATCGTTGGTACCGATGGACACGAAATCCAGCGATTTCAGAAACGGTTCGATTGCAATGGCTATTGCCGGGATCTCAACCATCGCGCCAAGTTCAATATTGTCGCTATATTCCCTGCCTGCGGCATCAAGCTCTTTTTTCGCAGACTCAATAGCTTGCCGGACTGCAAGCAGTTCATGCATATGCGAAAGCATCGGGATCAGGATCCTGAGTCGTCCATATACCGACGCCCGTAACAGGGCACGCAACTGGGTCGCAAATAGATCGGGTCGTGACAGGCAATAACGCACGGCTCGCAGACCCAGTGCCGGATTGACTGCAACGGTGGCTTCGCCATCCAGAGTCTTGTCCGAGCCCAGATCGAGTGTACGAATTGTGACCGGTTTATCGGGCATGGCGCGCAGGACATGAGCATAAGCTTCGAATTGCTCTTCTTCAGTGGGCAGGATCTGCCGCCCCATGAACAGGAACTCACTGCGGAACAGGCCAATGCCGTCAGCGCCCATTTCCAGTGCCTGCGAGACCTCATGTGGCAACTCGATATTGGCTTCAAGACGGATCCGCTTTCCGTCGAGCGTAATTGCAGGTTCATCTTTGGACAGAATCAGTTCTGCCCGCTCCTGAATGAACGCTTCCTGTTTTTTCTGATAGAAATCCAGAATCTCGGCAGTCGGATTGACATACACCAGCCCCTTTTCTCCATCGACAATCAACATATCACGATCGTGAACAAGCGAGCGTACATTCCCCAGACCTACTACCGCAGGCACATTCATGCTGCGAGCCACGATGGCTGTGTGTGAGGTGGGGCCGCCCAGATCGGTCACGAACGCGGCGAACCTGCCGCCGCGCAGCTTGAGCATATCACTGGGAGAAATGTCGTGAGCCACGACGATCAGCGAGTTCACATCCATATCATTGGACATGTCCGGCAACATCAGTTCACCAGAGCCGGCCAGAATCCGGATGACGCGCTCTATGACCTGATGGATGTCGGCAACACGTTCGCGGATGTAATCATCATCCATCACCGCAAACTGTTCAGCAAGAATCTGCCCCTGAGTGCTAAGCGCCCACTCTGCGTTGTACTGGCGAGTGGCAATCAGTTCCTTGGTTTGCGCCGCAAGTTCCGGATCGGATACTAGCAGGCTGTGAACCGTAAGCAAAGGCACCAGTTCCTTTGGCGCATCTGCCGGGAGGGTCTCGATGGTATGCTGAAGCATGTCATGGACAATTTTGAGCGCATGATCCAGCCGGGCACATTCTGCCGGGACATCTTCTGCTGAAATACGATAATGGCTGACCTCGAGCGTGGCTGCGCCCATCACTACCGCGCGGCCAATGGCAAATCCTCGCACCACACCTTTGCCCTGCAAGGTAAAAACAGAATGCTGTCGTGCTGGTGTGTGTCTGTCGTTTGCCATCGTAATATTGTCTCTTCCCTTGCGCATTCAGATGCGTATTATCTTTTCCGTTGTACGGGTTCTGCAGATTGAACAACTGGCTGTGGTTCCAGCCTGACTGCGGCCCTATTCAGGTTCGCCGAACTTATTTTCGAACAGTGCCTGTATCTGAACGAGCGCCTCATCTGCGTCGTCGCCTTCAGCCTCAAGGTGAACCGTAATTCCCTTGCCCGCTGCCAGCATCATGACGCCCATGATACTTTTTGCATTGACACGCTGAGAGGCGCGTGTGATAAAGATTTCGCTTTTGTACTTGCTGGCCAGCTGGGTAAGCTTGGCAGCGGCACGGGCATGCAGCCCTAATTTATTGCTAATTACGATATCAACTGAAGCCATATGAGCGTGTTTATTATAAATGTGGTTAATCGTTAGGAGCCAGATCGACACATTTCATGCCTTTCTTGCCCCCCTCAAAAATAGACTGGCATAACTGTTCCATTGGCTGATCACGGTATCGAACCGCATTCAGCAACATACAGGCGTTGGTCCCGGATAGAATATGTGCTCTGACACCGGCATCCTGCAATTCTCGGACCACACGAGCACCAATATTCGCAGGTGTTGCGCCGCCCAGATCCGAAAGGATCAGCACTTGCCTGTCGGCGCCCACCATGGATTTGAGCTGTGTGATCAGTTCCTCCGCCTTTACCTCGGGGTCAACATCGGGCTCAATATCGAAAAAGACGTAATTGTCGATTTCGCCCAGAACATGCTGAGCACAATCGGACAATGCCGAAGCCAGTGGCTTGTGTGCTATAAGAGCGAGCGTGGTCATTTTTGTACCTTCAAGCTGCTGCAGCTTTCTCGAGCGCAGCGGCAAAATGGTCAGCGACGTCAAAGTCGGTCTGTTCTGTGATTTCAACAAAGCAGGTAGGACTGGTCACGTTGATTTCGGTGACATAATCACCAATCACGTCGAGTCCAACCAGCAACAATCCGCGTTCCCGCAAAATAGGACCAATGCGGCTGGCAATGGCAAGATCGTGCTCGGATAGCTTGCGGGCGACGCCTCGTCCGCCAGCAGCCAGATTGCCGCGGGTTTCTCCTGCCAGGGGGATTCGTGCCAGTGCGTAAGGCACCGGTACGCCATTTATCAACAGGATACGTTTATCGCCCTGTACGATTTCGGGAATATATTTCTGAGCCATAATGGTTTGCGTCTGATCGATAGTCAGCGTTTCCAGAATGGCGTTGATATTGGGATCGGATTCAGTAATCCTGAAGATACCCGTACCGCCCATGCCATCCAGCGGCTTGACAATAATATCGCCGTGCAGCGCATGAAAGGCTTTAAGGCGAGACATTGAACTCGTAATAAGCGTCGGAGCAGTAAATTCAGAAAACTCGGTAATCGCCAGTTTTTCGGGATGATTACGTATGGCTTTGCCGGAATTGAATACTTTTGCACCCTGCTTTTCTGCTGCTTCAAGCAGATGGGTGGAGTACAGGTATTCCATGTCAAACGGCGGATCCTTACGCATGACCACGGCGTCGAAATGATTCACTTCTGTATCGGCCGGTTCGTCGTTCTGTGTCCACCACTCGTGGGCGTGCAAATCGGCGGCGAGATCCAGTTGTATCTGCTGTGCATGTACCTTTACACGACCCAGTTCGACATACAGATCGGACTGAAGGGCAACACTGATGATATGGCCCCGTTTCTGAAGCGCGCGCATCATTGCAACCGATGTGTCCTTGTATGCCTTCAGCAAAGGCAACGGATCAATGATAAAAAGTACATGCATCTAGTTTACATCCCACGTTGACAACGGAAGTGCCTGGCAGTCCGTGTTTATTTGTTGTCTGTCTTGCCAGCCGCAGCGACAGCCTTGCGTTTGGGGGCCAGAACCATCACCATTTGGCGCCCTTCCAGCTTGGGCATGGCTTCAACCTGTACCAACTCGCCCATGTCATCGCGGACACGTTCCAGCACACGCATACCAAGTTCCTGATGGGCCATTTCACGACCACGGAAACGCAGCGTGACCTTTGCCTTGTCGCCGTCTTCAATAAAGCGACGCAGATTGCGCAGCTTGACCTGGTAATCCCCTTCGTCGGTTGCCGGGCGGAATTTGACTTCCTTGACCTGGACAATTTTCTGCTTGGCCTTGGCTTCCTGCTGGCGCTTCTGTTCCTGGTACTTGAACTTACCATAGTCCATAATGCGGCAGACCGGTGGCTCTGCATTGGGAGCGATTTCTACTAAATCGACGCCTTCCTGCTCGGCCTGGCGCAGAGCTTCTGCTGTTTTGACGATACCCAGCTGTTCGCCGTCCACGCCGATAAGTCTGACTTCTGGAATACGAATTTCGGCGTTGATACGATTGGTTTTTTCGGTTGCGATGTTAAGATCTCCTGAAATTAATAAACTACGCCGAAACGTCCTGACGTGTTGTCACGTCGTTACGCAGGCGCTCAATAAATGCATCTACAGACATGGTGCCCAGATCCAGATTGCCGCGGGCGCGAACGGCAACTGCACCGCTTTCACGCTCTTTTTCGCCAACAACCAGGATGTAAGGAACTTTCTGCATACTGTTCTCCCTGATTTTACGGGTGATTTTTTCCCCGCGCAAATCCGCGGAAGCGCGAAAACCGTGTTTTTTCAGCTTTGTGACGACATCAGTGGCGTAATCGGAGAAGATCTCGGAAATCGTGCAGACCACGACCTGCTCCGGCGCGAGCCACGGCGGCATGGCACCGGCGTGATTTTCGATAAGCATACCGATGAAACGCTCCAGCGATCCCAAAATGGCCCTATGCAGCATAACCGGGGTTTTGCGCTGGTCACTGGCATCGACATATTCGGCGCCAAGCCGCGCAGGCATTGAAAAGTCTACCTGTATGGTACCGCATTGCCAGTGACGGCCGATGGCGTCCTTGAGCGTATACTCGATTTTTGGGCCATAGAACGCCCCTTCGCCCGGTGAAATTTCAAACTCACAGCCGGAGCTACGCAGACTGTCCATCAGCGCATGCTCCGCCTTGTCCCAGACATCATCGTCACCGATGCGTTTTTCCGGCCGGGTGGCTACTTTGTAAAGCACTTCGTCAAAGCCGAAATCCCTGTAGACTTTCTGCAAAAGTGTTGTGAATTCGGCACACTCTTTGAGCATTTGGTCTTCTGTACAGAAAATATGGCCATCGTCCTGCGTAAATCCACGCACACGCATCATGCCATGGAGAGAACCTGAAGGTTCGTTCCGGTGACATTGACCGAATTCGCCGTAACGAATAGGCAGTTCCCGGTAGGAATGCAGACCGGCATTATATATCTGGACATGTCCCGGACAATTCATGGGCTTGAGTCCGTACACCCGGTTTTCGGACTCGGTAGTAAACATGTTTTCTTTGTAGTTGTCCCAGTGGCCTGTTTTCTTCCACAGACTGAGGTCAAGTATTTGCGGGCCTTTGACTTCCTGATAACCATTCTCGCGGTATACATCACGCATATACTGCTCTACCTGCTGCCAGATTTGCCAGCCTTTGGGGTGCCAGAATATCAGGCCCGGCGCTTCGTCCTGAAAGTGGAACAGATCCAGCTCACGACCCAGTTTGCGATGATCCCGTTTTTCGGCTTCCTCGAGCATGGTCAGATATCTGGTCTGATCTTCCTTGGTTGCCCAGGCCGTGCCGTATACGCGCTGCAGCATTTCATTATTGCTGTCGCCGCGCCAATAAGCACCCGCCACCTTCATGAGCTTGAAAACTTTCAACTTGCCGGTAGATGGCACGTGAGGCCCGCGACACAGATCGACGAAATCGCCTTCCCGGTACAGCGAAATCTGCTGATCCTGCGGAATGGAAGCAATGATTTCTGCTTTGTAAACTTCGCCCTGCTCGCGGAAAAATGCCACGGCATCGTCACGTGACCACTCTTCGCGTACCACTTTTTCATCTTTTTTGGCCAGCTCTGCCATTTTTTTCTCTATGGCCTGGAGATCCTCTGGCGTAAAGGGGCGTTTATATGAAAAATCGTAATAAAAACCGTTATCGATGACAGGGCCAATTGTGACCTGTGCCTCGGGAAACAGCGATTTGACCGCATAAGCCAGCAGGTGTGCAGTGGAATGACGAATGATATCCAGGCCGTCAGCATCTTTGGCGGTCACAATGGCCAGCTCCGCATCACTGTCGATAACGAATGAGGTGTCGACCAGTTTGGGCTCTGAACCATTGAGCGTCACTTTACCGGCCAGCGCCGCCTTACCCAGGCTTGGCGCGATGGTGGTTGCGACTTCCCCTACCTGGACAGGTTGGGAAAATTCACGTTTGGAACCATCGGGTAAAGTTATATGAAACATGCTGTTGCCTTGAATTGGATAAAAAAAACGCGACTTCACCAAGTCGCGTTCGCTGTTCTTCTGAAAATAGGTATGGCAAGAATCACGAGCGCGCTGGCAAACCGATACGCGTATCGGGTGGGGTCAGGCTCTGGGTTCGTGAAGCTTCGTACATCATCAAAAACAGTCTCACCTTTAGTAAAATACTCCATAATTTTACACCAGCCATTGCCTGATAACCAATAAATGGTTGCAATTTCCTAAAAATCAATGGGGATTATCCGCTAGCTTCGCAGACGCTGGCAGATGGGCAGGCAGTGAGTTGTGGTAAAAATACCTGTTGCAGTATATTTGAGCTTCCGCACCTGCTTTACCACACGTGTTAGGCTGTTGCCAGAATTATTTATTATGGAGTAGCTATGACTGTTTTTCGCCTGTTGCGTGCCTCGTTTGCCATTTTGATTTTCGGTTTGCTTACTGCATGTGCCGGCATGAGTGGCAATGACCGCGCAGGGCTGCAAATCAGTCAGGATCCCCGCGGCGTTGCCATTGCGTCCAGGGACAGCAATCTGTTTGAGCCTGGTTCGGCAACGCTGCAGCCCGAAGCTGCCCCCTTCTTTGACCGGGTCAGTAAGCTACTTCGCGACAAGCCTGAACGCAAGGCACTGATTGATTCTGTGTCTGACAATAGCGGTTCGGCCGAATATAACCAGGAATTGCAGGAAGTACGTGCACTTTCCATCATGAAGGCGCTGATTTCACGCGGAATTGACCGCTCACGCCTGGCTTATGTAACAGGCGACTCCGCCGCCGCCACCCCCGGCGCGATGCAGCCGATGGAGCCCTCTGCCCAGCAATCGAAAATCATCATACTGGGAGCGAGCACTGCCGACATGAACGTCAGTACTATAGAGCGGTTCTTCGATGATATTTCCAATTTGGGAAAAAGTCTGTTCAAGTGAATGGCCCCCAACCTTGCAATATATACTATCCCTGAGTCGGTGTACTAAATGCAATGAAGCCGACCGGAACTCCTGCCCTGCAGCAACCAAACACTGATCAAACTCGAGCCTATGTCAAAGACACTCCTCTATAACCTGATCCTGACAATCATCGCAATCGTCGTGTTCATTTTCATCGGCGCATCCGTTTACGATGCGTTTACTCGCAACCCGGTCAATCGCTCGACGGTAGACGCCACAGGCTCCAGCACGGTAAGCGGGCAGATTGAAGCAGCATCGCCTGACGCCACTCAACCCGATCAGCCAACGGCTGCGAACGCGCCCGCACCCGAAACTGCTCCCGCCGAACAGGAAAAAAAGCAGGCAGATGCGGCCTACAATCAAACTAACGACCCATCACAAGCCAGTGCAACAACAACTGCTTCCAACCCTGCGTCTGATAACGCATCAGTCGACTCAACACCCTCCGACAGCGGATCTTCTGACAGTGCTGCTGATACTGCTGGCGCAGCGACTACGCCGCCTGCCGCTTCAGCACCGGCGCGTTCCACGCCAGCCAGTCCAGAACCTGGAAGCGACTCCCGTTCCGCTGGCAATGCACCCGCAACAAACAATAGCAATCAACCCGGTGTTTCCGCAGGTTCCTCACCGCCAGCCACCCGCAGCAATCCTGACCTGCGCGCCGTCATTCCTCCTGTTCCTACGGCACCGCCACGCGCTGAAGGCGTTCCGCCACCAACCCAATCTGATCAGGACATGTACAATGCTACCGATTCCGGGGCCGACAACGGCAATATTTCAGATAGCTTCCCGGCCCCTGTTTCCAACTTCCCGGCACCGACCGGATCTGCGGGCACCAGCAGTGGAAGCAACCAGAGCAACAGCCAGTCGGACTCGCAGAGCGCCTTCCCCGCGCCCAGCAACACCCAGGGTGGCAATAGCGACGAACAGCGCAGGCTCGAGGAGCTGCGCCGTCAGAAAGAACAGCTACGTAAGGATCTCGGGTTCTGATTTTGCATCATCCGTCGCACCGTTCTCCGGGTCGTTGCTCGCGTGCGGGGCTCTGACGGGGGTGATAGAGGGTTAGCCTCACAGTCTGCCCAATGACTGGTCGCAAGCTGAATCCTTCCCTTAGTACCACATTCATTACAGCTCGTATAGCGGCCAATACTTCTGATCAGACAAAAAGCCCGGATTTCTCCGGGCTTTTTGCTTCGCTATCTGCCTGGCGACGATACTACGCATCTGCCGCCATCAGACTACATCAGTGCTTCACCGATTTGGCAGTATTTTCCACCAGCGATTTGGAAGCGGTCACAGCAGCCTCCTCTGCCAGCTTGGCAATTTCTGCTTCGGACAATGGAGTAAGCGGACTTTCCAGAGCCACTTCCAGCACCCGATCTATCCATTTAACAGGAATAATCTCAAGGTGATTTTTCACATTGTCCGGGATCTCAGTCAGGTCCTTGACGTTTTCCTCTGGGATCAGCACAGTTTTAATTCCACCGCGATGAGCAGCAAGCAGTTTTTCCTTCAGGCCGCCGATTGCAAGTACCTCACCGCGCAGGGTGATTTCCCCCGTCATGGCCACGTCTGCCCGAACAGGAATACCGGAAAGCGCAGACACCAATGCGGTAGTAATGGCAATACCCGCTGAAGGTCCGTCTTTGGGTGTTGCGCCTTCGGGAACGTGGATATGAATATCCTTTTTCTCAAAGACACTGTCAGCAAAACCCAACGCATGTGCACGAGAACGCACCACGGTGCGCGCTGCCTGCATGGACTCTTTCATAACATCGCCCAGCAGACCGGTGTGCTGAATGTTTCCTTTACCGGTGACCACGGCGACCTCAATGGTAAGCAGATCTCCGCCCACCTCTGTCCAGGCAAGGCCGGTAACTTGACCAATCTGGTTTTCCTTCTCGGCCATACCGAAGGAGTACTTGCGTACACCCAGGTAATGACTGAGATTTTCAGCCGTAACATGAACAGCCTCTTTGACCGGAGCCTTGGCTTTGGCTGCAGGTTTGGCGCCTGCCACCGTATTGCTGAGTAATTCCTTGATCACTTTACGGCAGATTTTGCTGACTTCGCGTTCAAGCGCCCGTACACCGGCTTCACGAGTGTAATACCGTACGATATCGCGCAGGGCGGACTCTTCGACCACCAGCTCACCATCGCGCACGCCGTTGTTCTTCATCAGCTTGGGCAGCAGGTGATCCATGGCAATATGCACTTTCTCGTCCTCGGTATAACCCGAGAGTCGAATCACTTCCATCCTGTCCAGCAGCGCAGGCGGAATATTCAGTGTATTGCTTGTAGCGACGAACATGACATCAGAAAGATCGTAGTCGACTTCGACGTAATGATCCTGGAATGTATGGTTCTGTTCCGGATCGAGGACCTCGAGCAGTGCTGACGCAGGATCTCCGCGAAAATCCATGCCTAGTTTATCGATTTCATCAAGCAGGAACAGTGGATTGCGTACTGCAACGCGATTCATGTTCTGCAGAATCTTCCCTGGCAATGCGCCAATATAGGTCCGGCGATGGCCACGAATTTCAGCCTCGTCCCGCACCCCACCCAGCGCCATGCGGGTAAATTTACGGTTGGTTGCACGCGCAATGGATTGACCCAGCGAGGTTTTACCAACCCCTGGTGGTCCCACCAGGCACAGAATGGGAGCTTTGACCTTGTCCACGCGCTGCTGCACGGCCAGATATTCAAGAATGCGTTCCTTGACCTTCTCAAGACCGTAATGGTCGTCATCAAGTACTTTCTGTGCATTGACCAGAGAATTGTTAATACGGCTTTTTTTCTTCCACGGAAGACCGATGACCGTGTCGATATAGTTACGCACAACGGTGGCTTCGGCCGACATCGGAGACATCAACTTGAGTTTTTTGAGCTCACTGTCAACCTTCTTGCGGGCTTCCTTGGGTAGCTGTGCAGCGTCGATTTTCTTCTCGAGCTCTTCGATGTCAGCACCCTCTTCGCCTTCACCAAGCTCTTTCTGAATGGCTTTGACCTGCTCATTCAAATAGTAGTCGCGCTGGCTTTTTTCCATCTGCTTTTTGACACGCCCGCGAATACGCTTCTCAACTTGGAGAATATCGATTTCGGTTTCAATCTGTGCAAGCAGCGCCTCAAGGCGGCCGGACGCATCCAGTTCTTCGAGCAGCTTCTGCTTCTGTTCGAGCTTGAGCGGAAGATGGGAAGAAATGGTATCGGCAAGGCGACTGACTTCCTCAATGCCATTGAGCGAACTGAGGATTTCAGGCGGGATTTTCTTGTTCAGTTTTACATACTGATCGAATTGCGCAATGATGGTGCGACGCAGGGCTTCGATTTCCGAATTGCGCGTATCGCTCTGCTCAATGGGCAGGATTTGCGCTGAAAAATGCGATTCGGTCTCGATGACGTTTTCTACGCGCGCCCGCTGCTGTCCTTCGACCAGTACCTTCACTGTACCGTCGGGCAGCTTGAGCATTTGCAGGATAGAGGCCACGCAGCCGATATCGTACATATCGTCAGGGCCGGGCTCATCCTTGCTTGCGGATTTCTGGGCAACAAGCATGATCTGCTTGTCTTTTTCCATTGCCAGTTCAAGTGCGCGAATGGAACGGTGCCTTCCGACAAATAGCGGAATGACCATATGGGGGAACACTACCACGTCGCGAAGTGGCAACAATGGCAATTCCGTTGATTCTGCCGGCAAAATCTGACTCGCTGACATAAGCTGATTCCTTGAAAAACGTTGTACTTCTACAGTAATTAAGCTGTAGATGGAGCCTCTGGGGGCAATTTCAAGGTCGCCTGGCACAAATACCGGCGGTTTTTATGCAGGGCGCGTCAGGCAAAACTCTGGCAGAAATGTGTTTCCTGCACATATTCGTGACGCGCCCCGACCAGGCTAAACCTGACCCCGTCAGGCAGCAGCATCCTTAAGCTTTTTCTCTTTGCCACCCGAGGTCGCAGCTTCTTTCTCTTCTGCGAAAACCAGCATTGGCGGGCCGGATCCTTCGATAGCAGACTCGTCCAGCACCACCTTCACAACGTTTTCCTGTGAAGGCAGATCAAACATGGTATCCATGAGAGAGGCTTCGAGGATAGAACGCAGGCCACGAGCTCCCGTTTTGCGATTCAGCGCTCTGCGCGCAATCGCCGCCAGGGCCGCCGGACGAACTTCCAGTTCCACGTCTTCCATGGCGAACAGCTTCTGATATTGCTTGACCAGCGCATTTTTTGGCTCGGTCAAAATGGTGATGAGTGCAGCCTCATCCAGTTCTTCCAGTGTTGCCACAACTGGCAGGCGTCCCACCAGTTCTGGAATCAGGCCAAACTTGATGATATCTTCCGGTTCCACGTCAGCAAAAACCTCACCAACACCTTTGGCAGATTTTCCCTGCACAGAGGCACCGAAGCCAATGCCGGATTTTTCAGTCCGGTTGCGAATGACTTTATCAAGACCGTCAAAAGCACCCCCAACAATGAACAGTATATTGGTGGTGTCTACCTGCACAAAATCCTGGTTGGGATGCTTGCGACCACCTTGCGGCGGCACGGAAGCTACCGTACCCTCAATCAGCTTGAGCAACGCCTGCTGGACGCCTTCGCCAGACACATCACGTGTAATGGAAGGATTGTCGGATTTACGTGAGATTTTGTCGATTTCATCAATGTAAACGATCGCGCGCTGGGCCTTGTCTACATCGTAATTGCAATTTTGCAGCAGTTTTTGCACAATGTTTTCGACATCTTCACCCACATAGCCGGCTTCGGTCAGTGTAGTGGCATCTGCCATTACGAATGGCACATCAAGCATGCGGGCCAGTGTCTGGGCAAGCAGCGTCTTGCCCGAACCAGTCGGTCCGATCAGCAGGATGTTACTCTTGGCCAGCTCGATATCGTCTTTCGTGTTCAGGTCGCTATGACGAATCCGCTTGTAATGGTTGTACACCGCTACAGCAAGATTACGTTTTGGCTGATCCTGGCCGATAACGTACTGATCCAGAAAGGATTTGATTTCCGACGGGGACGGTAATTCCGTCTTGATGGCTTCACGGGCTTCGTCCTGAGCACTGTCATGAATGATCTCGTTGCACAACTCGATACATTCATCACAAATGAAAATATTGCCCGGCCCGGAAATCAGCTTCTTCACCTCATTCTGATGCTTGTTGCAGAACGAACAATGCAGGTTTTTGCCGTCGGTAGAACTTGGTTTATCTGCCATATCTGTAATGTGATTAATCCGATAAAAACAGGCCGACCCTCTTTAAAAGGCCGACCTGAACGAAACCTTTGAAAACAGTATATCAAATACTATGCGGCGTCTGCCCGAGTGGCCAGAACTTTATCAATTAATCCGTAAGCCTGGGCGTCTTCGGCTGCCATGTAGTTGTCGCGCTCGGTGTGTTCGCGAATACGTTCGATCGGCTGGCCGGTGTTCTTGGCAAGAATCTGGTTCAGGCGTTCACGCAGGCTGAGAATTTCCTTGGCCTGAATTTCAATATCCGAAGCCTGCCCCTGCGCACCACCTAAAGGCTGGTGAATCATGATGCGAGAGTTGGGCAGGCTGAAACGCTTGCCCTTCGCACCGGAACTGAGCAGGAACGCACCCATGCTGGCTGCAAACCCGGTACATAATGTAGAAACATCTGGTTTGATGAACTGCATGGTGTCATAGATACCGAGACCAGCGTAGACTGCTCCGCCTGGGGAATTGATGTACAGCGAGATATCCTTGTCGGGGTTTTCCGACTCCAGGAAAAGCAGCTGCGCAACAATCAGATTGGCAGTCTGATCGTTCACCTGCCCCACCAGAAATACCACACGTTCCTTGAGCAGGCGGGAATAGATGTCGTAAGACCGCTCTCCGCGCCCGGACTGCTCGATAACCATTGGAATATAGCCCAGCGCGGAAGGGCGCACAGACTCGTCTCCATGCACAGACGCGTAAAAGTCGGTAAAACGATTCATGTTATACAGTTCCCATTAATTCTTCGAAAGGCACGGTTTCTTCAGTTACCTTGGCTTTGGATAAGATATGGTCAACAACGTTATCTTCAAGGACAACAGATTCAATTTCTGCACGGCGCTGACGATCGGTCAGGTAATAAGTTACGACCTGTTCCGGTTTTTCGTAGTTCTGTGCAAATTCTTCGATCCGGGTACGGACCTGTTCCGGCGTAGCCTGCAGTTTGGCACTGTCGACCAGTTCTGCAACGATCAGGCCAAGACGAACCCGGCGTTCTGAGTCGGATTTGAATGCGTCAGCAGGAATATCCATGGTATCTGCGTTGGGCATGCCACGCTGCTTCAGATCTTCACGAGCGGCAGCAATACGGCTTTGGACGTCGTTGTCAACCAGTGACTTCGGTACGTCGAAAGATGAAGATTTTGCCAGCGCATCCATGACACTATTTTTGGTGCGTGCCTGGGTGCGGTTCTTCACTTCGCGCTCAATGTTGCTGCGCACTTCGGCCAGCAGTTTCTCTGTGTCGCCTTCTGGCTGCCCCAAAGACTTGGCAAACTCGGCGTCGACTTCCGGCAGGACGGGAACAGCGACTTCTTTGGCTGTAATCGTAAATTCGGCAGTCTTGCCTGCAACTTCCTTGCCTGGATAGTCTTCCGGAAAAGTGAGCGAGAATGTCTTGCTTTCTCCGGCTTTCAGACCGGTAGCAGCATCTTCGAATTCGGGCAACATGCGTCCCTGGCCCAGTTGGAAGGGGAAGTCTTCGGCTTTACCGCCTTCAAACTCTACGCCATCAATTGTGCCGACGAAATCGACTGTTACACGATCGTCTTTCTGTGCGGCGCGCTCTGCATCGGCGCTGAAAGTTGCACGCTGTTTACGCAGAATATCGATGGTGTTATTGACTTCCTGCTCGCCAACTTCAGCATTGAAGCGAGTTACTTCCAGCGCAGACAGATCGGGAACAGAGACTTCCGGATAAACTTCGAATTTTGCTGCAAAACTGAGCTGACCGTCTTGGGACTCTTCTTCGCTGGGTTCAATGGAGGGCGCGCCCGCTACGCGTAATTTGGCTTCACGAACGGCTTCGTCAAACAACTGACCAACTTTCTGATTGATAACGTCATAACGAACGCCAGGGCCGTGACTGCGCTCAATCACGGAGACTGGCGCTTTCCCGGGGCGAAAACCCTGCACTTTTGCCGTGCGGGCAACACGCTGGAGCTGGGATTTGACTTCTTTCTCGACGTCGTCAATGGAAATGACCAGATTAACCTTGCGTTCCAGACCTTCTAGAGTTTCAACCGTTGGCTGCATTCGTAGACCTTACTTATAAAATAATTTAAGAATAACCTCGTATTCTACCCAAAAATCGAAAAAAACATGTTCGCAGACGGATGAAGGAAAAAATTATGAGCTCCACACAGGGAGGATTTTTGGTATATTTTTATTTTATGCGTTTGCAGCTTTATGCGAACAGAAATCCAAACTGGTGTAATTTGATAATATCGCATCCGTCAATATCGCCCGATATTGTTCTGTCTGTGTACGTCTTCCTGTTATACCAGCAAATAGAAGGAGTTTAAAATGTCCGACCCTATTCACGAGCCAGACAACGACCGCCATGGCGGCAATCCGTCTGATGAGGCTCAGGCCAGACCAGACGGCACTGCTGCCGGCAAACCTCCCGGCAAATCCCTGTTCAGTAATGGCGGTTTCGTCATCGGTCTGATTATCTTCGGCCTGTTTACCGCCCTTATCACCTGGTCGGTGAGTTTTTCTGCCATGTTTTTTGGTGCGGTCGGCTCCCTGCTGTCGGTTGCCAGCTGCTTTTTTGACCATGAGCATATCCGTTTCGCACGTTCAGAACGCAATTGCAAACTCGATGATGAAAACTGGGCTTATCTGGTTATCCGCGCCGTATTCGGCATGATTTTCGGTACTGCCGCCTATGTATTTACCTTCCAGGGTGTTTTAAGCGATACGTCCTGGGCGGCTGTTGCCACCATCGCCGCATTTTCCGGCTTTCTTTTTGATTACCTGCTGTTCAAACGCGGTAAAAACCGCCAGTAAAGCAAACGTATCGTTGTAACTGCCCCAGCGGTTGGATTAATCCAACCAGCCAACCAGGCATGATTCGTTACGCTTCATCAGGCCAAGCCGATCACATTTACCTGAAGGCTCATCAATTCAAACGATGAGCCTTTTTTATTGCGCATGCTGCACTGATATGGAAAATTGGACATAAGAAGAAAGTTGGACATAAATAAGCCCACCCCATGGCTATACCTGTCGCTGTCAAACAGATTGACCGCAAAAGGCTTTGGCTTTTACTTTTGCATTTTCACCCTACCCGGCAAATAACGCGAAAACTGGCGGCCGCCACAGCCCTTAGTTCCCCCAGAAGCACCAGCATGTGAACCAGGTCAGTGCACACATTTGTCTGCGATACGTGTTCACTTGTGGCCCAAACGCACCGTGATAATGCATTTTGCGCCTGACAATGGGCAATTCCGCACCAACACTGACAGTCATTCCCATGCGCAAGGCATTGACACCCCTTCCTTGCCGGCAACGCTTTATGTTGGTTCGTACAGGCATCACATGCACATCACGCGCGATAGCCGGCGCCAGGGCGCATCTGGCGCGCACGCAGCACCAGCCCTTTTCAACGGTAATGCGCCCCCCGCTGTGTTCGTCTGAATTACGCCTCACCTTCCCCGCAACATTGCTCCCGACGCCATTTCGCAAATTGGCACGACTATTGCTTTAGCTGCTTTGCTAACTCGCAAAAGCCCCTATTTATTCATTCCGGAGCAAAAAATGAAACGTCGCAGTGTTCTCAAATCTTTGGTGTGCAGTCTCGCTCTCGCATTCGGCTCTGGTGCCCTGAACAGCAGCTGGGCTCAGGGACAAATCGATCCATCCAAACCACCTATCAAGGTCGGCATCCTGCATTCCCTTTCCGGCACGATGGCCATTTCCGAAACCGTGCTGAAAAATGTCGCGCTGATGGAAATTGAAGCCATCAACAAAGAAGGTGGCATTCTTGGACGCAAGGTAGAACCGGTGGTCGTTGATCCTGCCTCTAACTGGCCCCTGTTTGCCGAGAAGGCACGCGAACTGCTGAGCCAGGAAAAAGTCGCAGTGGTTTTTGGCTGCTGGACCTCGGTATCGCGTAAATCGGTACTGCCCGTCTTTGAAGAACTCAACGGCCTGCTGTTCTACCCGGTACAGTACGAAGGCGAGGAAATGTCTCGGAACATTTTCTATACCGGCGCAGCCCCAAATCAACAAGCCATTCCGGCTGTCGAGTACCTGATGAGTGAAGAAGGCGGTGGCTACAAACGATTCTTTCTGCTAGGTACCGATTACGTTTACCCGCGCACAACCAACAAGATTCTGCGCGGTTTCCTGCATAGCAAAGGCATTGCTGACAGCGACATCCAGGAGGTATACACGCCTTTCGGACACAGCGATTACCAGACTATTGTTAATGACATCAAGAAATTTTCAGCCGGTGGCAAAGCCGCTGTTATTTCTACCATTAACGGAGACTCGAATGTCCCGTTCTACAAAGAATTGGGCAATGCAGGCATCAAGGCGATTGATACACCGGTTGTCGCATTCTCAGTTGGCGAAGAGGAGTTGCGCGGCATCGATACCAAGCCGCTGGTCGGCCATCTGGCGGCATGGAACTACTTCATGTCCCTGGACAATCCTGTCAATACCAGCTTTAAACAGCAATGGGCCGACTATGCCGCTGCCAAAAAACTTCCAGGCGCAGACAAGCCTCTGACAAACGATCCGATGGAAGCCACGGTGGTCGGACTGAAAATGTGGAAAGCGGCCGTCGAGAAGGCGGGCAAAACAGACGTGGATGCAGTACGCGCCGCCATGATTGGCCAGAAAGTTGCCGCACCGGATGGCTTTGAAATGGAGATGGGCAGCAATCACCATCTGTACAAGCCCGTCATGGTCGGAGAGATTCGCCCCGATGGACAGTTCGATATTGTGTGGCATACCGAAAAACCTGTACGCGCCCAGCCATGGAGTCCGTTCATTGCCGGTAATGAGAACAAACCTGACGAAGTGAAGTAACGCTACCTGCGGGTCGGGCATTCATGTCCGACCGCAATTTGAATCTCTGAAAAGCAATATGGAAAAGTCCGCATGAAAACCCCAAGAACCCTGGTGGAATACTGGCTCAGGAAACTGATGATCATCGCCGGAGTGCTGCTTGTCTGTACAGCTACTGCCAGTGCTGCCAACCTGTCTCAGGCTGATCTGTCCAGTCTGATATCAGGCTCCTACGGTGAACGCAAGACAGCGATCGAAAAGCTTGGCGATGCTGATCCTCTGCAAGCGCGCCCGGTTCTGCAAAGTCTGTCGCAGGGGAATCTATACGGGCTTCCCGACGGCCGCGTGGTCATCAAATCCGACGAAGGTTTCATTGACGCCGTAACCGGTGTAGCAGTTACAGAACATCTGCAGCAGGCCCGGCAGCCGGTACTGAATAACGCCTTGCGCCGCATCGTTCAAAATGCCCTCGCCTCGATGAGTCTGTTTGCCGAAGACGTGCAGACACGACGAATGGCAATCGACAATCTGCAAAATCGACCGGACAGTATTTCTCCTGAACAGCTGGAAAAGGCGCTCGCTGCGGAGACGGATCCGGCTCTCAGGAAGCGGCTGGATGTCTTGCATACTCTGTCGACCGCAGCCAATCAGAATACACCCCAACAAAAGCGGGTAGAGGCCGTTACCGCACTGGGTGGCGTCAATCTTGCCTATGCCAGAACGGTTCTCAATAGCATTGCCGAACAGGAAAGTGATCCACAAAGCGAACTGGCTGTTGCCGCCCGCGACTCACTGTCCCGAATAGAAGGCAGACAGCGCAACTCTGCGCTGGCCAACAACGCGTTTACGGGACTTAGTCTGGGCAGTGTGCTGGTGCTGACTGCGCTTGGACTGGCCGTCATATACGGCCTGATCGGCGTCATCAATATGGCTCACGGCGAATTCCTGATGCTGGGTGCGTACGCCACCTACCTCACACAGCGCGCCTTCCAGACCTGGCTGCCGGAGTGGTTTGATTACTACCTGGTTGCCGCCCTGCCCTGCGCATTTGTACTGACCGCACTTGTTGGCATTCTGATTGAATGGCTGATTATCCGCCATCTGTATGGCCGCCCTCTGGAAAGCTTGCTGGCCACGTTCGGCGTCAGTTTGCTGATGATGCAAACCGTCAGACTGATATTTGGCGCCCAGAATGTCGACGTCGCCAATCCGGTGTGGATGAGCGGTTCCTTTGCGCCCATGGCGCAGTGGTTGCCGGGTTTCTCGGTCCCATACAATCGTCTCATCATTCTTGGCTTCTCAATTGCCGTAGTCATTGCACTGTATTTGGTACTCAATCGAACCCGCCTGGGTCTGTTTATCCGCGCCTGCACGCAGAACCGCAGCATGGCTTCGTGCGTCGGTATCAAAACGCGCAAGGTTGATGCCTATGCTTTTGCGCTCGGAGCCGGGATTGCGGGACTGGGGGGCGTAGCCCTGTCACAGATTGGCAATGTGGGACCGGATCTGGGTCAGGTTTATCTGATCGACTCATTTATGGCGGTCGTTCTGGGCGGTGTCGGCCAGCTCATTGGCACGGTCACGGCCGCATTTGGTCTGGGCGTGGTGAGCAAGCTTGGCGAACCTTTGATGGGTGCAGTGCTGATAAAAATTGTCATCCTATTGCTGATCGTTGCCTTTATCCAGAAACGCCCCCAAGGCCTGTTTGCACAGAAAGGCCGCAGCGCGGCGGAGAATTAACATGAGCACAAAACCATTTGCCCTGAATATTCCTGAACGCACTCCACTATTTTCGCGTCCGGGCTGGCTGACACTGGCCACTGTTGTGATTGCCGTATTTTTCCTGGTTCTGCTGGGCACGCAGTGGACCAGTGCCGACAATGCGATGCATATCAGCGACTACACTCTGACGCTAATAGGCAAAATGCTCTGCTATGCGATCGTTGCCATGTCGATCAACCTGGTGTGGGGCTATTGCGGCATCCTCAGCCTGGGACACGGCCTGTACTTTGCACTTGGTGGTTACGCTATGAGTATGTATCTGGTGCAGGCTCCCGCACCCGGTCAGGAATCTGCCGGTATGCCTGCATTCACCTTTCTGCTCAACTGGACCGAATTACCCTGGTACTGGGCCGGCACTGATACCTTGCCCTGGGTACTGGTGCTCGCGGTTCTTGTACCAGGCATTGTCGCCTTTGTATTCGGATATTTCGCGTTTCGTTCACGTATCAAGGGCGTCTATCTGTCCATCATGACGCAGGCAGTCACTTACGCGGCCATGCTCCTGTTTTTCCGCAACGAAACCGGTTTCGGCGGCAATAACGGCTTTACCGATTTCAAGTCCATTGCCGGCTATTCGATCAGTGCAACCAGCACCCGGACTGTTCTTTTTCTGATCAGCTTTGTGGTACTGGTCCTGGTCTTTATTCTGGTTCGCTGGATCATGACGTCACGTTTCGGCAAAGTCATCACGGCCATTCGCGACAGTGAAAGTCGTGTGATGTTTATCGGTTTTAACCC
Source organism: Pseudomonadota bacterium (assembly GCA_023389155.1). Lineage (GTDB taxonomy): Bacteria > Pseudomonadota > Gammaproteobacteria > Burkholderiales > Burkholderiaceae_B > Advenella. The sequence continues at coordinate 210,275 of JAEWEV010000008.1, forward strand.
GCTGCATTACAAACTCGCCATCTGGACGCTGTCTGCCGTCCTTTGCGGAATCGCGGGTGCCCTGTATGCACCATTGGTTGGCATTATCAACCCGGGCGAAATGTCACCGGTCAATTCAATTGAAATGGTGATCTGGGTCGCCGTCGGCGGCCGTGGATCCCTGGTAGGCAGCATCCTGGGCGTATTTACGGTCAATGGGGCAAAAACATTCTTTACCGCCTTCATGCCTGAGTACTGGCTGTATGTGCTGGGTGGACTGTTTGTCGTGGTGACGCTGTTCATGCCCAAAGGGCTGGTCGGGCTGTTCTCCCGCCGCCGACGCGAGCACGATGACGCGAACGCCCAGCCTATTCCCGCTACGGAGTCTGTATGACTGAGTCCACACTTATCGATTTGCATACCGGCAGTGCCGGCGGCACGCTCACACACCTGGCGCATTTTGCCGAATCAGGAAAAATCGACGCATCACACGGAATTGTCCTTTATGTCGAAGACCTGACCGTCAAGTTCGACGCCTTTCGCGCCATCAACGATCTGTCCCTTTACATCAAGGAAGGCGAACTGCGCTGCATTATCGGGCCCAACGGCGCCGGCAAGACCACGTTAATGGATGTCATTACCGGACGCACCGGACATCGCAACGCCAATATCGAAGGGCGAGTGTTTCTTGGACAAACGATGGACCTGCTGACCATGCAGGAACCGCAAATCGCCCAACTGGGTATCGGCCGAAAATTTCAAAAGCCATCGGTGTTTGAAAGTCAGCCGGTCTGGGAGAATCTTTATCTGGCCGATGCGGGTGATCGTCGCTGGCACGCAGCCTTGAACACCCGAATTCCGTCCGACGTTCGCGATCGCATTGCCGGCACACTGAGTCTGATGAAACTGGAAAGTGTCGCCTATCGCCAGGCAGGAGAGCTTTCTCACGGTCAGAAACAGCGCCTGGAGATCGGCATGTTATTGATGCAAAAACCCGCTTTGCTGCTGCTTGACGAACCGGTAGCCGGCATGACGGATCGCGAGACCGCCGAACTGGCTGAAATATTGCACAGCATTCGCGGCACCTGCTCGATTGTCGTGGTTGAACACGATATGGGTTTTGTTTCCAGCCTGGCTGGCGATCAGGGCGTTGTCACAGTACTGGCTGCCGGCAGTGTTCTGGCGCAGGGAACCATGCAACACGTACAGCAGGATCCCGAGGTCATTGAATCCTACCTCGGTCGTTAATTAAAGGAATTACGTTTATGCTGCTTAGCGTACAGAATGTCAATCAATATTATGGCGGCAGCCATATCCTTCGCGATATTTCATTTGAGATAAAAGCGAACGCACTGACTGCCCTGCTCGGTCGCAATGGCGCAGGAAAAACCACATTGTTGCGCAGCCTGCTTGGTGTGGTTCCCATCCGGAACGGGAAAATCGTCTATGGCGGCACGGATGTCACACGCATTGGGCCGGCCGATCGTATTGCCCGGGGCATCGGCTATGTCCCGCAGGGCCGCGAAATATTCCCCCGACTAACCGTCAGGGAAAACCTTTTGGTGGGCGCCGCATCGCGCAAAACGCCCAAGGGCATCCCCGCCTATATTTATCAACTGTTCCCCGTGCTCAAGGAAATGGAGTATCGCAACGGCGGTGACCTGTCCGGAGGGCAGCAACAGCAACTGGCTATTGGCCGCGCATTAATGAGTGATCCAAAACTGCTGATCCTTGACGAACCCACAGAGGGCATACAGCCGAATATTATCAAGCACATCGGCCAGACGCTGAAAATGCTGGTCGCAGATCACGGCATTACCATCCTCCTGGTGGAACAGTATCTGGACTTCGTCAAGGTGATCGCCGATGACTATCTGGTCATGAACCGTGGCGCCATTATTGCCAGCGGCAAAGGCGAAAACATTGACGCAGACGGCATTGAACGTCATATCAGCGTATAGCACAAAATGTCAGTCGTCATGCACACAGAAACCTGGACAGCTAGCCTGGAATTGGCTTTTTCACGCCAGGGGCCCGAACGTACCGCCCTGACCCACAATATCCATTCCGGGCCATTGCTGGTACAAAAAGCCCTGTATCCCGAGGGTCCGGGGATCTGTCATGCCACGATATTGCATCCTCCCTCCGGCATCGCTGGCGGTGATGAACTGACGATTGCCGTTAACGTGCACGAGGCCGCACACGCTGTACTGTCTACCCCCGGCGCCACGCGCTGGTATAAAGCCAACGGCCGTAAGGCGAGCCAGCATGTTGTGCTGAATGTGGAATCCACTGCCATGCTTGACTGGCTGCCGCTGGAGAACCTGCTTTTTGAAGAAGCTCAGGCGACCAGCAACATGGAAATACGGCTCGCTGCCGGGTCCAGAGCTATTGGCTGGGACTGCTATCAATTAGGCAGCGTACGCACCCAGGACGCGTGGCAGGCAGGTACCCTGGGCATCAATACCTCCCTGTTCTACGAAGGCAAAAGAATGTGGATAGAAGCGGGCCATATCGATGCCCGGCATTCGCTCAGACGCAGCCTGGTCGGATTGGCGACGTTTCCGGTCATGGCCACAGTATGGAGTGTCGGCCCGGCGCTGACACCAGAACAGATGGCGCAGTTGACCGACACCCTGCCATGGAACGACAGCCTGCTTGCCGGCGCCAGTCAGATGCCGCTAGACGCCGCGCAAAGCCTGGTGTTGTTGCGCGTACTGGGCAAGCACGCCGAACCCGTTCGCCAGTTGATGATCGAGTGCTGGCAACACTTGCGGCCGCTGCAGCTTGGCGTGCCTGCAAGGCCCCTTAGGCTGTGGCGCACTTAATGCAGTCGTTGAGATTATCGCAAACAGGCATCCCATTATATTTTCGGAGTTAACCATGGATCTGACACCCAGAGAAAAAGACAAACTGCTGATATTTACCGCCGCGTTGCTGGCAGAACGTCGCCGCAATCGTGGTCTCAAACTGAATCATCCCGAGTCGGTGGCCCTGATCAGCGCGGCCCTGCTCGAAGGCGCGCGCGATGGCAAAACCGTTGCGCAGCTCATGCATGAAGGAACACAGGTACTCACGCGGGAAGATGTCATGGAGGGCGTCCCCGAAATGATTCCGGATATCCAGATTGAGGCAACCTTCCCGGACGGCACGAAACTGGTCACCGTTCATCACCCCATTATATGAGCGTACTACCGATCCCCTGCTCACCCGCCCGCTCCTACTTTTAATCTGCAAAGGAAATTCCATGTTTTATCTGTCTGTGCGCAAACTCAGATCCCTGGTCATGACATTCGTCATGTCCTGCATAAGCCTGTCGGCCATGGCCCATCCGGGTCACCTGGAACACACCGATGCCGTCTCTATGCTGACTGAAGGTTTTTTGCATCCTCTGGCAGGCCCTGACCATCTTCTTGCCATGCTGGCAGTGGGTATCTGGAGCGCACTTGCTTATCCCAGCCTGAAACGCGCCATTTATATTCCCCTGTCCTTTTCCCTCATTCTGCTTTTTGGCGCCCTGACGGGAATGGCTGGCATGCGCATTCCGCTGGTCGAACCACTGATCATGGCTTCGCTTCTGGTACTGGGGCTCTTGCTTGCCAGCATGGCCCGCTTGCCTCTGGCCGCCGGTTCGGTACTGGTCGCCTTCTTCGCCTTCTTTCACGGCGCTGCGCATGGTATGGAACTGCCTGACGGTGGCAACGCCGGTCTGTTCATCATGGGTTTCATGATCAGTACCCTGCTCATACACTGCACGGGAATGACGGCAGGCGCCATTCTCACACGGCAGCATACATGGCCAGCCCGCCTGGCAGGTATTGGCATTGCCTCTTATGGTGCCATGCTAATGGTTGCCGGCCAGTAAACAGAAAGGACTGAAAATCATGATTCCAGGCGAACTGCTAGCTGCTGAAGGCGAAATCGATATCAACACAGGGCGCGAAACCCTTGTGATTGAAGTAACCAATACGGGAGACCGACCAATACAGGTCGGGTCCCACTACCATTTTGCGGAAACTAACAGCGCACTGCAATTTGATCGCGAGCTTGCGCGCGGCTATCGACTGAATATCGTCGCCGGGACAGCTGTTCGGTTCGAGCCGGGGCAGATACGCACCGTTGATCTGGTTGCACTGGCCGGTGATCGACGCGTCTTTGGTTTTACGGGCAGCGTGATGGGAGCGTTGAAATGACAAGCATATCCAGGCAGGCCTATGCCGAAATCTTCGGCCCCACCGTTGCCAATGGTGTTGCCGATCGCGTTCGTCTGGCAGATACCGGACTCATTGTCGAGGTTGAAAAGGACTTCACGATTTTCGGAGAAGAAGTTAAATTCGGCGGCGGCAAAGTCATCCGTGACGGAATGGGCCAGAGTCAGCGTTGTACCGCCGATTGCGCTGATACCGTCATCACCAATGCACTGATTATTGATGCCATTACCGGTATTGTGAAGGCTGATATCGGCATTAAAAACGGCCATATATCGGCAGTGGGCAAAGCGGGAAATCCGGACATCCAGCCAGGCGTGACCATTGTGATCGGACCCGGCACAGAAATCATAGCCGGGGAAGGGTTTATCCTGACTGCCGGCGGCATCGACACGCATATTCATTTTATCTGTCCGCAACAGATCGAAGAAGCCTTGTCATCGGGTATCACAACCATGATTGGTGGTGGTACCGGGCCGGCGACAGGTACGTTTGCTACAACCTGCACGCCCGGTCCCTGGCACATCCATGCCATGCTGGGCGCTACCGATGCGTTTCCCATGAACATCGGACTGCTGGGCAAAGGCAATGCAAGTGACCCTGCGCCGCTGATCGAACAGATTCAGGCGGGTGCGCTGGGGCTGAAACTTCATGAAGACTGGGGAACGACGCCTCAGGCAATTGATACCTGCCTGGGTGTAGCCGAACAGACCGATACGCAGGTTGCCATTCACAGCGATACGCTGAATGAATCAGGGTTTGTGGAAGCAACCCTGGCGGCCTTCAAGGGACGCACCATCCATACTTTCCATACCGAAGGAGCAGGTGGCGGCCATGCGCCGGATATCATCCGGGCTGCCGGCATGCCCAACGTACTGCCTGCCTCTACCAATCCCACCATGCCCTTTACCCGCAATACGATTGACGAACATCTGGATATGCTGATGGTCTGCCATCATCTTGATCCGTCTATTGCTGAAGACCTGGCGTTCGCTGAAAGTCGCATCCGTCGTGAAACCATTGCAGCCGAAGATGTCCTGCATGACCTTGGCGCATTTTCCATCATGAGCTCGGATTCGCAGGCCATGGGACGCGTTGGCGAAGTCATTCTTCGTACCTGGCAGACAGCGCACAAGATGAAGACGCAGCGCGGCAGTCTGGCCGGCGACTCCAGTCGCGCGGACAACAACCGGATCAAGCGGTTCATCGCCAAATATACGATTAACCCGGCAATTGCACATGGCATATCCCATAAGGTTGGCTCGGTCCAGGCCGGCAAGCTGGCCGACCTTGTTTTATGGCGTCCGGCATTTTTTGGCGTGAAACCCAGCCTTATTATCAAGGGTGGCATGATCGCTCATGCGGTGATGGGTGACCCCAACGCGTCCATTCCCACGCCCCAGCCTGTTCACTACAGGAAAATGTTTGGATCTTACGGCCGCGCGCTCAATACTTCGGTGACCTTTCTTTCCCAGGCAGGAATGGACAATCCCGCAATCCAGGCAATGGGGCTGAACAAAGCCTTATGCGCAATCAGCGGCTGCAGGAATATTGGCAAACGTGATATGGTATTGAACGACTGGCTGCCGGATATTCGTGTTGATCCGCAAACCTACCAAGTCTTCGCCGACGGTCAGTTACTGGGCTGTGAGCCTGCCCATACGCTGCCGATGGCCCAACGCTATTTTCTGTTCTGATTTATATTCCACACACCAGGCCTGGCGACCATTGACCATGACACGAACCGTAAAAAAATATCTGCGCAATAGCGGACTGTCTGCAGCCCTGCTGCATCACGCCCCCGTTGTACACATGACCTATGAACAGCGACGCCGTAGCCGGCAGCAACTGTCACTGGATAATGGTGAAGCGCTGCACTTGCTCATCGAGCGCGGACAGGTCCTGCTGCCGGGGGATGTTCTGGTTGCGGATGATGGCGGCCTGATCTGCGTACGCGCACAAAACGAGACACTGATACGCGTGACTGCAGATTCGGCCATCGACCTGACCCGGGCTGCGTACCACCTGGGCAATCGGCACGTGACTGTGGAAGTTGGCGAGGACTATCTGCAACTTGAGCACGACCCCGTGCTTACAGAGATGCTTCATCTTCTTGGGGTGCATACCGCCACCGTCGATTGTCCATTCAACCCGGAGCATGGCGCTTACGGCGGAGGCCATAAACACGGCCATGACGAAACGTTTGAAGAAGACTATAGTCTGGCGCAGGCTGCATACCGGGCGCACGATCACGTCGCGCCTCATACGCATTCCCACGAGGGGATGCTTCACAGTCACAGTCATGATCACAGTCATGATCATGGTCATGGTCATGAACATGACCAAAGTAATAGCCATAGCCATGCCCGAAGCCATGAACACAATCACGGCGATCTCCATCCCCTCTCCCCGTCAGCAGATCATGGACACCATCACAACTGAAATGCAGATCATGACATCCGGACAGTTTGCTGAACTGTTGCGGCTGTCCTCGCCTGCACTGCCCATCGGCGGCTTCAGCTATTCTCAGGGACTGGAATCAGCAGTGGAACTGGGTATCGTCACCACTGAAGACACTGCAGGCCAGTGGATAGAAGAGACCTTGCATACTGTGATGACTCAGTGCGACGCCACACTGTGGGCACTGCTTTTTCGTGCCTGGCGTGAGCAGGATATAGACGCCGTCGGTAAATGGAATCAATGGTATTACGCCACGCGAGAAACCGCCGAAGCCAGAGAGGAAACGACGCAGATGGCGATCTCCCTGATGCAGCTTGTGCAGTCCCTGGGCTGGGGCAGCAACACCGCACGGCGATTACTGAATGAGCTGGATTCGCCCTGCTTTCCGGCCGTCCATGCATATGCGGTCGCTGCCAGGGATCTTCCGCAAGCACCGGGGTTGATGGCTTTCCTGTATGCCTGGGTGGAAAATCAGGTCACCGCCGCCATCAAAATCATTCCCTTGGGTCAGACGGCAGGCCAGCGTTTGCTGTCTGCGCTGATACCCCAACTGGATGCGGCGGTGGATGCCGCGATTCAAGCAGCTGACATCGAATCGCCCAGAATATTGACGCTTGCCCCGCAATACGCCATCGTTGCCGCCAGGCACGAGAGCCAGTTTTCCAGATTATTTCGATCGTGAACGATCGTATTCCATCCTGTGGCGGACAGTTCCATAGATGCCCAGGTATTTTGTCGAAACATGAACGCCCTTCCAATGACTGACTGATCCAGAGGTATAGATAAAATGACTCCACTCCCCCGAACCAAGGACCTGCCGGCGCTGCGCGTTGGCATTGGCGGCCCCGTAGGCTCAGGAAAAACCACCCTGCTCGAAATGCTGTGCAAGAAAATGGCGGATCAGTACGATCTGGTCGCTATTACAAATGACATCTATACGAAAGAAGATCAGCGCCTGCTTACTGTGTCCGGCGCCCTCCCCGCAGAACGCATTATGGGCGTGGAAACTGGCGGATGCCCTCATACCGCGATACGCGAAGACGCCTCGATCAATCTGCGTGCCATCGATCAAATGCTGCAGCGCTTTCCTCAGGCAGATATTGTCTTCATTGAGTCGGGTGGTGACAATCTGGCTGCCACCTTCAGTCCTGAACTATCCGATCTGACCATTTATGTGATCGACGTTGCCGGGGGTGAGAAAATCCCTCGCAAGGGCGGTCCGGGCATCACCAAGTCCGATCTGCTGATTATCAACAAAACGGATCTGGCTCCTTATGTGGGCGCCTCTCTGGATATCATGCGGCAGGATACCGAACGCATGCGCCAGAATCGCCCCTTCGTGATGTGCAATATGAAAACCGGCGAAGGACTTGACGAAATTATTCAGTTTATTGAAAAGGCAGGCATGCTGGTGTGAGGCCGCGTCTAATTATTCCGGTACAGATCGTCGATCTTCTTGTCCGCCTCTCGCGACTTCAGTTCGGCTTCGCTTGGCAGCGCCACATCGTTCAGTAACGGTTCTGCCCAGGTTCCCGTCACATGATAGCGTACTGTGAGCGCCCGCTGCAAAGGCGCCTGCAGCAGCCATTGCGTCAGAAAAGCACCCACGCCCACTGCAGGGTTAACAATGGTCCCGGCAAGCACAGATGCGCCACTCACATCCAGTTTAGGCACCACGACTGCCTGAAAGTCCAGGCTTTCTGTTTTCAGGTTGGTCATGCCGGATGCGACGATCGCCGAAGACGGTCCATTCAATCGAAAATCGTCGACAAAAAGCCTGCCCGAATCAAGACGCATGCGGCTGCGCACGGTGTCGAATGTCAGCCCTTCTTGCACAGAGTTGTCCAATGTCTGGCCAAACCGTGGCAGCCGCCGGAATGACTGCAGGGACAATAATTCCAGTGCTTTGACCGCAGACGATTTTACGCTTTCTAACCGGCCATTGGTCAGTTCCCCGTTAAGGCCGCCGTTGAGCGTAGCCAGATCGAGATCCTGCATATTTTTCCAGGTGATGTCGGCATCAATCTGCCCCTTACCGTTTTTAATTACACCGCCAAGCTGATACGTTTCGAGAAATCGCCCGAGGTCTGAAACAACAATTTTTCCCTTCATGCTCAGATTTTTTGCCTTGCCCTGCTGATTTACCGCTCCTTCAGCCGCCAGCGATCCCCCCTCATTGACGAGACTGAAATAATCGAGTTTCCAGTCTTTGGAGCCAGCCGGCTGATAGCCCTTGAGAATCATCTGTCCCATTTCCATGCCGTAAACGGTCAGTTTCTTCACCTCGAGATCAAGTCGCGGCAGCGGATCAGATTTGCCTGCAGCCGTGGGTGCAGCACTCGCCTCGGAAGCCTTAGTGGAATCGGCGGCCTTTGCCTCTGTTGAAGATTTGATGATATTCAGACTATCCAGCCTGACAGTCAGGCTGCTTCTCTCGTTTTTTCCGGTAGCCGGCTTCCATACGCCTGTCCCCTGAGCCTGATCCGACTTCAACTGCAGTGCCCATTGATCACGATCCCTGGTCGCGAGCAGTTTCGCGCCGGTCAGGGTCTGGCCCTTTACCAGAAGCGCGTCAGTGTCGATATCCACGCGAGCGACATCCGGTAGCGTCTGGCGCCCCTCGCGCGCTCCGCCGGTATCTGAAAACTCGTCCACAACCTCTTCCCAGGCCTGGGTATCTACACTCGGGTTTTTTGCAAGAATGGTCAACTCACTCGAACCCAGACTCGCTTCCCGACGCATTCCAATCGTTCCCCGACTGAAATACGGTCCCTTCGTGGTGCCGGTGTTGTGCTCAAAGACCGCCTGCGTCCGGTCACCATCAATACGAATATCCAGATAGCGCTTACCGTTGTCCTTTGCGCCTTCATTAGGGCGCCATGTAATCAGGGTAGGCCAGCGGGCAGCGGCAGGTTTGCCCATCCCGTCCGGAAAGCGGGTAGCCAGGCCCGCCAGATCAGACTTGAATTCCACTTTCACACGGCCACCCGGAAAAAAATGGACCTGACTGGAATAAGCGGTTTTTCCACTTACGCGTCTCATGCCCTTGACCGGTATCAACTCCTGCAACCCCGCTGCCGATAACTCTCCCTGTATTGACAGAGGTTTGCCTGCAGTCCCGATAGGTCCATCCAGGACGACTTTCCCCCCAAGCATCATACCGGTCACGGCCTTGGCCATCAGTTCCTGTTCAGTGAACGTCATCACGCCGTTCAGACTGTCTGCCCAAGGAAAATCCGGGGTGAGTCGAAATCGACTGTTATCGAGCTGGATCGAGCCGGCGATGGTTGAATTATCGGCATCAAGAACAGGAATATGCAAAGTGAGAGGTATAGTCCATTGCCCGCTACCCTCGGCTTCGTCCAGAACATTATTGATCAGATCGCCCAGTGGGCTGATGCGTGTAAATTGCAGAAAATCCTCCGCCCTGCCCTGTGCCTTTGCCTGAAGATCCACCGTGGTGTTTTTTTCCAGACTGGATACGACACCATGAAAGGTATCCAGATTCAGCCGCTGCCCATTGGTCATGGAATAAAACGCCTGTGCCGAATCGATAACAATTTCATCATTCTGAAAATGGATCGTGCCGCTGTCGGAATTGACTACCGGCCAGCGCTTACCCCGAATATCTTTCTGATGGTAATTGAGCAGCAGGTGCTCATAGCTGCCCCGCAGCAGAAAATTGCCGGAATCAGGCGCCATGCCAAAAGGGAAATCATCAACAACCCCCTTTATCCGGAACTCCGCTGCCGACAGCTCGCCATTCTGAAACGCCTCCTTGAGCCACTGGCGCGCGTCCTCGTCCATAACATTGGGAAGATAATTATGCAGATGGGGTAAAGAGACGTTACGAAGCGTGCCCGTCAGGTCAACGATACCATTATCGCTGTTTTTATCCGAGCGCCAGCTTCCCTTTCCTTCAAGCTGCAGATCCTGACCGGATACCGAGGCTTGCCGAAAACTGACCCTGGGTTCCTGCTCGGCATCACGACTGAAGTCCCCGGCGACCCTCGCCTCATCAATGGACAAGGGATTCTCAAAAACGACCGGGTCCTTGTAGTAGAACCCTTTGACACTGGATTCAAACCGGACAGGCGGATACCGCAACAAGCCGCCGGCGGGCAATTCATTCAGCGGCAGGCGCCAGCGGTTGAATTCATTGATGACACTTGCAAACGATGAACTTAAACGCGAAGTCAGGCTGTCGGCAGCAATGACAAATTCATGATTGCGGATCTGGTCTTCGACACGAATATTCTCCAGTCCATAGGCAACCGCCATCTTTCGCGGCAGATTCTGGGCGATATCCAGATCAACAACGGCATGCGAAATCTGGCCCGATTTGACTTTTGGCGGAATATCGAACCACGGCCGGGCAGCCAGGATATCCAGTTTGAGTACGGACACACGCAAATTGCCAGACCAGATCGGAACATGGCCCGCCGCAGCTTCACCCTGCTGCAGACTGCTGAGTACCTGAATCGACTGGCCGACTCCGGCAGGCAGGCGTGCACTGGCGCTGAGAATGCGCTTGCCACCATTGCGTCTTAGCTGCAAGGTGAAATCAGTCAGCGTGAACGGACCCGCCTGTGCCCGTGTGGCATCGTTCCAGCCGACACTGCCATTGAGTACAGTCAGACTGGGCAAGGCTTGCAGCAGATCGGATATCGGCTCCAGGTTCACGTTGGCGGCATCAACAGCAGCTGGCGTGGAATTGACGTTGTCGCTGTCAAGTCGCCGGCCCAGCATCCAGATTCTGCCCATTCGGTCCCTGGTAACGTTCAGATGAATATCGCGGATTTCCACTGAATCCGGTTCCAGTCGCAGGTGCAAGGCCTGCTTCCAGTCTGCACTAGCGAAGGCCTCACCCACTGTCAGCAGTGGCTGGGCCTGATCATCGGCGATGTGCAGATTTTTAAGGCGCAGGCGCGGGACCAGCCCGGCCCAGTCAATTGCCAGTTCCTGCACCGAAACCTGCTGCCCTGTCTCGCGGCTGAGCCGCTGCTCAAGCTGTGGCCGAAAGTGATCAATATTGGGCGCCAGGCCGAAGCGAACAGCCAGCATCGCCGCCAAGCCCAGGACAAGTAGCGTAATCAGGATGATGCCGGCAGATTTCAGCAGTCGGTACAGCAAATTCACTCAGTGGTTCTCTTTGGACATCAGTCTTGTTCATGGGGCCTGCGGGTTCGGGTATCATTATATACAGCATCCCTTTCATCACACAGACAACCCATGAATTGTATCGAATCCTTAAAAAACGCGCTTTCCTGGTCTGGCTACCTGCGCCGTCGCCTCAATGTCAGGCCTGAAATACAGGCACGCATACTCGAAGATTCGGCACAACCGATTACCTCACAGCGAATCACGCAATGGGCGCAGGAGATCGCTTCCGAAATTGGTGCACCGGCTGCTGTCTGGAACGTTGAACAATGTCGCGCCATTCTTCGCAAACTGCGCAGTCGAATCTTCGACGCGCTGATCGTCAGAGATACTGGCGGCGACGCACCCCTGGAAGAAGTCACGCATGCCATGTCTTTCCTGGCCGATTTTGCCGTGCTTCAGGCATACACGACTGTCATGACCGACATGGCCGAGGTACATGGTGTGCCCGTCGATCCGTCCACGGGAAAACCCATGGAAATGATCATCCTGGGCATGGGCAAACTGGGTGGCTACGAACTGAATGTATCTTCAGATATTGATCTGATTATGCTGTATCCCGAAGAAGGCGAAACTACCGGACGCCGCCCTCTGAGCTATCACGAGTTTTATGGCAGGCTTACGCGACGCATGATGCCGATTCTTTCCGATCAGGATGCCGACGGACAGGTATTTCGCACAGACTTGCGCTTACGCCCGGACGGTGATTCGGGTCCCTTGGCGTGGAGCCTGGAGGCACTGGAAAATTATCTGATTGCTCAGGGCCGCGAGTGGGAGCGTTACGCCTGGCTAAAGGCACGCATTATCCACGTGCAGGCACTCGAAGGCAGTGCCCCCGAACCATTCGAGCAACAACTGGAAAGCCTGCGCCTGCCTTTCATTTATCGCAAGTATTTCGACTTCGATACCCTGGCATCTCTGCGCCAGTTGCGCGAGCGGATACGGCAGGACTGGCAGCGACGGGCGCTCTCCAGAAACGGGGTCGATACGATTCACAATATCAAACTGGGTGAAGGCGGCATTCGTGAAATCGAGTTTGTCGTACAGCTATCCCAGCTGATCAAAGGTGGCCGCCTGCCCACCATTCAGGAGCAATGCCTGATCAAGGCGCTGCACGCAGAAGTTCGTGCTGGCCTCATCAACCAGGATACGGGTGAAAAACTTGAAGCCGCCTACCGTTTTCTGCGCCGCGTCGAGCATTTCCTGCAGTACCGGGAAGACGAGCAGACGCATTTGCTGCCGAATGAGGACGAGAAAATGGCTGCCTTGGCCACCGTCCTGGGCTATACGCCGGAAGATTTCACTGCGCAGCTGTCTGCCCATCGCAAATTTGTGGCGGATACCTTTCGCGATGCGTTCCGTATTGCCGGTCTGAATGACGATCAGAGCAATGGACAGCAACCGCAGGCAAACCACCACGAGACTCCGCAAGACGCCGATCTTGAGGCGTTGATCAAACAACAGTTTGCCGAGCACGACCCCGACGACGTCGAACATCGGCTTGAAGCGCTACTGGACAGTACTCGGATTCGCAGTCTCTCAAACAGCAGTCGTACCCGTCTGGAAAAACTGCTGCCGGCAGTCATCGAAGCCGCGTCGCACACCCCCTTGCCCAACACGGCATGCGCACGACTATTCGACCTGATCGAAACCATCGCCCAACGCAGTTCCTACATCGCCCTGCTGGCTGAATTTCCCGATACCCTGGCACGGGTGGCCCGGATTATGGCAGCCAGTCCCTGGGCGGCCAGCTATCTGACGGCAAATCCGATCCTTCTGGACAGTCTGATCGAATGGAACAGCCTCATGGAGCCGGTCAATATCGCCCAGACCGCTGAACAACTGCAAAAGGAACTTGATGCGTGCATGCTGCAGGATGGCACGCCCGATGTCGAGCAGCAAATGAATGTCATGCGCGATGTGCAGAAGCAAATCAGCTTCCAGCTGCTGGCACAGGATCTGGAGGGCGAGCTGACAGTTGAAAAACTCGCTGATCAGCTCTCTGCCCTGGCCGATGTGTTGTTGCAGGAAAGTCTGCAGCGGGTCTGGCCCCTGGTTCGTCCAAAACAGATAACGCCTGACGACCCCATGTATCTGATGCCAAAATTCGCTGTTATCGCCTATGGCAAGCTTGGCGGCAAGGAACTGGGTTATGCCTCCGACCTCGATCTTGTTCTTCTGTTTGATGATCCCGGTGACTACGCCCTGGAAGTGTATGCCAAGCTCGGCCGTCGCCTTAGCACATGGCTATCGAGCATGACCTCCTCGGGCAGACTATATGAGACTGATCTGCGGCTGCGCCCGGACGGAGATGCCGGTCTGCTGGCGGTGTCGGTCGATACGTTCGAAAAGTATCAGCGCGAACATGCATGGGTATGGGAGCATCAGGCATTGACCCGCGCCAGATTCGCTGCCGGCGATCCCAATATCGCCCAGACGTTTGAACGCATACGCCGTGATATTCTTCTGCTCGAACGCGATCCGGAAAAACTCAGAAAAGAAGTCATTGAAATGCGGGCGAGGATCCGCGCAGGCCATCCGAACAAAACCGAGCTGTTCGATGTCAAACACGACCACGGCGGCATGGTTGACATCGAATTTATCACGCAATATTGCGTCCTGGCCTACGCCAGACAGCATAAGCAATTGCTGGAAAACCTTGGCAACATTACCCTGCTCAACATTGCGGGGGAAGTGGGCCTGTTGAACGCCGAGCATGCCCGAAAAGCGGCTGACAGCTACCGGATTCTGCGCCGCATGCAGCACGCAGTACGCCTGAAAGGCGATGAAAAGGCGCGGATCGATCCGAAACTGTTAAGTGAGGAACGTGATGCGGTGTGCACGCTCTGGAAAGACGTTTTTGGAGAAAATGCCTGAAAATAAAGACATTTTTCGGATCGGGGCTCAAATTTCGGGTGAAATATCCTAAAATACACAGTCAGGAAACAATTCTTCTATTTTGTCATGGTTACTGTCACCAATATTGAACGTCCGAAACTTGCCCTGCCCGATGGCCGCAAAAAAGTGCTGCTGCATTCTTGCTGCGCGCCCTGTTCCGGCGAGGTCATGGAAGCCATGCTGGCCTCGGGGATCAACTACTCGATCTTCTTCTACAATCCCAATATCCACCCTGTGCGTGAATACGAAATCCGCAAGGAAGAGAATATTCGTTTCGCCGAGCAGCACGGCATTGAGTTCATCGATGCTGACTACGACGTCGACAACTGGTTTGACCGCGTCCAGGGCATGGAAAACGAGCCGGAGCGCGGGATTCGCTGCACCGCCTGCTTCGATATGCGCTTCGAACGTACCGCACTGTATGCGCACGAACATGGCTTCGATACCATTACCAGCTCATTGGGTATATCCCGCTGGAAAGACATGAATCAGATCAATGGCTGCGGCGAACGCGCAGCGGGTCGCTACCCCGAACTGGTTTACTGGACATACAACTGGCGCAAAGGCGGCGGTTCTGCCCGCATGATTGAAATCAGCAAGCGCGAAGAATTCTATCAGCAGGAATATTGCGGATGTGTTTACTCACTGCGCGATACCAACCGCCACCGCCGCGCCCAGGGTCGCGATCGTATTAAAATTGGCGTGAAATTTTACGGCAAGGAAGAAGAAACGCTGTAATGGCTGATGCAGGCCGGCTTTTCTACGGCCTCCAGAGGCCGTCCGCGGATTTAAAGCTGGGTCCCCTGCATGCCATTGGTATGCCATTGATGTAGCTGGTTACGAAGATCCGGTCAGGTGCTGCCATTACCCGCTACCTATTACCCGCTACCTATTACCCGCTACCATTACCCGCTGCGATTACTTATAGGCGGCGTGCGCTGCCCCCCAAATCAAAAGGACCTGAGTCGTTGATACACTCAGGTCCTTTTCTTTGCACATTCGCTTGCTTGCGCGGCTCAATCATCGATCTGCGTGCGCAACGCTCACAGACCCATACGGGATCAATTGGCCGGCGTGACCGTGCCGCTGGCGCTGGAGGATGGGGCCTGCGCCGGGCTGGATGTACCGGTTGCAGAATCACCGGCTTTCTCGCCAGCATTGCTGCCCTCTGCACGCTTGCCTGCTGCGCCATCACCCGAACCCGGTTGCGTAATAAAACCGAGCTTCTTCAGACCTGATCCCTTGGCCATGGAAAGCACCTGGGCCAGCTCTTCATAACGGGTATCGGCATCTGCACGAATCCGCAACTCCGGCTGCGGGTCCTGCTTGCCCTCGTTGACAAACATTTCACGCAAGTCATCGATATTGACCGGCTCGTCATTCCAGTAGATTGATCCGCTCCTGTCCATTGCCAGATCAATCACTACCGGTTCCTGCTCCACAGGCTTGCTGCTGACCTGAGGCAGGTCAATCTTGATGGAATGGGCCATCAGCGGCGCTGTGATGATAAAGATGACCAGTAACACCAGCATCACATCAATGAGCGGAACCATATTGATTTCGGTCATGGGATGAGCCGAACCGTTTTTCTGGTCAAAACTTCCGAAAGCCATGGCTATCTCCTGTATGTCTTATCGACCACCACCGCCGCCGCGCAGGCTGCGGACTTTGGGATTGTGGCTTTCAAACTGCTGGCCTGTCGTCACAAAGGCGTACAGGTCATGTGCAAAGGCATCCAGCCTTGCCAGCATCACACGGTTGCGACGCACGAATGCGTTATAGGCGAGCACCGCAGGAATAGCAACAGCAAGACCCAGCCCCGTCATGATCAGCGCTTCACCTACGGGCCCTGCAATTTTGTTGATGGTAACGCCGGCCTCTGCCATGCCAATTCCGATCAGGGCATGATAGACGCCCCACACGGTACCAAACAGCCCGACAAAAGGCGCCGTTGAGCCAATGGAACCAAGCACGGACAAGCCATTCTCGGCCTGGGCTGTTTCCTCGTCGATGACTTTTTTCATGCGACGGGCGACGAACTCTGAGTTGCTGCCCAATTCTGCAAGATTGCTGGCGCCATAGCGACTATGGTGATCGCGCGCATGCAGAGCCTGGTCTGCCAGGCGGGAAAACGGATCGCGGGCGCCGTACTTATGAAGATCCTGATCGACCTGATCCAGCGACTGCGAATTCCAGAAGCGATGCAGGAATCTGTTGCCCTTTCGGGTGCCGCTGATATTCATGAGCACTTTGACAACAATCAGATACCAGGTTACCAGGGCCATTAGTACCAGGATACCGAATAAGGCCTTGCCGACGATATCGCTTTGCATCAGAAAATCCAGGATTCCAGGATTATGAGGCTCTGCGCCGCCCGTTACCTGCGCGAGCGTAACAAATGAGGATGACAGCCAGTGGGTAGTCATAATGAATAAATTCCTTTATTGAAAAACAATAGGTATGTCGGCAATGGATTCACGGGGAACGCCATTTTCTGTATAAGGTCTGAACCGCGCACGTCGTACTGCGCTGAGCGCAGCCTCGTTGAGCGAATCGTATGGCAAGCGCTGATGCAGAGAAGCACTCTTCACAGTCCCGCCCGTGGAGATATGAACCCGCACAATGACCGTACCGGACTCCCCGCGCATTTTTGCAGACCGTGGATAGGTGGGTTTCGGCTTGACAAGATAACTCACCGACGACACCACCTTGGGCGGCAGATTGGTTTGTCCGCCCGATGGGCGTGTTTCCGCGCCGTTACTGACACCAACAGGTTTGAGTGCAATATTGCGATCTATCTTGATGTTGGACAGATTACTTGCAGGCTGCACCGGTTTGGGTTCAGGCTTAGGCTCAGGTTTGGGCCTGGGCTTGGGTTTTGGCTTTGGTTTGGGCTTCGGCTCAGGCTTCGGTTTTGGTTTGGGTTCCGGTTTGGGTTCTACCACCGGTTTAGGCTCTGGTTTAAGCTCGTAAACAGGCTCAGGCACCGGTTCAGGCGGAGGAATGATTTCTTCCTGCGGCGGTTCCGGAACCGGCTCAGGTTCGGGTTCGGGTTCCGGCTCAGGCTCCGGTTCGGGTTCGGGTTCAGGCGGTGGAGGCTGCACCTCTGGTTCCGGGGCCGGAGGTTGAACCTCAGGTTCCGGTGGAGGTGCCGCTTCCTCTCCTTTTGGTGGCGGACGCACGGGCTCGTCGATGATAGTTACCATGACGGCCGCATCCTGTGCGTGTACCATGGGGGGCGTCAGGTCAAGCGTACCCAGCCAGGCTGCGCCCGACAGCAATGCCAGCGCGGCAGCCAAGCCGGTCAGCCGGAAAGACAAAGGTACCGCTGAGGAAGAATATGATACGTTAAACATGCTCGAAATACGTGCCTTGTGCAGGCAGTTACAGCAGACAGCTGACTACGGAAACCGTGTCAATCAGAGTATATCGGTCGTACATCAAAACGATGACTATCTGCAGATCAGCCTATCATTGTAATAATAACTATTCTCATTTTCAATGAAAATATTCCGTCTGGTTAAATGAATTTCGACCATGGGGCTGTCGACGCCCTGACAGCAAGACATCATCCTGCTCTGGCTCAAAAATAAAATTTAAGATTAAGAAAGTCATTGCTTCCTCATCCACACACGATAGCAAATAAGAAGGTTTTACCGAAAAGATATGCCGCACCAGCTTTTTGTATTTAATTGTAAGCTGAAGTCGTTTTTCAGACGAAAACCGGTATTTCGTTGTCATCCGTCCACAAATTGCAGACAAAAAAAAATACCGCCGTAAGGCGGTATTTCTTTCACAGCACAAATAAATTATTTGGCTGAAACTTCTTTAGCCTGAGGACCTTTAGGGCCTTCAGCAACCACGAAAGTGACTTCCTGGTTTTCTTGCAGTGATTTGTAACCTGTACCGATGATGTCTGTGTGGTGCACAAACAGATCTTTACCACCAGAGGCAGGCTTGATGAAACCAAAGCCCTTCTCGTTATTAAACCACTTTACAATTCCTGATTCTGTCGACATGTCGATTTCCTGATATATAAAAAACTGAGATAAAATCCTATCTCTTTGGACAAGACTTCAAGGAGACGACACATACAAACAGTACCGCTGTAACCAGAAGCATATTTCGTTTTACCGAAGCATGGCTTCCTTTAACTTGAATATCTTATACGGTGACACTATGTCGGTAAAAACAACTTGTGTCAATGAATATTTATGCTATTTCGTGTATGCGTTTGTCATCAATTTGGAATATTCAATAAAAAAAGCCCGGAAATTTCCGGGCTTATCTACGGCAAATAAGCGGGGTCAGCCTGCAACCTCAGTGTTTTCGCGGCTAAATACAAAGGCATCGTCCTTTACGTCTACCAGGATGGTGTCACCGGGTCCGAATTCCCCTTCAAGAATTTTTCGCGCCATGCCATTCTCAACATGTTGCTGAATTGCACGTTTCAGAGGACGAGCGCCAAACACAGGATCAAACCCGCTTTTGGCCAGTAGCGCCAGTGCTGCATCGGAAATATGCAAGTGCATATCCTGACCAACCAGCCGTTGTGACAGACGATCCAGCTGAATCCGGGCGATGGACGAGATCTGGGCGCTATCCAGGGAATGGAAAACAATCACTTCATCGATCCTATTGAGGAATTCGGGACGGAAAGCCTGTTTCACGTCTTCCCATACCACTTCCTTGATCGCCTCGTACGATTCTCCAGCCATGCTCTGAATATGCTGCGAACCCAGATTTGAGGTCATAACGATCACGGTATTGCGAAAATCAACCGTGCGGCCCTGACCATCCGTGAGTCGACCATCATCCAGCACCTGCAATAGAACGTTGAAGACATCAGGATGGGCCTTTTCCACTTCGTCCAGCAAAATAACGCTGTAGGGCTTGCGACGGACAGCTTCGGTAAGGTAACCGCCCTCTTCATAGCCCACATAGCCGGGAGGCGCACCAATCAGGCGGGCGACTGAATGCTTCTCCATGAACTCGCTCATATCGATACGCACCAGATGCTCTTCGGAATCGAACAGGAATCCGGCCAGCGCCTTGGTCAACTCAGTCTTACCCACGCCTGTGGGGCCCAGAAACAGGAACGAACCGTAAGGCCGGGAAGGATCGGAAAGTCCGGCTCGAGAGCGACGAATCGCATCTGAGACCAGGGTGACGGCCTCATCCTGCCCTACCACGCGTTTATGCAGGAACGCCTCCATACCAAGCAATTTCTCGCGCTCGCCTTGCAGCATTTTCGATACCGGGATTCCGGTAGCGCGGGACACCACTTCCGCAATTTCCTCTGCACCGACTTCGGTACGAAGCAGACGTGGCTTGATCTTGTCTGTTTCTTCGGCCTCGGCCGCTTTCAGGCGCCCCTCCAGTTCCGGAAGGCGACTGTACTGCAACTCAGCAAGTTGTTCGTACTGGCCCTTGCGCTGGAATTCGGCCATTTCAGCCCGTACTTTCTCGATTTCTTCCTTGATGGACTGGGCGCCCTGCACCGCCGCTTTCTCGGACTTCCAGATTTCCTCGAAGTCGTTATATTCACGCTGCAGTTTCTCCAGTTCGTCTTCAATCGCTTTCAGGCGCCGCGCAGAAGCGTCATCGGTTTCCTTGCGCACGGCTTCACGCTCGATTTTCAGCTGAATAATGCGGCGGTCCAGTCGGTCCATGACCTCCGGCTTGGAGTCGATTTCCATGCGAATGCGCGCCGCAGCCTCGTCGATCAGGTCAATTGCCTTGTCAGGCAAAAAACGGTCTGTGATATAGCGGTTGGAAAGCTCGGCAGCCGCGACAATCGCCGGATCAGTAATGTCCACACCGTGGTGCAGTTCATAGCGCTCCTGCAAGCCACGCAAAATGGCAATCGTCGATTCCACGTTAGGCTCATTCACGAGCACTTTCTGGAAACGCCGTTCGAGCGCCGCGTCTTTCTCGATGTACTTGCGATATTCGTCAAGCGTAGTTGCACCGATACAGTGAAGTTCGCCGCGCGACAGGGCCGGTTTGAGCATATTGCCCGCATCCATGGCTCCCTCGGCCTTGCCGGCGCCCACCATGGTATGGATTTCATCAATAAAGACGATATTGCTGCCATCATCCTGTGCAAGTTCCTTGAGTACGGCTTTCAGGCGCTCCTCGAACTCACCGCGATACTTGGCACCCGCCAGTAATGCAGCCAGGTCCAGGGAAAGCACGCGCTTGCCTCGAAGGGTTTCCGGTACCTCGTCGTTGACAATACGCTGTGCCAGTCCTTCCACAATGGCGGTTTTTCCCACGCCAGGTTCACCAATCAGCACCGGATTGTTTTTCGTCCTTCTTTGCAGTATCTGAATCGCGCGCCGGATTTCATCATCACGGCCAATGACCGGATCCAGTTTGCCCAGGCGAGCCCTTTCGGTCAGATCTGTCGTATATTTTTTCAGTGCCTGGCGATTACTCTCACCTTCCTGATCTTCGACTGCAGCGCCGCCACGAACAGCTTCAATTGCCGCTTCCAGTGCCTTTCTTTGCAAACCGGAGTCACGCAGGATGCGCCCTGCTTCGCCCTTGTCGTCTGCTACAGCCAGCAAAAACAGTTCGCTCGCAATAAAAGCATCGCCGCGGCGCGCGGCTTCCTTGTCGGTTGCGTTGAGCAGCCCGTTCAGATCACGACTGATCTGAACATTGCCATCGGATCCCTGCACCTGTGGCAGCGCACTGATTGCGCTGTCCAGGGCGGGTCCAACCCGGTTCACGGCCACGCCGGCACGCGCCAGAAGGCTGCCGGCACCGCTGTCGCTATCGGCCAGCAACGCAGAAAGAACGTGAACCGGCTCTATGTACTGATTGTCGTTACGCGCAGCAAGGCTTTGGGCATCAGCCAGCGCCTGCTGAAATTTCGTCGTTAGTTTGTCAAATCTCATGATATTTCCCATGTCGTTCATTGCGACCATGCACAGATGGTCCGATTGATTAGTACATAGTGCTTAAACGCAACATTTCAAGATGTAAGACGGAACAGTTTTTGACGGATAACAATGCCTGCGTCGGGGTATGCCGGGCCACAACCGGTACAATCAGATTTTACCCGCACTGACTGACCATTCAATGAATACAGGCCTTCCGGAAGCGACTTTCCGACCAGACAAATCTATTACAACTGAAATCGCTTCAGTGCCACAACTTGTCGTTCTCGATACCTGTGTACTGATCTCTACCGTCCTGAAGAACCTGCTATTGCGACTGGCGCAAACCGGTATGTTCCAGCCCATTTGGGCCGATTACATTGGCCAAGAATGGCGCCGCAATGCGGCTCGCATCTGGGATGTGGCCGATACGCAAATCTTGCAGGAATGGCAGCAAATGCAACTGGCGTTCCCCCAGGCCAACATGGGTGTTGTCAGCGAATTTGAAGCGGGATTATTCAAAAGCGATGTCAAGGACTGGCATGTCATTGCAGCAGGTCGGGCAGCGCTTTCCGTCTACCCCGAACGTAGCGCGTGCGTCCTTACCCGTAATCTGCGCGATTTCAATCGTAGTGAACTTAGGGAGCACGGGCTATCGCTATTTTCCCCCGATGATTTTCTGATCCTCTGCTACGAACAGAATCCGGAACTGTTCATGCAGTTTCTTGCCCTCATTCCGGACGATGCTGTCAGTATTGGAAAAGCCGCAGAGCCTCTGGAAACCGTTCTCAGGCGCGAACGTCTGTTTCGGCTCAGCAATCTTGTCATGCAGGACGCCGACACCGCAGCCTGACGTGTTCGCCCTGTAAAAACCTGGAGACAAAGCCGTCCCATGTGTATTATTTATCTGTCCATTGCCAAAGACCCCAAGTGGCCGCTTTACATCGCCGCCAACAGGGACGAATTTCACGCCAGACCTGCCCTGCCTGCAGCCCCTTGGGACGCCAACGCGGATATCTTTTCGGGTCTTGATCTGAGTGGCGGCGGAACCTGGCTGGGAATCAACAGAAACGGGCGTTTCGGCATGCTGACGAACTATCGGGACCCGGGCACCTTCCACCCGCAGGCACCCACTCGCGGTCTGCTGGTGAGCAACTTTCTGGACTCCGATATGACAGCCTGCGACTATGCGCATGACATCTGGAAAACCGGGAATATCTATAACGGGTTCAATCTGATTGTCGGCGACATCCACGAGGTCTACTACACGGGTAATCGGCGGGAAGCCCCTCCGCTGCGACTGACGCGCGGCAGCTATATTCTGTCCAATCATCTTCTGGATACGCCCTGGCCCAAGGCGCAGCGCCTGCGCAACGGCCTTGATGCCATTACCCCTGACCGTTCCGTTGATGCCCTGCAACAGGTGTTCTCGCTGCTGCGGGACACAACGCCAGCACCCGACGACACGCTGCCGTCTACAGGCATTCCGCTGGAACGCGAGCGACTGCTGAGCAGCCCTTTCATCATCAGCGAAAACTACGGAACCCGCTGCTCGTCAATTATCGCTGTTGACAGCGACGGCGAAGTCACGTTCAGCGAACTGTCTTACGCACCCGACGCAACAGAGTCCGGACGCCGCGACTGGACCTTCAGCATGCTTACGCCCTACCGATACTGAAATCAATACGCCAGCGATTTCCCAATCAGCGGTACAATACAGTTCCTGATCTTCTAACCTGAACTGTGATCGCGCACGCCATGGATCGTTTTACCCAATTGGAAAGTTTTGTCGCGGTAGCTACCCTGGGCACGCTGTCGGCTGCAGCCAAACAACAAGGCATTGCTCCCGCCATGATGGGACGGCGCATTGATGCACTTGAAGAGCGCCTGGGGGTCAAACTGCTGATTCGTTCCACCCGCAAGCTCACGCTAACGCCGGAAGGACACGCCTTTGTTGAAGAGGCCCAACGCATCCTGAAGGACTTGGCGGAAACCGAGAGCCAGATCACACAGGGCAAGGTTAAAATTGCCGGCCCCTTAAGACTGACCGCACCGGCGGGCTTTGGCCGGCAGCATGTCGCGCCGCACGTCCCCGATTTCTGTCGTGAAAACCCTGACATCCGTGTCACGCTTGACCTGACAGACAGAATCATCGATATGTTCGAAGAGCAATATGACTGCGCAATTCGTATCGGCGATTTGCCAGACTCACAGTTGGTGGCAGTGAAGCTGGCAGACAATCGCCGCGTCGTCGTCGCTTCTCCCGAGTATCTCAGACGGAACGGAACACCGGTCCAGCCGTCGGATCTGGTCAATCACGAATGTCTTTCCTTCGGCCCCCAGGGTAGCCAGAGCAAGGGGTGGCTATTTCGCGAAAAAGGCAATACCCAGGCGTTCAAACCTTCCGGCCGTATGGCATGCTCAGATGGCAGCGTGCTTCATGAGTGGGCCTTAAACGGCTTTGGCCTGTCCTGGCGTTCCTTATGGGAGGTCCAGGCCGATCTGAATGCAGGGCGACTGGTCACCGTACTGGATGACTTTGCGACGGCGCCTAACGGGATTTATGCAGTCCTGCCTAACCGCAAGCACCTGCCCCAGCGAACCCGCAGTTTTATCGATGTACTCAAGCACCATTACGCGACTGATGGTTATTGGGATTTCTCCCCGGCGCAACGCTAAGTCGAGGCATTAAGTCCGGGGGCAGAATGCCATGGCAGAAAGTTTGGACATGAGTTCCCTGGCATGAAATCCAGGACATGACTTCCACGCTGGTAATAGAGTGTTGTTGCGTTCGACCGCTTAGATGTCTGTAGCTGTACACCAGCATAGTCACAACCCGGATGACCCGAGTGTTATCACAGCTGTCATAACGGATACGCTGTTGCGCTGAACCCTCTATTCTGGCAGCCACTCCTGAATCATCACTTCAATCGTAATGCACACGGGAGACTCCCCCTTAATAAACCTGCCAGCAAAAACATCTCCGCTATTATTGGCAACCATGCCAAACAGTTCCACTTCGGTTGAACCTTCACGATTACTGCGAATATGCCCGTTCATGCTGAGTATCTCGACGGCAAAGCCCTCTACTTTTACACTTCGAGGCACGCCTTCATCAGTCATGATTTCCAGGCTGGATTTGAACAGGCTGCCCAGCCCGCCCTTTATGATTCCCTGTTCAATCTGATGTTCACGGCAAATATCCTCCATGCCTGTCACAAGGTCATCATTGCAGAAAAATCTGGCATTGACGATGCGTCCTGGCTGACAGCTGCGGATAGTGGACTCCATACATCTGCTCCTTACTTTGGTGAGTCAGCCTCGGCAGACCCGATTTCGTTTGCGCTGGCGCCTGCTTTCAAGCGGTCATGACGCCCGGCATAAGCCGGATGAAATACGAACATTTCTGATGTTGCGTCAAGTCTGGCAACAAAGCCAATTTCACAGGTCGCAGTCACATAAATGCGCAAACCGGTATGTCCAACAATGCATTGCTCGATATCCAGGTGACCGCCCTGCACCAAGCCATTTTCGTTCACGAAGCAACCGTGACAGTGCAACGTGGGCCGATCCTCTTTGTCGTTGCCATATATTCCCATGGCTGCCACCAGCATGACTGCGGCAGTATGGTTAGGCGCACCATACTGGGCGATCCTTTTACCAGCAGGGTCCGGATACCCCGTGAAAAAAACGGCAGAATCAAGCGCCGCACCCATCAGATCCACATGTGCAGAATGAATATCCAACCGCGTGAATGCCTCTGATACGCCCTCCCAGATGGAGCGCCCGTGCGCGATGTCCAGCACAAAGGTTTGCGGGGCATGACCGGCCAGTGATATCACGCGTGAGCTAAGTCGTTGCATCGCCCTGCACCATGCGCCGAAGATCTTTTTTTACAATCTTCCCATAGCCAGACTTAGGCATGGAATCCCAGAAGTAATATTTGCTCGGGTATTTGTATCGCGCCAACCGGCCGTTGAGATGCCGGTTCAATGTTGCTGCGTCTGTCCTGCAACCCTCCTTGCACACGATGACTGCTACCCCTGTTTCGCCCCATTTGTCATCCGGTACACCAAAAACGGCCACTTCTGAAACGGCAGTATGAGTTAACAGCGCCTCTTCAATTTCCCGCGGGTAAACATTGGAACCACCGGAAATATACATATCAGACTCCCGCCCGGTGATATACAGAAAGCCCTGCGCATCAAGATACCCCAGGTCACCGGTATGGAACCAGCCAAAACGAAATGACTTTTCGTTAGCCGAATCATTATTGTCATAACCCATGCACACTGCAGGACCACGCACACATATTTCACCTGTAATGGCAGGATCGCAGCGCCTGCCCTCCTCGTCCAGAATGGCGATTTCCATGCCTGTCCTTGCGTAACCACAAGTTCCAATTCTCGCATCAGGAGCAGTGTCATCTTCCTGATGCATTTCAGGCGGCAAAACAGTGATATTACCTGTGACCTCTCCGAGTCCGTAATACTGAACCAGCACCCGGCCCAGCTTGCGCATGGCGTGTTTCTGATCTTCACGGTACATGGGCGCCCCGGCATAAATCACGTATCTGAGAGAAGAATGATCGAATTGATCGACAGCCGGGTCCTCGGTCAATCGCTTAACGATAGTTGGAACCGTAAACATATTGTCAACACGATAATCCTGTACCAATTGCCAGGCCTCTACACAATCCAGCCGTGCAGACACGGGCAATATGCTGGCGGCGCCACGCGCCGTATTGACAATGGCATGAATACCCGCACCGTGTGACAAGGGTGCTACAACAAGTGAACGTGAGCGATAATTGATGCCAGGCAGCAGATCGGCCAGATGATTGGTTATGACAAATGCCATTTGACCATGAGACAGAACCCCGGCCTTGGGAAATCCAGTCGTACCGGACGTGAAGAAAAACCACAAGGGATCTTCATAATCGACTTCGACTGCCTCGAAACGACCAGCTGCCCGATATTGCTCCTGCAGCGCACCGTACTGCAACTGCTGCTCTGCAGGCTCACCAATGGCAATCACATGTTTTACCGTTGCCGACGCTTCACAGCAGCTTCTGGCATGTCCGGCAAAGCCATCGTCATAAATGACGATCGATGCCTTGCTCGCCGAAGCCAGATAGGCGATCTCGGACTCTGTAATGCGAACATTGGTCGGTACCCAGATGGCACCCAACTTGAATGTGGCCCAGCAGCTTTCGAAAAGTTGTACATTATTGGTCGAATGAATCAGCACCCGGTCGCCCTTTCGAACACCCAGCCCCGTCAATGCGTGTGCCAGCGCATCGACGCGCGCATTCAAATCAGCCCAGGAATAGGTTTGTTCACCATGTATCAGACCAGGCTGATCGGCAAAACGCAAGCTGACCTCTGTCAGGAAATTTCCAATATTTTTCACCTGCTTGAGCATGGCTTTATTCCAGAATAAAACAGATATCTGTGCGCTGTCGGATCGACAGTCATATCACACGCGCTCAGGCGCGCTCAAGAATGCTGACGTAATTAGCAACGGCCGAACCACCCATATTAAACACTCCGCCACGATCGGCTTTAGGTAACTGCATCTGCTGTGCCTGGCCGGTCAACTGCATTGCTGCCATGACGTGCATGGATACACCGGTTGCACCGATGGGATGTCCTTTTGATTTGAGTCCGCCTGAAGGATTAACGGGCAGACGTCCATCCCTGGCAGTGATCCCGTCCTGGATGACCTTTGCGCCCTCGCCCGTCCTGGCCAGTCCCATGGCTTCATATTCAATCAGTTCAGCAATGGTGAAACAGTCATGTGTCTCAACAAAGGACAGATCCTCAAGACGCAAACTACTATCGCTCAGCGCCTGCTGCCAGGCCCGTGTCGCGCCTTCGAACACGATCGGGTCACGACGGCTGAGGGGCAGAAAATCGTTTACCTGCGAGGTTGCGACAAATTTGACGTGATTGTCACTATTGCGGACATCATCGGGGCGGCAGATGATGAGCGCTGCCGCGCCGTCTGACACCAGCGAGCAGTCGGTCCGTTTTAGCGGGCCGGCTACAAATGGATTTTTTTCGGATTCCTGACGGCAAAATTCAAAGCCGAAGTCCTTCTGCATATGCGCATAGGGATTGGCAAGCCCATTCTGATGGTTTTTGGCTGCGATCAATGCCAGCGCATCGGATTGATCGCCATAACGATCAAAGTAGGTTTTCGCAATCACATTCCCGAAAAGTCCGGCAAAGCCGCCCGCAATTCCCGCTTCCTCTTTGGCATACGAGCACTTGAGCAACACCTCACCGATCTGCGCCGTCGACAATTCTGACATTTTTTCAAATCCCAGCACGAGCGCATAACGACTGCGACCACTTGCGACTGCATTCAACGCAGAATGAATGGCCGCCGAGCCGGTAGCGCAGGCATTTTCCACGCGCACCGCGGGAACATATCGCATTTGTGGTATGGCGTTGAAAAGCAACGAGGATGGAAAATCCTGATAAAGAAAGCCACCATTATAGTGACCGACATGAAGCGAATCTATGTCCTGCTCATTCAGTCCGGCATGCTGAATCGCCTGCAGGGCCACTTCGCCTATCATCTGCTCCGGGTCAACACCATCCCGTTTCCCGAACTTTGAATGGCACCAGCCCGTTATTGATGCACGCATTGCCTTAGTCTCCGTTGTTTGAAAATGATGAACTCCTGCACAGCCGAGGTCCTGATTCAGTGCCCCGTAATTCCCGCAGCCAGAAATCCACCATCCACCGGGATGACGTGGCCGTTGATATAGGACGCTGCCTCGGACGCCAGGAAAAGCGACACATCGGCAATTTCCTTAGGCGTGCCATAACGCCTCATGGGCACTGCACCGGTAAATTCGTCTCTGGCTGCCTGCGTGTGCAATGCACGCGTCAGCGGCGTGTCTATCGGACCAGGAGCAATCCCGTTGGCTGTAATGCCAAATTCGGCCAGCTCCAGCGCCATCTGACGCGTCAAACCGAAAATTGCAGCCTTGGACGTACCATAAGCCGCCCGACCCCAGCTGGCACGTTCGCCGCTAACAGATGCAATATTGATGATGCGACCAGATTTCTGTTTCTGCATGAGCCTGCCGGCGTACTGAGACATCAAAAACGGGCCGGTCACATTCACCCGCATGACTTTTTCCCAGTGATCTGGCGGATAATCAAGATACGCCACTGTTTTTGCGATACCGGCATTATTCACCAGTACGTCACATCTTCCATAATCCCGTTCGACGGTCCCGAAAAATTGCGCAATGCTGGCGGCATCTGCCACATCCAGCGGCAAATATCGCGCGTCCAACAGTTGCCCTGTCAGTAAAGATTCCAGTTCCCGTGAATCTTTCTCTATGACATCTGCAATAAGCGTCGTGTAGCCCGCCTCGGCAAAAGCCTCTACGATGGCTCGTCCGATTCCACTACCGCCGCCAGTGATCACTGCAATCCGCAAACCATTTGCTGCTGTATGACTCATACTTCACCGCCTGTTAAAAGGGTAGGATCACTCGACGAGGATCACAGGAAGCCGATAGAGAACCATGGAACAAACGCAATGACAAACGTCATGACCAGTAGAACGGCCAGATACAGCCACATTTTGGGAATGACATTATCAGGATTAACCTTGCTTATGGCACTGGCAGAATAGAATCCGACCCCCAATGGTGGGGCAAAGAGACCAATACCCATTGCCAGAATAATCACGATGGCATAATGCACTTCATGAATATTCAGCGCGTGCGCAGCAGGAAAAATCAATGGGCCAAACAGCACGATCGCCGGAATCCCTTCCAGTACGCTGCCTAGCAGAACAAAAAGCACAATACTGACTGTCATAAACCCGAACACGCCACCCGGAATATGCGTCATGAAGTCAACAAGCGTGGACGAAAATCCCGATTGAGTCAGTGCCCAGGCCATAGCTGTGGCTACGCCAATGATCAGCAGGATCGCGCCCGATAGCGCAGTGGACTCTACCAACATAGGATAAATGCGTGATTTTTCCACGCCGCCAGATATCAACTGGACAAGTATCGCGTAAATAATGACATACACAATACCAATCGAAGCCACTTCCGTTGCCGTGGCAACGCCTTCCACCACACAGACCCGGATAATGACAGGAAGAATCAGGACGGGTAGCGCCCAGAGAAATGTCCGTCCGATCTCCGCGGCCTTCGCCCGTTTCAGGGTTCCCTGTTCTGCCGTGCGCGATTTCAGATAGCACACAAAGCCAATTGCCAGCGTACAAACAAGCGCGGGAACCAGTCCACCGATAAACAGCGCGCTGATGGATACTCCGCAGACTGCGCCGATCGTAATCAGCACCAGACTTGGCGGAATGGTTTCCGTCATCGCACCTGTGGCCGACAGCAGGGCTGCCAGGTCGTTTTCGTCTGCGCCCTTGCGCTTCATCTCGGGAAAGAGTGCCGGCGCGACCGCCGCCATATCGGCGACTTTGGATCCCGAGATGCCGGAGACAAGAAACATCGCGCCCAGCAACACATAATTCAGACCGCCACGGATGTGACCCAAAAGCGACGACATGAAATCAATCAGCATGCGCGCCATACCGCTAATCTGCAGCAGGACACCCAGCACGACAAACAGAGGCACGGCCAGCAGAACCAGATGCGAAGCACCTTCGTCGATCCGCGTGACCACGATAGAAGGCGGCACCTCTGCAATGTTAACGATATAAGCCAGGGTCGCGATGCCAAATGAAAAGGCAATAGGTACACCACTCATAACGCAGGCGCCAAGCACGATCACAAAGAAAACAACGAGATTCAGATTGCCCAGATCATAGAGAAAGTCAGCGAAGTACCATAGACCATAGCCCACGATGGCGACAGTCACAGCGGCCGTAAGTATATCCACCAAGCGCGAATACATTAAAAGATGGCTCAGCGCAATAAAGGTGAACAGACACATTCCAACCGGAATGGCCAGCGCGCGATAGCCATCAGGAATATTCAGGGCCGGAGACGTCACAACCATCTGTCCGCCCGCATGATGAAAGCCAGGACCAATAAGATAGGCCGCAAACACAAGGATTATGACTAGCCCCAACGTTTCGAACCAGGCCTGCGCCCTTCGGGAAAAACGAGCAACCACTGCGGTCAGCCGCATGTGCTCGTGCCGATCCAGCGCCAGGGCGGCGCCGAACATGCATAACCAGATGAACACGGATTGCGCCAGTTCGTCAGACCAGATGATCGGTTTATGCAGAAAATAGCGAAATACCACGCCCGTAAATAGCAGCGCGGATTCGAACACCAGCATCGCCACTGCCAGCATCGCGATAACCCGCATCACGACGGCCTTTATGGCAACGACGACTCTGAAGAATGAATGACTGTGAACGCCAGCCGGATGGCTGGCAAGGCTTACACTCAAGAGAGCGCTCCAGTGAATTTTTCAAGCGTTGACCAGAGCTCATCCCCAAAGGTTTTTTTCCATTCCTCATAGAAGCCGGCATCCTTCAGCTTGCCTCGGAAAGCATTGGTGTCCACGTCATTGAACGCCATCCCCTTACCTTCAAGCGTCTCTTTGACCGTCAGACTCAGCTTCGCAAGGTCGTCCCGCTCTTTCAGGCTGGCATCCATGACGTGCTTGCGAATAACTTCCTGAATGTCTTTCGGAATCTTTGAAAGCTTATCGCGGTTAGCCAGAAACCAGAATCCATCCCACATATGGTTGGTGAGCGAGGCGTACTTCTGCACTTCATACAATTTGGCGGTTTCGATAAGGGTAATCGGATTTTCCTGGCCATCCGCAATATGTGTCTGAAGCGCCGAATAGGTTTCGGCAAAATTAATGGTCGTGGGTGATGCACCCAATCCTTTGAACATGGAGGTCCATAATGGGCTCGGTGGGACCCGCAATTTGACGCTGTTCAGATCATCCGGTTCCTTGATGGGTTTGGAACTGGTGGTGATGATCCTGAAACCGTTATCCCAGATTTTGTCGAAGGCTGTCAGATTGGAGCTTTTCTCAATTTCCTCTCGCACGGCAGCACCGAGCTCACCATCCATGGCTTTCCAGACCTGATCGTAATCCTTGAAACCGAATCCGATACCGGAGATCTGCGTTTTGGAAATCAGCGTTCCCATGATAATGGGAGATAAGGTGAAGAAGTCGACAGCGCCGGCGCGGATCTGAGACAGCGTATCAGTATCGTTACCCAGCTGACTGCTCGGATAGACTCGAATATCCACGGCGCCATCGGTTTCATTCTTAATGGCCTCGACCATTTCTTTGGCGCGGATATTCAGCGGATGGGACACAGGCAAATTATTGGCAAACTTCAGCCGGAAATCGGCGCGACGGGCAAATATTGCTTCTGAATAACTCAGGCCGAATGCCGATGCTGCTGTGACAGTCGATACCGCTTTCAGAAAACTCCTACGTTTTACTGCAGCCATTGTTCCCTCCTCCAGGAATAAATAAGCATGGATGTTCTGCATCGTTTAATGCTGTGACTACCTATGGAGTAGAGTGCCGACCCCGTCCGCCAGCCTCACTCTCTTGTCTGTTGTGTGATCACATTTTTATCACTATCGAATAGTGCATTTTTTTCGACGAATTATCAACAGGGGTATGCCCGGATTGCTCCGGAAAAATGCTCAACACGCTGGGCGCTTGATTCAAACGTGTCGCAAACAGCGCTGCTGCCCTCCACGAATTTGTGCCGTCTCCAGTGTGTGCAATCTCCAGACTGTGTCTCTCTTGTCTGCGCGCCCTTCATTGCCCGCGCTGAGATTATGCCGAATTCCTGACAAATTCCTGAAAGCCGCTAGTGGCTACCTGGGTGCCACAATCGAACATCAGGGTTCTCTCCGGCCAACGCATCGCTGCCAGTCGCGTCTGTCCCTGGGCCAATTTTCCCGCACGCTCCAGAAATCGTGCACCAACACAGTAGTCCACGCAGAACACATTGCCGCGCGCCCCGTGCCAGGCAAATGGCGCGATGCCGGCAAACAGATCACGGCCACGAGACAGTTCTCCGGGGGATGTCTCTTGAGGGTTGCGCCAGTAATGACCAATCAGCACCGGTACCGTATCGGTATAATCATCCCACCAGCGTACCCTTTGCACAAACCGCCATTCTCCACCGCTGAAGAAAGTTTCGGTATCACTGGCTTCCACTCCTGATGTCAATACTCGGACCGGATTAGCCATCTGCCTGAGCTCACGCATCAAAGCTGTGGTGTTCAGAAATGGCACAGGCTGTTCGTTATCAGATAAGTGCGCGCGCCATGTCTTCTGCTCGGCCAGATAGTCCTGGAACCCCGGATGAGTCCTCATGCGTTCACTGGTCTGCGCTTCCCGCTCATTGAAAAATTGAAGCATGGAGGGCCAGGTCTGTGTCCGAATTTCATTCACAGACGCGTGCAGCCAAGCAGCGTGCACAATCCGGATTTGGCGATTGCGGGCCACCAGCGGGAGACTGGAAAAAAAGTCCAGGATAGGCTGCTGCTCTTCCTTGGTGATGCAGCGCACCGGACCGAATTTCTCATCACCGGATTTCTGCTCGTTCCAGAACCAGTTGTTGCCGTCCTTGCGCTGTCCGCGCAGAATATTCAGTTCGTGATTTCCCATCACACAAATGGCATTGCCGGCCTCGACCATCGTCTTCACACGTGCAATTACCGCAGGGCTGTCCGGACCGCGATCACACAAATCACCAATAAATACCAATTGACGGCCCTCAGGGTGGTCGCCGTCAAGGCCGTAGCCCAAGTGGCGCAGAAGCTGGCTTAAGGCATCGGCCTCACCGTGTACGTCGCCAATCACATCGAGTGCCGTGGATGGGAGGTCTGCAACGGGTTGATAGAACTGAATCGTGCTCATTCTAAGTTTCTTCTATTGTCCTGACATCAAAATATGTCGATCCGCCAGATTGTATTCCAGAAGCGGGATTTGCAACGTCAGACCTCAGGCAATACGCTTTCTTGCCCGCGGTTTCCGTTACCGCGCTACGGCTCGTGCAGCCAGCAGAATCAGCCCATTACCTACGGGTAACATCCCGATACTGAGCGTAACGCATCAGAACGATCAACCGGCGTGTGCTGTGTTTTACTGAAAGTTCATGGACCATAAAAAGGAAAGTCAATGAACGCCATCACAACAGGTGCAGTAATTGTTTCTCTTGCCGCCATCGCTGGCTGCGCTTCACATGGGTCAGATGATCGTTATTCCCACCGGAGTGAGCGCAGTGACAGAACCGACTACCGCCAGAACCATTCGGACTACAACCGTACAGACGGCAAGCACACGCCAGGCACCAACATGCGCCATGACGGCAAATGGAATAGCAGCGATAAAAACAACTCCGAACGTAATTGGCAAAATCGGAATGACGGTCCCGGCAATAGCCGTACAAATCGGTACTGATCTATCAACTATGGCCTCTACCAATTCATTCCGGTTGCGCAGAGCGCCAGACATCTTGCCGTGCAGCAATAAATAAGTATTCCAGCTCAGCTGCACTGCTCGAAACCAGTTGAAGCAGCACAGGGCGCGCAACTGCATTGCCGGTAACCCCCTGAAACCGCGTTAACCATTCAGAAAACCTATTCCGTGACAGCTACCTTAAGATTGGAAGCGTTAACGACCCGCACGGGGGAATATGAAATGAAACTGCTGAACTCAATCGCAATTTTTCTTTCTGTCATTCTTTTATCCGGTTGTATTATTCACGACCACGGCCGCGGTGGCCGCTGGAGTGATCGCGACGGATATCACGATCGCCATCACCACGATCGTCATGATCGCGGACATCGACGCTGGTAACTCGAACCACTCCGGGGCCTAAGGATGGCTTTTTGAGCGCATGATTACTCGCGCCGGTTACCTGATGTCATGACCCGTCGCGAACTTGATAGGGCCGTTGATTTTGGTGGTACTGATAGCTCGTGCCCGGCGCGACAGTCCATGTATTTCATGGCCACGCGTTTGTGAAATTTTAAAAGCTGGAACCCTAATTTCCCGGCAGTAACAACGACGCTAGAGTCTTGAAGATTGCCATCGCTTTGACGCCAACGGCAAGTCCCGCATTATCGAAACTCGCGTTCGTCACTACGGCACTGATCTGAAGTTTATTACCAGTTTCCAATACAACTTCAGAATTCACTGCGCCTTTATCTGCAGAAATTATTATTCCTGCCAACCGATTGCGTGCAGAAAAAACCAGCCCATCGAGATCCGTTGCCAGAACGACAGAAGAAGGCGTGAGGAGCGCCACTTCGTTGCTGCTCCGAATCAATCCCAGATGCTTTGTACGGTTAATGGTGGCAATATTCCCCAGACTCGGGCTATTTCAATCACAACTTCATCATTGACGGCGGTTGTGCGAATTGATATAGCTTTTCCAGTTAAGAGGATTGCGTGAGCTGATTTTCATTTGTGATCCTGCAGATGATCAGATTAATCAGGAAATTATGTAATCAGACCAGCGACACATGATTTGAATGCTGTGCCGACTTCCCGGACGATACACAAATGGCCGACACGCATGACGACCTGCAAACAACTGGGATTAAAAAGTATGGGAACCCGGACGATTTGCAAATCATCCGGGCGTTGTGAGCAGACTATCCGCCGCTTCCCAATGATCAGCTGAAGCGGATGCCATCTGCGAAGCGTTTACATCACATCTTATTTCTTGTAGAGATGACGGCCAATGACCAACCCTACCGCAGCAGCAGCCAGAAGCGCTCCTAGCGGATTACTGCGGGTTCCATCGGCAACGCAGTCAACAAACGAATTCACGGCGTACGAAGCCTGTCCACTTGCCTGACGCGCCTTCCCTTTTACCTGCATTTCCGGATCATCAAATGCGTCACCCAGAGCGGACTGTCCTTTTCCGACGATTTCTTCGGCCTTACTTTTAATGGTATTTGCACTGGTCATAGATTCACCTTTTCAGCGGAAAAACAAGAGGCTATTTTTCCGCAGTAACGATAAGAATGCCTCAAGTTCTATCTGTAACATACATTGTGGATTGATTGGCTAAATAGTGACGAATTTTGACCGATATCCATTTGCAGGAAATCGATTGAAATCAGTCATTTGCGTTAAGAGCGTCAGAAACCTGAGGGGCGTCCATTTTGGCGTTTTGGGAACATGCTATAGTGTTCTTTGCATTTTTTCGGGAGCCCGCGCCCATGCCCATGCAAGCCCTCAGCCGATATCTTGTTGCCCTTTTTCTTGTCGCCCTGCTTTCCGGGTGCGCGGGGAGTGACAAATCCGCCAAAAAAACCACCGTACCTTTAGCAATAGCCAATGAGTGTGGGATTATTCGCAGCAGCTGCATATACGAAGGAGACTACGAATCCGGAGAGCGGGACTACGCCGAACAGGAAGCAAGACGGCTGAATAACGCTCAGAGCATCAGGCTAGTTCATAGTTCCTGGCAATAATCGCAGTTTCGTAGACACGTAACGCCTAAATCGACGGCGAAAGCAATTACTATTCTTCACCCCCCATACCCGTTTACCTGGCTCCGAAAAAGCCTATTCATAATCTTATAGACCATTTCCTGTGTACTGTAACAGCCCACATTTAAGATATATTATTGACTCGCGCTGCCTGTGATGTTATTGCAGATTACAACGTACGACAAGCGTTAATGATCATTATCACTTGAGTCTACCTGTCAACTGCCTGCCCATTTCTGACCAAACTTGCCATCATGAATAATCCTTCCCGAAAAATGATCACTATGGAATGGAACGGGACCCTGTTTCAGTTTCGGGCCGCAGCGCTTATCTGGTCTCACGGTCATCTTCTTATCCATCGAGATACACGGGTGAATTTCTGGGCATTGCCCGGCGGACGGGTTGAATTCGGTGAACTGGCCATTGAGGCGCTACAACGCGAGATGCATGAAGAATTAAATAGTGCCACAAAGGTCGGACCACTACGCTTTGTGATTGAATCCTGCGGAAAGACCGAGAGCGGAAAGCTGCAGGAAATCGGATTTTATTTTGATGTACAGCTCGAAAATCCCCCACGATTCCATGAAAATGACATTGTCTATCGCTGCGTTGATGGAGAAGCTGATCTGGAATATAGATGGGCGCTTCCCTCGCCGGATATTCTAAAAAGATTCGACTTTCGGCCAGATATTATTTCGGACAAACTGCAGCATCGGAGCGACGGCGTTCTCCATCTGGCGGTCCACGAATAAGGAACAATGGAAGGCGTCCACCGAATCCCTGATTCAGCCTGACCGTTCATTTATCGCAGTTCTTCAGCTGGTCCAGAACGAAATCTGCTCGCTTCATGACGGATGTTTTCGGAATAACAGTAACGTCGTACCCCAGGGAAGGATAAACCTGAAGTAGCCGTTCATACTCTGCGGTAGCGGTATCCAGCGTGTGACGACGTTCTGCGTCCTGCACATAGATCTCTGACCAAGGCGGTGTCAGAAACACGCGAGAATGGTAGAAGCCTGCCAGATCAATTTCCTTCAGAACCGATGTGACGCCAAGATGCCGCAAGCCGGCAATAGCATCGACCAGACTTCGGTCAAAAAACACCCAGTCGCTTGACTTTCCGAACGAAGCGATATCCTCAAGCGCAACATCAACCACGCAATGCAAAAATGCCTTCAGATCAATCCAAGGCAGCGCTTTGCCGCAGTTGAGAAACTGAGCGCGAATGACTCTTCTGCCAGGTTCCTCCACGACTGTAAACCCGCGACGTTGCATCTCAGCGAGCAAGGTGGATTTGCCGCCACCAGAACATCCACTAATCACGACCGATCGATTCATAAATTATGACGCTTCGAGGGAGGCGTTAATGCGCCCTGAAGAGGACACATTGCGCAATGCGCTATATGTTCTGGAAGCTGCATTTGACGTTTATTTCATTGAAAGAAGTGTAATTCTACTGGCGCGAAAGTGAGATCAAGCCAGCTTTCAATCAGCTTGCCTGCACGGACTATCAAGAAAGTTTTGTTGCTGAATGAAATGATTGCGCAGAAGACTGAGATTCTAGTTGGCCAGTTTGACAGATGCGGGGTCTATGCCTGCCTCCCGAAGGATCAAATCAAGATATTCTTCCAGCGTGAGGCCATCGCCGTCTGTCTCGGACAAAGGTAGGCCCAACTCAAAAACAAGCTGCTTCTTCAATGAAATGGGCTCAGCGTCTTCAAGATCTTCATCCGCATTAACGATGACGGGCGATTCGCCAAATTTGGAATATGCGATGTCCATGTTCTGTTCCTCCAACTGTTATTTGAAAAATTATTGTACTCACGTATTTAGATTATGCCTGTCAAACCCTCTGGTATCCAGTGCCTCTGTTCGTCGATAAACAAAATCGTGGACCTGTGCGGCCTCGCGCAGGAAATACACGACACGAGTTTATCGAGATGCAGTGACGGTCGGACTATTCGTCAGTAATGACTCTGCCAGGACCAGAATAAAACAGATCATTACCAGCACAGGCATAAAGACGATTGGGAAGCCATATCCCTCCCACAGCTTAGGCACACCATAAGACTTGACTTTTGTTTCTTCAATCATAGGGCCTCCTCGTGTGAAATTCGACCTAGCTATTCAGATCAGTCTATCATGCCTGAATTGACTGTGAACGCATTCAGATTTCCGCTTAATGCCAGAAACCCACACTATCGCTTATCGATACGCTACGAGTCGTTGTATATAATTGTCGTCGAGCGTGCAAGAAACAGACGGAGGAATCGATGTGAAAAATACCTGTTATCGATTAAGAATCAATGGAAAAGTCCAAGGGGTCGGGTTTCGAATCTGGTTCCAGAAAATTTGCAATGCTCGTGATGTTGTCGGTTTTGTGAAAAATTCAACCGAAAGTAGAACCATCGTTGAAGCACTTATATGTGGTACGGAACCAAAAATCGATGAAGTTCTTCAACTAAGTCACAAAGGGCCTAGGCTTGCTGTGGTCAAATGCGTAGAAAAAGAACAAGGCGATCCAACTGAAGCAGAGAAATTTAACCGCCTTGATATTCATTGATTTGGCTGGCTATTCATTGATTTGGCTGGCGGTATGCAGGACGCTGAATCAGCGCTTCGTATGCGCTTTACTGTGCATCCTGATATCAAAAAGGTGATTTTTCAGCCTGAGTTTCAGTCACCGACAGCCGCTGGTACTGCGGGTTCAATGGACGGGCCATTAGTCGTGGTACGAGCGGGAATACGTTGAATTTTTCGCAAAGAACGCTCCACAGCCCCCACTGTCACTGCAAACCGCCAGTACTTGCGACGCCATGTCCGTAACGGCAACCACAGGTGCGGCACGATGACGCCAGGCGCCCATTGTGGTCGCCAGCGTATCAGATTGCGCGGACGATTACATATCGTGATCGTAGGAACACCCAAGGCAGAAGCCAAATGACCGATTCCGGAATCATTGCCAATCACATACGCAGATTCATGAATGAAATTTCCCAACGCCAAAAGGGAATCAAAATAACGCAAGTCGAAAGGTTGTCCCTGCGAGGCAGCTACCCAACTTTCTGCATCAGATTTTTCCACCACAAAAGATACCTCGTATCCTTTCTGACATAACCGTTGCGCCAGTCGGACAAATTTCTCAGCCGACCAATACCGTTCTGGCGTTCCTGCAGTCGGATGAATCACGATACGCTTGCTATTGTGTCGCAAGCGATCTGGTCGCTCCGTGTACAAATGACAGTCATTGGACCAACTATTGATACCGTACACATGCTGTGCGAACTGGCGAAGTTCCTCCAGAAACAACAACGGTTTCGGCGGCTGCTTACGCAACCAGACTGTCAGGGAGTCTACCGTCAGCTCCGATTGATCCGGATCCAAAGTTAGTGGCTGGTCCAGATCCATTTGGAAAATACGGTCAAAATTGCTCAATGCAGCGACACCGTCGTTTGGTATTGGTTGCACCCGCAACCCCGGTAACCAGGCTGAAAGCGCGTACGCGTGTCTGCCGAACACAGTGACTTCATAACCATGGGCCATCAGATTGTGGGCCAAAGGCAAAAGCAACAGCGAATCCCCCAGTTTATTGGAAACCAGAAATGCAATATGTTCAGGTGTTTTCATGGTATTCAGGAATTAATATCACATCCGGAAATTCTTGCAATTGCCATTGCAAATACAATCCACCGAATCTATAAATCAGTCAATCCAGACATGCTGTCGGCCACGTGAAATGTGGTCCTCGCGCATTCTGGCCAGGTACCATTTGCGTGCAGCTTTATCCGACACATTCTCATTCAACCAGGTACGTAGTTCAGCCTCTTCACGCTGGAATTCACTTTCCAGCGTCACCGGGGCGGTAAATTTCTCAGGAGTTGGATTGTCCATTCTGATTCCCTTTAAATAGTGTCAGCAGCTTCTGTCGGAATTCCAGTTAAATTCATCTGTCTGGTAGCGCACGGGAAGCCGTCCCGCAAGCCTCGATAATCCGTAACAGATCGTGGCACTGATCGCACCCACTATTAAAATCAGCGATCCGACGATCACATCCTCTTCAAAACACACCAGGAAAAATGCAATCAATGCGATGCCTATGGCTGCCGATTGGCACCCTATTACTAAAAATTGCCGTGTCATTTTGATTCTGATTGTCCGCTTTCCCATTGTTTATCGGTGACCCGATACAAGTCAGGATACGGTGACAATGCTGCCCCCTTTGTTAAGTCGCGCTACCTTGCCGAAGCGCCGTATTCATAATTACAGCAACACATTTTTGTACATTAGACATTTTTTGTTACTGCCCCTTTAAAATTTTTTTGACGTTCTGCGCTTGCTCTGGCCGTCCCTTATAAACAATCGGTCGTTCCCAGCGCGCACTTTTTATGCAGATTTCGATTGTTGGCTATTATAACTATACTTACACACGTAAACGCAAGCTTTCACACTTTTACTATGCTGCGTGGAACTCTCACGATTTCCCGAGTTTTTGAAATGCTTGATCGATAGTATCGACCTTTGTAGCTTGGCGCAGATTCACCATGCGATTTACCTGGGTGGGCGACAGTTGCATTGGGCGCGCCAAATCAGACTGTTTGATGTGCTGGCGTAACATTTCATTCAGCAATTCGACTTTGATTGCCACGCTGGCCGGAAGAGTCACAAAATGACGACCTTTTGTATCTTTAGGAGGAGACGGAACACGACGCATATCATCAAAGTAAAAGTCGAACGCTGTAATTAAGCAGTCGTATGCTAAATCAATCGCCTCCTCTTGCGTTTCGCCATAGGTGATGGCCTCTGGAATATCTGGGAATGTGACCATATAGCCTGAACCATCAGGCGTAAGTAAAAATGGATATTTCATAATAAAAACCGTTAAAATAGCTAGCAGCTTCGCGGGAAATCCTCCGAAGGGGCGTTTCTTACAAACCAAGTTGTTTTAATATCGCTTTTCGGGTGCCCTATGGAAGCTTTTTTGCGTGCCTCGGGAGGGTACTATGTCTGCCTTGATACTGAATCGGCCAGGGTTTACTAGACACTTTTAAGCCTCATAATACTCACAGATGGAGATTATTATGAGCAAGGTCCGATTTACGGAAGAATTCAAACTCGAAGCGATAAAGCAAATCACAGAACAC
>JAEWEV010000012.1 GCA_023389155.1 Pseudomonadota bacterium
AGCAGCCGGCGAAGAACGAGCCCAGTGCGGCGATGGCAAGCGCCGCCCCCGCTCGGCCGTTCTTGGCCATCTGGTGCCCGTCCAGCACCGTGACCACCGCCGAGGTTTCCCCCGGTAGCGCCACCAGGATGGCCGTGGTTGACCCCCCGTACTGGGAGCCATAGTAAATACCGGCAAGCATAATCAGACCGGCAACGGGAGGCAGAACGTAAGTTAGTGGCAGCAGCATGGCGATGGTAGGGACAGGGCCGATACCGGGCAGCACGCCAATCAATGTTCCGAGAATACAACCGAGCAGCGCATACAGCAGGTTCTCGGGCGTAAACGCGACAGAAAACCCCAGCGCCAAGTGTTCAAGTAATTCCATGATGATTATTTTCCTTTAAGACGACGCGCCAGGGTCACTACCGCAATAATGAGTGACAGGGGGACGAAGATCTGCGCAAGCAGAGACCATTCGCCAAAAGGCACCGGCAGCATCGGGAAAATCAGACCAAGCCCCTTGATGAATGCCAGCCAGGTAAACAGCGTCAGGAAAATAGCGTTGAAAATCGCGATCTTGATACTGAACTCGTGACTTGCCAGGCTGCTGAAGATGATCAGCAATGGAACGGAAATATAGAGTCCCAGATGGTCAAGCATGAGCGCGAAAATCGAAATCGAACCGATGATCAGGAACAGAATATCCCAATCGAAATGGCCGATATCGGTATCCTCCTGAGGCTCGCCCCGCAGGGACGACATGAATACCACAGCGCCGAGAAGAGCCAGACAGACGCCCAGCCAGAATGGAAAATAACCCGGACCCATGCGGGCAGGCGTCCCCATGTCATAGGATTCAGCTAACAGGGCAAAGCCTGCGCCGATCACAATAAACATGATGCCTGACCAGAAGTCCTGCTGATTTTTGATGTGCATATACTAACCTTCGTAATTTTAGTGTCTTTGCGCAAGGAAATGCTGCGGGCACGGAACAGCC
Source organism: Pseudomonadota bacterium (assembly GCA_023389155.1). GTDB lineage: Bacteria > Pseudomonadota > Gammaproteobacteria > Burkholderiales > Burkholderiaceae_B > Advenella. Next base: position 980 of record JAEWEV010000012.1, read on the forward strand.
GGGATGCCCAATCCCGACTGCACGGATGACCGCGTGTTGCGTCACTCGAGCTTGATATTGCCCTTTTCGACAACGTCCTTGGCCCAATCATATTGCTGCTGAATTTCCTTGCCGAATTCTTCCGGTGTATTGGCGGAAACAAATGCTCCCTGTTTTTCCAAGGCTTCAACAACTTTGGGATCTTTCAGTGCTTCTACTGCCACACTGTTGAGTTTGTCAATCACTTCCTTAGGTGTGTTGGCAGGGGCCAGAAGGCCGTACCAGACAGGCTGATTCAGGTTTTCGTAACCAAGCTCAGCGAAAGTGGGTACATCTTTAAGCGCAGGCAGACGCTCTTTCCAGGCGATTGCCAGAGGCCGCAATTTGCCAGCTTCGATCTGGGGTAAAGATGAAGGCAGATTGTCGAACAGGATTTGTATCTGTCCGCCGACAGCGTCGGTAACGGCAGGGCCCGAGCCACGGTAAGGCACGTGCACAATATCGGTTTGGGTAGTCTGTTTGAAGGCTTCTCCGGCCAGGTGCAGCACGCCGCAGGTACCTGATGAACCGTAGGAGAACTTGCCGGGATTGGCCTTGACTTCTTCAAGGAAAGCCTTGAAATCTTTGGGTGGGAACTGCGGGTTCACTTCCAGTACATTGGGTACATTGGCAAAGTTGACCACAGGTGCGAAATCTTTCAACGCGTCGTAGCCCAGTCCTGTGGGTTTGCACGCAGGATTGACGGCCATGGTAGACACGGTGGCAATAGACAGCGTGTAGCCATCAGGTTTGGCGCGAGCAGCCTCGGTTGCGCCCAGGGCACCACCGGCTCCGCCTTTGTTTTCAATGACCATGGGTTTGCCCAAGATGTCACTCATTTTCGCCGTAACAACCCTGGCAACGATATCGGTTGAACCGCCCGGTGCGAAAGGTACGATGACGCGGATAGGCTTGGAGGGGTAATCTGCTGCCTGGGCAGTACCAACTGCTGCAACGCTCAGGTAAAGCGCTGATGTGACAAGTGAGAAAAGGGTACGCTTTTTCATTGACATTCCTTGGTTATAGAATTCTTGGAGATGGCATCACTGTATACCGGATGCTGGCGTATTTAATCAAAAAAATGTGGCGGGTCGCGCGCAACTTGGCTTCAATTAAAACAAGATAGTATTAAGGAACATGCACTCGAGGCAAGCCTTTATATTTGAACCTAGGGTAATTGCTGAGAATCTGTGCCATGCAATTGTGCACAAATGTATTTCAATAGTACATGCCGTTGCCGCGCCCTTTTTCCAGGCTGATGTATGAGGCATTACAACTGAAATGTTCGTAATGACGTATTAAATTGATGATTTTGCGTCATGCACGAGTTTTTTTGCATGAATATGAACAAATTCGCCGGAAAAAAGGGGGAACACCGTGTTGGCAGTGATCTGACATCCGACCTGAATAAAGGCTGACTGGCACATAAAAACGGCGGCCAGCACTGAGTCGCATTTGCGATATTTGTTCAGGCGGGCCGCCGGCTCTTGAAGCTGCACCACAAATGTGTTAGCGGCAGCAGCTATCGTAACGGTTACTGCTTTTTGCGTGAGGCAGGGAGCAAGGCAAGCAGTTCCCCGACAATCCCCTTGCGGAATGCCATAACGCAAACAATGAAGATCAGTCCCATCACAATCGTGACTGATTCGCCCAGCGTCTGGAACCACTGAATACCGGTAGAGCTGGCCAGCATGCGGCCAATCTCGCCGATTTTGTTTTCGATGAACACCACGATCAGCGCGCCGATTACGGGGCCGGTAAAGGTCCCTACACCGCCGATGAGGGTCATCAGCACAACCGTTCCTGACATCTGCCACATGGCGTCGGACAGCGTGGCGGAAACGAACACAAGCGTTTTCGTGGCGCCTGCCAGACCCGCCAGTCCTGCAGACAGCACAAACGCGAGCAGCTTGAATTTTTCTACATCGTAGCCCAGCGAGATCGCACGGGGTTCATTTTCCTTGATGGTCCGCAGTACATGACCAAAGGGAGACCGCACGGTGCGCCAGCAGATGTAATAGCCGATGACGAAAATGGCGATCACCAGATAGTACAAATTAAGATCGTTTCTCAGATCAAGCACGCCGAACAGACTGCCGCGGGGAACGCCCTGCAACCCGTCTTCGCCACCTGTAAAAGGCGCCTGAAGGAAATAGAAGAACACCATCTGCGCCATGGCAAGTGTGATCATGGTGAAATAAATGCCGCTGCGCCGAATGGCAAGCCAGCCGACAATCAGGCCCAGGATGGCGGCGATCAGCACGCCGAACAGGATGCCCAGCTCAGGTGTCAGCCCCCATACCTTGATGGCATGGCCGGCGGCATAGGCCGCACCGCCGAAAAACGCCGCATGCCCGAACGAGAGCAGGCCAACGTAACCCAGCAGCAGATTGAATGCACACGCGAACAGCGCATAGCACAGGATTTTCATCACGAAAATCGGATAGACGCCCAGCGCAGGCAAGAAGGCCAGCGCCAGGGCAAAAATCAGCAGGGCAAGCAGTTGGCGATTCATTTTACTTTCCCGAAAAGTCCGGCAGGACGCAATAACAAGACGATGGCCATGATAATGAAAACAACGGTGCTGGACGCTTCAGGCCAGAACACCTTGGTCAGTCCTTCAATGACGCCCAGTCCCAGACCGGTGACAATCGAGCCCATGATGGAACCCATGCCGCCGATCACGACCACAGCAAAAACCACGATAATCAAATTCGAACCCATCAGCGGCGATACCTGCAGGACAGGTGCTGCCAGCACGCCGGCAAAACCCGCAAGGGCGACGCCAAAGCCATAGGTCAGGGTCACCATGAGCGGCACATTGATACCAAAGGCCTCCACCAGTTTGGAGTTCTCGGTACCGGCACGCAACAACGCTCCCAGACGGGTACGTTCAATCACATACCAGGTAACCAGGCAAGCAATGATTGAGGCCACGACGACCCACCCACGATAGATGGGCAGGATCATGAAACCAAGATTCACGGCACCGCGCAGAGACTCCGGTGTCGGGTACGGCTGGCCGGACACACCGTATAGACTGCGAAAAATGCCTTCAATTAGCAGCGTCAGACCAAAGGTCAGCAGCAGGCCGTAAAGATGGTCCAGCTTGTACAGATGACGCAGCAGGAGGCGTTCAATCACAATGCCGAGCAGCCCGACAACTATCGGCGCAATAACCAGCATGACCCAGTAGTTCAGCCCGAGAAACTGCAGGCCCATCCACGCCACGAATGCTCCAAGCATGTACAGTGCGCCATGCGCAAAGTTGATCACATTGAGCAGGCCGAAAATGACGGCTAGCCCAAGCGAGAGCACTGCATAGAAAGAGCCGTTGACCAGGCCCAGAAGAATCTGGCCCAGAAAGGCTGCTAGCGGTATGCCAAAAATGGTAATCATATTTCAGACTGCGTCAGTGTAAATAATTTTCATGAATCCGGCAGGGCTCCCGGGGAAGCGCCTGCCAGGACAACAATTGCAGGATCAGAGCTTGCAGGTAGATTCGCTTTCTGGTCCGTAAGCGACTTCAGCCGGTACTTTATCCACGACCTTGTAATAGTCCCAAGGCCCTTTGGACTCTTCCGGTGTTTTCACCTGCATCAGATACATGTCATGCACGACCAGGCCGTCCTTGCGGGTCACGGCGTCCTTCATGAACATGTTGCTGATCTTGTTGGACTTGAACCATTTGACGATCTCGTCGCCGTTGTCGGTTTTGGTTGCCGCCACCGCTTTCAGATACGAATCAACGGCGGCATAGTCACCCGCCTGCAGGAATGACGGCTTGCGTTTGACTTTATCTTCAAATCTTTTCGCCCATGCGCGAGACTCATCGTCCTGATCCCAGTACCACGATGCAGTCAGGTAAAGGCCTTGTGTCGTTTGCAGACCCAGTGAGTGAACGTCGTTGATGAATACCAGCAGACCCGCAGGTTTGATGTCCGGGAATACGCCGAATTCACTGCCTGCTTTCATGGAGTTGATGAAATCACCGCCAGCGTTGGCCAGACCCATGATCTGTGCGCCTGAAGATTGTGCTTGCAGCATGTAGGAAGAGAAGTCCGTTGTGCCAAGTGGCACCTTGACGGATCCGACGACCTCAGCCTTGTTTGCTTTCAATACCGTCGTAGTATCGGCTTCAAGGGAATGACCGAAAGCATAGTCAGCAGTCAGGAAGAACCATTTGCTGCCGCCCTGTTTAACCACGGCACCGCCAGTTACATTGGCCAGCGCCTTGGTGTTATAGGCGTAATGGATGGTGTAGGGCGTGCAGTTGGAATTGGTCAGCGCTGTGGAACCGGGGCCCACCGCGATGTAGGGGACTTTCTTGGTCGCCGCAACGCCGGCAGACGCCAGGGCAGTCGCTGAGTTCGTACCACCGATAATCACATCGACTTTGTCCTGGTCAATCCACTGGCGCACGCGGGCGGAGGCCACGTCGGCCTTGTTCTGGTGATCTGCGCTCAGGACTTCGATTTTTTTGCCATCGATCTCGCCACCGGCATCTTCAATGGCCATCTTGATGGCTTCTACGCCTGCCTTGCCGTCAATGTCGGAATAAACGCCGGACATGTCGGTGATGAAACCGATACGGATGACGTCATCTGAAATACCTGCCGCCATGGCGTGGGTGCCCAGCGAAGCCAGAGCAAGCGCACAAAGTGTTTTTGTGAGTCTCATCGTTACTCTCCAATAGTTAAAGGATTAATTGTTGTTGAATGATCCGTTAAACGCCCAACAGCTCATTTAACGTCTCCTGTTTGGCAGCCAGTTGACCAGCAGGAAAGGCTTCTACGATTTCGCCATGCTCCATGACATAGAAATGATCTGCGAGCGGAGCGGCGAAATGAAAATTCTGTTCGACCATCACGATAGTCAGGCCTTTTTGCTTGAGTGTCGTGATCATTTTTGCCAGCGCCTGCACAATCACGGGCGCCAGACCTTCGGATATTTCATCCAGCAGCAGGATGTCCGCCCCCGTGCGCAGGATGCGCGCAACGGCCAGCATCTGCTGCTCGCCGCCGGACAGGCGAGTGCCGGGAGAATTGCGACGTTCTTTCAGGTTCGGGAACATCGAATAGATTTCGTCCAGCGACATGGCATTCGCTGCGGCATTGCGATTTTTAAGCGGGGGTGGCAAAAGCAGATTTTCTTCGCAGCTCAGGCTGGCAAAAATTCCCCGCTCTTCCGGACAATAGCCGATTCCCAGGTGGGCGATTTTATGCGTGGGCAGTTCAATCGCCTCGGTGCCATTGATGCGTGCGGAACCTTTGCGACTGCCGGTAAGACCAAGCAGCGCGCGCATCGTGGTGGTGCGGCCTGCGCCATTGCGTCCCAGCAGCGTTACCACACTGCCTTTGGGAATGGTCATGTTAACGCCGTGCAGAATATGCGATTCACCGTACCAGGCGTGCAGATCTTTTATTTCAAGTGCATTGGTGCTCATGCATGGGCTCCTTGCAACACACCTTCAGCAGTACCCATGTAGGCTTCCATGACATCAGGATTGGTCGATACGGTTTTATAGTCGCCTTCGGCGAGTACGGTTCCCCGCGCCAGGACAGTAATACGGTCGGCGATGGAAGAAATCACATTCATATTGTGCTCCACCATCAGGATGGTGCGACCGGTACTGACTTTCTTGATCAGTTGCGTCACACGGTCCACGTCTTCGTGTCCCATCCCCTGGGTGGGCTCATCCAGCAGCATCAGTTCGGGTTCCATGGCCAGCGTGGTGGCAATTTCAAGCGCACGCTTGCGTCCATAAGGCAGGCTGGACGTAATATGATCCTGGAAATCCAGCAAGTCTACTTCGGCCAGCAGTTCGCGGGCCCGGTTATTCAGCGTGTCCAGTGACGCGTCGCTTTTCCAGAAGTGAAATGAGGTGCCCTCTTCACGCTGCAAGCCGATGCGAACATTCTCCAGCACCGTCATATCCGGAAAGACAGCGGAAATCTGGAACGAACGAATGATGCCCTTGCGGGCAATCTGCGCTGGTTTTTCAGATGTGATGTTTTGGCCGTTAAAGAAAATTTCGCCGGATGAGGGTGTAATAAATTTGGTCAGCAGGTTGAAACATGTGGTTTTGCCCGCACCGTTCGGGCCGATAAGCGCGTGAATGGAACCCCTTTCCACTCGCAGATCAACAGAATTTACGGCTACAAAACCAAGAAATTCCTTGGTCAGCTTCTTTGTTTCTAAGATTAGATCTGTCATATTCTTGTCTTGTGATGCCCGCAAGAAAGCGGGGAGTTTGCCCGCTGCCACTTGTAGCGAACAGTATGCTTACGAATACGTCAATTTGCTATTAGTGCTAACCATAGGTGAACAGCAACAGAAACATTTGCTGAAAAAACGCAGCAGTTTCAATGACGATTGGCTATAAAAGACTCATTTTCCATACACTGTCTGTCACCTGAACGACAATCTTTACAAACCCTGATCTCCAGATGTGTAGAACGGGAAAGATGCGCGTATCGTTGGCGCAAGCACAGAGCCGCATGCCATTTGCATGATCGAAACGGCGTGCTTTTCTGAACCCTACCCGAAAGTTACCACCGCGGCTGGTTGAAGCCGCATTGCTGCCGGCAAGCAAGTCCGCCGCCGGCGTTCACTCCTGCACAGTTAACTCACGCGCGCCTGAGCAACTGCTTCCGACGCCAGCGCTGTGATGCCCTGCCAGTCTGCCGCCTGCACCAGGTCCGCAGGCGCAAGCCAGGAGCCACCCACGCAAGCCACATTGGGCAGCGCCAGATACGCAGCCACATTCCCGGCATGAATACCGCCGGTGGGGCAGAAAACGATATCGGGCAACGGGCTGTGCAGGGATTTGAGCAGCGGTATGCCACCGACCGCCTCGGCCGGAAAGAGCTTGAGCGCAGAGAAACCGGCATCGACGGCATTCATGGCTTCGGTGGGCGTTGCCACACCAGGCAGAAAGGGCACGCGATTGGCCTTGAGCGCGGGCAGCAATGCCGTGGGCAGCCCGGGAGAAACGGCAAAGCGGGCACCGGCCTGCAGGGCGGCATCCAGCTGCTTTTCGTTCCTGATGGTGCCTACACCGACAAGGGCGTCGGGAAACGCGTTCACCAGTTCCCGCAAGCCGTCCAGAGCCGCGGGCGTACGCAGCGTAATTTCAAATGTGCTTATCCCACCGGCCATCAGCGCCTGCGTCACCTGCAGGGCCTCTTCGACCGATTGAATCACCATGACAGGCATCACGGGACCGCGCTTGAGAATGGCAAGTGTATCCACAACAATATTTCCTTTGTGATCGAAGCGCAATTGCATGATGCTTCGTACCAGTAATTACAGCTGTGGTTGTCAGATCCGTTTCGGACCTGACAACCGCGAGTCAACCCATACGTGTTGCTGCAGCGTAAAGGATGGGACAAGCCAGGCAGCAATGGATACCGGCAGGCTGTCAGCCCCTGCTGCTATGCATCCCAGGACACCAGTTTACCGGGATTGAAGATGTTGTTGGGATCATAGGCGTGCTTGATCAGCCGCATCAGTTCCAGCGCATCTTCACCGTGCTCTTCCTTGAGAAATTCCATCTTATGAATGCCCACGCCATGCTCCCCGGAGCATGTCCCGTCCATGCGAATGGCGCGCGATACCAAACGGCGGTTGATATTCTCTGACATTTCCCACTCTTCGCGACTGTCAGGGTCAATCAGCATTTGCACGTGGAAATTGCCGTCACCCACATGACCGACGATCGTGTAGGGAAAGGGCATGCTTTCCAGCTCCTGCGCCGTTTCACTTACGCATTCGGCCAGTCTTGAGATTGGCACGCAGACGTCGGTGGCAACCGAGCGTGAGCCTGGCCGCAATTGCAGGCCCGAATAATGCGAGTTGTGACGCGCGGTCCACAGACGCTTGCGATCTTCAGGTTTTTCGGCCCATTCAAAATCCATGCCGCCGTTGTCGCGGGCCAGTTCCTGCACGACCTCTGCCTGCTCCCGTACGCCCGTCTCACTGCCATGGAATTCAAAAAGCAGCAGAGGGGTTTCCTTGAGCGTGAGTTTGCTGTAGGCGTTTACAGCCTTGACCGCACGGGTATCCATAAACTCCACTCTGGCTATCGCCACGCCAGACTGCATGATCTCAATGACAGACTGCACGGCGCTTTCAAGCGTGGGAAAATTACAGATGGCAGCAGTCACGGCCTCGGGTTGCGGATAGACACGCACGGTGACTTCCACAATAATGCCCAATGTGCCTTCACTGCCGACAAACAGGCGGGTCAGATCATATCCTGATGACGATTTGCGTGCACGACTGCTGGTGCGTATCACTTTGCCCTTTGCCGTCACAACCTTCATGGAAACCACATTTTCGCGCATGGTCCCGTAGCGCACGGCATTGGTGCCAGAGGCACGCGTGCTGGTCATGCCGCCGATAGAGGCATGTGCACCCGGGTCAATGGGAAAGAACAGACCGGTATGGCGGATTTCATCGTTCAGCTGTGTCCGGATCACGCCTGGCTGTACCGTCACGGTAAAGTCCTCGGCGTTAATGGCCAGCACTTTGTTCATTTCAGTGAAGTCCAGGGAAATGCCACCTTCAATGGGCAACACGTGGCCTTCCAGGGATGAACCGATCCCGAACGGAACCACCGGCACCTTGTACTGATTACAAATCTTCACGGCGTCGACCACCTCTTCGGTGTCGCGCGGAAAAATGACCGCCTCCGGCGGACACACCGGATAGGGGGATTCGTCGGTTCCATGATGTTCCCGTACCGCCATGGAAGTGATAAACCGTTCACCGAATCGATCCCTGAACGCCGCGATGGCGGCCTCGGGCAGGGTTCGAATGGCTTTCTGATCCAGAACTGTCATAATTTTCTCGCTGTCCTGCGGTGCCTGACCTGATGCAGATCAGGCATCAATAAAAATACTCTTTTTCCAGGTAACCTTTCGCAGGTCTGCCCGGTATTGCAAGTGTTATTTGCCGGCCAACATGGTGGCCACATCCCATCTTCTGGTGCCGGGCGTCAGCCTTCCGGTTAACGCCCTGCTATCAGTGATTGTCGCGCGATTCACCCCGCGTCTGGATAATATCCACATACGCGGTGGCGGCTTCCAGGCAGGCGCCGTCACCATGCTGCCCGACCATTCCGCGGTAAATTTCCTCCCACGGCGTCATGTTCACCAGATCCGGTTTGACCCAGGCCGCACGCCGTTTCTCCAGTTCTTCGTCAGTGATCAGTACATCCACGCGACAGGTATTGAGATCAACCCTGACGATATCGCCGGTATGCAACAGCGCGAGACCGCCTCCCACCACCGATTCGGGTGAAACGTTCAGAATGGAGGGACTGGCCGAGGTGCCACTCTGACGACCATCTCCCATGGTCGGCAGCGTATCGACGCCCCTGTTGAGCAGGTAGGCTGGCGGCTGCATATTGACGACTTCGGCACCGCCCGGATACCCTACCGGCCCGCTGTTGCGAATCACGAGGATAGATTTCTCGTCGATGCCCAGAGCAGGATCTTCAATACGATCGTGATAATCCTCCGGGCCTTCGAAAACGAACGCTTTAAGATCCATCACATTTGGATTTGCCGGATCGGACAGGAAACGCTGACGGAATTTTTCGTCGATCACACTGGTCTTGATTACGGCGCTGTCAAACAGATTTCCGCTAAGCACGATATAGCCGGCGGCTTCCCTGAGTGGTGAGGTATAGGCACGAATAACTTCACGATCCGGCTCCTGAACCTCGCCCAGGTTCTCCGCCAGCGTCTTGCCGGTAACCGTGAGCGCATCGCCATTGAGTTTGCCGGCATCAAGCAGTTCTTTCATCACGGCAGGTACGCCACCGGCGCGATGGAAGGCCTCACCCAGAAACCGCCCGGCAGGCTGACAGTCAACCAGCAGCGGGATTTCCGGACCAAGCCGCTGCCAGTCCGCCAGCGTATGATCCACTCCCATATGGCGCGCAATGGCGACCATGTGGATGGGGCAGTTGGATGAGCCACCCAGCGCTGCGGCTGCCACAACCGCGTTTTCAAAGGCCGCTTTGGTCATGATGTCCGATGGACGCAGGTTCTCTTTGACCATGTCTACGATTCGACGTCCGGTTTCATATGCCATCCAGCCCCGTTCACGGTAAGGTCCCGGGATAGCGGCGCAACCGGGCAGCGACATGCCCAGCGCCTCGGCCAGCGAGTTCATTGACAGTGCCGTTCCCATGGTGTTGCAATGGCCCACAGAAGGTGCAGAGGACGCCACATTGTTCATGAACTCGTCGTAGCCAATCTCACCGGCAGACAGGCGCTTGCGCGCATCCCATACAACAGTACCGGAGCCGGCCAGCTTGCCCTTCCACCATCCGTCCAGCATGGGACCACCAGACAACACAATTGCCGGGATATTGACGGTCGCCGCGGCCATCAGGCAGGCGGGAGTGGTTTTGTCGCAACCGGTGGTCAGCACGACTCCATCCAGCGGATAGCCATGCAGCACTTCCACCAAGCCCAGATAGGCCAGATTGCGATCCAGCGCTGCCGTAGGACGTTTGCCGGTTTCCTGGATAGGATGCACCGGAAACTCCAGCGGGATGCCTCCCATATCACGGATGCCATCACGTACGCGTGCTGCCAGATCAATATGATGACGGTTACACGGAGATAGATCGGAACCCGTCTGCGCAATGCCGATGATCGGCTTGCCCGATTGCAGTTCTTCCCTGGTAATACCGTAGTTCATATAACGTTCGATATACAGGGCAGTCATGCCTGGATTGGCCGGATTATCAAACCACCGGCGGCTGCGCAATGGCGCTTTTTTTGACGAAGACATAACGGGTTCCTTCTATTTCAAGTGTGATAATACTCAGGCTTCGGAAGCCTTTTTGGCTGCTTCCAGAACACCTTCGACAGTTTCCTTACCGATTTTTGCTTTCAGGCTTTCAACAATCGGTGCAACTTTTTCGCGGATTTTCTCTTTTTCTTCAGTAGAAAATTCGGATACCTGCACGTTGTGTTCTTTCAGATATTTGAGCGCATCTTCATTACCCTGACGACTGGCTTTGCGCTGAAATTCCTGACTGTCTTTGGCTGCCTGCGTGATTACATCTTTCTCGTCCTGAGACAGCTGGTCAAACCATTTTTTCGATGCCAGGAACACAAAGGGTGTATACACGTGATTGGACAGCGTCAGGTAGGGCTGTACTTCATAGAACTTGCTGGTCTGAATGGTCGACAGCGGATTTTCCTGACCATCCACCGTTTTGGTTTCCAGCGCTGTAAACAGTTCTGTAAAAGGCATCGGGATGGCGTTGGCGCCCAGACCCTTGAACACACTCAGCGCCACCTGGTTCTGCATCACGCGCAGCTTGACGCCGTTGATATCGCCAAGTTTGGAAATTTCGTGTCGGGAATTGGTGATATTACGAAAGCCATTTTCCCAGTAATTCAGGCCAATCAGACCCTTGGCAGGCAATTTGTCCAGCAGTTTTTGGCCTTCCGGGCCATCGAGTACCGCGTCGGCCACTTTTTCATTATCGAACAGGAACGGCAGGTCAAATACACCGAATTCGGGAATCAGGCTGGCGATAGGCGCAGTCGAGACAAAGGTGATTTCACCGGAGCCGCTGATCAGGGAATTGATCAGCTGTTCATCGGGACCCAGTGCACCGTTGCCGAAGGTTTTGACCTTCATTTTGCCATCACTGAGTTTGCTGACCACTTCGGCAAAATGGGCGGATGCCTTGCCGGTTGGGCTGTCATCGGCCAGACCGTAGCCGAAGCGGATAATACGTGGCTTGATGTCCTTGGCCCATACCGCGGCGGAACCCATGCCCAGCAGCGCTACCGCTGTCATGCCTACGATCGTCTTTTTCAAAGTCTTCATTTTCGTCTCCAGAGTATTGGTATTGGATGCAGATCAATAGAACCAGTTCATTGGTACTGTGACGATCTGCGGGAAAATCACGAGTAGCAAAATCAGCAGTGTGTAAGCGAGTACATAAGGCCACACACCTTTGATAATGTCTTCCATGCGAATGCGGGCTACACCGCAAACCACATTCAGCACGGTTCCTACCGGTGGCGTCAGCAGTCCGGCGCAGCCGGTCATGATGAAGATCACACCGAAATAGGTAGGATCAATGCCGGCTTCCTTGATGACAGGCATCAGCACGGGCGCCAGAATCAGAATCGTCGGTGTCAGGTCCATGGCCATGCCCACCAGCGTCAGAAGTATCACAAGGACAACCATCAGCAACATCGGCGAGTCAACCAATGGGCCGAGCATGGCAATCAGCTCTTTGGGCAGGTCTGCCAGGGTGATCATATAGGATGTCACAAGGGCAGCTGCCACCAGGAACATCACCACACTGGTGGTTGTTGCCGAGTTAACCAGCAGTTTCATCAAATCGCGGGGTTTGATTTCGCGGTACACGACCATACCAACAAACAGGGCGTAAACCGCAGCAACCGCCGCTGCCTCGGTCGGCGTGAAGATGCCGAAACGCAGACCGCCGATAATAATCACCGGCAGCACCAGGGCCCAGCCCGAATCCCGCAGCGCTTTGGCACGCACTGGCCAGGGTTCCTTCGGAAACGGCTTGAAGCTGGTAGAACGGCGGGCCACGATGGTCCACACGACCACGAGAGTCAGCCCCATCAGCAGTCCCGGCACAATCCCCGCCATGAACAGCTTGGTCACCGAAATATTGGTGGCCACACCAAAAATAATGAATGAAATAGATGGTGGAATGATGGGGGCAATGATGCCGCCTGCTGCAATCAGCCCGCAAGACTGTTTCAGGTCATAGCCGCGGTTGCGCAGCATGGGCACCAGCATGGCCGCCAGCGCCGCCGAATCGGCAACAGCAGAACCCGAAAGTGCCGCCAGTAGCACACTTGCCATAATGGCGACATAACCCAGGCCGCCGTGAACATGGCCGACCAGGGAACTGGCCAGTGCAACCATACGGCGTGACATCCCGCCTGCGTTCATGGCTTCTCCGGCCAGCATGAAGAGTGGCACAGCCATCAGTGAAAAGTTGTCGGCCCCGGCAAGCATATTCTGCGCCAGGATCTGAACATCGAAAAAATCCAGGTAGAACATCAGTCCGATAGCGGACAGCAGCAGCGCAAACGCGATTGGCATGCCAAATGCCATAAACCCGAGCAGCACGGAAAGAAAGATGGTTACAGTCATGTTGTTTTTTCCTGGTACTCGTTATTCAATTTCTTCGGCGTTATCAACCGCGGTTCTGAAGCGGTACTGATAGGCGCGATCAGCCGGTGTCATGATGGCAATCGCAATATCACCGATCGCAAGAACGAACATGGCAGCAGCGCTGAACCATACCATGCCGCTGAACAGGGCCTGTGACCAGCCTGTAACCGGCAGCGCAGTGTTTACGCCAATCGCCATCTGATCCCAGCCACCATCCATCAAAAGCCAAAGGATCCAGACGATGATCAGCTGGCGCAGAATATGAATAATTTTCTGCAGCATGATGGGTAGTCGTTCAAGCAGCATGTTCACGCCCAGATGCTGTTTGGTGCGAAACGCGATGACCGTTCCCAGGAAGATCAGCCACACGAAGGACAGGCGCGCGACCTCCTCGGAAACGGTGATACCTGAATTGAAGCCATAGCGCAGTACAACGTTGCCGAACACCAGCAACAGCATGACCAGTACGCACAGACCCAATACATAGGTCAGGATTTTTTCCACGGTATGGGTGACAGTGACAGCCGACCGGAACAGCGGACTCTCCAGTATTGTCATCAACTTCTCCTTTTGTTGCAGTTGCCACGCTGCTTGTGGCAGCAGGCATCTTGTCTCGTTTGTGTCCTGTATGGGACACAGTTGCACGTGAATATGACGGTATTGTGTCGTCAGTAGGTGGCGCGGCCACCGGAAAGATCAAATACTGCCCCGGTACTGAATGCACATTCCTCTGACGCCAGCCAGCAGATCATGGATGCCGCCTCCTTGACTTCCAGGAAGCGCTTCATGGGAATGCGCGACAACATATAGTCGATATGCTCCTGGGACATGGAATTGAAGATTTCCGTTCTGGCCGCGGCGGGTGTGATAGCGTTGACCAGAATATTCTTGTCTGCCAGTTCTTTGCCCAGCGATTTGGTCAGGCCGATCAGGCCGGCTTTGGACGCACTGTAATGTGAAGCATTGGGATTGCCCTCTTTACCGGCGATCGACGCAATATTCACGATGCGGCCGTAGCCGTTATTCAGCATGGCAGGTACCAGTACGCGGCAGGTGTAAAAAGGGGCCATCAGGTTGGTCTGTACAACCTGCTGCCAGACCGCCGGATCCAGCTCCCATGTCACGCCATTGCCGCCGGTAATGCCAGCATTGTTGACCAGGATGTCCACTTTGCCGTGTTGCTGCAGGGTGTCGGCTGCCGCCTTTTCCACCGCGGCCAGATCTGTCAGATCAAGCGCATGGGCGCTAACGGTTCCCAGTCCTTCCAGCTCGCGACGGGACTGCTCAAGCCGTTCTGCGTCCAGATCCCACAAGGCCACGGATGCGCCGGATTCCAGCATCCGTTGTGCGGCGGCCAGACCAATACCGCGGGCGCCGCCCGTAATGACGGCCACCCGGCCCTGCAAACTATTCTGACTCATTCTCTATCCTTGTCTCAATGAAATTGTGTTGGCTTAAAGTGGCGCCGGCATCTGCTGGTCATACCTGCTTGCGGCCTCCTGGAGCATCGGTGGAATGCTGGAATGCAATACCACGCCCTCTTTCGTCTGTTTCTCGTACATGGCCAGACCGCGATCGCCCGGCATGCGCACTGATTCAAAGCCTTCGCGCGGCGGGTTGTTGCGACATGCATCGGCAATCCAGTTCATTTGCCGCAGGAACGCCTCGTTACCACCAAAGGCAGAGGGATCATACAGACTGATGAACACGGTGGCGCCCCAGCCGGTGACCTGATCGGCGCGCCCATGACCCGCCAATCCGCCAGTCAGGGCTTCGATCAGCAATGCCAGACCAAACCCCTTGTGGCCGACAGACAAACCACCCAGCGGCAGAATGGTTCCCGGTGGATCCTGCGTCAATACAGCAGGATCACGCGTCGGTTTTCCTTTGCTGTCGATCAGCCATTCCTCGTCGAACTGTTTGCCTTCTTTGGCCAGCCTTCCGCTCATGCCGTTTGTGGTAATCGAAGCTGAAATATCGACCAGCACGGGCGATGCGGCAGGAATGCCAACTGCAATAGGATTGGGCGTAAACACGGCCTGTGTGCCGCCAAATGGCGCCACACTCTGGCCCGCCGGGTCTGAACAGCTCAGGACAATTAGCATGTTCTCGCGCACCGCACGCAGCAAGTAGCTGGCAAGGCAGGCAATATGGTGGCTCTCTCGGATCACCGCAGTCGCGGTACCGTATTGACGTGCACGAGGCAGCAGGCCGTCGATGGCCTGGTTAACCAGCCACGGCCCTGGCAGACGACGACCATTCAGGAGAAGGGCCGCTCCCCGGTCCGACATGACCTCTGCCTCGCCGTCTTTGGTCATGCCACCCTTTTCTATCTGCTGCAGATAGGGACTGAGCAGCGCCAGCCCGTGCGTGGTATGACCAAGCAGATCGCCGTCTAGCAGCACCTCGGCCACATTCTGTGCGATGGCTTGGCTGGTTCCTGCCGCAATCAGCAGGGATCGGGCAAAGTCTTTCAGGACGCTGGCGTCATAGCGCACACCGGCGGTTTGCGTCTGCGCGGCACTTGTACTGGTTGTCTGGCTCATGTCGTAATTCCTGGTTTGTTCACGGCACTGTCATCGCCCCCCGATGGCGGTGGTGATGGCGGTTTTGATTTTCCGAAAATCATTTTGATGATGGGAATCGTCCAGATCAGGATGGCGACCACGCCCAGAATGGCGGCAATGGGTCGGCTGAAGAACATGCCGAAGTCGCCGTCTGCCTTGATCATGGATGAAATAAAGTTCTCTTCCAGCATGCCGCCGAGCACCACCCCAAGCACCGCGGGAGCAATGGGGAATTCATTCTCTTCCATCAGATAGGCCAGAATACCCATGACCATCATGATGATCACATCGAAGGGGCTGTTGTTGATGGAGAAGGTACCCACAATACTGAACAGCAGAATGATCGGCATCAGCATAGAGCGCGGCACTCGCAATACATTGCGTGCAACCTTGACCAGCGCATACCCCAGCGGCAGCATCATAATATTGGCAATAATGAACACCAGAAAAATGGAATACATTTCAACTGCATTATTGGTGAAAATCATGGGCCCTGGCGTGAGGTTCTTCATGTACAGCACCCCCACCACGATGGCCGTGATGGAGTCTCCGGGAATACCAAATACCAGAGCAGGAATCCACGCGCCAGCCAGTGCCGAATTGTTCGACGCTCCTGCTTCGACAATTCCTTCCACATGACCGGTACCGAATTTTTCAGGCTCTTTGGAGAATTTTTTGCTCATGCCATAGGACATCCAGGCGGCAATGTCGGCACCCGCACCTGGCAGCGCGCCCACAATGGTACCCAGCACACTGCCACGCAGAATGGAGAGCGGATATTTCTTGGTGAGGGTCCACATGCCGGTAAAGATGTTGCCGATCTGTGCCTTGACTTCACCCAGCCTGTCCTGCGAGTCGACCGCGTAGCGCAGCACTTCGGCGATGGCGAACATACCCACCATCATCGGTAGTAGCGTTACCCCGTTCATCAGGTCCTCGTTGCCAAAAGTGAAGCGCGGGTAGGCAGCAGGATTGTTCATTCCCACGCAGGCCAGCAGCAGGCCGATCAGCAGGGAGACGAAACCCTTGAGTTGGCTGGCCGGCGTAATCACGATGGCGCATGACAGGCCCAGTACCACCAGCCAGAAAAACTCGTAGGACGAGAAATTCAATGCAAAGTTGGCCAGCATGGGTGCGCAGGTAATCAGCACAATGGTGCCAAATAATCCACCCACGAACGAGAACACGATGCTGGCGCCAAGGGCCTGGTCGGCCAGGCCCTTGCGGGTCATGCTATAAGCCTCGTCGGTATAGGCTGCCGACGAGGGTGTCCCGGGAATTCGCAAGAGACAACCGGGCACATCACCCGAGGTAATGGCCATGGCCGTTGACGTCACCATCATGGCGATGGCAGGAACCGGATCCATGAAAAAGGTGACGGGTACCAGCAGGGCCACAGCCATGGTGGCGCTCAGTCCGGGGATGGCACCAACGAACAGGCCGAAGATCGCAGCGACCAGGATGACACCAAGGACAAAGGGATCGGTCACCTGGCTGAGGGCGGCAGTAAAATTGCTCATAAACATAGGGTCACCACGCAACAGATTCCAGCAGGCCCCAGGGTAGCGGGACTTCCAGGATATTGTAGAAAGAGAAGTGGATGAGCAGCACGCTGATCACGGTGAGAACGACGCTGTATAGCGGCTTGACGCCGAACACCAGGAAGGTCAGCATCAATATGATGCCGGATGAAATAAAAAATCCCAGATATTCTGCGGTCAGAAAATAGAAGATGAGCGTGGCCGGTATCATGCAGAATCGCAGAAACGTTACGCTATTGAGTCCGGGCCAGGCCATCGACACCTGACTGTCATTACGGCGACGACTTTGCACAACAAGGCCGATGGCGCAAAGCAACAGACCAATCGCAATCAGTCGCGGAAACAGTCCCGAGCCGAATTCCTGCCCGGGCGTAGGCGGAAACGACAGGGACATCACAAAAATGATAACGGCGAATATGCCGAGGATAATGCCGGAAAGGGTATCGCTGATCTTCATGGGAATTTTCCACAGAGTCGGCAGTGCGGTCCGGCGCGCGAGCGCAATCCGGACCGACCACCCGGTTCAAATCGGCTTATTTGGCCATACCAATGGCTTTGAGAACTTCACCGAAATCGGCGGTGGATTTGGCCATGTACTCGCCATAGTCCTTGCTGTTGGCGTACGCGACACCAAAACCGCGCTTGGCCATGAAGTCACGGAACTCCTTGCTCTCGTTGACTTTCTGCAGCGCCGCTTCCAGTTTGGCGGTCACGTCATCCGGCAGGCCCTTGGGACCGGCAATACCACGCCAGACGCCGACCGTCCAGTCATTACCCGTAGTTTCCATGAGTGTGGGCACGTCCGGATACATGGGTGAACGTTCCTTGGACATAATGGCCAGCGGCTTGGCCTTGCCGGCGTCGATCATGGAGCGCGCTTCGGGCAGGGAGGTAGGCACTATATCAATACCCCCGGCTACCAGCTCAAGCATGGCAGGCGCGGACCCGTTGGAAGGAACAAAAGGTACCGCTGTCGCGGGCAAACCTGCATTGTTCAGCAGGCCGGCTATGGCGATATGCCAGATGCCGCCCTGTCCGGTGCCAGACGCCTTGAGTTTTCCGGGATTGGCCTTGATGGCTTCCATCAGCCCTTTCATATCCTTGTAGTCGGAGGTGGCGCTCACGGTCACCCCGGCAGGGTCTTCGTTCATCAGTGCCAGGGGCGTGTAATCGGCTGGCGTAATCGTGGTCAGACCCAGATGTTTCATTGTGGCGATCTCGACCGTGAGCATGCCCAGTGTGTATCCGTCGGGCTTGGCCTTGGCAATCGCCATGTGTCCAACCACGCCATTGCCGCCTGTACGGTTGACAACGTTGACCGGATTGCCCAGTTCTTTTTCCAGGAGAGTGGCAATCATTCGCGCAGTGGCGTCAGTACCGCCGCCAGCGCCCCAGGGCACAATCATGGTAATCGGGCGCTCAGGATAGGCGGCATGCGCCATACCTGCTCCCGCGGCGAGGGTCAAACCCAGCAAACCTTTCAGCAAATTACGTTTGTTCATGTCTGTCTCCGGTTACAGGCAATCCCGGCGCTGCCGGATACCTGAAATATGATGTCCGCACACACCTTGCGTGGCGGTCTGTTTTGTTATTGTCAATCAACTGCATATTGCCGGTCCGGCACGCTGACTGCCGCGGCAGCCAGCGGATGCCTGACCTGAAACGCGGCCTGGAATGCAACACAACGCCTCCAGGCCTGCGGTGGAACACCTCCTTTGCGTTCCACCAGCATAGGGTTTAAGCCTGTACGACTTTCTGGGTTTGTTCGCCCAGTCCTTCAATACCCAGACGCATGGTCTGTCCGGCTTTCAGATACACCGGCTCGGGCTTGACACCCATGCCCACGCCCGGCGGGGTACCGGTAGAGATCACATCCCCAGGCTGCAGACTCATAAAATTGCTCAAATAGGAAATAATGGTAGCCACGTCGAAAATCATTTTGCCGGTGGTACCGTCCTGATAGCGTTTGCCATCCACCTCCAGCCACAGATTCAGTGCCTGCGGATCCGGAACTTCATCGGCTGTCACCAGCCACGGACCGATAGGGCCGAAAGTATCGCAGCCCTTGCCCTTGTCCCAGGTGCCGCCACGCTCGATCTGATACTCGCGCTCGGATACATCGTTCACAACGCAATAACCGGCCACATAAGACAGTGCCTCTTCCTTGCTGATGTAGCGTGCTTCCTTGCCGATGACCACGCCCAATTCCACTTCCCAATCGGTTTTTTTGGAACCGCGGGGGATGGCCACATCATCGTTTGGACCGACGACAGCACTGGTCCACTTATTGAAAATCACGGGCTCGCTGGGCTCAGGCAGGCCGGATTCTGCGGCATGATCGGAATAGTTCAGGCCGATGCAAACGAATTTGCCGATCTTTCCGACGCAGGCGCCGATACGGGGATTGCCCTGCACGAGCGGCAGTGTCGAGATGTCCAGTTCACGCAGACGCGCCAGCCCTTCCGGGGTAATCGTGCTGCCATCGATGTCGCCGATAACGCCCGACAGATCACGGATACGGCCGTCGCTATCAACGACGCCGGGCTTTTCCTGCTTGTTGTCCCCATAACGGATGAGTTTCATACTGACTCCTGTTGGTTTGAGAGTGCCGGTTTGGATGCGCCGGCCTGCTGGTAGTTGTTGTAATGCTGCTGGACATGATCCAGATGCCTGTACATGGCCTCGGAAGCCTTGGCCGGATTGCGCTCGGCCAGGGCCTGCACAATGTGTTCGTGATCGTCAAAGGTAGACTGCAGAATCGACGGAATGACAGTTGTAATCGTGCGGCTCTTGCGACTGAGCAGGCTGATGCTCTGGGCTACGCGCTGCAGATAAACATTGCCACAGGCATTAATGATGGTCTGATGCAGCTCGATATCCAGCCGGCGAATGCCTTCGTGGTCGTTGCGGGTTAGTGCCTCGCGAGCCTCGTCGACATTGGCCCGCAGACGTTCGATTTCCGCTTCGGTCAGCCTTTCACAGGCCAGGCGGGTAATGCCACCCTCGATAATTTTGCGGGCATCAAACAGTTCATTGATCTGGTCAAAATGCAGATCGATCAGCAGACTGAGCGGCTCTATCAGGTCTTCCACGTTCAGTGAACTGATGAAGTTACCCTCGCCCTGCTGGATTTTGACCAACCCGAGCAGTGACAGCCCCCGGATCGCTTCCCGGACTGCCGGCCGGCCCACATCAAACAGCACCGCCAGTTCCCGCTCTGGCGGCAACTGCTGACCCGCCACCAGTTGCCCCTTGCGGATCATGTCGATCAATCGCTGGGCAACCAGTTCCGATACTGAACGGGTTTTGATGGCTTCGAACTTCACTTGTCTCGGTTCACTTTTTCATCGTTGGTACGGCAGATGGGGGAATTTTTCTGAATCTTCATCAAGTAGCGTTCAATGGTAAGACCACTGAATAAGATGAGCAACTATAGAAAACCCTAGTGTATAAAAAGGGATCACGTTTGTGATCCCTCAGAGAATGGACCTAGCGGTTGTCCGATGCGGGCCTGTGGCACATCCAAGTGCGAGCGCATTACGTTTACGTGTACGCCGTGAGGGTTCTGCTGCAATTTCCAGATCGACTGCGCGCTCCGGCTTTCAGTCCGCTTCGAGTTCAGCCAGACGGGCGCGATCAGGATACCCTTCGGTGTCGCCTGCAACCTGTACGGCGCAAGCGCCGATGATGGTGGCCCGGCGCAGGCTCGCCTGCCAGTCAAGGCCTTCCAGCCGCGCGCTGATCAAGCCTGCGGCAAATCCGTCTCCCGCTCCGACCGTATCCACGACCGTCTCTACCGGGTAACCCGGTACGGTGAAGGCGTCGTCGTGCGTCTGCACATAAGCGCCCTTTGGCCCCAGTTTGACAACCACGGCTTGGGCGCCCAGGTTGAGATAGAAGGCGGCAATGTCCTTTTCGCTTTCGGCTCCCGTCAGCAACCGGCCTTCTTCCATGCCCGGTAGCACCCAGTGCGCCAGGCTTGCCAGCTCGTTCAGGCGGGTTTGCATGAGCTCCGTTGACCCCCACAAGGCGGGTCGCAAATTAGGGTCGAACGATACCGTGCCACCGATGCGCTGCATGTGTTTCATGGCGGCAACCGTGAGCGCATAGGTGCCTGCATTCAGAGCAGGAAAAATGCCTGTAACATGCAAATGACGGGCCTGTGAAAGCCAGTCCTCGTCCAGGTCATCGGCAGACATGGCGCTGGCCGCAGAGCCCGAGCGATAATATTCGATCGGAGGGTCTCCCTTTCGGATCTTGCCTTTGAGCATGAAGCCGGTGCGTTGACGAGGAACCAGGACGACACGGGAGCAGTCGATTTCTTCGGCCTCCATCACATTCTTCAGATATCGGCCCATGGTGTCGTCACCAAGGCGACTGACCCAGGCCACTTTGGTTCCCAGTCGCGCCAGGGCGATGCCAACATTGGTTTCGGCGCCCGCAGTCATTTTATGGAACAGGCTGACCGACTCCAGCGGCCCCTCTTCCGCCGCAACCAGCAGCACCATCATTTCCCCAAACAGCGCCACATCAAATGTCGCCATATCTTCATTCTCCTGTTTTGCCTGTCCTTTTCCAACAGGTGCAGCCTTGTCGCTGCGATTTTCAATATTATTCACCACTAACGTAGCGTTTTTTACGCGTCAGTGGCGTGCATGCGCACTGCTGTCACAACCTGCCGAATCTGACTCATGATTGCGTCTAGCGTGATTGGCGCTAGCTCCCGCATTGTCTTGTGGGTGGACTTTTTCTGCCCGATTTTTCCGCGCGCTATCTGCGCAAGCTATTTCCTTGCCTCGTGCCAGGCCTGCGCAAAGCGCTTCGCTCGCTCGCGCGTGTGCTCGGGAGGCTGGCCAGGGCGGTATAGATCGGACCCCAAGCCCGCGCCTGTGCATCCCGCTTTCAGATAACTCGTCAGATTCTCAGGCGTGATGCCGCCAACGGCATATAGCGGCACATCCGCCGGCAGCACAGCCTTGAGCGCCTTGACGTAGTCCGGCCCGAAAACACTGGAGGGGAACAGCTTGAGTGACTGGGCACCCGCCTGCAACGCGGCGAATGCTTCGCTGGCTGTCGCAAACCCGGCACAGATTTCAAACCCGTAAGTTTGCGCAGCGGCGGTGATGAGTTGGGGATTGGTGTTGGGTGTCACCATCAGCCTGCCGCCCGTGGCTGCCAGTTGCGCCAGATGATCCGTGGTGAGTACGGTGCCGGCACCGGTCATCATCTCATCGCCCAGAGCCTGGTTCACGCGTTGTACGCTTTTCTGCCAGTCCGGCGAATTGGTGGGAATCTCGATGGCATCAAAGCCTTCTGCGCGCAGAGCGTGTGCGTGATCCAGTACTTCGTCAGGTCCGATGCCGCGCAATATGGCAATCAGCGGCAGCTCAGGTTTCCAGTGCGTCATGTATTTTCCTTATGCCGTTCAGCGTGGCGCTATCGGCGTCCTTTGTGTCAAATGTAATGCCTGCCAGGCGCAAGGCCTGCTCGTATCGTTTGGTCAGCGTGCCGCTACCCAGCAGGGTCACCCGTGACGCCGTGTTTACCTCGAACTGCTTGCGCATATCCCTTAATTCCGAACCAATCAGCAGTCCGGAGAGGTAGTCGCTGACCTGTTCCGCGGGCAGGTGCTGCAGAATATAACGTGCCCGGACTGTGAAAAGTTCAGTCATGGTGTCGCTGGCGGCAAGCCCTGCCAGTGTCCCTGCTTCGAACGCCTGGGGCTGGGCAGAAGACTCCGGTACGCCACGCCCCAATAGCGAATGGTTGCGCAGCACATCAAACAGTTCACCGGTCATGACAGTGGTAAATCGGACAACCACCCCGTCCTGAACAAGCGCCCACTTGCTGTGCGTACCGGGCAGTACGAACAGCCCCGAGAGGTTGTCGTTCAGCGTACCCAGCAGCTGGGTTTCTTCGCCACGCATGACATCTGCCCCTGCCGGCCCGGGCACGCAAATACCAGGAATAATGCCGGCCGGCACGGGCCACCCGGGATCGACGGCCGTCAGGTTGTTGCCCAGCTCGCCCAGCGACACCGGGCACCGCAGATACGCAGCCTCTTTCCATCCCACATTGCTGCCGGCCATGCCGGCAATGTAGATGCGTGATACCTCTGACGTTTCCAGCTGCATTTGCAGCATCAGGCTTTGCAGTACCTGCGGGAAGGACTGGTTTTGCATGCGGGTGATGCCAAAGGGCGATGCCGCATGCTTTACCGCAACGCCGTCTTCGACTAGCCATAGGCGCAGATTGGTTGACCCCCAGTCGGCGGCGAGATAACGCGAAACCATATCCTCCTGTTCTCCTTTTGATCCTGTTTCTTTTTTGCTCATTCTTTATTGCTGTTCTGCAATCTGTTTTTGCACCGCCGTATCAGCACTGTGGCTTGAGGCATTGCTGTTTCACACAAGGCTATTTGTCTACTGCCGTACCTGTACTGCGGCTCTGTACGGCGCCCTCTGGCGCTGCTGTTTCATTTCATATAGTGCTAAGCCCATACTTTCGTGCTTCTGAGTCAGCGGCGCTTTGCGACTGTATCACGCATCACGCATTTCGTATGGCAACACGCCTCAATTTCAGCTTGATGATACGCTTTCGTGGCGGCGATCAGCTTATCACAAATGTCGTTTCTGACGTTTGTGACCAGGCAATCGCGGCGTGGGCCTGCATGCGCAGCACCATTACGACTGCCATAACCTGACCACCGGGCAACACGCCACTATGCGCTCCAGCTGACGATTTTGCCGGGATTGAAAATATTAAGGGGATCATAGGCGTGCTTGATATTGCGCATCAGCTGCAATGCGACCTCACCATGCTCCGCTTTCAGAAAGCCCATTTTATGAATGCCCACGCCATGCTCTCCGGTGCAGGTGCCATCCATATGAATGGCGCGCATGACCAGACGGGTATTGACCGCTTCAGCCTGCTCCCATTCTTTCGGATCGTCGGCGTTGATCATCATTACCACATGAAAATTGCCATCCCCCACGTGACCCACGATGGACCAAGGGAATGCCAGACTTTCCAGATCGGTTGCCGTCTCGGCCACGCAATCGGCCAGCCGTGAAATAGGCACGCAAACGTCTGTGGTAATCGCGCGCCCGCCAGGGCGTTGCTGCAGGCAGGCAAAGTAATAATTGTGCCGCGCAGTCCAAAGGACCGTACGCTCTTCCGGTTTTTCTGCCCACTGGAAGGCCGTGCCACCCTGCTCCGCTGTCAGCTCCTGTACCACCGCCGCCTGCTCGGCGATACCGGCCGGGGAGCCGTGAAATTCGAACAGCAGCAGCGGTTGTTCAGCCAGTGCGGTTTTGCTGTATGCATTTACAGCGCGTACGGCCCGTTCGTCCATGAATTCGACCCGCGCCACCGGCACTCCACTTTGCATGATATCGATCACGGCCTGGACTGCGTTACGCAGCGAAGGGAAGGAACAGACGGCGGCCGTGACGGCTTCGGGCAACGGATAAACGCGCAAGGTGATTTCTACGATCACGCCCAGCGTACCCTCGCTGCCCACATACAGGCGGGTCAGGTCGTAGCCCGCAGAGGATTTGCGCGCACGGCTGCTGGTACGTATGACTTCGCCGCTGGCCGTCACAACTTTGAGCGAGAGCACATTGTCCCGCATGGTACCGTAACGGACCGCATTGGTGCCAGAAGCACGGGTGGCCGTCATGCCGCCGATCGAGGCATGGGCGCCCGGGTCAATGGGAAAGAACAGGCCGGTATGCCGGATTTCATCATTGAGCTGCGTACGGATGACACCGGGCTGCACCGTGACCGTGAAGTCTTCTGCCTGTATGGCCAGTACCTGGTTCATGTCGCGAAAATCCAGGGTGATGCCACCCTCGACAGGCAGGACATGCCCTTCGATGGATGAACCAATGCCAAAGGGAACCAGCGGTACGTTATATTCTGTACACAGTCTGACTGCGGCCACCACATCGTCGGTGTCTTTCGGGAACAGCACGCCGTCTGGCTGCACGGGCGGGTATGCCGACTCATCACGGGCGTGATGATCACGAACGGCATCGCCTGTACTGAAACGCTCACCGAAACGTTCAATAAATGCCGTGCGCGCCGCATCGGAAAGATGTCGCGGAGCAACGGGGGAGATAGTGGAAACGGAACTGTGTGCCATGATATTCGGCCTTATAAAAAAATGGCAAATAAAAACAAAATTAATTCAGCGCAATCGACGCGCCAAGACCACTAATGGCATTGACGAACCGGGCAATAAACTGGCAGCAATACGCGCCACGCTTTTCCCGCGGAAAAGGGAACCGACAATCAGCGCCATCTGCCAAATGCGAATTGCAAACTGCAAAGCGCAGACTGCGAACTTAGAACCTCGAATTTGGAAACGCTAACGGCAAACTCAGTCGATGATGCGCGCCGCGTTCACAATCCCTTGTGGATTGAGTGCCTCGCGTATGCGCCGCATGACCTGTTGCTGGGCTTCATCACGACTGTAATGAAGAAACGGTTTTTTGAGGCGCCCAATACCATGTTCAGCAGAGATACTTCCGTTGAATCGGCTGGTGAGCGCATAGACAGCCTCTTCCACCGGCACAATATCGGCTTCCTGCAAGTGGCCAGTCGTCAGGTGCAGATTGCCATCGCCCAGGTGTCCAAACAGCAGATTCACCGCGTCGGGCCAGCGGGCCTGCAATTCGGCCATGGCCTGTTCAATAAACTCGGCCATGTCCTTCAGGGGAATGCCGATATCGAATGCCACAAAGGGCCGCAGAGAGGGAAAAAGTCTGCCAATGCCGTCACGGATGGCCCACAAATCAGCCGCCTGTTCCAGACTTTGCGGCAGGATCGCATCCTGGACAACGCCGCTTTCGACGACCGATTCCAGGAAGGCATCGAAGGCGGCATGAAACAGTGGAGTGTCAGCGCCTTCGGTTTCGATCAGCACGGTAAGGGGCCAGGCACCGTGAAACGGAACGGTTTTGCCGCTAATTTTCGCCGACTGTGCCACATAGTCTTCCCACATGACTTCGAAACTCGACAACTCGGGCAAAGCGCCACGTGCCGCTTTGAGTAACGGCGCAATCTGTGTAAATGAAGCCAGGCCGACCAGCGCACACCGGCGGGTCTGTGGCCTTGGAAACAGGCGCAATACCACGCGCGTGATAATGCCGAGCGACCCTTCAGTTCCGATGAACAACTGTTTCAGATCGAGCCCGGTATTGTTTTTGAGCGTGCGGTCCAGCATGGTCATGACAGTCCCATCAGGCAGCACGACCTCCAGACCCAGCACCAGCTGGCGGGTCGTGCCATAGCGCAGCACGCGATTGCCTCCAGCGTTGGTGGCTACGTTGCCGCCGATCTGGCAGGAGCCACGAGCCCCCAGATCCAGCGGGAAATACCAAGCTTTCTCCTCGACGGCTGCGCATAGGGTTTCCAGCACTACGCCCGCTTGTACCAGCACAGTGCCACCCGCTTCGTCGATTTCTTCAATCCGGTTGAGCCGCTCAAGCGAGAGAACCACATCGCCCTCGTCGGGCGCCGCGCCACCCGCCAGTCCACTTCCACCACCGGCAACGGTAATTTTTCTGTTTTCCCTGGCGCACAGACTGACCAGCGCCGAAACCTGGTCTACCGTTGTCGGTCGCGCCACCAGCAGTGGGGTACCCGCCTGCAACCCGCTGGCGTCTGACCGGAATTTGTCAAGCGCAGCGGCATCGGTCAGCACTTCCAGGTCAGCAGGCAGTCGGGAGAGAAAAGTATCAGGCATTGAGAAAGCAGCATCGTAAAAAATCAGGGATGATTTATTCTATACGATAGACGGGAGCAAGTACTGTGAAGACGTAGAGCGGTGAATATGTCGCGAGCTTGCCCAGACAAAAAAACCACCCTTGAAAGGGTGGTTTTTATCTTCTTCATCGCAGACCGGCAGTCGTCGCATGGGCAGCCTGCCGAAGCAGCACAGGCTGACGATGTGATTACCGCCGAAATGGCATCAGATGACGCGTGCGGCCTCAATAAGACGAACAACACTCCACGATTTGCTGCGTGAAATAGGACGACCTTCAGCAATTTCTACTGTGTCGCCTTCGTTGATCTCATTGGTTTCGTCATGCGCTTTGTACTTGTTTGAACGGACCACGATTTTGCCGTAGATGGGGTGCTTCACGCGACGTTCTACCAGAACGACAACGGATTTGTCCATCTTGTTGCTAACCACTTTACCGATCAGGGTACGCTGACGCTTTGCGGGTGTCGTTTGCGTTG